>NZ_KB849705.1:0-285877 GCF_000368805.1 Acinetobacter johnsonii ANC 3681 | reverse complement strand
TATCATGTCGAGCTACATTCTCCAATGATAAAATCTGGATCATTACTGAAGCTGATCGATCAGTGACCACGATATTACTGCCTAGTGACTATTGATCAAAGCTAGTATTGCAAATGAACCGTAAAGCCTAAAAACTTTACGGTATTTTTTATTGATTAATTTATGGATTAATATCTATTTATCATAATGAATACTTTTTTAGTTATCTGTAAAATTTGCTTTTTAGGATACTTATAAAGATGCAGCTAATATGTTTTAACTTTAAAAAATCTAGGGGAAATTGATGATTAATTCTTGGCATGTAGCAACAGCAGCAGAAGCAATAGCGGCTGCCCAATTTGCCCGTTGTGGATGGGATGTGTCTGTTCAATATGGAGCTAATCAACCAGAATATGATTTATTAATCGATAATAAAAAGTATGAAAATTCTTTAAAAATCTCTGTAAAGGGAAGTAAAGATGGCAGTTGGGGATTAACACAATCATTTCTTAAAGAAGCAAACTATCATGCAGCAGTAGACGCATGGTCAGCAAAGCACTCTACTCGAACTATTTTTTGTTTAGTCCAGTTTAAAGGCACTGATTTAACTGATATGCCAAGAATTTACTTAGCTACTCCAGAGCAAATAGCCGCTAGATTAAAAGCAACCGCAAATAATAGAGGAGATACTATTCTTTATGAAAATCATGTGTGGACTAAAAGAGCACACGGTTGGGGATCAACAGAAGTGATTCCTGATGAATGGAAGTTTACTGAAGAACGTCTAGACTGGATTGCTAAATATATCGATCAATTAAAAGAAAACCATACGGCAGAAAACTCATAATCTTAGTTATAAAATGTAAGACCACAACTAGTACCGCAAAATGAACCGTAAAGCTTTTGGGCTTTACGGTTATTTTTTGCTTTTTTAAGGGTGGGTAAGGTTTAATGCTTTTCCCTTATAGAGTTTTTCAGGGTCTACTAGTCCGAATGAATTCACATAAAAAGATAAAAAATAAATTAAAAAAACAATTGAACTGCTCTTTATAATTATTAATTCTAATAAAAGTGATTATTTTTTACTCTTATTGTTTTTAGATATTTCAAGAATTCTGTTGATCTGTTACTTCACTTTTAAATTTTTCACTAAAACTCCTGGGCCAAATAGGTTTAAATTATTTTCTCCTAGATGTCCTTGCTTAAGCTATGTTTTAAAAAAATAATCTTTAAAAATCATTTATATATAAAAGTCAACACCCCCCATTTTGATTAAATTTTATTCGCCTTTTAATTTGAAAATAAATTAAGTAAGCTCTGCCTCATCCTTACAGAAACCTGAATTCTTCGAAATAAATTGGAGCCTAAAAATGCTTAATTATGGTAGTACAAATCGAACAAAATTTACTGATTCTAATATGGAACAATTACTAGATTTTAACGGATGTTTAGCTAAAAGCTTTATTTATGGAGTTGATGGATATACAGATCCAGAAAAAACCCCAATTGGAGCATATAAAATTTTTACTATTTCTGAAGTAGATGAAATAAGCCAACCTAGAGGAATATTGTTCGATCCTGAAAAATATAGTTTGGATGAACTTAATAAAAATTTTGCTTTTCAGATGAAAATATTTTCAGAGGCTTATAACTTCGATATGGGATATTACTATTCGAAAAAAAATGGATTGTGGAGAAATTTTGAGCAAATTAATGATTGGCAGAATTCAGATTGTATGGACTATCTGCATGATATTTTCTCTACTCTAGAAATTAATACAGTGCTTTTAGTTTTTTCTAAAAAATTAGAAAAGAACAAGTACTCTGATTTAGGTTTTTATGTATTAGATAAGCAAGGAAAAACGATTGGATATTATGCTCTTAGAGTAGTTACTGCTAAAACCCCGAAAGAAGATGATGAAGATATTATTTTAACTACATTAAATGAAATATCTTCATTAGATGATTAATTACTAATGATCTAAATCACTTAATCTATGGCCAGCATGCACCCATAGAAATTTGAATTTATATCAAGACTATATTCTTAAATTAAACCCTGATCTTAAATTAATTTCAGGTAAATATTATATTTCTTGAAATACTCAATCGCATAAATCCTATTTAATTTCAAATAAATTTTATATTTGAAAAGGTTTTTTGCGCCCAAAATTTTATGGAGCAGACATGAAAACACACCATCGGCTAGTTACCCCGAACTATGCTTTGCTAAACCCTAATGAAATTTCCATTCCTGAAGGAAAGTCAAAAGTTGAATTATCTATTCCTGAAGCAAAAGGGCTGAAACTAGTTAAATCCAGGCAGAGTTTAACCTATTTCTTAAGGTACGTTTTTAAAGGGAAAAAGGAATCTAAAGTACTTGGTAAACATCCTGATCTTTCAATAGATGAGGCTATTCTGTTAGCACAGCGTTATCAAGCGCAGCTTTCAAAAGGTATCAATCCTTTTCTAGAAATGCAAAAGAAGGCTGCATTACCTACATTTCATGAGTTCTTTGAAAAGTACTATTTACCATATGCAAAACAGAATAAAAAGTCTTGGAAAGATGATCAGTCAAGATTTATGAATCATCTTCTATCGATTTTAGGTGCAGTCAAAATTGACCAAGTGACATCGGCAATGCTTACTGATGCTCTAACACAGGTTAAGGAAAGTGGCTGCAAAAATGCAACAGTCAATCGGACACGTGCACTCATGAGCTCAATCTTAAAGATGGCAGTTGAGCGCGAATTGATTGATCAAAATCCCATGATGCGTGTCAAAAAATATGTCGAGAAAAATCAGATTGAGCGTTATTTAAGTGAGGAGGAACTCAAACGCCTAATGCTTGTTCTCGCAAATGCTAATAAGTATGGAATTCAGAATCACATCATCATAGGAATTGTCGAAATGCTTTTATTGACTGGTGCACGCAAGAGTGAGGTTCTTCATCTCAAATGGACTGAACTTGATCAAAGCAATTGGATCTGGAAGCTGAATGAGAATAAATCTGGCAGACCCCGCGTGATTCAACTGAATACAGAAGCTCAGCGGATTATTCGCAGAATGCCACGAAAATATGAATATGTATTTGCCAATCCACAAACAGGTTTGTCTTATAACGACATTCGTAAAACTTTCCAAAAGATTTTGGATGCAGCAGATATTCAGGAATTTCGGATTCATGATTTACGCCATAACTTTGCAAGTATGGCGGTTAACAATGGATGTGATATCTATGTTATACAACATTTATTGGGTCATGCCTCACCGATCACAACACAACGCTATGCTCACTTACGGCAGGATACATTGCGTAATGCTTCTGAACTCCTAGCCAATCGCATTAATAGTGCTCGTCCAGACTCAACAATCTAACACTATCTAATTCAACACTTTCTAAAAAGGCATATGTATTTGCATATGCCTAGGACTTTGTCATGCAAAAAAATCAACTTTTACTTCAAAATGATCAATATTTATCAGATATCAAACTTCAGATTGCGGCCAATCAAACGACTTTAATTATTGCACCTACAGGAGTTGGTAAAACAACTTTTACAATGGAGGATTTACATCGACAGTTTGACATGGTTTTAATGGTGGTACCTACTCAAGCGAAAGTCGCTGAACTTCAGAACGAATACAGCGACTCATCTAACAAAAAGCTATACCAATTTTTCTTTGCCAATCAGAACCCTGATGAATCGATTCGTACCCACAAGGGTGTCATCGTAGCGACATACGATAAATTTGAAAAAATTTATAAATTAATGAGTCAACAGCACAAAGATAAAACTCTTGTAGTACTTGATGAATGTCATAAGGCCTATTCAATCGGCAGCTTCCGTGATGAAGCCATTAACCCGATTATTTTTTCATTACAGAAACGAGAAATACCAAATATTTTATTATTAACAGCGACTTTTACAGATGAGTTGTTTGCACCACTGAATATTCATCTTGATCATATCGTGCAGATTGAACGTACAAAAGCTATCCAACGCCATATTTCGGTAAGGTATTTAAAGAATGGAGATCACTATAGCCATATTGCATTTCTGGAAAAGAAAATCTTGCAGGTCAGAAAGCACAATAAAGACTTTTGTGGACCTATTAAACCTAAAACGATTTTGGTCAGAATTAATTCACGAGAGAAATGTGAACGAGCAAAACGCTATTTTTCAACGAAGCACGGCTGTAAATGCTTAGTAGTCCATAGCAAGAGCAAAAATAACCAAGAGATCAGTGATATCTTTGAAAATCAGAAAATTCCTGCTGGTATTGATATTGTATTCACAACATCAATTATGGATGAAGCTGTAAACCTCAATAATCCTGACTTTGAAATGGATAGTGTTTGTATTATAGGTAAACAAGCGCATGTCGAAGAACTAGTACAATTTTTAGGGAGATTGCGCACAGCTAATGTACCCTGTGAATTGTTACTGCATACAGAAATGAATAATGCAGCAATTGATATCAAGAAATGTCATAGTAAGCACTTAAAAAGAATGCAAAATTATATTCTACGTGTTTCAAAAGTTGCCGAATCAATGTCAGCTTTGATGCATGACTTTTCACTTGATTTCCTTGGTCAAATAGAGAACAAGGAAAAGCAAAGTATTTATGACAAAATCAAGAAACTGAATGAGAGCTTTAATGATTTTATTGGCTGTAAATTATTTACGGCCTATCGAGGCAAAGCTGAACAGAATATCGCGAGTTTGGTTGCTACTTTGTACCGAATGGATGCTGCATACTGCTATTCTAATTATAGTTACTTCGCAAAAAGGATTCGGGATTTTTTACCGAATTGTATTCTAAAATTCGTGATTGATACGATGACAGTAACTCCACCTTATATCAAGGAGTTTTGTGATGATGAAAAAGAGAGTGATCAAAAGGCATATGATGAGAGTATTGATGAAGGGTTAGCTTTTTTTCTAAATCACTTTAGAACATTTCATAACGCTGATATCAGTACGCTTAAAGACATCTCAGATAAGTTCATTAAGGAAAAATCCAATACGGAAGACTATTTAGAATCAGCCGTTTTATGTGAATCTCCTCAATACCCTGACCAAATGGTGACAGTTGTTGAGGATACTATTTACTTGGCTCAGCATATTTCTAATTTGCATGATATAAAGGCGATTTTGCAAGCTAGAGACACAAGACGAGTTATCGTTGCTGGTGATGCTTACGCAGGTAATGTATTTATTCAAACTTTGGTGCAAAACTTTTATACACGAAAGTCGGACAAGTGTTTTTCTGGTAAGTATCGATTAAAAGGAGCACAAGCCGCTTCACTTTTGCAAAGTACTATCAAAAAAGTGCATAAGTGCACACATATCCCGATGCAAAGTATTATCAAACAATATTTGATAAAAGGGATGAAATACAATGATGAAACTGATAAGTATGAAATTGCCGAAAGTAAGGCACTGAATTATTTGTCCAATTATTTTGAGGTACAGGATAAGAACAGAAATAAGCCTGAACGACGTTATCTAGAGTTTCATGGTATTGCTGTAGGTGGATATGAATATATTTCTCTTAAGTATTGGCAGACAGATTCCGTGCAAAAAAAGAGTGTTTTTACATTAGGTAAGGATAAGTACGATAGTTACACTGGCAAAAAGAAACCCCTGGAAGTCAGTATAGAAAAGATTTTTGCAGCATAAATTGCTCGCCCATAACGTGCTCACAATTCCCATTTTCTCAGCTTTCGTGGTTTCTTTTATGACTCAATCTGAAAAAATGGGAAGTTCTTATCACTATAGAATTGTGATGGGGGAAAACTTCACTAGTGAGGCAGAATCATGGACTGTGTTACGCAGCATGGGTTAGTTGTAACTTCTAGAGGGGGAGTTTTCTTTTTTTTGGAAAATTTAGTGGGGTGTACTATTAACTAGCTATAGATGATTCATTGATTTTAGCTGAGCCTAATAGGGAATATTAGGGAGCCATTCAAGTCTTTTTATAGAATTAAATTCCATCGAAAAGCATTATAAAACAGGGTGTTATTTAGTATAATAATTGTGCTATTCAAAAATAGTCATCTTATTCATTTATCGTAGAAGAATATTCATGAAGAAAACGATTGTAATAATTTCAGCAGTTTTAGCTCTTATTATTGTTGCTTGTGTGGCCTTTTATTTAGGTAAATCTAGCGATCAAAATGATGGAAAAAATGCGAAAAAAGATTTAATACCTTATGTGATATCAAGAGATGGGCGATTGGTCGTATATGGGTTTAATTATGACCCAACAAAATCCAAATCGGAACAAGAAAAAAATTCAAAATTAATAGTTGAATTAAAGGAGATAGATCTAGTAGTTGATTGTACAGATCCTAATTTAATCAAAGATGAAAAAAGTAGTACTTCAAATTGCCAAGCTGGCTATAAGCTTAAGATGAAAGGTTCTTTAGGGGTGGATTCTATCGAGTTTTTAGATAAAGATGGAAAAGTAATCTTCGATGGGGCTACTGAATTATCTCCAGAACTGAAGGCATTAATGACTTTATCATTAGCTAATCAAATTAAAGAGGAACAAGCTGCTCAAGATCAGACTTCAAAAAATGAAAAAGTTGTAGAAACACCAAAGAATGAAAAAGTTATTGAATCTACAAAAGACGAAAGCTCAAATTATGGAGATCTTTTATTCTCAGATAATTCAAAACAATTAAGTCTTTATAAAAATTCAAAAGGTTATACGATCGTTAGTAAGAGTCTTTCAAAGGGAGCTGTGAATTGCGGTACAGTGAGTGGAGTGCGTGCTTCAGGTGGAATAGAGATTTCTTGTGAAGATGATAAGTTTACGTTTATTCAAATTGATCCTGATGGTCAATACTTCTTGAGCAATGATAGCGGCCTAGATTTGCAAGGAAAGTTTCCTAATTACGATGATTCAAAGATTGATTTTTAATACTCGCAATTGAATTGCTCGTAGCTAATACAGATAGATTTCCTACTTTCAGTAGTAGGGAATCTTTATTTCCTATTTTCAGTATTTCCTTTACCAACTTCAAACCTTGCGGTCAGTTCCTTTGTTCACAAAGCTATCAAGGTCTTTGCGGTCTATTAAAAACTTATTACATTTCTGCGGTCTATTTTTGCGGTACTTGCCGCAGTTGCGGTACATTTGCGGTTTTCACCTGTTTTTTTGTTAGATGTACACTTTATTTTTCTTATACTTAGAAATGAATGATAATTGTTATCTTGATATAGAGTTTTAGTATTTAATCATTTTTCAAATACTTAGGTGATTTATGGGCGGTCTTATTGATTTTATTGATGTTTTGTTATGGGTAGAAATATAAAATATTGATATTTAATAATAAAAAATCTACTGTTGTTTTCCCTCATAATCCGTTGGTCCCGTGTTCAAGTCACGGTGGGCCCACCATATATATCAACCACTTAGGTGTATTAATCCTAAGTGGTTTTTTTATAGTTAATTTCTTGTAAGCACTATGTAAGCAATAAAAAAATCAGAAAGCTTACATACTTATAATGTTGTCTTGTCATTGAATTTCATTTCGAAGGTTTTAATTCTGACTTATGACCATCTGAATCAATTTCATATTTCCTAAATGTCTTTTTAATATAGAGATTGGCTAAGGCAAGTTTGGTCTCTATGAGGGCTTATTTGGTGAATCCGTTACTCATTTTTTTTCTCGTTTATAATTGGCGGGCTTGTAATATTAGTGTTCTGGAAAATATTATTAAAAGATATTTACTATAAGATCTGTAGGTCTATAGGAGGTAAAGAGACAGAGGCTGAAATTGTTTATTACTTAGACTCTCTTATTAAAGTTCAATATCAACCGCTATTTTTTATGCAATTGCGTTTCAACATCGATGGAAATGAAACTATTACTGATAAATTTAAAGTTATCATGAGAAAAGGTGATGCTGCAAAATATGCTGTTGGAAAAAGAGTAAAAATCAAATATGACCTTAAAAATATTGAAAATGTCATAATACTAAATGTAATTGAAGATCTATAAATAAGCTTATGTCTAAAATTTCAGTGACTATTCATCATTATTTAAATTTTTCAAGTTATAAATTCATGTTAAAAACTAACGGAGATTTATGCAATTTATCGCATAAAGCCTCGTTTTATCTAGTATAAGTAGTTGAATATTATAAAGAATTTATAAATTAGCAGATTTCACTTTATCTGGTAAAGCTCGCCAAACAAAGACAGAGAGAATTAAAAACATCACACCTGAAATAGTGAGCACTTTACTATGTGAATGAATAAAAGCGTCTGAAGCTGCTTGTTTAAGCTCTTGCATCAACGCTGGGTCCAAATGTCGAAGCAGTGAGATCGCTTCACCAATTGAAGAGCTTGCTTCAGTAAGCATATTTGCAGGTAGCGTCTCTGGTAAAACAATGGATTGTGCATAGAATAATGATAGTAATAATCCAAAAATAGCAACTCCCAAACCAACCCCGAGCTCATAAGCCATACCCTCAATCGCCCCAGCTGCGGTTGCTTTTTCAGGGGAAACTGCAGACATAATGGCTGCTGTAGAAGACAATAATGCAATTTCAACACTGATACCCATCAACACCATCCATACCCAAGCTTGAATATAATGTGTACCAAAATCGGTCATGGCTAAACCAAAGAAACATACAGCACACATCAACATGCCTACTGTCGCTACAGGACGTAAACCGTAATGATTCATCAGAACACTGGTGAAAGGCCCACCAATACTGATAGCAATCATAAACGGTAAAATAAAGAGACCCGCTTCAAGCGGTGTATAGCCATACACAAACTGTAATTCTTGAGAAAGCAATAATTCAAAACCTACCAGTGCAATCATGGCGACCATTGCCATCACAATACTGGTTGAGATGACAGGATTCTTAAACAAGCTAAAGTCAATCATCGGTTGAACTGCACGGAGTTGATGCCGAACGAAGCCTACCAATAAGCATAATCCAACAGCAAAAACCAACACTATCCAAAAACTAAAAGCGTAGATCGAGGTTTTAATCGAATAGATCAGCATTAAAATAGCGATCACTAAGATCAGTGCTTGTAACAGGTTCAAAGGCTGTTTGGTTTGTACTGTTTGTTTTGGGACCAGCCATAAAGTCAATATGAGTACAAGAATAATAATAGGAACATTAATGAGGAATACCGTACCCCATGAAAAGTGTTCCAATATAAAGCCACCTAAAAGCGGACCAAAAGCAGCACCACCACCGCCAACGGTTCCCCAAACTCCTAAAGCGTAATTTCGCTGTTTTTCATCTAAGAAGGTGTTTCGAACACCAGCCAAAGTTGCAGGTAAAATCATGGCTGCCCCGACACCTAAAAAGGCTCTGGCTGCAATCAACATATAGGCTGAATTTGCACAGGCCGCCATCAATGACGCTACACCAAAAATACTTGCGCCAATTAACATCAGACGTTTAAAGCCAATTCGATCTCCCAACGCGCCCATTGGCAGAATTAGTCCAGCCATAATCAGCGAATAAATATCGATGACCCATAACATTTCACTGGCAGACAAAGAGAGGGTTGAACTCAATGTCGGGATCGCAACGTGGAGTACTGTTGCATCAATCGAAACAGGTAAATAAATGAGTACGATGATTGCCAAAATCACCCATTTGCGAGACATAAAACACCTAATTAAAGTTGGACACTTGTTCAAGTTTGCTTATTATAAACATACTTGAACAAGTGTCCAACTTTGTTTAAGATCTGTTTTGTAAACTCTGTTGAATGCAAATTAATGAACTATTTAAACCGTGAACAGCGTCGTACGATGATTTTGGATGCAGCAAAACGCGTGGCACTACTAGATGGACTTAATGGTTTGACTGTGCGTAGGATTGCCGCTGAAGCCCAAGTTTCGACAGGGCAAGTGCATCATCATTTTCAATCAAGCTCACACTTAAAAGCTGAAGTATTTATTGAGTTGATGAATCAGCTCGATCAAGTGGAAGATCAAATCACAACCAATAGTAGCCTTGAACGCCTATTTTTATTGCTCGGCATTGAAAATATTGAACAAACACAACCTTATTTACGTTTATGGAATGAGGCTGAGATTTTAATTGATCAAGATCTGGAAATTAAAAAAGCTTATAACGTGACAATGGAACAATGGCATAACTCTTTAGTGACTACGATTGAGCAGGGAATTACTCAGCAAGAATTTAAAGTTTCTACAGCAAGTTCTAGTCAAGACATTGCATGGCGTTTGATTGCTTTTGTCTGCGGTTTAGAAGGGATCTATCAACTCGGTTTAAAGGGCTTAGATCAGCATTCCTTTAAGCACCATGTTGAAATGGTACTTAAAATGGAACTGTTTCAATAAAAGAAAGTTCCAGCGCGATGTTTCATTGTTTAAGACATTTAGTCTTCGTATCCCATGAGCTTTTGTTTAATCCACATTAGTCCAGCACGTGGGAGAATATGTACCTCGTGCTTTGTCGAGAGAGTCATACCTGCTAAATCATCTAATTCGTATCTCTATTTTTAGTATCGGGCTCTAAGATAGTTTGAAAATAAAAAGTCACGGGACGTTCAGTGGTGACTTGCCGTTGCTCAAATTCGGTAAGCTGCTGGATACTTTAAAGTGCAGCATGAGTTACTCAATTTTTTCTACAAAGCTTTCATTTCAAATGTAACCATATAAGTATTTAAATACATAATGATTATAATGAAAATTATTGATTTTAAATAATTTATATGTGGAAGGCTTTAAGCGGTTTGGATAGTCTAACTGCATTATGATGTCGTAAAATGCTAAGTGAATGTCGTCTTATGTAAAGTGTCGTTCTATTGAGTGTTGTAGTTTTGATGTGTGATTAATCACTGAATAAAAATATAGCATGGATAGAAAAATGACGTCGAATAAAGCAATACGATTCTATGGATCGGGTGTTCCTGAAGTAATGCGCTACGAAGATATAGAAGTAGGAAAGCCAGCCGCAGGGCAAGTTCTTCTACGTCATGTGGCAGTAGGACTAAATTATGCTGACACCTATTTCCGTGATGGTACATACCAAATTCCACTGCCAAATGGTATGGGCGTAGAGGCTTCTGGTGTGATTGAGGCTGTAGGTGAGGGGGTTACCGACTTTCAAGTGGGCGACCGTGTCACTTATACCGGCTTTTTAAATACCTTAGGTGCTTACAGCACGTCACGATTAATTGACGCAAATGTTCTTATCAAACTTCCTGAAGGTATCTCATGTGAAACTGCGGCTGCAATGACCATGCGTGGTTTGACGTCTGCCTATCTCATGCGTCGTATTTATGATTTTAAAAAGGATGACACAATTTTATTGCATGCCGCGGCAGGTGGTGTGGGTCTAATCGTTTCACAGTGGGCGAAGTTACTGGGTTTAACCGTAATTGGTACAACGTCATCTGACAAAAAAGCGGCGATTGCAAAAGCTTATGGTTGTGACCATGTCATTAACTATAGCCATGAAAATGTGGCGGAGCGCGTGCGCGAATTAACGCATGGCGTTGGTGTCAATGTGGTTTTTGACAGCGTAGGTAAAGACACCTTTATGTCGTCATTAGATTCGTTAAAGCGTTGCGGTTTAATGGTGTGCGTGGGTACGGCATCAGGGCCGATTCCAGACTTCAATCCAGTGCTGCTTGCTATGAAAGGCTCGCTTTATATCACCCGCCCAGCGCTAGCAGATTACATTGCTGACCCTGCTGAAAAGCAAGCTTTGGCCAATGAGCTGTTTGACCATGTCGCAAGTGGTCGAATCAAAATTGAAATTAATCAACGTTATGAACTTAAAGATGCCGTACAAGCACACCGTGATTTAGAGGCACGTAAAACAACGGGTTCATCTATTTTCGTTATTTAAGTTTGTTATTAGAAAGGATTTCTTATGCAAATTGAACAATTAAGCTGCAATATTGGCGCAGAGCTCAGCGGCATAAATTTGGCAGATGCGATTCACGATCAAGATTTATTTACTGAAATTCGCTCACATCTGCTTAAGCATCGAGTGTTGTTTTTACGAGATCAAAATTTAACCCGTGCGGAACATGTAGCATTTGCAGAACGTTTTGGGCAGTTGGAAGACCATCCAGCGGTAGGGAGTCACCCAGACCACCCAGGTTTGGTGCAAATTTATAAAAGCCCAGATAGTCCGATCGATCGCTATGAAAATGCGTGGCATAGCGATGCCAGCTGGCGTGAAATTCCCCCAATGGGTTGCGTATTACGTTGTGTCGAAGCGCCACAGGTCGGTGGAGACACCATGTGGACCAATATGATTTTGGCTTATGAAAACTTACCCGAAGAGATCAAAGCTAAAATTGATGGTTTACGTGCACGTCATAGTATCGAAGCCAGCTTCGGTGCAGCAATGCCAATTGAAAAGCGTTTAGCTTTGAAAGCGCAGTTCCCCGATGCCGAGCATCCAGTAGTACGTACTCACCCAGAAACAGGTGAAAAAATCCTGTATGTGAATGCATTTACCACTCATTTTACCAACTACCACACCAAAGAGCGCGTTCGTTTTGGGCAAGATGCCAATCCAGGTGCAGCGGATTTACTACGCTATCTCATTTCACAGGCCTCCATTCCAGAGTATCAAGTTCGTTGGCGCTGGAAGCCTAACAGCATTGCCATTTGGGATAACCGTAGCACACAGCATTATGCCGTGATGGACTATCCTGCATGCCACCGTAAAATGGAACGCGCGGGTATTATTGGCGACCAGACTTACTAAGTCTGAACATTAAAACATTTAATTAAATTCACAATTTGAACAATATAAAGGGAGATGCACATGCAATTCTTTGATGATTCTTTGCACCCAGAAAACATGGATAAAGTGGTTATTACAGTTGCGCCTTATGGCCCAGAGTGGATGCCAGAGGATTTTCCAGAAGATATTCCTGTCACGATGGACGAACAAATTCAAAAAGCAGTGGAGTGCTATGAGGCGGGTGCAACCGTGCTGCACTTGCATGTACGTGAACTGGATGGCAAAGGCTCAAAGCGTTTGTCTAAGTTTAATGAGCTAATTGCAGGCGTGCGTGAAGCGGTACCTGACATGATTATTCAGGTTGGTGGTTCAATTTCATTTGCACCTGAAAGCGATGGTGAAGCTGCACTTTGGCTCAGTGATGATACGCGTCATATGTTGGCAGAACTGACCCCAAAACCTGATCAGGTGACGGTTGCAGTGAACACCACGCAAATGAATATTATGGAGCTTTTGTACCCAGAGTATTTAAAAGGTACGTCACTTGAGCATCCTGCCATTCAAGAAGCCTATGCAGAAATGACCGTACCTGCGGGACCTGCATGGTTGACTGAACACTTAAAGCGTCTAACTCAAAATGGCATTCAGCCGCACTTCCAGTTAACCGGTATGCACGGCTTAGAAACCTTAGAGCGTATGGTGCGTAAAGGCTTATACATGGGGCCGCTGAACCTGACGTGGATTGGCATTGGTGGTGGTTTTGATGGCCCGAATCCATTTAACTTCTTCAACTTCATTCACCGTGTTCCAGATGGCTGCACCTTAACCTCAGAGTCATTACTGAAAAATGTTCTGCCATTTAACACCATGTCTATGGCTATGGGTTTGCATGCACGTGTGGGGAATGAAGATACGATTATTGATCACCGTGGTCAGCGTTTTGGTTCAGTGCAGCAAATTGAGCAAACCGTTCGTATTGCCCATGAGCTTGGTCGTGAAGTGGCTTCAGGCAAAGAAGCGCGTGAGATTTACCGCATTGGTGTGCAGTACAACAGTATTGAAGAAACCTTACTGGCCAATGGTATGGCACCGAACCGTAAAGCGGGCCAAAAAGGTGTTCCGCAACGTATTCATGAAGTGGCATCTGACCAAGATTCATACGAAATGAATCGTAAAGTCGGTTAATAAGTCACGATTAAAACAAGTAAATGAACATAAGCCGAGTCAAATGGAATGTTGACTCGGACTGAGTAAAAAGATGATTGTGCTGCGGATCAAGTACAATTTTTATGAAGAATGAGAATTAGAACGTATAAGAAACACAAGGAGGTCGTATGGGCGCGCATCAATATGCCAGTTCTACAGATGGTTTAGATACATCGATTGACGTACCACGTAAGTATGCGTGGTTGGTTTTTGCTTTAACTTTTGGCTTGCTCATCTCTGACTATATGTCACGCCAAGTGCTGAATGCGGTCTTTCCTTTGATCAAAAGTGAGTGGACGCTGAGCGATAGCCAGCTGGGTTTACTCAGTGGCATTGTGGCTTTAATGGTGGGCTTATTGACGTTGCCTTTATCCATTTTGGCAGACCGATTTGGCAAGGTGAAAAGCTTAACACTTATGGCCGTGCTATGGAGTTTAGCCACTTTAGGTTGCGCTGTTGCGGAAAACTATGAACAAATGTTCATGGCTCGTTTTATGGTCGGCGTGGGTGAAGCAGCGTATGGCAGTGTCGGTATTGCAGTCGTGGTTGCGGTTTTCCCACGCGATATGCGTGCCACTTTAGCCAGTGCTTTTATGGCGGGTGGCGTGTTCGGTTCATTTCTAGGCATGGCACTGGGTGGTGTGATGGCCGAGCATTTTGGTTGGCGCTGGGCATTTGCAGGCATGGCTGTATTTGGGCTGATTTTGGCCTTTTTATATCCAGTCATTGTGAAAGAAACAAAAATTGGCAAGACTTGCCGTCAACTTCGCGCAGAACAAAAACACGATAAATCGACCAACCCATTACGTTCTATTTATTCCAGTCGCTCAGTCATTGCGACTTATATTGGCAGTGGTTTGCAGTTGTTTGTGGGTGGCACGGTGATCGTTTGGTTCCCGAGTTATCTCAACCGTTACTACGGTATGAGCACTGACAAAGCTGGCTTAATTGCAGCACTTATCGTACTCAGTAGTGCGGTTGGCACCATTCTTTGCGGTATGTTATGTGACCGCTTAGGTCGAGATCGCCCCGTTCGCAAAGTCACTCTAGCCATCGCATTTTGCTTGATTGGCTGTGTGTTGTTATCCATTGCATTTGCAATGCCCGCGGGCAATTCACAGTTACTGATGATCTGCCTTGGGATGTTCATTGCGCTTGGCACCAATGGTCCATCGAGCGCTATGGTCGCAAACCTCACACATAACTCGGTTCATAGTACTGCTTTTGCGACATTAACCTTAGCCAACAATTTCCTAGGTCTAGCTTTGGGGCCTTTAGTGGTCGGCAAAGTTTCAGACCTGATTGGACTACATAGTGCGTTTCAACTCATGCCGCTGATGAGCATTGCAGCTGCGGCGGTATTTTTCTACGCAAAACAACATTATGTACGCGATGTTGCCCGTTTTAATGCGCAGGCAATACCGCGGAATATTCAACACAACCCAGCATTAGATACGGATGATAAGTGATGACTCATGAAATCAATATTGAAGTTTTTTTTGATTTTATTTGCCCGTGGTGCATGATCGGGAAACGTCAGTTACAGGTCGCAATAGAAAAATTACGATATAGCCATCCCGACGTCATTGTGAAACTTCAGTGGAAGGGTGTGCAGCTTTTGCCACATATTCCTGTGGATGGCATTCCTTTTAATGCATTTTATTTACAAAGATTGGGCAGTATGACTGCTGTCCGCATGCGCCAATCACAAGTTCGTGAGGCGGCTAAAGCGGTTTCAATTGATCTCGACTTTGACCGTATTCCACGTATGCCAAATACAGCCAAAGCACATAGTTTTTATGCAAATGCAAACAAAATATGTGATGCAGCCCAGAGTGATCGACTGCTCGAAGGGCTATATTCAGCCTATTTTCATCATTCAGAAAATATTAGTGACACTGAGGTGTTGCGTAAAATTGCCACTTATTGTGGTTTTTCTGAAGAGCTGATTGATGCACTTTTACAGAAACCGCATATGCCATTTTTTAATGGTGATACGGGAGGGAAAGGCGTGCCGTATTTTGTTTTTGATCGTAGCTTTGCTATGGTCGGTGCCCGTCCTGCGCATGAACTTTATAAAGCCATGCTTGATGCTCTGGTCGAACGGAGAGAAATAGCATGACAACACATTTTGAAGTCCCTCAAGCCAAAGTTCCTGCTTTAGGGGAACGCTGCTTCTTGCAAGTTGGTGCTAAAACATTGGCTTTGTTTAACGTTGCGCATCAGCTATATGCCATTGATGACAGTTGCCCACACCAAGGTGCGTCCTTATGTGGCGGCAAGTTAGAAGGAAAAGTCATCCAATGTTGTGCGCACGGGCTGCGTTTTGACTTGGCCAGTGGCTATCTACTCAATTCCACGAAACTCCGTGTTGCGTCTTATCCTGTACAGAAGGTTGGTGATCAGGTGTTGATCATGCTAGATAGCGGAGAACAGTATGAATAGTTCAAGCCAATTTAGCCTCAGCTATGCAGATAATATTCGTCAAAAAGTCCAAACTTTGGCACCTGGTTTTAGTATCAGCTTGGTGGCAGCGGCAGCGGCAAGTTTTTTATCGGAACACTATGGTGCTCCTGTCATGCTGTTTGCCTTATTACTGGGTATGGGGCTGAGTTTTTTGTCGGTTGAAGGCCGTTGTAAAGCAGGCATTGAGTTCACCGCACGAACGGTAATGCGCATCGGTATTGCGCTGCTCGGAATGCGGATTACTTTAGCGCAAATCACCGCATTGGGTTGGCAGCCTATTGCACTAGTGATTACCTTAATTATTGTCACGATTTCAGTTTCAATTGTCGTTGCCAAGTTAATAGGCTTTCAAAAACTATTTGGTATGCTGACAGGCGGAGCAACGGCCATTTGTGGTGCTTCGGCTGCACTGGCTTTATCGGTTGCTTTACCGAACCATCCACAAAAAGAAAAGGCGACATTATTTACGGTGATTGGCGTTTCGGCGCTGTCGACCATTGCCATGATTGTGTATCCGATGATTGCAGAATGGTTGGCTTTATCACCAACCGAAGCAGGGGTGTTCTTAGGCGCAACCATTCATGATGTTGCTCAGGTGGTCGGTGCGGGCTATAGCATGTCGACTGAAACTGGCGATACCGCAACGGTGGTAAAACTAATGCGTGTAGCGATGTTATTGCCTGTAATTATTTGTGCAGCCATGATTACACGCATGCAAGGTGTAGAGTCTACGGGACCGCGTCCGCCATTATTACCATGGTTTGCTGTTGGATTTTTAATTTTGGCCTGTGTAAACAGTACAGGCTGGGTGCCTGTGGTGGTTCAAGGTGGTATGAATGAGTTGTCGCGCTGGTGTTTGATTATTTCCATCAGTGCGTTGGGTATGAAAACACAGTTTAAAGAACTCGCGACAGTGGGTATCAAACCGATCTTATTGATGGTGGGAGAGAGTATTTTCCTTGTGGTCTTGGTACTTTTGTTGATGCATTGGATGTTCTAATGACGTTATAACATTGAGCTACTCCGTACGTTATTTGCCAGTCAGTGATTGCAGCGCACTGACTGGCAAAATGCTATGTATTACACGGACTTTTAAATGATTAAAGCTGATTCATTCAAATAGAATGAATCAGCTTTAATTTGAAATAGATCTATTTCATGCATTTATTAATGCGTAGCGCCCTTATGGTCATTTCTCCAAGCTAGGGGTGAAACGCCAAACTGACCAATAAACCAACGGGTGAAAGAGCTTGGCATAGAATAGCCCAAGATGTCTGAGACTTGTCCAAGGGAGTAGTTCATATTTTGCAGATAGCGGAAAACTAAAGCCCGACGCACATCGTTGGTTAAAATACTAAAACTGGTTTGAGAGGCTTCTAATCTGCGCTGTAAGGTCCGGACATTGATCCCATGTAAATTCGCCACTTGATCAATGGTGGCACGCCCCATAGGTAAAAGGAGATAAATACTTTTTCGAATATCGAAAATGATGGAGGATTCATTTTCATTTTGCAGCAGATCAATATCAAGATAGCGCTTCGCATGATCTGCCATGGCTGTATTGGCTTGCGGGTTGGCTTTATCTAGCTCTGCTACAGTACAAACAATGCCATTAAATTCACTGCCAAACTCTAAAGCACAACCAAAAACACGCTGGTGAATAGCCAAGTTTTGTGGTGCGCTATGGGTGAAATGTACACCCAGAGGTCGCCACTTTTGAGAAAGCAACATGGCACAAAAACGATGGGTCACACCCAAAGCCAATTCAATGGCTTGGCGGCTGTATTCGGTCGATGCGCCAACAACTTCCAAATGAATAATCACCGTATTCCCAGCTTCTTCAATATACATCTCGAGCGCATTATTGATGAAGTTTCTATACATAACAATGGTTTGTAGAGCATCGCGTAAAGTGTGCTGATAACTTAACAGTAGACTCAATTCACCAAAGTCGGCAATTTGACGCTGTTCCGCCATAAGCAGCCCGAATACTTCACAGCCGCTTATTTCAGCAGATTGTTCTAACAGAGCGATAGCTTTGTCGACAGGGATACGTTGTTTCGGGTCATTGAGCTGCGCAGGATTAAGCCCTGCATTAGAAAGCAAATAATAAGGATTGAAATTGAATTGTTGGCTAACATTCAAATAATTTTTGAGTACAGCCGTATGGGCAAGTGGAATCACTTTAAGCTCCCTATTTTTACTTCAGTCATCCTGACTGAACTTATTTTTAAGCAATATCCAGTACTATAAAAGTATCAGTTTCCGCACTTAAATAGTGCATTATTTTGATTAAAATAGGCTTTATTTTATCAAGAAACCATTCAGATTTAAAAATGACTAATTCCTATATCGAATAAGAATTAGCCTTTAAATAAAATGCGATAGCTTGAGCCTCAAACGAGAGCATTTTCAGAGATTGATTTGGGTAGGCAAAATGACCTGCCTGAGATGATCAAAATCTGAATGCGATGTTTCATTTGAGGTGTTCAGTATTTTCTACCACTTAGAAACGATAGCCAACTCCGACATAAGTCACTAATGGGTCGAGATCAATCTTGGTGGTGGACTTAATTAATTGTCGGCCTGTAGAGGTGTCGGTGACAGTCACAGTTGCGACGTTATTAAAGTTAGGCATATAGCTGAGTGAACCTGTACTAAACCAACGGTCGGTAAAGTCATAGGTAAAACCTGCAGTCAGCACAGGTGCAAAGGCATCACTGGTTTTGACTTTCACCTCAGGAGTAGCCGTAGAGCTGCCTTTGCCGCCATGTAGTGCTTCACCTGCGCGGTCATTCAAAATATTGTCAATCATGTAGCCCGCTTGGATGAGATCTTCTTCGACACCACCGTTGAGCTTTAATTTATTGAAATGTCCATATACCACGCCCGCGCCTACAAATGGGCGGAATTTATTTTTCCCCGAAGTGCCGAAGTGATATTTTGCTGTCACTGCAGGTGTCCACGCAGTTACTTCAGCTACCGTGCCATGTGCACCAAGGTCTGTAATTAAAGTGTCTTTGAGCAGCTCTAAACCATCAAAATAGGTAGGTGGTGTATGTGCAGGTAGGTGAGATGAATTCGAAGTGGATAAAGCCGTTGCACGAATTTCACCTACACCTTTGACATCGACTTTAGGAGGAATTCCTCCCACTAGCTCTAAAGAGACATTGTCATTAACAAAATAGCTTAAAGTTAGACCCAAGGTATCGGTATCATCAATTTCCATACCACCATCAGCGGTATAGTCCGAAATGCCCGTGATATCAGCTCTAGCACCATTCATAAAACCATCAGGCACTTTATAGTTTGGATCTTTCTGACTATTTCTGACAAAGGCATCAAACATGATTTTGCCCATTCCTGTCAGCTCTTTGCTGTTGATTGCATATTTGGCAAGATCAGTCCCATATAAAGATCCAACCCCATAACTGCCGCCTTCTTCAACGTTAGTGGTAACATGGGTAGAATTGGCCTTCCCCTGAGGCATGACATGCATCCAGCCTGCACTGACTGCCCAGCGTTTAAAGTTTGTAGAATCCGCATAAGCAAAATTTACTGACAATAGGCATGCAAAAGGCACGACTATTTTACAGATTTGACTCATTTTAATTTCCTTTTCATTTGCTATTTTTTTTATGGTTTCAGCGGATCCTTTCTGAAACGCAAGCGTATTATTGAGGCAGTTATTTTTTTAAGCAATCGGCAAAATTTGAAGAAAAACATGAAATGTGTTGCATAAATTAAACTAAAATCTTTACTTATATTATTAAAATCAAATATTTAAAATGTTTATGTGGTGTATTCTAAAATGTTATAGATTTGATGATTTGTCATCAAATGAAAAGCAAATGTCGCCCTATGTATATCGAAATGGCGACCATCCCTCTATGTTGGATATAACAATGCGCCGCATTGCTTAAAAAGCATTAGGCTTAAATAGGTGTATCCATGGAAAAAATATTTACACAGGCAACAGTCCTCATTATTCCGGGTTTGCGTGATCATGTTGCTGCACATTGGCAAACATTGCTTGAGGCGAAACTCGTAAAAGTTCGCGCCGTCCCGCCAGCAGAAACGGATAAATTGAATTGCGCAAACCGCGTTGCTCGCATTGAAGCAGAGCTGAAAAAAATCGATGGACCGGTTATTTTGGTGGCACATAGTGCAGGTGTGTTGATGACTGTGCATTGGGCTGCGTTGCATCAGCATGATATTCAAGGGGCTTTGCTGGTTACACCACCTGACTTAGCGGAAAGCTGGCCTGAGCATTATCCAAGTCCTGAGATTCTTAAAAGCGAAGGATGGAGTCCATTACCGACGCAGAAACTGCCATTTCCAAGCATTGTGGTGGCGAGTACCAATGACCATTTAGCGCAATATCAAGCCGTTGAAGCAATGGCAGAAACATGGGGCAGTCAGTTGGTCAATGCAGGTGCTGTAGGGCATTTGAACCCAGCAGCAGGTTTTGGCGATTGGCCGCAGGCGGAACAATTAATCTTGCAGTTGGATGCTTTGTCCATAGAGCAAGTTTCCTAGTCGAGAGACAGACTTCACCTTTGAATTTCAATCTCGAAAACTCAATCCATGCAAATGACCTAAAGACTAATTTGCATGACCAAAAGACAAATTTGAACATTTTAAAACAGTTAATTTAAATCCCGAGCCAAAGGATGGCTTTACAGAATAAATAGAGATATGGAGAGAAGATGTTGAATTTAGTGAAACGTTATTTGTGGCATATGAAGGTGTAATCGCCAGTAATTTTTAGCGTTTGTATTGAAATAAATCACAGTATTTAAAAATAAATCATATCGATATGGAGATGATATGGTCGGTCAATTTGTGTCTTTAAACAGACAAAATCATCATATTTCATTGATGAAAAAAACGGTTCTTTGTTTAAGCCTTGCTTTGGTGATCTCGGAAGTTTCAGCGGCGAGTTTTGAATTAAACGATGAATGGAAGTTTGAAACCAAAACCGCACTTAGCTTTGGGACAAACTGGAGTACCCAAGAGGCGTCTAGTTCACTGGTGTATAAACCCGATGCAAATCATATTGGAAAAGAGGGTTCCAGTATCGATGTTAATGGTGATGATGGGCACGTCAACTTTAATAAAGGCGATGTAATTTCACAAGTGGTGAAAGGCTTTACCGAGCTGAACTTAAAAGGAAAACAGCAGGGTGCAGTGGTCAGTGCGAAGTATTGGTATGACCATGCTTATGAAACAGGTGAAGGCGATTTAAAAGCTTTTGATGATTCAGCATGGCCCCGACTAGCGAAATTCAAAGGCATCGACCTGTGGGATGCCTATGTTTGGAAAAACTTTGCTTTAGATAATGGGCAAAGTGCCAATATTAAACTGGGCAAACATACCTTGCAGTGGGGCAAATCACAGTTCTTCCAAAATGGACTTAATAGTGTCAGTGCTTTTGATTATGCTGCGATGAATCGTCCCGGTGGTGATGCAAGAGAACGCGTGATTCCAACCGAAATGTTTTCCTTTGAAGCTGGGATCAATGAAAACTTAAAATTTGGCGGTTTCTACCAGTTTAGGTTTAGACCATCTGTAGTCGATGGCTGTGGGACATTCTTTGCCATTTCAGACTTTGTGCCAGAAAACTGTGGGCCGATCGTCATTACTGTGATGCCGGGCGATAAACTTACCGATACGGCTTTAGATGCCAAATCTTATATCCCGCGTAGTGAAAGTCGTTATGCCAAAGACAGCGGACAGTATGGTTTTTCCTTAAAGCAAACGTTGCCCAAGTTAAACAATGCTGAGCTTGGGCTGTATTTTGCAAATTATCATAATCGAACCGCGAATTTTGACGGGACGGCTGTCACTGCGGCAGGGCCAGCAAACTTTAGTACTGCGCAGTTTTTCTCGATCTATCCTGAAGACATCAAAATGTATGGACTTAGCTTAGCAGGCAAAATCGGTACGACCTCTGTGTTTAGTGAGTTAACTCATAAACCCAACCAGCCTTTGCAGTTTAATGGTACAGATATTGTCTATGCACAAGTCTTAGACAAAAATACGCCACTAACAGATGCAGGAACATCGGCAGAGTTTGGGCAATATTTACAAGGTTATGCCCGTGCGCCCGTGACCCAATTTTCACTTGGTGCTGGTAATAGTCTAGCAAATGTCCTCGGAGCCAATACCTTTACTTGGGCTGCCGAATTGGCGGTGAATCATATTGGTGAGATTGGAAATCACCGTTTTGGTCGTGTCGGCGCTTTTGGACGTAGCGAGTTGTCATCGGGTGCGTATGATCCAGAAACCAAAGCCAACCAATGTACTCCTTATGGAACAGCACATCTGTCGAATGATGAAATTGACCGTTTAAATGAACGCTTTTGTAATACAGAAGGCTTTTTTACAGAATGGTCATATGGATACCGTTTGCGCGGTGCTTTAGTCTATAAAGATTTGCTGCCTGCAACCGTGATTACGCCGAGTGTGTTGTTCCGCCATGATGTCGATGGTTTTAGCCAAAACTTTCAGGAAGGTCAAATGAGTGTTGCCGCAGCGGTTTCTGCCACATACCGCCAACGATATACCGCAGAAATGGCCTATACCAGTTTCTTTGGTTCAAATGACTTCAGTACCATCGATGACCGAGATTTTGCTTCGCTCGCATTCAAAGTAAATTTTTAAAAAGAGCTAGGATGTTTATTTGAAAGTGAATATTTGGCTCATCTGAAGCATGGTCTAAACAGGCCATGCTTTCGTTGTATTTGCACCGGATTGCATTGCAATCCAAATTTTGAAAGCATGTTTGAAGTATTAAATATTCAAAATGAAGAGGCATATCAGACAGTCATGTGCTGAATATATCGACATATATAGAGGGAACGATGCACAGCATTGATTTAACACGACAACCACAGTCCAATCCCATTGGTATTTTGAACCTGATTGCCAACTATTTAGAAGAACATAGTTTCGATGCACGTACTGTATTTGAACATTTTGGGATTCAGCGAGAAGATTTAAAGAACAATTTATTGCCAATTTCTCTACAAACACAGGGCAGTATTTTTCAAGCCGTTGAAGCATTAACAGGCTGTGATCATTTGGGTTTAGTGATTGGGAAAAAAGCACAATTTTCAAATATTGGGCCATTACGTTTTCTGGTGCTGAATGCCGCGACCATGCGGGATGCTATGCAGAGCCTCTTTCAATACGGCAGTATGTGGTACAGAGGGCAAAAGTTAGATTTGAAAGAAGATGATGGCTATGCACGTATTTGCATGCATATCGATGGTGATATTCCTGGAAAAGAACAATATCAAACTGCTTATTTGGTTGCGATGGTGTCTATTATCGAACTGATTTTGGGGAAATCTTGGCGTCCAGCCTTGGTACGTATTTCATATCCAAAGCCGAAGTGTGCGCACTTGTATGAAAAAGCATTTGGCTGCCCTGTGTGGTTCAGTCAGTCACAGCACGAAATTTTATTTCCGCAGGAACAACTGGATCAAAAAAGAGCAGGGCATGACCATCAGTTAGATCAATTTTTGCGTCAGCATTTGTCTGAACTACAAAGCTATGATCGTGTCGATATGATTGGTCAGATTTGTAAAATTATTGAGGAATTATTGCCGCATCGAAGTTGTAATGTCGAACGTGTGGCTGAATATTTTTCGATTCACCGTTTTACTTTGTACCGTTATTTAAATAAACATCAGACCAGTTTTGAAGCCTTGCTTGAAGCGACACGCAAGAAAATTGCAGCGGAGTTACTTAAAAACAAAAAACTCATGATTATTGAAGTGGCCAATCAAGTGGGGTATGACGATCAAGCCAATTTCACTCGCGCATTTAAGCGTTGGTATGGCATTACCCCCGGACGTTGGAGACGGATGAATCTGCATGCTTAAAGTGTGCAGATAAAACTCAGCCTGTATATCTCAAACCATGTCTTTGTCATTTGATCAGTGTTTAAAATCATTCAATCTGTCCACATTTGCATTATCTCATTAAATTCCTCATAAGACGTCTTTTCTTGAATTCTCTAGAGTGTACCTCTATTCCAACTTGACCTTACGCAACGTATTTTTCATTCAAGCTTTAAAAAATTATATGAAATCAGGTGCATGTCTCTCAGATTCGTTTTGAGTTAATTATCACTTTTTATAATATTGAATATTTGTATAAATAATTAATTAAAACAATAAATTAGAAGATTTAAGTTTTTTGTGCATAAGTGACCAAATGACTAAATAACGCAACCAAATGACAAAATGAAGATGGAAAAAGACAGTATTTTAAAAAACAAATGACCAAGACCGATCATATGCGGATCTTAAAAAATAAGTCTAAAAAAGATTTTTAAAAAGGAAGTTTCTGATGATTGGAAATATGATGTTTCAACCTTTGTTGATTAGCAGCCTGATTGAACATGCTGCTCGTTATCATGCAGATACAGCCATTATCTCCAAAAATACTGATGGGTCGATGCTGCATACAGACTGGGGACAAATTGCTAAAAACTCAAAGCGCTTTGCCAATGTATTACAGTCATT
Source organism: Acinetobacter johnsonii ANC 3681 (assembly GCF_000368805.1). Classification (NCBI taxonomy): domain Bacteria; kingdom Pseudomonadati; phylum Pseudomonadota; class Gammaproteobacteria; order Moraxellales; family Moraxellaceae; genus Acinetobacter; species Acinetobacter johnsonii. The sequence continues at coordinate 260,961 of NZ_KB849705.1, read as the reverse complement.
TGGTTTTGCGGTCAGCGACCGTGTGGCCACCATTGCATGGAATAATCATCGTCACTTAGAAACATGGTACGGCATATCCGGCAGTGGGTTGGTTTGTCACACCATTAACCCACGACTTTTTCCTGAGCAGCTCAGTTATATTATCAATGATGCAAATGATAGGGCTTTGATTTTTGATAAAACCTTTCTAAATCTAGTGTTATCAATTAAATCATCCATTCCTTATGTAGAGCATTTTATCTGCCTCGATGCTTATGATGAAGACATTCAAAAAGCTTTACCTGAAGTGCTGTTTTATGATGAGTTAATTGCACATCAAAGTGAACATTTTGAGTGGCCTGAACTGGATGAAACTAAAGCCAGTTCACTGTGTTATACCTCGGGTACGACAGGAAATCCCAAAGGTGTTTTATACAGTCATCGTTCTACTATTTTGCATAGTTACGCAACCTGTTTGCCCGATTCATTTAATTTTTCAGCACAAGATTGCATTTTGCCTGTTGTTCCTATGTTCCATGTCAACGCATGGGGGACACCGTATGCAGCGGCTATGGTCGGTTGCAGTATGGTGCTACCGGGGCCAATGTTAGATGGCGCAAGTTTGGTTCAGCTGATTGATCAATACAAAGTGACAACAGCTTTAGGTGTACCAACTATTTGGCAAGGACTGCTTACAGCAGCAAAACAATCAGGCAGCAAGTTAGACAGCTTAAAACGTAATGTGGTCGGCGGCGCGGCTTGCCCACCGTCAATGCTCAAAACGTTTAAAGATGATTTTCAGTGCGAAACCATTCACGCATGGGGCATGACGGAAACCAGTCCTTTGGGTGTGGTAAATCAACTCAAGGCCAAACATTTGCAGTTGGATGACTCGGCGCAATCGAGCTTACGTTATGCACAAGGCCGGCCACCGTTTGGGGTCAGCATTCGAATTTGTGATGCTGAAAAGGGTAGTACCGAATTGGCTACTGATGGACAAACTACAGGGCATTTGCAAATTAAAGGGCACTGGATTGTAGAGTCTTATTTTGATCAATTTAGCAATGCACTCACCGCAGATGGCTGGTTCGATACGGGTGATATGGCAACCATTAATCCAGATGGCTATATGGTCATCAGTGACCGTTCTAAAGATTTGATCAAATCGGGCGGAGAGTGGATTTCCTCAGTTGAACTGGAAAATATTGCCATCGCACACCCTGAAATCGACATGGTGGCAGTCATTGCTGCAACCCATCCAAAATGGGATGAAAGACCTATTCTCATCGCGAAAAAGACCGCAGTCAGTCAGGTATCAGAAGCTGAACTTTTAGATTATTACACGGGCAAAATTGCAAAATGGCAAATCCCCGATCGCGTGGTTTTTGTCGATAGCATACCTGTTGGCGGCACAGGAAAAGTCCTGAAAAAAGATTTACGAGCAAGTTATGGCTCAATTTTACTCGCAGTGGAATAAACAACACTTCACATTCATTCATAATGCTTCAAGGAAAGGAAGATGACAGAACAAAGATCTGCAGGCTTAAGATTTAGACAAGCACTGGAAGTGGAAAAACCATTACAAATTATCGGTACAGTCAATGCTTATGCAGCAATGATGGCGAAACAGGTGGGCTACAAGGCCATCTACCTTTCGGGTGCTGGTGTAGCCAACTACTCTTATGGATTGCCTGACTTAGGCATGACCAGTCTGGATAATGTTTTGGAAGATGTACGCCGCATTACCGAACGAGTAGACACCCCGTTACTGGTCGATATCGACACGGGTTGGGGTGGGGCATTTAACATTGCCCGCACTGTGAAACAAATGATTGCCGCAGGTGCAGCCGCAGTTCACATCGAAGACCAAGTGGCACAAAAACGCTGTGGCCACCGTCCAAACAAAGAAATCGTCACCCAACAAGAAATGGTCGACCGCGTAAAAGCCGCAGTTGATGCCAAAACTGATGCAAACTTTGTGGTGATGGCACGTACTGATGCCCTACAAAAAGAAGGCCTACAAGCGGTAATTGATCGTGCCTGTGCTTGTGTAGAAGCCGGTGCCGATGCGATCTTTGCTGAAGCAATGACTGACATTACCATGTACAAAACCGTCTGTGATGCAGTCGGTGTCCCTGTACTAGCCAACATCACTGAATTTGGCGATACCCCATACTACACCAAAGAACAACTGGCAGAACAAGGCATCTCGATGGTGCTGTACCCACTGTCACCGACCCGTGCCATGCAAAAGGCAGCACTGGAAGTCATGCATGCCATTCGCAATGATGGTACCCAAGTTAACGTCCTCGACAAAATGCAACAGCGCAAAGAACTCTACGAATTTCTGGATTATCACACCTTTGAAAACACATTAGACAAGCTGTTTAAACAGGAGAATTAAAAATGGCTGAAGGAAAAGTCCTCACAGGCGCAGGATTGCGCGGACAAGTCGCAGGAAAGACAGCACTATCAACCGTAGGCAAAAGCGGGGCAGGTTTAACCTACCGTGGTTATGACGTCCAAGACCTCGCTGAAAACTGCCAATTCGAAGAAGTGGCTTACCTGATCTTCTTTGGTGAACTACCCACAGCAGAACAGCTCACCGCCTATAAAGCTAAACTTAAATCACTGCGCCAACTGCCACAAGCACTCAAAGAAGTACTTGAGCGTATCCCAGCAGATTCACACCCAATGGATGTGATGCGCACGGGCGTATCGATGCTGGGCAACCTAGAAACAGAACAATCTTTTGCCGAACAACAAGATGTTGCAGACCGCATTCTTGCAACCCTTCCAGCAATCATTTGCTACTGGTACCGTTTTAGCCATGATGGCGTACGCATTGAAGAAAACACCGATGACGATTCAATCGGTGCTCAATTCCTACACCTGCTTCGTGGTGAAAAGCCAAATGAACTGCATGAACAAGTGATGAACGTATCACTGATCCTGTATGCAGAGCATGAATTCAACGCATCGACCTTCACCGCACGTGTATGCGCATCAACCTTATCGGATATGCATTCATGCATTACCGGTGCAATTGGTTCACTGCGTGGTCCATTACACGGTGGAGCAAACGAAGCAGCGATGGAAATGATTGAAAACTGGACGTCACCTGAAGAAGCTGAGCGAGAAATGCTGGGCAAACTGGAACGTAAAGAAAAGATCATGGGCTTTGGACATGCAATCTACAAAGACAATGATCCACGTAATGGCATCATCAAAATTTGGTCAGAGCGCTTAGCGAAAGATGTCGGTGACACGGTTCTTTATCCAGTTTCAGTACGTTGTGAAGAAGTGATGTGGCGTGAAAAGAAATTATTCTGTAACGCAGACTTCTTCCATGCATCGGCTTACCACTTCATGGATATTGCGACCAAACTCTTCACACCAATCTTCGTGATGAGCCGTGTGACAGGTTGGGCAGCGCATGTGATGGAACAACGTGCGGACAACCGTATTATTCGCCCAAGTGCGGACTATACGGGGCCTGAGCTACGTAAAGTAGTGCCGATTGAGGAGCGTGCTGCCGCATAACGCGATAACACATGATCTAAATAAGGTCTCATTTTTATAATTTGAGATCTTATTTTTTATCGGGTGAGAAGTATCGGATCTTCAATGCTATAACCTGTTTCAAAAGGAATCCCGAGATATTGAACAGTCACCAGCGCTTTTTGTTGATTAGGAACTTTATAACTTTGCGAAATGCGCAGCCCATTTTTATAGTCCACCGCCTTGTGTACGGGACTTTTCAAATTGCTGTATTTCACTTGATATTGATAGCTAAACTTCGGGATGGAGATTTTAGGATCATACCAAGAGGGTTCTTTTGAAGTCTTTTTACTAATGACTTGAATTTTAACCTGTTTGGGTGGAACCGGCGTTAAAGCTTTGAGTCGTTTTTTTATTTTTGCAATGTCACGGTCAAACTTTTGACTGTCTTGATCATAGTCAATTTTTTGAGTTTTTGGATTGATATATAAAGACTTTACTTCAATCAGTTTGGAGGGTGTTTTGCTGTTGAGTTGATAATAATACAATTGTGGCAAACGACCACGACCATCTAAATAATGTCGCATCACATAAATTTTTTGATCAGCTTGGTCGAGTCCTAAAATTTCAATATTTTGTGGTCCACCTACAGTTGCAAAACTGTGGCTTGAAAAAAATAAGGTGCTGAAAAGTAGAGGATGGATTATTTTCATCATCATGAGGCGCTTCACATTTTTATTGATTATGGTTCAGTTTAAAGGTTCTAAATGTAGAAAAATCAAATTTAGTGTAAAGATTTAAGCATTTTGAACACGTTCAATGACCATTTGAGCTACGTTTTTCGTAAGTTGATCAAGTCGCTCGAGCGCACTGCCCAGTAGTAAATAATGGTAAGTACTTAAACTGTTTTGATAATGAATGGCAATATAAAAGGTGCCTTCAGGTTTTTCAGGCGTCGCACTTCCACCAGGTTTGAGTAGCCCCGTACAAGAGACAATAATATCGGCATAACGAAATAGTTGATGACCGTGAAGCGCCATAGCTTCAGTGACTTCAATTGACTCCGCTGTATATTGCTGAATAAGTGCAGGATCAATCTTTAAAATTTCACATTTGATACTGGGGTCATAACTCACCAGTCCACCGAGTAAAATGTCAGCTCCGCTATGCTTATAAATCGAAAATTGACTGGATAGATAACCTGAACTGGCACTTTCGATAAAGGCAATGGTCAATTTTTTCTGTTCTAGGAGGTTGCAGCATTGCTTGAGTACTTGCACGACTTTAGCCTCCCGATGTCCATTATTTTGATTTGTTTGACAGCTTAGTCATAAACACGGTACACACCGACAAAACGATTACATGCTTTACTTTCACTTTTTACAGAAAGAATGGCTTTTTGAAAGTTGAACTGGTAGTGACAGTTGTTTTCATTATCGGTAATTTTTTGTTTCTGATCGGGTGTGGTATAGGCCAAAAAAGAAATGGTTTGGGTTTCTATGCGGTTATTGGGGCTACGATATGCAATACCTTCGATCTTAATTTTATCTTTAGAGAGCTGATGCACTTGTAGGTGCACAGGTTGTTTGGCAATGACCCCATGTTCAAACTTTAAATAGTGTTGCGTCAAACTTTGATTTAATGATGTGTAGAAGTTCAGATCATCAATTCGGAAGTCCATCTGCTGCTGATAGCATGCTAAGGATTTACACTGCTGTAGGCGGCTTAGCCATAGCTGATGGGTATCGACCAATAAACGCTGAGGCGCATCACTGATTAAAAAAGCAGTCATGGATTGCGTGTCTAATTTTTGTCGAATATCTTTGAATTGATCGCTACAGATCTTTTTAAGGCTAGATGAAGTCGGATCATCACAGTCAATGACTTGAGCATAACTAAAGCTGGTACAAAGACAACTTAGACACACTAAAATACTAAATTTTTTCATAAGTTTTATGTCGGTTTTCAACAGCATGATCGCTTATACTTTCACTATGTTGCGCTGCTTGTAACTATAGCGAAAGAGAAAGCGTGAATACAAGATTTCAATCATTTATTTCTTAAAGGAAACTGAGCATGGTTGCACATATTCGAATTGGACAGGGACTTGATGTACATGCTTTTGAAGAGGGTGAATTTGTCACACTGGCAGGTATTCAAATTCCACATACACACGGCTTAAAAGCACATTCAGATGGTGATGTGGTTTTGCATGCTTTAACAGATGCATTATTGGGTGCGTTGGCTTTAGGCGATATTGGTCAGCATTTTCCCGATACCGATCCTCGCTTTAAAGGAGCAGACAGTCGAGTATTACTCAAACATGTCTATCAGCTTATTTTAGATCGTGGTTATCAGTTGAATAATGCCGATATTACTGTGGCATGTGAACGTCCGAAGTTGGCGCCGCATAATTTAGCGATGCGCCAAAGCATTGCAGACGTTCTCGATGTTGAAATCACGCAGATTAGCATCAAAGCAACGACCACGGAAAAACTGGGCTTTACGGGTCGTCAGGAAGGTATTTTATCTACAGCGACAGTGCTGATTTCTCACGCAAAATGATCAGGATTGATCATAGCCAGCTTTAATTCTTGTGTTGCTTTACGACCTTGAAGTTGTAAGGCAACAGCATGCGTCAAACCTGTCCATGTGTCATTTGGTTCCCAAATTTGATGCATGGCCTCATGTGCGGTTGGCATATCAATATTCATATAATATTGACGATATAAATACATCAAACTACTGACGCGATAATTTTCTGAACAATGAACCCAAATAGTTTGTTCTTGTACCAAATGATCAATCATATCTAAGACCAATAAGCATTGATCATCAGAGGGTGTATCCCATGAAATCGGCACATGTATATAGTTTAAACCGAGCTCTAAACAGATTTGATCTTCATTCGCTAAATAGTTATTGCTATTACTGAGCGCAAGATTGATGACTGTGTTTACGCCATATTCTTTAATTTGCTGTAATTGCTCAGCAGTCGGTTGTCCAGAAGTAAACAAATGCTCGTGGATAAATTGAAAGTTAAGTGTTTGGCTTAAGTGTGTTTCAATAGCGTTCATAATTATTTCTTAATCTTAGAATGAAAAACGCCATCCGAAGATGGCGTTTTAAAAACTTAACGGTTCGGTAAAACGTCTTTGAGTGCTTCGTGCATCTCTAGTAATACCTTTTCTGTGGTATCCCAGTCAATACAACCATCGGTTACTGACTTGCCGTATTCAAGATCGCATAGGTTTTCAGGAATTTCCTGACGACCACCTTTAAGGTGACTTTCAACCATAATGCCGATAATAGATTTATTTCCATCAATAATTTGTTCGGTAATATTTTTCAGAACAAGCGGTTGAAGGAACGGGTCTTTGTTCGAGTTTGCATGACTGGTGTCAATCATGATTTTGGTGCTGACTTTCGCTTTAGCCAATGCTGCTTCTGCTTCTGCTACAGAACCAGCGTCGTAGTTTGGCTTGCCATTACCACCACGAAGTACCACGTGTGCATACGGGTTACCCGAAGTACGAATCACAGACACTTGGCCTTGGTTGTTTAAGCCCAAGAAGTGGTGACCATGTTTCACCGACTGCATGGCATTGGTTGCAACAGTTAAACCACCATCTGTACCATTTTTGAAACCTACAGGTGAAGAAAGACCAGAAGACATTTCACGGTGTGTTTGGCTTTCAGTGGTACGTGCACCAATCGCTGACCAAGAGATTAAGTCTTGGTAGTATTGTGGTGAGTTTGGATCAAGGGCTTCGGTCGCGCACGGTAAGCCTTTTTCATTTAACTCAACCAAAAGTTTACGGCCAATGCGTAAACCTTTTTCAATATTGAATGAGTCATTCATGTCAGGGTCATTGATCAGACCTTTCCAACCCACAGTGGTACGTGGTTTTTCAAAATAAACACGCATTACGACATAGATTGAGTCTTTAATTTTATCGCTTAAAACTTTTAAACGGTCTGCGTATTCGTGAGCAGCAACTGGGTCATGAATTGAACATGGGCCAATCACCACAAAAATGCGTTTGTCTTTACCATCTAAAATATTGCGAATCGTTTCACGACCGTGAAGTACAGTTTGATATGCAGACTCAGTGAGAGGCAATTCAGTTTTTAATTCCGCTGGGGTAACTAGCGGATGAATGCTTTGTAAATTCACGTCATCGATGTCGTTTTGGGTAATAGAGTTTGACTGTAGAGTATTCATTGCCGTCACTGGTTCGATCGTATTAAGTTGCTTTATGAGCTGAATATAACACGGTTTAGCTGATAAAAGGTTATAAAAAAGTCGAATGAATCTTTGAAAAAAAAGTGATGAATCTTAGGTTTATTTTAAATCAGAATGCCTACACAGAGGCATTCTTAACTGTTGAAATTTGAACGACTTGAGCAGTTTCGGCTGGCTTCACAGGTTTAGCTTTGATCGGATTCAACATGAAGTTCACACCCAGCGCAAACAGGGTAATACCCAACACTTTACGAATGATTTTTTCAGGAAGGCGTGAACTAATCAGTGTTCCAATAATAATTGCTGGAATAGACCCCACCAATAACCACATAAGGAGGTTGAAGTCGACATTGCCTGAAGTCATGTGACCCATACCTGCAACGAACGTAAGTAACACCGCATGCACAACATCAGAACCAATAATACGAATCATTGGTAGGTTGGGGAACATAATGACCAAAGCCATGATTCCGAAAGCACCTGCACCAACTGATGACAGTGTCACGAAGACCCCAAGAACCACACCCATCATCACAATGTACTTACGTTTATTGCTGGTTTGAAGCTGAACTTTTTCTAAGTCTTCAGTCATGTCTGGGAGTTCATCTTTACGTAATTTGTTGAAAAATTTTTCAATTTGATTACGGAAGACAATCGATAAACCTGTAATGGTCAACATGAAGCCTAAAACCATGGTGAGCACGGCTTTGTAGTGGGTAGATTGGCTCAAATAGTTGTCGAGTACCCAGTGTGTTGCAAAGGAAGCAGGAATACTGCCAATTGCAAGCCAAAGCACAATCGGCCACACAATATTTAGTTTTTTGGCATGTACAAATGAACCACAGAATTTTGAAATTGCGGCATAGAGCAAGTCTGTACCAATGGCAATGTGAGGTTCAATTCTGAAAAGGCTGATGAGGATCGGCGTCATTAATGAACCACCACCCACGCCAGTAATTCCCACACAAAAACCGACTAAAACACCTGCGAGAATAAATTCGAGTGGACCAAACATTGTTATATGCCAAAATATCAAAAAACGTGCATATCTTATGACGTTTTCATATAAGTCGTTGTCTTGATTGTTGATTTACTTATTCCAAAAAGAGATATAGGAGTTATTATTTGAGCTGTATACGTGCTTTTATTTTTAAGCCTACAATTGTCAGCAACCACCATAGATTGAGACCTATGAGTGTTCGTAGAACATAAAGAGGGGCTAGCTGATGCTTTTTCCATTGCTCAAAATTCGCTGCGGTCGAGCCATAGGTCATATCTAATTGCTGCTGACGTGGATCAGCTAATGTGATCTGATGAATAAACACCTCCTTTTTTGCATTTTTTAGATTCCAAAAAATACGCTCCAAATAGTAAAGTTCGACCTGCTTTGCCGTAAATTGGTGACGATGTGAGGACTGGTCACATAATGTTTGAATAGGTTCTCCCATCAATGCGCAGTTTGCGATCCATAAATGATGTTGTTGTTTAAATTTCAACGTGCTGATTCGTCCTTTACCAACTTCAACGGTCATTTGAACAAAGGTTTTACTTTGAGTCTGAGAGGGGATCCAACTGCTCGGGAAATAAATACAAGTAGGTTGAAAATGAGGGAGATATAAAGTGTCCAGCCAAAATGATGCTTCGACCAACTGCAGAGCTGTTGAAAGGGGGATGATTTCTTGTTGTAACCAATCTAAAGTTGAGCGCAATGTTTGTACCGTGAAAAGAGGTTTAAAAGTGCTTATTATTGAGCGTGTTATAACTAAAAAATCACGATGCTTCAACTTAAATGATTTTGATTAGGCTCTAAAATTCTGTTGCAATGGTTCTGGTTCATATATTTATATACACCTTTATATTTGGCTCATGAACCAAATATAAAGGCATGTGAGTTGAAGTGTAAGTTGTTATTTAAATTGAGTTTTTTTTGGTTTTAAGTCGTTGATGCTCAGAATCAGTATAAAAAGTATCGGGGTTGCAAATACAAATAAGCTGACACTCCCCACACCGCGGCCCGTGAATTGAATCAATAAAGTTAATGCCGTGGCCAGTACACCAAAAGCCAGATATCGGCAGATTTGATAATGTTCCGCACACTTGGCCCAACGTGACTTTTGAGTTTTAGGGCGCTGCTTATCGCTCACCAGAAATAACACATAGCACGCGAAAGTGATGAGAAGTCCTACAATCAGGTAGATCATGAGTTGGACTCCTGAATCGTAGGGTTGACATATTTTTTCTGAATTTTTTGTACAGCTTTTTGTTGAATGGGCTGAACTTTTTGATGTAAGAAAATAGCCAATATCGCAAGGATGAAGACCATAAGATCAACTCGCAAGAATAACCAATATTCATTTAAGTCATGCACATATTGGTGACTGATTAAATAGTAAAGATTGAAAATAGGCAAAGATACAGCCAGTAAAATGAAGACCTTCAATTGAGTTTTCCAAAGGTGTTGCTGTGGAGTGAGCAATGCAATGACTAAACTAAGTAACCAAGTGCCGAAAAATGCGTAAATTTCGTAGTTGGGTTGACCAGCTTCTAACTGAAGTAAACGGTTTGCACAAAGATAACTGAGCATAGCAATCGGCAAGCCAATGATGGCAGCCGTATTTAGGCGGTTAACCACATAATGTCCAAAGTGGAAACTTTGTTTCTTATTTTGCAGCTGACGTTTTAAGCTCCAGAGTAAAAGCCCAGATGCAATCATGGCACAGCCTGAAAGCCCTGAGAAAAATAACGCAAAGCGTAATAGAGGCTGCGCAAAGTGTGCCATATGTAAACCATACACTCCATTATTGAGCGTGGCAATTGCACTATTATTCCGAGTGTCACCGAGCAGGGCACCAGATTCGCCGTTAAAGCTGAGTTGGGCTTGGTTTCGCGTGATGCTTCGGTCAGTTGACTCAACCAAGTTCACTTGAGCGATATTGGTATTGGGGTGTTTGACCGTAATATTGCCAATTTCTGTTTTACCCCAACGCTGCTCAGATTGTTGTATGAAGTATTCAATTGGTCGCATCGTAGCAGGTGTCGGTTTAGCCTCAGAGCTGATGCTAATATTTCTAATTTCATCAAAATATTGGAACGGTTGCTCTGGGTAAAGTTTCTTCATGCCATTGGGAAGAATGAGATAAAAGAAAATGGCTAAACCAGTGAATGTAATGGTCAGAAAAAAGGGTAAAGCAATGACAGAGGTAACATTGTGAAAGTCTAGATACGAGCGTTGACCCTTGAAGGCTCTAAGGGTAAAGAATTCGGTGAATATCTTTTTGTGTGTGATGATGCCTGAAATGAGGATGATTAACATTAAGAAGGCAGCAATCGTGACTAATAGCCTACCGATAAAATAGGGCACACCATACAGCTGATAGTGAAAGCCATAGAAAAACTCACCGCCTTGGGTTGCAGATAAGGTGACTTCTTTACCCGTGTTCGCATCCAAAGTCTTATTTTCGTAGCCACCATCGGCCTTTTGCCAGTAGATTTTATTAACAGGTGAACTCGGACTAGCCACGCCGATATACCAACTTTGCGCATCTGCGGCATTTTTTTGTAAGTATTGATATGCCGACTCCATCGCTGTGTCTTGTTTGAGTTGCATGGTGGCAAATTGAGGTTGCATCCACAAATTTATTTCATGACGATAATAGGTCGCAGCACCTGTTAAAAATATGGCAAATAATAACCACCCCAGTGTTAGTCCAAGCCAAGAGTGTAGCCATGCCATTGATTGGCGAACAGATTTTTGCATGGTTTAACCTACGAACTTCAGCAATAGAAAAAAGCAAAGGGAAAGCGAAATGGTTGAAGCGCTTAACTTTTTCAGGGATTGAACACAAAAGCTTACAATGACAAAAATGGTAAAGAAAATAAGAGATAGAAAAGCCGCCAAATAAATGGATTCTGCTTTAGCTAAGTGAGGGTAAAAACTGAGTGTAAGCAGTTCTGATAACATGAATGTACATAAATAGCCTAAGCCAAATGCGATCAAAAACCGGAACATAACGGTTATAGGGTATTTAAGCTGACTTAGGGGCATAAAGATCACATGAATGAAGTCATAAAGGGGGCTTAACGTTGTACTCACTAAGCATTGAACCTAAATTTAATATTTAAGCAAAACACAATCATCTCTATTATGCGTATGAGCAATCTACGTAGCCAAAATACTAGTATGAAGCAGCGTAAGTTGAGCAACAGAGTGCACATAAATTAACGATAATGATTCTCAGTAATTTTATGTTCTAATAGGCATCTTATGCAATATTTAAATGATCGAAAATTGAAATTAACTCGACTTTTTTTGTGCTCTTCATATGAATCAAATAGGTCACTCATTTTATATCTAGACCATAAAATAGAAAGACTCGACCAATACCCATCCCAAAAGACGCTATGTTATGATGCATGGGTTGAGAAATAAGGAATAATGCTTTGCAAAATCGGAAACTTAAAATTGGAATCGTAGTGGGTGAAGTATCGGGTGATACTTTAGGTGCTAAACTTATTCGCAGTTTTCGTGAGCAAGGAATTGATGCAGAATTTGAGGGTATTGGTGGCCCGCAAATGATTGCAGAGGGTTTCAAGAGCTTTTATCCGATGGATATTTTGTCTGTCATGGGGCTAGTTGAGGTTCTTAAAGACATTAAAAAGCTTTTTGCTGTGCGTGATGGACTGGTAGAGAAGTGGACAGCCCATCCTGTCGATGTGTTTATTGGGATTGATGCGCCAGACTTTAATCTGCGCCTTTCAAAAAGTTTAAAGCAAAAACAACTGCCAATAAAAACCGTGCAGTATGTTAGTCCTTCCGTTTGGGCATGGCGTCAGGGACGGGTTCATGGCATCAAAGCTTCTATTGATTTGGTACTGTGTTTATTTCCGTTTGAAAAAGCATTTTATAAAAAATGGGATGTTCCTGCTGCTTTTGTAGGACACCCCCTGGCGAGCCAATTGCCTTTGGAAAACCCAATTTTACAAGCCAAAGAAGAACTGGGTTTAGATCTGACCCAAAAGCATATTGCCTTATTGCCGGGAAGTCGACGTGGTGAAATTGAAAAGCTCGGTCCACTGGTTTTAGATGCTGCAAAATTGCTCTACGCCAAATATCCAAACTATCGCTTTGTGATACCTGCTATCAACGATGCACGTAAGCAACAAATCGAAGCTTTGCTTGCCCAGTATCCAAAAGAACTGGTCGATCAAATTGACTTACTTGAAAACTCAGGTACTGAGTCGAAGATCGGGCGCCAAGTTATGAATGCAGCCAATATTGTAGCTTTGGCTTCAGGTACAGCAACTTTAGAAGCTATGCTGTTACACCGACCAATGGTGACCTTCTATAAGTTGAACTGGCTCACTTATCATGTGGTGAAATTCTTGATCAAGATTCAATATTATTCATTGCCGAATATTATTGCAGGCAAGAAAGTGATACAAGAATTAATCCAAAAAGATGCAACACCTGAGAAATTGGCAGCTGAAATTGAAAAATTAATGAATATAGAAACAGCACAGATTCAAGCCATGCAGCACATTACCATGCATAAACAGTTACTTGCAGGCAATAGTGAAAACCCTGTTGAGGTGATTTTAAATATTTTAGATTAATTTTTTTAAAACATAGTAAAAGTGCAGTGAGAAACAACCCAAACGTATTTGGGTTGTTTCTCTTTACTTTAAGGTTTTAGTCCAACAGCTTTGGCACGTGCAGCATGTAACTTTTTATAACTGTCAATTAAACGTAAGTGACGGTCTAAACCTTCAAGCTTCATACTGGTTTCTGTTAAACCATAGAAACGAATACGACCTTCAACTGTGCCTATTACCGCATCCATACGTTCATCACCGAACATACGGCGGAAGTTGGCTTCATACTCTTCCAGTTCCATGTCGTCATCCAACATTACTTCGAGTACGACATTCATGCATTGGTAGAACAGACCACGTTCAACGGTATTGGTGTTGTATTGTAAGAATGCTTCAACCAAGTCTTTCACTTCCTCAAACTGCTCTAATGCAAGATAGATCAATAGTTTAAGTTCAAGCAGAGTCAATTGCCCCCATTCGGTATTGTCATCAAACTCAATCCCGATCAAAGTCTTGATTTCAGTATAGTCGTCTAGCTCACATTCTTCCAAACGTTCAACCAGCGCTTCGAGTTGTTCGTTGTCTAAACGGTGTAAGTTGAGGATGTCTTCACGGTAAAGCAGTGCTTTGTTGGTGTTATCCCAAACCAAGTCTTCAACCAAGTAAATTTCTGAGTAACCCGGTACCAAGATACGGCACGCCGTTGCACCTAAATGTTGGTAAATGGCCATATAGACTTCTTTGCCCATATTTTCCAAAATACCGAACAGTGCATCAGCTTCATCAGCATTTGAGTTTTGACCTTGATTGGTAAAGTCCCACTCGACAAAGTCATAGTCCGATTTGGCACTAAAGAAACGCCATGAAACCACACCACTTGAGTCAATGAAGTGCTCAACAAAGTTATTGGGTTCAGTGACCGCATTTGAGCTAAATGTTGGGCGAGGTAAGTCGTTCAGACCTTCAAAACTACGACCTTGCAGTAGCTCAGTTAAGCTACGCTCAAGCGCAACTTCAAAGCTTGGGTGTGCACCGAAAGAGGCGAATACACCGCCTGTACGTGGGTTCATTAAAGTCACACACATTACAGGGTATTGACCGCCTAGAGAGGCATCTTTCACCAGTACAGGGAAACCTTGCTCTTCTAAACCTTGAATACCTGCTAAAATGCTAGGATATTTCGCTAAAACCTCTTGTGGTACATCTGGCAGGGTCAGTTCACCTTCCAAAATTTCACGTTTTACCGCACGCTCAAAAATTTCAGACAAACACTGTACTTGTGCTTCAGCTAAGGTGTTTCCTGCACTCATCCCGTTACTAAGGTATAAGTTTTCAATCAAGTTTGATGGGAAGTAAACCACCTCAGCATCAGACTGGCGAACAAAAGGTAAAGCGCAAATACCGCGCTCAGTTTTCCCTGAGTTGGTGTCGTATAAATGCGTACCTAACAGTTCTTCTTCAGGGTCATAAATTTCAAGGGTGTACTCATCCAGAACGCCTTCTGGCATTTCACCATTTGGGCCTGGCATGAACCATTTTTCATCTGGATAGTGCACAAACTCGGCATTGGCAATGTCTTCACCCCAGAACTGGTCGTTATAGAAGAAGTTACAGTTCAGACGTTCAATGAACTCACCCAGCGCAGAAGCTAAAGCACTTTCTTTGCTTGACCCTTTACCGTTGGTAAAACACATTGGCGATTGAGCATCACGAATATGTAAAGACCATACATTCGGTACAATGTTACGCCAAGAGGCAATCTCAATTTTCATGCCTAGACCAGCCAAAATACCTGACATATTGGCAATGGTTTCTTCTAAAGGCAGGTCTTTACCCGCAATGATGGTACTGGTTTCGGATGCAAGGCTTGGAATAAGCAGGGCTTGAGCGTCAGCATCAATGCTTTCTACTTCTTCAATAATAAACTCAGGGCCTGTTTGAATTACTTTCTTAACCGTACAACGGTCGATAGAGCGCAAAATACCTTGGCGATCTTTTTCTGAAATGTCTGCAGGGAGTTCAACTTGAATTTTGAAAATTTGTTTATAGCGGTTTTCAGGGTCAACAATGTTGTTTTGAGACAAGCGAATGTTGTCGGTTGGAATGTCACGTGCTAAACAATACACTTTGACAAAATAAGCTGCGCAAAGCGCAGAAGATGCTAAAAAATAGTCAAATGGACCGGGTGCAGAGCCATCACCTTTGTAGCGAATCGGTTGATCGGCAATGACTGTAAAATCGTCGAACTTCGCTTCTTGGCGAAGATTATCGAGATAATTAACCTTGATTTCCATGCTGGCACCTAAATTTTCTTATATGTCAGCATGGACATACAAGAGATAAAATATTGAAAAATAAGCCGAATCACGGATGAATATTGGACTTAAAAAAGTGTGGCTAGAGCGAAAAAGAACAAACAAGCAGTGGTTTGAAGCCATCTCTAGCAAGGATGCGGGATATTATAGTGTGATTTTCACAAGATGCTAATCTTTGTCTGCAAGTTCAGGGTATTTATCTCGACGGACAAAGACATAAGCTGAGAGAAGATTGCTATTAAACCATTACGGATGAGTATTTTCAGTTGGGTTTGGATTATTTCTATATTGGCTTGGGCTCATTTGATACTGTCGTTTAAAGCTTTGGCTAAAAGCCGTTTCTGAGTTGTATCCGACCCGATGTGCAATTTGCTGAATGGTTCCTTGTCCATTACGTAAGTATTGGGCAGCTAAACGCAGACGATGTTGTTGCAAATAAGCCAAAGGGCTAGTGCCTAAAATTTGGCTAAACAATGTGGCAAATTTAGAACGTGACATACAACACTGTTCTGCAAGGGACTCAACTGTCCAAGGCTGTGAAGGTTCCGCATGAATTTTTGCAAGTGCATTGGATAGTTCAGGATGAGATAAAGCACTCAGCCAATTGTTCGAGTCTTGCAGCGCATCAATATAATCACGCACACATTCAATTAATAAAATACTCACCAAATGATCCAAAATTTTGTCACGACCCGGGCGTATGCGTTGGACTTCTAGAGCGAGAAACTGCAGCCCAATTTGCAACCATTCAGGAACCGTGCTGAGATCTTTGTGTTGAAGGTGAATAAACGCGGGTAAGGCCTGTACCAACGGACGCGCCATAATAGGGTCCATATGTGCATGTAAGGCCAAGATCACGGTTTCTTGTTGTGTCGCATCACTACCAAAAGAGACTTCTTTGTGTTGGTTTTGGGCAAATAAGTCAGAAATATCGAATACTTCCAATAGTTGGTCGGTGGTTGAGGATCGACACTCATGACTTGGCCCTGAAGGGAGTAAGATCAAGTCTCCGACTTCAGCAACAATAATTTGTTTAGAATCTAAACAAATGGTGAATTGTCCTTGAAGTACCGCATAGGCCATCATGGTGGATTGTTCTGTGTAGCGAAAAGCCCACTCACCATGCGGTTTAAGGTAGAGGTACTCAGATTGGTTGAGGTGTATATCTTCAAAAATTTTACTTAAAGCATCCATACTTTACGGTTTCTAGTCTTTATTTCTTAGGCTTAATATTTGATTTAGGGTCAATTTTAGTCATTTCAGGCCAAGGACGATTACACTGTTTTCTTGGACGTTAGCAACTGTTCTTTATGACCCATTTCTAGAAATATAAAGGCATAACAAGAAAATTGGAAGAATGGTAATGAATGCATCAGTGAAAATGACGAATTCTAGCGTGGTCGTCAAAAATGCAGCAGGGATCGATAAAAAGCGTTTTGGCTGGTTATTGAGTCCTGGGCTTCCTGTGATTGGCATGGGCATTTTAGCGGGCTATCATTTTGGTCCGAAACCCACCAAGAAAATATTCGCTTTGGGTGGGCCGCTGTTACTGCATGTCATTATTCCAGCGGTAGATGGTCTGGTCGGTGCGGATGAAAACAACCCTTCAGATGATGAAATTAAGGTCTTGGTGAATGACCCGTACTATGATCGTATTGTGAAATTGTTCATTCCGCTACAAATGGCAGCCAATTTGTTTGCAGGTTATGTGGTGACTCGCCAAAATGTATCGATGCTCGACCAAATATTATTGGGCATTTCCATGGGGGCAATTAATGGAGTAGCGGTAAATACAGCACATGAGCTGTGCCATCGTCCTAAAAAATCAGATCATTATTGGTCACATATGACTTTAGCGCCGTTGGTCTACAACCATTTCCGCATTGAGCACCCTTATGGGCATCATAAACGTGCTGCAACGCCAGAAGATCCTGCTTCATCGAAAATGGGCGAGACTTTTTATGAGTTTTGGCCGCGTACCGTTTTCGGTGGGTTGAAGTCGGCTGTTGAAATTGAACATAAACGCCTAAAACGAAAAGGACTGTCTTTCTTCTCCAAAGAAAATGAACTGTTTCATGGGTGGGCAATGAGTGCTGGCTTTCATGCAACCATGTTGAAGTTGTTTGGTAAAAAAGTGATGCCATATCTGGCGACACAAGCATTTTATGGCGTGAGTCTGTTTGAAATTATTAATTATATCGAACACTATGGTTTAAAGCGTAGCCAAAAAGAAGATGGCAGCTATGCGCGAACCATGCCAGAACACAGCTGGAATAATAACAACATTGTGACTAACTTATTCTTATACCAGTTACAACGCCATTCAGATCATCATGCCTATCCAACCCGCCCATTTCAGGCCTTAAGGCATTTTGATGAAGCCCCTGAGCTACCGAGTGGTTATGCCACCATGTTAATTCCAGCATTAATTCCAAAGCTGTGGTTTAAAATGATGGATCAACGAGTGTTTGATCACTACGAAGGTGATTTGACCAAAGCCAATATTTTGCCAAAGCGCCGTGCTCAAATCTTTAAGAAATTTGGATTAGGTGCTGACTAAACTGTGATATTTCAGCGATAACAAGCTGAATACATAGTTGACATCGAACTTACAGTCATTGATTCGTTGAGTGCCTGTAAGTTCGATGATCATGATAGGCGTACCGCTAAACTTTCTTTTTGAATAGGCATATAATGCCGAGTATGTAGTGAAAATATTGAACAGAAATGACACCTGCAACCAAACTTTTAAAAGCCAATAAAATCGATTTTTCTATTCATGAATATGAACATGATGCCAATGCAAAAAGCTTCGGGCTTGAAGCTGCGGAAAAATTAAATCTACGTGTCGAAGAAGTATTTAAAACACTGTTGGTGACCGATGAAAAAAACTATTTTGTTGCGATTCTTCCTGTACACCATCAGTTAAACTTGAAAAAAGTTGCACATGCAGTGGGCGCAAAAAAACTAAAAATGTCCGACCCTAAAGATGCAGAACGACTGACAGGTTATTTGGTCGGTGGGATTAGTCCTGTTGGACAGAAAAAAAGGTTAAAAACCGTGATAGACCAAAGCGCAGTACAGTTGGAAAAACTCTATGTCAGTGGGGGGAAGCGCGGCTTAGATATCGGTTTAAAACCACAGGATTTAGCAAAAGTACTTTCAGCCACTTTTGCAGATGTACTGGATGAATAAAGAACAGTGATGTCTTCACTGCTTCATCCCTATTTGATTTAAGCGTTGAGCTCTTTTGAGTATTAATTCGAGCACAAATGAAAGCCCATTCAGGGGACTGAATGGGCTTTTCCTTATGAAATATAGGGAAATTTTATAGTTCGAATCAATTATAAATTCATAAACTATCATTTAAAGCTATGGTGTAATTTCGTATAGGCTTTATTAGAAAAACTGATTAAATTTTTAAAAGTATTAAAAAACAATAATATATGTTGGTGTAGTGCGTATATTTCCAAAACTAAACAAAATTGCAAAGATAAATGATAATAATTACCATTAATATGCTTTTGCAGCGTTGGCCAACGTGAACACCTTTAAGAAACATAATTACATGAAATGAGCTTGGAATAAGCTTTAAAAAGAGGAAATGGTCAGATGAAAGAGCTAGCCAATCGCTTGGCGATGCAGCATCTTGTCAATGCATACTCACAAGAAACAAGCAAGGCGAGCTTGTTTGAGAAGTATCAACAAAATTCAACTCAACTCGCGTTTAGCCAAGGTTTGACGCTGTTATCTTTGCCGCTTAGTTTAATCCAAGCACAGCTTTTTGTTCCATTAAGCTATGTCAGTCGTGTTGGGCGACATCGTATTGCGGCTTTACCGCAAATTTTTCAAAAAGGCCAAAAGCTTAACTTTAGCGCAGCAGCCATGGTCAGTTTGCTACTAGAAGAGTTAGTGCAACAATCCGAAGGCCATGTCGATGCAGCATCCTTGGTTGAGCGTTGGATTCAAAGTCGTGATGCATTACAACAGTTTTTAAATATTCGGGCAGAAGATTTTGATGCGCTCGTACAGGTTGAGCAAGGTTTCATAGAGTCTGAACAGGCATTGATTTTAGGTCATAGCATGCATCCTGCACCGAAAAGCCGAACAGGTTTTGTCCATGAGGACTGGCAAAAATATTCACCAGAAGCTTGTGGTCAGACCCAGCTGCATTATTGGCTGGTGGCACCGGAATATATTGCAGAAGGAACAGCGCTTGAGCAGGCTTTTTCAATACAACTTAAACAAGAAATCAAATGGCATTTGTCTGAATCGGAACTTGAAACCTTAGCTGCATATGCACATTACAAACTGCTACCACTGCATCCATGGCAAGCCCGCTATTTACAAAGCAAAGTATGGTTTAAAAGTTTAAAGGCTAAACTAAAAATCATCGATTTGGGCGAAAAAGCATGGATATTTTCACCAACCACTTCTGTACGTACTTTGGCGAGTTTTAACGCGTCGTGGATGCTGAAACCATCGCTTTCAGTGATGATTACCAACTCTATCCGCGTCAATTTAGCAAAAGAATGTCACCGCGGTGAAATGACGCATCGGCTTTGGCACAGTGAGTTAGGGCAAAGTATTTTAAAACAATGTCCAAGCCTAAAAGCGGTGAATGATCCGGCGTGGATTGCTCTTCAGTTGGATGGTGAAATCATCGATGAAACGATTTGTATTGTGCGTGATCAGCCTTTTATTCCCGAACAGCAAGTCACGTGTATTGCTTCATTGTGTCAGGATCATCCCGTAGAAGAACGTAATCGTTTTAATGCATTATTTGATCAAATTGCTTCTCAACAAAAGTTAAATGATAAAGCACAAATCGCTCATGATTGGTTTAAGACCTTTTTAAACATCAGTCTGAGCCCACTCATGTACGTCTACCATCGTTATGGTATGGCCTTTGAGTCACATCAGCAAAATGTCTTGGTTGAATTGAAAGATGGCTGGCCACAGTGGCTATGGCTACGGGACAATCAAGGTTTTTATTATATCGAAGAATTCGCAGATGAAATTTTACAACAATTTCCAGAACTGAATGATAAAGCCCATGCGGTAGGTTCAAAGGCTTTTGTCGATGAGCGCTTTAGTTATTATTTCTTTGGCAATACCTTGTTTGGCATCATCAATGCCATCGGTGCAACAGGTTTTGTTAGTGAGCAAGATTTACTGTCTGTTTTACAGCAACACCTCTTTGACCTGTTGAAGCAATATCCAGAGAGTAGTTTGATTCAAAGTCTGTTGTATCAACCGACGCTGCCTTATAAGGGTAACTTACTGACCCGTTTATATGAACTGGATGAATTGATTGCACCCGTTGAAAATCAGTCTGTCTATATTCAGTTAGCCAATCCGCTGTATATCAAACAAGAGGATGCTCTCTATGCTTGATTTTATTGCGATTGGCCTTGGGCCATTTAACTTAAGCCTAGCCAGTTTGTTACATGAAAAGACTGAACTGCACTATTTGTTTTTTGAAAAAAAAGCGCAGTTCGACTGGCATGCAGGTATGCAACTTCCCAATACGGTCTTACAAGTTCCATTCATGGCGGATTTGGTGTCGATGGTCGATCCGACCAGTCCGTTAAGTTTTTTGAATTACCTAAAATCACAGCAGCGCTTATATAAGTTCTACTTCCTTGAGCAGCCTCATATTCCGCGCCGTGAATATAACCATTATTGCCAATGGGTGGCGGATCAACTGGGTCATATACAGTACCAATCGACGGTGAAGGCCATTTATGCCAAAAGCGAAGGTTTTGAGGTGGTGGTTGAGCAAGGCGGGCGTTTTATTCGTTACTTGTGTCGAAACTTGGTGATTGGTTCGGGAAACCAGCCTTATCTACCTGAATGTCTGCGTAAGTTACAACAGCAAGTCCCTGAAAAATGTATTCATTCGGCAGATTACTTAACCCATAAAAAAGACAAGCTCAAAGGTAATGTCGTAGTTTTAGGTTCAGGTCAGTCTTCTGCTGAAGTCTTTTTAGATTTGTTCGATCAGCAGTATCAACATGACTGTGTAGCAACGGCTAACTTTAAGTTGCATTGGCTGACGCGTTCCAATGGCTTTTTCCCGATGGAATATGCACCTTTGGGCTTGGAACATTTTAGTCCGAACTATACCCAACATTTTTATAGACTTTCAGAAACACAAAAAGCAGCGCAGTTGAAAGATCAAAGCTTGCTGTACAAAGGTATTAGTGCCAAAACCATACGTGAGATTTACCAAAAACTTTACCACCGTAGTATTGCCTCTGCTGCACAAGCAACACATTTGCATGCACAAATTCAGTTGCTTGATGCTGAGTTACTGGAAAGTCAGCAGATTCGCTTGAGCCTTGAACATACCGTAACCGAGCAACGTTTTTATATGGATGTTGATTTTGTAGTGGCATCTACAGGTTATTACAGCCCTGAGTTTTCATTTTTAAAATACTTAAAGCCCTTGATTACAACAGATCAAGCGGGGCGTTGGAAAGTGAGCCAAGACTATCGCTTGCAGCATACAGGAATGGGTGAAATTTATGTGCAAAACCAAGAAATGCACAGTCATGGCGTAGGTACACCAGATTTAGGTTTAGGCGCTTTTCGTGCTGCGACCATTGCCAATCAACTACTGGGTTATCAGCTTTATGAGCTGGACAGTAATGAACAGACCTTTCAGCATTTCAGCGCTGAGCAGAACCCTGAAATGTATGTGCAGAATGACACATCTATTACACGAACAGCAGTTTTAGCACCATCGATTCCCAAATCAAAAAATATTGAGCAGCGCAAAATACAAACAGGGTCACATCCCTCTATGCAGCCTTATACATTCGAGAAAATCATATGAGCTTTGCACAACTTCAAGTGAATCAGAAACAGTGGCGCTTGGCAGGACAGCGTTTAATTGAAATGGCGATTGCTGAATTTTTATATGAAGAAATTATTCAAGTAAGCCATTTAAAGGACAATCGTTATCAGCTCATGTTGGATGATCAAACCTATACTTTTAAAGCACAAAACTATTTATTGGGACATTGGCAGATTGAGGAGGGTTCAGTACGCGAATTGAGCACGGTTGAAGACCAGCCTGCATGGAACTTACATACTTTTATTCGCGCCTTTTCAAATCAAACTGAAGTTAAGCCTTTTACTAAGGCGTATTTGATCAAAGAAATGAACAATACATGGTTAGCTGAGGCACATTTATTTGATGAAAGTCGTTTAAGCAGTGAAGCAGCATTGACGGCATCGCATCATGAAATTGAAGGTATGCTCCGTGGTCATCCGTGGTTGATTATGAGCAAAGGTCGTATGGGTTTTGGTTATGACGACTACTTAAGTGCCGCTCCAGAACTTTCGCCAACGGTCAAAGTGCTGTGGCTCGCGGTGCATCGTGATTTGGCAGAGTTCCGTTCTACCGAGGAGTGGCAAGCAGGGAGACTTTATCAATATGAGTTGGATGCAGAAGAGTTAGAGAGTTTTGAACAACAGTTACATGAGAGAGGCTGCTCTTGTCATGACTATTTCCTTATTCCAGTACATGCATGGCAGTGGCATCAATGGTTAGTGCCAACCTATGCCAATGAAATCGTGGATCAGCGCATTATTGAACTAGGCGTTGGGCAAGATGACTATGTACCTATGCAGTCGATTCGCACACTTTGCAATATCAGTCAGCCTGAGCGTCATTATGTCAAATTACCTGTCAGTATCTTCAATACTGCGGTGTATCGTGGGTTGCCGTCTAAACGAAACTTAGCAGCTCCAGCCGTCACAGCTTGGTTAAAGCAGATTCAATCTCAAGATTCAGACTTGAAACAGTCAGGCGTTGCATTCTTAGGTGAAGTTGCAACTTTGACTATTCATCAGCCTTGTTTTGATCAGATTGAAGGTGCGCCGTATCAGTTTAAAGAACTGTTTGGATGTTTGTGGCGTGAAAGTGTAGATCCAGTGATTGGAACAGGTGAACAGGCACTTTCTCAAGCGGCTTTATTACATCGAGATATCAATGGCCAGTCAATATTAGCTGTGTTGATTCAGGCGTCGGGTTTGAGTCCATTACAGTGGTTAAAACGCTTTGCCGAAGTATCTGTTACTCCACTCTTAATCTGCTTGTACAAATATGGCTTGGCTTTTTCTCCACATGGGGAAAATACCATGCTTATTCATGCCAATGGCGTACCGCAGAAAATGGTGCTGAAAGACTTTATTGATGATGTCAATTTGGTTGATGAAGACTTTCCAGAATTGGCCAGTTTACCTATTGAAGGGCAAATTTTACTGCGTCATCCTGCGCATGAACTCAGCCATTTTATTTTCACTGGGCTATTTATGGTGCATTACCGTTATATCTGTAATGTATTTTTACAAGACTACCCTGAGCATAGCGAAGTTGAATTTTGGCAAACCATTTCATCGGTCATTGATGCTTTTCATCAGGCGCATCCAGAGTTGGCAGAACGCATTGAAAAATTTGCCATGTTTAGAGCCGAATTTGAAAAAATTTGTTTAAACCGAGTGCGCCTATTTACCACCAGTTATAACGATGAGGCAGAACGTCCTGTCCCTGTATTTTTAGATCCAATTGCCAATCCTGTCAGCCCTGAAACTTTAAAACGATGGTTAGAGCAGGTATCTAAGTCAACTGACGATACAACCACAAAGCGTATTGCATCATAAAAAACCAAAAAATTTAGCAGACTACCACATGAAAACACTTTCACAGCAACTTCCCGATTTTTACGAATATTATGAGAATGAGACGCAATTTTACTTGCGCCAAGTACAGTATCCGCAGGACTTAGTACAGTTACATAAATGGATGCATGAACCTCATGTTATTCCACAGTGGCAGCTGAATAAGTCTGAAATTGATCTCGCGGTGTATTTTGAAAAAATGCTGGCCGATGATCATCACCGTTTGTTGATCGTTGGGGTGGATGGACAGGATGTAGGCTATACCGAAATCTATGAAGGTAAGCGTGACCGTCTAGGACGTTATTACGATGGTCATGATTTAGATCTCGGTTGGCACTTACTGTTTGGTGAAAAGTCGGCTTTTGGCAAAGGCTACTTGCGTCCAGTAATGCGGCTATTAGGTTTCTATATTTTTGAAAATGCACCCTCCGACAAAATTGTCGGGGAGCCTGACCATACGGTTAAACCCTATGCCGCAGTGGTCGAAGAAATGTGCTATGAGGCGCAGCGCTTGATCCCGATGCCTGAAAAAACGGCCATGTTGTATTACTGCTTTAAACAAAAATTCTATGAAAAATTTGGAGGGTATTTAACTGATTCAAATGCATTTATGCAAAACCATAACCCACTCAATAGGACTGAGGAACTTACATGAGCTATAGCTCAGAACATATACAAATCATGGACATGCGCTTTTCAGCGCATGTTACTGTCGCCGAATTTGAACAATGGCTCAGCCAAGTCGAACGTTTTTTCTTAAAAAAACAGCACTTTGTTTTGGTCATGCAAACCGATATCGGTACGGAATTTCCTGAGGAATACCGTCAACTGCAAGCGGTTTGGTACAAAAAATACAAACAACTTTTTTTTCAATATTGCTTGGGTCTGGTTCGAATTGCACAAGACCCAACCGATCAACAACGACTGAATACACCTTCACTGCATGCTGCATGGCGGGTGCCTTACTACGTCACACTTGATCATTCTGATGCACTGCAATGGGCAGTGCAGAGGTGGATATGCAAAACCTAAATATACAAAGAGCAACACGCCAAATCTCAGCTTTGAGCTTAGCCGTTGTCATTGTTTTATATCTGGCACATGCCTTGCCTTTGTATTTTTACAATGTGGCATTGCCCGCTATTTTGCGACATCAGGGGGTAGATTTACGTTGGATTGGAATGCTGTCGCTGCTTTATATTCCATGGGCGTTTAAGTTTTTATGGGCACCACTCATCGACCGGCTTTATATCAAAAAGTTAGGTAAACGAAAAACATGGTTGCTCTTTACACAAGTAGCACTGGTACTTGGAGTATTGGCCTTGGCCTTTACCCAGTTCTCTTACGGGCTGGTGGTGTTTGTTGTGATTGGTTTGTGGATTTCAAGCTTTGCGGCGACCCAAGACATTGCCATAGATGGTTATACCGTAGAAACTTTTTCAGCGTCTGATTACCGCCTAGGCAGTATGGCTCAGAGTATAGGAGTCGCTTTGGGGAGTATGTTGGGGGGCGCAGCTACACTGTGGCTCTACCAGTACTATGGCTGGGAAAGTGCATTGGTATGTTTAGCACTTATGACCGCTTTAACGATGTTTGCTGTTTTTTATATTCAAGAAAATACAAACGAACAGACAAATATTGCCAAACAAGCTCCAAGCTTAGTCCGTGCTTTTAAACGCCCTGAAATTTTATCTGCCTTGGCACTGATCCTGTGTTATCGCGTGGTAGAAGCACCGGCAATGGCGATGCTCAATCCAATGCTGATTGACCAAAAATGGACGCTTGCCCAAATTGGGCTACTGATGTCTGTGATTGGAGCAGGTGTTGGTTTGTTGGCTGCTGTGAGTGCCGCATTTTTACTGAAAAAAATTCAGGCTACACAGTTGCTCATTTGGGCGGGGTGGTGCCGAACAGCATTGTATGGGGTGATTGGCGCAGCCATTATTTTGGGTTGGTTAAACCATTGGTATTTGCTCTTGGGGGGATTTGTCATTGTTATGCTTGCGATTCGTTATGTCGCGATGACTTCGTTATATGCCTATTTCATGCAAAGCAGTTCCAAAGAACAGGCAGGCACCGACTTCACCATCTTGGTGTGTTTTGAACTGTTGGTTTATTTCATCGGGGGAGCCGCATCGGGCTTTTTAGCCAAATCACTTGGCTATGGCAATTTTTATGTGGTGTTGGCGGTTGCGTCTGTAGTCAGTGTACTACTGAGCCAATACATCATTGCACGTCATCAAAAAACTCAACAAAAACTGTTGAATCAAGAAATTTAATAAAAGGAAAAAGAAATGAACCGTTTTATGTTACCTATGCAGTTGACTTGTTTAACACTGGCTGTATGTACACAGTTATATGCTCAAGATAACGTTGTAACAAATTCAGCAAGTCAGACGAGCAGTGTTGAGGCCCAACAAAAAGAAACCACACAACTTGCACCGATTGTAGTGACAGCAACCCGCTCTGCAAAGAGTATTGCAGACATTGCGGGGACAGTTTACAGCATTGACCAAGCTGAAATTGAAAAACAGGCCAATGCTGGCAAGAGCATTGCAGATATTTTGGGAACACTGGTTCCATCCCTTACACCGAGTAGCGGAACAACCTCAAACTATGGCATGACCATGCGTGGTCGTGTGGTGCAGTACATGATTGATGGTGTGCCACAAACGGGTTATCGCGATGGTTCGCGCCAATTAAATAGCATTCAACCGTCTATGATTGAACGTATTGAGGTGGTTTCAGGGGCGACCAGTATTTATGGCTCTGGAGCAACAGGCGGGATTATTAATATTATTACTAAACGTGATGGTCAAGACCCAATTAGCTTTGAAACTAAAGTTGGGGTGACGGCGGGTAATAACTTTAAATCAGATGCTATGGCTTATGAAGCATCACAAAGTGTCTTATTTAATCAAGGTGCATTGCAAGGAGCTTTCGGTGCAAGTTATACCACACGCGGTGAAATTCAGGACAGCCATGGTAACCGCATAGGACCTGAGGTTGCGCAGACTGACCGCCAAGATACGGACACATTAGACCTCAATGGTCGTTTGACGTGGAATATTTCAGATGAACAAAGTTTAAGTTTTGGTGCACAATATTTTAAAGATGAACAAGACAGTGAGTATGGACCTGACTATGGTCCAAATTTAGCTTATGTAAAACGAGACCCGACCTATACAGCCAGCCTTGCAGCAGTTAAAGGCATGCAACTTGAGACTCAACCTCAAACTGAACGCTATGCGTTTAATACACAATATGAAAATCAAAATGTATTGGGTCATACCTTAAATGCCGAAGCGTATTATCGTAACGAACAGGCGCGTTGGTTTCCTTCAGCACAAGCCATGGGTGGCGGTTTATACCTCGTTTATCAATCGGAAACAGATATTGATGTGTACGGTGCGCGTGTTGCTTTGCAGAAACAGTTTGATTTAAATGGTCGCAATTTGGGACTCAGCTACGGCATTGATTATGAAAATGAACAAGATGAACAAAATATTCAAATGTATGATAGTGCTGCATTTGTTGCCAGCAACGGTCTAAATTATAAACCTTTTAATTATTATGCTTTTGGACCTGATGTAGAAACAGAAAAGTTGGGTACTTTTGTGCAAACGGACTTTGATGTAACGGATCGTTTAGGTTTAAAAGCAGGGGTACGTTATGAGCGTGTAGAAAGCCAAGTAGAGGAGTCGACGCCGTATATGGAGGCAATTACAGCGGACTTGCAGCCAGGCTACCAAGCCAAAACTTTAAATGGCGGTAAGGTAAAGCATGATGCGGCATTATTTAATTTGGGCGCGGTTTATCACTTAACAGATGCTCAACAAATTTTTGCAAACTTTTCTCAAGGAGCAAATTTACCTGATATTCAACGTATGCTTCGTGATGTACCAGCAAGTTTTACTGTGAATAGTCAAACCATTGATCCAATTAAAGTCAATAACTATGAGCTGGGCTGGCGTGTACAAGCTGCAAATGGTTTAAATGCGAGTGTCACCACTTTCTATAATGACTCAGATAAAAGTCTAAAATTTGGACGTCCCAACTACACGATTGAAGTTCTAGATACGGATGAACGCGTTTATGGTGTTGAAGGAAATCTGTCATATCGACTACAGCCAAATTGGACAGTGGGTGGAACCATGGCCTACACCCGCGGACAATTTAAAAATACCGTAGGAAAGTGGCAAGAGCTAGACGCAATTCGTGTTGCACCACTGAAAGGTACAGCATTTTCTGAGTGGCAGTTTAACAATGACATGAGCCTGCGCGTTCAAGCTCTTGCTATCGGTGGTACAGATAAAGCCAAAAAAGATGCTGAAAAATACGGTTCAACGGTTCCTGCTGAAATTAAAGGCTTTGCAACGATGGATGTGATTGCCAATGCAAAAGCTGGTCCTGGTACTGTGGGCTTTGGTGTGTATAACGTTTGGAATACGGACTACAAATCAGTCTATAGTCAATCGGTGGAGTCAGTTTATGGTGCTATTTCAAGCTTAGCTGCTCAAGGTCGAACCTATGGTTTGAGCTACACATTAAAATATTAATTGCATAACCAGAAGAGGTAGCGTTCAGCTACCTCTTTGCTTTGTAATCTCGCCTTAAGAAATGGTTTAAATAATAAAATGAATAGCAATAACAAAATCTTTATTGCAGGCAGCCTTGCCAATGGCGCTTGTTTTTCGATGATTTTACCTTTACTTGCACCGTTTATTCGGCAACTGGCGCTGACGGAACTGCAAGGTGGAGCGTTGGTTTCGGCTGGTGCTTTGGTGATGGCCATCTCAGCTATTTATATTTCTAAACAAACTCAAAAATTCAGCATTTATCAATTGTTAAGTATCGGTTTTATCGGTATGGCGATCACTTGGGGCTTATTTGCGGCGGTACTCAGCTATGGACTGAGTTATGCCATTTCATTTGCTGTTTTGTTTAGTTTACTCATATTGACACGTGCCAGCACTGGCTTTTTTATGGCGATGCCACAGATTGCGCTGCAAAGTTATGTCATGACGGCTTTTCAAAGTGAGCAGGAACGTAGTCAGAATATGGCGAAGTTTGGCGCGCTGAACAGCTTAGGCGTGGTGATTGGTCCTTTAGCGACGACATTATTACTGACATGGAGTATGTTGACACCGTTATGGGGCGCAGTGGCTATTTTAACGGGTATGGCGGCTTGGATTGTACTGGCCTTTCAAGGGAAGCAAGCATCACAGACACAAGAACGGGATGAAACCACGGCTAAATTACAAGACGTGTCTACAGAAAAGCTGCAATGGTCAAAGTTAGGGATTTGGTTATTGCTGGGCTTTAGCTTATATGTCGCTATTGTCACCCTGAATTTAACCGCTGGTTTTTATATCCAAGATCGATTCCATTTCGATACCTACCAGAGTGCAATGTATTTTTCTCAGTGTTCATTGATTGTGGGGATAGCGCTCGTTTTGATGCAATTAGCGATTTCAAAATGGTTTAAGTGGTCGATTAAACAATTGCTTTGGGTCGGTCTTGTGACTATGGTTTTGGGTTTAATACTTTCACTGAGCGCCAGTCAGATTTGGACTTTCCAAGCGGCTTATATTTTTTACGGAATCGCCGTGGCTTGTTTAATCCCAGCTTTTACGACGGGGGCAGCCCAAACCGCACCAACCACGCTACAAACTAAAATTGCCAGTTTATGTACAGCTACGCAAGCACTGAGTTTCGTTTTTGCACCGTTGTTAAGTACAGGCTTATATCAGTGGAATCAACATTTACCCTATTATTTTTTATTGGCATTGATGATGGGGCTAATACTGTACTTTAGCTTTAAACACATACAAGTCAACAAGGATCTCAGTAGTGTGGCATGAGATCCTTATCCAGGATGTTTAACCAAGAAGATAAACGACAGCGTGAATTAAACTTGGGCCAAACAGCACCATGAAAATACCTGCCAAAACCATACTGAGACAGGCCGCGACACCTTCTTCTTTATGACGTCTGAAAGCAGTGCTGGTACCAAAACCATGTGCGGCACTACCCAATGATGCACCTTGAGCAAATTTAGAATCCAGTTTTAGAACAAGTAATACGGTGTTAGCCAAGAGCCCACCAACAATACCCGTAATCACAGTAAATAAAATCACCAGCTCGACTGAGCCTCCGACGGCTTGCGTGACTTCCATGGCAAAAGGGGTAGAGATAGAGCGGCTCATCAGACTGTAACTGGTCACAGCATCAAAATGGAATAAACGTGCCAAGTAAAAAGAGCTGACTACGCCAACCAACATACCCACGATAATGCCTAAAGCAATCGAAAAAGCATGCTGCTGAATGACTTTGCGATATTCATAGATCGGGATGGCAAATGCGACCGTTGCAGGACCTAACATCCAGACTAACCATTTGCTGTAGTACATATAGTTGTCATATTGGATGTTGAAAAACACCAGACACAAAATAATCAGACAGGGAATAAAAACCGCTGGTGAGAGCAATACATAAGGATGTTTTTGATAAAACTTTTTACCCCAAAGATAGGCCAGTACAGTCCCGATAAAACAGATCAAGGCAACGAAATGAATATGCATGATTGTTCCTTAAATTTGACTTTTCAACTGATGTGACTGCTTGGGCTTTTTTTGAAACTTGGCTTCAATCTTAAAGCCCAAGAAAACACAGTATGCAGTGCAGGTCATCACGCAAATGGTCCCAAGGACAATAGATAAAACGAGTTGCCAACCTTGGGTAAGAAAAAGATGTTTATATTTGATTAAGCCAATAATACAAGGAATAAAAAACAACAACAGTTCAGCTAAAAGTAAATCCGAACCCGACTTAATCCAGTCCAGCTTAAATAGACCCGCTAACAGAGAAATAAGTAAAAGCGTTAGACCCACGACCCCACCTGATATCGGTAAAGACAGGGCGACTTGTATCAGCGTTCCGATATACCAAATCCCAATCAGTAAACCTACTTGAAGAGTAGAACGATAAGGCAATTTGAACGAACGCATTGGAAGGCCACAGAGTATAAGTTGTTGGTGTTATTTTAAGTTTGACCTGATCGTGTAATTATGAATAATAAAATAATAATTATGCTTAATTGGAATAATTTTGGATTTTAAAGCGCTAAAAATATTTGTGCAACTGGTGAAAAGTCACAGTTTTAGTCTTGCTGCGGAGGAACTATCTGTGACTCAACCCACTATTAGTAAATCTTTAAAACAATTAGAAGACGAGATAGGACTGCCTCTATTTCATAAAGGTGAAGCAGGGCGAAAGCGAGAAGTCAAACTGACCTATATGGGAGAACAAGTCTATCTGCATGCCCTGCAGATTTTGCAGCAGGAGCAACAGATCTTTGAAGCAGCAGACCAAATTCGTGGGTTGAAACAAGGTGTGTTGAGATTGGGTTTGCCACCTTTAGGCTCAGTATTGTTGAGTTCCTTAATCGTTAAATTTCACAAATTGTATCCCAACATTGAATTGAACTTTTTAGAAGTCGGTGCGACAGGCATTGAAGAAGCCATTTTGGCCAAAAAAATCGACGTTGGGATTCTATTGGGCGAGTTAAAACCCAGCATTCAAGGCATTCAAATTATCGATTCACCGTTGTGTTTGCTTTCCAACTACGATTCACAGTGGAGAAAGCGCGATGTGGTGCAGTTTGCTGAACTTAAAGAAGAATCCTTTTTACTGTATGCAGACACCTTTACTTTAAACCATGTGATTCTAGATGCGGCGATGGCGGCTGGTTTTGAACCCAAAGTGTTATGCAAAAGTAGCCAGTGGGACTTTATTGCCAAAATGGTCGAGTCAGGTGTCGGTATTGCTTTATTGCCGCAAATTTATTGTGAGCAGTTAGATCGCGCAAAATTCAGTGTCAGTTTAGTGGAACAACCTAGCTTACGTTGGAACTTAAATATGGCATGGAATTCAACCGTGGTGATGAATCCTGCAACACGTGCGTGGTTATCGATCATTGATGAATATAAAGATCAAATTCATTTTTAGAAGTTTCATCTTCAGACACGCTTTATTAAAAAATGATCACTTTGGTTACGTTTTGATTATCTAAAATTACCTTTTGATTACAAAAAAATGTCTAAATACCAATTTATTGATCAATAATTAAACAAATATGTTTCATAAAATCAGATCAGAGTCTCTGTGCCCGATTTTTGTATAGTCTAAGTGCAAACATAAAAACGGAGGCTAAATGTTTAAATTTAAGAATGATATTGTGCATGGTGCGCTTTTTGACATGGATGGAACAATGTTTGATACCGAACGTTTACGGTTTCAAACCTTGAAACAGGCATCCAAAGAGCTGATTGGGGTTGAGTTTTCAGATGCCTACCTTATGGCATGTTTAGGCTTAAGTGCAAGAAGTGCGGAGGCCTTGGCGCAAAAGCAATATGGACAGGAAGTTCCTTATGCCGAGATTCGTAAGCGGGCAGATGAATTAGAATTAGAAACAGTGCGCCAATATGGTGTGCCGATTAAAAAAGGTTTGGTACAAGTTCTAGAACGCTTACGTAAAGCAGGATTACGTATGGCTGTGGCGACCTCTAGTCGAAGAGCGATTGCTGAAGAGTATTTAATCAATGCCAATGTTTATAAGTTTTTTGATGTTTTGGTCTGTGGTGATGAGGTTGAAAAGGGGAAACCACATCCTGAAATTTTCTTAAGTGCAGCGCAAAAACTAAATCTTGAACCAGCGCAGTGTTTTATGTTTGAAGACTCTGAAAATGGTATCCGCTCGGCACGTGATGCTGGGGGCATCTGTGTACTGTTTAAAGATATTAAAGAACCCAATGCAAGCATGTTGGCACATACCAATTATTATTTTGAAAATATGTATGACTATCTAACGGAATTAGATATCTACAGCTCACATCTGGAAATGCCTAATTTACAAGAAAGCTTTCCCCAAACTTTAAATCAACTGACCGTGGGAATTCATGGATTTGGTGCCATTGGCGGAGGCTATATTGCACAAATCCTGTCGCATTGGGATGGCTATACGCGTCCTAAAAAAATCTATGCATCTACCCGAAACAGTTTATACCGTTCAGCTGTAAACGCTTTTGGGGCGTATTGTATTCGCTATGGGCAAGTGTCTTATGATGAGCGTATTGAAAATATGCATATTATTGATGCTGAAGACTTACAGCAGATGCATGCCATGTATGTCGAGTCGAGTTTAATTGCGATTTGTCTAGCTGAAAATGCTTTAGCCAGTGAAGCAGCGACCATTGCACAGGGCCTCTATGCACGCTATCTGGCGCAAGATGAGCAAGTTCAAACTCCACTGACGCTGTTAATTATCTTAAATAAAATTGGTGCCAAGCAGTTGGTTCTAGAGCAGGTACGTAAAGCATTGGTAGAGTTAACAGACCATGCTGTTGCCGACTTTATTTTAGAGCAGCACTATTTCTGCGATACGGTAGTCAACCGTATGGTGTCTAAGCTGAGCGATAAAAATCTATATCGTCAACTGTGCATTAAATACAATATTTTTAAGCAATATCAACTTGATGATGAGAGTAATCAAATTGAAGTTGAAGATGTTAGTAAACTCAGTGCAGAACAAGAACGCCGTGCCAGTGAGTATGTAGAAGATTTAAGACAAAATTTTCAACCGAGTCATATTTTACAGCATATGGATTTAATCCTTTTCAATGCTGAAATGGATATGCCGGTCTACGTGGAAAACAAAAGTCCCTTACTCAGTAAAATGCGTCAAATGATCTTGGTAGATCAAATTTCAGATATTCAGCTCATTAAAAACCGTTTATGGAATGGCGTACATGCCATGACTGCGTGGTATGCGAGCCTACTCGGGCATCAGACCATTGGCGTAGCGATGGGCGACCCGCGAGTGCAGTATTATGTTGAAAAACTGCTTGCAGAAGTGACGCAAGGTCTGGCGCATTATCTGCCAAAACGCAAAAATGATTTAACGCGTTTAGCCCGAAGTTTTGATCAATCTTGCCAGTATGCCTATAAAGACCCATGTAGTCGGGTTGGGCGTGATCCACTGCGTAAGTTGAGTGCATTTGAACGTGTATTTTCATCGGTAGCGTATAATGTCTCGCATGGATTTTCTTTTGAAGCGCTATTAAGTGGTGCGATCTTTGGCTATTTGTATTTGATGGAAGAAGAGGAACAGCCCATAGATGTGTTGTTAGGGCATTTGAAGCAACAACTTCAACAGATGAACCTGTCAAAAGCGCACAAAAAAGCGCTGTATTATGTCATTCAAAAACGTCTCAATGAATATCAAAAAGGTGAGCTGGGAATGGAAGATTTTATGATCCCTGACCAACCCCAAAATACTGAAATGAGCTGTGCTTAAGCCTTCATGACGTTCAGATGTCTTTGAGCCGACTAAAATGTGAAAACATCATAAGAAAAGCTGGGTAAAAAGAGCTTTTCTTATGGTCTTAAATCTTTTAACGTTAGACCTAAGAGAGACTTGGTTTTTTTTACAATGAAATGGGATGAGATCGGGGAACAACCGTGTTCAATTGCACGAACGCTGTCGGTGATTGGCGATCGGTGGACGATGTTGATTTTACGAAATGCATTCTTGGGTGCACGCCGTTTTGAAAGTTTTCAACAAAACTTAGGTGTCACTCGTCATGTGCTTTCTGAGCGTTTAAAGCGTTTGGTTGAACATGATATTTTGGAGAAAAGACCCTATACAGATCGCCAAGAGCGCTTTGAATATTGTCTGACTGAAAAAGGTTTGGCTTTATACCCAGTACTGATGTCCATGGCAATATGGGCCGATCAATGGATGGACGAAGGCTTAGGTCGTCCCGTGCAATTTATTCATAAAACCTGTGGGCATAGCATTCAGCCACATTTGGTTTGTAACGAATGTGGTGATACTATACATGCCAAAGACATCAAAGCGATACCGACACAGGTTTATGTCGATGCTTTTGCTGTTCAATCAGACGTTAAACAAGCTTAAGTTTATAAACAGTTTGCAGGTTTTGGCACGCCTGCCAAACGACTCAGATGGCGCGCTACAAGCCCAGTATTAAACTTTTCTTGCAGTATGGCATTATTGATGTCTGCACTGACTGTTTTCATTAAAAACTTAATCAGCGGACGTGTTGCAGGTGAGTGTCCAAACTGTTGGTAAAACTGACGTACTGCCATGAGGATTTCAAAGTGCCAATCGGTCAATTCAAGCTCTAAAGATTTTGCTAACTCTTTTGCAACCTCTTGATTCCAAATGGTGTAATCAACCAAATGACCATCTTGGTCTAATTCTAAATTCATCTAAACACTCAAAATTATTTTAAACTGATACAACGACTATGGTTTAAGCATAGCTCAGCAAACCTAGCATAGCTGATGGTTTCTAGGTTACTCGAATGGATAGCAGCAATATTTTCAGCATCCTGTTCAAGCACAAATACACAAGCTAGCTGCTGAATAAAAGTATGCTGTATATACAGGGCTGCATCACCCATTAAAACCACATCATCCCCTGATTGATATAGGTTTTGTAATTTACTCAGCGCTTGTTCCGTCGCGGAAAATGGAGACTGCACGAGATAAAGTGTTTTGCTCATAGTTGTTTCCTTACCAATATAATACATGGGCAAACTGTTGTATTAAATTGGCATTAAGTTCAACACATTCAATTTCTTGCTCTGTTTGTTGAACAAAGGCAGAAGCTTGATTCTTAGTTTCAATCCAAATTGGGCTCAGGTCATAAAACTCAAAGCTATCAACCATGTTGGAAGCCAGTTTAAAAGCATGCTTTAAGGGTTCAAATGACTGAGCATTGTTTAATAAGCTGAGTGCCGCATCTTGTAATAAGACTTTGACTTCACAGCCAAAAGTCGCAAGAACCATCGTTGCAGACAGGCTTTCATGCACCTGCAAAGAGTTCAAATTGGCTTGGGTTAAAATAACCAGTACAGATTTCACACAATATACCTTTTAAAAGCAACAAATTCTTGAAAACTTAGCACTTAGAATTGAATTAAGCGCTCTGCAGACTGAACGGCATCGGCCAGTTCCCCTAGGCCTACCAAGTCAAAACCTGTAGCAAGATTATGCTGTGCTAACTGATGACGCTGTGCATTTTCGGCATCGGTAATTCCTCGGGCCAAAGCTGCACTTACACAAACAGGCAGGCGAATGGCGAGTTTTTGCCACTCAGAACATAGATTCCGTTGGTCGTCAGGTACCCATTGCAGGGCATTGGCAACTTGAACAGCATCTTGGTAGAAAAACACTCGAAAGGGTTCATTTTTCGTATGCAGTGCTTGCGCTAAACCTAGAGCATGCCATGCATGAATTGAACTCGGTGCGGAGGTAATTAGTAATAAAGTACTCATCAAACTTCACTAGAGGAATGTCCAAACCTTGCTTGGTACATTCGGACTTCATAATAAAAAGGTAGTATACAATGATTTTAGGTGGTATCTATAAAATTTCACATCAAATACAAAAACAAATCAATAATAAGTAATTAAAAAACAGTATCTTACGAATAGATTAAAACATACGTCAGATGGAATCACATTTTAAAAACGCACAAAATACCCCGTATTTTCTTTCCTTTTACTACATTCTCGATAGAATAAAAGGCAATCTGCACCAAATCTACACCAAGAAAAATGAAGCTTCCGAAACCAATACAACGTGGGTCAACTTGGCGTATCACTGTTACTTTTGATAAGCAGCGATACTCAGTGACCAGAGATACTGCAAAAGAATGCGAGCACTGGGCATCAATTAAACTGCTGGAGCTTAAAACAGGTAAGGCTGATTTAGAACAAGGAATAAAGCCAGCATACCCATTTCGGCAATTATGCGATAAGTACTATCAAGAGCATGGCAGACACATGCGATCTGCTAGAACAATTATGCTCAAGATTAAAAACCTTGATCGCATTGCACCCAATGTTGCCGATAAGTCTATCTATGATTTTAAACCCAGCGATATTGTTGAGTGGCGAAATAAACGAAAAAAAGAAGTCAAAGTATCAACTTTAAGAAATGAGCATGCTATCTATTCGGCTGTTTTCACTTATGCCTTGAAAGAGCTTTTTTTAATTGAGTCGAATGTTTGGCAAACTGTGCCGATGCCAAGTAAGGAAAAATCACGAAATCAGCGGATTATGCCTGAACAGCAAGAAGTATTGCTTAAAGCGCTGGATTGGGATGGTGTATCTACACCTGAGAAGTCAAAGCACTATGTAGCATGGGCATTTCTATTTGCGCTTGAAACAGCAATGCGACAAGGCGAAATACTGGCAATGCGTAGGTCCGACTTGAGAGATGGTTTTGTACATCTGCCAATGACTAAAAATGGCGAGTCTCGAAACGTACCGTTATCGAAAGAAGCAAAGCGCCTGCTTTCATTATTACCTTTGGATAGCAATGTTCTGGTACCGATCGACAAGGATATATGTTGTGCAACTTGGGTGAGGGCTAAAAAAAGAGCGAATCTACCTCACATCAATTTCCACGATTCACGACATGAAGCAATCACAAGAATGGTTAAGGTTCGGAAATTACCAGTTGAGGTTTTAGCAAAGATCACCGGGCATAAAACGATTGGGATATTAATTAACACTTACTACAATCCAGACGCTCAGGACCTAGTTGAAATGTTTAATGACAGCGAGAGCTAATTAGCTCTCGGTCTGCCTCTTTTATTTTTTGTTGTGAGTATGCCGTGTGCTAGGCGAGGGTTGTACAAGCATTTGCCTTGTGTGCCTTGATTAATAGATGCAAGGCGCTCACGGATAGTTGTCGTTGATAGATTATATTTTTCCGCTAATTTAGCAGCAGATACTAATTCCATCTCAACTTCTTTCAGTTCTTTGACAATGCCACCACCGATGTTTTGTCCAAGCATAACTTGTGGTGGGGAATCTGACTCAATAGTGATTGTGTATTTTAAAGCTCCCATCATGATTCCCCTTTGGGTGGCTCTGGTAATAACGCCCAGTGTGTAATTAACTCTTGAACAAAAGCGCAGCCATCAATTGGGCAAGCAAAGCCAAAAGGGTGTTTATATTCAGCAGTTAGCTGTTCACTCGCAATAAAGATTTGATAACGACCATCAATGCGAGGTGATTGTTTCGTGTAATCAATCCATTCAATCATTTTCACCACCTAATTGGCCGCACTAAGTACGGCCTTATCTGATTAATTACCGAAAAGCTCTGATTCGCGTTTTTGCGCAGCATTAGTAATGCGTTGCTGGTCAGGATCAGACTGTTCCTCATACATTGGATCAATAAAGATGTTGTTAATTTCATCTTGGTTTTTAGCAGCTTCAATTTCAGCAATCGCTTTATCTACCCAAGGGGTATCGTCTGTATCAAACATGGATAGTTGATTTTCTAAAAACTGTTTACGTGCTGCATAAACGTTAAGCACATCGTTCATGTGATCGGGTGTAAGGTTCGGCTTATTGTCTCGAATGGTCTTTGCAACAGCTTCCAGTTCAGTAATATTTTGTGCATTACCGATTTGGATTTTTAAACCGCCAATGATCTGATCTGACTTAATCTCGTTTACTGCTGGAGCTTGTTGAGCTTCTTTTTTTTGAGCAACTAATTTTTCAGCTTCTTTTTGCAGTCTTTGCAATTCGCTAACACTTAAGTTTTCTTCCGATTGAGTTGGTTCAGGCTCATTTGTTTTAAATTCTGCTAGACGTTTAGCTATTGCCTCATGAAGCGGGGCACGCTGTTCGGCAGACCAAGCATTTGTATATTTAACTAATGCACTAACCTCATTTGCTGTCTTTGCTACTTTAGAGCGTTCGATAAGATCTGCGAGCAGTGTCTGATACTTTTCATCCTCTTCCGTAATTACAGCTTTTCTAGTTTGTGCGCGTGGTTTTTTCTCTTGTGCCGGTTCGTCTACTGGTGGTGCTTCTTCCTTTTCAGGCTCAGGCTTTTTTGCAGGAACATCAACATCAGTAACTTTGTATTTATCAGCATTGGCTTTCCATAGCTTGATCAATTCATTGCGTTCTGATTCATCAGATAAGGCATAAATGCTGCTTTCCAGTTCTTCTAGGCTATCCAACGACTTAGCTTTTAAAATTAATCCTTTAATGTGCTTAAAGTCAGATGCATTAATTACTTTTGATTCCGCTTCTGGTGTTACATCAATAATGCGGTCCTGTTCTTCCTCAGCTGAGCGCAAACCCATCAGCAATTCAGGTGCATAGACACGGCCAAAGAATGAAGCAGCACGGTAGCGAAGCATTTGCTCTGACATTGTTTGCCATTTGCTACCTTCTTTGGTGTACCAACCCTCCTTAACAGCCATCTCAATTGTGATTTTTGATGACTCTAAGCGTTCACCAGTTTCACGTTCGATAGCCCAGGCTACACAGCTAAAATCATGAATTTTGACAGTTTTAGATATTTTCTTTGGTTTGCGGTTTTCCCAAACAGTTTCCACGCATTCAACTTCTTTTTCGCCCAAATCTTCCAATTCAAAACGAAGGGCAGAGAAACGTCCGCTGCTATTAATACCAGCCATAATGAACTGAGATGACCAAGATGGGCGACCATTCACCAGATAAAGGTTTTGCATAACCATGAGTGGATCAGCACCCATGCGATTAGACATATTTAGAGCGATTACACAGTTAGATAAACCATTTGGGTTTGGTTCTTCGCGCCATAACTGGTTGCCATATTCATCTTTACCAGCTTTCTTTTGAATTGTTGCGCGGTACTGTTCCGGCACCAGTGTTGAGCTGGACAGCATTTTTGCAATACGTTGAGACAGTTCAAAAGCCTCAAGGTTTAAAAGGCCAACTGATTGGTTTGAGTTCGACATTTGAGTTTGAGCAGTCATTTTTAAAATTCCTAATTAGTTAAAATCGTTTTCTAAAGCTTGTTTAGTCATGTATTGCGGGAGGAATAAATCTTCCATTTCGAGTGAGTAGCCGTCCCATTCATTGATAAGAAGAGACTCAGCCAGTAATTCTTTTGATTTGTTGTATCGAGACTCACCAACACTTAAAAATAGGTCTGCTGCCTTGTACTGCTTGACGTTATGCGGAATTGAACTTTCAGCAACTAACAGGATAAAAGGCGGTTTATCTTCTGTTTGGTAGTACTGCTGGAAGCCTTCACGGTACATAACTGCAGAAAGGTCATAACCAAAGTCAGAACACTTTTTAGAGAAAGCATGTGCACGTGCATCGGTTGTAGTCTTTAAATCCAAGATCAAGCCATTTGGAAAAGCCTTACAGGGTGCAATGTGCCAATCAGGACGAATACGAAGTTCTAAGCCATAGATTGGATCGGTAAAGAATATGCTTGCTTCAGGCATACCGTAGTTGTTCTGCATGTCTGCATAAGAACTGAGTTTCTGTAGGTTGGCCACAATACGTTTTGCACCTTCAACCTGTTCAGCATCAACTAAAATTTTGCCTTGATTGGCCTGTTCCCAAGCTAAAGCCTCTTCTTTACCAACCTTTGTACGACGGTCAAACTTAGGCGCGATGATGAACTCATGTTCAAACTGTTCAGGCTCTAAAAACAGGGTGTGTGCCAGTGTTCCAAAGCTCATAGCTGTTTTAGTTTCGCGTTCAACTTCTTTCGCAATGTTGTTTGAGTAGAAGTGAGCACTAGAACGCAGCATGTCTTTTAACTGGCTAGAGCTAAACTCAGGGCGTGAGTGGTATTCCTCATTGCTCATTTTTTCAATGAGTGATGCAGTCGGTAAGTCTACAAATGCATTCATCTGATTAGCTCCTTAAAACGGCTTGCCAGTTGTGAGTTTGAAAATTAAGTGTTCTGCTGTACAAGCGGTGCTAGGCATTAAACCAGGATGCTTTTCATTAATTGCATCAACTAGCATCTGCTTGATTTTGTCTTTAGTTTCGACATCATCCTTTTCACGCTCTGCAATCATTGCATCAGCAAATCGGTATGTAGCTTCAGCAATTACAAAGTCCGCGTTACCTGTTTTCATTCCAAGGTTTGCAAGTAGGCCTTGTAAGGCTGCCATTGCAAATTGATCTCTTAAATCCATGAGCTCAGCCTCCAAAAACCAATGAAACAAATAGTGAAATACCCAACCAACCTAAGAGGACAAGCACAAAGAAGATGAAAGCTTCAATAGCATTCGCCTTGATAATGGCTAAACGAGGGGTACGCATTTCTGCAGGAGTGGGGTGCTGGTAAAGCACAGGCTTTGTATTGCTTTCGTTTTTAACGAAAGTCGGTGTTTGACTATGGGATGCTGTTTGTTTCATACTTATCTCGCTCTTTGAGTAAGCTCGCTAGATTTCCAGTCCCTGCGGGCTTTTTTGTGGGTACGAGACAAATATCGCATTAACGATAGTTTTATGTCAATAGAGATAATTATAAATATCGCAAAAAAGATAAATATGATTTAATAGATAAAATAAAACCCACCGTAGTGGTGGGTTGGGTGGAGTTTGTTATGAGTGAAAAAAAAGAAATTGCGATTATCCCAAAAGGCTCTTATGTAAGCATTATGGGTTGTCGGTTCACATTGCTTGAAGATACTCAAGTGGAGGCGAACCAAACCAACTTAGACTACATACTCAAAGATCAGGAAAACTTTGACAAAGGCATAGGCGTTGTTGGTGATATGCCTAGTTCCCAACATTCGTAGCTTTCTGCAACCAATTAGGAACAGTCTCTGGCAAATTTACATATGACCATTCTCTAATATCTAACTTCAAAACAAGTATGGAGTCGTCATTGTCGGCAAAACCGTGTAAAGCCATTCGAATCTGCGTTGCAGTCAAAGAGGATTGAATAACATATTGAGATAACGTACATTTTACATAGCGGTTGCTCGATACTTTTACAATCCCTTCTTGAAACTTCGCATAATCTTTCTTCTTATTTAAGTCATATGTAACTGTATAAAAAGCCATATTTTCCTCCACCCGATCTGTACTAAAGGACTGCGTCGGGTTCGCAGTTTTTTTACTAGTAAGACTTACAAAGTGCACCTGTATATCTGTAGTTGGTTACAAATCCATTAATTAGTTTAAATTCGAGTTTGCAATCAACTCCATAAGAACCACCAGTAGTATTGGTGTAAACAGTATTGCCTGATACCGTTGAAACACTGTTTCTCGGCAATGTAATTGTGTCACTCTGGTAATATTCTAAAATCTCAAAAGATTCGGATTTATATTCTTTGGCTGGTATACCCATTTCATCAATAAGTTGTTCTTTTGATAAACCTTTTTTGGCTTCCATTCTTTTCTCAAAATTCCCTGTAGTCGCACAGCCCGCAAACAATGCAGAAAATATAAGGGCGAATAATGTTTTTTTGTTCACTACCAACTCTCCATGGATTGCCAAGACCATGCCCAACCGATAACTTCAAACTGCTGGTCTATGATTTCTTGTGCTGTTAATCGTTCTT
The DNA here is from genome assembly GCF_000368805.1 of Acinetobacter johnsonii ANC 3681. Classification (NCBI taxonomy): domain Bacteria; kingdom Pseudomonadati; phylum Pseudomonadota; class Gammaproteobacteria; order Moraxellales; family Moraxellaceae; genus Acinetobacter; species Acinetobacter johnsonii. Next base: position 218,217 of record NZ_KB849705.1, on the reverse strand, counting down.
CTGGGTATTCAACGGTATTGTCACTCACAATTCGGACACCGCCTAAAGGTAACTGGTAAAGTCTTTTAAACTTAAATAGACCACCATGACAGATAGCAAATACTTTCCCATCTTTAATTTGAGTTCGACCTAGATCCACATAGACAATGTCTTTATCTTTTATTGTTGGAAGCATTGAATGGCCGCTTGCAGGGAATGCAGCGCAATTACTTCTACTAATATTGCGTTCTAATAGAGGCTGTTTTTTGACTTTAAGTGTTTTGGCATCTCTTTCAAGCACTTCACCAAATGAACCAAACCCACAAGATATTGGAAGTTCATCATAAAACTTAATTTCTATTTCATCTTCACTCGTTTCTGAGTTTTTGCCCACTTTATCTAGAATAGGCAGAGCATCTTCACCCAAAAGTAAATATTGGGGATTCGTGCCTAATGCAGATGCAATTGCCTGCATATTTGCAGCAGAAGTGCTTTTTTTATCATTCTCTAAATCTGAAATCGTAGATTGACCAACGCTAGCTTTTTTAGCTAATGCAGGCTGCGACATTCCTAGTGATCTACGCAATGCTCGTATGCGATTTCCTACCGACATAAAGATGACCTCTTTTTATTTATCGCTATTGTGATGCAAAACAATATCGCAATGGCGGTTGATTTTTGTTGATTAAATATCGCAATAAAGATAAATTATCAGAACTACGATATTTTAAAGGTTATGGCTATGACTAACTGGAGCCAATTAATTAGTGATCTTCAAGACAAGAAAAAAGGAAATATGACGCAAATGGAAATTGCTAAACGAGTTCCATGTTCTCAGAACTACATTAGCGACCTTAAAACAGGTAAGAAGGGCAAGCGCATCTCGCATGACATAGCAGAAGGTTTGAAGAAGTTGCATGAACAAATCATTCATCCAGCAGCGTAACGGTGAGTCCATGTCTGAAAAACTCACCGAGAGCATCACTTTTAAATGCACGCATGAAGAAAAGCGTAATTTAGAAGCTATCGCTAAGTCTGAAAACAAAACCTTATCTGAGCATTTAAGGGGTTTAGGCATATCGAATATCTCTGCAATTCGGGAACGCTTAAATAATCTCGCATCACTCATGCGTCTGACCACAGATACCGTAGACACATCTTTTGAACTTCAAGCCCCTCCACGCTTTATCGATGTCACACCAAAACCACAGGCACAAAAAAAAGCCCAATTGCTCGAACAATTGGACTTTCTTGCCGTTCACTCCGAAAAGTAAACGAGGTTGGAAACCGATGTTGAATTTAACACGAAGAGTGGGGGCTGTGAAGATATGAATACTGCACAAGTTATTCCATTTCAAAAGCCACCACAGCCAAAGCAAGAGGCTGGAAAAAGCATGTATAGCGATAAGTTTGTACAAGGCTATGTAATGTCTAGCCGATTGTACCGAAAGGAGGTCTGGCCGTTTCTAAGTGATGCGGCTAGAAATGTATATGAGCAGCTTGAAAACTGGATCAATGGACAGTTAAAGGAAACTGACCACATAAGTCACAGACAAATCCAAGGTGGGGAGCTAAAAGGCTCTAACAAGCTCAGTTCCGCTACAGTCTCATCTGGATTAAAGGAACTAATTTGGTTTGAAGTAGTAACTGTTATTGAGAAAAATAATCGGATTGGCAATAAATATAGAATTAATGAAGTATCACTGGTTGAGTATTTTGAGCAGTTCAGTGCTTTAGAAATTAAAGCACTGCGCTTTAGTAATGAAAGCGCTTCAATTAGTGAAGCGCTTCAATTAGTGAAGCGCCAGCCCATCAGTAACGAAAGCGCCAGCGCTTCAGGTAGTGGTGCATCAATAGATATTCCTTTAGATTCTTTAGAATTTAAAAAAAGAACTTCCTCTGTGGATAACTCAGAAACAGAAATCTTTAACGATTCTGTCGAATACCACGAGGACAATAAAAATCTGTACAGCTTGAGAGAGCTTGCAGGTGTCTACACGATTCAAACTGATCTTGCTGACCAAGCAAAACGGATCAATCCAAAACTTGATGATTCAAAAATTCTGAGTGAGTTAAAAAACTTTGCACAGTGGTCTACCAGTCGAGAAAAAACCACGGCGCAAGGTTGGATGAATTATTGGATTTACCGTATTCAAAAACTTTCAACGACCAAAGCGAAATCTTCAAAACCGAAAAGCAAAGGCTTGTCAGATGCACAACTGAATTACTTCGTTTCAGAGCTGTGCAATTACCAAAGCTTCAAATCAAAGCACTCAAACGTCGGTGAATCTCAAAAAGCATTCGAAACCCGGATTAGCTCAAACATCCGTAAACCTGAATACGCAGATACCTATGGTCCATATCTGCATGAGCTTGGTTTTGTGGTTGATCTAGGGGCAAGCCTATGAACTCTCAAAGCAAACCTGTAGGGGCAACTCACTACGAAGCAGACGGCACAGTTTGGAAAAACGAAAAAGGACTTTGGATGTTTTGGCGTGAGGGCTGGGGATGGTGTCAGTACGTTGGTAAGGCCAGTCATGCATTCCTGAATAAATTAACTGAAATCGGGGCTTAATCATGAGAATGAGCGAAAGAGAGCTAGAACTTCATTTAAAACGCCATGAAAAGCGAAAAAATCAAGCCTTGTTGCGATTTAAAACCGAAAATGATGCAAAGGTACGTGAAGCAAACAAACAAGTCTTAGACGCGATTACAGAGCCAAATACGAAAGGAGAGGGAAAAGTAATTTTAAAGTGTGAAATTCCATCTACACCACCATCGGTAAACAATTATTGGGTGGGTACTGGACGTACATGCAAAGTTAGTGACCGTGGTCGTGATTTTCATGACCTCGTCGCTATGACTATCCCTCAATTAAACACCATGGCACGTCTAAAACTAGATGTGACTTTTCACTTTCCCAATAAACAACGCCGTGACATCGACAATTTCTTAAAAGCGACCATCGATAGCCTAGTGAAATGCGGCTTGTGCGTAGACGACGAACAATTCGATGAATTAAGCGTAAAGCGCGGTGAAGTCATCAAAGGCGGTCTTATAAAAATTATAGTTTTGGAGCTTCAAAAATGAGTGATTTAGTTGTTGATTCTATAGTGTTTGCACAGTCTCCTCGCGCGCGCACGCGTTTCATCAATCAGCGTACGAAAAAGAAGGTCAAAGAATTTCTAGTCAAACGCCGTGGATATAAGCGTCCAGACTTCAACCGAATGATCTTGGATTTAGGCCGTTTGAAATGGACACACGAGAAGATTGCAGACGTGTTGCCAGTGTCTAGCGCTTCTACCGTCTCAGAATGGGCTAGAGGCGGTATTCCGAACTATGACAATGGGGATGCACTGATTGAGCTTTGGCGTTCAGAGACAGGTATTCAGCGCTTTCCACGTGATGGAGAGTGGGCAACGTACAAGTACAAGATCGGGCAGTTGGATATGTTTGATGATTGGGACGAGTTGGACGGTGTTATTGAGCAGTTGGATAACAGCTAAAAAATCCAATACGTTTGTATGTTGATGATTTTTTGAGTATAAAGCTTTTAATAATTTAAAAAGGTATTCCATTTCATGAATCAAATAGACGTACTCTTAACCAATTTGAATATTGCTAAGGAATATAGATTAACCTCTCCTGGTAATATATCTGCCCAAGCAGGTTGGGCAAAAGTTACGGGTATAAAAGAAAATATTCCATTGCTAAGAAGAATGAATGAGCTAACAAATATTGCTTTAAAACTTGACGCTGATTTTAAATTAGAAAATGAAATTGATGGTGAGGAGCATGAGAGTGATTGGGTAAGTGAAGTAATTAGCGGTCTTAGTTTGTATGGAAGTTTTGTAAGTAACATTGATCAAATACACAATCATACTTTCACTATTATTCGAAAGAGTGTCCGAAACTGGAACCATGGCTATACAGTACAATCTAAATTAGATGAAGCAAAAATTAAGGAGTTTCTTAGTACGTTAATTGAGGAACGAAATTCAATTCTTTTTGATGATACGTTAACATACGAATTAAAAAAAATCCTATTGAAAGAAATAGATAAATTAATATATTCATTAGAAAATTTTTCAATTATGGGTGAAGAGTTTTTAAAAGAAGCTGTTACTGATTTTTACTCAGAAGCATTTTTTAATAAAGATGTACAGCAGTTTTATCGGGACAGACCAAGTTTTAAAGATGTAATTGATGCAATTTCAGCGTGCATTACAATTGGTCCTTTTGCAGCTCAAACTGGTATTTTATTACTGGGTCTAGCTTCAGATGTTGTTACAAAAATTAGTTTATGAAATTTGTCATAAGTTTAGCTCAGTTTAGAACAACTGAGCTTTTTTAATATAATTAAATTTAGATCTAGGCTGCATAAATATATGTTTGAGTATTTTGTTAATTTTTCGACATGGGCTGAGGGTAACTCAGGGCAGATTCAGATTGTGATTGCTGCGGTTGCTATTTGGTATGTACTCAAACAAATAAAAATATCCAACAATCAGACTAATTTATCGTTAGATCAGACCAAAATATCAATTGCACAAATGGATAAGTTGAATAATGAGAGGCTATTCGAGCTTAGGTTAAGATTAAAAATAAGAATAGGCGATCATTCTAAGACTTTAATGGAGTTGCAAGATGCTACTAATGATCTAAGCTCACGACTCCTAGCTCTTTCAATAGATACAAAGGAAAATCACCCTGAAAGTTTTGATGTTATAGAAGATATGATTAAGTGTTGGAGAGAATCTTCAATACAATCAGCGTGGGATATCATTAAAGAAAAGATGCAGGAAAATAGAGAATATTTAAAGAAGATTGCCACAACAAAAGATATATCTTTAATGGAAGAAATTTTAGATAAAGTTGAACAAAACCAAGTGATTTATCAATCTAAAATGCATGAAATTAGGAGTCTTGATGCGCATGTAACCAAAGTTTGGATGCCAATGAATATGGGGATATCTGAAGCGTTGAGACGCATGTATAATTTTGAGTAAATCACCCAACAAACCGATACACGAAACCCCGCACATTAGCCCTATCAACCAATGATGGGGCTTTTTTATGGCTACTACACCACGCAAGACACAAACACCAGGTGCAAAAAAAGAAACAACGACCACGGCGCAGACCTCAACAGATGAAGTAATGGATGCTGTGCTGGGGAAAGCTGATGCTGTTAAAGAAGCACCAGAGAAGCCTCAAACCGCAGAAGATGTACTTGCAGAAATCCTCAGCGGTGAGGATTTAGGCGAAACCCAAGAGGGTCAAGATCCAACAGTTGAAGCACCTGAGGGTTTCATTTCTTTAGAGCAATTTGATGCTGTTGCTGCACAACTTGCCATTAAAGAAGAAGAACTAAAAGGCGTAACGGCTGAGCTTGTTGCTGCACGTAAGCAAGTCGTCAAGCTTACTGGCGGTCAAACACAGCAACCAACAACCCAAGCAGTAACACCAGTCCGTAAAAAGCCTGTACTTACCGCTAAAGGCTGGTCAGTGGAGGATTAACCATGTGCGGAAAACCAAAAATCGTTCAACAAGATCCTGAGGGTGATGCACTTAAAGCTGCTGAAAAAGCGACTGCTGAAGCAAATGCTAAACGTGCTGGTCGACGTACTGCAAATACAGACAGCCGAAGTGTTCTTGGTTCCAAAACTGAAAGCAAAACAACTCTAGGCGGTGGTGGCTAATGGAAAATGACGCTCGTATTTATTGTGCTCGCTTAGGTCAGCTTAAATCTGCGCGTGCGTTACATGAATCACATTGGGCAGAATGCTACCGATACGGAGCACCTGAGCGTCAACAAAGCTTTAGTGGTTCAGATGTGAAGAATCAGCGCGAGACTGAACGTGCTGATCTGTACGATTCAACAGCGGCAGACTCGGTTCAAGTGCTTGTTTCAATGATCATGAACGGCGTAACACCTGCGAACTCTATTTGGTTCAAAGCTCAACCTGATGGCATTGACGATCTTGCAGAGCTTACAGAGGGTGAACGCTGGCTAGAGGATGTCTGCCAATTTATGTGGCGCAATATCCATGCATCAAACTTTGACAGCGAGAACTTCGATACGCTCACAGACGTTGTAACGGCTGGTTGGGGCGTGATGTATGTCGATATTGACCGTGTGGCGCAGGGCGGTTATGTCTTTGAATCATGGCCTATAGGTTCGTGCTTCATTGGTTCAACTCGCGCAGATGGCTTGATTGATACGATTTATCGTGAACATGAAATGACGGCTCAAACCATGGTGAATACATACGGTGAGAGCAATTGTCATCACTCAGTCGTATCAGTAGCAACAGAGAGTCCAGACACAAAGTTCAAGTTATTACACGTCATTCAACCACGTAAACAAACAGGTGCAGGGCAGATCAATAAAGCTATGCCTTTTGCCTCGTATCACATCGATATCAGCAATAAGCAGATGTTAAAAGAATCGGGGTATCACGAGTTCCCTTGTTCTGTACCACGTTTGCGTAAATTGCCAGGTTCTGTTTATGGCAATGGTCAAATGTCTTTGGCTTTACCTGACGCCAAAACAGCAAATGAACTTGTCAAAAACACTGTACGTGCTGCTGATCTACAAATCGGTGGATTGTGGATAGCACAAGATGATGGCGTCTTAAATCCTCATACGGTTCGCATTGGTCCACGTAAAGTTATTGTTGCTAATAGTGTTGATTCTATGAAGCGCTTGGATGATGGAACAAATTTCCAAATTGCAGATTACCTTCTGACCAGTCTACAAGGCGGTATTCGTCGCAAGCTCATGGCTGATCAATTGCCACCAATCGGCACCAGTCAAATGACGGCAACAGAGATTAATACCCGTGTTGAAATGATCCGCCAGTTGTTAGGACCTATGTATGGTCGTCTACAAGCTGAGTATCTACGCAGTATTTTAGATCGCTGTTTCGGACTGGCATTGCGTGATAACGCTTTAGGTGATGCACCTGAAGAACTTTGGGGTCGCAATCTTTCATTCAAGTTTGTGTCACCACTGGCACGTAGTCAGCGCATGGAAGAAGTCTACGCAACTGAGCAATACATTATGAGTCTTTCAAGCATTGCTCAAGTCGATCAAACCATTCTCGATAACGTCGATTTTGATGCTGTTGCGGTGCTCACAGGAACAGGGCGCGGCGTCCCTCAAACCATTATGCGTACAGCTGATGAAGTTCAACAGCTACGCCAAGCACGTCAAAAAGCACAGGAAGAACAAGCACAGGCACAACAGCAGGCGGCAATGATGGATAAGGCTGGTGATGCTATTGCAAAGGGTATGGGTAATCAAATGGCTCAGATGCCAACTGAGGTGATGCAATGATCTTAATTATCGCCGTGTTAGCCATTTTTTTATTGATTGCATGCGTAGCGCTTTGGTCATCCTACCAAGAGCGAAACATGCTCAAACAGCAGCTTAGAGATGAACAAGAAGCTAAAGCTAAGTTACTTCCAAAAGATGAGTCTAAAGATCCTGAAGTTGAAACAGGTATCCAGGTCAAACGGCGCTATTACCGTCCAGTGACAGCGGAAACCTACCGTAATTTATTTGATCTAGATGTAAATGGGGTGCGAGTTTTAGAGCATCTGACATCACTTTTCTGCAAATCAACATACGTGCGCGGTGGTCAAGACGCTGAGCGCGAGTCTTGCTTTAGAGCAGGCGAACGAAATGTTGTGGAATTCATTATTAAGCAAGTCAATCGTGCGAACGATCCGAACTATAAGGAAGAAACCCAGAGTAGCGAATGGGTTGAACAGTTTAATAAACGCACTAATCCAAACAACTATTGATCAAAGGAATAACACATGACTGAACAAGCAAACCAAGCTGAGACGAATCAAGAGCAGCAAAATCAAAACTCTATGATGGGTGGTCAAGACCATCATCAAGAAAATAACACTGCTGCAGATGATCAAAATCAAGGTGGTCAAGAAAATCTGCAAATCGGTGCACCTGAAACAATCGATGGTTATGAGGTCAATGTAGAAGGCTTTAATTATGACGATTTTAAAGCCATTCCTGAAAACCAAGAGTTCTTAGAGCGTGCGCGTGAAGCTGGTCTAAGTAGTGAGCATTTAGGCTTTCTACTTGAGGAGTATAACCAACTTATTCCAAGCCTTATGGAAGGTAATGCAGCACTAGACAATGAAGCGTGTATTACAGCAATGAAAGAAACGTGGGGTGGGGAAACAGATGCTAATTTTGGATTTGCACGAGCAGCTGCAAACAATGCAATTCAGAACGGCATTTTGACAGCGGAAGAAGTGAATAGCCCTGAGTTTGGTAACAATCCACTTGTCTTGAAAATGGCGGCTTATTTCGGCTCACAGCTCCAAGAAGATTCACCCCCTGCTAACACCCAACAAAGCGGTGCATTAGATGTTCAATCATTGATTGCATCAGAGGCATACATGAATGAACGTCATCCTGACCACAAGCGCGTATATGCCCAAGTTGAAAAACACTTTGCAAAGGCAAACACATAAGGGGTATAGCTAATGGCTACAGTGAACCAAAATAAAATTACAGCAGCGTTTGTACAGCAGTTTCATAACACTTATGAAGTTGCTGCAATGCAAAACGAATCACGCTTGCTTAAGACTTCGGTAAATCGCGGAGCGATTGAGGGTGAATCATTCACCATTAATGATATGGGGCAAGTTGAAATGCAGCCTTCTGGTGAGCGTTTCGGAGACACTAATTGGCAAATTCCAGATACTGGTGTTCGTACTGCCTTAATGTCTGATTTTGACTGCTTCATTCCAATTGAAAATCGTGATTTACCTAAGCTTAAAGCAACACCAAATGATAAATACATGAAGAACTTAATCAGTGCGCGTAACCGTAAAACTGATGACATTATTTATCAAGCCTTGGTTGGTGGTGTAACACGCACTACGGTCAATGATGCGGGTGTGAAATCTGTTGCAACGGTTAATTTACCAGTAGGTCAAATCATTCTTTCAGCGTTCGGCACATTGAAAGAAAAACTTGCCAAAGCTAAATCGCTTTTTCGTAAGAATGAAGTTGATGAGCATAACGGCGAGACACTTTACATCCTCTACACATCAACAATGTTGGAAGATATTTTGGGTGATACCACTTTAACTTCGGCCGACTACATGGCGGGTAAGATGCTGCAAGAAGGTGGTGTAGGTGGAAAATGGATGGGCTTCAACTGGATTCCATACGAAAAGTTAAACCAAGGTGCTACTGCAGGTGAATTGCGTACAGTGGCTTATTGTGGATCAGCTGTCCATTTTGGTGATGCTCCAATTACTGGGTTTGATATTTCGACTCGTCCAGACAAGAAAAACATCAAACAAGTTGGTGGCGTCCATTCATTTGGTGCAGGCCGTGCAAACGAATTAAAAGTAGTCGCAATTGACTTTACTGCATAAGTCGTAGCTTTGGCCTCACGCTTTACGAGCAGGGCGTGAGGTCTTTTTTAATAACTTAGAATGAGAAAATGACCATGAGTAATACAGAGCATCAAATTGAAAAAGAAATTCAAGACAAAGGATTAAATGCGCCACGCTTAACCCCTGAGATCATTGATTCAAAAATTGTAGGCGTTGAATATATTTTAACTCGTGATGTTTGTAAGCGTGATAATGGTGTTGAAATTTTTGATGCACCCGAACCACTTCAAACTTTAACTTTTTGCATTTTGACTTTAGAAAATGGCTTTACTGTTACAGGTGAGTCGGCATGTGCAAGCCCTGAAAATTTCGATGCTGAAATTGGTAAAAAGGTTGCCTACCAAAATGCACGTGAAAAGATTTGGCTGCTTGAAGGTTATTTACTTAAACAGCGCTTAAAAGAACAGTCTGATTCAATTTAAATCGAACTCTAACACCCAACAAACCCACTCTTAAAAGCCCTCAAGATCATTAAAACTTGAGGGCTTTTTCTATGACAACAACATCAATATCCATCTGCAATGAAGCGCTGAGCATGATTGGTGCTAAAGCAATTCAATCCTTTGAGGACAATACAGAAAACGCACGGCGTTGTGCTTCGATTTATGACTCTACACGCCGTGGTTTATTGCGTATGCATCCTTGGTCATTCGCCAAGAAACGTGCACAGCTTGCACCAGTGAGCACCCATCCTGCGTTTGGATACAGCAATGCATTCCCGTTGCCTAAAGATTTTTTGCGTCTATACGATTCAGGCCAGCATGAATACGAAATGGAAGGTCGCCACATTCTGGCCAACACACATCTAATCAACTTGGTTTATGTCCGTGATGAAGATAACGAAGAGCTTTGGGATTCTTTATTTTCTGAGTGCATGGCGCTGTATTTGGTAAGCAAGCTGGCAAAGCCCATTACGGGAAGCAATGCAGAAGCTGATAGCGCATGGCAGAAACTACAGAATATGCTGAAACAAGCACGTGCTATCAATGGTCAAGAACGACCTGCGCAAGACTTTGCAGCAGAGTACACGCCCCATTTGATAGGGGTACGCTACTAATGAAACAGGTCATCACTAAAAATAACTTTAGTGCTGGGGAGCTATCACCAACACTGTATACACGCACAGACATTCAACAGTATGGCAATGGTGTTAAGACCTTAAAAAATGTGATTCCACTTGTTGAAGGTGGTGTGCGTAAAAGACCAGGCACACTGTTTTTATCGGAACAGTTAAATGCAGTACGACTCATTCCATTTGTGGTCAATTCAGACAATGCATTTCTAATTGTTTTTAAGCCGAATTTAGTCGAGATTGTTAATCCGAAAACACTAGAAGTACTTGAAAGTATTGTTTCTCCATACACAGAGACACAGATACATGACATCCAGTTTGTACAATACCGGTATGAAATGTATCTCACGCATAGTGAAGTGCCTGTACATCGACTGCTATGTGATACAGCCTTTGATAACTGGCAGTTAAATCAGTTTGTTTACACCCATTTGCCGACCGACTCTGAAAATGCACGGTTTCCATTCCGAAAAGGAAAGCCCTCAGGTAAAGACATTGGTGCACTGGTATCTTTCACACTGAGCTCATATAACAACTGGGTGAGTACACAGGCTTATTTAGCAGCAGATGTAGTTATTTATGCTGGTAATTACTATCAGGCATTACGTGACAATACAGACAAGCAACCGAATGAAAGTGAACTAGATTGGGCACAGGTTACTGGTGAAGTCGGGGCTACATTCACGGCTGCTGATATTGGCAATTTGATTGAAGTGAATGGAGGGATTATTAAGATCACTCAATTTATTAATGCCGATCATGTAAACGGAGAAATCCTTAAAAAATTAGATGCTGACATCACAGCAATTGAACGTTCTTGGGCAATTTTGCCGCCAGCATTTAACGCTATGAATGGGTATCCAAGATGTTGCACATTCTTTAAACAGCGCTTAGTTCTATCGAACACTAAAAAAGCACCGAATAAGGTGTGGTTTAGTGCTGTCGGTGGCAATGGTAATTTTCTCGAGACTACAGAAGATGGGGATGCATTCAGCATTGTGTCTGCATCTGGCCTATCAAACAGTATCTTATTCTTAGAAGCTCAGCGCGGGGTAGTGTGTTTAACCTCAGGTGGTGAGTACATGATCGACTCGGACGGCGCATTAACTCCTACCACAGTAAACATCAATGAACACAGTGCATACGGTGCGTATCCTGTAACCCGACCTGAACGTGTGGGCAATGAGCTGCTATTTGTACAGCGTGGTGGTGAACGTGTACGGGCTTTAACCTATCGCTATGAAGTGGATGGTTTGGTATCACCTGAAGTCAGCTCCCTTTCTTCGCATATTGGAGAACAGCACGGCGGGGTCAATGAAATCTCCTACATGCAAGAACCTGAAAGTTTAGTGTGGCTTGTATTAGGCGATGGCAAAGTGGCCACAATTACTTTTAACCGTGATCAAGAGGTTTTGGCATGGGCACAGCACGACTTTAGCGGTGAAGTGATTAGCATGTGTTCTATCCCTACACAACTTGGTTCAGACCGTACATTTATGTTGGTGAAGCGATCAGATACCACGTGTCTTGAGGAAGTGTCTTTTAGTGCTTATGTGGACTCAGAACGCACATTGGTCGTGGATAGCGGACAAGTCGAAAAACCTAATCTACTTGATGAGGTTGTGGCATATCACCAAGGGGATGACTTTATTTATCAGACCAACTTTGAGGAGGATGGGGAACACTTAGTTGTGGGTGATGAACTAAACGGTGAAGGCATCAAAGTCGGTCAGCCGATTCACTGCAAAGTTGAGCTATTCCCACCTGAATTGAATCAAGCACCACTGTCTAGCATGTTGCATAAAGCTAAGGTCGACCGTACAGCATTCTTTTTTAACAACACCATTGCACCCGAGCTCAACGGTGAAATGATTGAGATTTTCACCTATGACGATAACCCACTTGCACCACGAAAGCCGCATACAGGCTATCACTTGGAAGAAGGTGGATCATGGGAGGATCTTCATAGAATCCCTTTAGTAATAACACACAACAAACCGCTGCCGTTTCACTTGCAAGCTATCACTATGCAGTTATCAATTAACGAGAAATAACCATGCGAGTGCGTACAGCTAAGCTTCCCGATGTGCCTGCTTTGGTTGCATTGGGGCAAGAATTTATTAAAGAAGCGCCCAACTATCATAATCGTCCATACATGGCCGATAAGGCAGCAGAGCATTTCACTCATTTAATTAATGGCGGCGGTGTGATTTTCATCGTTGAGCAAGATCTAGAAATCATGGGCGGTTTTGCAGGGCGTATCGGTGGTGACTGGTTCAATAACACCAAAATTGCCTTTGATGATGTGATGTATGTAAAGCCTGAATTTCGCAAAACAAGCGCAGCTTATGTACTCACTCAAACGTTCATTGGTTGGGCGGCTGCTATGGGTGTGAACCGAATCCAGTGCGGTACCACGACTGGTGTTGAATCTCGTGCTTGTATTCGACTCTATGAGCATTTCGGTTTTACACAATACGGCACTGTTTTGGATATGGAGCTATAAGCATGAATGATGTTATTCCAGTAGAAGAAAATATCTTAAAGCGAATTTTGGAAAACCGTGAACATCGAACTTACATCGAGGTTGTAAAGAGCATCCAAAATGTGATGCTAAAAGGTATTAGTGAAAACCATATTGATGAAGTAAAGCCACCAGTAATTCATCACTTTGGACCAGATATTTACATGCGACAAATGGATGCCAAAGCAGGTACTTTAGTGGTTAGTAAGATGCATAGTACCGAGCATTTTAATATTTTGCTTAAAGGTGCGGTTTCCTTAATCACAGAAGATGGGATTAAGGATGTCTACGCAGGTCAAATTATGCTTTCAAAGGCAGGGACTAAACGTATTGGCTATTTTCATGAAGATAGTTCGTGGCTCACGATTCATCCGACTAATGAGACAGACGTAGACCAGTTGGAAAAAGATATAACAATTCCAGAGGAAGAAATTGACGAATTTCTTGAGAGTATCGGCTACTCACATAAGGAGTTTATCGCATGAGTGTTGCTTATGTCGCTGCTGCGGCAGCAGTCGCAAGTGCCGCAATTACAGGTTATTCGAGTTATCAGAATAACAAAGCTGCAGGTGAACAAGCCGAAGCGGATGCGGATGCGCAAAAAGCTCGTGGTCGTTTGGAAGCAGAGCGCATCCGAAAGGAGAAAGAAAAAACCCAATCCGCTGCACGTGCTGCTTTGGCTCAGAATGGACTGGATGTGAATGAAGGCACTGCACTTGTGATCAATGATGAAATTGAACAGGCAGCAAATTACGATGCAAATATGGCTGAAGTTACAGGCTATAACTCCTCACAGCGATTGAAAGCACAAGCCAGCCAATTTAAAAACAATGCGAATACGGCAGCCGCTACAGGTGTTTTAAATACCGTTTCTGCGGGTGCTAGTGGCTACAGTGCTCTTACCCAGCAGACAAATAAAACGCAAGGTTCGACAAGTGGGGGGTGGAAATAATGCCAAGAATCCCGATGGGTAATTTTGGTAAAGCAATGCCAGAAGTTCAACGTATTGCTGTACCTCAAAACAACTTAGATCAGCTTGGTTCTGCAATTGGTAATCTTGGAAGTTCTGTACATGGTGCAGCTCAGGAAATCGATAAGCAAAAACAAGAGGCTGAGCTCAGTGCCAAACGCCTCGAGCTGTTCAACAACGACTTAGCCAAGCAAGAAGCGAAAGTTAAGCTTGATGACATCATGACCACTGAAATGAATGAGCAAGTTACGCTTGTGAAAAACGGTGTATCTAATGGTGATTACAATGCCAAGGCTGGGCAAGATGCTTTAAACAAATGGTCAGAAGATCGATACAAGCAAATTGAATCGGAACTCCCTGAGTTTGCGCGTCCAGATTTAAACAATTATTGGCGTGACAATGTGAACCGTCAGGCTTCAGGTTTATTGCCGTTGCAACTTCGTGCCGACCTGCAAAAGGGTGTTGTTCTAGCAGATCGCTACGGTGACATAGCTTCACGTTATGACCGTAAGCAAGGACGTGCATATTTAGAAACCAATCTCGCAAGTTTGAATCTACCTGCAGCGGATGTACAAGCACGGGTAAATGCCTTTGAATCAGGTCAAGACATTCTCGAAATTGAGGGTGCTATTTCCAGTGCTGTAGAGAATAAAGATACCAATTCATTGCACCAGTTGATTACCAAAATGGATAACGGTGGCTTTGGTTATACCGATGGTCAGACATTACAGCAAAAGAAAAATCAGGTTTTAAGCCGTATTGATGCAATTGATACCCAAGTACGAGTTGAAGAAAACAAGCGCAATTCAGAAGCAACCAAGCTTTTGAATGACTATAAAGCCAACGTACTAACAGGCCGTGCTCAAGATTCAGAATATGAGAGTAATGTGAGTAAGGCTGTAGCGGGAACGGAAAGCGAAACTGAGTTTAAATTTCTTCAACAGCAGTCAGTAAATTTTCAGCGTTTTGCCAATAAATCTACATCTGAACAGCAAAGATTGATTAACGAACAAAAAGCCAAAATGAAAAATACACCATCTGCTAATGCTGCAGATGAAGAGAAGATTTTGAATGCCTATGAGGATATTTATAAATCCAAGCTACAGACGGCTAAAACCAACCCTAATCAGGTTGTTCGTGAAGCGGGCTTGCAAGTGCATAGCTTAGGTGGGAACACGCTTAAAACGAATCCTAGTGAATGGATTGATGGTGCGGTGGATAACGGTATTAGTCAGTTATCTTTAAAAGATGCCAATATCACTTTAAAGCCCATTTCTGAGGAAGATTTGCCCGAAGCAAAGAAAGCCTTTGATGGTATGGGGGTCAATGAAAAGCTTAATTTTATTAGTGGTCTAATCTCTAAATCCAAAGGACATCCAAGAGGCGCAAGCATTTGGGGTTCGGTGTTGGGTCAGTTAGGTTCAGGGGATCAAAACTATGTAGCTGCTGGCCTTGCTGATATGAATAAATTTCAAAGTACTGAGGGACGTAAGCTTTCAACCTCCATCGTCAACGGCACACAAATTCTAAAAAACAAACAGCTCATCATGCCTAAGGATGCAGACTTAAAATCAGCATTTAACAACTATGTGGGCAATACCGTATCAGGTACGAGTGCTAATAATGCTTATAACGTATTCCGTGCAGTGTATGCCGATACCATGGAGGCACGAAATTTACAGCATGACAAAGCAGACGAGCTGCCGAATAAAGAGGTGCTGAAATTTGCTTTAAGTTTTGCAACAGGCGGTGTTCATCAACAGTCAGGAACACTTAAAAATTATATGGGTGGAAAGCTAGAGGATTGGAAAGTAGCTATGCCTTACGGAATGACCGATGACGCTTTTGAAAGTCGTCTCGATGCTGGTTATGCATCATTGGCCAAGCACACAGGCATGACCGAGGCAGAGCTTAAAACCTTACGTTTACGACAATCACCAGTGCGTAGCAAAAAGGGTGAAATTCAATACGATTTACTTAATGAGCGTGGAAACCCGTTGCAGATTGATGGTGTTAATTGGCGAATCATGATTAATGGAGCGACTAAATAATGAACTGGCTCAGTGAAATCGATGATAGCGAACAGCAATCTATCAATCAAATGAATGCAGGCGGTTTGGGTAAAGCACCAAAGCAACCTAAAAAAGAAGTAGGCTTATTTGATGGTGCTGCAACTGCTATTCCTCGTGGTGTGGCTGCGGGTGCGGTCAAGGTCTATGACACGGCTAAGAAACCTTTTGAGCGTGTTGCTGATCATTTGCAGTACTCCATTGATGATGTGCGAAATGGCGGCCTAGATGGGGCATTAGATGTACGTGAAAAATCATTTTCAGATGTACATGAAGAAAAGAACAAAGACCGCCGTGATGCTTTAGTGATGCAAGTTGAAGAACTTCAAGATGCGCCGAACTCAGGATTGGTCGGTAATATGCTTTTTGGTATTTCTGATATGGGTACACGTGTTTTGGCAGGTGCTCCACTTGGACCAGTGGGGGCAGCGCTGACAACTGGTGTAACCGAGGTGAATTACAGCCGTGAAGATTTAATTCAAAAAGGTGTTGATGAAGATACCGCAACTACAGCAGCCCTGATCGATGGTGGAGTTGCAGCGGCATCCACAGTACTTCCTTTAAGCTATGGTTTTAAAGGCACGGGTGGCGTTATTAAGGACGCAGCTCTATCAGTGGGTGGTGCAACAGCATTATCAACTGCGGGCCAATACGCAAGCGGTCAGGTGCTTGAGTCTGAGGGCTATGATAAACAGGCCAAAAAGTATGAAATCACTGGTGAATCAGTTGCTACCGATGTGGTTTTGAATACGCTTATGTTTGGTGGTGCACGTGGGGCAAGTCATTATTTAAATCGTACACCTGAGCAAGTGGAAGCTGACACAACGAAGGTGCAATCTGCTTTGGTTGCGAATGAGGTTGAATTTGATAATGCAGCTTCACCTGTTAAGCCATCGAATCCAGTGCAGACCAATAATCATTTCAAGAATATGGATGAGGCGCAAACCAATTTGCGTTTAGGTCGACCAGTCAACGTACAGCACAGCGTTAAGGGTGAGGAAAAGCAAAAGCCTGTTAATTATGATTCTATGGCTTTACCAAGTAACGCTAAGACTATTGCCCGCAAAGCCCAACAAGAGGGAGTGGATCCATCTGTAGCGCTAACCATTAGTCATATAGAAACTGGTGGCTCATTTAGTCATACAGCTAAAAATCCTACATCTTCAGCTCATGGATTGTTTCAGGTCATCGACAAGACGTGGAAAGGTCAGGGCGGTGGTGATCGAAATAATGTTGATGAGCAGATTCGAATGGGGTTGAAGCATATAAAAAATGCTAATGCATCTATGCGCAAAAGCTTAGGCCGTGAACCTGTAGCACATGAGCAATATTTAGGTCATTTACTTGGTGCGGGTGGAGCATCTACCGTATTAAAATCTGATCCAAATGCAAAGCTGATAGACGTTGTGCGTCAGTACGATTCAAAAAATGCAAATGCAATTGTAAATAACAACGGCATGAAAGGGCTAACGGTAGGTGAAGCCATTGGAAAATGGCGTAATAAATGGAATAGCTTAAGCTCTCGTTATGGTGGTAATGGTACAAGTACTGCAATGGGCATGGATGGTTCAAGTTATGACTTTGCATACGAGGTTAAATCTTTAGGTGAGTTGATTGCGTCTAATGATGCGGCTTATGGAGTAAACCCACTTTACCCAGCCGATCTACAACCACGTGACCGAACCCGCGAAGCATCACGCCAACAGATTGAGAATATGGCAGATGACTTAAAGCCTGAGTGGTTGGGAGAATCTGCAAAGCTTTCAGACGGTGCACCAATTATCGGCGTGGACAATGTTGTTGAATCAGGCAATGGTCGTACGCTGGCAATCAATCGTGCATATGAAACAGGCAAGGCAGACAACTATCGAGCTTATATTGAAAAGTATGCTGCTGAAAAAGGTTGGGATATTTCAGGGATTGATCGGCCTGTATTAGTCCGTACACGCTTAACAGATACTGACCGTGTGCAATTCACCAAGTTAGCAAATGAAGCCGATGTGGCGCAGTACAGTGCGTCTGAGCGTGCAACCAGTGACGTAGATCGTTTGCCTGATGCTTCATTACTGAAGATCAATAATGACGGTTCTATCAACTTAGATGGTTCGATGGACTTTATTCGCGGATTTGTAAATTCACTCCCGGAGTCCGAAAAGCCCAATATTTTGACCGATGATGGACGTTTGTCACAGGGCGGGAAACAACGGATTGAATCGGCAATTATGCAGAGTGCTTACGATGATTCTAGTCTTGTTACGAGACTATATGAAAACATCGACGATGATAGCAAAACCGTTTTAAATGCATTGCTTCGTGCGGCTCCCCAGTTGGCACAATTGGGTTCTTTGGTGAAACAAGGTGGGCGACATGCCAACACACTGGCAAAGGATTTATCACAAGCAGCTCAAAAGCTCAGTGACTTAAAGGCCAATGGTCAAACTGTAGATGATTATTTAAACCAAATTCAGCTCATCGATGATGGACTAAGTAATGGAGCGAAACAGTTTTTAAATGTGTTTGATACCAATAAACGCAGTTCTAAAGCCATTTCGGACAATATCCAAGGTGAGATTGATCACATCGATTCACTTGGTGATCCGCGTCAAGGCTCATTATTTGGTGATGGTCCTGAAGAGTCAGCGGCACTTGATATCATCATGCAAAACCCTGATCAGCATATCAGTGTGACCCGTTATGATCCTGACGGTAATCCCGAAGAAATCACTATGACTTTACGTGAAAGGCTGGATGAATTGGAAGCTGAAGCTAAACAAGCGCAGCAAGATACTTTAGCGGCTCAGACGGCTATTAGTTGTGCTTTACAGTTTGGAGAGTAAGTAGGATTTATTTTTCAATTGCATATGACTTTTATCCGCTAAAACTTCATGTATATTTGGTGAATGTTTAAAAAAGAAATTAAGGTAAATATGAGCAAAGAATTAAATTTTGATTGGGATAAGTGGGTATCTAAAGCTAGCTATGAAGAGGTAATTAAGGAAAGACCATATCCTGTATTGACTAGGCTTGTGCCTACATCTTTGTGCCCAGCAGATGAGGATTTCTTGTACATTAATTCAATTGATGAAGTTTTAAATCTAAACGATAAAGATACAGCTAAACGTTGCTTGAAAACTATTGTGAGCAGTTATTTAAGTCGATTGGACCACAATAATGGCTTTGGAATTGATGCCCTTGTGCTAACCCAGAGGGAGTATGATTTTGAAGTGTTATGTTTACTCTTAACAGATCGGTTTGATGATATCCATGAATATTTTGATGGCGATTATGAACAAACTATTTTTGAGCCTAAAGAGTTATTCAAAGAAATATTAAATAAGATTAAAGCTTAAAAATAATACACAACAAAACAAACCTTAAAAAATGCTCAGATGGTGAAAAATTATCTGGGCATTTTTTATGAAAGACCAATGCAAAGCAGCCGTAGCAAAAGCCTTAGGCAAAGAATCATTAAACCAACAAGAAGCACAATTGATCGAACAGCGCATCATTGATGCTAAAAAAGCTATAGCGCGCAAAGACATTCAGGCGTGGCGCAATTTATCTGATTCTGAAAAGCTCACTAAAGCAGGTGAGTTCGTTGCTCAGGATATTCAAGACCAACTCAAACGAAAGCACGCCATAGCAGCGCGTGACATCCTGACTCAAAGTAAAAACCTTTCTGCTTTGGATCACCCAACACTGTCATCCAGTGAAGTTGTAGACCGTCTGGTTGCACCGCATGGTGACATGTCGGGTATTCAATCTATCGACTCAAAAGCACGCGGCATTGCAGCTATTTATCGCGGTGAACTTGTAGATTTTTACACCAATATTAAAGGTGGAATAGGTGTATTCACCGATAAAGAATTAGTAGGCAATATCGTACGTGAGCGTTTTGGTGACAACACAGGTGATCCAGTTGCTAAAAAGATTAGTGATAAAATGGGTAATGTTTTTGAAGATATGCGTCAGCGTTTTAATCGGTCAGGTGGAGATATTGGAAATTTAGGTGATAAATTTGGATTACCGCAAACACATGATCTTGCCAAGATTGTAAAAGCAGGTAAAGAAGAGTGGTTAAAAGACGTTCTTCCTGATCAGGATAGAAGCATGTTTGTACATGAAGACGGCCGTTTATATTCTGATGAAGAGATTAAGGCACTTTTAGATTATTCATATGACTCACTTGCAAGCAATGGTGCCAATAAAACGGAAATTGGTCGTCAATCTGCTGGTGGTGTTTCAAGCAAAGTAACATCTAAGCATAACGAAAGCCGGGTACTGCATTTTAAGGATGCAGATGCGTGGTTGAGATATCAAAATAAATATGGTGGTCTGCCATTGGTTGACCTTGTAGAAACCCATATTAATGGCCTTTCTAAAGATATTGCCTTGGTAGAAAATTTAGGCAGTAATCCAAAAAATGCCATGCGTATTTTGATGGATGCAGCAGAACAAAAAGACTGGCTAAAAGGTGTTGATGCGAGCACCACAGGAAAGACACGTAAACGCGCACAGACGATGTTTGATGAGTTTATGGGTGCGAATACACCTGAAAGTGAAGTACTTGCTAATTTAGGCTTAGCATATCGATCTATGAACGTGGCATCGATGCTTGGCGGTACAACTTTATCAAGCTTCACTGATCAGGCCATGATTAAGAAAACTGCAAATATTCATAATATTGCTTGGCGTAAGACTTTTGGTGAGTTAATTAGTCAGATAAACCCTAAAAATAAAGAAGATCGAGAGCTAGCACATAGCTTAGGTTTAGCAACAGAGGAAATGCTAGGTTCAATCGCACGGTGGTCGGATGATGGTCTAACTTCTGTCAGCGGCAAGAGCCAAAAGCTTGCACGGGTATCGAGCGCCGTAGCATCTCAAGTTATGCGTGTGTCTGGTCTCAATGCACTTACAGCCGCTTCAAAAGTTGGTTTTACTAAAATGCTCATGGAAAAATACGGACGTTTGAGCCGATCTAAAGCATGGGCAGAGCTGAGCGAGTTAGATAGGGAACTCATGCAAAAAACAGGACTGAGTGAGCGCGTTTGGGATGTTATGCGTTTAGCTGAACCTGTTGTCGATCGCAAAGGCAATCAGTTGATGTCTGCACGCTCTATCTATGAAATACCTGATGAAAAGTTATTGGCCTTTGGTGATCCGCAAAGGGTGCGTGATGAAGTGGCTTCAAGCTTTCAAGCACACTTACTGGATGAACAAGGCATGGCAGTTGTTGAGGCTGGATTGCGTGAAAGAACGTTCATGAGCGCAGGACAAAAGAAAGGAACTGTTACAGGCGAAATCTTTAAATCTATGCTGCAGTTTAAATCGTTCCCAGCAGCATTTCTTATGCGCCATGGTAGCCGTGCTATGAGTCAACCAACCAAAATGAGTAAGGCAGGCTATGGGATTTCAATTTTTGCTATGACTACATTGTTAGGTGCTTTGGTTGTCCAACTTAAAGAACTAGCAAATGGTAATGACCCACAAACGATGTGGGATAGTGATGATCCGCAGAAGACAATGAACTTTTTAACTCGATCAGCAGTGCAAGGCGGTGGCTTATCAATACTTGGCGATATCCTTGTGGCGGGTACTGACACCAGTGGGCGTAGCGCTTCTGATTTTATGGTTGGTCCTTTTGGCTCAGATGCTAAAGCAGTGCTTGGTCTTACAGTAGGTAACTTCACTCAGTATTACGAGGGTAAGGATACGAATGCAGCCAATGAAGCTTTCAAACTTTTTAAAAACAAAATACCGGCACAAAACCTTTGGTACACCAAAGCCGCTACTAACCGAATGATTTTTGATGAAATGCAAGATATGATTGCACCCGGTTATAGAGAAAAGCTTTTGCGAAAAGCTGAGCGTGAACAAGATCGTACGCGCTTTTGGGGAGACGATTTAGGTGATATTCAAGCACCTGATTTTGAGAGGGTCGTAGAGTGAAAAAAGAACTACTAATATTTGTTTTGACATCAATGATTTCATCATATTCATTTTCAAATGAGACAATACTTATTCCACCCGAATATAAGGATTCTTGGAGAGATGGAGTACAGGCTTATAAAATAGATAGGGATTTTTTTAACAATACTGCGCAAGTAGTTTTTATGTACGTTCCCAGTCTAAATATTAGAGAAGATTCATGGTTTACAAATTGTTTTTATAGTGACTACATGGGAATTAACTTATTTTCTTGTGTAACTCAAAATAAAAAATTTACTGTTTTAACTAATGACAACGGGACATCTGTAGTATTTAATTTAGATGAGTCTCGATCAAAATCAAGAGATTATAAAATTAATTATAAAATAGATAACTCACCTATTCAAACCTTTGACAATCCATCATTGTTACCGGGCAATAGTACAGATCATTTAATCTCAAACTTAATTGCAGGAAAAAAACTTACATATTCATGGAAAAATCCAACTGGTTTCTCTAGCGAAACGATAAATTTATTAGGGTTTAAAGAGTCTATGGAATTTGCTACTAAAATGTTAAAACTTAATAGTAAATAACTTACCCAACAAACCACAATTTATCCCCCTGTATATATCACTTATATAGGGGGATTTTTTATGCGTGATGATCAAGTAGAACGAATTAAACTGCTTTCAGAGGAAATAGCAGATGACATGGTGAAAACTGCTGTCATGGCAATGGGTATTGGTCTTGGCTCAAATCAGGAGCGCGGGAATAAGGGGTTTATGTATAAGATCGTTAAGGATCAGGCGGGTGTCATGGCTACGCTTCAGCGAATTTTGGACATTAAATCAGGAGCAATTCCACCAATTAGTGCAACAAAAGCAACTCAGGAAAAGCACGAACAAAATTTAATTAAAAAAGCAGAAGCTGATGCCGCGAAACTTAAACAGCGTATGAGCTAATGACTAAACCGAAGATCAGCTTTTTAGCGTTCTTCCTACTTTGGGCTGAGCTACAGGGTTGGAAGATACCCACTTTTCATATTCAAGTCTGTATTTTCCTTGAGGAGTTTTATCTCAATGGGCGTACAGGCTTGCTCATGCTTCCGCGTGGACACTCCAAATCGTCCATATTGGACGTATTTAATGCGTGGGTGATTTACTGCTGGCCTAGCACTCAAATCTTGCATCAAGGCACTACGGATGCAGATGCTTATAAGTGTTCAAAAGGTACACGTGATGTTCTTGAAAGACATCCTTTATGTATTGGGAATCCTAATGTTGCTATTCGCCAAGGCGAGGTTGAACGTTGGTTTGTAGAAGGCACTCCAGACGTTCGTTACGGCACCATGCTGGCAAAAGGCATCTTGTCGGGTGTTACAGGACATCGTGCGCACTTCATCCAAAACGATGACGTTGAGACACCACAGACCACGGCAAACCCTGAGCAAAGAGAGAAGCTACCTAAAAAGCTATCTGAACAAACGCACATTGCTATTCCTGGTGCAAAACGGCTTTGGATCGGCACACCACACACCCATGATTCGCTTTATGAAAAAATTAAGAAGCAGCGAAAAGTTAGTAAGCTGATTCTTAAAATGTTTGAGCATGAGAAACGTGTTGGGGACAGTGTCAAAGGTCAAAAGGTATTACTCGACTTTGAACCAGTGCATGCATTCTCAGGCATTGGTGTAGGTGCGAAATATCTAAGAAAGGGTGAAAACTACGAATGTAGAAAATTAAAGAATGCTTGGGAAGTAACCTTTTTAGAATCAAATTACATTGTCGATTTTTATTCAAAGGGGATTTGGGAGGAACGTTTCACACCTGAAGAAATGGAATTTCGGCGTGAGGAATGTAAAACCCTAAATGAATGGGATTCACAGTATCAGATGCATGCCAAGCCGATTGGTGATGTTCGTCTTGATCCTGACAAAATCCTTGCCTATGACTGTGAGCCAGTGCTGAGACGTGCGAATGGTCAATACCTCATGATGTTGGGTGAACGTCGTATCGTGGGTATGTCGGCGAAATGGGACCCATCTAGCGGCAAGCTTAAATCTGATATTTCATCTGTAGCTTTATTCTTACATGACGATTTAGGTACGAAGTATTGGCATCGATCAATTGCTTTAACTGGTCCCGATATTATTACAAATGATGATGGTGAAATAGTCGGGGGGCAAGTTTGGCAACTTTGTGATCTCGTTGAAAAATACTATGTTCCTAAAATTGTGATTGAAACCAATGGTATCGGTGGTTTTGCTGGATCTTCACTCAAGGCAGCTTTGAAGAAGAGAAAGCTGCGTTGTGCTGTCGAAGAAAGGCCTTCAACATTGAATAAAAATAAACGAATTCTAGATGCTCTTGAGGGTCCATTAATGTCTGGGCTTTTATGGGCGCATATATCAGTACTTGTTACGACTGGTGTGAACGGTGACGAAGAAGATTCTGCAGTTGCGAAGCAAATGCGGGAATGGAACCCTGCGGTTTCAAGCCAACCTGATGACTACTTAGACTCAGCAGCGGGTGCAATTACTGATCAACCTGAACGTGTCGGAAAAATACACAGAACTAATGAAGTGAATGAGCGTCCTAATTGGAGAACAGACGGTGGTGTTGCAGAAGCCACCTTAGATTTTAACGATTAGGGGGCAACTATGGCAGTCCAAGAACAAACGCCATATATCGAACACGTTGCAAATGGTGTAACTACATCATTTGCTTTGGGTTTTGTGTGCGATTCAGCAGATAATCTGGTAGTTACTATAAATGATTTACCAACAAATGTTGGTGATTGGTCTTTTAGTGATGGGAATGTCGTTTTTCAATACCCTCCATTATTAGATTCATTAATTAAAATTTGGCGTAATTCTCCGTTGGCCAGAAGTACGACATTTAAAACTTATGACAACTCACTTAATCCCAATTCGCTGAATTTTGACTTAGACAAGATTTGGCTAGTGATGCAGGAATTGAATAGTAATCGAGAACTATTAAAAAAAATAATCCTCGAACAGATTGAGTTACAAGGTTTAACACTAGATCAGCTTTTAGAGTTGAATGAAGATTTCTTTCAACGACTATCTAATCTGAATTCTGATAAAAATTGGGATGCTGCATTTATTGCATATGATGGTGGAAACCAAGAACAATTTAATGATACTCAAAAATCAAAAAATGAAACTTTCGAAAACAGTATTGAAAGCATGGCTACATTAGAAATAACAAAAGATATAGCGCAAAAAAAACTCATTCCAGATTTGTTTTTACCAAATTTTGGCAATTCAAAAAAAGCCATGGTTCGTCGTGCTCAATATACTATTACTGATGGCTCTACAGTTGGTTCTCGTTATTGGATTGTTGTTTCTAAAGCAGGAAGCCCAAATAATCACTTATTGTTTGAGTTAAGACGCGGTGTACTTACTTCTACAGGATCATTGGGTGGAGCTGCGGAGTTTCTGCGAGTGACATCAATTTATGATGGCGGGCCGGCATGGGTAGGGAAACATGCGAATAGTGCTGTTAGCGATCCAACTCATTGGGCCGAAGTTGAATATACTCCATCTGGCTATACAGAACGATTATCGCATTCAGTCACTCCGAATGTTGATCTTCACAAATATTATGCTGTGCAAGGCGTAGCGCTTAATGAATTTATTTCATTTAACGCACAATTTGATAGTGCGGGAAAAGCCAATCTGCAATTCCTATGTACTGCGGGTTCAAGCGGTCAAGTTGAGCTTTATATTGATGATGTACTGAAAGAAACAATCTCTCTTACTGCTGCAACTGCTGCAATTTATAGACATGCACTTAAAGCCGCTCCGGGCTTTCATACAATAAAAGTTGTTCGGAAAGCTCTTGGTTCAGTAAGTGTTTTTGGATGCAACTATTCGTCTATTACAGATGGTGAGTTTACCTCTGCTGCTGATGGCCTTGTTTTTTGGCATAACAATCAATTATATACTTCATCTGAAGGTGCAAGTGATTATGCGATCGTCGAAGAAACTACAGGTCTACTGGGTGGCTCTCTACATGGTGGTGAAACCTTACAGAAGCAAATATTTAATATTGATGGTGTCTATGGCGATCCTCTTGCAGCTATTCGTGTTTTTAGCAATCTGGAAATTCGCCAAGAAACAACTATTGATTGGGGTTCAGGAAAAATTCTGAAAAATGTAAATAGCCATATCTTCAATCAAAATGGAGGGTATCAGTTTGATAATACATTTATTAATAAAGTAAGTAGTAAGACATTCTATACTGCAATGCATACAACTCCCGAATCATTCACAAAAGTAATTTCACCTAATTTCGTGAACTTATCATTAGAAGCGGATGGGTTTAAATATTTAAATCGCTCTAACACTGTTGTTCAAGAAGACTCTACAACAAGCAAGCGCATCTATACTCAGACGACAATTTTCAATGAAGAAAACAATGTCTATGGTGCTCCGACAGTACGAAAAGTCACAGGGAGCTACAATAAACTTTATTATGGTGCGGCAATTTCAAACCCCGTAGCACTTGAATTAGGTGATTTCTCAGTAAGCACAAGAAAGATATTCACTTAACACTCAACAAACTTCTATTACCCCTGACCTTTAATTAGATCAGGGGTTTTTTATTACCAAAAATTAGGGGGCGAAATGTCTGAAACAACAGGGCAAGCAATTGCCGAAGCGAGTGCGGGAGTTACGTCGATTTCAACCAAAGCGACAGTTGGGGGATCAATAGCGGGGTTATCGGGGAAGTTTTTGGGATTAGACCCTGTTACCGCCTTTGGTTTGGCAATAGCCCTTATTGGTCTATTGGTCAGCTTCATGAGTTTTTTAGTTACCTGGTACTACAAGCGCCAAGAAAATAAGCGTGCAGATCAACTCCATCAAATTGCGCTACGAAAAGCGAATGGTGAATGCAATGTCGAATAAAACCAAGATAGCTGTAACCATGGCAACCGTGATTAGTTTGGGCGGTGTGGCGTGGACACAAAGCCGTGAAGGGACTGTACTCAAGCCTTATTACGATAGTGTCAAAGTAGCAACCATCGGAACTGGGACAACGGTCTATCCAAACGGCAAAACTGTCAAAATCACTGATCCGCCAATTACCAAGAAACAAGCAGCTGAATATCTACAATTCCACATGAACAAGGACGCCAAGATTTTCAACAAAACGCTTGTTGGTATTCCGCTTTCTCAAGCTGAGTATGACTTATATATGGACTTCACATACCAGTTTGGCACTGGCGCATGGTCGCAGTCTTCCATGCTTCGTAACTTGAAATCACGCAACTATGTGCAAGCCTGTAAGTCGTTATTGAAGTGGAAGTATGCAGCAAAGCGCGATTGTTCAATCCGTTCAAATAACTGCTATGGCGTTTGGACACGACAGCAAGCGCGCTATGACAAATGCATGGGAGAAAACTAGATGCCCTTACTTTTACTGATTTGGAATAACAAGCGCTGGACTTTAATCATTGTGCTTTTGATCTATGGATTCTTTCAAACATGGCAATCCAATTCACTGGCTGGTGATTTGAACAAGGCTAAGGCTGATTGCAAAACTAAGGTGCAGCAAGAAGTCGATAAGGCCGTGAAGCCTTATAAGGACGCAGAGCAGAAAGCACAAGAACGAGCACAGAAAGCAGGTGAGGACTATGAACAAACCAAAGAAACCGAACGAGTCAAAACAGAAACGATTACACGTGAAGTGCAAAAGATCATTGAGCGTCCTGTTTATCTCAACACTTGTTTCGATGCTGCTGGGGTGTCAGCAGTCAATGCCGCTGGTAATACCGCCGAACCTGAAAGCGCGATGCCCTGATTTGCAAACACTTGAATCGGGGCAGGGAAAAGACATTCTGCCGATTATGATCGATGATCGCCGCAAGTATGTAGATTGCCAACAGCGCCACTCAGCAGTAATTTCGATAGTTGATAAAAAGCCCTCTAAGTGAGGGCTCTTATTACAATCCTTTAAAAAGTCGACTTCTTATTAAGGCCGCTCCTGCAGCCCCGATCATGTCTTGGAATGTTGAATATTCAGATATACTAGCAATGAATGTATTTAATTCTTCGTCAGGAATAGCCTCAAATTCCTCAAGCGTTTCAAATTTGAAACCGCCTTTTTCAAACAATTCATTTAAGTCATTAAAGGGGGTATTGCTCTGTATAAATGAATCATTCAAAATCTCAGTTAGAGAAACACCACCAGAACCCTGTAAAGCTTTAGCATTATTAGTTAATTTCTTTAAACCACTTAAATCTGATTCTATTTTCATTCTCGTTTTTAAACCTTTTAATATAAAATGAATGATTAATATCGCTCATTAATTAATCTTTTTAAAGACCTAGAATTGATAACATCGAAATAAAGAAGCAGTCATTTATTTTCTAACAACCTTAGCACCTTTCCAAAACTCCCCACGTCGACGCACTAAAAATGAACTTGCAATACTTTCAGCATGAAATACTTTGGCATCGTCCTTATCATCGACCCAAAACCATTCAGGTTGATAAACTTGTTGGATATCTGAAAAGTCATCGTATTCCAGTATTTCTTGTGTTGCATCTCTATAGGCAAGCCACTTGCCATCTTTTGTGATGTAGGCCATTGCATACCCCTCAAAGCACAAACTTCATAATTTATTCAATAATCTTTTTCTTTTCATAAACAATATACAGTACATAGGTATAACTGTAACACATGCAATATTCCGAACCTATAATATGGTGGTATAGTGCTCTTGCAGATTGACCGACTCAAGAGAATTTTGAGTCGGTTTTTGCGTTTAATATCTGTGGATAACTCATTTGTAACACCAAAAATACACCAATGAGATGCAACTTTCTGATTATTATAAGGAGTATCTATACAATGATTTTAGTGACTGGTGGTTTAGGCTTTATAGGCTCTCATATTGCTTTGAGCTTTATGGCGCATGGGCAAGAGGTCATTATTGTAGACAATTTATCCAATGCGAACTTACAAACTCTTGAACGATTAGAATTTATTAGTGGCATGTACTTGCCTTTTGTCAAAATTGATATACGAAATACGCCTGCTTTAAACAAAGTTTTTGAGCAGTATTCCATCGATGCGGTGGTGCATGCTGCAAGTTTTAAATCGCTTGAAGAATCTGTACTGAAGCCTTTGGAATACTATAACGATAATGTCAGTTGTATCATGAGTTTACTGCGTGCCATGCAGCGCACAGGTGTCCGAACTTTGGTTCATCTTTCAAGTCTTGCGGTCTATGGTGAATCCAGCCTACATTTAGAAGAAGATTTAGAACTGAATTACGGCTATCCAAACCCGTATATCAAATCGCAGCAAATGGTCGAAGAAATTATTCGAGATACAGCAAAAACGGATAATGAATGGAAAATTGCAATTTTAAGAATGGGCAATGTTGCTGGTGCATTTGAAAATGCGATGCTCGGAGAACTGTTCCCGCCTTTACCGAAAAATATTATTCCACTGTTGATGCAAGTCGCTGCAAAACAGCGTGATCATATTGAACTTAGAAAAAGTGCACAAACCACAGATCATACCGTAGAGCGTAGTTTTTTACATATACTCGATGCCTGTGATGCGATTGCTGCTTCGTTACAATGGTTAAGTACTCAACAGTTTGCTTGTGATGCTTTTAATATTGCAGGTCAAAGTGTGTCGATACAGCAGTTGGTTGAAAAAGTTGAAAATGTGACGCAAAGTGATATTGCTACAGTCGATGTGAAGGATTCGAACATCGTGGAATTAGATCAGGTCGCAGCCGAGTGTAGTAAAGCGAAAAACGTTTTACACTGGCAAGCGAAGCGCAGTTTAGAACAAACCCTTGAAGATGGATGGCGTTTCTACCGACAAAGTCTAGATGGTCGTTAATTAATTTAATGATAACAATTATCATTTACATATTTTTGCTTAATCATTAAGATAAGGAAAACAAGCGCAAAATAATCATTTTGCAATTCACTTAAAAAGGAAGAGGTTAAAATGCAAACACGTATTGAACATGACACGATGGGCGAAGTTGAAGTACCGAGTGAAGCACTTTGGGGTGCTCAAACTCAGCGTAGTTTGCAAAACTTTAAAATTGGTAGTGAACGTCTACCACGTCCAATGATTCGTGCCATGGGCTTAGTGAAAAAAGCAGCAGCATTGACCAATGCTGAGCTCAACCAAATTCCACAAGAATTGGCGCAATACATCGTCGGTGCTGCGGATGAAGTGATTGCAGGGCAGTGGGATAGTCAGTTTCCTTTGGTGGTATGGCAAACTGGTTCAGGCACACAAAGCAACATGAACTGTAATGAAGTGATTGCCAATATCGCCAATCAGAAACTTGGCAATCCCTTAGGTGCACAAAAACCTGTACACCCGAACGATCACGTGAACCGTGCTCAGTCGACCAATGACTCCTTCCCAACGGCGATTCATGTCGCAGCAAGTATTCAGATCAATGAATTACTGATTCCTGCGGTGACACAGCTTCGAGATACTTTAGAGGCAAAGTCTCAAGCATTTGCTGACATCGTCAAAATTGGCCGAACTCATTTACAAGATGCGACACCCTTAACCTTAGGCCAAGAATTTAGCGGGTATGTTTCTCAGCTCGATCACGGCTTAAAGCGTTTACAACAAGCACTTTCAGGCTTGTATGAGCTGCCTTTAGGTGGAACCGCTGTAGGTACAGGATTGAATGCTCATCCTGATTATGCAGAAAAATCAGCGGAGCAACTGGCACAGTTGACAGGACTGCCTTTTGTGACTGCACCAAATAAATTTGAAGCATTGGCTGGGCGTGATGCAGCAGTGTTTGCTTCAGGCGCATTAAAAACGCTTGCGGTAAGCTTGAACAAAATAGCCAATGACATTCGCTGGTTGGCAAGTGGTCCACGTTGTGGTTTTGGCGAGTTACGTATTCCTGAAAATGAGCCAGGCTCAAGTATTATGCCGGGGAAAGTGAACCCGACTCAAAGTGAAGCGATGACCATGGTGGTGGCTCAAGTCTTAGGCAATGACACCACGATTAATGTTGCGGGTGCATCGGGTAACTTTGAGTTGAATGTATTCATGCCAGTGATTGCGTTTAATTTGTTGCAGTCGATTCAGCTTTTGGGTGACGCATGTAATAGCTTTAATGATCACTGTGCAGTGGGTATTGAGCCAAACCGCGAAAAAATTGACCACTTCTTACATGACTCATTGATGTTAGTTACGGCTTTAAACCCAGTGATTGGCTATGAAAATGCAGCGAAAGTTGCCAAAACAGCGTATAAAGAAGGCAAAACCCTAAAACAAGTGGCTGTGGAGTTGAACTTGGTCACTGCTGAGCAGTTTGATGAAGTGGTACGTCCAGAGCAAATGATTTCCCCAAATGTAAAATAGCCCTTGACCCAGATGCTCAACTAAAGAGCAAATGAAAATCAGCGGTTTTTATCTTTGGGCGAAGTCGGTACAATGGTCGACTAAAGATAAACTGCTGATGAGTTACCATGCTTGATATTTATTTGACAGATGTTCAGAAAAACGTGCAATTTAACGATTATCCGGGTGAACATCCAGTTAAATTTGTTTTAAATTTCAAAAAGATTTTCCCAAGTGTTATGGAGTTATTGCTTCCTGTACTACCTGAAAATGAAAATCTTGAAGAAATGACATGGGAATCAACCACGACTGACTTTGAACTTTTCAAACTGTTGTTGAGTGGTTGGGGCGTGATTGAATTACGCTTAAACGCGATCAAACAGTTTAAAGATAAAGATTTTGCAGATGCTCTAGTGAAACGTGCACAACAAAAGCGCAAAGACTTTGCAAAAGCACAGCAACAGTTGAAAACAGTTGAACTTGATTATTTATTTATGCATGAGATTCATGCATTGATCGATGCAGAATTGGTTGAACTGGGTGAAAAGTTCTATTTACCCGTTCTTCGTGACTTATGGAAAAATAAAATTCCAACTCAAGTCTTAGAAGCCAAATTTTAAGTCATTCAAAAAATCCTCCAAATGGAGGATTTTTTATATCGATAGCAAAACTATGTATTTGCGAGCATAAGAAAGTATTTAAACTGCATCTAAAGCACTAAATTTTATTATTTGGTCAAATATTGGAATTAATATTGCTTGATACATTGCGTCATCATTCACCGTATAGTCTTAAGGATTTTATAATATGTCAAATCAGTTCATCGACTTAATCACAAAGCGTCGTACCATTTATGCCATTGGTAAAAAGGTCGAGCACAGCCCTGAATTTTTAACTGATTTGATTCAAACTGCCATTAAACAAAGCCCATCATCGTTCAATTCACAGTCATCTCGGGCGGTAATTTTATTTAATGCGGAACATGAAAAGTTCTGGACTTTTGTGGCTGAAAAACTGAAGTCTTATGCTAAAGATGCAGAAAGCGAGGCTAAAACAACGACAAAAATGGCCAGTTTTGCAGCAGGTATAGGTACAGTTTTATTTTTTGAAGATTTAGATGTAATTCAGAACCTACAAGAGCAATTTCCATCTTATGCTGAAAATTTCCCAGTATGGGCAGAGCATTCAACTGCAATAGCACAGTTTGCAACTTGGACTGCATTACATACCTTAGGTTTAGGTGCATCTTTACAGCATTACAATCCAATTGTAGATGAAGAAGTCCATGCTGAGTGGAATGTGCCTGCAAGTTGGAAACTGCGTGCACAACTGGTCTTCGGCTCGGTTGAGGGGGAAGCTAAAGAAAAAGGCTTTGTGGATGATGCTGTACGCTTTAAAGTCTTCAAATAATCAATCAAAAAGCTGCTTCATATGGAGCGGCTTTTTAGACTTAGTTTTTACAGATCGGCTACTTCTTCATTTTTCGGTAGTCACTCGGGCGAATAGGGCGAGTGCCGCGCCATAAACCTTTCTTATGTTTTTTCGCATGACTTTGTAAAGCATTCATATGTTTCAAATGCTTTTTATCCTTAATATAGTCCTCATAGACCCATGCTGCACCACGTTTGACCATTTCTTCATTCATACTTCTCCGAAAACGGTAGATTTCACCTACACAGCGACCATAACGGTCAATGTCTGTAATGCGAACACGAACCACTTTCCGATAAACCATTTTTTTGATTAAGCGTTTTGATTCAGGCCCATAGCTTTGAGTCGACTCAGGCGCATCAATATAGGCAAAGCGTAATTTGGTTTCAGAGCGTCGAAAGTTAAAGCGATAACATGTCAGTGTATCACCATCACTTATAGCCGTAATTCGACACCAATAGGTTTTACCTTTTTTAAAAGGATGGAGAAATTGGCTGAGAGCATTTTGTATTTTATAAAAAGTAAATACCAGTATCAGGCAAAGGACGAAGCCAATACCGATGAGCCAGCTATTGGACAGGTGATCAAACATAGAGGAGATCAATAGAAAATAAAAATATCAAAAAGACATTGTATGGCAGATACGCTATTTAAAATGCTTTAAGTGATCTCAAGTGTTTATTTTTCATAAGAAAGTAGATGTTTAATTAAACAAGTAAACAGGAACAAAGTTCTGGCGAAATAAAAAAAGCAAATAGCTAGTTTATTTAGAAATAGCCTAAGCAAATTTATGAGATATAAAAATAGCCTAAGCAAAAATTTTATAAATTTCACTCCTTAAAAAATGGTGTCTTTTATTTTCCATTAAATTT
Organism: Acinetobacter johnsonii ANC 3681; assembly: GCF_000368805.1. Classification (NCBI taxonomy): domain Bacteria; kingdom Pseudomonadati; phylum Pseudomonadota; class Gammaproteobacteria; order Moraxellales; family Moraxellaceae; genus Acinetobacter; species Acinetobacter johnsonii. The sequence continues at coordinate 184,551 of NZ_KB849705.1, read as the reverse complement.
TTATGCCAATAAATTCCAATATTCATTTGCGGCAGTTTCACAGGAACATCAAAAATATTGAGTAAAGGGGAAACATGTAAATGGCTCAAAATATTTTGAGGAATCGTTAAAATTGCATTTGGATATTGCTCTAAAATTTGTAGCGCAGTGGAATAGTGCTGACAACGCAAAAAAACCTGTCTAGACAGTTGCTTACGATTTAAATGAACATCTTCAACCAAAACACCAGTACGCCGCGAAGATACACCAATATGCGGTGCAGCCAAATACAATTCAGCATTGATTTGCTCGAGCTGAGTACAAGCCACAAACTGGTCTTTGACTAAGCTCTCAAATTGAATTTTATCGCCAAAATTTTGTTCCAAATCAATCACAAAATCAATTTGTTGAGAAACTAAATCGGCATCTACTGTTTTACGGTCCAGCTTACTACTCATGAACTGAATACTTAATCCAAGTTTCTGAAAGTGAGCGACTAACTTTGGGAAAACAATTGGTTCGATTTCATCATGAATCGCAATTTTTAGGCTTTGAACCATGTTCGGGTCGAAGCTTTGCTGCTGCATAGAAATACTTTGGATTGCAATTAAAGCATTTTTAATAATCAGATAATTTTGTTCTGCAAAAGGTGTTGGAAGCATTTGGCTGCCAGAGCGAACAAATAAATCATCCTTTAAATGGCTACGTAGACGCTGCAAGGCATGACTGGCAGCAGACTGCGTAATCGACAAGATTTGAGCTGCTTTTGAAATACTTTTTTGCTCATAAATTGCAATAAAAAGCGGGTATAAATTGATATCGATGCGATGAAAAAGGCCCATATCAATGGGTGACTTACTATGAATGTTGTTCATGCTGATCTATAAAATAAAATCATTTTGTTCATATTAGTTTTCAGGTTATGTTGATGTAAAGCGAAAATATCAAAATAGATCGAAGGAAGTAGCCATGTTTGAACTCTCAGCACGTGCTCAAGATTATGTAGAACGTACCAAACAATTTATTCAAAACGAAATTGAGCCTATCGAAACTGACTTTTGGCATGAGGTACATGAACTGAACCAAGGTGGTGACTGGACCAAATGGCGGTGGCCCGCACAACTTGAAACGCTAAAAGCCAAAGCAAAAGCTGCGGGTTTATGGAATATGTTTTTGCCTTGTCCTGAATTGGGTCAAGGTCTATCGGTTCAAGAGTATGCTCATATTGCAGAACTCACAGGTCGTAGTCTTCTTGCGCCGACCGTATTTAACTCTAATGCGCCTGACAGTGGGAACATGGAAGTATTGTGGCGTTATGGCTCTGAAGCTCAAAAGCAAGAGTGGCTTACGCAGCTTTTAGATGGAAAAATTCGCTCTGTTTTCTGCATGACAGAACCAGCTGTTGCTTCATCCGATGCGACCAATATGCAAGCAACAGCCGTGATCGAAGGCGATGAAATTGTGTTAAATGGCCGTAAATGGTGGTCTTCAGGCTTAGGTGACCCCAATGCCAAAATTATTATTTTTATGGCACATACACCAGATGAAACCAAAGATCGCCACCATCAACACTCGATGGTTTTAGTGCCTGTTGAAACGGCTGGAGTCAAAATAGAACGAATGTTACCAGTCTTTGGTGACTACGATGCACCCCATGGTCACGGTGAAATTAGCTTTAGTAATGTTCGTGTTCCTGTTTCCAACTTTATTGGTGGTGCAGGTCAAGGTTTTGAAATTGCCCAAGGTCGTTTAGGCCCGGGTCGTATTCATCACTGTATGCGCTGCATTGGTGCTGCGGAAAAATCTTTAGAGTTGATGATCGATCGTGGTATGAGTCGTACTGCATTTGGCAAAGAAATTTTAAAATTAGGTGGGAACCTAGAGCGCGTGGCTGATGCACGTGTTGCAATTGATCAAGCACGTTTATTAACCTTGTATGCTGCGTATAAAATGGATACTTTAGGGAATATGGCAGCGTTAACTGAAATCTCTGCCATTAAAGTCGTTGCGCCAAGTGTGCTTGAAAAAGTGGTCGATATGGCGATTCAAATTCACGGCGGAGCAGGTGTGTCGCGTGATACGCCTTTGACAGGTTTCTTCGCTCAAGCACGTTCACTACGATTGGCCGATGGGCCAGATGAAGTCCATAAAGGCATGATTGCAAAACTAGAACTGGCAAAACGCGGCTATAGTACGCGTCGTAAAAAATAATAGAGGAGAAGATCATCTCTTTAATTCATCGTGTTGAAATAAGAATAGATGATCTTCTAAGTTATAAAGAAAAGATTGATAGTTTGGGAAAAAAGAATGTCAGCGATTGATGTAGGTGGAACAGTTCGGGCGGGTGAAGAACTGGATGCTGTAGCCGTAGAAAACTGGCTCAAAGCACAAGGTGTCGATCTACAAGGGCAGGTTGAAGTCACGCAATACTCAGGCGGTGCGTCTAACTGGACGTATAGATTGAAATACGACAATGTCGATCTAATTCTACGCCGCCCCCCCAAAGGTACCAAAGCTAAATCTGCACATGACATGGCACGTGAATATCATGTGCAAAAGAATTTAACCCCTTTTTATCCTGTACTTCCCGAAATGGTTGCATTGTGTCAGGACGAATCGGTTCTTGGCTGTGACTTCTACGTGATGAAACGTGTAGAAGGCATTATTCCACGTGCCAACTTACCGAGAGAGCTAGATTTTAAAGAAGCCCAAGTTCGTGAGTTGTGTATCAATGTGATTGATAAACTGATCGAACTTCATCAAGTGCCATACCAAGGCACAGAACTTGAGAACCTTGGTAAAGGTGATGGTTACTGTCGTCGTCAAGTGGAAGGTTGGGACGCTCGTTTTGAAAAAGCCAAAACCATTAATGTCCCTTCATTTAAATATGTGCGAAAGTGGCTGAAAGATAATATTCCAGCAGACTCAAAAACCTGTGTAATTCATAACGATTGGCGGTTTGATAATGTCATTTTAGATCCGAATCATCCGACGCAAATTATTGGCGTTTTAGATTGGGAAATGGCAACGCTTGGCGATCCACTGATGGACTTAGGTTCGGCTTTGGCATATTGGGTTGAAGAATCGGATAGTGCACTTTTTAAAGCCACACGTCGTCAACCGACAAATCTTAAAGGCATGTTCACACGTAAAGAAGTGGTCGATTATTATTTAGAAAAAACGGGTTTAGACGTCGAGAATTGGACCTTTTATGAAGTCTTTGGCATTTTCCGTTTAGCCGTGATTGCCCAACAAATTTATTATCGCTATCACCATAAACAGACCAATAACCCTGCCTTCAAAGATTTTTGGATTTTGATTCATGCTCTCCATATTCGCGCACTTAAATTGATTGGTTTACAGAAAATTGAAGCCAATGAAGTTGCTCAAAAATACATTGTTAAAATGAAGGAAATATTAGGCAAATGACCACTATTTATTTCATTCGCCACGGGCAAGCATCTTTTGGTGCAGAAAGTTATGATCAACTCTCTCACAATGGTGAACTCCAAGCCAAAATTTTGGGTCAATATTTTGATCAGATCTTAAAAGAAGCGCCTATGGTGGTGTCAGGCTCCATGCAGCGACATCAGCAAACGGCATGTATTTCTTTGGCTGAATGCTTTCCTGAAGTAGATGTCTTAACAAATTCTGCATGGAATGAGTTCAATCATCAGCAAGTCTTTGCTCATTACGAACCGCGTTTTAACGAGCCACATTTACTCAAAGCCGATGTGGCTAAAGAGTCGAACCCACGTGCATATTTGGCCAAGATATTTGAAGGGGCAATTGAACGCTGGACAGGTGGCGACTATCACCATGAATACGATGAATCATGGCCTGAGTTTAAAAGTCGAATTGAAGTCGCTTTACAAGATTTGTGTGATGAATTGGCTCAAAGCAAACCGCGCTATGCTGTGGTGTTTACTTCAGGCGGTGTAATTTCAGTGGTTGCAGGTAAGCTGTTAGGTTTAAGTCCAAATAAAACTTTTGCGCTAAATTGGGCTATTGCCAATAGCAGCATGACCACATTACGACTGGTGGGGAATGAACCGCAGCTTTTAAGTCTCAATGAACATCATTTTATTAAAGCCGAAAACTCAAACTTACTGACATGGATCTAAGGACAGGATTAAGACATGGCTAAAACAATTTTAATTACAGGGGCAAGTTCTGGCATTGGTGCAGGTATGGCGCGCGAATTTGCACAAAAAGGCTATAACTTGGCAATTTGTGCAAGACGCATAGATCGCCTTGAAAGCCTAAAAGAGGAACTTGAGAGCAAGTACGGCATAAAAGTCATCCCTAAAGTTTTAGATGTGACCAATTACGATCAAGTGTTTGAAGTCTTTCGTGCATTTAAACAAGAATTTGGCCATTTAGACCGTGTGATTGTAAATGCTGGAATTGGAGATGGACGTCGAATTGGTAAAGGCAGTTTTGCGATTAATAAAGCCACGGTTGAAACCAACTTTATTTCAGCTCTAGCGCAGTGTGAAGCTGCAGTTGAAATTTTCCGTGAGAAAAATGCAGGGCATTTGGTTGTTATCTCGTCTATGAGTGCAGTCCGCGGTATGCCAAAACATTTGACAGCGTACGGTGCAAGTAAAGCGGGTGTTGCACATTTGGCCGAAGGTATTCGTGCAGAACTTCTCAATACCCCAATCAAAGTTACCACGATTTTCCCTGGCTATATTCGTACAGAAATCAATGAGGGTGCAAAACCACTACCTTTTGAAGTGGATGAAAAAACAGGTTCACGACTGTTGGCAGCAGAAATTGAAAAAGCCCCTGTAAAAGCCTATGTCCCTAAATGGCCGTGGTTACCACTAGGTTTAGCAATGAAAATTTTACCGCTGAAATTGGTCAATAAACTGGGCTAATGATTGAAATAAAAAGACTATCAATCAGCCTTTTTATTTTTAACTATGTGAGTGCCTTCTAAACATACGTTGCTGTTTACAGATGATTATTTGAGTGCATTCATGAGTTGGTCATAAACCCGAGGTAGCATTGAAGAAAAAGGTGATTAAGATGTCCACACAATTCGACTTTGTTTCAGTTAGAAAAAAGCCCAATGTCCATTTTGGTGGGCGCTCAATTAGCCATGTTATTCAATGTGAAGATGGTTCACAAAAGACCCTTGGCGTTATTTTGCCTACAGATCAACCACTGACTTTTGAAACGCATGTCGCGGAGCATATTGAAATTGTTTCAGGTCAATGCCAAGTTAAAATTGGGCTACAGACTGAAATGAGGCTGTATCATGCAGGTGAAAGTTTTGATGTTCCTGCCAACAGCCGCTTTAGTATGATGGCAAGTGAAGTCGTAGATTATATTTGTCACTTGGAAAAATAGCCGAAGACAAAGACTAAAAATGGCTAGAATAACATTAACTCTTGTAACTTTATGATTATATGTATTTTTTATCATTAACTTTGAAGCAATATTTCTGAAGACTATTTAAGTCAGTGTATAGACGCAATTCAACGTATACTATTTTCATCTCTCAGCTAGCTTAGACCCAGTCACTGAATATGCGATTAAAAATTTATACGCTGGCTTTGATTCCAGTCATTCTTTTTCAAGGTTATGCCGTCAAAAAAAATACACCAAGATTGGCTGAACCCGAAGGAGAGCGCATTGGACAAAAGGGCGTGGGTAAGTCGCTTGCTTTGCTCATTTTGGGGGATTCAGCAGCGGCAGGTGTCGGTGTAAATGCTCAAGATGATGCGTTATTGGGTTCAATTTTAAAAGAACTGTCATCTGAATTTAGTATTCAATTTTATTTACACGCAACGACGGGATTCACCACAGATCAGGTCATTCAGTCCATCCAAATGCTTGAGACACAGCATTTTGATGTCATCATTACTTCTGTGGGCGTAAATGACATTACAAAATTCACATCGCCGCAGGCTTGGATCGCAAAACAGAAGCAGCTTTATGACATACTCAAACATAAGTTTAGTCCACAACTAACGATTGCATCTGGTGTCCCCCCGATGGATCAGTTTCCCGCACTTCCAAACCCACTTGCATGGTTGTTCGGTCAATATGCTAAAGCGATGAACTTAGAATTAGGCCAATTTGTCGCACAGCACAATCAGATGGAGTGGATAGAGTACGATCTAAAGAAGTTTTTGGCTTTAAACTTAGCTATGGCCAAAGACGGTTTCCACCCCAGCAAAGAAATTTATCAGTATTGGGGTAAACAAGTGGCTGAAAAAATACGCCAATCTTTTTAAAATGCAATAAAGACAAATTTTTTATAGCTTATGACACATTCAGTTGAAATTGAAAAACATCCACTTGAACCGTTCCTGCCATCTAATGCCAAATTATTGATGCTGGGCAGCTTTCCACCGCCCAAGGCCCGCTGGAAAATGGACTTTTACTATCCAAATTTTCAAAATGATATGTGGAAAATATTTGGCTTGTGTTTTTTCCAAGATAAAAATTATTTTCTCAATATCGAGCAGAAGACATTTAAAGAACAACAGATCCGTACATTTTTAAATGAACGGGGCATTGCGATTTTTGATACGGCCTATGAAGTGATTCGCCAAAAGGGCAATGCTTCAGATAAGTTTTTGCACATTATTACCCCAACCAATGTGCAACATTTACTTGAACAAATGCCCAGATGTCATAGTGTGATGACCACGGGCGATAAAGCCACTGATACGCTTATGCTGTCTATGCCTACAGGTACGTTAAAACCACAAATTGGCATGAAGTCCGAGACACATTTTGCTGGGCGAGACCTGAGGCTTTATCGGATGCCATCTTCTTCTCGTGCCTATCCTTTGGCTTTAGAGAAAAAAGCCGAAGCTTATTACAACTTATTTTCTGAAATAGGCTTACTTTAGGTTACTATTTGGATTATCCACATGACTGAATATTCCAGCCATTCGTAGATGGTTGGTCTGCTTTAGTCTTCGTACTCAACATAGTCCCAGAGATTAAGCCGCGCTTTAATCTGTTTACGTAGTTGTGGCAGCATAGGAAATAATGTTCCATCAATCCATAGGCTGAGTGCACCTGCCGAAAGTGGCTGTTGCGATTCATCGATCAATTGTGCACCTTTCACCAAAACAAAAGTCTCTTCGCTTGCAGCTGTTTCGATCCCTTTAAACTGAACCAAAAGTTCATGGCCTGTATCTTGGATTAGCCACTCCAGTTCAATTTGGATATTTTGATTGGATTTTAAAACGACTTGCCCTTCAACCATGTCATTGTCACTCAAGCAGTCATGCTCAACACGCACTTTACTTAGAAACCATTCTTGTCGAGCAAGATCTTCTAGTGTTTTGTAAGGGGTTAAAATATTACTGAGATTAAACTGACGACTTAAATCAAAAAATTGCATTACTAAACTTTGTAAAGGGGAAATAAAAAAGAAGGGCTGCATGTTAAATCAAAGTGTCTACTGAGTAAAACCTTTCAAGCCCTTGAATGAATTTAGGTATCAGATCCAATTATTCTGTTCGAGTCTTATATTCAACGGTGTTTATTAAAAATAGCAATAGATAAAGTATTTTTAAGCTGAGCCTAAAAAACAAAGCACTCAGCCTAAACAGAAAGCTATCATACATTAGAGAATATGGATAACGTCATTCACCTGTAATTACATCATCCATTCAATGGGTAGGTATGACACGGCTTTCATCATAAAACGCTGAAATTTTGTAGTTTCGGGTTCTTTTTGATGTTCAATGACAGTTCCATCTTTTTGATGTTCAAGCCAAATGATATCGCCTTGAGGATTAAGCTTTAACTCATATGCAATATGCGGGAGAAATTCATCTAACTTGTGTGAGATTGCATTTTGCAATTGATCTGACTCCACCACTAAGCCGACTTCTGTATTTAAATGGGCTGAGCGTGGGTCAAAGTTAAACGAACCGACAAAGACTTTTCCGTCTATATCAAAAAATTTGGCATGGAGCCGTGAGGAACTTCGACCTTTAGCTGGAATCACATGCCCAGTTGCTACTTCATACCATGTGTATTTTTCTCGTTCGATATAGGGTTTAAATTCATATAATTTGACGCCATTTTCGAGTAAGCCACGGCGATATTTTTTATAAAATGCATGCACAATGGCAACATCATTAGCTAATAACGAATTGGTTAAGACCCGAACTCGAGTTCCATTTTTTGCCAAATTGGAAAGGTAGTCAGCACCTGCTGTGGTTGGAACAAAATATGCGGAGACCAACTCCATATGCTTTTCAGGCTTGCCCATCAAATCGAACATTTGTTTGACAATGATTTCATCAGGCTTTGCTTCGCCGCGAATTTTATTGGGAGAATCGGCAATGAAATGAGCCTTTGCCCAGTTAACAGGATGTTTAGTTAGTTCTGAATCGACTTGTATCCGAGCCAAATCAATTTTCCGTTCAATCACATTTTTATCTAAGGCATCCGCTTCATAGTGCTGTTTTAATTGAGCCAGTTCTTCTTTTGTTCCACGACCCACTAATTGGGGAATTGTATAACTGAGATCATCATTCCAGAATTTTAGAAATACACTGTTAGCATGTTCTACAGCTTTCCCATAAAACAAAATGTCCAAATCGGTAAATTGGAATTTTTCACTGGCATCAAAGTATTCACTGCTGATGTTACGACCACCAGTTACCGCAATTGCACCATCAGCAATGATCAGTTTGTTATGCATACGATGGTTAATATGATTGAAGCGAAAAGCATAATCAATCACACGTAAATGACGGTATTTGTAAGGGTTAAATAATTTGATTTCAAAATTGGGGTGAGCGCTCAGTTTTTTGAGAGTTTCATCAAGTGCCGTGCCGTTTTGGTCATCAATTAATAAACGTACTTTCACCCCACGATCCGCAGCATTCAGCAGTTCGTGCAACATCATATGGCCTATAAAGTCATCTCCCCAAATATAGTATTGGACATCTAGACTGTGCTTGGCCTCTCGTATCAAGTGTAAGCGTGAGGCAATGCTCATAAATGCTTCGTCCAACGCCAAATAAGCCGTAAGTCCCTGTTTTTGCTGTGCAGATACATCTTGACCCTTGAGCCAATGTTCTGCATATACCTCTACAGGGGCTGAAGGCTTAGCCTGATTGGGGGCGAGCTGGCATCCCGCGAGTGTTAAAACGGTGCTCAGCAAAATCAGGGGTCGACAATGAGTTGGTATCGCCATATTTCTTTTAAAGACCTAATTTTTATAAGTTATATATTTCACATGTTATAGGTTGAAACAGAGAATAAAAAGCGGTTACTGTAGCGCATCTGTTAAAGACCTGTTAAGGATAGCGAAAATGAAATCACGTGCAGCTGTTGCCTTTGGACCTGGACAACCTCTGGAAATTGTAGAAATTGATGTTGCTCCACCGCAAAAAGGTGAAGTTTTAGTCAAGATTACCCATACAGGTGTATGCCATACCGACGCATTTACTTTATCTGGTGATGATCCTGAAGGTGTTTTTCCAGCAGTTTTAGGTCATGAAGGTGCGGGTATCGTAGTTCAGGTCGGTGAAGGTGTAACCAGCGTTCAGCCGGGTGATCATGTTATTCCACTGTATACGGCTGAGTGTGGCGAGTGTTTATTCTGCCAGTCAGGCAAGACCAATCTATGTGTTGCAGTTCGAGCTACGCAGGGCAAAGGTCTGATGCCAGATGGTACAACGCGTTTTTCTTATAATGGACAACCGATTTATCACTACATGGGCTGTTCAACCTTTTCTGAATATACCGTTGTCGCAGAAGTGTCTTTGGCTAAAATCAATCCAGAGGCTAACCCTGAACACGTCTGTCTATTGGGTTGCGGCGTGACCACTGGTTTAGGTGCAGTCAAAAATACAGCTAAAGTACAAGAGGGTGATACCGTTGCAGTCTTTGGTTTAGGCGGTATTGGTCTAGCTGTTGTACAAGGTGCAAAAAAAGCCAAAGCCAGCCGTATTATTGCGGTTGATACGAACCCTGACAAATATAAATTAGCAGCAGAATTCGGAGCAACTGATTTTGTAAACCCAAAAGATCATGACCGTCCTGTACAAGAAGTCATTGTTGAAATGACTGGTTGGGGGGTTGATCACTCATTTGAATGTATTGGTAACACCAATGTCATGCGCTCAGCACTTGAATGTGCACACCGTGGTTGGGGGCAGTCGGTGATTATTGGTGTGGCAGGTGCAGGCCAAGAGATTTCAACGCGTCCATTCCAACTGGTCACTGGCCGTACCTGGAAAGGGACAGCTTTTGGCGGTGTAAAAGGTCGTTCACAACTGCCAGGTATGGTTGAAGAAGCAATGACTGGCGACATTCGTTTAGCTCCATTTGTTACGCATACCATGGGTCTCGACAAAATCAATGAAGCCTTTGACTTAATGCATGATGGGAAATCAATCCGTACTGTGATTCATTTTGAAGACTAATTCGCTGTAATATGTTTAAAAAACCAAGCTGCGGCTTGGTTTTTTGTTTTTGATTAGAAGAAAAGTGAATTGGCAAAACCGTTCATGTTGTTAAACAAAAATGATAAAAAATGTCAATTCGTTAGATTTTGTCCTTTTATGACATAGTCGAAAATAGGTTCTCACCTTATCTTGATGTCTCAATAATGCACACTTGTATAAAAATAAACTAAAGCAGAGGGTGACTATGGGAAAGCATGTTGAATACCGTCCTGAATGGGTGCGTGAAGATTTCATCGATTTTCTGGCTGAAAAAGTCAATCCGCTATGGGCATGGAAAAAAGCCAAAGCGCGGATTGTTGCAAAACATCACTTGTCAGATGACTTCCTGTACATGCAGTTACAGCCAAATCATCATTTTAAAGCAACCGACTATCAAGCTGGGCAAAGTATCTTAGTGACAGTACTCATTGCTGGTGTACGTTGGCAGCGCAGCTATTCGATTGTCGAGATTTTAGAAAATGGCAATCTTGTGATTGCTGTCAAACAACAGGGCAAAGTCTCAAATGCGCTCACTCAACAGCCTGTAAAAAGTGTAGTTGAAATTTCCCAAACGCAGGGCGAATTTGTTTTGAAAACTCAGCCTCACTCTGCACTGATGATTGCCTCGGGAAGTGGTATTACCGCAATTTACGCATTGATTAAGGCTGTATTAAAACGCCCACAAACAGTTTCCAATATCGATTTAATTTACTTTACGCGGGATGATAGCTTTCATGCAGAACTGCAACAACTTACTGAACATTATCCGCAGTTTAAATACCATCATGTCAATACACGGACTCATAAACAACATCTGAGCCAAGAGTTGCTTAGCCAAAAGATTGAAGGTTTTGAACAACGTGAATGCTATGCTTGTGGTGCTACCAATATGATGCAAAGCCTGACAGAAATTTATCAGGCTTTAGACCTAGTTGACCATCTCCATACCGAATACTTTCAAATTGTTGTCGATCATACTCAGAGCGCTCAACTGGTCACGTTTCAACGTTCGCAGCAACAGTTTCAAGCTCAAAGTAATTTATTAGACAGTGCAGAACAGGCGGGTTTACGTCCCGCGCATGGCTGCCGTATGGGCATTTGTAATACTTGTTCATGTACCAAAGTTCAGGGTGTGGTGCGGAATCTGCTCACAGGCGAGCTTGATCAAAACAATAACACACAAATTAAATTATGCATTTCACAGGCGGTTAGTCCTGTTGTGATCAACCTTTAAGAAGGTATAGATATGAATCTTCCCGTTTATTTTAGTGAAAGCAGTAAATCCAAATATTTAAGTGCTGCACAAATTGAAGAGTTTGGTGCGAAAGTTGAAGCGATCCGTCGTGAAGTGATGGAAAACCTCAATGAAAAAGATGCTCAGTATATTTACAAAATCCGAAATTTTGTGCGTTATAGCGAAATAAGCGCACGTGCAATGCTGATGTTTGCAGGATGGCTGCCTCCAGTATGGCTTTTGGGCACAGGTTTATTAGGGGTATCTAAAATCGTAGAAAATATGGAGCTTGGGCATAATGTCATGCATGGTCAGTTTGACTGGTTAAATGACCCGAGTCTCAATGGGACAAATTATGACTGGGATACTATGGCCACAGGCCCCGACTGGAAACATACGCATAATTATATCCACCATACCTACACCAATATTGTTGGTATGGATCATGATGTCGGCTATGGCTTAGTCCGTGTGAGCAATGCACAGGTCTGGGAACCTCGCTTTTTGTTGAATCTACCTTTAGCTGCACAATTGATGGTGTTTTTTGAGTGGTATGTTGGTATACAAAATCTGCATATAGAGGATGTGGTCGCCTATAAAACAAAAACTTGGCGCGAAGTTTGGGCAGAGTCATATGATTTTAGGCAGAAAATGAAACGCCAAGTGATTAAGGACTATGTCTTTTTCCCAATCATTGCTGGGCCAAATGCACTGCCAGTTTTTGCAGGAAATGCGGTAGCCAATGTTATTCGTAGTTTATGGGCATCCGCGGTGATTTTTAATGGTCACTTTACCGAAGACGCTGAAAACTTTGAAATGGACAATATCGACAATGAAAAACGGGCCGAGTGGTATCTGCGCCAAATTAGAGGCTCAAGTAATTTTAGTGGGACACAGGGCTTACATATTTTAAGCGGGAACTTGAGTCATCAAATCGAACATCATCTTTTCCCAGACATGCCAGCCAATCGCTATGCACAAGTCGCGCCCAAAATTAAAGCATTGTGTGCAGAGTATGGAATTCATTACAATGAAGCGAGTTTTATCAAACAGTTTTCATCTGTTTGGGTGAAATTGGCTAAATACTCGCTGCCAAATGAATGTTATGAAAAAAGTGACCCTACACAGTCTTTTCTGAAACACAATCTGAGTTTATTGAAAAAAAGAATCTTTAAATCATAGCTCACTAGTATGTACCAGAGCAGAAACATTATTGGATAATATTTACCAATCAGGCTTCTGCTTTTTTTTGCACAAAAGTAGGGCGTAAACCCCCTCTATATGATGTCTTTGTGTAAGTATGATTAAATTTAATCATTATGTGAATAGTCGGTATTTACTTAAAATAAATTATTGTTAATATTAGTTTTTCACTGAAAGTTGTTTAGCTTTGCAGTGTTGCTCAAATGAATGCTCATTTGCTATTAAAAACAGCTCTCAGTTATTTGTCTAATTTGTGTAATAGTTGCAATTTTTCATTGGTATACGCTTATATAAGTTGTATATGATGCATATTGTGATGGTAATCACGCAACGTCATTATACTTATTATTTACTTTTTGTTTTTTTATTGTTTTTCATGACTTTGCTTGATTTCTTTTTTAAACAATATGTCTGGTTATGGACTAAACCAGCAAGTTTAAGTTGCAGATAATTATTATGTCGCGAATCCATTCACAGCCTAAGAATAAATCTAAAAATATTGCTTATGATCAACAGGCAGGAAAGCGTTCTACTTTAAAAAAAGACCACCATCTGATTGATACTATTCCTCAGCTTTTTTGGATTCATAATGACGTCTGCAAATATATAAATTTACCCTTACGTCAGTATGTGGGAGGAATGGATTTATCCGCAGATAGCTTCAATTTGGTCGAATATATTCATCCAGAAGATGTGCCAGCATTAGATGAATTTTTGCATCAACCGATAATTGCCGAGCTCACATTTGAAAAAACCTGCCGTATTCGTAATCATCAGGGCCAGTATCATTGGTTCTTAGTCCAAGGTGAAATGGATCGCTCTACGGCTGGATTTCAACTGAGTTGCACTGATATTCATCAGGGCATGAAAATTTATATCGAGTCTTTGGCGCTGTTACGTGCCCATTCGGATATGTTAAATGCCAGTGTAGACTGCATTATTGTGGTTGAGCCAGATGGTACGGTCACACATATGAATAAGTCTGCATGTGTCATGTTATTAGGAAGTGCAGATGTTAAAGACTTTGGTATGTCTTGGGTCGAACTTTTGCCTCCTGCTGTGCGTAAAAAAGCCAAAAAAGCATTGCATGATGCGGGCCAAGGCCAAATTTCGCGTTTTAATGGCACGAGTTTATCGGACGGTAAAGTTTATTATTGGGATAATGTTCTGACACCTGTACTTGATGTTGACGGAAAAACCCAGAGTATTTTATGTGTTTCACGTGATATCACGCTGCAATATCTGACCGAAAAAAAATTAAAACAAGGCAGTGAACGTGATGAATTAACCGGTTTAAATAACCGGCGTGCGTTTAAAGAAAAAATCAGAAAACTGTATAACAGCGCACGTGATAAAAAACAAAAGTTAGCCGTCATGCTGATGGATTTAGATCACTTTAAAACTATCAATGACACACTGGGTTATGCTGCAGGCGACCACCTTCTGAGAATTTTATCGAAACGCTTAAAACAAATTCTAGAAGGACGTGCTTTCTTGGCTCGTCTTGGTGGGGATGAGTTTGGTGTGATTGTTCCGCATGTGCAAGATATAGGTGAGCTCAATCAAATTGCCCAGCAGATTTTGCAACAGCTCGAGATTCCCATCACATTTTCAGGGAACTACATCAATGGTGGCATGAGCATTGGATGTGGCCTCTATCCAGATGATGCTAATGACCTCAGTGAGCTACTCAAGTGTGCCGACACAGCCCTTAATGATGTTAAAGCACAAGGGCGCGGTGGTATGCGCATGTTTGATCAGGATATGTTTAATGCGGTACGGGAGCAATCGGAACAACTTAATTGTGCACATCAAATTATCCGTAATGTTGCCATCGAGGCTTTCTTTCAACCGAAAGTCTGTTTAGATTCAGAAAGAATTATCGGTTATGAAGCGCTATTACGCTGGCGTGATGATCAAAATAACATTCAAAGCCCTGCACGAATCGCAGCAGCTTTTAATGATTATGAGTTATCCAGCCGTATTGGTGAGATTATGCAGCATCAGGTTTTCAAGCAGATTACTGAATGGCGGGCAAAAGGCTTACAGATTGTACCCATTTCAATTAATGCAGCACCTGTTGAGTTTATGCGTGATAATTTTGCAGAGATCTTTTTAAAACGTCTCAAAGCCTACCGCATCCCCTCGAAATTTGTTGAAATCGAGGTTACTGAATATCATTTGGCTGAACGCGGCTATGAATACGTGGTTCGCGCCTTAAAAAAACTCAAAGCAAATGGTGTGCGAATAGCACTGGATGATTTTGGTACAGGGCATTCTTCTCTGACTCATTTACGTGACTATCCTGTTGATATTATTAAAGTTGACTGCTCTTTTGTACAACGTTTAAGTGATGATAAATCGATTTATGCCATTGTCGAAGGGTTAGCCAAACTTGGCCCGATTTTATCAATGGATATCGTTGCTGAAGGGATTGAAACTGAAACGCAATTGCAACTTTTAAGAGATATGGGCTGTCATATTGGGCAAGGCTATCTGTTTAGTCCGCCTGTTTGTGCTCAGCAGGCAGAAATGCAGTTGCTAAAATTACACTAGGTATGGCTCTATAGAGTGTTCGTTCTCATGAACTCAAATATGATGAGGCAATTGAGCTAAAGGCGAAGACAGCAACTTAAACAGGGTGGAACTGAATTTTTGCATAAAAAAGTGTTGTAAAAGCAAAAAAATCAGCGTATTTTAAATTTCAGATAACATATTTTTGAAGATATAAAAATGTTAAAGCAACCTGTAATTTCTAACGCAAATTATTACTTTTGGCAATTTAGATAATTGCCTGAACGCGTTCGGGCATCAAAAGGTTGCCCACCTAGTTAATACCTGATCGGCAACCCTGGTCAGGTTTTTTTATATCTGCTGTTTTAATAAATTTTGGAGTACTTCATGAAAACAACTAACTATTCATACTTTAGCAACTTTTATTGGTTTTACTTTAGTCAATTTATGACTTTAGCCCAGCAATCCATTAGACCCATAACGCTCAAATAAAAGATCGGACTGAAGACCACAGTCCAAAGGATACAAACCAATGAATGCTCTAAATACTGCACTACAAAGTCCTCAAACGACAGTTCAAGAAACACTTTTAAGTTTGCCACAGCAACTCAAAGCACAGTTGCCACTTTCAGCGCCATTAAAACTACAAATTGCTGAACAGCGTCAAACCATTCAAAATATATTAGAAGGCAAAGACCATCGTTTAATGGTCATTACTGGCCCGTGTTCCATTCATGACCCTATTGCGGTTTTAGAATACGCTGAAAAATTAAAACAACTACAAGCCAAAGTTTCAGATCAGATTTTCTTCGTGATGCGTGCTTATATTGAAAAACCACGGACTACAGTGGGTTGGAAAGGTTTTCTATACGATCCTCTACTCGATGGATCCTCCAATATGCAGTTGGGATTAGAGCAGTCTCGAGCATTGTATTTAGCGATTCTTGACATGGGCCTACCGATTGCTACAGAAATTTTAAGCCCAATGGCGACTGCTTATTTCGATGATCTGTTGGCATGGGGAGCCATCGGTGCGCGTACCAGCGAGTCGCAGATTCACCGTGAAATTTCGAGTCATATGCCGTTCAGCATTGGTTTCAAAAATGGTACAGATGGTTCAATTCAAATTGCACTGGATGCGATTCAGTCTGCATCAAACCCTCACCAGTTCATGGGAATTGGGCAGCAAGGCATGGCATGTATGCTTCAGTCGCAAGGAAATCCAAAGCCACACTTGATTTTACGTGGTGCAAACTCAGGGCCTAACTATGCTTTAGCAGATATTCGTCATATGCAAGGTAAAGTCAAAGGTGAATTACCCGCGTTGGTTATAGACTGTAGTCATGGTAACAGTAGTAAAAATCCACTTAATCAACCCGATGTACTGCGTAGCATTGTTGCAGAACGTACGCAAAGCAATGTGTGTGGTGTCATGCTTGAAAGTCACTTGGTTGATGGTAATCAGAAAATTTCAGATGACATGGTCTATGGTCAGTCTGTTACCGATGGCTGTTTAGGGTGGGAAAAAACCGAGCAAGTACTTTTAGAGGTTGCCGATACATTACGCAGCCACGCTGTTCAACGTAGTGCTTAATCAACGCAGCCAAAAAGACCTTTCAATGAAAGGTCTTTTTTTGTGATGCAGTTCAATAAATGAAGATAATAAATTGAAAAATAAGCTAAAAGTTATTTATCAAACGATAAATTAGGTTGAGCTAGAGCATAAACTTATGCAAAATCAGAAGCCTGAAACAACACGATAAAAATTGTATTTTGAATAAAAGAAATGCTTTTTAAAATCAGCTATTTGCACTAATTTTTAGAGAACACTATGTATTCTGCAGAACTTTTAGAAGAAGCCCGTCGGATGATGTTTCACATGCTCAGCAAAGTGGTTGAGTATGGTGGCTCAGACTTATTTATATCTGCAGACTTTCCGCCAAGTATTAAGCATCAGGGCCTTATGAAGCCATTGGGTCAACAAAATTTGCCATCTGATCAGACTAAGCTCTTTGCTTATAGCTTAATGAACGAAAAGCAACGATTGGAGTTCGAAACTGAGCTGGAGTGTAATTTTGCAATTAGCGTTCCCAATGTTTCGCGTTTTCGTGTCAATGTTTTTCAGCAGCAACTGCATGTGGGGATGGTGATTCGTACGATTACCGCGGAAATTCCTAACTTCACTAAGCTACAACTTCCAACGTCTTTAAAAGACGTGATTATGGAAAAACGTGGTTTAGTATTGGTCGTTGGGGGTACAGGGTCGGGTAAATCTACGTCTTTGGCGGCCATGATTGATCATCGAAATGAAAACTCGGCAGGGCATATTATTACGGTTGAAGATCCTGTGGAGTATGTACATAAACATAAGAAATCGATGATTACTCATCGGGAAGTGGGTGTGGACTGTCATTCTTGGCACAATGCTTTGAAAAATACTCTGCGCCAAGCACCCGATGTCATTTTAATTGGTGAGATTCGTGACACGGAGACTATGGAGCATGCTATAGCTTTTGCAGAAACAGGCCACTTATGCCTCGGGACACTGCATGCCAATAATGCAAATCAGGCTTTAGATCGTATTATTAACTTTTTCCCAGATGAACGTCGCAATCAACTTTTGATGGACTTATCTTCTAATATGAAGGCGATTATTTCACAGCGTTTGGTGCGAACTGAAGATGGGCGTGGTCGCCGAGCAGCAGTAGAAATCATGCTCAATACACCCTTGATGTCAGACTTGATACTTAAAGGGAATTTCCACGAACTTAAAGAAGTGATGTCGAAGTCACGAGAGTTAGGCATGCAGACTTTTGATCAGGCTTTGTTTGATTTATACAATCAAGGTGCAATTGCTTATGAAGAGGCGCTACGAAATGCAGACTCGGTCAATGAATTACGTCTACAGATTAAGTTAAAGAGTAGTCGTGCCAACCCGCAGTTAAGCTCAAATAGTGCTTTGTCTTTTGATCAAGCGGTTGCTGAAAAAGCCAAAGACGCTGAAGAAGAGAAGGCCGACGCCTAATTTTCTGAGTCCGTATGTTCATTGCTATGCGCATACGGACTGATATTTTAAGCGGTTTTCTTTCTATTCGCGATAACGGCATAGAACAATAAACTTAAAATGGTTGTCAGTGCACAGAATAAATAGGTGAAGCTATAACCTTGCTTAGAAATGAGTAGACCCAACAATACAGAGCCAAGAGCAATACCTAAGTCATACATGGTAAAGAACGTGGAGGTCGCATGGCCAATCCGATGCTTTTCCGCACCTTGAATAGCTAAAGTTTGTAGACAAGGCTGTGCAGAACCAAAGCCCATGCCAACGCATACTGCCGCAACCAATAAACCCGTCAGAGATTGAATCTGACTGAGACTCACAAGTCCTAAGCTAAATAATATAATCGCTGGGTAAATCACATAGCTCGCTCCGCGACGGTCATAAATTTTGCCTGTAATCGGGCGTAGACTCATCATGGAAATCGCAAAGACGATAAAAAACAAGCTCGCGTAGTTCAGCAGATGTTTAGACTCTGCATAAGTTGAAATGAACGACATAATACTGGCATAGGAAAAAGAAACGATCATACCCATAATTGAAATATTCAAGGCTTTAGTTTCAACAAAGTCATGGATACTGAGCTTGCGCTTCACGGGTGGTGTCAATTTTTGAGTGGTCTGCTGAATTGGGATAAAGAAGCAAAACAAGAAACCGAGACAGACACTAAACGCTAAAATTCCTGCGACCATTGGATAGGATACAGACTGGATCAGGGTTAAACCGAGGAATGGCCCAAGTACAATCCCCAGATTAATCGACATGACAAAATAGCTCATGCCTTCGCCTTTACGTTTTTCTGGAATAAACTCATTGACGATAGGTACGGCAACTGTGGTGACGATACTGAACCAAATGCCATGTAGAAAACGAATCAGTAACAACAGGTGTAAATTATCAGCAAACAAATAAGCCAAGGAAAACAAACAAAATAGGGCTTCCGCGATAAAAAGCGTTTTCTTATTTCCCAGTTTTTCAATAATGAGTCCGCTAAAAGGGCGAACTGCGATAGACGATGCCATGAACAAAGTCATGGCTAAGCCTGCTTGTGCAAGGCTTCCACCCAAATCATTCAAAATATAGATTGGGAGGATTGAGGTCTGCGCAAAGTAAAAGATGAACAAAAACAGATTGTTCGCTAAACAAAGAATAAAAGACTTATTCCATAGCGAAGATGTATTAAGAGCAGACATGCAGAACCTTTGGTCCGAAGATGAGGCCACAGGGCGTGAGCTGTTGCTATTATTTTATGTAGAAGCTAGGTCACGGCTGTGAAATTAGAACAATCAAATTATAAGATAATGCACGTGAAAAGTATAATTATAGTAATAAATGCTGATATTTAAGCGATTTGAAAATAAAAATATTAAGTTAATTTATCAAAATAAGAGAATAATTGCAAAAAAAAAATCAGTCCGCAGACTGATTTTTTGAGCCGTAAATATGAATACTAGGCTTATAGACCTGCTTCATAGGCTGTGCTTGAAAGGAGTTGTTCTACATCTGCGATATTGTCTGGTTTGATTTTATAAATCCAACCTTTGCCGTAGGGGTCATCATTGACGAAGTCAGGATCATCTTCCAGATTGGCATTGATTTCTACCACGGTGCCAGAAACCGGTGCATGAATATCAGAAGCCGTTTTTACAGATTCAACCACACCCGCTTGTTCGCCCGCAGTGATTTGTTGACCAACTTCTGGTGTTTCAACATAGACTAAATCGCCTAAAGCATCCTGTGCATGGTCTGAAATACCAGTTACAACAAGATCACCTTCAATACGCACCCATTCATGTGTACTTGCATACTTCAATTCTGAAGGATGATTCATGAATAACTCCTTAAAATACAAAAATCATTTTTCGCATGATTTATACATGCTTTTCTATCAAAACAAAAGATCTATAAATACGGATCTTTACGCCAATTACTCGGGCTGCGTCCACTCCAACGCTTAAATGCTCGGCTGAAATTTGCCACATCACTATATCCCAGTTCATCCGCGATTTGCTCTAAGCTATAGTCTGTACGTGACAAAAGTGACGTGGCATGACGGTAACGCACTTCATCCACAATGGTTGAAAAAGACGTGCTTTCAGCAGCCAATTGGCGCTTCAGTGTTCGATCAGACATGTGTAAGAGGTCAGCCACATGCTCGATGCTTAAATAGTGTTGTTCTGAGCGCGTTAAAATGTCACGAACACGCATCGATAATCTTCGGCGTTCGCCCATAGCTGAGAGCTCAGCTTCACATTGATTAATGGCTATTTGGCTTGCAAGTGGGTCAGCATTGACCATTTTAAAGCCGAGATAATGCTTATCAAAACTCAAAAGTAAATGTGGTTGATCAAAGCGAACACTATGGTTAGGTAGCTTTGCACGATAGCGATCAAAGCCTTCGGGTTCTGGAAAATCGAAATCAATTTCCCCAGCCAGATTTTCAATGCCAGTGAGCGCCTTACTCATCGAAACAATGCCAAAAATAATACTGATCGCAATATCGGTACGCAACGGTTCTATATCGACATCACAGCGTAATTGTAAAGTCGCTTTTTCGCCAAAGGTGGAAAAGAAAAGCTGCAAAAAAGGCATGCGCAGTTGAATAAAGCGGTTAGCAAGTACCAAGGCTTCGCCAATATCATGAGTTGTCATAATGGCATAGCCAATGAAGCCATGAATTGAAATACGCATTTGCGTGCCTAGATGGTAGCCAAGCGTGGGCTCACCAGTGAGACGGCTGGCCAACTTCACAAGTTCATTGGCAGTATGAACAGGTATGCGAAAGTCAGGCTCTGCGAGTTGTTCGCTCGTGAGTTGAAAAGGGGAAAATAGGGTCTCTGCGTTATAGCCCCAACGAGAGACAACATCTAACAACAATAAGCCATAAACACCAGGAATTCCTTGATCTTGGCGAAGTGAAACTGTTTTCATGCGCGATCCATTGCATTTTTCTTTCTTTTCTGACTGAAGTTATATTGGCATGAATATTTCAAATTCATGGAGCATATTGTTGGACAATATGTTCCGAGCCTATAGCAATTCAGTATCCTTTACATTTTTGATTTAGTGGAACGATATTATAAATATCATAAATTTCTGAGCAAAAATATAAGACTCTCGATAAAAATCAAGGCTCAGCAAATGATGCTAAAAGTTAAGTAAAATCTTTTCAAAATCAGCACGCTAAAATCATTGATGATAATGATCTAAGCGTGCTGAGGACGGGAAGTAAAATTAGGCTTCTTTCTTTTTAATTGGATGTTGTTCCGTTAAAAATCCACCTGTTTGACGCTGCCAAAGGTGCGCATAGATACCATTTTTTTGAATCAGCTCTTCATGTGTCCCTTGTTCTGCAATACGACCTTCATCAAGCACAATCAAACGATCCATTTGAGCAATGGTTGAAAGACGGTGAGCAATCGCAATCACCGTTTTATCTTGCATTAAGTCATCAAGGCTAGATTGAATTGCAGCTTCAACTTCTGAGTCTAGGGCACTGGTGGCTTCATCTAAAATTAAGATTGGTGCATCTTTCAAGAACACACGAGCAATGGCGATACGCTGGCGTTGGCCACCTGAAAGTTTCACTCCACGTTCACCAACATAGGCTTCATAACCTGATTTACCACGTAAGTCAGTCAGCTGAGGAATAAACTCTTCGGCTTTGGCTTTACGTACAGCAGCATACATTTCTTCATCACTGGCATTGGGACGGCCATATTTGATATTTTCTGCGACACTACGGTGTAGCAGGGAGGTGTCTTGAGTCACTAAGGCAATATTACGACGTAAACTGTCTTGGGTGACATCTTCAATATTCTGTCCATCAATTAAAATTTCACCCTGTTTCAATTGATAAAAATGCAGCAATAGTTGAATCAGTGTTGATTTCCCTGCACCAGAGCGACCAACGATCCCAATTTTTTCACCAGCTCGGATGCGTAGGTTTAAATTGTCGATGACATTTTTACTGTTGTACGCAAAAGTTACGTCTTTAAATTCAATCATGCCTTGTTTAACTTCAAGGTCTTTGGCATCAGGTTTGTCTTGAATCGTGATCGAACGACCGAGGGTTTTCATGCCGTCTTGAATGGTGCCGACACTTTCAAAAAGTGCTGAGGTTTGCCACATGATAAATTCAGCAATACTGCTCAGTTTTAAAATCATAGCCGTTGCAGCAGCAATAACACCGAGTTCAACTCGCCCATTCATCCATAACCAAACTGCAGTGCCCAATACACCCGCGTAAAGCACTATGTTTAAAAATAGGATGCTGATTTCATATTTAGCACCTAAACGCATTTGTTTATAGACGGTGACCATGAACTCTTGCATCGAGGCTTTGGCATATAAAGTTTCACGTCCTGCATGAGCAAAAAGTTTCACTGTTTGAATATTGGTATAGGCATCGGTAACGCGGCCAGTCATTACAGCTCGGGCATCAGCCTGTTCATTTGAAACTTTGCTCAAACGTGGGATGAAGTAATACGCTGCGCAGATAAACAAAGCCAACCAAACTAGTAAAGGTAATATGAGGAGCGGAGAAATAGCGGCGAGCACCAGATTGACCGTGACAAAATAAATTAGCACATAAGCCAACATGTCACCCAAAATAACCCAAAACTCACGTATTGCCAGTGCGGTTTGCATGACTTTTGCGGAGAGTCGTCCTGCAAAATCATTGTGAAAAAAGTCGAGACTTTGCTTCAGCAGTAAATTATGAAAGCGCCAGCGCAGACGCATCGGAAAAGTGCTAAATAATATTTGATGTTTAATAATCGACTGTAAACTGGCAAATAAAATATTGGCCAATAAAATACAGAATAACAGGACTAAATTTGAACCATGTTCTGCTAAAAATGTTTCTGGCTGGCTTTTACTGAGCCAGTTTACTAAGTCACCAATTTTGGCATAAAACAAGGCTTCAAAGCTGGCAGCACCGGCCGTGAATAAAATCAAAATCAGCAAATAGCCACGCACACCTTTAGCGGCCTGCCATACAAACGGAAAGAACGTGGTCGGTAAAGGTTGGTTTAAACCTTCTTCTGGATAGGGATCAACACGTTTTTCAAACCATTTGAACATGAATAAAACCTTCTAAAAATAAGTCATTTATGAGGTAATGACTTGTTTTATAAATAAGTAGAATTTGAAAATTTTAGCATGAAAAGACCTTAGTGGTCTGTGTAAATTGAGAGAGACTAAACGTTGTTGTAGCAGTATTGATAGCAAGAAATGCAGATGAATAGATATAAAAGTCTGATATAGAGAAGAGTGATAAAAGGGAATCCAAGCAAATGAATCCCCCAAGATGCTTAAAGCATTAGTTTGCTTGAGTTTCTGATGTCGCAACCGCATCAGATGCAGCAGCTTCTGAAGCAGGTGTTGCATTTTCAGTTGCAACAGCAGCTTGAGTGGTTTCTACAGCTTGAGTTTCTGCTGCAAAAGAAGATGTCGCTGCTACAGCTAAAAGGGCAGCACATAAAGATTTATTTAAAGTATTCATTTTAGAAAGTCTTACAAAGTGAAAAGGAGTGGCTAATTTAATGAAGAGAAAAGGTTGATATTGTGATATTGCGGTATGTTTCATGTAAATAATCACATAATTAACTTACATAATACACAACGTAAATAACACAGTTGTTGAGAAACTAATGTTATGTATTTTTATAATTTTTATTCTAGAGTGGGTAATTTAGAACGTATATTAAAATGCCTATTCTGCGTTTTTAAGACCTTAGTATGCTAAAACTAGAGTGGTTTTAGCATACCAAAGTGAAAAAATTACGGGTTTGATAGTGCGATTTGCATGTCATACCCCGATGGTGCTTGGTAAACTTTGAGACCAAATTCGGGAAGAATGGCGATTAAATGATCGAAAATATCCGACTGAATCGCTTCATAGTCTTTCCATGCAATTTGATTGCTAAATGCATAAATTTCCAGTGGCAAACCTTTTTCAGTCGGTTGTAGCTGACGCACGATTAAAGACTGATGTTTTGAAATGTTCGGATGCTGATTAAGGTACAGCTCAACATACGCACGGAAGGTCCCAATATTGGTTAAACGTCGCTGATTACAAGGAGATGTATTGCTCAATTTCTGATTAAACTCAACCAGCTCTGTACTTTTGTGATCCAGATATTGGTCTAATAATAAGAACTCTTTAAGTTTGCTTTGTTCTGCTTCAGACATAAAGTGAACGCTACTTTGGTCAATATAAAGTGAGCGTTTGATACGACGTACGCCTGCCTGTGACATACCACGCCAGTTTTTAAAAGTATCAGTGACCAATTTGTTGGTTGGAATCGTGGTAAAGGTTTTATCAAAGTTTTGTACGGTGATGGTATGTAATGACATATCAATGACATCACCGTCTGCATTCAGGGATGGCATTTCAATCCAATCTCCAATACGGACCATGTCATAGGATGAAATCTGAACAGAAGCCACCAAAGACAAAATGGTGTTTTGGAAGACCAACATCAGCACTGCTGCCATAGCACCGAAGCCCGCTAGCAAGGTGAAGACATCTTTTTTCAGGAAAGTTCCTAAGATCATCAAACCACAAACGATGAAAATAATCAGTTTGATTAGCTGTAAATAGCCTTTAATGGGTTTATTTCTAGACTTCGGATTGCGTTGATAAACCAAATTGAAGATATTCAGTAATTCACCAATCGCGAGCGCAATGGTTAAGAAAATAAAGGCCTGTGCCGCCATTTGGACAAAGCTGACCATTTTCGCAGACAGGTGAGGAACGGTAACGATACCATTCATAATGACGATTGCTGGGACAATGTTCGCAATTCGACGAATCACACTATGCTGCGACATGATGTCGTGATTGGCAAATTTTAGCTTAGTGATGAGATGCCGAATACCACGAACGACAACATGCTTGGCAATAATATACGCTAGTATAGCCACTAAAATGAGTATGCAGAATCCTGTCAGCATTTCGATCCAAGGATACTGATCTGACCAGTCTTTTAAACTCTGTATGAAATGAAAATTATCCAAAATGCGATCTTCTTTTGATTAAAACACTGCAAATAGTGTAATCAGCTATACGAATTAAGCAAATTGTGTCACTAAGTTTATACATGTTATCAACGACTTGTTTATTTACTCTCTTAGATTCAGCTTTTAAATCATTATTTGGATGTCGTGAAGTATAGCTCGTTGATGGTCGCGGGATATGTCAGATCAGTGGAATGGTAAATTAGTTTTATAATGAACTAGGAAAAAAGAAGCTTCCTATATGGAAGCTTCTGATGGTTCAAATTACCACATGAGATCATCAGGGATCACATACGCAGCGTATGGATCTTCCTCATCGGTGACTGCTTCATTTTTCTCTGAGGTATTTACGATAATAAAGCCTTCAAGTTTGGCATTAATACGATCAGCTAAAGCTTTAGGTAAGAAGGCATAACTTTCATGATCACGTGCAATCACGAGGCTACCAGCAACCAAGGCATTATAAATTTGTTGATTGATATATTGTTTTTTGATTTTGCCATCGTCAATAAACTGATAGGCCACGTCACCATCGGTATCCCTAATTTTATGCTGCGTGATCATTTGAATGATCGTCGCTTTGAGCTCTTTTTCTTGCAATATCGCTTTCTTTTCAAGTTCAATGGCTTGATCTTTGGCCTGTTTTTGCTCTTTGTCTTGTGCAATTTTTGCCTTGATCTCAGCTTCACTGCTTTGACCTGTTCTTTGCTCATGCACTGCTTGTTTAGAAAGTTTTTTGGCCTTTTTGTTGTCAACTAAACCGGCTTTGAGTAACTGAGCCTGTAATGCATTTTTTACCATAGCGAATTCCACAACTGCGTTTAAAAACGACGATAACGAAAGTAAATGATCCAATATACAACACTAAGGATCAAGCTTAATGCTGTTGGAACTAAAAAAGAATTGAGTTTTAAATAGGGATACATCCAACTTGCACAGAGTCCGCCGATCAAAAAGCCACTTAAAATCAAAAGATGTAAAACTACACGTCGACGCTCAACCACAAGTCCGCGCACACGATAACCAAGCGCTAAACCGAGATCGGTAAGGACACCTGATAAATGTGTAGTGCGAATGATGGTGCCTTTATAATGGCTCACCATGGCATTTTGGACACCCATTGCGACGCAGGCCCAGAGTAAAGCATAACGTGGAAAATAAGGCAGAAAGAACCAACACAGAAAAATAAAAAAAGCCACTAAACTAAGTGGTACGCCATAGCGGCGTCCCAATCGAAAGTGACTATTTCCCAGAATTACACCGCTATAAAATGAACCGATGACATAGCAGACAGTTACTAATAGCAAATATAAAATGCTTTCGGGTTGCCAATGTACAAGCGACATCGCCAAAACACTTACATTTCCAGTCATATGAGAGACGGACTGGTGTAAAACAGTCACCAGTCCTAAGACATTAATCATTCCTGCATTGACTGCAAGAAAGAATGCCCCCAGTTGAATCCAAAGTGGTAAGTGTTGAAATGGCATAACTTAAAAAAAGAAATAATATACTGATTCTACAATATATTATTTTGAAGCGCGGTCAACTGCTGCAGTAAATAATACGTCAGTTGATGAGTTCAATGCGGTTTCAGTAGAGTCCTGTAGTACGCTAATCACCATACCAATTGCAACGACTTGCATTGAAATATCAGATGAAATACCAAATAGGCCACACGCCACTGGAATCAAGAGTAGAGAACCACCCGCAACACCTGAAGCACCACATGCTGAAACTGTTGCAAGCACAGATAAAATCATCATGGTGGTAAAGTCAACATTAAGACCTAGCGTATTCACTGCTGCCAGTGTAAGCACAGTAATAGTCACTGAGGCGCCGGCCATGTTAATGGTCGCACCGAGTGGAATGGCTACACTCGCTGTAGATTCAGCAACACCCAAACGTTTTGCAAGATCTAAGTTCACAGGAATGTTCGCAGCAGAACTACGCGTGAAGAAAGCAGTGATACCACTTTCACGTAAACATTGAAATACCAATGGATACGGATTGCTACGTGTTACCACAGCAACCATAAGCGGGTTGATGACTAAGGCAACGAAAGCCATTGTGCCGAGTAAGACGGCCAATAAATGTGCATAGCTTGCTAATGTGCTTAAACCTGTTTCTGCAAAGGTTACCGCCACTAGACCGAAAATACCGATAGGTGCAAAGTTAATCACCAAACGAATCACGCTATTTACTGCGTGTGCAGTATCATTGAGTAAGTCTTTGGTTGAGTCTTTGGCATGACGGAATGCAGCACCCAAGGCCACAGCCCACGCTAAAATACCAATGAAGTTTGCTTCACTAATGGCAGTTACAGGGTTAGCAATAAAGCTCAACAGCAGGTTCTTAAAGATTTCAATCAAGCTACTTGGTGGTTGTAAGTCAGTATTTGCAGGTAAATTTAAGAACAACGTACTTGGGAAAGCGATGCTGACAGCAACTGCTGAAAAAGCAGCCAGTAGCATACCCACGGCATACATGATGATGATAGGACGTAGATTCGCACTATGACCTACTTTAAAATTTGCAATAGAAGCAAGAACCAAGACAAATACAAGTACAGGCGCGACAGATTTTAACGCTTTAATAAATAAGTCGCCTAGCAGGCTCAAATAAGGTGCAACGCCTGGGAAAACAAGGGCTACACCAATACCCAAAATAATGGCAATAATAATTCGAGTAACTAGACTCATTCGCGCTAAAACAGAAAACATAGAGGCGCCTTGTTGAAATTACGAGGACAAAATACGGATTTTAAGTGCGCCATTTTATACCTAATTTGCTAACTGACTGAAAAATATTTAAATATAAAAATTAAGTTATTGTAATTCCAGTTTTTATTATTCATTTTAATTCATAAAAACGACATATTTAATGGATTTTTATCATAAATGCCTGCTTGATATTTCTCACTATATTGAAAAAGTGCAAGCAGACATTCGGTCTCTTATGAAGTTTTAAGCAGCTGAGGTGAAAGGGTCTGAATGGCTTGATAATGGGTTAAAAAGACATTCCCACTCAAATGTTTCAATAGTTTTGAGCTTTGCAGTCGATCCATCACAGGGCCTTTAACTTCGGACAAATGCAGCTGAATGTTTTGCTTGGCCAATTCTAGATTAATATCTTCCAGCATTTCTAAAGCACTCAAGTCGATACTACTCACACTGGAGCAATTAATCACCACATGGGCTAACTCAGGTTGTTGGCTCACGGCATTGATCAGTTCACCTTTCAATATGTTGGCATTTAAGAAGGTTAGGCTTTCATCTATACGCATTGACAGTACTTGTGCCGTCGTCTGAACTTGATGGCGTTCAACATTGCGAAAATGTTGCGTCCCCTCGACCAAGCCAATCACAGCAATATGTGGCCGGCTAATCCGCCAAAGCAACAAAATAAAGGTTGAGATCATGCCAATGATCAGGCCAGTTGAAATATCGATACAGACAACACCAAAAAAGGTAATCCACATCGCGATACCATCTGCTTTGGAATACTTCCATGCTTCGATGAAGGGTTTAAAGTCTACAAGTTTCCATATCGAGACGATAATCGTTGCAGCCAGAATGGCTAAAGGAAGGTCCTGAAAGAAACCTGTAAAGTATAAGCTCACTACAATAATCAACAGCGAAGAGAGCACACCAGCCATAGGGGTCTGAGCGCCTGCATCTGCATTAACGACAGTACGAGAAAGGCTGCCTGTTACAGGAAAGGCCGAACTGAAACCTGCACTGATATTGGCTAACCCCAAAGCGATAAGTTCTTGGTTGCTGTTGAGTTGACTTCGGTTTTGTAAAGCAGTGGCTTGAGCAATGGAAAGTGATTCAACAAAACTGATCATCGCGATCATGGTTGCACCTGGCAAAAGTTGCAGAACTAAAGTCCAGTTCCAATACGGCATATCGAGTGGAGGCATACCAGATGGAATGATTCCGACGGTTTTGATTCCAAGCGTTTGCAGCTGGAAAAAATAGACCAAGGCAATCGAGGCAACCACTAAAAATAAAGGAATAGTACGCGAAAGTAATACGGTCGATCCGAACCAACCTTTTAAGGCATTAGTATTCAGCAACTTTGGTACATAAATTAAAAATGCAATTGCACACAGTCCGAACAGAAGTGTACCTATGTGAGTCAAACTGATGTATTGCCAAACACTAACCACAAACTCTGGGATGTTATTGGCTTTTAAGGGCAGATCGACAATAAACTTCAACTGACCCAACGCAATCAGCAAAGCAGATGCAATAATGAAACTTTTGATGACGGGGTGGCTAATCAGTTGGATGAGGAAACCAAACCGAAATAAACCCAACAGCAGGGAAATGATACCGACCATTAGGGCTAATAAACATGCCGCTTGTATATAAACAGGTGAACCAACTTCAAACATCGAGTTCAAAGTCGCAAAGGTCATCATCGAAATGATGGCAACAGGGCCAATAGAAAGAGTCGGGCTGCCACCAATGATGGCATAAATAATCATTGGGATAATGCTGGCATATAACCCAGTGATTGGCGGTAAGCCTGCCAACATGGCATAGGCCATGCCTTGAGGAACCAACATGGCAATGACGATAAAAGATGCAAGTAAATCTGACTTAAACGTAGGCGTGTCATAGTGCTTGAGCCATTGCCATGCGGGTAGATAATGGCTTAGACGACGATTCCAATCAGACATAAAAAAATCTAAATCACAAATATAGATATATTATGCATAAAAAATGCTAAGAAGTCTTAGCATTCATTTTCATAGTACAGAAAATATAGTAGTGATTTGGTTTAGAGACGTGGTTTTGGGCAGTACAAGCTATACAAAGTATTTAAAACTTCAATCATGCGTTCATCTTTAATGGAGTAATAAATTTGCTTACCATCACGGCGCGTATTTACCACATCACTTTTACGTAACATCATTAATTGTTGCGAAAGAGTCGGCTGTTTGATGTCGGTAATTTCTTCAATTTGAGAAACATTAAGTTCTTGTTGCGACAAATGACACAAAATTAATAAACGATCAGTATTGGCTAGAGATTTTAAAATACTTACAACAACTTCAGCAGAGTCGCGCATAGACGTTATTTCAAGTCCTGTGTTCATTTAAAACCTACTCATAAAACAAAACAACTGTGCGCTTAGTATAAAACCAAGCCGTTCATAATGCTGTCTTTTCAAGTCCAATATGCATGGCTTTTAGTGAAATAAAATATTAGATAAAGTTATATATACTGAATATTTACATCAAAATTAGTTATTCAAAATATCACTTAAGTTCTCGATATTTATATAATTTAAGCCGATTTTTTAAATCAAAAACTCATTCTTTATGATTATTTATAATAAGCTTTGAATATTTTATCATATAGAGAGCATTAAAATCATAATTACAGAGTTTTTTAAAAATATCATTATAAATTTAAAAAATACAAACATTTATTAAAAGGCATAATTATTGCTTGATAATATTTTTGACCAAAAAGTAAACTTTGAGATGAATGTACAAATTTTTCCATCCCATATAGAAGATGCTGAATATGTGGTTTTGTCATCAGGTTTAGGTGGACATGCGCAGTTTTGGCAGCCACAAATTCAAGACATACAAACCAAATTTCATGTCCTAACTTACGATCAAGAAGGTTGCCATGGCGACAGTACATTATTAAAACCAGATTATTGCATACGCGATTTGGGGCAGCAGCTTTTGCTGATTTTAAAGCAACAACATATTCAACGCTTTCATTTTATCGGTCATGCACTAGGTGGTTTTATTGGTGCGGAGTTGGCATCCTTATGCCAATCGACCGAGTATCAGATGTTATCAATCTCGATTTTAAATGGTTGGGACACGTTAGATGCGCATACCTATAAATGCTTTGAAACCCGAATTAATCTTTTAACATGTGCAGGCACTGAGGCTTATGTCAAAGCACAGGCCTTGTTTTTATATCCGCCAGCTTGGATTTCAGCAAATATAGAAAGTATTCAAAAGCAAGAACAGTTTCAAATTCAAAACTTTCCACCGCATGAAAATGTATTGCGACGGCTGAGTGCTTTAATGAACTTTCAACTGAGCGAGGAGATACGAGCCGCTTTGCAGAATATACCGATGCATTTGATTGCAAACCAAGATGATTTCCTTGTGCCTTACCAACGCTCACAAAACCTAAAACAGTTGTTTCCGCATGCACAGTTGACTCTTTTAAAGCAGGGCGCTCATGCAGCGACTGTAACCGAAACAGTACTGATGAATAAGGAAATGTTGGGCTTTTTAACCGTACAGGAAAGTTCAGTTTAGATTATCGATTGTTTAATTTGGCTTTATAAAGTGAAGGTGTATAGGTTTTAAAATCTATACACCTTTTTTATTTAGGCTAAAAATATAAAAACTCTAGTTTGGATCATTTACCGCACAATCATTGATCACGCCTCACAGAGATAGTGCATAAAATAATAAATAATTTTACTTTTTGGTAAAAAATAAAATTAAGTAAAATTATTTAATATATTGAAAAATAATAATAAATAATAGTTGGCATGGCTTGTGCAAATATATTTTTATCAAACTAAAGGTTAAAAGTCTTGCTGTATTTAGCCTTTGATGTTCTGCAAATAATGAAATAAGTGTAGAGGATGAACGAGATGAAAATAGGTGTATTTTGCCCGATTGGAAATAATGGCTGGCTGCTTTCTGAAACCGCGCCACAGTACATGCCTTCATTTGAACTAAATAAAAAAATTGTTCAACGTGCTGAGTATTATGGTTTTGACTTTGCTTTGTCGATGATCAAACTGCGTGGCTTTGGCGGGAAAACAGAGTTTTGGGATCATAACCTAGAAACATTTACCTTGATGGCTGGGCTCGCTGCGGTGACCAGTAAAATCCAAATCTATGCAACAGCAGCGACGTTGGTGATGCCGCCTGCAATTGTGGCACGTATGGCATCAACGATTGATTCCATTTCAAATGGTCGTTTTGGTTTAAATGTCGTGACAGGCTGGCAAGCACCCGAATATACGCAAATGGGGATGTGGCCAGGAGATGAGTATTTTGCACAGCGCTATGAATATCTTTCTGAATATGTGGAAATTTTGCGTGAACTCTGGGCGACAGGTCGTTCAGATTTTAAAGGAGAGCATTTTACTATGCAGGACTGCCGTGTGAGCCCACGTCCACAAGCAGATATGAAAATTATTTGTGCGGGCCAGTCTGATACAGGGCTTGAGTTTTCTGCCAAATATGCCGATTACAACTTTGTTTTCGGTAAAGGGCTGAATACACCGACAGCTTATGCAGAAATCAATGAGCGCTTAAAACAGCAAACCGATAAAACAGGGCGTGATGTACAAACTTATGTGTTGTTTATGGTGATTGCTGCAGAAACTGATGAAGAGGCGCATGCGAAATGGCAAACATATAATGCTGGTGCGGATATGGAGGCGATTAATTGGCTAATGAACCAAGGGGGTAAAGATACCAAATCTGGAACAGATACTAATATTCGCCAAATGGCATCTTCGGTTTCGCCTGTGAATATCAATATGGGGACTTTAGTCGGTTCTTTTGAACATGTTGCACAAATGTTGGATGAAATTGGTGAAATTCAGGGGACTGAAGGTATTTTGCTTACCTTTGATGATTTTGTACAAGGGGTCGAAGACTTTGGTCAGCGTATACAACCTTTGATGAAATGCCGTGAACATATCGTGGTTGAAGCGGATGCACCACGCGTTGTTTTGGAGAAAAGCGCATGAATGACTCTATAGTCTGTACAGAATTTACTAAACAAAGTCTGCAAGCAAAAACATTAAAAGCAGAACCTGAACATATTGCTTTAGCACCTGAGCACACGGCATTGATTGTGATTGATATGCAAAATGCCTATACCTCAGTAGGAGGCTATTTGGACTTGGCCGGGTTTGATGTATCTAAAACCAAACCTGTGGTTGAAAACATTCAAAAAACCATTACTGCTGCACATGCAGCTGGCATTCAGGTGATTTACTTTAAAAATGGTTGGGATGACCAGTACCGTGAAGCAGGAGGGAGTGATTCACCAAACTTCCATAAGTCGAATGCTTTAAAAACCATGCGCAAAAATCCAGAGCTGCAGGGAAAACTACTGGCAAAAGGTGGTTGGGATTTTGAGTTGATTGATGCACTCAAGCCTGAGCCACAAGATTTAGTCATAGAAAAGCCTCGCTATAGTGGATTCTTTAATACTGCGTTGGACAGTATGTTGCGGGTGCGAGGAATCCGAAATTTAGTTTTTGTCGGTATTGCGACCAATGTCTGTGTCGAGTCGACTTTAAGGGATGGTTTTTTCTTGGAGTATTTTGGGGTCGCTCTTAAGGATGCGTGCTATCAAGCTGGGCCTATCGAGGTGCAAGAAGCAAGTCTCTATAACATCAAAACCTTTTTTGGTTGGGTGTCTGATACACAAAGTTTTGTGAATACCTTTCAAACTTCAAGCAGTCAAACACTGGCAAAAACAGCATAAGTCATACATACGAAAGATAGAGGAAACCTCATGCCTAAAGAAATTATTGTGCCTGAAGGCACAGCGAAACCACTTGCACCATTTGTACCTGCAACTAAGGCTGACAATATCGTTTATGTATCAGGCACCTTGGCCTTTGATGAACACAACAACGTTGTTCACGTTGGTGATGCAGCAGCACAGACTCGACATATTTTAGAAACCATTAAACGAGTCCTTGCAACCGCAGGTGGCACAATGGATGACGTCACTTTTAATCATGTTTTTGTGAAAGATTGGGCCGATTATGGCGCGATTAATGCTGTATATGCCGAGTATTTTCCAAACGATAAACCTGCACGCTATTGCGTACAGACTGGACTGGTCAAGCCAGAGGCTTTGGTTGAAATCGCTTCGGTTGCACATGTGGCTTAAGTGGAATAATCAAATTTTAATGCTCTGATATACGATTTTTTTAGGGCATGGAGAATACGATGAATGCAAAACTGATGAATCAAGATCAAGTTGAAACCTTGCTGAATCATAAAGCACCAGAGGCAATGGGTGAGGCAATGTTGGATCAACACACATTTCGTCAAGGTATGGCGAATCTAGGAGCTGCTGTCAATGTGATTACAACAGATGGGGGGGCGGGTCAGGCAGGCTTTACTGCATCGGCAGTATGCAGTGTGACCGATACACCGCCAACGTTGTTGGTGTGTTTAAACCGTTCAGCCTCTGTGTTTGAGACATTTAAAAGCAATCAAGTGTTATGTGTAAACACGTTGTCGAGTCAGCAACAACATTTATCTAATTTGTTTGGGGGGAAAACTCCAATGCCTGAACGTTTTGCTCAGGGCACATGGTCCACACTTTTGACCAATGCACCTGTATTGGAGGATGCCTTGGTGAGCTTTGATTGTGAAGTGGTACAAACTATGTCTGTAGGCAGTCACGATGTGTTGTTTTGTCAAGTCAAAGCCATGAAGCAAAGTTATGGACTAAATGCGCTGATGTATTTTAACCGTGGTTATTGTGAGCCATTACCAATGTGCTAATTCAAAAAATCCTACTTTTACAAGGAGGGGAAACCCATGCAAACAAAAGAATCGTGGTTTCCAAAATTTAAGCCTTATCAAGGTGATTTAGATACAACGCCTGTGCAAACAGATGAATACTTACCCGCAGGAAAAAGCATTATTTTGGGGTTGCAACATGCTTTTGCCATGTTCGGCGCAACCGTACTCGCCCCATTGTTGATGGGCTTTGATCCGAATCTAACGATCTTCATTACAGGCATTGGTACGATACTCTTCTTCCTCATGACCGGTGGACGTATGCCAAGTTATTTGGGGTCCAGCTTTGCCTTCATTGGAGCAGTGGTTGCAGTTACGGGTTATACAGGTGTTGGAGCAAACCCAAATCTTTCTTTAGCACTGGGTGGAACCATTGCATGTGGGGTGCTGTACGCGTTAATCGGTTTAGTTGTGATACGTACTGGTACGGCATGGATTGAAAAGTTGATGCCACCTATTGTGACAGGTGCCATCGTGATGATTATTGGTCTACACCTTGCACCAGTTGCGATCAAAAGTGTGTCAGCCAATCAGTTTGACTCTTGGATGGCATTAATCACGATTATTTGTATCAGTGTCATTGCTGTATTTACCAAAGGTATGGTGCGCCGTTTACTGCTACTTTTAGGCTTAGTTGCATCGTATTTTATTTATTTTTTACTCACTAATGTCATGGGTTTTGGCACTGCAATTGACTTTGCAAAAGTCGGTCAAGCAGCATGGTTTGGTTTACCAACTTTCCACAGCCCAACCTTTGATATAAACGCCATGATGTTGATTGCACCCGTTGCGATTATTTTGGTGGCTGAAAACTTAGGACATTTCAAAGCTGTGTCGGCGATGACTGGGAAAAATTTGTCTCCTTATATGGGACGCGGTTTCTTTGCAGATGGGGTATGTACCACACTGTCTGCTTCAGTTGGTGGCACAGGGATGACCACCTATGCTGAAAACATTGGGGTGATGGCAGTTACTAAAGTTTATTCAACCACAATCTTTGTTTTTGCAGGTGTATTTGCGATTTTACTGGGGCTTTCGCCTAAGTTTGG
The DNA here is from genome assembly GCF_000368805.1 of Acinetobacter johnsonii ANC 3681. Classification (NCBI taxonomy): domain Bacteria; kingdom Pseudomonadati; phylum Pseudomonadota; class Gammaproteobacteria; order Moraxellales; family Moraxellaceae; genus Acinetobacter; species Acinetobacter johnsonii. The sequence continues at coordinate 148,490 of NZ_KB849705.1, read as the reverse complement.
CGCAGTGATTAGTACAATTCCCGTTGCACTTTTGGGTGGTGCATCCATTGTGGTTTTTGGTTTGATTACCGTTGCTGGCGCAAAAATTTGGGTCGATAACAAAATTGATTTCACTAAGAACAGTACTTTAATGATTGGGGCCGTGTGTCTGATTATGGGAACTGGTAATTACAGCTTACAAATAGGAAGTTTTGACCTTGGTGGTATTGGCACTGCCACACTAGCAGCCATTCTGCTTAATCTTTTCTTGAACCGAGGCAGTGAAAAAGAGCAAGTCGTAGAAAAGTCGGACGATCAAATCAATAGCACTATTGCTCACAGTTAGGAGTACGTTTTGAGTCTGAATATTGCATTTATAGGACTTGGGGCAATGGGTTGGCACATGGCCTCCCATTTGCCAAAACTGGGTCATCCTGTTTGGGTGTGGAATCGCACAGCGGAAAAAGCGTCTGCACATGCGGAAACTTTTGGTACTTTGCAGGTTGAACTTCAACAAGCGATGCAAGCCGATGTGATATTTTCATGCTTACCGACCAGTGCAGATGTTGAAGTGTTAATTGCGTTACATCCACCCAAATTTGGAAGTTTATGGGTGGATTGTACCAGTGGAGTGCCTGAGTCTGCGCAGCGAATTTCCACTGATTTGGCAGCACGTGGTGTAACTTACTTAGATGCACCTGTTTCGGGTCAAACCATTGGTGCTGAACGCGGTACTTTGACGGTTATGGTGGGTGGTAATATCGCTGGATTTGAAAGGGCAAAACCTATTATTCAGGCATTTGCAGGGCTGATTGAATACGTTGGGGAAAGTGGTGCAGGCTTTGCGGTTAAGGCGGTGAACAATACGCTCATGGCAACGCATTTATGGGCACTGTCTGAAGGCATGTCTATTTTGAAGCATCAAGGCGTTGACTTAGCTGGCGCATTGAGTTGTATTAATCAGTCCAGTGGTAACAGTACCATGTCTGAAACGGTGATGGCGCAAAAAGTTTTGAGCCGCACTTTTCAAAAAACATTTGCTTTAAACCTGTTGCAAAAAGACATTGGTATTGCGATGGATCTGGCCGAAGAAGGACAGATGAAAACACCTGTTTTTCAAGTGACACAAGAACTGTTCTTAAAAATAGATCGAGAACAGGCTGCACAAGTAGATTTTAGCGCGGCCGTTACACAGTTAGAAAAGTGGAATAGTGTAAGGCTCGTTTAAGCTGGTCGCGTGGTAGAAAAGCATGGGAAAACTCATGCTTTTCTGTTTAAGTGATTTATTTATCAAATAAAAACATAAGCCCGACCAAATGTCAGTTTGCATTTAAAAATCAGGGTATGATAATGAGTGGATCATTAAAAACAACATAGGAAACATTGGTATGAGTACTGACTCAGCTTTTCCAACGCCTAATAATTTAGGGATAGCGGTTTATAGTAATAATGCAGAAGCGATTGGTAACACACCATTGGTTCGTATTAACCGAATTATACAAAGTCCAGCCACCGTTTTAGCCAAAGTTGAAAGCCGTAACCCTGCATTTTCAGTAAAATGTCGTATTGGGGCTGCGCTGATTGCGGATGGGGAAGCACGCGGTGTGCTGAAAGCGGGAATGCACATTGTCGAACCAACCAGTGGCAATACAGGCATTGCTTTGGCATTTGTTGCTGCTGCAAAAGGTTATGCGTTAACCCTGACTATGCCATCAAGCATGAGTATCGAACGTCGTAAAGTGATGAAAGCTTTGGGCGCGAACTTGGTTCTCACCGACCCTGCAAAAGGGATGCGCGGTGCGGTAGAAGAAGCACAGCGTTTGTTGGATGAAAATCCAGACACTTATTTTTTGCCACAACAGTTTGAAAACCCAGCAAACCCAGCTATTCATGAAGCAACCACTGGCCCAGAAATTTGGGACGCAACAGGTGGTAAAGTTGATATTTTAGTTGCAGGTGTTGGGACGGGCGGTACGATTTCAGGGATTTCAAGTTATTTTGAAAAAGTAAAAAAACAAGCCCTGTATTCAGTTGCGGTAGAACCTGCTGAATCGCCGATTATTGGTCAAACCAAACGTGGCGAAGCTTTGACGCCTGGACCACATAAAATTCAGGGCATTGGCGCTAACTTTATTCCTAAAAACTTAGACCTCGACTTGGTCGATGAAGTGATGCCAATTGATGCTGCTACAGCAATTGATTGGGCGCGTAAAACAGCAAGCCAAGAAGGTATTTTGGTGGGTATTTCAAGTGGTGCCGCGATGGCAGCAGCAGCTGAACTTGCTGCACGCCCTGAAAATGCAGGTAAAACCATTGTAGTGATTTTACCTGATGGTGGTGAACGTTATTTATCTTCAGTCTTGTTTGAAGATATTTCCGCAGACTAATTAAATATATGAAAAAAAGCTAAACATAAAATGTTTAGCTTTTTTTATACCGTTTAGAAGCTTAAAGGTCTGCGTGTGAAATTTTATCAGGTGTCATGAGGGCTTGGTTGACGTACAGTTTAATCAGACGCTCACGAGAACCGATTGATTTTTGATAATGCGTTGAATTGAGTAACAATGACGCACCGTAGGTCACTGTCCATACATAAGATAAATAGTCACGAATGGACATTGCGCTGTCTAAAGACTTTAAGTAGTCAGAAGTCATGTCTTTAATTTCGATAATACGTTGCTCACGTATTTGATAGAGCTTCTCAAAAAGTTCTTTGAGTTTACGTTCGTTATTGGTTAAACGTTCTTCAATAACGTGCAGTAAAATCGTACGGTTCGAGTTCAACATATTATAAAGCATGTATTCGGAAACATACGTTTTAATATCATTGTTATGCTTTTGAGAAATTTCTAGCAGGCGAGTTTCATTCAAGATAATCAGCTCTAAATAAAGTTGATTTTTACTTTTGAAATGCTTGTAGATCGTACCCTTCGCAATATCGAGTTCCGTTGCTAATTCGCTTAAGGTGATGTCTTGATTATTGTCTAATAATAAAGTCTCAGCCATGGCTAAAATTTTCTCTTTGCGTAATAGAAAATTTTGTTGGCGTACTGAAGTCATTGGCTTATTCCAGTGTATTCCATGAGAACTATAGAGAGGCTATTGAACTTGGTTGAAAATGAAAATTCAACTAAGGTCTTGGATATTACTACAATCGTTTTAAAAATATCCACTTGTTCAACAATAGAAATAAATTCAGGAACATTTTCGAATTTCGTTGTCAATAAATTTGATCTCTAGAGATCAAATTTGGTCCATTGCATTCCTTTTTCGTGATTTTTACACTATTGTCAGTATAGCCACTGTGTTCTTAGAGACGAGAACCTTTAGTGCTAAAGCCTCGAATGCAGTGTGGGTTGATAAATGGATCATCTATCGTATGGATCGATGTCTTATTCACGTGTGTTTGTTTTAATGTCTTTATAGATGACTCGCTTTGAGACGGTAGCACTATGAAAAACATTAAAATAAGATCTGAAACGATTAACCCCTTTGTAATATGAAAAAATAGATAGGGAATGTTTTTAAGTCACTTATTTGGCTTAAAGCAAATAAACCGCAAAAAAGGATGAGATAGAAAATGATTGTTATTGTAGACGGTGTACGTACAGCGATGGGTGGTTTTCAAGGTTCACTGGCGAGCTGTACCGCACCTGAACTTGGTGCGGTGACAATTAAAGAAGTGTTAAACCGTTCTGGCTTACAGCCGACCGATGTGGATGAAGTGATCTTTGGTTGTGTACTTCCAGCAGGTTTAAAACAAGGCCCTGCACGTCAAGCAATGCGTATGGCAGGTCTACCTGACTCAACGGGTGCAACAACCATCAATAAAATTTGTGGCTCTGGTATGAAAGCCGTCATGCAAGCGGCTGATGCGATTAAAGCGGGTTCAGCTGAGATTGTAGTGGCAGGTGGTATGGAGTCGATGTCAAATGCGCCGTACTTACTTGAAAAAGCACGCGCGGGTTACCGTATAGGGCATGGTAAAACAACCGATCACATGTTCCAAGAAGGTTTAGAGGATGCGGAAACAGGTCTGTCGATGGGTGTACTTGCTCAAGAAATGGCAGATAAAAAAGGCTATACCCGTGAGCAGCAGGATCAGTATGCCATTGGCTCTTTAAATAAAGCCGTTGCTGCGATTCAAGGTGGTTTTTTTAAAGATGAAATCGTGCCTGTGACGGTGAGTAGCCGTAAAGGCGATGTTGTGGTTGATCAGGATGAACAACCGCTCAATGCCAAAGTGGATAAAATTCCAACTTTACGTCCGGCATTTAAAAAAGATGGCACGATTACCGCGGCAAATTCGAGTTCTATTTCGGATGGTGCTTCGGCATTGGTTGTAACTTCATCCGAAGTTGCTGACGCACGTGGTCTTAAGCCATTGGCAAAAGTTGTGGCTTATGCAAGTAATTCCCAGCATCCATCTGAGTTCACCATTGCCCCTGTAGGTGCCATTGAGAAAGTTTTAGCTAAAGCAGGCTGGTCTGCGAGTGATGTGGATCTGTGGGAAGTTAATGAAGCGTTTGCGATGGTCACAATGCTTGCAATTGATGGTTTTCATTTAGACCCTGCAAAAGTCAATGTGAATGGTGGCGCTTGTGCACTTGGTCATCCATTGGGTTCATCTGGTTCACGTATTATCGTGACTTTACTGCATGCCTTGAAACGTACTGGTGGGAAAAAGGGTGTAGCTGCTTTATGTATTGGTGGTGGTGAGGCGACTGCTATTGCCGTCGAGCTGCTGGACTAAAACTGTAAATATTCTTAGCTATGCCTGTGAAGAAAATGATTTAAATAGCTATAATTCGGCATGGTTGATTTCATCAAAGGTTCGATTGATTCGGGCCTTTTTTGTTGTGTAAAATACATCAAGATCATGCGACATAACTTTTCAGGGAAAGCATCGATTGTTCAGTACAGCTAAAGGTCTAATTAATGTGCTTTGATTGCTGAAACGTCTGATATTAGACCTAGAGGTTTATAAAAGTAAGTTTTGAGCATTGGATCATCGCTATAATGAGTAGATGATGGATCGTCTACCATCACCATACATATAAGGAACATTTTTTTCGTGTTTGAACTGGACTGTAAATTACTCAGTATCTTTTTTTACGTTTATAAGTTTAAAAGTGTGTCACTGGCGGCTGATCATTTAGAAATGAGTCAACCGACGGTGAGTAACATTCTGAATAAAATTCGCCAACATTATAATGATCCGCTATTTTTGCGGATTGGCAATGAAATGGTACCAACTGAACTGTCGAAACAGTTATTTCCATTGGTCAGTGAGGCTTTAAACAAGGTTGAAATCATCAATAACTTTACAATTGATTTCGACCAAGCCACTTCACAGCAACAGTTTTCTTTGGCCATGACCGATGTTTCGCATTTGGTGCTGTTGCCGAAAATTTCGCAATACTTAAAGAAACATGCGCCGCATATTCGTCTGAATATTCGTCCAATCACCTCTGAAACCAGTTATCAGATGGCAAATGGTGAGATTGATTTGGCGCTGGGTTTTTTACCACAATTGGAAAATGGCTTTTATCAACAGCAACTGTTCGAACAGTATTATGTGGTGATTGCCGCCAAAGATCATCCGCGTTTGACAGGTGACAGTATCAGCACAGCGCAGTACTTGGCTGAGTCACATATCGATATTGATGCGGGCATGGGGCATTACCATATTGAAAACGAACTGCTTAATTTAGAACTAAAACGTGACATTTTAATGCGTTTACCGAGCTATTTGGGCGTCGGCTTGGTGGTACAAGAAACCGATGCGATTGCGACAGTTCCGTATTATTTGAGTGAAGTGCTGCTTTCACGTGGCAATTTAAAAATCTTTAATGCACCAATTGCCTTCCCAAGTTATGGGGTGAAGCAGTATTGGCATATGTCTTGTCATCACAAAACCAGTCATCAGTGGCTGCGTCACATGTTCCATGAAATTTTAATGAAGTAATTCTTAAAGTTTGATGCTTTTTAGTGCGCATAGCAAAAATATGCGTGCTTGAAATCTAAAGTGCCCATTTATTGCTCATAAATAGTATTACGAAGTTTAAAAATCGTAATACTAAATTGGCACAGCCTTTGCATCGTCTAATCTGAAAGAGTGATCTAGGGTTCCGATACATATCTATTTTATGTATGTCAGCGACCGAGAGTTCACGGTTCGAAAGAGCTACACGGAGGGATAAAAGCCCGGGAGGTAAACAGTTACGATTTAGGCAGAGGCGCATGAGCACAATAACTTATCACGACGATAACGCACTATGGACTGAACTTTTACCGGGTGGGCATCACTGGTCTGGGCGTATTCAACGCGGCACTGTTTTACAGTTTAAAGCCTTGGGGGCACAAGCCAACGTTTCACTTTTCTGTGTCAACAGCGAAGACAAGGTTGAACGCTTTAATATGCCCGATAGCTTAAAGGCACAGCATACGGCATTTTTAAGTACAGGACATGTGTTGTATTCGGACTTAGGTCGGGTTATGGCCTCAATTGTTCACGATGATCATGGTTGGAATGATGCCCTGTGTGGTCCAAGTCGCACAGAACAGATCCAAAAACAATTTGGCACTCAAACTTTCCAAGATACACGAAATGAGATGTTTCGAAGTGGACGCGACAGCCTGTTACTTGAAATGACCAAGTTCTCATTAGGTCAAGCCGACCTGTCAGCTACGGTCAACCTATTCTCTAAAGTTCGCCCTGATGATGCAGGCAACTTATCTTATATCGATGTAGACAATACCCATCAAACTATTGAACTGCGTTTTGAGATGGACTGTCTGGTGTTCTTATCTGCTGCGCCACATGGTTTGAGTCAAGCAACAAAGTATCAACCTGCCGATATTCAAATGCGCTTATTCAAAGCCTCCGCTTTAGCAGTACACGATGTCTGTCGTGATTCATGCCCACAAAACCAACGCGGTTTTCAAAACAACGCACGTTATTACGCATTTGATGCTGCTTAAGCCCGAGGAGAATACGCATGACCAGTTTACAAGCATTTAATCAAACCATTTTAAATGAAGTCTGTCCAGCGGGTGAGGCATGGATGTGTGAAGTCCAGAAAGGGCAGTATTTCCGCATTATTGACCTCGAAGGCAACCAAGCAGTCGATACTTTATTGATTTCTGCGAGCAATCCTGAAGAACGTTACAGCGCAACCGATACTCTAGCCATTAATCAGCAGATTTATTTAGAAAAAGGCACAGCTCTATATACCAACTATGGCAACAAAATCGCCACGATCCATGATGATAACTGTGGTCGCCATGACACCTTAGGCGGTGCTTGTTCATGTGAAAGTAACACCGTACGTTATGCACACGACACATTTCCGATGCACAGTTGCCGTAATAACTTTATGACAGCTTTAGCTTTGCACCCTATCGCAAAAAAGCATGGACTAAATGTCCGTCATATTGGGCCGAATATTAACTTCTTTATGAATGTACCCGTGAGTAGTGATGGGCATCTCAAGTTTGATGATGGAATATCGGCGCCGGGTAAATATGTTGAAATTCAAGCAGAGATGGATCTCATCGTGCTGATTTCTAACTGCCCACAACTGAACAACCCCTGTAATGCCTATAACCCGACCAAAATTCAACTGATTGTACGTAACGGCAAGGAGTAATCAGCATGTTTAAAAAAGTTCTCATTGCCAACCGTGGTGCAATTGCCTGCCGAGTAATTCGTACATTAAAGAATTTAGGCATTCAGTCTGTTGTGGTGTATTCAGAAGCAGATCGTGATTCCTTGCATGTGACTTTGGCTGATGAAGCGGTATTTATTGGTGATAGCCCAGCCAGTCAAAGTTATTTAAATATTGAAAAAATCTTACAGGTCGCGAAAGAAGCAGGTGCTGAAGCTATTCATCCGGGCTATGGTTTCCTGTCTGAAAATGCGGAGTTTTGTGATTTGTGTGAGTCACAGGGCATTGTGTTTTTAGGGCCAAATTCTGCACAAATGTGTAGTTTTGGCTTAAAGCATACTGCGCGTGAACTAGCCATTCAGGCGAACGTGCCATTGTTACCGGGTAGCCAACTTTTAGCAGATGAAGCGGAAGCACTGGTGGAGGCGAATCGTATAGGCTATCCCGTGATGCTGAAAAGTACCGCAGGTGGTGGCGGTATTGGTATGCGTTTGGTGTGGAATGAAGCAGAGCTTAAAGATGCTTATGCAACGGTATCTTATTTGGCACAAGCTAACTTTAAAGATGCAGGCTTGTATTTAGAAAAGTTTGTGGAAAATGCGCGTCATATTGAAGTCCAAATTTTTGGTGATGGCCAAGGTTTGGTTTTGGCTTTGGGAGAGCGGGACTGTTCAGTACAGCGCCGTAACCAGAAAGTAATCGAGGAGACCCCGGCACCGCATTTAAATAATGAACAACGTGCTTATATTCAAGGTGTTGCGGTTCAACTGATGCAGTCAGTGAATTACCGTTCGGCAGGTACGGTTGAATTTGTGATGGATACTGACACCCAGCAATTCTATTTCTTAGAGGTGAATACACGTCTACAAGTTGAACATGGCGTGACTGAACAAGTGTTTGGTGTAGACCTTGTGGAATGGATGGTCACTTTAGGTAGCGGTGACTGGACTGCACCAACAGATACACTTGCACCTAAAGGCCATTCGATCCAAGTCCGTTTATACGCTGAAGATCCAATTAAGAACTTTCAACCCAGTGCTGGCTTACTGACCTATGTCGAGTTTGACCCGCAGGCCCGTAATGAAACATGGGTGGAAACAGGTTCAAATGTGTCTTCCTTTTATGATCCGATGATTGCCAAAATCATTGTGACCCGCGAGAACCGTGAAAGTGCAATTCAGGCCATGAGCGATACTTTGGCAAAAACCTCAGTGGCAGGAATTGAAACCAATCTTGAGTATTTACAAAATATTATTGCCGGTGAAGTGTTTACAGCGGGGACACAGACTACACGTTTCTTAAATACTTTTGAGTGGAAAACCCAAAAAATTGAGGTATTACAGTCCGGTATTCAAACGTCAATACAAGACGTCACAGGTCGTTTGGGTTACTGGGATGTTGGAGTGCCACCATCGGGTGCAATTGATCCTTTATCTTTAAATGTAGCCAATCAACTATTGGGGAATCTATTTAATACCGCAGGGCTAGAATGTACATTGCAAGGTCCAACTTTAAAATTTCATTGTGACAGCCAAATCGTGATTACGGGTGGCGACATGCTTGCAACATTGGATGGTGTCGACGTTGCCATGTGGCAGACCCTTAATGTTAAAAAAGGGCAAATTTTGAAAACAGGTAAAATCACCACAGGTTGTCGCAGTTATATTGGCATTAAAGGCGGGTTCAATGTACCTGCCTACTTAGGCTCGCAAGCGACTTTTACTTTAGGTCAGTTCGGTGGTCATGCAGGACGTAATTTACTCATTGGAGATATGTTGCCCATTACGGCTTATACCTCGATAGAAACTGTTGCACTGAGTACAGTGCAAGTGCCGAGCTTTAGTCAGACTTGGAACATTGCAGTGATGTATGGACCGCATGGAGCGCCTGACTTTTTCACCAAACGAGATATTGAGCGCTTCTTTGAGCAAGAATTTGAAATTCACTTTAACTCAAGTCGTACAGGCATTCGTTTAGTCGGTGAAAAACCTGAATGGGCGCGTACCGATGGTGGTGAAGCAGGGCTGCACCCTTCGAATATTCATGATAATGCTTATGCCATTGGCGCGATTGACTTCACTGGAGATATGCCAATTATTTTAGGACCCGATGGTCCAAGCTTGGGCGGTTTCGTTTGTCCAGCGGTGGTGGTTAGCTCAGAACTATGGAAAATTGGTCAGCTTAAAGCGGGCGATAAAGTTAAATTTATCCCAATTTCTTATGATCAAGCACAAGTATTAAATCAAAAATATAGCGCAGCGTTAACCGCAGATACGACTGAAAATGTAGAATTTTCTCCAAGCTTTCATGCTGAAATAGAGACCTTATCAGATGCCGTTTTAGCGACATTAAAAGGTGAGGACGCTAGACCTGATGTAAGCTATCGTCCCGCAGGTAATAGTTATCTGTTGGTTGAATATGGAGAGTTGGTTTTAGATCTCAATTTACGCTTCCGTATTCATGCTTTAATGCAATGGGTTAAAGACCAAAGTATCGAAGGGATTATAGACTTAACACCGGGTATTCGTTCGCTGCAAATTCATTTTGATTCATTGGTGCTAGATCAAAAACATTTATTATGCCTTTTACAGCAAGCAGAAAGTGAATTGCCTGATGTGACAGCAATGGAAGTGCCTTCGCGCACAGTCTATTTGCCTTTGGCTTGGGAGGACTCACAAACTCAGTTGGCGACTGAACGTTATATGCAAACAGTCCGTCCAGATGCGCCGTGGTGTCCTGACAATATTGAGTTTATTCGTCGTATCAATGGTCTAGACTCAAAGCAAGCAGTGAAGGATATCGTATTCAGCACCAATTATTTGGTGATGGGTTTGGGAGATGTGTACTTGGGTGCACCTGTGGCAACGCCGCTGGACCCACGTCATCGTTTAGTAACTACCAAATATAATCCTGCACGTACATGGACGCCTGAAAATGCAGTCGGTATTGGTGGCGCGTATATGTGTGTCTATGGCATGGAAGGCCCGGGCGGTTATCAGTTTGTTGGACGTACAACCCAAATGTGGAGTCGTTACCGCAAAAACCCCGACTTTGAACAGGATAAGCCATGGCTACTGCGCTTCTTTGATCAAATTAAATTTTACGAAGTGTCTGAAACAGAACTGATGCAAATGCGGGAAGACTTTAAAGCGGGGCGCTTAAAGCTTCGTGTAGAAGATGGGGTTTTAAATTTAAAAGAATATAATGACTTCCTCATTGAAAATGCAGCATCCATTTCGAGTTTTAAAGCGGTACAGCAAGCGAACTTTGAAGAGGAACGCCGTCGCTGGCATGAGGCTGGTTTGGCTGAATATGTTTCTGAAAGCCTAGATGCTGTTTTAGATGACAGTGAAATTCAAATTCCTGAAGGTGGCTGTGCAGTCGAGTCGCACATGCCGGGTTCTATTTGGAAAATTGAATGTTCCTCTGGAGACATTGTGGAAGAAGGGGCAACTTTGGCCGTGATTGAAGCCATGAAAATTGAAATTCCCATTATTGCACCTGAGCGGATGAAGGTTGAAGCCATTACCATTGAAAAAGGGCAAACGGTAAAAACAGGTCAGGTGCTGTTTACACTGGCACCTGTAGCCTAAATTCAAATACCAAGAAATACAAAAAAGACTGCTTAAGCGGTCTTTTTTCGATTCTGAAAGGAGAATTTATCTAGTGCTGACAATAAATCGTTTTGTTAAATCGAGATTGCAACCCATAACAAAAAATAGATTGTTATGAAATGGTTATAAAATGATGTTTTGAATCAAAATATGCTAATTTAGTGAGACGCTTAAAAACATTATGGCTTGTATGAAAAAAACATTACTCGGCATGTTATTCATGTTAACTTCATCAGTGCTTATGGCAAATACGCCAAGTCAGCCTGAGGATACTCAAGCATCAAATCAAAATAATATTCGTGTAACGACACGCCCTGAAATTGTGGGCTTATGGGGAATGGAAATTCCAAATAATCGTAAATGCGTTGAATACTATAATTTTAAAAGTAATAGTGATGTTGTGATTAAAAGTGGGGAAGAATGGTCTACGGGAATTTATGATTACCAGCCATCAACCGACAAAAATGTGCAATTACCTGCTTTGATTTTACAAGTCAAATTTGATAATAACCAAGTGGATTGTTCTGGGTCTCAAGAAGATCAGACTGGTGAAATGTCTCAGTATTTTGTGAAATGGCAAAGTCCATCGACCATTAATTTTTGTGCCAATGATAAAGCACAACAATGCTTTGCAACGCTACGTCGTGTACTGCCTTAATGAATTCTTTTATAAATAAAAAACCGCGATAAATCGCGGTTTTTTATTTAAGGATCAAGACAATTATTTATCTTGATTTCCTTCAATTTGCTTTAATAAATGCTTTTCAAGGTAGTGAATATCCATCGCTTGTTCACAGAATTTTTCATCTTGAAGAATCAAATCTTTATGCAATGGAATATTGGTTTTAATACCGGTCAGAATCATTTCATCAAGCGCTTGGCGCATTCGAGCAAGTGATGTTTTACGATCCTTACCATGTGCGATCAGCTTTGCAATCATCGAGTCATAGTATGGCGGAATGCTATAGCCTTGATAGATATGTGAATCAAGACGAATACCTGCACCACCTGGCACATAAAAATTCTCAATTTTACCCGGTGAAGGTAAGAAGGTCGTTGGATCTTCAGCATTGATACGGCATTCAATCGCATGACCTTTGACTTCAACTTGATCTTGTTCAATTTCAAGACCTAAGCCACCAGCAATGCGGAGCTGTTGTTCAATAATGTCGATACCTGTCACCATTTCAGTTACAGGGTGCTCAACTTGAACACGTGTATTCATCTCAATAAAGAAGAATTCACCATCTTCAAACAAGAACTCGAATGTACCTGCACCGCGGTACTGCATTAATTTACAAGCATTTACGCAAGCTTCTAAAATGTCAGCACGTGCTTGTTCAGGTAAATTTGGCGCTGGCGCTTCTTCTAACACTTTCTGATGGCGACGCTGTAAAGAACAATCGCGGTCATAGAGGTGAATCGCGTGGCCATTACCGTCAGCAAGAACTTGAACTTCAACGTGACGAGGTTTTTGTAGGAAACGCTCCATATACACCGTGTCATCGCCAAACCACATTTCAGCATCACGTTGTGCAGCTTGAACGGATTCGAGCAGGGTATCGACACGTTCTACAATACGCATACCACGACCACCACCACCAGAAGCAGCTTTCACGATCAATGGGAAACCAATTTCTTTAGCTTCAGCCAGCGCATTTTGCGGTGTAACCGCATTTGCAGAACCCGGTACGGTTGGAACACCTGCTTTACGCATTGCTGTAATCGCAGAAACTTTGTTACCCATCAAACGGATGTGTTCAGGGCGTGGTCCAATAAAAATGAAACCTGAGTTTTCTACAATTTCAGCAAATTCAGCATTTTCTGATAAGAAGCCATAACCTGGGTGAATGGCATCTGCACCTGAAATTTCAGCTGCTGTAATAATGGCAGGAATATTCAAGTAGCTTTCGCTGCTCGCACCTGGTCCAATACATACTGCTTCGTCTACAAAACGTAGGTGCATTAAGTCTTTGTCGGCATCTGAATAGATCCCTACAGTCTTAATCCCTAAAGTTTTGCAGGCACGGGTGATGCGAAGGGCAATTTCACCACGGTTTGCAATTAAAACTTTTTGCAACATTATAAGTCCCCGTCTATTACGCGCGGTAGCGGAATAATGGTTGACCGAATTGGATCACTTCGCCGTTTTTCACTAAAATTTCTTCAACCACGCCGCTTTGCGTTGCTTCAATCGGGTTCATGATTTTCATTGCTTCGATAATACCAAGTGTTTCACCAGCAGTGATGGTTTGACCGACTTTAACAAATGGCGCTTCACCTGGGCTTGGAGCCGCGTAAAACACACCAACCATTGGAGATGTTTCTACAGCACCACGTGGTGTTTTAGCCGCTGGAGCTTGAGCAACAGGAGCCGCCATAGCAACAGGAGCACCAGCTGCAACAACTGGACTACGACGAGTCAGCGCAATCGATTGATCGCCTTCTTTAACTTCAATCGCTTGTAAGTCAGATTCAATCATCAGGTCGATGAGTTTCTTGATTTTACGAATATCCATGTGACAGTATTCCTAATTATGATTGCATAGAGGGTTGAATTTTAGTGAGAGCGTAATTGAGCGCAGCGCTATAACCTTGAGCACCTAAGCCACAAATAACGCCAACGGCTTTATCTGATAAATATGAATGATGTCTAAACGCTTCGCGCGCATGAACATTCGATAAATGAACTTCAATAAATGGGATGGCTACACCAAGCAGGGCATCACGTAGAGCAACAGAGGTATGCGTGAGTGCAGCTGGATTAATAATAATAAATTGGACGCCATCCGCTTGAGCTTGATGAATACGGTCGACAATGGCACCTTCCCAATTACTTTGAAAAGTGTCGAGAGAAATTGAAGCATTTTCAGCTTGTGCAATGAGTTGCTGATTGATGTCGTTCAGCGTTAGAGAACCATATACTTCTGGTTCGCGCTTTCCTAGCAAATTTAGATTCGGTCCATGAATAACCAAAATGGTCGAACTCATTTAGCTTGCTCCATTTATAAATTGCAATAAATCTTTGCAAGATGGCTGCAAAGTTTGCGTATTATGGCATAAAGTTCTACATTTTTTTTATAGTTTGTTTGAATTGACGTAGATGCTTAGTGCCAAACTTCGGCAATATAATGTAAATTTTGCAAGGAATTGGCAATGTTAAAAGATTACAAATTTTCGGATTATTACTCTTTTTTACATTGTAAGCCAAATTGACCAAAAGCAGCAGATTTGTTTTCGTTTTGTGCCACAGGTACAACTCAAGTCTTGAAAAGAGGGCAGCTCAGACTTCTTAGTCGGTAGCTCACTCTGCATCAGATCTAGATCAATTCTTATATGGCTAAACTGTATATCAAAATAAAACTGAAGTCTGATATGGTTTGTATCTGTAGATGATCTGATCAATTTATTCTAGCTATTTTGGCTGGCTTGACGACCATGATCAATTCAGTTGCTAAGCTTTATTGGATCAACATTGAACTGGAAAATATCACTTTCATCAATTAAAACATTAACTTGTTACATTAAAGTGTAGATGGACGCTTTTGTCTGTTGTTAACATCTATTTAGCTGACGTCATTAACTTTTAGCAAAAAACTGAAAAACTTGAAACAGTAAGAGGAAAACTCAGGTTTCTAAGGGGCTTTTCAGCATCCTCCTTGCTGATAAATTTTCCGTTAAATAAGCAAAAGACTGTAGAAAAATTGCTGAGTAGCAGATTGTATTGGAAAAATATCCTCCTATTGCGTATGGGCATTTGCTGAGCGAGAAGATTTTATAAAACAAAACGATTGGCTATTTTGCTCATTTTAACTGGGTAGATTCGGCTTTACATGATGGGATCTAGTGAGTTTAGGATTGGCAATAAGTGAAATTCCGAAGATATGATTTTGAAATCATAATAATTTTAGTTTGTTTTATATACAATTTTTGAGTTTTAATGATTTTAAGATGAAAAACAGAATGAGCTAAAGCCATCATCTTTTTAATGCTGAGTTTTACGCATTCTTACCTCTTTATTTAAATAGATAAAAAAACAGCCCATGTTGGGCTGTTTTGCGTTCAGATCTAGATCATTAAGCAATAAAGTCTAAGATGGCCTGATTGAAGGCTTTGGGCTGTTCGATATTTGAAATATGAGAGGCATCGATTTCAAATAGGGCACTACTTCGGATGTGATTCACCATGTACTGTGCATCTGAGACTGTTGTTACGGGGTCTTTACGCCCTGCAATAACAAGTAAAGGCACGTAAATACTTTCGAGTTTTTCACGTAAATCCGCTTTAGCCAAAGCTTCACAACAACTCGCATAACCTTCTGGGCTGCCAGCACCTAAGTCGTTTGAAAGCGCTGCTACAGTTGCTGCGTTGCTTTGGATAAAGGGTTCGGTAAACCAACGGTTTGCAGCCGTCGATGCAATGGGTTCTAAACCTTGGGTGCGTACTAATGATGCGCGATCATTCCATGCTTGTTCAGTGCCAATTTTGGCAGAGGTATTACATACAATGGCACGGTGAAAACGTTCAGGTTTATGAATGATTAACCACTGACCTGTAAGTCCGCCCATTGAGATACCGCAAAAAATGGCTTTCTCAATGTTTAAATGATCCAGTAAATGGATCAGGTCTAGACCAAGTTGTTCAATATCATAAGGCCCTTGAGGTGCGGAAGACTGACCATGCCCGCGAGTGTCATAGCAAATCACAAAATAGTTTTTCTGGAAAAAAGTAATTTGTGGTTTCCACATGTTGAAGTTTGTGCCTAGCGAGTTTGAAAAAACGATCGCGGGATTTTTGGGGTCACCAAAGGTCTGATAGTGAATTTCGGCATTGTTTGAAGTAAACCTTGGCATATGCTTTTCCTTAATTCATTAAAAATTTTGAGTGTTTCCACTGTTGTTATCAACAAAAAGTGTTATGAGCAGAAACACCACGTCAGATCATAAGAAGGGTTAAACCCGCTGAATAATCATTGCAATGCCTTGGCCGACCCCAATACACATTGAACATAAGGCATAGGTTCCACCCGTTTGTTCTAACTGGTTTAAAGCCGTGGTGACTAAACGTGCACCCGATGCACCCAGTGGATGACCAATCGCAATTGCACCACCGTTTGGATTCACTTGTGTGGTGTCATCTGCCAGACCTAGGTCACGGGTAACGGCCAGTGCTTGTGCAGCAAAAGCTTCATTCAGCTCAATCACATCCATCTGCTCTAATGTCAGATTGGCTTGTTTCAGTAACTTTTTGATGGCAGGTGCAGGTGCAAAGCCCATAATGCGAGGTTCAACCCCCACAGCTGTAGATGCAATAATCTTGGCACGGGGTTTAAGTTGGTACTGCTCAATCACTGCTTCTGAAGCGATCAGTACAGCAGCCGCACCGTCATTGATGCCTGATGCGTTTCCTGCAGTGACGGTGCCTTCTGCTGTCACGACTGGCTTCAGTTTTGCCAAAGCTTCCAAGGTGGTCGATGCACGTGGATGTTCATCCGTGTCGACCACAATCGGATCACCCTTACGCTGTGGAATATTCACAGGGATGATTTCATGCGTAAAAAAGCCTTGAGCTTGCGCGGTTGCGGTGCGCTGTTGACTCGCCAAGGCAAACTGGTCTTGATCTGCGCGATCAATATTAAATTGTTGTGCCACGTTCTCCGCGGTTTGCGGCATGGTGTCTACACCATACATCGCTTTGAGCTTAGGATTGATAAAACGCCAGCCCATAGTGGTATCTTCAATCTTCTGACTACGGCCATACGGGGTTTCTGATTTGCCCATGACAAAAGGTGCACGAGACATACTTTCGACGCCACCTGCAATGATCAGATCGGCTTCACCTGCTTTAATCGCACGCGCTGCCATGGCAATCGCATCGAGTGATGAGCCACATAAGCGATTCACTGTCGTGGCAGGAACTTCAACGGGTAAGCCTGCAAGGAGTGCTGACATACGCCCCACATTACGGTTATCTTCACCCGCTTGGTTGGCACAACCATAAATCACGTCATCGACTTGGGTCCAATCTACACTTGGATTACGTTGCATTAAGGCTTGAATTGGCACTGCACCCAAGTCATCGGCACGGATCGGAGCGAGTCCACCTGCATAACGTCCGAATGGAGTACGAATGGCATCGATAATATATGCGTCTTTCATGTTTAATCTTGTCCTTTAAAACGGGACTCTGCTGATAGATCAACTGTATCTATTCACGACGGAGTCTTATCGTGTTCAGTCAAATAGCAGTAACTCATTCTCGTCCCTTTTTTAAAAAAGTGACCAAAAACTTTGTCATCAACAAAACCTGTTCACTCACAGCAATTTTCCACTGCTGTTGCAAAAACAATATTTTTAAAGCGCTCGACAGGTTGTTGATGACTATAAGCTCTAGCAAATTTTTCTGAAATTTACTGTGTCGCATCCACTAAAGTTGCACCCGTCATGGCCTGCAATTCTACAAAGCTTAGACCGTCGACTTTTTCAATCACTTTTAAACCGTCTGCGGTGACATCAATCACACACAGGTCGGTATAAATACGATCGACACACTTCAAACCTGTTGCGGGATAGCTCAATTCAGCTACGATCTTTGGTTCACCTTGTTTGGTCACATGGTCGGTGGTGATAAAGACTTTCTTGGCACCGACAGCTAAGTCCATTGCACCGCCGACCGCAGGAATTGCATCAGGGGCACCCGTGTGCCAATTGGCCAAGTCACCATTAGCTGCCACTTGAAAGGCACCCAAGACTGCAATATCTAAGTGACCACCACGCATCATGGCAAAAGAGTCTCCATGATGGAAAAAGGCACCGCCTTCGAGCATAGTCACATATTCTTTACCCGCATTGATCAACTCAGGATCTTCCTGACCTTTTTCAGGTGGTGGACCAAAAGCCAATAAGCCATTTTCAGAATGTAAGAAAACGTCTTTGTCTGAAGGCAGGTAGCTGGCAATCTTGGTCGGTAAGCCAATCCCAAGATTGACATACGCACCATCTGGAATATCTTGTGCCACACGTTCTGCAATTTGGTTACGGCTGAGTTTTTGATAGCTCATGATGTTCTCCCGATTACACAGCAACTGGTTCAGGTTGAACCTGCACCACGTGTTGAACAAAAATACCTGCGGTGATGATGTGCTCAGGGTCTAACTCACCCAGTTCAACCACTTCAGAGACTTGCGCAATGGTTACACCCGCAGCCATGGCCATGATCGGGCCGAAGTTACGTGCCGATTTACGGTAGACCAAATTGCCCCAACGGTCGCCTTGCTGCGCTTTAATCAGAGCAAAGTCAGCTTTGATTGGATATTCCAGTACATAATCTTTACCGTCGATGTGACGGGTTTCTTTGCCTTCGGCCAATAAGGTACCGTAGCCTGTTGGGGTGAAGACTGCACCGAGTCCCATACCTGCGGCTTGAATACGACAGGCCAAATTGCCTTGCGGCACCAGTTCCAATTCGATTTTTCCTGCACGATAGAGTTCATCGAAGACCCAAGAGTCGGACTGACGTGGGAACGAACAGATGACTTTTTTCACGGCACCTGCTTTGAGTAACTTGGCTAAACCATAGTCACCATTGCCTGCATTGTTACTGACGATGGCCAGGTCTTTGATGCCAAGTTGAATTAAGCCATCAATCAGTTCAGCAGGTTGTCCTGCTGTACCAAAACCACCGATCATGATGGTTGAGCCATCCTTTATTTGCGAAAGTGCTTCTGTTAAAGAAGCTGAACTTTTATCAATCATAATATTGTCCTAGGTACAGCGTACCTATTAACTTTTGGAACTTGGATTGGAGCTTGGAGTTGAAGCTAAAGCTGAAACGTCAGGGCTACGTTTGGTTAAAATCAGATACGCAGTTAAACCAATGATGATGCCCCAAAAAACGGAACTTAGACCCAAAAAGTGCATACCTGAAGCTGTAGCTAAAAAAGTAATGAGGGCAGAATCTCGTTGAGATTCATCTTTCATTGCTACAGCGATATTGGTTGAAATAGCACCCAATAAGGCCAAGCCAGCCAAAGCGGCAACAAGCTCTTTTGGCAGCAAGCTGAAGAGCAGAACGATACTGCCTGCAAACAAACCACCTAAAATATAAAAAATACCGTTGGCAACGCCTGCGATATAACGCTTTTCTTTTAACTCATGCGCATCTTTGCCCATACACAGTGCAGCCGTAATCGACGCTAAAACTATGGTGATACCGCCGACACATGCAACAGCTAAAGACGCAATACTGGTGGTGGTGATAATTGGCTTGGCAGGCATGTCATAACCGCTCAGTTTCATGATGGCCATACCCGGTAAAAACTGTCCTGTCAGACTGACTAAAATCAGAGGCAGGGCAAGGTTTAAGGTGGAGTGCCAAGTCCATGCAGGGCTGATGAACTGGGGAATAGCAAGTTGGACATCTAAGCTCACCGCATTCATTTCACCAAGCCCAAAGCTCAAGGCCACACCTGAAAGCAGTACCCAAAGCATGCTATAACGTGGTGAAATTCGTTTTGCGACTAAAAAGACAAACAGCATGCTAAACACAATAATCGGCATACTGTTAGTTGCACTAAACAGACCTAAACCAAACTGAAATAATATTCCTGCCATCATCCCCGCGGCTACCGACTGCGGAATCCATTTCAATAATTTATCGAAGTAACCACTAATACCAATAAGAAAAATTACCACAGCAGAGGTGATGTAAGCGGCTACAGCTTCATTCAGGCTAATATTCGGGAACAGGGTGACCAATAAAGCGGTACCCGGTGCAGACCATGCGGTAATTACAGGGACTTTGAACTTAATGGAAAGAAAGATCCCTGCCACGGCTGCCCCAATAGAAATACCCCAAATCCATGAAATCATCATGGTCGGGGAAACCTGAGCTTGTTGCGCAGCCTGAAAGAAGATAATGAGTGGTCCTGAATAGGATATCAGCACCGCCAAAAATCCTGCGACAGTGGCTGAAATAGACCAATCTTCTTTCAAAGTTTTAAACAGGGTAGCCATTCATTTGCCTCCATGCAGACATGATCCTGTATATAAAGTTTTGTGGCGATCAATTAGCCTTGATCGCCACCGCCGACAGGAACAACTGTACCTGTCATATATGACGAATCATCTGAAGCAAGGAATACAATCGCATTCACTTGTTCTTGAATCGTGCCATAACGGTTCATAAAACTACGATCAATAGTTTGATCGACCACTTGTTGCATCCACGACTTTTCATTTTCAGACAGTGGATTTGTATTACGCGGTACTTTGCGTGGTGGCGCTTCGGTTCCACCTGTAGCGACTGCATTCACTCGGATCCCATCTTTAGCATGTTCAAAAGCCAGCGATGCAGTAAGGGCGTTGACCCCACCTTTGGAAGCCGAATAAGGCACACGGTTAATGCCACGAGTAGCTATAGAAGACACATTTACAATCGTACCTTTCTGATTTTTAATCATTTCAGGTAAAACAGCACGACAACACCACAGCGTTGGAAATAATGAACGATTTACTTCTTTGATGATTTCTTCTTCAGAAAACTCTTCAAAGGGTTTCATCCAAATTGCACCGCCGACGTTGTTGATGAGTACATCGACACGACCATAGACCTCAAGCGCTTTTTCAACAACACTTTGTGCACCTGCGAAGGTTTCAAGATTAGCTTTGACTATTATTGCATCACCTTGTTTTGCTTCAATTTCTGCTAATGTTTCATCGACATAGTCAGATAAGTCGGCTAAAACAACTTGCGCACCTTCATCCGCCACTTGGAGTGCAACACCGCGACCAATGCCTTGAGCGGCACCAGTCACAATCACTACTTTGTTTAAAAATCTTTGACGATCAGACATGATAAGTGGCCCCAATCAGTTTGCAGAGAATTTTTCAAACAGGAAGTTTGCAGGTTTTACGCCTTCGCTATCTAACCAACCACGAACAGCATCAACCATAGGGACAGGACCACAGAGGTAGACATCAACATCACCGCCATTGAGCCATTCATTGTCAATGTGCCCAGTCACATAACCTTTACGCTCATGCGCAGAGTCTGGACTTGCAACCACAGTACGGTATTCAAACCATGGAAGTTTGGCTTGGAGGGCATTTAGCTGTTCTAAAGCAACCAAGTCGAAGTCATTGGTGACACCAAACACCAAACGAACAGGGTGTTCAGCGCCTTTTTCTTCTAAAATCTGTAGCATAGACATAAAAGGGGCAATACCTGTACCGCCTGCAAGCATGACAACAGGACGAACCACACTACGCAGGTAGAAGCTACCAAAGGGACCAGTAAAAGTCATTTTGTCGCCCGCTTTGGCAGCACTGCTTAAAAAACTACTCATTTTACCATTCGGCACATTACGGACCACAAAGCCAGTTAAACGGTTGCCAGGTTTCGAGCTAAATGAATAGGAACGAGTTTCTGCTGTCTCTGGGATGCCGACGTTGACATATTGACCAGCAAGGAAGTGAATGTCAGGTTGACCTTCATCAAGCTGAATATCAAAAGTAATGGTCGATTCTGATAAGTTTTCAACAGCGACTAAAGTGCCTTGGTACTGGTGAATTTCGGTTTTGCAGACTTCAGATGAAGCTTGAATTTGGAATACGGCATCCGAGCTTGGACGGCATTGGCAAGCCAAAATATAGCCTTGTTCCGCTTCTTCCGGTGTTAACGCATCTTCAATATACGTCTCTTCAGGCATGTCATAACTACCAGATTCGCAAAAAGCGCGGCAAGTCCCACATGCACCATCACGGCAGTCTAGCGGAATGTTAATTTTTTGGCGGTAAGCGGCATCTGATAAAGACTCACCTTGAGTCACGGTAATAAAACGCGTTACGCCATCTTCAAATTGAAGTGCAACATTGTGGTTTGACATGGCTGAATATCCTTTAAAAACGTTGAAACTTGGAACTCTCAGCCAAAACTCCATTTGGCTGAAAGCATACTAAGGATGTATGACTAAAACTTAGAGGTGATAAACATCAATCACTTGGTTGATATAATCGTTTTTCAGTACCACGTATTTACTTAAAATTTGTGGTTTTTCACCTGAAAAATCGATTTCATAACGCGACATACCAAAGTAGCTATAACTGGTTTTGTAGCGGAAGCTCAGCGTATTCCAGTTAAAACGGACGGTGACTTTATCGCCATCACGCTCAATCACTTCGATATTGTTCACATTGTGACAAGTACGTGTGTCTGGCATGGTCGCAGAAGAGCGTTCAGTTTTAATGCGGAACACACGGTCTTCTAGACCTTGGCGGTCTGGGTAGTAAATCAGTGAAATTTCAGACTGCGGATCCGTAGTCAGGGTATCGTCGTCATCCCATGCAGGCATCCAAAAGGATGCAGATGGGGCATAACATGCGAGCCAATCATCCCATTGTTCATCATCTAAAAAGCGCGCTTCTTGATATAGAAACTGACTGATTTGTTCGATGCTAACGGTATTCAGTGTTGTAGGAGCATTCATGCAACTTCTCCTTGTTCATTTGCAGTTTCAACAGCCAGTGCTTTTTCGTTGGCAATTGCAATTTTCATCATGTCTAACCAGTGTTGGTGTTGAGCAAGGTAGAGGCCTTCATCTTCAGTTTTGACACCTGAAAGCTTTGGTTTTAGACCAATTTCATTGGCAGCATCATCTGGGCCATGAATCCAATGTTTTGAACCGCGGCACATATCATTCCATTCCAGTTCAATGCCTGCGTAGCCCGCTTGGCATGCACGGAATTCTTCTAAATCATCTGGTGTTGCCATGCCTGAGGCATTGAAGAAGTCTTCGTACTGGCGAATACGGCGTGTACGTGCTTCCGCGTTTTCACCTACTGGCGCAATACAGTAAATAGTCACTTCGGTTTTATTGACTGAAATTGGGCGCAGTACACGAATTTGCGAACCGAACTGATCCATCAAATATACGTTTGGATAAAGACAAAGGTTACGTGAGCGCTCAATCATCCACTTCGACATTGCTTCGCCAAATTTTTCAGAGTATTCGTCGGCTTTCGGGAAGTTTGGACGGTCTTCTGGATTTGCCCATTGTGTCCAAAGCAGCATGTGACCATTGTCAAAACCGTATGAACCACCCCCTTGTTTACCCCAAGCGCCTGCGCTCATGGCACGGATGTTGTCACCCGCTTGTTTTTCTTTTCGTTGTTGAGTGGTCGCTGCATAGTTCCAGTGCACCGCAGAAACGTGATAACCATCTGCGCCATTTTCTGCAGTTAGTTTCCAGTTGCCTTCATAGGTGTAGGTAGATGCGCCACGTAAAACTTCAAGACCTTGCTCAGACTGATCCACAATCATGTCAATGATTTTGCTAGTTTCGCCTAAGTATTCTTCTAAAGAGGGAACATCCGGATTTAAGCTACCAAACAAGAAACCTTTGTAGTTGCCGAAACGTGCGACTTTTTTCAGATCATGTGAACCTTCGTGGTTAAAACAATCTGAATAACCTGCGTCTGCTGGATCTTTAACTTTTAAAAGTTTGCCAGAGTTGTTAAATGTCCAACCGTGGAAAGGGCATGTATAGGTTGCTTTATTGCCACGTTTATTACGACAAAGCTGTGCACCACGGTGTGAACAGGCATTGATCATGGCATTGAGTTCACCATTACGGTTACGTGCAATCAGAATAGGCTGACGGCCAATATACGTCGTGTAATAGTCATTGTTATTTGGAATTTGGCTTTCATGTGCCAAGTAAACCCAGTTACCCTCGAAGATATACTTCATTTCTAGGTCAAAAAGGGCTTGATCAGTAAACACTGAACGATGAAGTTTGAATTCGCCTGTTTCAAAGTTGTCGACAAGTAATTCATCGATACGATCGAGATGGCTAGTATTAATAACTGGGATACGTGGCATGTCCGTTCTCCGACTTTCCAAAAGTGAGGAAGTCCCCGAAATGCGACTTTGCAGTGGCTATTTCGGTTCCAAGGGTAATTAAGCGCTAGCGCGACGACGTTCAACTTCAGTTGATGGTGCAGCCGCTTGATCTTTCACCAGTTCAACATTGAATTGAATGTGTTTGAATGGACCTGTTAAACCGCGGCGTGCAATTTCAGCTTCGTCGGTAATATCGACAGCGGTAGCCACCAAGCCTTCACGTGTTGCAAATGCAAAGTCATCCCACAGGTATTGGTCACCCTCAATGTTAAATTGCGTAGTTAACTTACGGTAGCCTGGTGCAGAGACGAAGTAATGTACATGTGAAGGGCGGTTGCCATGACGACCTAGCTTGTTCAATACAAATTGAGTTGTCCCTTCTGGTGGGCAACCATAACCGACAGGCATCGTGGTGAGAGCAACGTATTTACCATCTTGGTCACTCATGATTGAACGACGTAGATTGAAGTCTGATTGTGACTTATCGAAGAAAGAGTAGTTGCCTAAGCTATTGGCATGCCACACTTCAACTTTTGCACCTTCAATAATCTGACCATCAGTGTCAGTCACTGTCCCTTCAATAATTAAAGTCGGAATTTTGCCTTCTTCAGAACCATCGTCCATACGTGCAAAACCAACCGATTCAGGTGCGCCAGCCACGTATAAAGGACCTTCGATGGTACGTGGTGTTCCGCCTGTAATGCCTGCTTTGGCATCGGCTTCATCTGCACGTAAGTCAAGATAGTGCTCAAGACCCAGCCCTGCCGCAAGTAAACCGAGTTCGTTGGCTTGGCCTGCATCCGTAAAGTATTCAAGACCTTTCCAAACTTCAGTTTGGCTCAAATCTAAGTCTTCAATCGCTTGGAATAAGTCACCCAATAGGCGAACCACAATTTGTTGAGTACGTGCGTCTACAGAACCTGTTGCTGTATCCACATTCATTGTTTTGACTAATGCATCAATCTGTTGACGATTCATACTATTGCTCCTTAAGTATGTTTGCTGTGTGGTGGCTAGCTTTATTGATTTCTTTAAAAGCTTAGCTGCCACGTTCCTTGTTAATATCCTTCACTGGATCGTAGATTAGATGTCAGTGATTCAGCTGTTTCTATTCGACCATTTAATTAACGATCATCTTCGCGAATAGACGATGGATGTCGGTTTAACGGCATCACTTCAATATTCATATACGGGTACAGGGGTAAACCTTGCAAAATATTGTGTAGCTCTTCATTGTTGTCTACATCAAAAATGCTGATGTTTGAGTACTGACCTGTAATGCGCCAAATATGTCGCCATTTGCCTTGAGCTTGTAGCTCTTGCGAATATGCTTTTTCGACTGCTTTAATTTCACTGGCAGTTTCAGCAGGCATATCCAGTGGAATGTTTACATCCATACGTACGTGAAAAAGCATGTATAACTCCTAAACGGTTAAGACGTCGCTTAAGCGCGGCGCAGCTGATCAATCTTGTTTTCATCCAGTTCAATACCGAGTCCTTTGCCTTGGGGTAAGTGCAAAGCGAAGTCAGTGTATTGAAGTGGGGTTTTTAAAATATCTTGGGTTAACAGCAGTGGACCGAATAACTCGGTGCCATAAGCTAAATTTTCAAAGGTCGAGAACAAATGTGCCGAAGCAATTGTGCCGACTGCACCTTCAAGCATGGTTCCGCCATACAAATCTATGCCTGCTAAGTTGGCAATCTTCGCGACTTCATGACCTTCAATTAGTCCACCAGACTGAGCCACTTTCACTGCAAAAACAGAGGCCGCATTGGTTTTGGCTAAACGGTAAGCTGAGCTTGGTCCCATGAGCGATTCATCCGCCATGATGGCAAGATCAAAACGTCGTGTTAAACGCTGCATCGCATCAATGTTGTCGATTGCACAGGGTTGTTCAATCAGGTCAACACCACCATTTTGTAGGAGTTGAATACCCTTAATCGCATCTAGCTCAGACCATGCACGGTTCACATCGACACGGATAGAAATGTCTGAACCCAGCGCTTGTTTAATCGCAAGAACATGTTCAACATCTTCTTCTACACGGCGTGAACCGATTTTAAGTTTGAAAATATTGTGGCGTTTCGCCTCAATCATTTTTCGGCCTTCAGCAATATCTTTTTCAGTGTCACCAGATGCCAATACCCAAAGTACAGGTAAGCTGTCACGTAAGCGGCCACCCAATACTTCAGAAAGGGGTAAATCTAAACGTTGCGCTTGGATGTCGAGTAGAGCCGTTTGAATTGCACATTTGGCAAAACGGTTACCATTAATATTCTTTTTCAAAGCACACATAGTTTGTGCGATGTTTTGAGCTTTAAGGGACTTCAATAAAGGTGCAAAATAAGTTTCAATATTGGTCTTAATGCTTTCTGGACTTTCTTCACCGTAGCCCAGTCCGCCAATTGTTGTCGCTTCACCCCAACCGACAAAGCCATCTTCAGTGCTGATTTTCACCAAGACAAGCGTTTGCGTTTGCATAGTCGCTACCGCCATTTTGTGTGGGCGAATAGTGGGGATTTCGACGAGTAAGGTTTCTATAGATTTATACATCTTAACTCTGCGCAGCCTTGCGTTGTGTACCTGATTTGATATACCTTAAAAGAATAAATATGAACTGTCGAAGATCAAATTAGCATTTTAATATATCTTAAAGGTATAAATAGTCATGGAATTGAGACACCTCCGCTACTACGTAGCTGTTGTAGAAGAGCAGAGTTTTACCAAAGCTGCTGAAAAACTATTCATTGCACAGCCTCCTTTAAGCCGCCAGATACAAAATCTAGAGGCTGAATTGGGGGTGCAATTATTTGAACGTGGCAGCCGTCCACTCAAGACCACGGAAGCAGGACAATTCTTCTATCAACACGCTGTTAAACTTTTGTCTAATGCCGAAGAAGTCAAAGCCATGACACAGCGTGTAGGCTTGGTTGAAAAAACGGTGACTATGGGCTTTGTAGGTTCATTGTTATATGGTTTATTGCCTAAAATTGTGTATTTATTTCGCCAACAGCAGCCACATTTAAAAATCGAATTGATCGAAATGAGTACCAAGGATCAAATTCAGGCCTTAAAAGAAGGGCGGATTGATGTTGGTTTTGGACGCTTACGCATTTCCGATCCTGCTGTGCGTCGGGTTTTACTGCGTGAAGAACCGTTGATGTTAGCGGCACATTCTAGTCATCCTTTGACGGCGCAAAAACAAGGCGTGTATTTAGCTGATTTGGTTGATCAAAACTTATTTCTTTATCCAAGTCACCCCAAGCCAAATTTTTCTACTCAAGTCCAAGGGCTGTTTTCAGAATATGGACTAGAACCTAAACACTTAAAAGAAGTTCGTGAAATACAGTTGGCACTAGGGTTGGTTGCAGCCGGAGAAGGAATTTGTGTGGTTCCAGAAAGTGCACGAACCATTCAACTTCCACATTTGAACTATATTCCAATCTTGGATGATGCAGCGACCAGTCCCATTTTTCTAGCCATTCGTTCCATGGATGAAAGCGAGGACATTCGTTCATTATTTGATTGTATTTATCAGGTCTATGACCTTGAAGCGATCAAATATGACCGCGCATTTATCTAAGCTTAGGGATTTAAATTTCACGATACTTTTAACGTCTACATTTTAAAACGAGCCATTTCAGCCATCCTTGGGGATGGCTTTTTTTATAGTCATTTTCGCTTGGTTTTGCTTATTTTCTGCCTCTCACTGAAATTATGGCTTATATAAGCTATTTATTTAAAACAATAAAAACCTTAACCGACCTTAAAGGTATAAATATAGAGTTATTCGGTTTTGGACAAGAAAGCTACTTTTGCTGCAATGTGCACAGCAACAAACATTCGCAAGCAGGAGGCTTAAAGTGAATACAAATCCAGTTAACATCAACACGGTGGTCGATGAAGCCAAATTTACGCCCTTTCATTGGAGTGTACTCATTTGGTGTCTACTGATTATTATTTTTGACGGTTATGATTTAGTCATCTATGGCGTGGCGTTGCCACTTCTAATGCAAGAGTGGGGACTCAGTGCAGTACAAGCAGGCTTACTTGCGAGTACAGCTTTGTTTGGCATGATGTTCGGTGCAATGAGCTTTGGGACGTTGTCTGACAAATTGGGCCGTAAAAAGACCATTATGATTTGTGTGGCTATTTTTAGTGGCTTCACCTTTCTAGGCGCATTTGCAAACAATCCTATCGAGTTTGGGATGTTACGTTTTCTTGCGGGACTTGGCATTGGCGGGGTGATGCCAAACGTGGTCGCACTCATGACTGAATATGCTCCGAAGCGTATTCGTAGCACACTCGTTGCGGTTATGTTCAGTGGTTATGCTATTGGTGGCATGACCTCAGCTTTATTGGGTGCATGGTTGGTAACAGACTATGGTTGGAAAATCATGTTCTATATCGCCATCATTCCATTTCTGGCTTTACCGATTCTTTGGAAGTT
The DNA here is from genome assembly GCF_000368805.1 of Acinetobacter johnsonii ANC 3681. Taxonomy (NCBI): domain Bacteria; kingdom Pseudomonadati; phylum Pseudomonadota; class Gammaproteobacteria; order Moraxellales; family Moraxellaceae; genus Acinetobacter; species Acinetobacter johnsonii. The sequence goes on along the minus strand of NZ_KB849705.1, from coordinate 119,876 downwards.
TTTACCTGAGTCTTTAATGTTCCTGACTAAAAAGGGTGAAACTGAAAAAGTCCGTGAAATTGTGCAAAAAATTGCACCGGAGCAAGCCATTCAGCCTGAAACGACATTTAAGCTCAATGAACCTGTTGCAGGTGATGACGCTCCATTAAAGGCATTGTTCCAACAAGGCCGTACCTTTAGCACCATGATGTTTTGGGTGGCATTCTTTATGTGCTTACTCATGGTCTATGCGCTTGGAAGCTGGTTACCAAAACTAATGATTCAAGCAGGTTATTCGCTTGGTGCAAGTATGATTTTCTTATTTGCTTTAAATATTGGCGGTATGGTGGGAGCGATTGGCGGTGGTGCGCTCGCAGACCGTTTCCACTTAAAACCTGTTTTAACAACCATGTTCACCGTGGGTGCTATTGCGCTGATTCTACTTGGTTTCAACAGTCCACAAATGGTGCTGTACGGTTTAATTGCAATTGCAGGTGCAGCAACTATTGGTTCACAAATTCTACTGTATACCTTTGTCGCACAGTTCTATCCAACTGCTGTGCGCTCTACAGGTATGGGCTGGGCTTCAGGCATTGGACGCATTGGCGCAATTGTTGGACCTGTATTAACAGGTGCATTGTTAACTTTTGAGTTGCCACATCAAATGAATTTTCTCGTGATTGCGATACCTGGTGTAATTGCGGCTTTGGCAGTGTTTATGGTCAACTTGAAAGTGTCTGTAGATGGTGAAAAAACCAAATTAAAACAAGTGTTTGATGCAGTTAAATAGACAGCCAATTAAATAATACTGAACCCATGAGTCTAGTGCATTAGTAGTAGGCTCATTTCAAAAACTGTATGAACTGTTAAAATCAATTTGCTTTTTATAAGTTGTTTTTTAACGCGATTTTTAATGCGATAAAAAGTTTCATTTTAAAGTATTAAAAGAAATGCATTGCGTTAGAAAACAGCGATGAAAAAGAGAGCTAAATATTAAAGAGTAAAAGTCAGGACAGACTTAAATACACAGGACCCGTGTTAAATGAAACAATTTAAGAAGAACGTTTTAGTTGTCACTTTATCCATGTTAAGTAGTGCAGCATTACATGCACAAACCAATACAACGGCAGAGATTGAGCAACTTAGAAATGAAATTAATGCGTTAAAACAAATGCTTCAACAGAATACGCAGCAACAACAGCAGCAAGCTGTTCAATTGAGCGCTGTTGAACGTCAAGTGTTGACGACGCCAAAAACGGTTGAAAAAACGGGTTTAGGTTTGACCAAAGGTGGGGCAGAGTTCAACTTATACGGTAATGTTCGAATGGACGCATCGTATCAAGCTGAAGGTGGTGCTCGTGATATGCCCTATAACCAAATCAATAGTGTACCTTTAGAAGGAAATGCTGAAAATAGCGATCGTTTAAGATCAACCCTTTCAGCAACGCGATTAGGTTTGGACTTTAAAGCGCCAGTCGCCGATCAGAACTTAAATGCCAAAATTGAGGTCGACTTTTTAGGCGGTACAAACCTTGATAATTTACGTATTCGTCATGCGTATTTAAACTATGGTAACTGGCTAATTGGTCAAACGTGGTCAAACTTTGCGACTCCAGACTATATCCCTGAAACGATTGATGCTTTGGCTTATGTGGGTGCTTCAATTAAACGTACACCTCAAGTGCGTTATACCCATAAATTCACGCCAAATACTAACTTAGTCGCGGCAGTGGAAGACCCGAAAGATGCCAGCATGAGTCAACGTATGCCTGCATTTACAGGACGACTAAATCATAAGTTTAATGATGCACTTTCAGTTAGTGGACGTGCAATGGCGCATGAAAAACGCATTCAAAATCAAGAAGAGTGGGCGTATGGCGTAGGTGTTGGTGCCAAATTTGACATCACCCCTGTGACTTCTGTGAAAGCGGACTACTACCATGTCAAAGGTGATAGCAGCTTTGTTTCCTTTACAAACCCTGGCGTAGTTGCAACAGGCACAAGTATTGAACAAAGTGAATTTGACTCAATTACTGTCGGTTTAACACAGAAGTTTAATGACAAATTACGTGGCACTTTGGCTTATGGTTATATGACTTTTGATAAAAATCAGGACTACCTTGATGCTGTAGCTGATGATACCAAAATCAATAAAAACTTATGGCAAGCATGGGGTAATTTATTCTATAGCCCAGTTCAGCCTGTTAGCCTTGGCGTAGAGTATGTCTACGGTGAGCGTGAAGCGTTTGCACCTGCGGCAAATGGTAGTAAAAAAGGTGAAGACAACCGTGTGAACTTGGTTGCGATTTATAACTTCTAATACTTGAAGTGATAACCGGTTTTCACTTTGATATGTATAGAACGAAGTGAAATTTCACATAGAAGTCGAAGGATAACTCTTTCGGCTTTTTATGTCTTGCTGTTTAATTTACTGGATACTCAGTTTTGAGAAAATGTTGCACATGTAATGCAATAGTCGAAGTTCCATCAGAACTTAAGTTATTTGTCACATAAGAATAAGTCATGAAAATAAAGCACATGTGTTGCCATCAACGGGTTACATTAGGTGAGGTAAGTAACTGTATATAGAGTAATTGATGACAATAACATGGATTCTTTTTACGCTTATGGCCGCTTTCATGCAGGCTTGGCGCAACGCTTTTCAAAAGCAACTCAGTACTACTGTAGATGTTTATGGAGTGACTCTAGCGCGGTTCATCTTTGCTTTACCTTTAGCACTGCTTTACATCAGTTGTCTTTACCATTTCCAACCTGTGACAGATTCCGTCCATTTCAATCTCCGTTTTGCTATCTATGTGCTTATTGCGGCGTTGAGCCAAATTGCAGCAACAGCATTGATGGTTCAGCTTTTTAAGCAAAAAAATTATGCAATTGGAGTGGGTCTTGCTAAAAGTGAAGCAGTACTTGCTGCGATTATTGCTGTGGTCTTTTTATCTGATCATTTAAGCCTTTTAGGCTGGTTTGGGGTTGTCGTGGGAGGCTTCGCAGTTTTTTTAATGTCCAAAGGGCGGGAATTTTCTGATTTTTCCATACAAACCTTATGTGTAGGTATCGGTAGTGGTTTATGTTTTGCCATTACCTCGCTCTTGGTACGTGAGGCAAGTTTAGAGCTAACAAATTTACCATTTATTCACCGTGCTGCTTGGGTGCTCTTAATGGTGATTGGGACACAGTGCTTTTTACTTTTAATGTATTTGGGTATATTTCGCCGTGCAACATTATGGGCCATGTGGCAGCGTATTGGACTTACATTTCGTGTCAGCTTATGTAGTTTTTTGGCGTCACTGGGTTGGTTTAGTGCCATGAGTATGCAGTCCGTGCCCATTGTAAAAACCTTGGGGCAGGTCGAGATTATTTTTAGTATGTTGATTTCAGCCTACTTCTTTAAAGAAAAGCTGGCACGTGCTGAACATCTCGGTATTGTATTGGTAGTGATTGCAGCATTTTTAGTGATTTGGGCTTAAAGTCTGATCTTTACACAGCCCACGTCATTCATTTGTAATGACATTAACCATCCAAAATGTAATGTAACTGCCGTTTTACTAGTCTTCAACTCAAAAAAATAGAGACTAAACCCATGTCTAGGTTTAATCTCCAAAGTGTGTTTTTCTCGTGAGATTTAATTCTGTGGCCAAAATTTAGATGTTGATATTAGCAACAAGCTTCAGATTTTTACTGAAGAAGGTAGTTTTGATCTGCACCGACAAAGAAAATCACACCTATACAAAAAAGCCCACAGTAAATCGCAAACCAGATAATCATATTTTTAAAAGCTTTATCTGAAATTGAACTATCTGCATATTTTGCTGGTTTTTTTGAGTCTAGATCTTTCATGGTTAGGGCACTCAACTGAGGTGATGAGTACATTATGCAAAGCAAAAGGCTGATCAAACAGATACAAAAACAAGATTAAAAAAATATAACAGATGAAGCAGAATTGCTTAGGGCTGTTATAGTCTAAAGCCTGTGTGACACACTATGTAGATATCAGTAACTTGTTTTCAGAGTCCTATCACTTAAAAATAACAAGAAACTTAAAAATGATCTTATATTTAAAATACCACTCATGAATTTTATACATACTGGATCATTAGAAATGATCATTTCATTCATGACTGAAATTTTTGTACATTAACTAAAATAGGCCTTGTCTGCGTAGAACAAAGTACTTGACCCTTCAGCATGGCGTTTAAGTTTAGAACGATATTTAAAGAGCATTATGAAAAATTTTGAAAATAAAGTGGCTGCGATCACAGGTGCAGGTTCAGGCATTGGGCAGCAGTTGGCGATTCAACTGGCTAAACAAGGTACACATTTGGCACTCAGTGATCTAAATGAACAAGGTTTGGCGGAAACCTTAAACCACATCAAAGATTATCCTGTTTCAGTCACGCTTACAAAACTAGATGTTTCAGACCGTAAGGCAGTAGAGGATTGGGCAAAGCAGTGTGAGCAGGATTTTGGGCAGGTCAATTTAGTTTTTAATAATGCAGGGGTCGCGTTGGCGAGTACTGTTGAAGGCTTAAGCTATGAAGATGCCGAGTGGATTTTCAACATCAACTTTTGGGGAGTGGTGTATGGAACCAAAGCTTTTTTACCCTACTTAAAACAAAGTGGCTCTGGGCATATTGTGAATATTTCAAGCTTATTTGGACTCACGGCTCAACCCACTCAGAGTGCCTATAATGCGACAAAATTTGCTGTCCGTGGTTTTACCGAGGCACTACGTCAAGAGTTAGATTTACAAGACTGTGGCGTTAGTGCAACTTGTGTTCATCCTGGTGGTATACGTACTAATATTGCCAATAGTGCTCGAATGAGTGACAGTATTCGTGCGCTGGGTATGAACCCAGAGCGTGCCAGCCGTTCTTTCAATAAAATGCTTAAAACCCCGCCAGATGTAGCAGCACAGGCCATTTTAAAGGCTGTGAAAAAAGATGAGCGCCGTGTCTTAATTGGAACAGATGCCAAAATTATCGATCTGGTACAGCGTATTACACCAACAGGCTATACACAGGCCATGAACTTTTTGACAGGTAAAAAACGCCGAAAATAAAGACGTATTCACATGAAAGATGATTTTATTGTTTTAACCGAGTATGCTGAATCGAGTAATTTTTAAATTAAAAAAAGCTTCGATTTCAATGCTGAAGCATTCCGTTAAATAAAATGATAAGGAGTCCTACATGAGTGGTTCTCATAACCATGATCACAGTCATGTTGAAGTGACTGCAAAAAATGCAAAAAAATTAACCATTGCACTTGCTCTGACGTTTACCTTCTTAATTGTGGAAGTGGTTGCAGGATTTATCACGCAAAGTTTGGCTTTATTGTCCGATGCAGCGCATATGTTTACCGATGCCGCTGCTTTAGCGATTGCTTTAGCAGCCATCAAAATTGGGCAAAAACCTGCCGATGATAAACGTACTTTTGGCTATCAACGGTTTGAAATTTTGGCAGCTTTGTTTAATGCCATGATGTTGTTTGTGGTAGCCATTTACATTTTATATGAAGCCTATCAGCGTTTTAGTCAGCCACCTGAAATTCAAAGCTTGGGCATGTTGGTTGTTGCTGTTTTGGGTCTAATCATTAACCTGATTTCAATGAAGATTTTGGTGTCGAGCAGTCAAGACAGCTTAAATGTGAAAGGGGCTTATCTTGAAGTGCTGAGTGATGCCTTGGGTTCTGTGGGCGTGATCATTGGCGCACTGGTGATTTATTTCACAGGTTGGATGTGGGTAGATACCGTTATTGCGGTGTTGATCGGCTTTTGGGTCCTACCTCGAACTTGGGTGCTACTGAAACAAAGTATCAATATTTTGCTCGAAGGAGTGCCAAGTGAAATTGATATCGAATCTTTACGCAATGACTTGCTGGCTTTAGAGGGTGTACAAGGCATTCATCAGCTTAAAGTTTGGGCCATTACCTCTAAAAATGTGCATTTAACAGCGCATTTGATTGCCCCTGATGTAGATCAAAGAGCTTTATACCACCAAGCCGTGGAGTTATTGGGGCATGAGCATGGGATTACGCAAGTGACTTTACAGATTGAAGAAGATGAATGCCATCCACACCCACACGAACATAGTCATTAAAAAGACTTGACCTTAGACTTAGTCTAGGCTTTACAATAGCGTCACTTTATTTTAGTACGACATTATGCGTTCTACCACGTGGATTAGCGTCTTAGTTGCTTTATTCATGTTCCAAAGTCTTTGGAACGTGGCGGCAGCTTTTTGCGTCCATGAAGAACAAAAAGCTCAAGTCGTGACACAACAAAGTTTTCATTTTGGCCACCATCAAACCACCTTGTGTGTGTCTGATGATAAGCCACACCAGCAAAGCAGTGTTGATGACCATACTCAAACGGCAAATGATCAGTTTGAATTGGGTGAAGACCATCAAGATCATTTGCCCTCAATGGCTCATTTGATTATTCCGAAAGAAAAAAACTATCAACTGCCACTCACGGTTGAAGTTCGTGAGCGTCCGCAGTTTTTTTGGCACAATGCCTATCAAGCCCCTGATTTATTGGGGCAACATCCTCCTCCTGAACTTTCCCCGCTAATGGTGGGGTAGCCTAAAACATTTCCCACCACTTCTTCTAAAAATTAGTGGGAAAAAGCATGTCGAATCAATTTAAGGCGTTTATACGCCAAGCCCTTGCTGTGGGCATAACAACAGCCGCGATGCAATGGAGTTTTGCCGAACCGATCAAGACTTTGGATGAAGCTTTAGCAAAAGTAGAGCGCTATCAAAACCAAAGTGACATTGGGCAACAGCGTCAAAGCATTACAGAGCTGAACATCAAAAACAGTGGCCTATGGCAAAATCCTAGCTTAAATATCAATCAAGATGGTTTTGGTTCAAATACTGATCAAGAGCTCAGTATTGCCATCAGTCAGCCCTTAGATGTGTTTGGACAGCGTAAGCTCAATCAAAAACTCGCAGAAACAGCGCACCAACAAGGGCAGTTACAGCAACAACTGTGGACAGCACAAAGCCAATTAGTGGTGAAATTTGCATGGTCTCAGTTGGCTTTGGCACAAGTTGAAAAATCGCTGTACGCAGCACAACTCAAAGTCAGTCAAAACAATTTAGACAGTGCCAAAAAACGTTATCAGGCGGGCAGTATTGCTTTGGTTGACTATGAACGTGCTCAAATCGAAAGTTTAGATATACAGCGCTTATACCAACAAGCAGTACTGGCAGAACAAGTCGCACAGCGTCAACTCTCAAACCTTTGGGGTGAAACCAAAGCCGATCTTCAACTCAATGCGGCCTCAATGCCATGGCCAGATCAAAGCGATGCCACAGTACAGCGCTATATTGCTGAAGGTTTGTTGGAAAATCTATATGCCCTGAATATTCAACAATCCAATTTAAGCATTGAAAGTTTAAAAGTGCAGGCACGTCCCAATCCGACCTTAAATGTCGGCATGAAACGGAGTCAAGCACCGAATGAAAGCAGTGATACCACATTAGGTGTCGGCGTGGATATTCCACTGAATATTTTTAACCGTCAGCAATACAGCATTCCGATGGTCCAGCGCCAGCAAAGCTTGTTGAATCAGCAGCAACAGCGCGAGTTAAAACAGCAGATTTTAGATATCGCCAATGCCATGCATGAGCTCAAAGGACTAAAACAGCAGTTCAGTTCGATGAGCCAACAAACCACTTTGGCAGAACAAGTTCAAGTACGTACGTTGCAAGGTTTTAAAGCGGGGAAGCTGTCCATTACCGACATTCAACAAGCCAACTCGCAACTGCAAAGCATACGCCTTGGGCAGTTGCAGTTATTACGTCAAGCTTGGCAGACTGCTTTGAGCGCAGAAGCCCTTAGCCTAGGTACTAGCTACGAACAGATCAGTAGTTCAGATGCTTATAGCCAAATCAGTAAAAATTCAATCGCACAAATACAAGACCTCATCCTTGGCGGAGCACAATAATATGCAACTAAAAAACCAATTTGGAAAAATATCACAGCCATTGATGATTGGGCTTTTGCTTCTAGTAACACTCCTTATTGCTATAGGAATTTGGTTTAGCTCAAAAGATAAAACCACCGATGAACATGCGCATGCCGAACATGAAGAATCTGAACACGCGGATGAGTCCGAGGCAGAAAAAGGACATGCCGAGGAAGGTGAAATTCAACTGACGGCACAGCAACTGACAGAGCAAGGCATTCAAATCGCTTCAGCTCAACAAGGTGTGGTGTCTCAAGTCACCGTTCTACCCGGAAAGCTTGTGGTTAATACCGATCAGCAAGCTCATATTTCGCCAAACTTGGGTGGGCATGTGGAACAGGTGAATGTTGAGCTTGGTCAAAACGTACAAAAAGGACAAACCTTAGCTGTATTGTCTGTCCCTGAACTGATCGATCAACAGGCCAATTTGCGGATGGCACAAGCCAGTTTGGATTTGGCACGTCAAGATTATCAACGTGAACAGCAGTTATGGTCACAGGGCATTTCTGCCAAGCAAGACTACCAACGGGCAGAAAATGCTTACCGACAAGCGCAGATTACTGTGCAATCGGTGCAAAGTCGCTTAAACGCCCTAGGGGCAACAGGTGGAGTAAATGGTCGTTTTGCCATCAAAGCCCCCATTTCAGGTGTGATTAGCCAAAAAGATATCGTGGTGGGTGAAAACGTACAATTGGCCGATCAGCTTTTTGTGATTGAACAATTTAAAGAGTTATGGCTTGAGTTTAATCTGCCTGCTCAGTACTCAGGTCAGTTACAAGCCAATCAGAGTCTGACATTTAAGCCGAATGCTTCTGAGCAAAAATATGAAGCCGTCATCCAAAGCTTAACTTCTCAAGCCGATGCGCAAACAGGACGTTTGGTGGTACGTGCTAAATTAAAAAGCCAAGCGGCTGAACTACGTCCAAATGTTTTAGTGAATATCTTTTTAGACAATACCAGTTCAAAAACAGTGCTTCGCGTCCATAAAAGTGCTATTCAAAACATTGAAGGTCAAACTTCGGTATTTGTGGTCGACGCTGAACAAAAAGGACAAGTGCATTTGAAAGCGCAGCCTGTTCAACTTGGGCAAGCTTCAAATGACGCTCAATGGGTGGAAGTGATTTCAGGCCTAACAGCAGGACAACGCTATGTCAGTCAAGGCAGCTTTGTCCTTAAGTCTGAACTAGAAAAAGGCGAGGCTGATCATGCACACTAATCATGATTTACCCAAGCCTGAGGGTTTGTTTGAACGAATTATTCAGTTCTCTATTCAAAATGCAATTTGGGTCATGCTCTTTGTCTGTACATGGATTGCGGTCGGAGTTTATAGCTATCAAAAACTGCCGATCGACGCAGTGCCCGATATTACCAATACGCAAGTACAAATTAATACCCAAGCCAATGGTTTTACCGCACTGGAGGTTGAGCAGCGGATTACCTATCCGATTGAAACTGCAATGGCTGGTATTCCAGATTTACAGCTGACTCGTTCGATTTCACGCTATGGTTTGTCCCAAGTTACTATTGTATTTGAGGATGGTACAGACATCTATTGGGCACGTCAGCAGATTAATCAGCGGGTACAAGAGGTCAAAGCAGATTTACCTAGCGATGTTTCCCCAACCATGTCACCAGTTTCGACGGGTTTAGGTGAAATTTATCAATGGGTCATTAAAGCCGAACCGAGTGCAAAAAAAGCCGATGGTACAACTTATAGCGCGATGGACTTGCGGGAGATCCAAGATTGGATCGTTCGTCCACAATTGCAACGTGTTGCGGGGGTGGCCGAGGTCAACAGTATTGGTGGGTTTAACAAAACCTATGTGGTTGCTCCCGACTTAAACCGTATGCAACAGTTAAATATTTCCTTAAGCCAACTGCAAACCGCTTTACAGGAAAATAATGAAAACCGTGGAGCGGGTTATATTGAGGAAAATGGTCAGCAACTCACAGTGCGTGTTCCGGGGACACTCAACAGTCTTGCAGACATTGAAAATACAACGGTTGCCAGCCCAAATGGGAACCCCATTCGTGTCGCGGATATTGCACAGGTTTCAATTGATCATGACCTCCGAACAGGAGGCGCAACCTATAACGGCGAAGAAGCTGTACTCGGCATCGCTATGATGATGATGGGGGAAAATAGTCGAACGGTGTCTAAAGCTGTAGATGCCAAAATTCAAGAGGTGCAAAGTAGTTTACCGCAAGGTGTCACAATAGAAACGGTTTATGACCGCACGACCTTGGTGGAAAAAGCCATTAAAACGGTGCAAAAGAACTTGGTTGAAGGCGCAATCTTGGTGATTGTGATCCTCTTTTTATTCTTAGGTAATATTCGTGCTGCGTTAATTACAGCCTGTGTGATTCCACTGTCTATGCTATTTACTTTAACGGGTATGGCACAGCAGAACATCAGTGCCAACCTAATGAGTTTAGGGGCATTGGATTTCGGTATTATTGTCGACGGTGCAGTGGTGATTGTTGAAAACTGTATTCGCCGTTTAGCCCATGCACAACAACTGCTCAAACGACCGTTAACTCAGTCGGAACGTTTTAAAGAAGTGTTTTTGGCTGCGCGCCAAGCCCGCCGTCCACTCATTTTTGGTCAGCTGATTATTTTAGTGGTGTATTTACCGATTTTTGCACTGACGGGTGTAGAAGCAAAAATGTTCCACCCAATGGCTTTGACTGTTGTACTTGCACTCGTTGCGGCCATTATTTTGTCGATCAGCTTTGTACCTGCGGCTGTTGCACTTTTTGTCAAAGGTGACATCAAAGAAACTGAAAGCCGTTGGATGCTGTGGCTAAAAGAGCGATATGAGCGAGTATTGGACTGTGCCTATCAGTATAAAGCAGTGGTTTTGACCTTCGCATTGTGCTTATTGATGTTGACGGGATTACTTGCAACGCGTATCGGCAGTGAGTTTGCACCACAACTGAGTGAAGGTGACTTTGCTGTACAGCAACTGCGCTCTCCAAGCACAGGCTTAGAAGAATCGCTTCGTATTCAGGAAAATACGGAAAAGCTACTTCTGAAGAAATTCCCTGAAATACATGCTATTTTTGCGCGAACAGGCACAGCTGAAGTGGCGACCGATGTAATGCCTCCAAATATTTCAGATGGTTATGTCATGCTGAAACCCCGTGATGCATGGCCAAATCCAAAAGAATCACTCGATGAACTGCGTAGCCGTATGCAGGCCTATTTAGCTACATTGCCCGGGAACAACAGTGAGTTTTCTCAGCCAATTGAACTGCGTTTCAATGAGTTAATATCGGGTGTACGTAGTGATGTCGGTGTCAAAATCTTTGGCGATGACATGCAAGTGTTAAATGCGGAAGCTGAAAAAATCAGTAAATTGATTCAACAGGTTTCAGGCAGTACCGCCGTTAAAGTTGAACAAACGTCGGGTTTACCTTTGCTCAATGTGGAAATTGATAAAAGCTTGGCGGCTCAATACGGCCTAAGTGTCAAAACCATACAAGACTATGTGTCAGCAAGCATTGGCGGACAAAATGTCAGTGAAATTTTACAGGGCGACCGCCGTTTTGACTTTGTGATTCGACTCAGTGAGCAAGATCGTAGTGTCAATGGGATTGTGCAACTGCCAATACAGCTTCCAAATGGTGGCAGCATTCTGCTCACCGATATTGCCACTGTAAAAATGATGGATGGCATTAACCAAGTCAGCCGTGAAAATGGCAAACGTCGTGTGATTGTCACGGCGAATGTGGAAGGGCGTGATTTGGGCTCTTTTGTCACAGAAGTACAAAGTCAGCTTAAGCAGTATCCTCTACCAAGTGGTTACTGGATTGAATATGGTGGTCAGTTTGAAAATCTGGCCTCGGCACAGGCTCGAATGCAGATTGTGATTCCACTGGCGTTACTGACGATCTTTATTTTGCTGATGGCCGTTTTCCATAACGTCAAAGAAAGCTTGCTTGTGTTCACTGGTGTTCCATTTGCCTTAACTGGTGGTGTGCTTTTCTTGTGGTTAAGAGACATTCCTTTGTCAATGTCGGCGGGTATTGGTTTCATTGCCTTGTCTGGGGTTGCCGTCTTAAATGGTTTGGTCATGCTGACCTTCATTAAAGAGCTAAGAGAGCAATACCGCTTACATGAAGCCGTTTGGCAGGGAGCGATTTTGCGATTAAGGCCTGTTTTAATGACCGCTTGTGTAGCGTCTTTAGGTTTTGTTCCCATGGCGCTTGCTACGGGCACAGGGGCAGAGGTCCAACGTCCACTGGCGACCGTAGTGATTGGTGGAATTATTTCTTCGACGTTATTGACCTTGGTGCTATTGCCAGTGTTGTATCGTTGGATGAATGCAAAAAAAGAAACGAAAGTTTAATCCTTTAATCCACTGAAGCATGGGGAGGCAAAATAGTCTCCTCATGCTTTTATATAGTACTTGATATCGGTCTGATCGCTTTTGGGCGTTTAAAATGGCAAATCTGTTATAGTCTGTTATATTTTTTTCACAAAGAACTGTATCTGTCCTTTCGTATAGGAAACCTTAGAATAATGAATATAGATAGAGCGTTGAGGTATTGAAAATGAACTTTTTACTGAAGAAAAATAGAGCTTGGTTTGTATTCTTTATCATTACTTTATATTCGTTTCTTGGATTTTTTCTTGGATTTATCATTTGGGAATACTTTTTGAAGTAAGTACATAGTAAGGCTAAAGAAAACTAAGGCAGCTAATACTTCAAAAACTAATCAGAATCTTAATTTTCTGACTACCAGACTCGACTCATAACGAGACAAGTCTGGTTGTTTAAACCTTAAAACTTCCATTGTACCGAGATAGATGCATTTAACGGGTCGCCAGGTTGAATCCACATATCGCTATAGCTTGCAACATAGTACGTTTCGTCTAAGAGATTGTGCACATTGAACTGATAACGTAGCTGATCTGTTGGCGCATAATAAGCATTTAGATTCAACAACGTGTACTCAGGTAAGTTGAAGCCATTATCTGTACTGTGTCCACTACGTTTGCCCACATAGATTGCCGTTGCACCGAGCCCAACTTTGTCTGCATTAGCAAGGTTCCATTCATAGTTGCTGCTAACAGAACCACTATGTTTTGGTACATTGCTGAGTCGTGAACCTTTAGCAAGACTCTGGTCTTTTTCCACTTGAGCGTCTGTATAGCTATAATTGGCACGTATAGAGAATTGATCATTGAGCTGTGTCTCTAGATCGAGCTCTAGCCCCTTACTTGAGACTTCTCCAGCGGTGATTTGATAGTTACTATCTGCTGGATCTGTGGTTAGAACATTCTCTTTATCCATTTTAAAGAGGGCTAAGCTCAGCAAACTCTGTGGGGTAATCCGATATTTCCCACCAATCTCATAGCTTTTGCCTTTTTCAGGATTAAACACATCGCCGTTTCGGTCTATGCCACTGTTGAGCGCAAAGGATTCTCCATAGTTGGCGTACCATGACCAACGATCATTCAGTCGGTAGTTTAAACCCAAGCGTGGACTGGTTTGTTGTAAATCCTTTTTATTAGATGTACCTGCAAGTTTATTTTGAAAGTCTTGGGTGACGTGATCAAAGCGCGCTCCAAACAGCACACTCCATTGATCATTGAGGAAAATTTGATCTTGTAGATTCAGTGCAAAATAGCGTTGCTGTTCTTCGGTGTTAATGAAAAGTGGAAGCTCGGGTAAGTATTGTCCATAAATAGGATCATAGATATCAATGCTATTTGGCACGCTACTGCTGTGGTTTCGACGCAGTTGTAATTGACGGTACTTCATCTGCCCAAGTTCAGTGCTCAAAAGTACTTCATGACGGACCCAGTCTTGTTGTATGGTCCCAAGAACTTCAGTTTGAAAGAGAATGTCATCACTTTTATTGTCACGGTAGCGACGCTGGCGCTCTAATGTCTGTCCATCACTTTGAATACGACGAGGTTCACTGGAAAAGCCTTTGAGCTGAGTATCTTTCACACTGAGAGCATTATTCATTTTCCAGTCATCATTAAACTGATGTGCAAGTCGAAGCTGATAGAAATGATCTTTTTGAATATGGTCACCATCATCAGGTTCGCCTGTAAATGTTTTAGGGTCCATCACAAATTGTTTTTGATAACTACTTACACCACGGTCGAAGGTTCCATCTTGTCGGGTAAATTCACTGTCAAAATCTAACTGGGTTGAATCTGAAATTTTCCATGTGAGTTGGGGGGAGAAAAACCAACGCTCACTCTGCACATGATCACGAAAACTTTGGTTATCTTCATGTGCGACCGCAATACGATAAGCCACAGTATCACTGATTGGGGCAGTATGTTCAAAACTAGCACGGTATTTTTCTAAACTATTGGCACGTAAATTAACTTCTGAAGAACTTTCCCATTCAGGCTTTTTAGTGTTGATATTCAGTAGACCGCCGGCTTCCCCGCGGCCATAGAGCGCAGCCATTGGGCCTTTTAAAAAGTCGAGGGATTCAATATTCACCATATCTCGCGGAGCACTGAGTCCACGGTTGACACTAAGGCCATTTCTTATGATTTGTGCCCCAATATTGGGGTCTGTACTAAAACCTCTAAATGAAAAGTTATCCCAAAAGCCGCCACCATAATTGGTTTGACTATAGACCCCGCTCACTTGTGTTAATGCATCGTCAATACGTTGCACATCTTGTTGCTGAATTAACGCTTTGGATAACACACTTCGACTAAATGGCACGTCTAATATGTCATGGGAAAACTTAGTCATTGCTGTGCTTTGTTGAAGCCTTTCATCCTCAGTTTCGGCTTGTAATTGGATGGTCTGGAGTACTTCTGTTGAAGTTTCGGCCCAAGTGAAAGAACTCAGCAGGCTTAAATATATGCTTGAGGAAAAAAGAGAGAATTTATTCATCATGAAGGAGAGTAGTTTAAATTTGTATTGTTATGTTATAACATTTTAATGAGTTTGTAGTTAAAAAATCACTCTAAAATTGAAAAATGTCTTAAAAAAATGAAATAAATCAACCTAAGCTTTTAGGTTCCAATCCACAATACACTGTTTCAAGTCAGCTAAAGTCCCAATACCATATGCTGTATCAAATACGACTGAAGATATGGAACGCAGATCAACGTTATAATTTAAAAGCAGGTGGTTAAACTATAAACTCAATTTCTAAATCTTCACACTGAAAGCTATCGCCAAATAATTTAAAAAAAGCTGAGATATGTTGAATAATGTGCTTGTTCATTCTACAAAAATTGTGAATACTCATGCCGCAAAATTCAGGCTGTAAATTTATCTTTTGGGGTTAGCAACGACTGTGAAAACGTATCCATTTTCTCGTTTACAAAAAGCATTATTGGCGGTTGGTTCATTTTCATGTCTAGGGCTGAACTCGGTATGGGTACATGCGGCAGAAGAGAGTGATGTGGAACAACTTGCAACCATTACAACCACTGCTCAAACTGAACAACTGGCTTATTATCAACCCAAAGTTAATTTGCCTGGGTTTGGTCAGCAAAACCTTGCAGCCATTCCTGCATCTATTCACACCGTTACTGCTGAACTGATCGCAGATCAACATGCGAAAACACTGAGCGATGTGGTAAAGAACGATGCGTCCGTTGGGGATGGCTATGCACCCATTGGTTACTATGCAAACTTTGTGATGCGTGGATTTAGCTTAAATGCGGGATCAAGTTATTTACTGAACGGTAATTTGCTACGCGGTGAGCAAAATGTAGCGCTTGAAAATAAAGAGCAAGTTGAAATCCTAAAAGGCATGAGTGCGATTCAAAGTGGGATGTCAACGCCGGGCGGTGTGGTGAACTATGTGAGCAAACGCCCCAAAGATGTCCAATCTTTAACCATCGAAGCAGACAGTCATGGCGGCAGCCGTGTGGCGACTGACCTTGGTGGATGGTTTGGTGACAATCAACAGTTTGGTTATCGTGTGAATGCAGCTTATGAAGACATTCACCCCTATGTTGAACATGCCGATGGAAAACGTTTGTTTGGTTCCTTGGCTTTAGACTGGAAAATTTCAGATCGTTCAAAACTCGAATTTGATCTTGAATCACAGCGTCAAAAACAGCGTTCGGTACCAGGTTATCAGCTACTTGATGGTAAAACTGTACCGACAGGAGTGAAATGGGATCGTTTACTGGGCTATCAAAGCTGGAGCAAACCTGTCACAAATGAAAGTCTAAATACGAGTCTGAAATACAGCTATCAAATCAATGATAACTGGAGCGGCAATATGTCTGCTTCGCAAAGTCGTGTAGTTGTAGATGATTACTCAGCCTTTGCTTGGGGGTGTTACAGCAGTGTGTGTCAAACTTCTGGTCTAGGTAATAGTTTTGACCAAAATGGGAACTATGACATTTATGACTTCCGCAGCCCAGATGATAGCTATTTAACCAATCAATTTAAAACAGGCTTGAACGGGAAGTTTAACACTGGAGCATGGCAACATAACCTGAGTTTAGAGCTATCCCATGCTTATAAACGCCATACTCAATATGATGCTATATACTTACCAGTAGTTAAGGACTCTGAATCTACAGGAAATATTTATGATGATCCTATTAGCTATACGCCTACGGATAAAGCCTTAGGTAATCATTACAAATCGTTAGATAGTCAACAAACGGCTCTCAATGTGTTGGATCAAATTGAATTTAATGATGCTTGGTCAGTTTTGTTGGGTGGTAAACTTTTACATTTAAATGAAAGTGCCTATTCTGCAGATGGCAACAGTATTCGTGACACCGACTTTAATCGTTTCTTGCCACAGCTTGCGTTAATGTATCAGCCTTGGCAGAACACTCATCTGTATGCTTCGTATGCAAAAGGAATCAGCGACGGCAGTCAAGCGCCTGCATATACAGATAACGCTTATGTTACCTTAGCACCAAGACGCTCAACTCAATATGAGTTAGGTCTTAAACAGCAATGGCAAGAGCTACTGTTTACTGCCGCTTTGTTTGACTTAACACAAGATCATCAATATACCAACTTAGACAATTACTATGTCACCGATGGTGAACAGCATAATCTAGGTTTAGAATTGGGCTTGCAAGGTCGCGTTGCTGAAAATCTAGATATGACATCGACTTTGGCACTGACCCGTTCACGTTTGGAAGATATACAGGTAGATGTTTATAAAGGGCATCAAACTCAAAACGTACCAACGGTTCATTTTGCCAGTCATGTGTCTTATCAAATGCCTCAAATAGAAGGTTTACGTTTACTCGCAGGTATGCAATACAGCAGCAGTAAATATGCCAACAAAACAGGGACGGTTAAAGTTTCAGGTTATACCGTATTCGATGCGGGTGCAGCTTATAACTTCCGTACTTATGGTTATGACAATATGCTTCGCCTGAATGTGGACAACCTGTTCAATAAAAAATACTGGCGAGATGCAGGCAGCTTCTTCGGGGATGACTATTTATTTCTGGGCACACCGCGTACAGCACAATTTTCATGGACTGTGAACTTCTAATAAATAGTTTTAAATAAAAAAGGCATATTGAATAATATGCCTTTTTTATTTTTACTAGCTTGTTATGAAAAATAGTGACGAAATAACGCAGCTGAAATAATTCCAGCAGCAATTGCAACTAACGGCTTTTTCACAAGTAACATGACTAATAAAGTAGTTCCTAAAGCCAAACGTGCACCGTTATCTCCCTCAACTACAATAGGTGCTAAAAGTGCAACCAATACGGAACCAGACATAGCGGTAATAAACCGTTGAACCGTATCACTGATAGGGACATACGACATAATAAACACGCCGCCCCAACGAGTCACAAGAGTGACTATGGTCATAATTAGAATAATGGTCAATGGGTATGCGGTACTTAGCTCGATATTCATATTTTTTTCTCTTTCCAAAGTAGGCCAATCCCCCCCCCAGCAAGTGCACCGATAACAACATGGCTATTTTTGGGTAGATACCAATACGCCAATAATGAAATACAGGCCGATGCGATCCAAATTAAAACAATACGAATATCCTTTTTCCCACCAATCACCATTGCTAATAAAAAGCAAGACATAACCATATCGAGACCAAAAGCATTTGGGTTTTGAATGCTATTGCCAAAATACAACCCAAGCCATGTGCCAATAATCCATGCTAGCCAAAGGGCCAAACCGCCGCCGAATAACAACCCAAATCCAGATTGACCGCGGTTAAAGGCTTGCAAAGATAGCGCCCAGTTTGCATCGGAAATCACCAAAAGGATGCTATATCTTTTCATTGGAGAAAGATGGCGCAACCAAGGATAAAGCGAAGCGCCCATTAATAAGTGACGTGCATTAATAAAAAAGACGGTAATAATGAGAGGAAATAGAGAAATTTTTTCTCCCCATAACTCTAAAGTGGCAAACTGAGATGCTCCCGCAAACACCAAAGTACTCATTAACAGACTAGAGTCATTACTTAGGCCTGTATGTGTCGAAGCAAGTCCAAAGGCAGCACCAAAAATAACAACGAAAAGTGAAATTGGTAGTAGGTTTTTAAAACCAGACCAAATATCTGAAGAATTGAGGCTATAAAGCGCTTGAGTTGTATTACTCAAAAGAATTTCCTTTTCATTATTGGTTGAGTATTCACACGAAATTATTATTTGCAAAGTAAAATAGATACGTTGCAGCATATGTCATATATAAATTATGCGCTCAATAACGAAAAATGAAAAACGCATAAAACTCAAGTATACTATTCGAAAAACGAATACAAGTAGATTGGCTTGAACTTAAAAGACCTGCAAATAGATTGGTTAAAATGTTTTGTAACTGTGGTAGACATGGGAACTCTGTCGCAGGCAGCTCCTGAACTTTATCGCTCACAGTCTGCGGTCAGCATGCAACTCAAAAAATTAGAAGAAGCGCTACAGTGCCAACTTTTAATTCGATCACATAGACAAATTGAGTTAACCGCAGAAGGGCAACTTCTTTTAGGCTATGCTAGACGAATTTTAGATTTGCACCATGAAACACAACAAGCTTTTCATAAAGATGAACTGGTGGGCCGAATTCGACTTGGTGTCCCCGATGAGTATGCCGCTCAATACCTCACACCAGTTTTGAAACGTTTCGCCCCACGTTATGGTGGCGTTGAAATTGAACTTTATTGCGAGCAATCTACGTCTTTGATTCCACGCATAGAAAGAGGTGACTTAGATTTAGCGCTTATTTCACGTGATGATTCACGGCAGGGCACATTATTGTTCCATGAACCAATGGTTTGGGTGGGTTCAGCCCAGTTTGATATTTGGAAAAATGACCCTTTGCCTGTAGCCGTCTATGAAAGTACCAGTTTGGCAAAACGTAGCGCGATTCACTCTCTAGCTTTACAAGGACGCCGTTACAAAGTTGTGTACCATAGTTCAAGTTTAGTCGGGCAAATTGCGGCTGTTGAAAGTGGCCTCGCTGTGGCTGTACTGGCCAAATGTAGTGTACCTGCACATTTGGATATTTTAGGCGCTGAACATGGTTTAGGCCCGTTAGAACCAATGGAAGTTGCTATCTTTCGTAGTCGTGCCTCACAGGGTTCAAAGGCAGTCAATCATCTATATGAGCTATTGATCAAAACCTTAAGACAAGCAACGATTTATTAAAATACAAAACCTCAAATTTTGTAGATTAAAGCCTGTGTTTTACTCAGTCGCCAATATCATCGTGATGACTTAGACGCTCGAACTTGGTTTATCAACGAATTCCAAGAGCTGTTCAAATCGCTTTAATATCAAGTTTTATATCACTCACAGTCAAAATATCAGCCATTCATAGCTGCTGAGTGATTGCATAGGTCAGATCATTCATGATGAACCTAATGGATCGCATTTAAGAAATGTGATCGACAAAAAATACAATTTCTAGATCTATACAATCCGATCTTTTTCCAGTAATTTTACTATGGTATGAAAAATGCTAAGAATAAAATGACTCAAAAAGGATGACCTATGAAAAAAACGATTTCAGCTTTGACACTCAGTTTAAGCCTATTACTCCCATGTGCAGCATTTGCCAAAAATAATGTCGTTGTTGTCGCTACTGGTGGAACGATTGCAGGTGCTGGAGCAAGCTCTACCAATAGTGCAACCTATACTGCGGCAAAAGTTCCTGTGGATGCATTATTAAATGCGGTTCCCCAGATTCAAAACCTTGCCAATGTGACTGGTGTGCAGGCAATGCAAGTTGCATCAGAAAGCATTACGGATAAAGAATTATTATCCCTTGCACGGCAAGTCAATGACTTACTTAAAAAGCCTGATGTGAATGGTGTCGTGATTACACATGGAACAGACACACTAGAAGAAACAGCTTTCTTTTTAAATTTAGTGATTCATTCAGACAAGCCGATTGTATTGGTCGGGTCAATGCGTCCAAGTACTGCACTTTCTGCTGATGGCCCGTTGAACCTTTATAGTGCGGTTGCACTTGCTGCCGATGATAGTGCAAAAGGTAAAGGAACTTTTGTGCTCATGAATGACGATATTTTTGCAGCACGAGATGTTTCAAAAACAATTAATATCCATATCAATGCATTTATGAGTCAATGGGGTGCACTCGGGACCTTAGTCGAAGGAAAACCATATTGGTTCAGAAACACAGCGAAACGTCATAATAAGAGCTCAGAATTTAATATTGAAAATATTAAAGGTGATAGCTTACCGCTAGTACAAATTGTTTACGGTTCAGGCAATATGTTGCCGGATGCATACACGGCTTATGCTAAAGCAGGGGCAAAAGCCATTATTCACGCAGGTACAGGCAATGGTTCCGTAGCTAATTATATTGTCCCAACATTAACAGACTTACAAAAACAAGGTGTGCAGATTATTCGTTCATCTCGCGTACCTCAAGGTTTTGTTCTTAGAAATGCAGAACAACCAGATGACAAATATGGTTGGGTCGTCGCACATGATCTTAACCCGCAAAAAGCTAAATTACTTGCTGCACTTGCTTTAACGAAAACAAAAGATGCCAAGGAAATTCAACGCATTTTTTGGGATTACTAAAATCAATAATTGTGAACTTGAGTAGTAATGCTTTTCAGCTAAGCACCTTAAAAACTTAAGGTGCTTTTTACCGTCTATAAATAGATCAAATTCATCGACTCTATATCGAATAAATATTTAACAAATCAATAGCAATCTATACTCGCCATCTTTTTCAACAGGCGCTCTATGTACACAAGGTAAGACCTGTTGTGTAGGATGATCTACCGCCAGTCGCCAAAGATTCCCTAAGCATAAATTCACAGGTTTAGCGTTGGATTTAGCTTGATAATGCAAATCAAAGAAATAATCCTCTAAGAAATTTTCAAATTCCGCTTCTGGGCCATCATGTAGTTCTTTGAGTTTTTCTCTGACCTCGGGAATCAAAACTTTTTGTTCTACTTGATCATTGGGCACGATATCACTTGCAGCGCCGTGGTAGGTACATAAGAAAGTATCTGTTTCTATGGGTGAACGATCTATATGAAACGAATATACATCTGTTGAAATAAAGTCTAGCTCGTCATCACGTTCATAACATTTTAGTAAATTAAGTGTAGGGGATGCACCGAAATCAGTTAAGAGCTGAATATCACTTAAGAGAATATCCCTTGCTAAATTTCCTTGTTCTGAGAGTTGTAGCGCTAAAAGATCTTCAATAGAAACTTCTGTAATATTTTCTTTTAACTCAAGTTTAGCCACAATTTCTTTAAAATCACCAATCAAATCCCTATGCCAGCAAAGTGCATTCATTTCTCCTTGAAATTTGGAGTTTACAAGTTCAGAGAAAGAGGAAACAACTTCAATTTGAGGGATGTCAGAAAACTGATTTTTCATAGCAGACTTAATATTAAACCATATGCAATATTATACGTTTAGTTTGATCATAAGAATAATTAATGAAGCAAGGCAATTTTCGAAACTTTAAGTATTTCATCAAAAACTTATGTCATTGATAAGGGGGGAAATGCATATAATTGTGCAGAATGACTAGTTTTGAGAAAAATATGGCTGTTGATAAAGATAAATATAAGGCGCTTTATGAATATCAAAAGGCTCAGTTTGATGATGAAAAAACGAGGTATTCAAAATTAGAAGATAAAGCCACTAAATATCTAACTTCTTTAACTATTGTAATATCTGCCTATATATTAATTGTTGGAAAATTTATTGGAGCTTCTAATACGATCTTTTGTTTGACATATGCCTTAATTATTTTTTTTATTGTTTTAACTTTTCTTTCTTTTTGTAGTGCATGGTTTTCTATTTTTAACAGTTTAAAGCTTCAAGAAGTTAAAAAAATGCCTTCAGATCATCGTCTAATTGAGTATTTTCTTGATAATGAGCTGCCAACAATTTATTGGGATCTTGCGGAAAAATATGATGAAGCCATTAAGTGGTATCGTAATAAAAATCATGATAAAACTTTATTAATGCAACAGGGATATAATGAAATTATTCATTCAGGAATATTCTTTGTTATTTCTATATTTTTTATATTTTTAACTAAGGTAGTTTAACGTGACAAAGTCGATTAACTCTAATTCAACAGATAATACAGCCCAACCTCTTAAACAAGATAGACCTGTTAAGGTTAAAGGACCTGACTTGACACTTATTCTGGAAGATGCTTCTGGGAAGTCATATAAGACTCCCAATGGTAAAAAGTAATTTTAGTATTAAACAATGTAGGGTTGATCATGACGAAGTCTAGTAACAATAGCCAACAAAATAGTGGTACTCAACAATCGTCTGCCAAACCAGAAAGACCTGTAAAAGTTTCAGGTCCTAAGTTAGTTGGTGGAGCTCTTGATGGTGGATCAAAGGATTGGTTTGATAAGCTTAATAGCAATAAAAAATAGCTCACAAAAGAGTCCACGTTATCTAATGGTGCACTCTTGTCTAAAATTTGGGACTCTTAGCAAAGTAAAAAGTCGTTGATATATAAAATTGAGTAGCTGAACATGATCAATACAACCTGAGTTTGATCATGTATCAGCCACTTATTTAAACCTATTTCCTTTACTCATGTTCTTTGCGAAGACTCAATGAAAGCTCATCCCAACGTTGTATTGCTGTATCCATCGCTTGCATTTTGACATGACCAAAACCACGTACATCTGCTGGTAATTGTGCGATTTGCTCAGCAACAGACAAGTCATAACTTTCAGGTGTAGAACTGATGGCTTTGACAAATGCGATATAACGATCACGCCACGCATGTTCTTTTTGACGCTCTTGCTGCAAAGCAAATGGATCAAGGAATGTTTCTCTGAGCCACTGTAGGCGAGCAAGAATAATCATCGGAATACGCATCCAATATCCGAAAGCACGTTTGCGAATGGCGCCATGAGCGCCCAAAGCTGGCGGTGCTAAGTGATAGGTTAAACGTAAACCTTGACCAAACTGGGTTTCAATTGATTGTTTAAAGCTTTTCCCTGTGAGTAAGCGTGCAACTTCATATTCATCTTTATACGCCATGACCCTATAGAGCTGTGTCGCAATGGTTCCAGCGAGTTCTTCTGGTAATACTTTGGCAGCTTGTTCAGCAAGATTTCGATACTGATTTGCATAGTCTTGATTCCAATACTCGACCAGACGAGCTGAACGATCTTTAATGAGTTCAACCAACGTGGTTGGTTTACGCGTTGTTGGTATGGTTGCAATAATGCGTTTGGCTAAGTCAGGGTCACTCATCAAATGGCACCCGATACGGAAAGCTTCAAGGTTTTTTTCAGTAGCCGTACCGTTGAGGTGAATTGCCTTTTCAATACTTTCGCGTTTAAGTGGTATCTGACCTGCTTGCCAAGCCATGCCAAGTAAGATTTGATTTGCAAAGATTGCATCACCTAAAACTTGTGTGGCAATACGTGTTACAGGTAAAGATGTGAGTTTTCCTTGAGTCGTTCGACCACGAAGTCGGTGAATCAAATCTGTAATTGGCGCATACCAATCACGAGATTGAAGGAAATCAGAAGTAGGGGAGCTATCTTCATTCACGATGACAACAGCATCCGCTTTTAAACGAGAAAGTGCAGCATTACTGCCTGCAACAATCGCATCTGCACCAATTAAAACATCACATTGTCCCGCAGGGATTTTGGTTGCGGAGATTTGCTCATCTTCTGTAGCGAGTTGTATGTAGGAATAAACTGTACCACCTTTTTGAGCAAGTCCAGCCATATCCATGATACGTGCAGCTTTACCCTCCAAATGAGCAGCCATTCCCAATAAAGCGCCTGCTGTCACCACACCTGTACCGCCAACACCACCAACCATGATCCGAATGGGTTGTTGATCTAGTTCTGGAAGGATTGGTTTTTCTGGCCAGCCAGCTTCTATACCTTTGAATATTTCTGGACGTTTCATATCGCGGGTATGGACTGTGACAAAACTTGGACAAAAACCATCCACACAAGAGAAGTCTTTGTTGCAACTGCTTTGATTAATTTGACGTTTAGTTCCTAATATGGTTTCAACAGGTTCGATAGATAAGCAGTTCGATTGTTTAGAACAGTCACCGCAACCTTCACAAATCTCACTATTGATAAAAATTCGTTCTGCAATATCAGGATAGGCATTGCGTTTACGACGGCGACGTTTTTCACTGGCACAGGTTTGAACATAAATTAACGCCGTAACGCCAGAAATCTCACGTAATTTGCGTTGGACATCATCTAGCTCATTTCTGTGGTAAATTTCGACATGAGCAGCAATACCTTCTTCGGCATGAATCAGCTCAGGTTCATCCGTGACGATGACTTGTTTTGTGATGCCTTCAGCATCGAGTTGTCGTGTTAATTGTGCCACGCTGAGATGACCATCGACATGTTGTCCACCTGTCATTGCCACTGCGTCGTTATAGAGAATTTTGTAGGTCATATTGAGTTTTGCAGCGATCGCTTGACGTATGGCAAGATAACCTGAATGAAAATAGGTTCCATCACCTAGATTGGCAAAAATATGCTTTTCATTGGTGAAATGTGAAGCACCAGCCCAACTCACACCTTCACCGCCCATTTGCGTGAACGTTTCTGTTTCATGATTTTGTAACACGGCAATATAATGACAACCGATCCCGCCCAGTGCACGACTGCCTTCGGGTAACTTAGTTGACGAGTTGTGAGGGCAGCCACTACAAAAGAAAGGTTTACGTTCTGCAATATCCAGAACACGCCGTGATTCATGTTCTGCTTTTTGTAGCAACTCAACTCTATTTTCAATCTGTGTTTTTAAACTTTCTGGAAGATCTAATTTTAAGAATCGAGCTGCCAACATTTTTGCAATAGGTTCAGGTTGGAACTCATAGTGACCAATCAAGGGTGCTTCATCAATCGATGTACTCCATTCACCTTTTCCATCACTTGCTTTACCGATGATACGAGGGCGTTTGCCATCAGGAAGCGCATAGAGTTCATCTTTAATTTGAGCTTCAAGAATCGGGCGTTTTTCTTCAACAACAATCAGTTCTGCTAAACCTTCAGCAAATTCACGCAAACCTTGCGGTTCTAAAGGCCAAATTAATGCTACTTGATACACTCTCAGTCCGAGCTGTTGAGCCGTTTCACCTTCAATTCCGAGAATACGTAATGCTTCAATCGTATCTAAATAACCTTTACCACTGGCTGCAATACCAATACGCGCATCAGGACAATGCCATGTCACTTGATTCAGTTGATTTTCACGTGCATAAGCCAATACAGCGGGCAAGCGATATTGATAAAGACGTTCTTCTTGTTGAATGCCGTGATCTGGCCAACGAATGTTGACACCATCTTCAGGCATTTGAACATTTTTGGGTAAAACAGGAGTGACTCGATCTAAATCCACATGAACAGAAGCCGAAGTTTCAACGATTTCACTGACTAACTTCATCGACGTCCATACGCCCGCAAAGCGTGACATGGCGACCGCATGTGCGCCTAAATCCAGAATTTGTTGTATTGAAGTCGGGTAAAATATTGGAATGCCACAACCAATCATCACGTGTTCTGACTGGTGTGGAATACTTGACGATTTACAAGAGTGGTCATCACCAAAGAAGGCAACCACACCACCTCGTTCTGATGTTCCTGCAAGATTGGCATGACGCAGAACATCTCCAGAACGATCTACCCCCGGGCCTTTGCCATACCACCAAGACGTTACACCATCATATTTACCTTGCCCTGCGAGATTGGCTTGTTGGGTACCCCAAATTGCAGTAGCAGCGAGATCTTCATTTACACCGGGTTGAAAAACAACATGTTGGTCTTTGAGTATGCCTTCAACTTGCCAGAGAAAATTATCATAATTTCCGACAGGGGAACCACGATAACCTGAAATAAAACCAGCAGTATGATAACCGTTTAAAGTATCCCGCCGTGTTTGCGCGAGTGGTAAACGCACCATAGCCTGAATACCTGTCATATAAGCAGTACCGTCATCACTGAGATATTTATCTTCAAGTGACACATCCTTGGTTGGAATTTTATTTGGGGTAAATTTTGTCGCTATATTCATTTATATCTCCTTTGAATTTTGTAGATCGAGCTACTTTCTTTTCTCAACATCCCGTTGAATATTTGGAGTAAATGACATACTCGAAAAAAGATTGATCAGTTCAACTTAAGACAATGAAACTGTTCAATGTATGTACATTAATGTCATTGTGGGTGATCCAGACTGGTGCAACAATGCGTAATTAAGAAAAACATATTTACGTTATGCGCAAAAATCTTGAGGGTGGATTACTCCATGCAATGCATGCTTTCCTAAAAGTCATTGATAGTGGAAGCTTTACCGCTGCCGCAGAGCAGATGGAACTGACAACAGCGCAAGTGTCTCGACTCATTAGCGAGTTAGAAGGGCGTTTAGGTACAAAATTACTACAACGATCGACCAGACAGCATGCGTTGACCGATATTGGTGCAGCTTATGCAGAGCAATGTCGTCAAGTACTCGCAATGGTGGAAGAGGCTGAAGCTCAAGCCATGGGAATGGCAAGCAAACCGCAGGGCAAGTTACGTGTTTTGAGTATGGCCAGTTTTGGTCATCATTATGTATCTCCGATGCTAGCCGAGTTCTGTCAAACCTATCCCGAGCTTACGGTTGAATACCGTACTTCGCAGAATGTACCAGACCTTTTAGCCAAAGGAATTGATGTCAGTTTATATCTCACTGAATCTTTGGCCGACTCAAGATTTGTAGCTCGTCGCATTGGGACAATATTTTCATTACTCTGCGCATCGCCAGCCTATTTAGAAAAATATGGCGAACCAAAATCATTAGATGATCTACAAAAACACGCATGTTTAAAATTGGTGAATCCATCTATTACACCGCAATGGCATCTAGTCAGTGAAAACAGTTGTTCATATCAAATCGATATTACAGGGCAGTTGATTGCTGACACACCAGAACTATTATTAGACATGGTGCAACAAGATATGGGTATCGCATTACTTCCAACTTTTGCTGTGATTGAGGCTATACGTACTGGGCGATTGCGCCGTGTTTTAGCAGATTGGAGATCACCTGATATTGGTGTTTATACTTTACTCCCATCACGTCATTTTATTGATGCTAAAACAAGAGCATGGTTAACCTGGGTTGAGCAGCATATTTCGCCTAAAATTCAGAGTGATACAGAGTATTTTTTATAATGCATGCAGTGTCCATAATCTTCAATTTATTCTTTCACTTCTTGTTGTATCCATCCAACAAATTTTTCAATAAGTGGTGAGTTTTCCTGACTAGAATGTATTAAATAATAAGCTCGCTTTTTTTCTAGTTTTTTAGTCGAAACCATAACTAATTCCTTTTTTTGTAATTCTTTTTTGATAAGCATTTGTGGAATTAACGCCATTCCCATACCATGATTAGCAGCAACGGCTAACATTGAAAATAATTCATGACGTTGACCATGGTTAGGGTTAGGGTGCTTTATTGGATGGAGATTAAACCATTCCTCCCAAATATGAGGTCTTGTCGTTTGTTGTAACAACGGAAGTTCTATTAATTGTTGTGCACTTAAATCAAAGCTATTGATATTAATCATCGTAGCATCAGGAAAATAGTGTATAATTAAGCTAGGTGCGCATACGGCAACCACATCTTCATGCATTAAAAAGTGGCTACATGTGCCAGGACATTGTTCAACCTGTTGAGGTGTACCTGCATAAATAGCAGCATCTAGAATATGGTCATTAAATAAAAAAGGTCGTGTACTAGTTTCTAAATGGACAGTAATTTCAGGATAAAGTTGATTAAAGGTTTGTAACTTTGGCAACAACCAGCGTGTAGCAAATGTAGGCACTACCCCGAGTTTTAAAGTACCTCCTTGTCCTTTGTGCGCAATAACATCTAGTGTGGTCTGTTCTAATCCCTTTAGATAGGGCGTAATACTTTTGAAATATTGCTGGCCTACATATGTTAGTTCTACTCCATGGCGTGTTCGAGTAAATAAAGGAACATCTAAATAGTTTTCTAGTTGTTGTATTTGTCTCGAAACAGCACTTTGAGTTAAAAATAGTTCTTGTGATGCATGCGTATAGCTAGCATGACGTGCTGCCGATTCAAAACATAAAAGTGCTTGCAAAGAAGGAATTTTGCGACGCATATATCATCCTTGAAAATATTAAGATATCAATAAATTACATATCATTATGTTATGACTATACAACTTAAGTATAAAAACCTTCAATCATCCTGATAATTTAAGTTTAAGAATTTTAAATTAAATAAAGTATGCGGAAAATGCATAACTGCATGCATATTTATTGTTTGAAAGAAAGACTATTCACGCATACAGTCAATCCAAGAATAATACAACACATGGACTTAAAGGTTGGTGAGGACACTATGAATCAAATGGTAAATTCTAAGAAAGTAAGTAAATCAAATTTTAACTGGCAAGACCCGTTCCTAATAGAACAGCAACTCAGTTCAGAAGAGCGCATGATTCGTGATGCAGCAGCTGCTTACTGTCAAGACAAGTTGATGCCAAGGGTATTAGAGCAGTTCCGCCATGAAAAAACTGATCCTGCTATTTTTCGTGAAATGGGTGAATTAGGATTGCTAGGTCCAACTATTCCTGAACAGTACGGTGGTGCTGGTTTAAATTATGTCAGCTATGGTTTGATTGCACGTGAAGTCGAGCGAGTCGATTCAGGTTATCGTTCAATGGCCAGTGTACAAAGTTCACTGGTCATGGTGCCGATTTATGAATTTGGTTCTGAAGAGCAAAAACAGAAGTATTTACCAAAATTAGCCACAGGAAAATATATTGGCTGTTTCGGCCTGACTGAACCTGATCATGGTTCGGATCCGGGCAGCATGATTACCCGTGCCAAAAAAGTCGATGGTGGCTACCGCTTAACTGGCGCAAAAATGTGGATTACCAATAGTCCGATAGCAGATGTATTCGTGATCTGGGCCAAGGAAGTATCCTCTGAGGGGAAAGTCGGTGATATTCGCGGATTTATCTTGGAAAAAGGCTGGGAAGGACTTTCAGCGCCTGCGATTCATGGCAAGGTCGGCTTACGCGCATCGATCACTGGTGAAATTGTAATGGATAACGTGTTTGTACCGGAAGAGAATGCATTTCCAGAAGTACGTGGCTTAAAAGGTCCATTTACCTGTCTGAACAGTGCGCGTTACGGGATTGCTTGGGGGGTCATGGGCGCAGCAGAGTTCTGCTGGCATACGGCACATCAATACACTATGGATCGTAAACAGTTTGGCCGACCACTTGCTGCTAATCAGTTGATCCAGAAAAAACTGGCCGATATGCAAACTGAAATTGCACTCGGTTTACAGGTAGTTTTACGTTTTGGTCGTATGAAAGATGAAGGTATTGCATCAGTCGAAGGTACATCTTTAATTAAGCGTAATAACTGTGGTAAAGCCCTAGATATTGCACGTCTGGCACGTGACATGATGGGTGGTAATGGGATCTCTGATGAGTTTGGCGTAGCACGGCATTTGGTTAATCTGGAAGTAGTTAATACCTATGAAGGTACCCATGATGTGCATGCGTTAATTTTAGGACGCGCACAAACCGGAATTGCCGCTTTCGGTAACTAATTTAGTTTTTCAATTCAGGATGTTTATTTATAGGCATCCTTGAGACTTTTTTGTCTCAAAAAAATCAACAATTAACTTAAATTAAAGGATTCATCGTGAAACATTCTTGTAAATCTGTGCGTTTGCAAGCTTAAAGTTCAAATGGAACGATAGAAAAATAATAAAGAACCTAAGGCAAATGTAGAGAAATAATAGGACTGCCGATGACTCATTTGGGAAAATGAGGGATATGGAAATGAATAATGATATACAAGCCGAAGCAGGATCGCTCAGCAGAAAATTACCATCTAATATAGGTACAGTGTGCCGTATTCATAAAAACACCTGGAAAATTGCATTTGTTTTTGCATTTATTTCTCTGGTAATTGATGGTGTCGACATCATGCTGTTGTCATTCAGCTTAACCAGTTTAAAGGCTGAGTTCGGTCTAACTTCATTTCAAGCCGGTATGCTGGGAAGTTCATCACTAGCAGGGATGGCGCTTGGTGGAATTACAGGTGGATGGGCATGTGACAAATTCGGTCGTGTCAAAACTATCGCCTGGTCTGTGGTTTTCTTTTCAATTATGACCTGTATTCTAGGCTTCACTCAAAGTTATGAGCAGTTCATGATTTTGCGGTTTATTGGTGCATTTGGATTAGGTTCGTTATACATGGCGTGTAATACGCTGATGGCTGAATATGTACCAACAAAATATCGCACCACCGTTTTAGGCACATTACAGACAGGTCAAACCATTGGTTATATTGTGGCGACGTTGTTGGCGGGCGCAATTATTCCTGACCATGGCTGGCGTATGTTGTTTTATGTCACGATTGTTCCAGCAGCATTTGCACTTATTTTCATGCGTTTTGTACCTGAACCTGCATCTTGGCAGGAAGCAAAAATAGAACAATTTAAACGTAAAGAATTGAAAATTGAGCCTACAGCTGAAGCAATCACTGCAAAGGCTCCCTCTGAAAGTGTGTATAAACGTATTTTTGGCCATACTCAGCACCGCAAAATGTTTTGCTGTGGATGACTACGGCTGCTTTCTTACAGTTTGGTTACTACGGTGTCAATAACTGGATGCCAACCTATTTAGAAACAGAACTGAATATGAACTTCAAAGCTTTAACAGGCTATATGGTAGGTGCATATACAGCAATGATTCTAGGGAAAATTATTGCAGGCTATGCCGCAGATAAATTGGGTCGTCGGGTAACTTTTGTCTTTGGTACAGTTGCGACAGCCGCATTTTTACCAGTGATTATTTTCTACAATACACCAAGCAATATTGCTTATTTATTAATTACCTTTGGTTTCCTCTATGGAATTCCATACGGTGTAAATGCAACCTATATGGCGGAAACCTTCGCGACCGATGTTCGTGGTACAGCCATTGGCGGTGCGTATAACATGGGACGTTTAGGTGCTGCGATTGCACCTGCTACCATCGGGATTATTGCGGCAGGTGGTTCATTCACTATGGCATTTATTGTAATGGGTACAGCCTACTTTATTGCGGGTGTTATTCCAGGCTTGTTTATCCGTGAACGGCAGTATGATCCACAGCAATCTTCATTAGTGACGGTCACAAATACGGCAGAGAAAACGTCGAGTAGCGTGGAAGTAATCAACAAAACTATTACCGCTAAATAATAAAAATGGCCAGCAGCTTCCTCTGCTGGCTTTTGGAGTAGAACATGGGTGCATTACAAGGAATACGGGTACTGGATTTAAGCCGCGTACTAGCAGGTCCATGGTGTGGACAGATTTTGGCTGATCTAGGTGCTGAAGTGATTAAAATTGAACGTCCAAAAGTGGGAGATGACACCCGTATGTGGGGACCACCGTGGATGCTGGATAATCAGGGTGCTGCCACCCGTGAATCGGGCTATTACCAGTGTACCAACCGCAACAAATATTCAGTTGCTATCGATATTGCAACTGAACAAGGGCAGGAACTGATTCGTGAAATTGCTAAAACTGCCGATGTAGTGATTGAAAACTATAAAGCAGGCTCATTGGAAAAATACGGTTTAGATTATGCATCTTTAAATCAGCTTAATCCAAACTTGGTCTATTGCTCAATTACTGGATTCGGCCAAACTGGACCGCGTGCAGAAGAGCCGGGGTATGACTTTATTATTCAAGGTATGTCCGGATTAATGAGTATTACAGGTGAAAAGGATGAGTTACCCGGTGGCGGTGCACAAAAAGTCGGTGTAGCTGTGGTCGATATTCAAACGGGGCTGTATGCAACCGTTGCCATTCAGGCGGCTTTACTGGCACGCCAACACACTGGTTGTGGGCAATATATCGATTTATCCTTATTAGGCGTACAGGTGGCTACACTGGCCAATCAGGGCATGAATTATTTAACTTCTGGTATTGCTCCAAAGCGCATGGGGAATAATCATCCGAATATTGTTCCTTATCAAACATTCAAAGCCAAAGATAAAGAGTTTATTATCGCCTGTGGCAATGATAAGCAGTTTAAAGATTTGTGCATTGCCATTGAACTTCCTAAATTATTAGAAGATAAAAGGTTTCAACATAATCAGGATCGGGTTAAGCATCGTGATGAATTGATTCCATTGCTGTCAGAGTACTTCTTGACTAAAAATGCACAAGATTGGGTAGCGGCAATTCATGCAGTAAAAGTACCGGTCGGGGTGATTAACTCGATAGAAGATGTACTACATGAACCACAAATTCAGTCTCGGAATATGGTGGTGGATGTTGCACATCCGTTGAATGATCAATTTAAAATGATTGGTTCACCGATAAAGTTATCCAATACACCGGTTGAATATAAGCATGCTGCGCCACAGTTGGGTGAACATACACTAAAGATTTTATTACAGTATAAATCCCGAGAAGAACTCGCTTTTTTACAAGCTAAAGGTGTTATTGATAGTTCAATAAATATTTTACTTGATAATTCGGTTGCTTGAATGTGTATTCAATAGATAAATGTAGCCAATTAAATTTGGCTGCTCCAATTCGTACTCTAATGGAGAACGCTGACCGTTAAAACCTTGTCTGCGTTTTGAATTGTAGAACAGCTCAATATATTCAAAGATATCTGTCCTCGCTTCAGACCTAGTTGTGTAAATTTTCTTTTTAATTCATTCCCGCTTTAATAACTGGAAGAAACTTTCTGCGACATTAACTGCTTCAATTTTGAACTCTTCTGGGTATCTTTTACTGCTCATAAGCACCTTGTTTATTAGCCATTTTATCTAACTTCAAGGTGTCTATAAAATTGTTAACTATTCAGTTCATTCACAATTGAATGACAAGAATGGTTACTTCACAGAATCGCTCGCCAGCAACGTGGCTTCATTTTTCACCATGGATCGCGCTCGTATAAACCATTACCAGATCAAGTCTACTATTAGAGATCTTAAGGCACATGTTTTGTGTACTGTCTGATGTGGATGAGCTCTATATTTGTAGTATTGGAAGAAGCTGCAGCTATTGATCGAGCAAATATTTGCTCATTCAATTTAAATTACCATAAAATGCGCAAATATATTCTCATTTTTTTTATTTTATGATATTTTTGAGAAAATATTTGCTCATTTATATCTATGGAAAAATTAACGATCCAAGCTCTTCTCGATACAGAATGGCTAGATATAGCAGAACTCAAGATATTAGAACCACATAAAGGTTCTGCAAGTGCGAGTGAGTTATCCTACGAATTAGAATATGCCATTTCATATCTAGATAAGAGAGATGAACATGCCTGTAGCTTAGCACTTCCTGTTCAGATTCTCATTCAACATGAATCGAAAGTCTGGTTTAGTTTTTTAGATGATATTGTTCCGTCTGGTGCTGCTCGACGTTATTTAGTGCAATATCTAGGTCTGCAAAAACTTTCGCCAGCAGAACAAGATTTTACTTTATTGGAAAAGGGCACAATTGCTCCTGTAGGGAATCTAAGAGTTAAGGAGTCAGTTCCACCAATAAATCCAGAATCAACATTGCACTTACGCAAGTTCACTACTGATGATGTTACGGAACGAAATGTTGATTTTCTCGAATACGCACAACAAATGGGTGCAATTAGTGGCGGTGCAACTGGTGCAGGTGGTGAGGCTCCAAAACTACTGATTCGCGTATCAAAGGATCAGGAGATTTGGATTGATACCTATCAAAATTCTTTTGATGAACCAGATCAGCATTATCTAGTTAAATTCCCTCGAAATAAGCGTAGTGCAATAGATTGCGACATATTGAGAGCAGAATATCATTTTTATCATGTCCTGAATGAACTTGGATTTACAACAATTGAAACTTCTCAGATGAAGCTGATTGAAGGTCAGAAATACCCTTCGTTATGGCTGCCGAGATTTGACACAGAGTGGCGTAATCAACAATGGCATCGACTCGGGCTTGAGTCGGTTTATTCCGTATTGAATAAAACTCCAGGGAGCCATTTAAATCATTTTGAGGTCATAGACGCGCTTTGTACCTTATTAAAATCAGTGAACAAAAACTTTGATTCTTCGCAATTCGTTTGTGAGTGGTTACAAAGGGATTTGCTGAATATCATTTTTGGTAACTCAGATAATCACGGCCGTAATACGTCATTCTTAAAAAAATCAGGACGAATATTTCTTGCTCCAATTTACGACTTTGCCCCAATGAAAGCCGATCCAGAAGTTGTGATGAGATCAACAACATGGGGAAGTCCGTATGAAGAAGGAGGGGAATACCGCTGGGAAGGTATTAGCCAAAATCTTGCACATTGGTGTGAACCACATATCTCTTTAAGTACATTGAAAACATTGGCGAGCAAACTTATTGGTCTCAAACAGCAATTAATCAATAAAGGTGTTCCCCAAACGATTATAGATATGCCAGGTCTAGGATATGACTTTATTGAAGCCAAATTGAGTCGATGGGAGCTATTATGAAAAAGGAAAATCAGCCACTTGACCGTCAGCAATTGCTCATTGATTTATATACGCAATATTTATTCGGTAAAATTACCTTGGGGCAACTGCTGAGCCACTTGCGCAAAAATGTATTGGGGCTATCTCAAGAAAAATATGCAGCAATGGTTGGAATCAGTCGGCGTACTTTAACCGACATTGAACAGGACAAAGGTCAACTGACTCAGGTCGTATTAGATAAGGTGTTTAAACCACTTGGCTTAAAAGCCGGCCTCGTACCGACACATGAGCATATTGTTCACAAGGTTATTCAGCCATCTAGTGATTAAAAACTTAATATTGAAGCTATTTTGATCATCACATCGATAGGCTGCGCGCGTAGATTTCGGCATAACGTATATTATGTTCATTAGCGTACTCGGCATTGTGAATATAATTTTACTAAGATTCACAATGTCGAGCTGTAGCACCAACTGAGGTTGCGTAGGCTACATTCTTGGATATGCTATTTAACATAAAATTACGTTATGCGACATCGAGTTAGCGATAGCTTATCTTTTGCAATAGCTTCACTTGAAATCATAGCTTTATATAAAAAAACAGGGAGACCGTCTTCCTTATCTTCGGCCCTTAATTCTTTTGTTCCATCGCGATATTCAAAGATAGCAATAGGGTAATTGTCTTGATCTGCAATGTAAAAACGTCTGTCTTTAACCACCAATTTGTATTCTTCAAATTGATGTTGAAGTAGTCGCATAAACTTACTTTCATTATGAGAAAGTAAGTTTAACTGTCTGATTCTATCTGCATCACTTGCATAACGCATTTTTTCACGCTGTCTTTCGTTATAGCTCAAATAGACATTTCGTTTTTGCTGCTTAATTACTTTCTCTTTTGGCTCTTTCGAGTCTCTCCAGAGATAGCCAACTATAAACCCTAAAATTAGGCAGAATAATCCAATAGCCACAATTTTATTTCCCGAAGAGAAGGGCGATTAATTCGCCCTTTTTTATTTATAAATCTAATAGTCTGGATCGACATAGATAATCAGTCTTTTTTTAGTACTTCTTCACGATATTTCATTACGTCTGAAGTCTTAATATCTTTTAGATGCTTTCTTATAAGTGTATGAAGAACATCAGATTCTTTTATGCGGGATTTCGTTTCAATCATCATATTTAAAGTAAGTTCCTGAAGCATTTCTTCCTCTTCATCTCGAATTCTAACTGTAGTGGACATTTCAGTGCTCCATGTGATTTGTAATTTATATCGTATTACATGTTATTTTGTAACATCTAACATGTTATTTTACAGTCAAATGTAACTTGTGACAAATTACAAATTACAAATGACTAAAGAACAAGCCTTCGAGACAGTTGCAAAGATAATTTTTGACCGTGGTTGTCAATTAATTATTGGGGGAAATCCTGCTTACGAAACCGAAAAGGTTCTTTTTCATATTGAAATGTGCATGACAGAGTGGGGCTACCGTTCTGCCAAAGTTGCTGAATACTGCGATTCAATAAAACAAGAAAACGACTTAATGCGTTCAATGGGGATCAACTAATGCCTGAATTAAATTGGTCACTTAACCGAAACTACATTAACGAAATTGATCTGCCTGAGAACAAAAAACAATCGAATACAGCGAGTTTACAGTGGGGATTGAAAACCCCCTCTAATAAGATGGGGGAAAAGCTTAATCAGCCGTCACGCATGGACACTGCGGATTGGGATTTAGAGCTGCCATTCGCCCGCGAAAACCCTGTGCCATACATGCACATGATTTCAACA
Source organism: Acinetobacter johnsonii ANC 3681 (assembly GCF_000368805.1). Taxonomy (NCBI): domain Bacteria; kingdom Pseudomonadati; phylum Pseudomonadota; class Gammaproteobacteria; order Moraxellales; family Moraxellaceae; genus Acinetobacter; species Acinetobacter johnsonii. The sequence continues at coordinate 83,175 of NZ_KB849705.1, read as the reverse complement.
TCATCAGGCGCTAAGCCAGTTCAATGTCGTTTACCTGCGGATAATGAAATTGCCGTAGTGGACTGGGTGAATTTCACTATTGGAATTGAAACAGTAGGGGATCGCTTCCTAAATACGGAAGATTCGACCGATGAAAATCGTTGGATGAATACAATAATCGCATTCGATGAACATTTAGAGCATATCTTTGGATTTTCGACCACAAGCCAAAATAAAAGCGGTCGTAACTTCTACAAACAATCTTACGTTCTTGGTCAAGATATGGGTTTGGTCTGCATTGGTGGCCAACGAAATACCATCCTAGTGATGCTTTCAGGTAAAGGCTGTGCCTTTGCTGACTCAGGTTGGGAAAAACGTCTATATACATTCCTGACCAATATTGCCAAACGTGCAAAGTTAACCCGTATCGACTTAGCTCATGATGACTTTGATGGCAAGCATATCAATGTTGATTGGGGTAATTATCAAGACGATATCGGCGGTTTCCAATGTGGAAATCGTGCTCCAAATATTGAATATAAAGGCAATTGAAAACGTCCAAATGGTCGCGGTCGTACCTTAAATATTGGTAGTCGTGAATCGGGTAAATATCTGCGTTTGTATGAAAAAGGCAGGGCAGAGGGTGATCCTGACGACAACTGGCAACGATGTGAAGTTGAGTTCAAGGCTGTAGACCGTATTTTGCCTTTCGATATGTTGCTTGCTCCGTCTGAGTATTTACTTTCGGCTTATCCATGCTTTGAAGACATTGCACCGCATATTCAGCCTGCACGTATTGAAACACTTAAAAAGAATTCGACCATTACTGCAAAGGCAGCAATTGCGACGCTCAAACGGCAGTAGGGCAAATATATCAATTTCTTTAAGCAGATTTTTGAACCTGAAGAACTGATCAATCTAATTTCACACACAGACCAATTTGCTTATCCAAAGCGGTTGGATCACGTCTTAATGACAGCAATGAGGATGTAAAAAATGCAATTTAAAACACCAGTAACAATCGTTGGCGCTAAACCTGTTGATTTCAAAGATGACAAAACAGGTCGTCATTATGACTACGTGACCTTGTATGTCGAAATGCCTTTGGATCAGTCACAGGGTAAAAACTGGGGCAATGCAATTGAGGTATTCAAATGGTTAGACCATACAAATATCGAAAAATTAAAAACACTTAAAGCACCGCTTAAATGCGAAATGCTTGTTGAAGCAGTTTCAACGGGTAAAGAGACAAATTTGGTCTGCCTAGATGTCTATCTACCACAGGCTAAACCTGCATGAACATTAAATTCGTGCTGTTTGGAACCGACATCAGCGAATGTCCCAAATGCTTCAATTTAATGCACAAAAACAACATGCCTTTTCACTTATCCAAGTGCCAAGGCTAAGGATTTTAAGAAATGGCATACGAGTGCAAAACATTACAAACACAAGATGATTTGCCCGTATGTACAGAATGGCAGGAGGCTAGCTTTCTGCCAACTTTAACTAACGCTGATAGAGACATCATTCTTCAGTGGGCGATTGGAATATATGCGCTGATCTGGTCGTCGAAAAAAATATTGCGCTTTTTTGGAGGATAGTTATGAAAACTATTATCAATAAAAAGAAAGTCGGCACATACGGTGTAGGTGCTGTTTTATCAACCTCTGTACTAGCAACTAATGCAAATGCTGCTCTTGATGTAGCTGCTGCTCTTGCTGGTAACTCAACCGAAGACAACATTGGTCTTGTAGTAGCTTTCATGCTTGGTGTTGCAGTCCTCATTTGGGGTTCACGTAAAGTTGTCGGTTTCTTCAGCAAGTGATTTTGGAGCCAAGAAAATGACAGAAAGCGATTTGAATTGGATCATTTTAGTTGTTGTTTTCTTGGCTTTTTACCGCCTTTTTTAAAGAAATTAAATATTTGAGGGTTCAGATGAAAGCATTTAAATATTTAGTTTTTTTATTTCTATTCCCATCCATTGCTAATGCTTTTTTTTATGCTCAAGGATATAAGTCACAAACATCAACAAGCAGCTTTACAGCTACATGCCAAGCACTTGTAGCGCATTTTAATAGCACTCTCAGTAATGGTGGTTCATTCACTTATTCACTCACAACAGCGACAAAGAACAATTGTTCAATTACAAGAAGTGATGGTGGAAAACTCAATAATCCAGTTTTATCAGAAGCTGTTGATTGTCCTAGTGCTACATCAGTTGATTTGAAAGTACCTACTAGTTCAGGTTCATACGTTTGCACCAACCAGTGCCAATATAAATTAAGAGCCTGTGTTGATGTTGATTTTGAAGCGGGCATGACTTGTACTGCTATTTCTACGGGGCAGGAATGTGGACAACCTAAACCTACTGACACGAATCCTACACCTCCAGTTACTCAAGACCCTACAAACCCAACTGATAAACCTGAAGAACAAACCATTTTTGAAAACATTATGAATGTTATTGGGGACAAGCTTGATTCTATTAAAGACGCTATTACTGCAGGAAATCAAAATCAGGGTGGCAGTGACACTGGTGGATCAAACGGTGGTACAGGTGATGTCAATGTTAATGTCGACATGTCAGAAACCAATGCCAAGATAGATGAAACGAATTCATTAATTGATGAATTAACCAAATGGCTTGAGGGTGAAGACTTAGGAGATGACATATTTGGCGACCAAGATCCACCTGAGAAAGAAATTACCCCCCAAACATTTGACACAAATATTTTTACAAGTCGTGCTCAATGTCCATCAGAGATGACCATTCGTATTCCTCAGTTCAATTTTAATAAATCATTTTCCTTTGATGAATGGTGTGACAACTTAGAGTTTTTCGGCTCATTAATTTTAATTATTTCTTATTTATTTGGCGCGTACATCATAGTGAGTAAATCCTAATGCCTGCTATTTTAATCACGATTTTAGCTGCCTTTGCATCTTCATTAGTTGCCAAATTAATGCTTGGAGCAGGGCTAGCTTTCCTTTCCTATACTTTTATCAATGATCTTGTTATGCAAGCTCAAGCCCAAATGTTAGGCCTATACCAAAATATACCCGCAAACATTATGGGTGTTTTAGGCATTCTAAAAATCCCCTAAGCATTGTCTGTTGTCATGTCATCAATTGGTACTGCTGCATTTATCAAATCATCAAAATTGGCAATCGGAAAAGCTTAACGATAAGCGAAGCAGGAGGAGGGAGCGACGACGTCCTGAGCGTTCGTTAGCTTTCGAGAGGCAATTATTATGGCTATATTAATTTCAGCACCAATCAGGACAGGTAAGACCCTTAAATGTATTCAGATCATATTTGAATACTTAAACGAGGGTAGACCTGTTTATACAAATATTGTTGGTATTAAAATACCAGGTGTCTTTCACATCAATTCATCTCTACACAATCCTTTCGACTGGCGCGATCTTCCTAACGATGCTGTATTAGTTTATGACGAAGCACATGAACATCCTGCTTTTTCAGAAAAAGACCTATTAAAAAACTTGGCAATACCTGAATTTGAGGAACAAATTGCACAAGTTGAAAAAGCCGAAATGACTGAAACAATGAGAAAAAACAAACTTTCTCAACTTCAAACAGCCTATGCAAAAGCTCTTAGGAAACGTAAAGAGGAAATTTTAGATATTGGATTTACCATGTCTATGCATGGACACTTTGGTATTGAAATCGTCCTTATTACTCAAAAGCCTACAAAGCTAAATTCTGACGTTTTGGGTAATGTCACACTTCACTATGTTATGCGTCGTAAATACGGACGTGATGAGGCTGTTATTTGGACATTCGGTGAAGCACAGACAACATGGGGTAAATCTATTGCTGAATCAGCACTAGATAAGCAATTTTGGCGTTATCCAAAGCATCTATACAAATTTTATGTTTCGTCTGAAAAGCATAATGTTAAAAAATACTTTCCCAAGAAGTATTTGCTAATTGCTTGTATACCTGTTGTTTTATTTGGCTATTCATTTATGACTGCCAGTAAGACTGGTTTCTTCGGTATTTTGGGTGATGGTTCAAATCAAGCAGAAGCAGCAGAGATTCAGCAAGCAGAAATTGTTCAATTATCGGCTAATGATCCTACAAAGATTGCGCTTGATAAAAAGAATGCTGAACTTATGGGCTTAACCTATGAACAATATCTAGACTTGCAGAATCCCCAAGTTCAAGACCAAAAAAATTTAGCATTAAACCAAAATTCTATCGATCAAATTGCAAACCAATACAAACCTGATAATCCATTTGATTATTCATACATGACACCAGCACCAGTGACGGCTCATCGAGTATTTTCAGGTTGTATGAATGGTGTTGCTTATGACACACAAGGCACAATCTTGCATGATGCACCTAAAGACTTATGTAAACGTGTAATGGCAGGTGATAGACCGTTTAATCCATATAAACAGCCTGAACAGGTGATCGCTTATGACTATGCAACTCCTAAAGAAAACCCTCAAATATCTAATAATGCAAATCCTCAGGAAGTTGTTGAACCGATACCTTTAGATCAAAAACCTAGCCGTATAATTACTGGAGCACATTCATTATGATTCGACTCTATTTACAGCTTATTTTTTGGATTTTATTAGCTTTCTTAGCTTTTTATTATCTCTATATTGTCCTAAGTCTTAATGGCTCATTAAAACTTTTTGATTGATATATTTATTCTCTAAAGCATCTAAATATAACTACAGATTTCACATTTTTATCTTTTAAGTTGCGAATAATTAAAGCTTTTGTTTTTTCTCCATGGACTTCCTTATCACATATCTTAGTGCTATTGGATTTCGATAAAACTTTGATTTTTTGTGTTATTGGGTTGTATTCAAGTTTATAAGTTGGATATGTGAACTTTAATTCAGTTGCAAATGTACTAGTTGAGATTAGGCTTATTAGTAAGATTCTTTTCATTTTAGCTATCTCTTATATTTGCAGAACGAGTGTCTACGAGTGATTCGAGGGCTTGATTTATGATTTACTTCTCCTTGATTACAAGCTCCCATTTAGATTACAACGGTAAGGCTAGAGCGTCCGTAGGCGCGAACTGACAACATAGGCATAAATAAGATGCCGGTAAAGATTGGATATACAACAATGAATGTTCTTGAACTTTGGTTTGTTGCTTCATTATTTGCTTTAACTTTTTGGCTTTTTTACGATGCCTAGCAGACACATTTACAAGACTGTTAGCTATGACAGATCAAAGGGCGTTTTAACCAAGGCTGACTATGTGTACATGCGTGATCTACTGGAAACCGTGCTAGAACAACTGCAAAATTCAGAATTAGACAACGATAAAGAAATAGATCAGCTCAAACAGTTTTTTATAAAGTTAGATCATCACATTGATAGACTGCGCGCGTAGATTTCGGCATAACGTATATTATGTTCATTAGCGTACTCGGCATCGTGAATATAATTTTACTGAGATTCACGATGTCGAGCTGTAGCACCAACTGAGGTTGCGTAGGCTACAGTCTTGGATATGCTATTTAACTTATGTTCACCTAGAATCTAGTTCACAATTAAATTTATGTTTAATAAACAATAAATTTAATTACTTAGCGCACTAAAGTGATAACTTATAAAATATTTGGTTCATGAACCTAGCTATGAATGCATATTTTCCTACTAAAAAGGTTTTAGGAAAAGGCTAAATTTGTCTAGGAGAGTAGTGGCAGTCCACCACTAATTAAAAGGTGTCTACAAAATCAGTGGCTATTCAAAGTGTCCAAATTGGGGACGATGTAAAGTAGTACAGATGGTAAAAATCTGCCTAATGTAATCAGAATAAGGCTAACTTTATTTTTCGTTCTCATCATGGTTGGGCAATAATATGGACTTTCAATTAAAAAATGCCAAGTTGGTTTGAGTCAGCACAACTTGGCTAAACTGAAGATTACTTCAAGTTTTTAGTAAAGAAGTCAGTTAATTTGTTAAAAGGGATAACATCAACTCGATCATATAGATCAACGTGTCCTGCACCCTTAACGTAGTACAACTCTTTAGGCTCACCAGCACGTTTATAGGCATCTTCACTAAACTCTTTGGAATGCGCTTGATCACCAGTAATAAAAAGCATTGGGCGAGGTGAGATGGTTTCTATGTCATTAAATGGATAGAAATTCACAAATCTAACTTCACTGGTTAAAGCTCTATTTTGAGTTTGTTCCAAAGTCTGGCCCGTAGGAATTGCTGCTCCGCGTGGTGTTCGATAAAAGTTATGAAATTCACTTACAATAGGATCGCTATTGGCATCGACTGTTTTAGGTAAATAGTTTATCCATTGTTTACCTTTACCTTGAAACTCTGAGTAACGTTGTTCTGCTGCTGTTTCTAACATTTTCTTACGTTGCTCAAGCGTCTGGGAGTGATTTAAACCGTTACGTGTTACCGCACCCATGTCGTACATTGCAACAGTCGCAATGGCTTTTAAACGAGGATCTAATTTTGCTGCACTAATCGCAAAGCTACCGCTACCACAAATACCTAATACGCCAATACGATTACGATCAATAAAGGTTTGACTGCCTAAATAATCTACCGCAGCATTAAAGGCTTCTGTATAGAGTTCAGGGGCAACTAAGTTGCGAGGTTGTCCCTCACTTTCGCCCCAGAAAGGTAAATCAATTGCTAAAGTGATAAAGCCTTGCTCTGCCAATTTCTGTGCATAAAGCATTGAGCTTTGTTCTTTCACCGCTCCCATTGGATGTCCCACAATAATTGCAGGAGCTTTAGTATTCTTATTTAAATTTTTAGGAATCAATAAATTACCGATAACATTCATGTTGTATTGATTTTTAAACGTAACTTTTTGAATCGTGACCTGACTACTTTGATAGAAGTTATCTGCATCTTTTGGCATATCTGCCGCCATTGTTGAAGTTGAAGAAAATAAACCCATTGTGGCAATGAGGGTCGCTGTTAGAGTTGCATTACGGAATTTCTTTATATGTGATTGCATGATTCCAGCTTCCTGTAAAAAGATGATTCATAAATTTAGGGATTGAAAGGAGTTTATCTATTCTTTCTAAGAAGTATTAGCCTAAAAAAACAGCATAGACTTATGATTTATATTCATTAATTGGGTGGTGGGTATTTTAAGTAATTGAAAATAATGTATTTAAATAAAAATTATTTGATTTTTTAAAAGTGTAAATACTAAAAACTGCGAAAAATACGATGTTTATACTATTATGATTCATGAATTATATACATAACTCTATTCGGCTTAAGCTACTTATTCCAGTTGAACCTTATTTTTATAATTGCTACTCCAATTTCGAGTAGAGATAGTCAATGCTTAACCCTGAAGAAAAAGAAAGCCTCGTAGAAGCTCCTGCCTACTGGAGTGGGGTTTTTGCAATGACCTTATGTGTTTTTGCCTTGATTGCATCAGAGTTTATGCCAGTGAGTTTACTGACACCGATTGCAACAGATCTTCATATTACAGAAGGTTTGGCTGGACAGGGAATTGCAATTTCAGGTGCTTTTGCTGTGATCACAAGTTTGACGATTTCTCGCTTAGCAGGAGATATGAATCGTAAAACACTTTTGTTAGTTTTAACGGCCATTATGGCAGTTTCAGGTGCAATCGTGGCATTGGCGCAAAACTATACAATTTATATGCTAGGTCGTGCGTTGATTGGTTTGGTGATTGGTGGTTTTTGGTCGATGTCAGTCGCAATGGCAATGCGATTAGTACCAAGCTCACAAGTTCCTAAAGCATTAGCAATTTTTAACAGTGGTAATGCCTTGGCAATGGTGATTGCTGCTCCTTTAGGAAGTTATCTAGGCTCAATCATTGGTTGGCGTGGTGCATTTTTATGCTTAGTTCCTGTGGCTATCATCGCTTTTATTTGGCAATGGTTGAGTTTACCTTCAATGCCAGCTACTTCTCGTCAAACAGAAAAGCAATCATCCATTTTGGGGTTATTGCGTAATCCAGTCGTTATGATGGGTATGTTAGCGATCAGTTTATTTTTCATGGGACAGTTTTCTCTTTATACCTATGTACGACCATTTTTAGAAACCATAACCCGAGTTGATATTTCGACCTTGTCACTTATTTTACTAGGTATTGGGATTATGGGATTTATTGGCACTGCCGTAATTAATACGTTCTTGAAGCGTCGTTTTTATGCAACTTTGATCGTTATTCCTATCATGATGGCTGTTATCGCATTGTCACTCGTATTTTTTGGAACTTGGACGATGGTCGTTGCAGTATTACTGTGCATATGGGGGTTCTTAGCAACAGCAGCGCCTGTGGGATGGTGGGGATGGTTAGCACGTACCTTGCCCAATGATGCAGAAGCGGGTGGCGGTTTAATGGCAGCGGTGATTCAACTTGCAATTGCTTTAGGTTCAACACTGGGTGGAATTTTATTTGACCATAGTGGTTATCAGATAACTTTTGTAGCCAGCGCGCTTATTTTGGTTATTTCTTCTATTTTAGTATCACGTTTGACGACAAAGTAATTCAATTAAATCGGAAATTCATAAACGGATATGAATAAAGAAATAAGCATTGTCACGAGCAGAATGTTGGATTAGAGCTTATATATTTCTTTTAATAATGAACGTGGTGAGGGAATATGCCATGTTCAAATCTCTTATAGTTTTTAAGAATAATAGATTTTTTATTTTTAACTTCAATTATTTGTGCGAAGCATAAAAGATTATAGAAATACGAAAATGTATGAGCAAGGAGCTAAAATGGGATAGAGTCATGAATAGGATTAATAAATCATACGTTTCTAAGTGGTATTATTTCAATATTAACACTTAAATTACTGAACCATAGAGGATCTATATGATTACAAAAGAGAACTATAATGATCTATATGCCTTTCTGATGGTGACTCGTGAAGGTAGTTTTACTAAAGCCGCAGGTAAGCTAGGTGTTTCCCAGTCTGCTTTGAGCCATACCATTCGTGGACTAGAAGAGCGTTTAGGGATGTTGTTGCTCACTCGGACTACACGTAGCGTTTCTCCAACAGAGGCTGGTGACAAGCTAAGACAGACGATTGGAGCAAGTTTTGATCATATAGATAATGAATTATCATTACTGTCGAAACTAAGAGATACACCAGCGGGAAATGTAAGAATAAATGCAAGTCATCATGCTATCCGTTATGTGCTATTACCGAAATTAAAGCAATTAACGCAGTTTTATCCAGATATCAATATTGAGCTAACTGCAAATAATGGCATGGTTGATATTGTAGCGGAACGTTTTGATGCAGGGGTTCGTTTTGGTAGTCGGGTAGCGGAAGGAATGATCGCTGTTCGGATTAGTACAGATGTCAGAATGGTTGTGGTGGCATCGCCTGAATATCTTGCGCTAAAGGGCATCCCAGAAAAACCACAAGATTTGATTCAACATAACTGTATTGGCTATCGATTGTCTACTCAAGGTGGATTATATCAATGGGAATTCTTGGTTGAAGGCATTGAAACTAAAATTAAAGTTTCTGGGCAATGGGTCTTTAATGATTCTGAGCTTATTGCTGATGCAGTATTAGCTGGAGAAGGCATTGCTTACATTCCTGAAGAGCTTATTCAGGACAATTTATTACAAGGGCAATTAATAAAAGTATTGGATGAGTATGCAATAGCCTACCCAGGATTTCATTTGTATTATCCTCATCGTAGACAGCAGTCACCAGCTTTGAAACTTGTTATTGATACATTAAGAATAAATTAAATCATTGTTGGTGGCACATTAAGCTCATGGGAGTTCTGGCTATTTCTTTACGAAATGAGACCTTGAGGAAAACTTGTTTAACTGAAGCAAATATAAAAGTGCATTACAAATTTGACTGAGAATAGAACCTCATTTAATCTATATCAGAATTAATGAACAAAATGGAAGGTATTATTTATTTAACTTATGTTTACCTAAAATCTAGTTTATAAATTATTTTTACAATATATTTATTAATTTCAATATTTTGAATAAAAGTAATAGGAATTTATTAAAAATGAGTTCATGAACTCGTAGAATTTTTAAGTACATTTATATAAAAGGCTAAGTTCTCCCAGCAAAGAAATAGATGCCGTTTAGATAAAATTTTCAATCAAATAATCTTATTGTTGATATTTCTAGTCACATAGTCTATTTTCATTATATGAATTATTCTTCTTTACCCAAAAGACCACGTGGTCGACCAACCAAACACGGTTGTAACTATGCAGACACCAAAGAAGTGTTAATCCGCCGAGGTATCGAGTTACTGACCGAACGTGGAATGAATGCTATGAGCTTGGACGATCTCATGAAATCAGTTCAAGTTCCTAAAGGGTCTTTCTACCATTATTTTGCAAATAAAGAGGCTTTTATTTTAGAAGTCTTAGATGCTTATGAGCTTTATTTTGTGAAGAGATTGAATAAGTTTTTAAGTCAAACTGATCTTTTCCCACTAGAAAGGCTGCAAAATTTTGTAAAAGATGCGGGTGAAAAACTGCAAAAATATGATTTTAAACGAGGTTGTATTTTGGGTAACTTAGGACAAGAAGTTTCGTATTTGCCATCAGAGATCATTGCCCGAATTGAAAGTATTTTTAAAGTATGGGAGAAATTGGTTTCTGATTGCCTACATCAGTCAAATTCACAATATAGCGTAACTGATTGTGATGAAGCTGCTTATCAATTTTGGATTGGATGGGAAGGCGCAGTTCTTAGAGCACGTTTGGTCAAATCAATAAGTCCTTTAGATGCGTTTTATCGTTTGTTTACTTTAGCTGTAGAACAACAAAATCACGTAAAAAGTTAATTAAAAAATAAATGCAGATGTCTGCATTTATTTTTTAATTAATTCTAGACAAGTAGTCTAATTAAATAGCGAGGAAGTTCTATGTACAAAGGTATCGTAATTACTAAAGATGAAGCAGGTTACACATCACAAATTACTGAGATTGCATCAAAGCCTTTACAAGAAGAAGAGGTTAGAGTTGAAGTCAAATATTCAACTTTGAATTATAAAGATGCTTTAGCAATTACAGGGCGTTCACCTGTGGTTCGTAGTTTTCCGTTAACACCAGGTATAGATTTTTCAGGTGTTGTAATTGAATCAAAACATCCAGCATGGAAAGAAAGAGATGAAGTTCTACTGAATGGTTGGGGAGTGGGTGAAAAGTATTTTGGAGGGCTAGCCGAGCAAGTCACTGTTTCTGGTGATTGGCTCATACAAAAACCTTCTGCTTTTTCTTTTAAAGATACGATGGTTATTGGTACAGCAGGTTATACCGCAATGTTGTGTGTCATGGCTTTACAAAAACATGGTATTAAACCAAGTGATGGAAAAATTTTAGTGACAGGTGCAAATGGTGGAGTAGGTAGTATTGCCATTATTATTTTGAATTATCTTGGTTATGAGATTACAGCTTCAACTGGTCGACCTCAAGAGTCAGAATATTTAACCTATCTAGGTGCGAGTGAAATTATTGATCGTATTGAATTATCTTCCCCAGGAAAGCCATTAAACAAAGAAGTTTGGGCTGGCGTGATTGATACTGTTGGAAGCCATACTTTAGCCAATGCATGTGCTAGTACAAAATATCGTGGTGCAGTTGCTGCGTGTGGTTTGGCAGGCGGAATGGATTTTCCAGCAACAGTTGCTCCATTTATTCTAAGAGGGATTACCTTATATGGAATTGATAGCGTGATGGCACCAATCGAATTAAGAAAAGAAGCATGGGAACGTTTGGCTACAGAATTAGATCAAACAAAATTAGAAACAGTAACTACTGAAATTCAGTTAACAGATGCTTTAAATATTTCAAATGAAATTTTAGATGGAAAAATTCGAGGTAGAGTTGTTGTACAGATATAGTTCAACAAAATGAGTTGTGGGACTGTTCTAAATTTTGTGTAAGTACTTAATTTTCATTTATCCTACTGAGGATAATAAAAAGAGGTACTTCACATGGATGAAGCTACAATCAAAAGTATGACAGCTGAATTAGCTAAAGGTTTAAAAACTCCTGAAGATTTAAACCAAATGACAGCCATATTTAAATGTATTAGTTTAGCAATGAATTGTTTTACGATTCAGTTCGATGATCGATTAAAAGATCATTTATAAAAAATGGGACTTACACAAAATAATTTACAGGCTCGTAGAAACATGAAAATACATTCTTTTGGTGAACACAATAACATTACTTTATCTAATAATTGTATTGAAGTTCGAGGTGCACGTGAGCATAACCTTAAGGATGTAGATGTTTCTATCCCAAGAAATGCACTTGTTGTTTTCTCAGGTGTATCGGGTTCAGGAAAATCATCACTTGCTTTTGGAACTATTTTTGCTGAAGCACAAAGAAGATATTTCGAATCTGTTGCACCTTATGCAAGACGCTTAATAGATCAGGCCGGAGTACCAGATGTTGATGCTATTGATGGTCTACCACCAGCAGTAGCATTGCAACAACAACGTGGTGCAAGTAATACCCGTTCTTCTGTTGGAAGTGTAACAACTTTATCAAGTCTCGTGCGAATGATTTATTCGCGTGCTGGTGCATATCCTGCCGATCAGCCAATGTTATATGCCGAGGACTTTTCACCGAACACTCCTCAAGGTGCTTGTCCTACCTGTCATGGTTTAGGTCACATTTATGAAGTTACAGAATCGACAATGGTTCCTGACCCAACACTCAGTATTCGTGAGAGAGCTATCGCATCATGGCCACCTGCTTGGCACGGGCAAAACTTACGCGATATCCTAGTAACCCTAGGGTATGATGTTGATCGACCATGGAAAGATTTACCGCAATCGGATAGAGACTGGATTTTATTTACTGAAGAAACCCCAACAGTTCCTGTCTATGCTGGTTTAAGCCCCGCTGAGACTCAATCTGCACTTAAACGTAAACTAGAACCCAGCTATATGGGCACTTTCACTGGTGCTCGTCGCTATGTCCTTCATACTTTTGCTAATACCCAAAGTACGTTGATGAAAAAACGTGTTTCACGTTTTATGGAAGGAAAAATATGCCCTTCCTGTCATGGTAAACGCCTTAAACCAGAAGCCTTATCTATTACCTTTGCTGGAGTAGATATTGGTGAGTTTATGCAACTTTCTTTGGATAAGTTAACTTGCCTGCTTGAGCCCATTGTTCTTGGCAATTTCGACGCTCATGATGCTGGAGAAAAGACTAATAATAAAGTAACCCAACTTGATAGATCTGAACGAGCAACAACAGGTAGAGCTGTGCATTCTGTATCTCCAGATGTAAGACGTACGTCAGCACTTTCAGATGAAAAGAAAATTGCTGCCCAGCGTTTAGCAAATGGTGTGGTGGGGCGTTTAAATCAATTACGCCAGTTAGGTCTTGGTTATCTAACATTAGATAGAGCCACACCGACTCTTTCAGCGGGAGAGTTACAACGTTTGCGTTTAGCAACACAATTAAGTTCTATGCTATTTGGTGTAGTTTATGTACTGGATGAACCGTCTGCTGGATTACACCCTTCAGATAGTCAGTCATTATATGATTCTCTCGATAAATTAAGAGACGCTGGAAACTCCGTATTTGTTGTAGAGCATGATTTAGAGCTCATGCGTCGTGCTCAATGGTTAGTGGATGTTGGACCAGATGCAGGAGAGCAAGGTGGTAATATTTTATATAGTGGAGTACCTCAGGGTTTAAGTGAGATTTCAGCTTCACGTACTGCAAGTTATTTATTTAATAAAATCCCAGTTACTCAAAGTTATGGACGTACACCCTCTGGTTGGCTTGAACTTAACAATATTTACCGACATAACCTGCATAATATTGATGCTCGTATACCTCTTGGTGTACTTACAGCAGTTACAGGTATTTCAGGTTCAGGTAAATCTAGTCTCGTTTCTCAAGCTTTACCCGAGTTAGTACTTTCATATTTAGGCAATGAATCTGAAACTGAAAACAATAATGAAAATAATCCTTTAAATGAAGGAATGTTGGTTACCGAGGTTACACAGGGTTCTCTGGCTGGTGATGTGGAGGCTATACAGCGTCTGGTACAGGTTGATCAAAAACCAATTGGCCGTACTCCACGTTCTAATCTGGCAACTTATACGGGTTTATTTGATCATGTTAGAAAGTTATTTGCTGGGACTCCTGAAGCTCGCCAAGCTCATTATGATGCTGGACGTTTTTCGTTTAATGTGGCTAAAGGGCGATGTGAAACTTGTGAAGGTGAAGGCTTTGTCAGTGTAGAATTATTGTTTATGCCAAGTGTATATGCCCCTTGTCCGACATGTCATGGTGCTCGATATAATGATGACACTCTGAAAATTCGCTGGAATGGACGTAATATTGCTGAAGTATTAGGAATGACCGTCAATGAAGCACGTGATTTTTTTGATGGAGAGGTCTCGATTGCTCGTTCACTACAATTATTAAAGGAAATTGGCCTTGGTTATTTACGTTTAGGGCAACCAGCGACTGAACTATCTGGTGGAGAAGCGCAACGTATTAAATTGGCGACCGAGCTACAACGCAATCAGCGTGGAAATACACTGTATATACTTGATGAGCCAACTACAGGTTTGCATCCATCAGATGTAGATCGATTGTTAGTTCAATTGCAGCGATTAGTCGATGCGGGTAATACCGTGGTTATGATTGAGCATGATATGCGTGCCGTTGCACAAGCAGATTGGGTGATTGATGTGGGACCAGGTGCTGGAAATGCTGGTGGGAATATTGTTGTGGCAGGAACACCAAAACAAATAACAGAAAATCAAGATAGCCGTACTGCTCCATATTTAGTTAATGAGTTAGTGAGTCGTGATACTAAACGTTGATATTGCGAGTGAGTAGAATAAAGACTTAAATTAAAATCCTGTAAAATCAATCAGATATTTTTTTGTTTTAGGTGGTGTGTGAGCATGAAATCTAAAAGTTTTTTTTCAACTAAGGGCTTTGTTGCACAACCCTATCTGTAACGTTTTTTTCAGCGATATAATTTTCAAATGAAGAAGCCTACACACAAAATCTACCGCACAACCAATTGGCCCGCATATAACCGAGCACTCATGAGTCGAGGAAATATTGCCATTTGGTTTGATCCTGCTACGCAATGATATACGCCATCAAAAGGCAAACAAGGGCGAAATCAAATCTACTCCGACGCAGCCATCCAATGCTGCTTAATGATTAAATCTTTATTTCGTCTGTCTTTACGTATTGTCACTGGCTTTGTGCAAAGTCTGATTAAACTTTGCGGATTAAATTGGACACCACCAGATTACACCACGCTTTGTAGAAGACAAAAGCATATTGATATTGCAATCAGTTACCAAAAAAGTAGCGATGGGCTGCATCTACTCATGGACTCTACAGGGATGAAGTTTCTAGGTGAGGGCGAATGGAAACGCAAGAAACATGGACCTGAATATCGTCGCCAATGGCGTAAACTACATATTGGGGCGAATTCAAACATGAGGTGCGACAGTTTCAAAAGTCTTATGATAATCAATAAGCTGAGCAAATTTCTCTAATGGTGTAAGCCAATCTAACGCTTTTCTAGGACGAATATTCAGTGACATGGCAACTTGATTTAAATAATGCTGATCTGCCTGGTTTAAATCAATCCCTTTAGGTAAATATTGCCTAATTAAACCATTCATATTTTCGCATGTGCCTTTTTGCCAGGGGGAATGTGGGTCACAGAAATATACATCTATGCCTAAATCTTCTTCGAGTATTTTATGTTCTGACATCTCATGTCCACAGTCATAGGTCAACGTTTTACGCAGTTCTGCAGGTAAATATTTCAGAGCTTCAGCTAAAGCCTTGCGCACTGATTCTGCCTTTGCATCAGGTAATGTTGCCAAGATACAGAGCCGTGTATTTCGTTCAGTAGGTGTTGCTATCGAACTTTTATTGTCTTTACCTTTAATTAAATCGGCTTCCCAATGACCCGGTATTTTTCTTTCTTGAACTTCGGCTGGGCGCTTATGAATAGTTTTAATATCCTGTAATATAGAATCTTTTTTAGATTCACCGTTAGCTTTTCGCTTTTTATTTTCATGACGCAGACAGGATAATAAGTCTTTTTTCAACTCACCCTTTGGTAATGCTCGTATCGTTGAATAAATCGTTGTATGGCTTACATTCATTGTTTGATCCAAATCAGGAAATGTCTTTAAACGCTTTGCTATTTGCTGAGGAGAACCATAAACAACGGATCGCTTCAACAATAAATTTCCAGAGGATTGAATCGATTTTGAGTTTTCTGTGACCACGTCTACGTCTAGCAAAGGTGTTATCAGAAGCATATCGAGTTTGATAAACGTCATTGATGCTATTTCTTTTAAGCTCACGATAGATCGTACTAGGATGTCTTTTAATGAGTTCAGCAAATTTTCTGGCTGAAAAGCCTTCTTTTCTTGACTCAAGCATTAATGCAGTACGATCTTCAAAGTTAAGATGATGGTATGACAATTTTATATACTCCATAAACCTTTTAAATTAATTAGGTGGTTTATGTCGCACTTCAAGTTTTACTCTGCCCTCAGGAAATCCTGTTTGATAACGCTAAAACGATCATGATTGAACGGGATGCCTATCAGGAGGGGCAGCATAAATGGAACCCCAAACTGCTCGATTGCGCCAAGAAGTACAGCTTTCGTCCTCGCGTATGTAAGCCCTACCGTGCACAGACCAAAGGCAAAGTTGAACGCTTTAATGGATACCTCAAATCAAGCTTTATTGTGCCATTGAAAGCAAGCCTGAAGACTTCGGGTTTACTGTTAGATGTTGATGTCGCCAATGCCCACATTGGCCGGTGGCTGCATGAAACCGCCAATCAGCGGATTCATGCCACCACGCAAGAAAAACCGGCTGTTCGACTGCAACAGGAGCAGCAAAAATTTACGCCATTACCGCAATCAGATACAGGTTCCAGCACTGTACCTGTTGCAGCAGCAGAGCATGTCATGCCCTACGAGAGTTTGCAGCATCCCTTATCGGTATATGACCAGTTGCTGGGAGTTTCCTGATGAATCTGCAATACGACCGTATAGAGCAGCTTTGCCAAAAGCTCAATCTGCCTGCCATCGCATCACAATGGTCACATCATGCGCAACAAACATTAGGTCAGGATGGAAGTTATGCCGACTTTGTTGAAGCCATGCTGATGCATGAATATGCTGCCAGGCAACAGCGCAGTCAGCAGGTACTGATGAAACTCTCAGGCCTGCCTCAAGTCAAAACCCTGGAAGGTTACGATTTTAATTATGGACTGGGTGCTCCCAAATCACAGGTGGTCGAGTTGTTCAACCTGAGCTTTATCCCGAGAGCAGAAAATGTGGTGTTTCTTGGTGCTAGCGGTGTAGGGAAAACGCATTTATCCATGGCATTAGGCTATAAGGCCATCATGAACAATGTCAAAACCAAGTTTATTACCGCCGCCGATCTCATGCTGCAACTCAGTACAGCCTATCAGCAAGGTAAATTGAAAACTTATATGCAACGCGTGATACTCGCCCCGAAATTACTGATTATCGATGAAATTGGTTATTTACCGTTTGGACGTGAAGAAGCGAATCTATTCTTTAACGTGATTGCCAAGGGTTATGAAAAAGCCAGTACGATATTGACGAGTAACTTACCCTTTAGCCAATGGTCCAAATCCTTTGCAGATGATGTCACGTTGACCGCTGCGATGTTAGATCGGTTATTGCATCACTGTCATGTGGTACAAATATCGGGTGAGAGTTATCGTTTGAAGATAAAAAAGAATAGGGATTCAACCTCAGGTTGAAACTTAATACGAAATCAAGGGGGGCTATTTTACTTTGCCATTTGTAAGGTAAAAGGGGGGGCAATTTTAGAATGCCGTTGACAACGGCAAAGCTGTAGTAATGGCATAGATACACCTTGCAGCGACAAACTAGGTGTCAAAGCTGGGTAAGTGAATTACTAGACTTCACTGTATTTAGTTCTCAATTTTAAATTTTATTAAAGGAAGTATGAAAATCATACTTCCTTTTCAATCTGCTTCACAATAAAACTTTAGAGTTGAAGCAACAGATCAAATCTAAATCAGATTTGAAAAATAATTACGGTGGATACTGTCCTGTGGTAATAACTCTAATAAACGCTGTACCGCATCAATTCGGTCATGTGTTTGCCCAATAATTCTTAATAATTGATCGATATCCTTTATTTGATAGATCAACTGGCTTAAACGGGCATCAAAACAATGTCTCCAAGTGCTGAGTAAAGGGCTTTCTGATTTAGAGAGAAAGCTACCTTTATATAGCGAGAATGTACTGGAAATAAGATTTGCATTTAATGATTGTTCAGCACTTAAAAAATCACACTGGACTTCACAGCTAAGCCTATAAATCCGAGGCTCAATTGAATGAGGTAATAGGCTACGAAGTTGTGAAAGCTCAGCCTTTAGGGTTTTTAAGCTGACACTACGCTCACCATAAAGGGCATAGTGTAACTCTTCTAAACCAATGCCATGGGGGTGCAAAGCTAAAATGCAAAGTATTTCAATTTGACGGTGACTCAAGTTCAAGGTATGCCCATTAAATTGAACCCAAGGTGAGCCTAGCGCCTTAATGTATAAAAAATTCTGCTGTTCAAACTTTATGGCTCGTTGTATTAAATCCGCACAGCGTTCAACTGCAAGCAGCCCCAAAGGAGTATGTTTTTTATATTTTGTGGAAAGGTTAATAATGCCATGAAATTGCCCTGATGTCGGATCCCAGATCGGCGCGGCATAACAAACCCAATCTCGAACACTGTCCATTTGGTTTTCATGAGAATAGACACAACTTGATATTTGGCTGTTTAAAGTCATACCTATCGCATTGGTCCCAACAGCCTGTGTAGACCAATGCCCACCCTCAATAAAATGAACCTGTTCGGCAGAAGAAAGCATTACAGAACTACTCCATGTCCATAAGAGAGTACCTTGATGATCTGTGAGACCAATCGCCATATCTGAATCATCAGCTATTTTGAGTAAGTCGGCATAATTATGTTGGATAGAGCGGCGAAATAAAGAAGTTTTATCTTCTGGAGGTAAGGCTAAAACAGGAGCGGCATGAACAGTATGTTGATTAATTAAATGGGTTGTTTGCAGATTTTTTGCAGATGCGGTATTGAACAGGTTCATATCATATTCCTTTATGATCAGACTGTAATATTTTTAAATTTTAGAAATGAGTTTCCAAATTTATAGTCATTTACGTCATTTCTTCTTGCTTCAATTTTAAATGCTTTTATCTTTGCTTGGTTAAATCATATCTTTTGGCTTTACCAGTCCTTGAGTTACTTTAAAAGTGTTCTTATGAGCTGAAAATGGCTATTTCCATCTGAAATGTTAATAAACGTAAATAGGATGAAAATTCATTCGCTCATGTAAGGGCTAGGCACAGCTTCACCATGATACTGACGGTCTGCAAAATAACTTGATCGTACTAATGGCGCACTCCAAATATTTTTAAACGCTAAGCGCTCTCCATGTGTTTGATAATGCTTAAACTCTTGCAACGTAACAAAACGATGAATTGGCGCATGAGATTTAGATGGCTGTAAGTATTGACCGATTGTGACATAGTCCACTTGATAATCTTTCAAATCATTTAATAACACAATAACCTCAGCCTCGACTTCTCCTAAACCGACCATCAAACCACATTTCGTTGGAATTTCAGAACAGTAGTGTTTAAATTTTTTGAGTAAATCCAATGAGTGCTTATAGTCAGCGCCTGGTCGCATGGCTTTATACAGACGTGGAACGGTTTCAATATTATGATTAAAAACATCGGGTGGGTTTTGGCTCAGAATCTTCAGGGCAATATCTGCACGACCACGAAAATCAGGAACCAAAATTTCTATCAGAGTTTCTGGACTGGTTTGACGAATTTCTCGAATGCAATCTGCAAAATGCTGTGCGCCACCATCTTTTAAGTCGTCTCGATCAACAGAAGTAATCACGACATACTTTAAGTTTAGATTCTTGACTGTTTCAGCCAGATGCTTTGGCTCATTAGGATCTAGGATATTAGGACGACCATGTGCGACATCACAGAATGGACAGCGGCGAGTACAAATATCTCCCATGATCATAAACGTTGCAGTCCCTCCGCTAAAGCATTGTGGCAAATTAGGGCAGGCCGCTTCTTCACAAACCGTATGTAGTTTCTGTTGTCGTAATAAATCCTTAATGATTTGAACTTCCTCAGGTTGACTAATTTTAGTCCGAATCCATTCTGGCTTTTTCGGTGTCGTTTCTGTTGGAACAACTTTAATTGGAATACGCGCCATTTTTTCAGCGCCACGTAGCTTTTTTCCAGTTAATACTGTGTTATTTAAATCCATTACAAACACTCCATCGTTTAAAATAATTAATATAGATCCCGATATTAAATAAGCTCTTTTAGGTGCTTTAATAATATTAAAACAGTGCAAAAAACTTATCATATAAAATAAAGGTTGGTTAAAGGTTTGTTTTCATATGTGATTGAACTATTGTAAAATTTTAAAAAATTTTTAAGTTCATAACCTTCTGTTTTTTAATATTTTTCCCATCTCTTAATGCATTATATTTTTTAGTCTAATATGAAATTAAATAAAAATATATTTATATAAATATACGGTTTAAAAATCCAACCATTAATTTTTGGATTTTCTTTTAAGCGTAGTTAATAAGGAACAAAGATATGCAATTAACGGAAGAGCAATTGCTAGCAGCATACAAAAGAATGCGCGACATTCGTGAATTTGAGGATCGACTTCACGATGAAAATAATACAGGTGATATTCCCGGTTTCATCCATTTATATAGCGGTGAGGAAGCTATTGCCGTAGGGATCTGTGAAAATTTAACAGACAAGGACTTCATTACATCAACGCATCGTGGTCATGGACATTGTATTGCTAAGGGCTGTGACATTCACGCCATGATGTTAGAAATTTTTGGCAAAGATGATGGTTTGTGTCGTGGTAAAGGCGGCTCAATGCACATTGCGGACTTAGATAAAGGCATGCTTGGTGCAAACGGTATTGTGGGTGGTGGTCCACCTTTAGCGATTGGTGCTGCTTTAAGTGCCAAAACACTCAAGAATGGGGGTATTGGTCTGTCATTTACCGGTGATGGCGGGTCAAATCAGGGCTTAACTTTTGAAGCCATTAATATGGCTGTCGTGTTAAAGCTCCCTGTCATTTTTGTTTTTGAAAATAACGGTTTTGGTGAAGGTACTGCACATGACTATGCCGTAGGCAGTAAAGACATTGCAGGTCGAGCGGCAGGTTTTGGCTTACCTGCTGAAAAAGTAGATGGAACAGACTTTTTTGCTGTGTATGAAGTTGCACAAAAAGCCATTGAACGTGCCCGCTGTGGTGAAGGTCCGAGTGTGATTGAAACGGTAACCAACCGTTTTTATGGACATTTTGAAGGTGATCCGGGGCTTATTCGTTCCAAAGAAGAACTGGATTATGTCAAAGAACATAAAGACCCATTGAAAATATTCCGTGAAAAAGTCAAGGATAAAATTGACGAAGCCAAACTGGATGCGATTGATGCCCAGTCTAAAGCCAATGTAGACGATGCCGTTGCAAAAGCACGCGCAGCTAAGTACCCAGAAGTCTCTCAGTTACTTACTGATGTTTACGTCTCTTACTAAAGGAATAGTAGAAAAATGCCAAATAAAAGTTATCGAAACGCGATTAAAGAAGCAATTGAATTAGAAATGCGCCGAGATCCGAGTGTCATTGTGGTCGGTGAAGATGTTCGTGGTGGGCATGGTGGCAAAAATACCGATGACAATAAACTGGAAGGTTTTGGCGGTGTACTTGGTGTAACCAAAGGCTTATGGACTGAATTTGGTTCTGAGCGAGTCATTGACACCCCGATTACAGAATCGGCGATTATTGGTATGGCGGCAGGTGCTGCTGCAACGGGTTTAAGACCTGTGGCAGATTTAATGTTCATGGATTTTTACGGCGTGTGTTATGACATGCTGTATAACCAAGCGGCTAAATTCCGCTATATGTTTGGTGGCAAAGCCAAAGCGCCACTCGTTGTACGAGGCATGATCGGTGCAGGTTTTTCCGCAGCAGCGCAGCATTCTCAGTCGCCATATAACGTGTTTGCCTCAGTGCCTGGTTTAAAAGTGGTGGTGCCTTCAAGTGCCTATGATGTGAAAGGGTTGTTGATTCAAGCCATTCGAGATGATGACCCAGTAGTATTTTGTGAACACAAATTGTTGTATGACATTAAGGGCGAAGTGCCAGATGAAGCCTACACTATTCCTTTTGGTGTCGCAAATTACACCCGTGAAGGCACTGATATTACCATTATTGCCTTAAGCTTGATGGTGCATCGTGCCAATGAAGTTGCGGATAAGCTCGCAAAAGAAGGCATTTCGGTTGAAGTGGTTGACCCTCGAACCATTTCTCCATTAGACGAAGATGGCATTTTAGAATCAGTGGCGTCAACAGGTCGCGTAGTGATTGTAGATGAATCTGCGGCGCGTTGCGGTTTCGGACATGATGTGGCTGCACTCATTGCACAGAAAGGCTTTCATTATCTTAAAGCACCAATCGAGTTAGTCACTCCACCACATTCACCCGTACCATTTTCACCAGTATTAGAAAAAGAATGGCTACCCAGTGTAGAACGCATCGAACAGGCTGTACGTAAGACGTTGGAGGCTTAGGATGAGCGAAATTAAAACTTTAGAAATCCCAAAATGGGGTTTGTCCATGGAAGAGGGTACGATTGCCCAATGGCTGATTGAGGAAGGTACGCAATTTAGTAAAGGACAGGAAATTTGTGAAATTGAAACCACAAAAATCGTCAATGTTCTTGAAGCACCTTTTGATGGCTTGCTACGCAAAATTATTGCTAAAGATGGTGACACTCTGGTCGTAGGTGGAGTTATTGCAATTTGTGCAGACGCTCAAGTTTCAGATACAGAAGTTGAAGCATTTGCACAGTCCTTAGGTGGAACACCTGCTGTAACAGAAAATAAAGCGGTAGCAGCGGTTCCTGAAAAAGTAGCTGTAGCTCAAGTTGAAACCAAAGTGCAAGCTGCTCCTAAACAGAACAGTGTTGGTAATGGATCAAAAGCGGTGACTCAGGGCGGATATTCTATTCCTGCTGCGTTACAAGGCTACCAACAAAGCGATGATATTTTTGCAACGCCACATGCCTTGAAATTGGCTGAAAAGCATAATGTAAACTTGTCTCAGATTACGGGTTCTGGACGTGAAGGTCGTATTAGTGTTCAAGATATTCAGACCGCAGTTCAAGCTGCTGGTGGTTCTTGGCCAGATGTGCGTCATCAAGCCAATACCAAAGCCGCGAAATCTAAAGCAGATGATAGTGATGTTCTAGCGACACCTGTTGCCCGCCGTTTGGCAAGACAATGGGGCATTAATTTGCATGATTGTCGTGCATCGGGTTCACGTGGACGAGTCTGTAAGGAAGATGTTGAAGCTGTATATCAACGTGAAAACCCTGTACAAGCTCAACATGCTGATCATGCGCATCCAGCAGAGTCCGCAAAATTCACTACTGTAGCTATGAATGGTATGCGTAAAGCAATTGCTTCGCGCTTACAGGCTGCGAAACGCAATGCACCACATTTTCGCTTAACGATAGACTTAAATGTTGAGTCGGTTCAGGCTTTGCGTCAGCAAATTAACAGTACCGTACCGCAAGTCAAGCTGTCCATTAACGATATGCTGATTAAAGCTGCTGCTGCCGCACTGATCAAAGTTCCACAGGTCAATGTTCAGTTTGATGAAGAAAATCAGCAGATTTTACAGTTTGAACAGGCTGATATTTCGGTTGCTGTGGCCATCGAAAATGGACTGATCACGCCAATTATTAAATCAGCGAACCGTAAATCTTTGGCGCAAATTTCCAATGATATGCGCGATCTGGCGATACGTGCCAAAACTGGAAAACTAGCACCTGATGAGTTTCAAGGTGGCAGTTTCAGTATTTCCAATTTGGGAATGCTGGGTATTCAACAGTTTGATGCCATTATTAACCCACCTCAAGGTGCAATTCTGGCCTTAGGTGCAGCAGAGAAACGTGCTGTCATCGAAAATGATGAGATTGTTGTTCGTGAAATGGTGACTGCAACATTGTCTTGTGATCATCGTGTCATTGATGGTGCGTTGGGTGCTCAATTCTTATCGGCATTGAAGCAGTTTGTCGAAAACCCTGCATTAATTTTGGTGTAGGAGGAATAGCCATGTCAGATACACAATTTGATCTTGTGGTTATTGGTGCTGGTCCTGGAGGATATGTCGCTGCGATTCGCGCAGCGCAACTGGGATTAAAAACAGCAATTGTTGAAAAACAACACTTAGGCGGAGTGTGTCTTAATTGGGGATGCATTCCAACCAAGGCATTATTGAGCGGGGCTGCGCTTGCGCAGCAGTTCAAACATGCAGAGCAGTTTGGCTTTACTCTTAACGCGGTTGATTTTGACATTCAAAAACTGGTCCATCATAGCAGACAGGTTTCTGAGCAACTGGTACAAGGTATCGGTCAATTATTGAAAAAGAATCAAATCACTGTTTTTAATGCAGCAGCCCAATTTATTGCCAAAGAGCATTTAGAGCTTACAGATGCGAATGGTCAAAAACAGCAGATTTCTGCACTGCATATTATTGTCGCAACAGGTGCACGTGCGGCCAATTTGCCTCATATTCCTGTAGATGGCCATCAGGTCTGGAGTTATAAAGAGGCTTTAGTTCCAGACCAATTACCAAAATCTTTACTGGTCATTGGTTCGGGTGCTATAGGCAGTGAGTTTGCAAGCCTATACCAAGACTTAGGCTGCCAAGTCACCTTGGTTGATATTGCAAAGCAGATTCTCCCTAGCGAAGACATTGAAGTTGCGAAGTATGTACAAAAGCAATTTGAACAGCAGGGTATGCAGGTTTTAACCGAAGCGACTGTAAAAAAAATAGAAACTGATCAGGCTCAAGTACATTGTCATATTGAAACTGCCACAGGTGTGCAAATAATTACTGTTGAAAAGGTGCTTTCAGCTATTGGCGTGAAACCGAATGCTGAAAATCTTGGCCTAGAAGCTTTGGGAATTGAATTTGAGAATGGTTTTATTAAAGTCGACTCATGGTGTAAAACCAATGTAGTGGGCATTTATGCAATTGGTGATGTCGCAGGCGCACCGTGTTTGGCACACAAAGCCAGTCATGAAGCCATTCTTTGTGTGGAGAAAATTGCAGGCCTAAGTCATGTACATGCTTTAGATCGTACACAAATTCCGGGCTGTATCTTTACCCATCCGCAAGTGGCCAGTATTGGTTTGACAGAACAGAAAGCGAAAGCTGCGGGCTTGAATATCAATGTGGGTAAGTTTCCTTTACAAGCGAATGGTAAAGCATTGGCTTTGGGCGATAGCGCAGGATTTGTTAAAACCATTTTTAGTCAGGAAACAGGTGAATTGTTGGGTGCTCACATGGTTGGACATGAAGTCACCGAACACATTCAAGGGTTTGCCATCGCGAAATACCTAGAAGCTACAGATGAAAGCTTAGCGAAGGTCATTTTCCCTCATCCTACTTTGTCTGAGGCGATGCATGAGTCGGTATTGTCGGCGATGCAACGTGCAATCCATATTTAAGGAGTCGTAACATGCCTAGAGGTTTAAACAATAAAGTTGCATTAATTACGGGTGCGGCACAAGGTATTGGACGCGGTATTGCCTTACGTTTAGCACAAGAAGGTGTTCATATTGGATTGGTCGATCTTCACCAAGAAAAGTTAAATACTGTTCAACAAGAGGTTGAAGCCTTTGGCGTAAAAGCCACCACATTTATTGCGGATATTTCAGATCCAATACAAATCAGTGACGCTATTAATCATGCAGAATCGACACTTAATGGTTTTGATATCATGATTAATAATGCAGGTATTGCACAAGTCAAAGCTTTGGCAGAAGTAACGCCGAGTGAATTTAACCAAATTATGAACATCAATGTCGGTGGTGTACTTTGGGGGATTCAAGCCGCAGCAAATAAATTTAAACAACGCCAACAGGCTGGAAAAATTATTAATGCATGCTCAATAGCAGGTCATGAAGGCTTTGCTTTACTCGGTGTTTATTCGGCAACTAAATTTGCAGTTCGTGCATTGACGCAAGCTGCGGCTAAAGAATATGCCAGTGTTGAAATTACTGTAAATAGTTATTGTCCGGGTGTTGTTGGTACAGACATGTGGGTCGAAATAGATCAGCGGTTCTCTGAAATTACAGGCGCACCAATTGGTCAAACGTATAAAAAATATGTAGATGGTATTGCTTTAGGACGTGCTGAAACACCAGATGACGTGGCTGCATTAGTTGCATTTTTAGTCAGTGAGGATGCAAACTACATTACAGGTCAGTCTATTTTGACAGATGGTGGAATGATTTATCGTTAATATCAATATAAGGAATACAAAATGAAAGCAGCTCGTTTTTATGATCGAGGGGATATTCGGATTGAAGATATCCCTGAACCGAAAGTACTTCCAGGCACAGTTGGAATTCAAGTAGCATGGTGCGGTATTTGCGGTACAGATTTACATGAATTCATGGAAGGTCCTATTTTTATTCCACCTTGCGGTCATCCACATCCAATTTCGGGAGAATCTGCACCTGTAACAATGGGACATGAATTTTCAGGTGTGGTTTATGCAGTTGGTGAGGGTGTAGATGATATCCAAATTGGGCAACATGTCGTAGTTGAGCCCTACATTATTGCTGACGATGTGCCGACTGGCCCGAATGATAAGTATCATTTATCAAAAAATATGAACTTTATTGGCTTAGGCGGACGTGGTGGTGGTCTTTCTGAAAAAATCGCAGTTCAACGACGTTGGGTACATCCTATTTCAAATGATATTCCCTTAGACCAAGCAGCGTTGATAGAACCTTTATCTGTTGGTCATCATGCCTATGTCAGAAGTGGTGCAAAAGCTGGCGATATAGCACTGGTTGGTGGAGCAGGCCCAATAGGCTTACTTTTATCAGCCATTTTAAAGGCCAAAGGTCTCACGGTCATCATTACGGAGTTGAGTGCAAAACGTAAAGAAAAAGCGATAGAAGCGGGTGTTGCAGATTATGTATTAGACCCATCACAGGTTGATGTGGTTGCTGAAGTAATGAAAATTACTGAAGGCCATGGTGTAGATGTCGCTTTTGAATGTAGTAGTGTCAATAAAGTCATGGATACACTCGTTGCAGCAATGAAACCAACTGGCGTAGTCGTTATCGTTTCTATTTGGAGCCATCCTGCCACAATTAATGTACATAGTGTGGTGATGAAAGAGCTAGATATTCGTGGAACGATTGCTTATGTCAATGACCATCAGGAAACCATCCGTTTAGTAGAGCAAGGTAAGATTAATCTAGAACCTTTTATTACCCAACGTATTGCATTAGATGATCTTGTTTCTAAAGGCTTTGAAACGCTGATTCATAATAATGAGTCTGCAGTAAAAATTATTGTTCATCCGTAGTAAAGCCTAATTTTAACGACAAATGTGAATAAGTTAGAAATAAACTCTATGTAGCTATTTCTAATATCTTTAGCAATAGGGAGTGAGTCTGTAAGTACAGATTCATTCTTAAATTTACAGTGTTGAGTGCCAGTATGATTTTGATCATACAGCCTAGTAAAGATAGAAAATAAGTTTTTAAATAAACCATAGGGGTATAGACTAGATTTTTCTAGGAGAGTGGTGTTAGTCCACCACTAATTAAAAGATGCCTACAAAATCAGTGTCTATTCAATAAGTTTAGTTTACTATTTGGTAAAAAATATTATGCTAAGGTTGGGGTATTGAAAGCTACGATTTCTGTTTGGCTTTTTGGCGTAAGGCATACAAATATAAGCTTTCTACTTTTTCACGTGCCCATGGTGTGGTACGTAAAAATCGTAATGATGACTTAACACTTGGATCTATGCAAAAACATCTAATTTCAATTTTACGACTTAAGCCTTCAAAGCCACCGTAGTAATCTAATAATTCATCCAAAATGTCAGCAAGTTTTTTGCCGTGTAGAGGGTCATTGGAGGCGTTCATAATAGATCAACCATATTTTGGGAGACCATCATTATAACCTGAGCTAGTTGAAAAATGAGAGGATTGGAATTTAAACATAATTAACATTGATGTGTGCTGAAATAGCAGGAGACATTCATAAAAGTGCATTTCTACGTTTCGTTTGCTGAGACTTTAGAAACATTAGCTATTGAAAATCCAAAGGTTTATTGTAGTTTTAAATCACCTGAACAACTTATTTCTTCTTAGATAAGTACCGAAGTTGGTATTCTAAAGATCAGGCATAAATAAGATGCTAGTAAAGATTTATGCGTGTAAACCGACATCTGTACAAAACTG
This sequence comes from Acinetobacter johnsonii ANC 3681, assembly GCF_000368805.1. Taxonomy (NCBI): domain Bacteria; kingdom Pseudomonadati; phylum Pseudomonadota; class Gammaproteobacteria; order Moraxellales; family Moraxellaceae; genus Acinetobacter; species Acinetobacter johnsonii. The sequence goes on along the minus strand of NZ_KB849705.1, from coordinate 54,788 downwards.
GAAGCTATGACAGATCAAAGGGTGTTTTAACCAAGGCTGACTATGTGTACATGCGCGATCTACTGGAGACTGTGCTAGAACAACTGCAAAATTCAGAATTAGACAACGATAAAGAAATAGATCAGCTCAAACAGTTTTTTATAAAGTTAGATCATCACATCGATAGGCTACGCGCGTAGATTTCGGCATAACGTATATTATGTTCATTAGGATACTCAGCAACGTGAATATAATTGTGCAGATTCACGTTGCTGAGCTGTAGCACCAACTGAGGTTGCGTAGGCTACAGTCTTGGATATTCTATTTAACATAATATACATTATACGCAATATAAGTTATTTATAAAAAGCCACACTTGATTATGTAGCTTTTTATAAATAACTTAGATTACATCAAATTCAATTCGACGGTTTTTCTTACGGCCATCTGTAGTTGCATTATCAGCAACAGGTTTGTTCGAGCCCAATCCTTCAACACTTAAACGTTCTGCAGAAATACTTTTATTGATCAAGTAGTTTTTAACAGCTACAGCACGCTCTTTACTTAAAGCCAGATTCTTTGCAGCGTCACCTGAGCTGTCTGTGTGTCCAATAATTTTAACCTTTTTCCCACCAACCTTATTTAGAGCCACCGCCATTTCATCTAAGATCTGAGTCCCACTCGCAGCCAAAACCGCACTGCCAGATTCAAATTCTATAATTCTGTTTTTAAGCGCTTCATCTACAATTTGCTGTTCAGCCTGATTGACAGAAAGCTGTGCATTTAATCGATATGGTGGCGTTACTAGACTTTGGAATAAGTTTGTTGTTGGCTGAACTTCATTTGAACTCGATATTTTTCCATTAAGTTCCATTTGCGTACCACGTACAGAAAGTTTACCTTGATGCACTTTTTTTAACTCTGGAACCACCATATTCACAACAGATTCACTCCAACCATTCGGAGCGCTAACTGCTTTAACCTTTATTTTATCAATCACTTGGTCAGTGCCATAGACACTGTACATCTTGTTTAAAATGATTTGCTTACTGGCCTCATTTGGAACAACACCTTCAACAATAATCGGTTCAGCCCAGACATTCACGCTAAAAACCAACGTTAAAGTCAGCAGCCATTTATTCGACTTAAACCTATGATTTATTTTCATATTTTACTAATCTATAAAAGTTTTTTTAAAAATTTTCACCGCTTGTATTAAGCTCAATTGCCGCTCACACAAAGCTTGCTCCAGCGTTGCCAAACCGGCATTTTGCTCTAAATATGCATCAATCCAATTGGCTTGAACCAATGAAACCCAGTGATCTGAATCTAACTTTTGCGTGAAAATTTCACTTAAGGTCATAATATCTGCCCCTTGAAAGCCAAAAAGCAGTACCGGTTTTTCGCTATGTAAAATCCCTATCAGAAGCTCAGCATTTTGATTTTGAATAAAAAAACTGATTAGATTGACCCAAAAAGCTGCAATTTCATAGCAGTAGCTAGAGTTATTAATAGGTAAAATCAACACTTTAGTTAAGCGACTAGTACCATGTTGAATAACAGGTTGTAACAATAACCCGAGTCCAATCATGCTTTGTGCAAGCTCATAACTGCTCATTCTCAGTAATTGAGCAAATGAATGTATCGTATGGTGTTCATAAAATGCCGAAACTTCACTGTGATTAAAAACCTGTATCTCATTATTTAATTTAGATAATTTATCGAGCACGATATTGGGGTCACGTATCGAACGTACCACACGATTCTTTTGAAATAAGTCGATTAAAGTTTGCTTATAGCGATATGGCGCATAAATAATATTATCAAAACTATTTTCAACCTCTAATAAATGACTCAAAACCATTGGAAATTGACGGCCAGAACTATCGTGACTGGCTATCAAATTTGCCACAAGAAAATTATTTTCTTGTGGATTAGCGATAAAGAAGTCTAATGAAGGTAGATTTTCATACGCTTGACTAAATCCCTCTGATTGCATGGCATGTTCTAATGCCTCAGTAATCCACTGATCAATCAGTTGAATTAAGGCATACTGACCGCGTGTTTTTAAGAAATCACCCCGTGCAGGACATTTTCCATAATATAAAGCTAAGGTACGCAGTTCATCCATCGCAATACTCCTTACAACCTAGCCACTTTCGAGAAATCATAAACGAGACTCCTGTATACCCAGTGTTGGAGCTTTAGGACTTGCAACTGTTACTGAAGGTGTGGTTTGCGCTGCCACCACACGCACCGACTTGTTGGTGACGATTTGGTCGACCAGTTGCATGCCATTGTAACTGCGTTGCCCGCCTACTCCACCATTGGCGTCTCCGCTGATTAAACGGAAATTGACTTTTACTGCAAGCTCTGGATTTTGCTGATTTCTCCAAATCATTTCATAGCTTCCGCCACGTTGCGTTCGCTCAGCACCGTCAATTAAACGATTAATGCCATATTCACCGGGCGCCTCAAAAATCGTATGCGTTTTCCCATCTAAATCAATGGCTGTAATACGTGCGCCTGGAATTGCTCCAGCATTTGGCCATACAAAATTCACCCATTGTTGAATGCCATTTTCATAAAGCATTCTTTGTCCATCAATATCAATGGTATAGGATAAAAACTTAGGATTTTCAATTGGGTAAAATTGAAAATTGGATTGTGCAGTAGTGGCAGGTGCAGATGAAGCTTGATTTAATGCTCCTGTTGCCATGCCATTACTTGGCGCAACATAGCTTTGAAAATTCATTACAAACTGTGGATTTAAGCTAATCCCTAAATCTTTCCATGTCTTAGAGGTCAAGGTATAACCGCGACGAATAACCAGTGGATCAAGATACTCTTTGACATAACGCGCAATACTGCCATTTTCGCCAAGAATCTGGCTAATTTCATTGCTGGTTGCTTGCAATGTCGCTGAAGAATTAAATGGATATTTTTTACTCAGGTTCGTGTTAAAAGGTTGGTAGACTTGCATAACCCACAGCTTATTCATCTCATCTTGTGCTGGGATAATTAAACTTTCAAATGATTGTGTCAGTGGCGACATCAACAGTTTTTGGAGCAGTTTCTGATCAACCTCAGACAAGCCCACAGACATTTTTTCATCAACCAGCTTCTGTGTTGTATTAAAGACAGAATTTTGCTCATTAATGGTCGACTTAACCAAATTCATCGCAGATGGTCCAATATCCCCTGAGCTTTTCAAGTCATTGAATTTACTTCGGACTTGAGCTAAAGATTGCATGTATTCATCAAGCAAAGACTTATTTTGTTGATCATCACGCTTACGCACCAGCTGATAAAACATCTGGAATTCTTTAGAAATCGGGCCTTGCGCTTGATTCATGACTTTAGCATCAAGCTGAGTTTCATCTCGTCTTAATACTTTGCGTTTAAACCAAGCCACAAAACCTGTTTGCGGCGCTGCCAGCTCTGCCATTACGACTGGATTGTCCCAACTGGTTTCTTTCGCAACGCGATCAAAAACACTTCGAATGGGTGAGTTTTCAGGCTCGCCTAAAACTTGAACGAAACTCGCCTGTTGTCCGTAATCCTTAGCTTTTGCATAATGTATCGCACCTAAAAATTTCCGCCATTCCGCAATATATTCTTTTTTATAGAGTTCTGTAAGCTGCTTACGGATTTGATCTGGACTACCACTAAATGATAAGTCATCTGATTGTGTGCTGTTGAGCACCCAGTCTTTGGTATCCGTAGGACGTTTTGCAACTTCATCGATGGCTTGTTCAACATATTCTGACCATGCAGCATGTGTAAACATACCCGGTAATGCATAACTCCCTAAGATTGTATTTTGATTAGCATCGCCAAGCATTTGTTTTATGGTTAATGCTGGATAACGGACAGCCGCACGCATTTTTAATTCATTATAAACACGGTCTCGTGCAGGCATTCCACGAACAACAGACAGAAGAACTTGACGTGTTTGATCCACCACTAAGCTGTCTGAGCTGAGTACAGGAAATTTAGGATCGCTAGCTAAAGTCATGCTATACGACAAAATTTGCTCTGCCTTTTGGATCATTTCTCCGCGCGGCATTTGACCACGATTATTATCCAACCATGAACGCCAGAAACGTGTGACTTGATCACTTAAATGGCTTGCATCCATATATTGAGTATTACCCATCATTAAATAGGCTTTTAAAGCATTGTATGCATCTTGTGGATTTGCATCATTAGGCTCTAAATATTGCTGTGTTTTTGCAACAGGTGTCAGCTCTACATTTGCATGGTTTGTGCGCAATTTTTCTTCATTGCTTTTCACCCGCTGTAGATATTGGGCAATATTTTGTTGTGTTGGAATCAAGACGATTTGCTCAACACCCTTTAAATATTCTGTTTTTAGCTTCTCCTGCAGCTCATCTCCCTGATATAGACCAAAACCCAGCTTTAAAGGACGATCTTCTTCAAATTGGTCCAACTGCTGCATACGTTCCTGTAAAATCAAGAGTGCACTCAGTTGTGTAGACAACTCTTGACCCGATTGCTTTTCAAGTAAAACGACTTTGTCTAAATCGGCTTGTACGTCTGCAATCAATTGTTGATTATTCCGATAAGACCACACCCATAGACTTAAAATGATGGCTACACCAAATAAAGCGGCAACAAAGGCAATATAACGCTGACGCTTTCGGCTAGGGTTAATATGCTGTTTAACGAGGTTCTTGTCTTTCAGAATAATGTCTGAAAATAAACCTTTTAAAAAATAGCCATGGTTTTGCGAAACTGAGCGCGTTGGAATGCCATTTTCATTGTCTAAACCTTTTTGCAATAAAAAGTCTTGAGCAATTTGCTCGGTCATTGGACTTTCAATAATGCCTTCTTGAAGTGCGCTGGTGAAATAAAAGCCACGGAAAACAGGTTTAAATTGATAAGGGTTATCTTCAAATAGTGTGCCAATAAATGTCTTTAACGCAGGCTTTAAGCTTTTAAACTCTAAAGGAAATGTCATGACACTTGGAGAAATATTCTGCGAGTGTCGACGGCTAAGATGTGTAGTACTAACGCCTTTTAAACCGTCATATAAAATGGAATAGTGTTTTTCAAACAGTTCAACAGCATTATTGGCCCCATCGGTTGTATAAGGCAGTGTCGCCCCCCAAACCTGATCAAACTCGCCGACTTCATAGCATTCAAAAAACTCTGTAAAACCTGCAATCAGATCCATTTTAGAGAAGACCAAATAAACCGGAGAGAAAACCTCTAAGCGCTCAGTGAGATCTTGAATCCGTGCACGTAAATTCTTTGCCAGTTTGATCGACTTTTCTGGACTGTTACTGACTAACTCAGCAATACTGACAATCACAATCAAGCCATTGATTGGTGCTTTTGAGCGGTTTTTTTTCAAAATATTTAAAAAACCTAACCATTCAAAATGATCTTCTGCATAAACGGAATAACGACCTGCAGTATCTAATAACACGCCTTCTGTTGAAAAAAACCAGTCGCAATGACGCGTTCCGCTTAATCCAGCAGAAACTGATTTTTGATGGGTTTCTTCAAAAGGGAACTTTAAGCCCGAGTTATAAATGGCCGAACTTTTACCCGCAGCAGGATTACCAATTACCATATACCATGGCAACTCGTAGAGTGCAGCATTGCCCTTTTTATCTCCCAGTTTTGATTTTCGAATCAACTGAATAGATTCTTTCATTTGTTGCTGAATCAAATGAAGTTCATCTTTGTTTTTTTGTTTGCCATATTCCGCATGCGTATCATGTGCAATGGCATCGGCAAGTGCTTCACCTTGTGCTGCATGTCGACGACGTACAATGAGTAGATAAATCCCCCACAGCATCAACCCGAATACATAACAAATCATTAAAGGCCAAAAGATTTTGGCTGGAATGACGTTATACATGGCCATTAGTGCGACAAAACCCGATATGGCAATAATGGCTTTCGGGTTGCTCACATACTGCCAAACATAACCCAAGACGTTATAAAATAAAGAATTCACGATACTCTCTTATTCTTTTTTAATTTAAATGGTTGGTTCTACAGGGATATTACTGTCTTCACACGCATGTAGAAAACAATGTGTAGACAATTGATCAGTGCTATAAATCATCGCCATCAACTCATCAGGCAAATGCATACTCAACATAAATCCAAATACTTTGGCCAAATGCTGCGTATGTCCAAAGCTTTGTTTGGTATGAATGAAGTGATGTGATTCAATTCCACTTCGATCGAAAATTTGGTTAAGTTTTTTCATCGTTTGAATGTCTGTAATATCATCGAGCATCAGCACAAAAGGCTGAATATCTTTAAATTGTTCTAATTGCTTCATCGGTGGGGATGCAAAATAATTGGCAAGATTGGTCTCGTTTAGCGCAATCTTGAGTTGTTTTAAGGGTTTGATATCAAGTAATGGTAAAGAAGATGATGCTAAGAACCAACTAGAGGCATATTCAGCAGGCAAGTAATGGTCGGTTAACCATGTTTTTTCATCGAGCAGTTCTTGGTCAATTTCAGAGTCTACATTCAAGATGAATGTAATTTCCTCTGACTGCTGAGAAATTTGCTCCAATAACAGCATCCAATCTTTATAGGCTGTTTCTTGACAGAAATAATGGTGCTCAAGATGAATTTGCTGCGTAATCACGCCTAATGAACTTAAATAATCCTGTACGACACCACTGCTTTGTTCTTCATTCCAAACATGTAACATCGATTCAGGCAGCAGCATATGTATATTAATACGGTTTAATTTAGCAACCTGCTGCACATCAGGTTGCTCCTCTGTTTCGTTCCTATCATATTCACTCGTAGGATCAATCCATGCTGGATGCATACGATATTCATAGGCCAATTCACTATCATAAAATAAGGCTGATTGCTTTAAATGCTGTGAGATTTGCCACAATGTTTCTGCATGTTGTTCTAGTTGATGCTTGATCAGGGCTTGAATTCGCAGATGGCGCGGAGGATCAACGACTTCATCATCGTCCTGATTTGTAATGACATGGTCTAGTGCATGTATGCGATAAGACAGCATCGGTAAGCCATAGGCATTTTGTAATTGCGTATCGAGCTCTGGGCTTTTAAATTTTTTAATCTCGTCAAGAATCTCGTCATTTTCCCCAAAGGCACTATATGCAGAAGATGAATAAATATTTAGGTTTAACCACTGAATTTCAACAGGTTCAGCCTGTTGGTTCTCATCATCCTGATGCTGCTCTACTTGCGCTTGTTTTTGCTGCTCTTTGCGCTTTTGGTGAGCTTTAATGCCATGATAAATAAATACTGGAGACCATAAAATTACGCACAGAATCAGTGGAAATAGAAGCAAATAATTAAGCAGGTCTGCCCCAGTTGGTTCATACTGAATGTCACGCCAGTAAAAAATGACGATTCCTGCGACAAGCAACAATAAGCTGCTTAAAGTACCAATAAAGAGCTTAAGCATGCCCCATCCCCATCAATGTATAACAGGTTTCGTGATTGTGTTCGGTCTGCATCGGCATTAAAAAAGCGCCTTGTGATAAACCAATGGTCATCGTTGAACTCAGCTGAATCGGTTGAATATCGTCTTTCCTCAGGATGATTCTTAAATCCACCCCAAGCGTTGGACTGAGCCAGCTCGCGAGTAATCGTTTGAGTTTTATACTCTCAGCTTGGTCAGGTAAAAATTTTAAATATTCAGCGTATGAGACGGGGCCAACTTCTATTTCAATTTTTCCATCTATTTGACGAATATTTTCTCCACAAAAGGTATTAATGCCCAATTGGTTAGCATTACCACCAAGTGTGCTTCTATGTTCAGGGGACAAGTGAAAGATCTCTTCCACAAATTCTTTAATTTTAAACGGTTGCTTAAACACACAGCTCAGCATGGTGTTTAGCGCATGTGCTGTATTATTTTGCCCCTGCATTAATCCAGCGAATTCAGCAAAATAATCATCTAAGTCCTGTTGCTCATGTTGAGCACTCACATAACCATTTAGTGCATGCAAAATATCGAGGTAATGGTTTTCTTGCTCAATCTCATAGCGAATCGGTAAATGGTAAGCTAAAGATGCATCCACATATTGCGCCGTGAGCTTGTGATTAAATAAACCTAAAAAATGAAGTGTTTCATTCCGTTGTATACGCGCACTTTGTTTAATCTTATTGGTATAGCTATATGGTAAGGTGCCCTGAATCCCAGTTAAACCAATCATTAAGTTGGTTAAATGAATTTTTTCTTCGTCAAGGGTCAAACTCTCAATTTCTGCATTCGGAAAATTGAGATTCAGTGAACTATGAAACTTAAACTGCTTTGCCCAATCCCCTTCTTTTTTGGCATGTGGAGCTACAGCATGACGTAATAATCGCGTGGCTTGAATAAATTCAAAAGCGTTCGGTTGTTCAACCAGTACATCAACTATAGAAGTGTCTTGCCACCAACGTTCTGCACGCATTGGTATAACTCCTGTTGAGATTGAGCATCTGAAATAACAACATCGACAAAACTGTTCATCTGGACTTTTAGATTAAAGACATGCGACAACAACTGGCTAAAAATATATAAGCTATGTCCTCGAAACACTTTCGAATCAATCCCTAGATTTACTTTCAGCCCTCGTATAAAGAGTGGGAATGGTTTTGCATCCACCATCTTTTGCTTTAATTCAAAATTAACCGACTGAATCGCATTAATAATAAGGTGGTTTTCTTTAAGCTGAGGCAGGTTATAGAGTTCAAGTAATTCCTGAATATGACTTAAAGCATCGCCCTTGGTGAGAGATAAAGTATTTAATGATAAATGCGAAATGATCCGCCATTGCTCTATTTTATTTTGTTCAAAGTAATAGGGTTTATTCGGTCTTTTTAAAACCACAGCTCGCCGTGCCAGACTACTGTCATTCAAATTTAATATATTGTTGGCTTGGCTCAATGCCTCATGGGGTAAATCACGATTGGAGCATAATAATTGCGTACTGATAAAATCAGATTTTGTTGTTTCAGGCGATAAATGTTTTGAAATAATACTATAGCCCGTTTCAACATATTTATGTTGTAGCTGCGCGGAATTCAAACTATAAAAAAACTGAGTCTCATCCTTTTGATAATGACTCATCGCAAAGAATGGATAAATTTCAAGGGTAGTTTGATCTTTATTCGATTTTTCACGAATCATTTGCATTTTAGTAATCGAATAAGTTTGATAAAACTCAGGATGATGAGCATCGGTAATTAAAGGATATTCGAGTTGTTGATGATTAATTTTTTGAGGTTCAGCCTGTTTTTTAAATAAATTGATAACTGGTACTACATATAATTTAAAGTTTGCGATATTCAACTCGGAATAATTTCGAATATTGACCTGATCATTTAAATTTAATTTAAGATGAATCAAAATTTCAAACTGATTTTGCTCTTTTTCTAAATGTTTTAACAAACCTAAGTTCATATTGAGAAAGTTAAATTTTTCAGAAAAACAGAAATATTCCATCAACAGCCGGTATGCATGATGTGTATGTTGATCCAAGGGCAACAGACTTTCAGTTTCAGCAAAACCCATGATACTAAACGGATTTGGGATATCGATGACGCGATGACCAAACTTTAATGAAAAGCCTGTGCTGGATTGGAACACAGCATCCAAAACTTGTAGTGGAAAATTGGATATCGCATCCAAATAAATAGGCAAATTTTCTTTTTCTAAAATTTGATGTGCCTGATTAAAAATATTAAATCCTAAGCTAAGCGTTGCATTTTGATTTAAATGCATATGCGCACTAGGATTCGTTTTAAAATTGAGATGACTCAGTTCAATGGGTAATAACTTTAGTTCTTGTGTGGTGCTAAATTCACACTGTACACCTTTAAAACTTCTTGATTTTATTGCAGTATTTTTAGGAATAAGATGAGCTTCAGTTAATTGTTTACACTTATTTAAGTCTTCAAAACTGACCACAGTACATGCAGGAAATGGTTTGAGGTATTGAGGAAACATCACCTCAAACAAAGACCGGGTAAAGATGTCGTAACTGTCCGCCAGTTTCTTATCAATTCTTGCTGCAATTAAAGAAAAGGACTGAATTAAGCGTTCAATATGCGGATCATCTACTTGCTCTTGGTTTAAGGATAAACGCTGAGCGATTTTTGGGTATTTTTGCGAAAACTCACGGGACTGCTGCCCAAATTCTTGTAATTGTTTTTCGTAGTACGGTAATAATTCTTCAATCACAAATCAGCCCCATTAAGCTCTTGCAGAAATAACATATTGTTGTGTTGTCGGTTTGAGCAAAGCATCAAAAATCACGGGTTCATATAAAGGATGAATATTTAAATAGGCTTGAATACTTAAACACAACGCCCCCATATTCTGTCCATCAAGCAACATTTCGACTTTGATTTGTTTCAGTCTCGGCTCATGTGCAGTAATAGACGCTGCAATCGACTGGCAAATTTTATCGCGATCGGTCGGATTCGCAGTCGATAATCCAACAAAATCAATGATTCCAAACTGAACAATGGACTTTTTCACCAACGGGAAAGCATCAATTGAATCATTAAAATTGGCCATACGACTGTTCAACAAATCTTCTAAGTCGGTCGCGACGGATTCACGTAGCTCCTGAAGAGACATCCCCAATCGGTCCTGTTCAGTGGTCGGTAGTAATCGGTCAAATAGCGTTTTTCTAAACCCATAGGGATAAAGCTGATCTAGATTCATGTTGATTAAAATCATCTCGCATAAATAAAGGCCAACGTTGGTTAGCCTTTATTTTTTAAGTTATTTTTATGCAGCGTATGATGCAGTATTGTTTGATAGAGACCATTTCTTGGTCACAGCACCTTTTTGTGTGCCATTAATATCTTGCTGGTTGTACGTCCATTCCACAGCAGCATATTTCAAACCAAATCCTTCAAGCGGAACACCTTCTTCACTTACTGTTGGTGTAACACTTGAAACCAAAACATGCTTCAATTTAATTTGTAGGTACTTGATGCGTTTATCGCCATTTGCGCGATAAAAATCAATTTGTACTTCATCAAAGGTATAACCCGCTGAACATGCTTCCCAAAGTTTTGGACTGGTTGCATCCAAATCTTTAACAAACAGCATATCAGAATGTTCAACACGTTCCGCCGTATGGCCACCAACACTTGATGATGTTGCAGACTTTGGCTGACGAATATTGTGTGACCAAGAGTTCACCTCTAACCAGCCTTGGTGCTCTGTATCACGCGACTCGCCATCGACCTTATATTTACCTCTGAACTGTACGTATATGTCTTTCATTTGTAATCTTTTCCTATTCTAAAGTTATTATGTGTTGGCACTCAAATTAGTTTGAGGACTGAGGTAACTCAGTAACAAGTCGCAGTGATACTGACAACTCATCCAACTGGAAATGTGGTCTTAAGAAAACCACAGATTTGTAGTGCCCCGGTTGTGCTGGGTTCTCTACAACTTTGACAGATGCTTCACGCAGCGGATATTGCGCTTTCGCCTCTTGTGAAGCCCCGTCATCAAGCAAAATATATTGAGCCAACCACTCATTTAAAAATGTTTCAATGTTTCCAGCCGAAGCAAAACTTCCGACTTTGTCTCGCATCATGGCTTTTAAATAATGTGCAATACGTGAAACGGCCATAATGTACTGAATTTGGCTAGATAAAGCCGAGTTTGCATTGGCAGAATCGCTATTATACTTTTTAGGTTTCTGCGTCGATTGCGCACCAAAAAATGCTGCATAATCCGTGTTTTTACAATGTACTAAAGGAATAAAGCCAAGATCACTGAGCTCTTTTTCACGACGATCGGTGATGGCAATTTCAGTCGGACATTTAAAAACCACTTCACCATCACTGGTTTTAAAGGTATGAACAGGTAAACCTTCAACCAAACCACCACCTTCAACCCCACGAATGGCAGCACACCAACCATGCATATCAAAAGCATTGGTCAAACGCGTGCCAAAAGCATAGGCTGCATTCATCCATAAATATTCATCATGATTTTGCCCAGAGACTTCTTCCACAAAATTAAAACCTTCCGTCGCTGTACCTTCCTTAGGGTGATAAGGCAGACGACCCAATACACGCGGCATTGTTAATGCAACATAGCGCGCATCATCACTTTCTCGGAAAGAACGCCACTGAACATATTCAGCGGTTTCAAAAATTTTAGATACTTCACGCGGACGGTCAATATCCGTAAAGGATTCCAACCCAAGGATGTTGGCATCTGCTGCAGAAATAAAGGGTGCATGTGCAGCTGCAGCAACATGTGAAATTTGTTCCAGCAAATACATGTCTGAAGGTGTACGATCAAACTCAAAATCGCCAATTAATGTGGCATATGGTGCACCACCAAATGACCCATATTCTTCTTCATAGATCTTTTTAAACAATGTACTTTGATCAAAGTCCGTTGCGCCTTGAAAATCCTTGATTAATTCTTTCTTCGTTGTATTCAACATACGAATCTTAATCAATGGATTAGATGGCGTTTCTTGGCAAAAGTAATATAAACCGCGCCATGTCGATTCAATTTTTTGAAATTGTTCATCATGGATAATTTTACTGAGCTGCGTCGAAATGAGCGCATCAATTTCAGCAATACGCTTATCAATCGATAATGTCATATTTTCTGAAACAGTAATCGTCCCCGCCATCACTTCTTTAGCAAGTTCGCCAATTAAACTTTTCGCTCGATCATGCTCTTCTTCATTTCGAGCAATTCGACTACGTTCAACGATTGAATCTAAAAGCGTAAATTCTTCAGTAGTATCTTGAGCAACTGCAGCGGATTGGGCATTATTCATTTTCAGCCTCCACACTCATTTTGCGTACTTGATCTGTATTTTGCAGAACTTGATCAAGTAGATCTTCTAAGCGCTCATTATTCGAAATTTTGTTACGCAAATCAGTTAAACGTTCACGAGCTTCCACTAATTTTCTCAATGGATCCACTTGCTGAACCACATTTTCAGGACGAAAATCTTCCATCGACTTAAACGTCAAATCAACAGACATACGTCCACCTTCTTCAGTCAATGTATTTTCAACTTGATAGGCTGCACGTGGTGCTAAAGACTCCATGACTTCATCAATGTTTTCTAAATCAACATTAATAAATTTTTTGTCTTTGAGCTTGGTTTTTTCTATTTCAGATGCCGCTGAGAAATCACCTAAAACACCAACAACAAATGGTAATTCCTTAATTTCTTTAGCATCACCAACTTCAACATCATAAGTCAGTTGTACCCGAGGTGGTCGAATACGCTGTAACTTTTTTTGGACGCTTTCACGTTTAGCCATATGAAAATCCTGTTTTTTATTATTTCAAAAATGAAAGTTTTTAAAGTGAATTGAAGGGATTTGTATTCGGTTTGCTCGCCACTTCTGTTGATTGTACTTTCTCAACTTTTTTGGGTTTTGCCACCTGAGCCGTTGTTTTCTTTGTGGTTTGTTTGGTTGAACTCGCAGTCTTACGCGTGGTTTTCTTTGGTGCTTTGATCACCACAGCCTTTGCATCACTCTTATCTGGCGCAGGCAAAGAATTACGAACGAGATTAGACAGCTCTTTGGCAGGCGGATAGGTTAAATCTGTAGATAAATAGCGCATTTCTTCTTGACGCATATGGTTTAACGCCGTATTTGCAATCGAAACGCCAGCTAAAAACCGAGTATCTGTTAATGATGTATGATTAATATTTCGCGCATTTAACTCTTCAACCAGTTGAAGTGCTTTATAACTTTTCCCGAGTTCTTGATAACGGCTTGCAGCTTGAACCAATAATTTATTTTTTAGCTCATCATTTTTTTTATTTTTACTATCGCAAATCTGTGCATATAAACTTAGTAAATCGTGATCAGTTTCACCATTTACCAATGGGTAATCTTTAATACACTTATTTTTTAAACTAATACCCTCTTCTGCCGCTGCAAAAGCAAATGGTGTCACCGTTAATAAAACGAATGTAGGTAAAATTAAATAATATTTTTTCAAAACTTGCCTCAAATCTTTATGAATAAAAAATTAAAATTATTATCAGTAACTTCGATTTAAAATATACACACCCTAGGTAAATATTTTCTGGTTATATAATGCGCTTGGATTTAACAAAAATATACCCCCTAAAGTCAAGGGAAAAAATGTTACTCAAAAGTAACTATGTTTGCTTTTTGTAATATATCTTCTTTTTTATCTAAATTTCATTTGTGTATTATGATGCCATATATATAAAATACCCGCCAAATAGCATTTATAATGACTTGTAAAATGCTAATTTATAAATAATTTTATATTTACACTAAAAACACAGATAGCCATTGGCATATTTGTTTTGTAAAAACTTTGCTATAAAGCATGACTGAGTTACATATGAATAACCTTAAAATATTAATTAAGAAGCTATCTAATCATGCGCGTGTTGCTCTAGAGAAGTCTGCAAATAGTTGTATTAATCAACAAAATTATGAAATCGAAATTGAGCATTTTTTTCTTGAATTATTAGAACAACAAGAGCCAAATGATCTCCACTTATTAGTTGAAAAATATAAAATTTCCCATGATTTCTTAGTTAAGGATTTGCAACTCAGTCTTTCCCAGTTACCTAAAGGAAATACCCGTACCCCGATATTTGCTCAATCCATTATTCGTTTATTGGAGCAAGCGTGGTTACTTGCTTCAGCCGAACAAAATCCTGTCATTCGAACAGGTCATATTTTGGTAGCACTTTTAACAGCACCAGATTTGCATCAAATGGCATTACGCGCTTCGAGCCAATTTGAACTGTTCCCGATCGATACAATGAAGCATAAATTTTTAGACCTATGCTCAAACAGTATCGAACAAGACGTTTTACAGGAAACAGCACCAAGTGAAAGCACTGAGCCTGCACAGCATTTGGCTAAAAACAAAACGCCAGCACTTGATCAATATACAATTAACCTAACCCAAAAGGCACAAAGTGGCCTTATCGACCCTGTTATTGGTCGTGAGTTTGAAATACGTTTAATGCTCGATATCCTGATGCGTCGACGCCAAAACAACCCCATCTTAACTGGTGAGCCTGGTGTAGGAAAAACGGCTGTCGTTGAAGGTTTGGCGCTAAAAATCGTAAACAACCAAGTGCCTGATGCTTTAAAAAATGTTCAGTTGCATACGCTTGATATGGGACTATTACAAGCAGGTGCCAGTGTAAAAGGTGAATTTGAAAATCGCCTGAAACAAGTGATTCAAGAGGTCCAGTCTGCCACTCATCCTATAATTTTATTTATTGATGAAGCTCACACTTTGATTGGCGCAGGAGGTCAAGCAGGCCAAAATGATGCTGCCAATCTATTAAAACCCGCACTGGCTCGTGGTGAGTTACGTACCATTGCAGCAACCACATGGGCTGAATATAAACAATATTTTGAAAAAGATGCAGCGCTCAGTCGACGCTTTCAAGTCGTTAAAGTTGAAGAACCAAGCGAAGATGTCGCCATCGATATGTTACGTGCCATGCTACCAGTCATGGCCAATCATTTTAATTTAAATATTGATGATGAAGCCATCGTCACAGCCGTACACTCTTCACATCGTTATATTAGTGGTCGTCAACTCCCAGACAAAGCAATTAGTGTACTGGATACAGCCGCAGCGCGTGTAGCACTCACTCAGAATGCACAACCTGTAAAGTTAGATCAGATACTTGCTCAACAACATAATCTCAAACTTGAATATGAGATTTTAGAAAATGAACATAAAAATTTACCGATTCATCATGAGCGCTTGCACGATTTGAAGCAAAAACTAGCGCAGCTTGAGTGCGAAATTGAACACACTCAAACTCAGTGGCAAAAAGAAAGAGCGCTTGTTGAACAGATAAAACGACTCCAACAAGATACAACGGCTAACAACGATCAAAAAGAGATTGCTGCGCTTCGTGAAGAATTAAGCAATGTACAAGGCCAGAACCCCTTAGTGTTTGAGCGTGTTAATGCACAAATCATTAATGAAATTATTTCAGACTGGACCGGTATTCCTGTGGGTAATATGGTGAACGATGAAATAAAACAAATTCTCAGCTTAGAAAGCAAACTGGCTGAGCGTGTTATGGGACAAGACTCTGCCCTACATCAACTGGTTCAGGGAATTAAAACATCTAAAGCAAAATTGGATGATCCTAATAAACCGCAAGGCGTGTTCATGTTGGTGGGGCCAAGTGGTGTCGGTAAAACCGAAACCGCACTTGCGCTGGCGAGTGAGCTTTATGGTGGAGAATCCCACCTGATCACTATTAATATGTCTGAATATCAAGAAGCACATACCGTTTCTTCTTTAAAAGGTGCTCCACCTGGATATGTTGGATATGGTCAAGGTGGTGTGCTGACTGAAGCAGTTCGCCGCAATCCTTATAGTGTGGTTTTATTGGATGAAATTGAAAAAGCACACAACGATGTTCAAGAACTCTTTTATCAAGTTTTTGACAAAGGTACGCTTGAAGATGGTGAAGGCCGAATCATCGACTTTAAGAATACCACCATTATTTTGACCTCGAATGTAGGTTCGAATGCCATTATGCAGGCCTGTTTGAATCAACCGATTGAGACATGGCCAACCGCGGAAAGCTTAGCAGAGCAGTTAAAACCAAGTTTATATAAACAATTTAAACCTGCTTTTTTAGGGCGCATGCGTATCGTTCCCTATTTCCCACTGCATGATGATTTACTGGTTCAAATTATCCATCATAAAATCAAGAAAATAACCTCTCGCCTTGAGAAGCAGTACCAAACCAAAGTTCAATATTCAGAGGAACTGGTAGAACTGTTATTAAGTCGCTGTACGGAAGTCGATAGCGGCGCACGAAATGTTGATCACATTTTGAATGCCAGTATATTGCCTGCTTTAGCCACAGAAATATTGATGGCTTTGGCAGCAGATCATTTGCCTAAAGTTATTCAGATTGATATCAAAGATGATGAAATTACTTATGTTTTAGACCCTGTCGAAAAGACCACGGCTAAAAAGAAACGACATCCTGCTAAAAATAAAGCGAATCAAGTTTAATAAAATATATAGAGTGTAAAATTATGAGCTTAGAAATCGAGCCTTTATTGTCTCCTATCTCAAGCGATCAACCATGTGGACAAGACTTATCTTTTTCCAATGAATTCCACGCTATCAAAATTGCAAAAACTCAGGATGATCCACTACTCGATCAAGGCGACTGGGTCGCTGAACCTAAGCAAGCAGACTGGCAGTTCGTTGAACAAAAATCTATCGAGCTCCTCACGGGAAAATCAAAAGATTTACGCTTATTGGGCTGGTTACTTGAAGCGTGGTCAAATTTATACGGATTCGAGGGCACCGCAAAAGCCCTAGAGCTTATGCACCGGACGCTAAATGAGTATTGGACACAACTTCACCCTGAAATTGAAGAAGAAGATTTAGATCAACGTCTAGGTTTATTGCAAGGCTCAATTAATCATTTGACTCCACTGATTAAGCAAGTCGCTATCGTGAATGTTCCTTCATTTTCACTCAGTGATTATGAAGCCTTACTGAGACAGAAAAACCATTTGTTGAAACAAATAGAAAGTTATACGGATGATGCCAATAGCTCTCAGATTTTGGAACAGTTTGAGCAGAGCTTGTTCAACACATCAAAATCATTTCAATATCAGAACTATCAACATTTTTCGGCGATTCTGGCTGAATGGTCAATTTTGAAAAGTGTGTTAGATACCTTAATGGGCTTAGATGCACCAAGCTTTGCTGCGATTGATACTCAGCTTGAAAACATCCACACCAGTTTAAAAAAGCTCTACAAAACTGAAGTTTTTACTCAGCCTATAATGGCGACACAAACGTCTGAGTCTTCTGCAGCCGCAACGATAACAACACAGGCACTTTCATTTACCCAGCACAAAGAACAAGAGATTGACATGAACACCGTCCATCCATCCAAAGGCTTTCAGGTTCAACCGCAAAATCACTTAGCAAACCGTGAACAAGCCATGCGGGTATTACAAGAAATTTCTGACTATTTTCAGGCCAATGAACCGCATAGTCCCGTAAGCTATATGTTACAGAAAACCATCAAGTGGAGTCAGATGCCACTACATGAGTGGTTAAATCAAGTCATTAAAAACGAAAATCCACTGCATAACGTCCAAGAACTACTGGGCGTACAACAAGCAAATGAATCAAACGATTGGTAATCTAAATGTTTAAAGCAGAAAAAATACTTTGGGGTGAAGGTCTATTTTTACGTCCTCAACATTTTCAATTACAAGATGCGTATCATGAACAACGTCTGAATCATACCATTCGTTCCACGATTCCATTTGCCTACGGCATTCAAAATATTCAATTTGATGAGGCCCAGTTACATACACATATCTTGGCACTCGAAAGTATTAGTATGATTTGGCAAGATGGCGAAATCTATCAGGCGCCGACACGTGATTTACTGCCTGAGCCAGTGTTATTAGATGAACTGAATTTACGTGGCGAAATCCTAGTTTATTTAGCCTTGCCGATTGTACAAGCCAATAAGAAAAATGTGAGCGCTGAAAATAGTGCGCAGTTCGGTCGCTACCACTCTTACCTGACCTCAACCCACGATTTATTTACAGATGCAACTGCAGCAGATATCACCTTATTGCGCCGCCGTGCAGAGTTTCGCTTGTTAGAGGCGAACGTAGAACCGAATCAAGAGCTGGATGGTTTTTTGTATTTAGCTTTAGCAAAAATTAAACGTCAAAGCTCAGGTCAATTTGAATTTGATCGTCATTTTATTCCGCCTATCTTGCATATCGAATCTTCTGAAAATCTTATCTCGAGTTTGAAACGCAGTTTAAATGTCATCAAAGCGAAAATTAAGACCATTCAAAGTAATAATCGAGAAAATGAGCAAAAGCTGATTGAGTTTCGCTCTGGCGACATTGTGTCATTTTGGTTGGTCAATGCACTCAACACAGCACACGCGACGTTGAATCATTTATTGCAATATCCGCATATCCATCCAGAGCGACTGTTTTTTGAATTATTACGTTTAACAGGCTCATTACTGACCTTTTCAACGGCTCATGAGGTTGATCATTTACCTCGCTACCAACATCATAATTTACAAGAAAGTTTTAGTCAGCTCGATGTCATTCTACGTGAGTTATTAGATACGATTATTTCAAACCGCTATATCAGTATCCAATTGAAAGAAACACGACCATCTTATTGGTTAGGCAGTTTAGAGTCAGACAAAATTACTCGAGATTCAAGACTTTACTTAGCTGTTTCTAGCAGCATGATGCAAAGTCACGAACTAATTCAATTGGTTCCGTTACGATTTAAAGTGGGCAATACCGTAGATGTTGAACAACGCGTCATCGCCGCACTACCTGCAGTTCCTTTGCATCATTTAATGCAGGTTCCAACCGCTATTCCAGTGCGATCTGGTGTGAGTTACTTTGAAATTGAACCAAATAATGACTTATACCAACGCATGTTGGATGCCGAGTCGATTTGTATTTATATTCCGGCAGGTTTCCAAGATATTGCTGTTGAATTGATTGCTGTGATGAATGGCTAAGGAAATGAATCATGAATAATGCCCCTTCACTTTTTGATGATGGACAAATTGGAACTGGTTCAATTTCTCAGCCCATGACCGCCAAAGCCACCAGCACAACCAACTTGGTCGACTTACTCCATGATGGTTTTTATATTGTATTTTTATTGAAAAACAAATATATACCGAGTAGTGCAACGGAATTCCGCGAAAAAATTATTGCTCTACTCAATCGCTTTGAAAACCAAGCCCGAAAATTACAATTTTCATCAGATGATATTCAAGATGCTAAATATGCTTACTGTGCATTATTAGATGAAACCATTGTGACTCAGCAAGATGCACAATTTTTCGAGCTACAAAATAGTTGGTTAATCAGTCCCTTACAGCTTAGTTTATTTGGCTCGCAACTTGCGGGTTATCGTTTTTTCGAAATTTTAGAAGAGTTACGCCGTAAAGGAAATAGTCGATTAGCCGCACTTGAAGTTTATCATTACTGCATGCTTCTGGGTTTTCATGGTAGATATCGCATTGAATCTATAGAAAATTTAAACCATTTGGTGGCACGTGTAGGCGATGAAATCGACTACTTAAAAGGAAAAAAGGCGGCCTTTTCTCCTTTTGCATCGCTCCCCGATCAAATTAAACACATGATTCACCGTGAGCTTCCTTTTTACTGGATTTTACTTTTTCTAATCGTATTCGCACTCTTATCCTTTGCGGGCTTGCGCTATATGTTATCAAAGCAAAGTACGAATTCTTTAGCCACATATGAAAATGTCATTTCTACGCCAACAGAACAGGCACATATTACTATTCATTTACCCTAAGAACTAACTCCATGGCTCATGAAAAACGGACTTCAGTCAAAATTTTGACGTCTACAAAAAAGAAAAATATTTCACCTATGCTCTATGCGTTTGGTGGTTTTTTGGGTGGTGTCGTATTGATGGCCACTCTTGGTTTTACTTATTTTTTTGCACAACAAAAAAATGATTCAAGACAGGTTAATCAAAGTTCTAGCGTGGATGTCACTGAACCCTCAGTCGATAATGAAGCCCCGACGCGGGAACCCGAAGCTATTTTTGAAGCGACTAAAGCCATCCCTTCTAAAAGTGTTCAACCTTCAAATGTAACTGAGCCGCCTGCTGATTTTCCTCAACCCAAAGAAGATGAATTAAGCAAAGCTTTTCTTCGTCCAACCGAAACAGTTGCTGCACCATCGATGAAGAGTGCTAGTCCGCAGCCCTTACCAAAAGAAAATAAGAAACAAAACTCGTCAACGCAAAGTTCGGCCGCACCGAAAGATAAAAATCACGACAAAGTAACCAAAGCAGAACAGGCTGTGGAAAAATCCGAAGAATCTCCCACAGGTAGTGTACAAACCAAAATTACAACTCGTACCGTCGAAGCCCCAATGCCAGCTACTATCAGACTATGATTTATGCTCTTTTTTCGCTTTTTCTAATCCTGGCACTAGGACTAGGTTTGGCACTGTCCTACGAACTCAGAGCAAAATTTGCTGGCTTTTTTGTCGGGTTAATTCCTCAAGGAAAAAAAAGATTTCAATCCGCTCGTCATTTTGCACAGCATATAAATCATGCTGCTGCGCCCGAGCAATTGCAATCGCATTGGCATATTCAACAGTGGTGGATATTGGTTGCGGGTCTATTCTTATTTGCTAGCATCTTAATGTTTGCTTTTACCAGTCCAGTCACACCCACTAAAATCGAAGCGGATTATTTAAGACAATCGGATCCACAAATTTATGCCCTACTTGATGGACAAATTTTGTCTCCACCACCAGAGGTCGAAGAATCCTTAGTTGCTGCGGCCATAGTTGAAGCAAGTATGCTTGAGCAAGCAGATCTTAATAATAATTCTATTCAAGCCAGTGCTTTGAATTACGACCCAAGTATTCAGGATGTACATTCAACTCATTCACATGACAATTTAGCAACGGCTGATCGTAAGTGGCACAAAATGAACCCACGCTATAAACAACGTTTACTGATGGTATTTAAAATAATGCGTGAGCAGCATGGATATGAACTGGTTTTACTGGAAGGCTATCGTAGCCCGCAGCGTCAAAATTCTTTAGCCAGCAATAAAAATACGACTTTGGCGCGTGGTTACCAAAGTTACCACCAATTTGGATTGGCGGCGGATGTCGCATTTAAGCGGGATGGAAAAGTCGTTATTTCTGAACGAGATCCATGGGCGATGCGTGGCTATCAGCTCTATGGTGAAGTTGCAGAATCTGTAGGTTTAACTTGGGGCGGGCGTTGGAAGTCGATCCAAGACTATGGCCATACCGAATTTCGAATGCCTAATTTAAAGAAAACTGCGGAAATGGCTGAAAAGCTGACCTCTGAAGGACAACTTTCAGCTGCGAATTTGAGTTAATCAGGTTGAAGGCTGACTCAAATATTGAGTGATGATTTGCAAAACTTGCGCAGTTTTCTCTGCATGTAACCAGTGTCCAGCATCTGCCACCGTCTGAATCTGGGCTTGAGAAAACTGCGATTGGATAGCTTCTATATATTCTGGCTTTGCTACATAAGGTGAGTTTCCACCACGTATAAACAATGCAGACTTATGCCATGTTTCTATATTTTCCCATGACAGAATTTGGGCATAGTTCTGATACAGTGCATCTACATTAAACAACCACTTCCCTTTGCTAAAAGATTTCAAGAGAAACTGAATCACCATTTCTTCTTTGAGATATTCACGCATGATTTCTATGGCTTGTTGACGTGTTTCAATATCTGCTTTTTGTACTGCAATGAGCGCTTTAAAAATTTGCTCATGATGATTTTCTTTATAAGCAATAGGCGCAATATCCAATACCACCAGTTGATCTAGTCGATCTCCTGCGAGTTCGGTCACTTTCATCACCAGTTTTCCACCCATCGAATGCCCGATCAAAGAAAAGTGCTCAATATTGAGTTCATTTAAAGTTTCAATTAGATCGGCTGCCATGACCTTATAATTCATAACATTGGAATGTGACGATAACCCATGATTACGTACATCTACCTGTAATACATGGTGGCTTGAATATAACTCCCGAGCCAACATACCTAAATTACTTAAACTGCCAAATAAACCATGAACAAAGACCAGTGTTTTTGCAGTTGACTGCTCATTTTGATGAAATTGATGATTTAGGATCATATGAAACTTACTTTATTTGATTGTTATAGATATTGAATTTTTAATGGAAATAAATCAAATGACTTTTTATATTAAGCTCAATTTTGCTTAGGCTATTTTGAGTGAGATATTTGCTTAGGCTAAATTTAAAGGTATGATGTACATGTCTGTTTAATATCAGATTAGATTTTTGAATCAGATTTTAAGCAAGTGAAAAGATGCCGAATGCCTTAAGTCTTGCTACTTTTCTATTTTAAAAATAATTCAGCGGAATTTTTAAGTAAGAAATATCATTGTCTTCTGGTTGAGGGAACTTGCCTGCAAACATATTGATTTGAATCGCTGGCAATATCAATTTTGGCATACTTAAAGTTGCATCACGGCGGTTTCTCATCTCGACAAAATCAACTTTTCTCGTTGTAGTATTGATATGAATGTTTTTATGCTTTTGCGAATAAACCGATGTTTCATATTGGTATTGACCACGACTTTCGGGTAAATAGTCATGACATAAGAACATCCGCATTTGATCTGGTAATGTGTACAAAGTCTTCACCGAGTCAAATAAAGTCGCCGCACTCCCCTTTGGGAAATCACAACGTGCCGTTCCATAGTCAGGCATAAACAAAGTGTCTCCCACAAAAACAGCATCACCAATGACATAACTGAGACACGCAGGTGTATGCCCTGGTGTCGGAATATTATATGCTTTTATGTTGCCTATCAAAAATGTCTCGTGATCTGCAAAAAGATAATCAAATGACTGGATGGCATTTAAACTCTTAATATCTAAATGATAAATCCCACCAAAAGTTTGTTGTACGATCTCAATCTTATGACTAATCGCAATTTTTCCACCTAGTTTTTGCTTTAAGTACTGTGCAGCACTTAAATGATCTGCATGAACATGTGTTTCTAAAATCCAGTGTACGCTTAGGCTATTTTCCTGAATATAAGCAATGATTAAATCAGCCTGCTCTGTTTTGGTCGTTGCTGATGCTGCATCATAGTCCAACACACTATCAATCACGGCGCAACACTGGGTTTCTGGATCGCTCACCACATAACTAAACGTGTTGCTCACTGAATCAAAGAATGCTTTTACTTGCGCGGTTTGCTTCATGGCATTCTCTCCATCACTTTACGATGTAGCAGTACACCGACGAACATCGCAATTATAAAATAGATCGCTTGATAATAGCCCAGTCCAATCAAAGTAAAACTCGGCGCAGGACAAATTCCCGCAATTCCCCAGCCTATACCAAATAGCAGACTTCCCAAGAGCAGTTTTCTGTCGATTTTCGTTTTTTTAGGAAGTTGTATCGCTTCACCATAAAAGGTTTGTGGATGTGGCTGACGTACAGCTTTTTGAAAAGGAATAAATGCAACCGCAATTGCACCCATCATCACAAAAGCTAAACTGGCATCCCACTGCCCAAAAATATCTAAAAAGCCAATCACCTTCGCAGGATTCGACATTCCTGAAAGCATGAGACCGATTGAAAATAATCCACCCCAAATGAATGCCCAAACACTTTTCATTTTAGATTGCTCCAAGCATATGACGGACGACATACACAGTGATAAAGCCTGTGAACATAAAACTTATTGTAGCGATGATTGAACGTTTAGATAAACGACTGATACCACAAATACCATGCCCGCTGGTACAACCAGAGCCTAATCGCGTTCCAAAGCCTACCAATACGCCCGCAATGATTAACATGAGAGGTGTAGCCTCAATATGGATTTCTGGCTGAACAAAAGCTGCGTATATAAACGGAACAACGAACAAGCCCAATAAAAACCATAGTGCAGGCGTATTTATAATCCCTTTTAAATTTAAAACTTGTGAGACCAGACCACTGATTCCCGCAATCCGCCCATTGGTATATAAATATCCAACGGCGGAGATGCCGAGTAATATTCCACCTATAAAAGACCACGCAAAATCATGCATTAGCAATCACCCTTAAAACAATATATGTTTTAATAATATATTTAATTAAAAAATAATCAAGCGTTCTTTGTATCTATGGATGCTATGCACGTCTATGGCCACTGTCTACGGGGCCTTTCATCTAGCTTTAGGTATTTGAATGGCACTACCCGTTCGTTCTCGAAGCTTTTAGTCTTTTAGATAACACCTTAAGGCATTTCTTTTACATAGTTATTCTTCACAATAACGTAAAAAGCTTGAATATATTCCCGAGAGATTTTGTATTCAGGCCTTTTTTAGATTAGAAATACTTAACTTCTCTCGTTTTATTTCATTATAGTTTTCATTTAAAGAAACTGAATAGAGTTAGAGGTACATCTCTACATCATGATCATTATTCTCAGTTTATGAAACACATTTACGACTTTTGAATATATTTTTATGTAGGTATACACATGAAAAGTGATGAAATAGCCAGCTCTTTTTCTGAGTAGTCTATTGGAATTCTGATAATACGCGCTCTGCAAACCATATTGGGAGCTTAGACACGGCGGCATTCATTTTTAAGGTTTCAGCTGCTTCTACTTCTGCAAGAAAAGACGCTTGTATACCGTCAGAAGAGTTATCAAACAAATAGGCTCGATCACAGCACTCTATGGCTTGCATGAGCAGATCCATACTACGGTAGTAACGTTCAATAATTTTCTGCTCAGGAACAGGATGACCACCCACACTGACGCGATACTTGACCCGAGCAATATTGATTTGTGGATCGACTGTTGAGACATAATATAGATAGGTTTTATAACCCTGACGTTTCGCTTCTCGGAGAAACTCAACTTTAGAGATATGTGACATTACCGTCTCAAAAGTAAAACTGACTTTTAAGCGCAGAAACTCAAGCCGGATATAATCAATAATGCGTGCACAGAGGTAAGAATCAATTTCTTCGGTTTTAAACTCGATCTTCCATTCATCTAGCAGAATTGGTTCATGCGCAAGTAAGGCCACGAACTGTCCCGCTTGAGGACGCTTCTTACTTTTTAGAAAAGTGACCAACTCTGAAGCTTTTAAGGAAGGATGATAATGCAATAAATCAATGCGTTGACTCTGTCTTAAGTTTTGTTCCAGTTCATCTGCATTTAAATATGCCCCAATATGTTGGGGCAAGAGGTAATCTTTAACAGTGCTTTTACCAGAACCATTCGGCCCTGCAAACATTCTTATTCTAGGTTGTCGAGGTGGCATATCAATCTATACGGTCGCGTGTTTCTTTTTACGTGTCAGTGTCGGTAAAACGCCTACATCGACATAAGCATGACTTAAGTCTTGTAAAACAGTTTCATTGCCATGAATATCGCGTTCAACCAACTGCTCAGCTTTTGCATAAACTACAGACGAACGAGTGGTTGCTTTTTGAAAAGCATCATGAAAAGCATGAATGGCAAGTTTAGGAATCATATCATCCTCATATTTGCCTACTTTAATGTCGGTATAAGCTGCCATACACCAACTCCTACTCAAACGATGGTTGATTTTTATTTATCTTAACACAATCGAGGACATTGTCTATTTATACAGCATCCTGAAACAATAAATTAGATCTTAAGGCTTACTCTAAATCCGTGCTGTCTTATTGGATTACTTTACTGTTTACTCGTTTCGTATCTTCAACTTGTAAAGCTTTAGCCGTTGGGCAGAAGGCACTTTCATTCATCCCTGCATCGGTCAGGCTTTTTTCTTGCTGCTCAAGATAACGGTTGGCCACCATCAGCATCACTGAAGCGGTACTTAATTCAATATTGGCCTTGGATAGCGCTGCAATTTGATGATATGCATCCATACGCTGACAAAATGCAGTTTTCATTTCTGTTGCTGTCGCTGGATTATCTTTTGCATCTAAAACGGTTTTGGTTGAATTCACAGTTGCTGTATATTCAGCCATCTTCTGATCATACTGTGCCTGAGTCAGCTTCGTTGTTTCTGCATAACTCAGGGTTGATAGAAACGATGATAAAAATAATGAAAGGCTAAGCAACGTCCATGTCTGTTTTTTCATGTATTAAGACTCATCGCCTTCTTTCCATACATCTTCATAGTCATCGCCATCAATCATAAAACGATAACCTTCACTTAAAGCCAAATATGGAAGTACGTCAGGCAAGATATCTTGTAACTCACGTACAGTCATGGTTGTAAAAAAGTCTTGGCCTTCACCCAATTCACCACCATAGATGAACCAAGCAACATTCTCTTCAGTTTCTGGCTTTTTACGTAAACCGACAATGGGTTCTTGATTTAAAGTCTGTACAGCAACAGCAACGACATCATCACCTTTTACTTCAACATAGGCGGAGTCAAACTCTTCACACAGTAGTTTTTGTTCTGCAATCAATTCATTCAATGCAGATTGTTGTGACTTTTGTGCCATGCGATGCTGCCCCTTTTGAGCGTCAATCTATCGATAGCGCATTTTAAAACATATTTAGGTCAAAGGCTGTTTTTATTTAAACAATTAGCACACAGGTGAACACTCAATATCACTACAAATTTGGCATTCATTTTGCTTAACAGTATTACGTTTTATAAAAAAAGTAATATCGGGGCTAAGCAACTATGGGTTATGTCGCACGAGAACTCAGTCCTCAAAGCAAAATATTGCTGGGCTTTGGATCATTTCTAATACCAATCCTCATTTGGTGTGCTGTGAGTTATTTGCCCTTTATTTGGCATCCTCAGGTACAAATCACCAACTCTGGCAGTGTCTCTTTTTTACAAGTCGGTAGCCGTGTAGACAAAAGTGTGTTCTATGCAGAAGCACAAAATGCCGTCAATGCAGGCACTGAACCGCCGCAAGGTAATTTGGTCAATCCCATCTATTTACCAGCACCTCATCAAGTTGCGACAGCCTTAGTGACAGCATTTACCACACCACCAGCTCAAGCCGATGCACCATGGTTTCATCAAAGTCTTTGGCACAGTATCAAGATTGTATTTAGTGCTTTCTTTATTGCATCACTCGTTGGTATTCCATTGGGGATTTTATGTGGTTTTTCCAACAAAATTTCCCAGCTCACTGAACCCTTTGTTGAGTTCTTTCGCTACTTACCTGCGCCTGCCTTTGGTGCATTGGCTGTTGCCATATTAGGCATTAATGATGCACCAAAAATTGCCATCATCGTGATTGGGACGCTGTTTCAGCAAATTCTGATTATTGCCAATACTACGCGTATGGTGGACCGCGGGCTGATTGAAGCGGGTTATACCCTAGGGACGAATAAAGCAAAAAGTCTGTTTCACGTGGTCATTCCAGCGGCGTTACCCGATATTTACCGTGATTTACGTGTTTTGCTGGGCTGGGCGTGGACCTACTTGATTGTCTCTGAGTTGATTGGCACCACCACAGGGATCACTTGGTTTATTACCCAGCAAGCACGCTACCAGAACTTTGACAATGTCTATGCTGCAATTTTGATTATTGGCGTGATTGGCTTGGTCTGTGATGTGATTTTAATGAAGCTCGGACAACATCTGTTTAAATGGAAAGCGGGAGCAAAATAATGAAAGCCACAGATATAAGAACGACGGAGTTCAATGCTCGTCAATATTTTGATCACATTTATCAACGTCCTGTCATTTTAGAGGCCAAACAACTTAGTCAAGTTTTTCAGCATGGTAAAAACTCACGCACGATTTTAAATCAGCTCGATTTGAAAATTCATAAGCGGGAGTTTATTTGTGTGATTGGTCCGTCTGGTTGTGGAAAATCAACCTTTAGTCGTGTTGTTGCGGGTCTAGACCCTTATAGCAGTGGTGAGTTGCTAGTAGATGGACAACCCATTTCAGGCCCTAGTCCAGAGCGAGGCATGGTGTTTCAAGGCTATACCTTATTTCCTTGGAAATCGGTTAAAGAAAATGTGATGTTTGGTCCACTCATGAAAGGTGCAAGTCATGCCTCAGCCGAAGCGGCTGCACGAGAATGGATCAATATTATTGGCTTAGAGAAATATGAAAACCAATATCCACATCAACTATCTGGCGGGATGAAGCAACGTGTTGCGATTGCCCGTGCTTTAGTCAATGAACCGAAAATTTTACTGATGGATGAACCTTTCGGTGCGCTTGACCCGCATACCCGTCAGAAAATGCAAAAACACCTAATGGACTTATGGCAAAACATTGATATCACCATCATTTTTGTAACCCATGATATGGATGAGGCTATTTTACTGGCTGATCGTATCGTAGCACTGAAAGCCAATCCTGGGGAAATTAAAGAAATTATTGAAGTAGATTTACCCCGTCCACGAAACACTGAACTGATGTCCAGCCCTGCTTTTAAGCAACTTCGAGAACGGGTCGATTTCTTAGTACATGCACAAGAAGAAGAACTCGATCCAGCACTGGAAGATTTACCCAAAATTCCACGTATGACCCAAGTTAGTACGCATAAATAACTCATTGATCTAGCCTGAGGGACGACCCTTAGATTTTATGCACTGTTGGACGGCCAACGCGAGGATTTTACCATGCAAGATAAATATGTCCTTCCATTGGTGGATATCAGCCTTTTAAATAGCCCAAATCTAGATGACCATATGCAAGTTGCTCAAGCGCTTGATCAGGCCTGTAAAGAAGTTGGCTTTCTCTACCTTAGAGGTGATCAATTTCAACCTGCATTATTTGCACAGTTATGTGACATCGCGAAGCACTATTTTGCCCAAGATGACGCACTCAAAATGCAAAACTATATTGGAAAATCGGTGAATCATAGTGGCTATGTGCCTATAGGTGAGGAACAGTTTTCGAGTAACAGCTACGATTTAAAAGAATCTTATGATGTGAATTATGACTATCAAGGGTCTGCATTAAATTATCCCTTACTTGGCCCAACGCAATGGCCAGATGATCCCGCATTTAAACGCCATGTCTCACAGTACTATCAGCACTTAAAAGCAATTGGTCATCAACTATTTCGCTGTTTTGCGCTGGCTTTAGAGCAGAAAGAAGACTTTTTTGATGTGCACATTCAACATGCACCCAGCCAGTTACGCCTCATTCACTATCCATTTAACCCTCAAGCGACAGATGCAGAAGGCATCGGGGCACATACCGACTATGAGTGCTTTACTTTATTATTGCCAACAGCACCCGGTTTACAAGTCTTCACTAAGCAAGGTGAGTGGATTGATATTCCTCTGCTTGAAAATACCTTGGTGATGAACATTGGTGACATGATGGAAATATTGTCCAATGGCAAATATTTAGCCACCAAACATCGGGTCAAAAAAGTCCAACAAGAACGCTACTCCTTCCCTTTATTTTTTTCTTGTGACTATGACTATGTCATCCAACCGATTAATACAAATGAGCCAGCTAAATATGCGCCACTGGCAGGTGGAGAACATTTGTTTAATCAAACGGCTCAAACTTTTCATTATTTAAAACAACGTGTAGCCAGTGGTGAACTAATCTTAAAGAATGCCGTTCCGCTTTATTCTTTTGGTCTGCCTGAGTCAAACATGGAGTACACTCCATGAATTTATTCGAAACTTTAAGTCAACTAAAACCCATCACAGCTGCTTCAGGCCATGTACCAACCTATTTAATGGGCGCATTTCGGCGTAAGAGTATTAGCTTTTACAATGGCCTGACCGATGAAAATACGATTGTATATTGGTTTCAGTCCAAGAGCTTCACCATTGACCTACGTCTCAAATCAGCAGCAACCACACCTATCACAGAGCGTCAAGCATGGGTCGGTTATACGCATTGGGATACACAAACTGCATCATTGTCATGGGAGCTAAGTAGCAATTATCAGAACCATACCCAATGGCCTGAGCCAGCAACTCTACATACTATTGGCAATTGTATTTTGGAGTTCTCACCGAGTAATGCCTATGTTGAAGACTGGCGTCAACAAGCCAGTACGGGTTTATTTTTAGGACTACGCTTAGTCAAAGCTGTACATGTTGCCACGCAACAAGAAATTTCGCTCGATGGCGGTCTCATCATCTGCGGTGAGTATATGGCATATGCACAGTCACGTTTACCCCATATTCAACAGAATATAGACGCGTTAGGGGTTCTTTCTTATGTGGAGCAAAGTCCTTCTGACTTAAATCAAATTGAAAGCTATGAAGTATCAGTTTCAACTCAAGATCAGCTCATTCAATATTCAAGCTGCACTCAAGCGACTCAACAACAACTCATTCTAGATGGTTTTGAAGTCGTTGATGCTGGAACCCTCATACAGCATAAATTGATCGGTGGAGAAGCGTATCAGTTGGTGTTTGTCATGGATGTGTATGAACCTGAATACACTTTTCAAAATATAACATCGACCACGGCGGACAGTCAGCATTGGCTCAAACAAGAACAACATCACCTCATGCATCATGCAACTGTGGTTGCGTAAGGGAGCTTTAATAAGCTATGGCTTTTCTCTATTTATTGATCGCCGTGATTGCAGAAGTCCTCGCGACTTCTGCATTAAAAGCGACCAATGGTTTCACTGCACCTTTACCTATTGTTTTAACTATTGTTGGTTATGCAATTGCACTCTTTTTCTTAGGTCTAACGTTTAAATCCATCCCTATGGGACTAGCTTACGCTCTGTGGTCAGGTGCGGGCATTATTCTTATTTCTACAGTCGGTTGGATTTACTTTAAACAGCAGCTCGACTTTGCGGCGGTTGTTGGTTTAAGTTTTATGATTATCGGCATCGTGATTATTCATGTATTTTCTAAAAGTACGCATTTATAAATACATGCCTTAAAATCTACACTTTATTTAACATTAGATCTTTCTTTGCTTTTTAAACACACTCATACAAAAAAAGCCCAAGTTAACTTGGGCTTTTAGTTTCTACGAAGTTTTACTTTAACTCTTCAACTAAAGCTGGGTAAATTGCGCCATCAACATCCATTTCTGTTTTATAAATGCCATTTTCAACATTGAATTTGTTTACGTGGTAGCTTGAGCCATAAATCGAGTCAAAACCTGAACCTTTCTTAAAAACGGTTTCATTGGCTGCCAAATCGAGTAAATGCGTCCCGCCAATAAATTGTTCATATTGTTTCGGATCAACACCAACACGGTTAGACATAATTTTCACGGCGTCTTCATGTGTTGCAGGGTCATTAATATATTTGACTGTTTTATCCCACACTTGGATCATCTTTTTCCAATCTTCTTTATTGGCAGAAAGATGGCTCATATTTACAGTCAGCGTGTCATAAATTAAACCTGGCTTATCTTTAGAACTATAAATAATTTTAGACCCTGCAACAGACTTCAACGCTTGATTGGCTACAGGTTGCCAGACCGCAATTGCAGCAATGTCTGGACTTGCAAAAACTTGTGGAAGCTCATTGGTCATAGAATTGACCAATTTAATGTCACTGGTCTTAATTTTTGTATCTGTCAGTGCTGTACTTAGCAATAGATGGTCAACCAAACCTTTTTCAGTGGCAATACTTTTGCCTTTTAAATCAGCAATGCTGTTAATTCCATCTTTTGCAATGATCACATCATTACCTGCGGAATAGTCCGTCGCCATAATCATGACACCTTGAGTTCCACCAGAAGCTGTGACTAGATTATCTCCATTGGTCACCAGTACTGCATCTAGCTGATTGGCTGCAAAAGCAGAAAGCGATGATGAATAATCAAACCATTTAAATTCAACATTCAGCCCCGCTTCTTTGAGCCAACCTTTTTCAATTGCCACCTGCCAGGCAACAAAACCCGGCCAATCACTATAGCCAATCGTGATGGTTTTTGTGGCTGTGCTATCAGATGTACTGTTTTTTGTTTCAGAAATTTTGGCGGTGTTATCACAACCTGCCAATAAAATAGTCGAAACAATAGAGACTGATAAGAACGCTTTTTTAATCATGATGCAATTTTCCCGATGCTATAAATGTTTAAACTTGCTATGTATGGAGTGAGCCATTGAGGACGGTGAACATGGTCACGATTTCAATGCACGCTGTTCTTCGTTTTGTGGAATCGGCGGCATCACCGCATCCATCAGCTCCAAATGCCCTTTGATCACACCTTTCAAAGCAATGAATTGCTGACTTAGCACTTTCAATTCAGCACTTAAGCCCTGCAAAATCATCACTTCTAGAATTTTTTGCTCATCTAACTGAATATGCAGTGAACTGACCACTTGTTCTAAAAACTGTTGCTGTAAGTCCAGCAATTGGACTCTAAGTGGCGTAACACTGGCGTCATAGAGCAAGGTAAACGTCCCCACCATCACGGCGTTATGTCGCTCCTGATCCGCAATCAAATGTTTATTAATCATGTCGACAATGGCTTGAGAACGGCTTTCATAGTGCTGATCGACAATTTTCTGATCCAATGCATCGACAGTCAGTTCAGGCACAGTGATGCTGATCCGTGCCAATTTATGTTTCGGCACGTGCTTATCCTTTTTTGGATGGGTCTTGCTTGATATAAATGCCCGCTCTAGCGCTTAAGATGGCGACCACGAACTGTTTAAATACACTGAAGAATGCATTTAAGTCATTTTTAAATTGTTTAGACATTTGCTGCTCCTTTCGGTATTACCAAAAAAGGTTTTTGTAATACCTAGAACTAAGCAGAATACATGCCAATTTTTTTGATTAGATTGACAGCAACAGCGCATTAAAAAGTTTATTTTTTGTGCAAAATGTATTTATATTATTAAAATTGATACATCAAAGTGCATTTCGGGCTATTCAGCTTTAGTTTTCATCAGTAAAAGAGCTAGGAGTTTACTTCCCTATAAGCAAAACACATTATGTAAATGAGATCTTATGTCCTCACAATTTTTAGTTTTCTCTCACTTATAAGCAAAAAAAATCGCCAGATGGCGATTTTTCTTTTATTGATAAACTTTTTGGAACTCACCTAAAATTGGAGCTGAGACGCCATCTTTATACACATATCGAGAGATAATACCTCGATCCGTATAAATATCCATCTTGATCGAATCCGTTCCTTTTAAGCTACTCATCAAATTTACAGGCGCTAAAATATAATTGGTCGAACGGTTTGTGCCTAACACATGATCATGCTCGGTTGGCCCAGTGACAGCAAAAGTTTGGCTTTTTTGTCCATTGGTAAACACGACCTTTTGAATGTCGTATTTATTGTAAGTACTACTCAAATGCATTTTTAACTTAAGCAGCTCTTTATTCGATTCATTCCAGCTCACAGTAACCACTGGACAAAGCTCATTCTGCGCACAAATGAGTAAACCTGTGGTACCCACATTTTGACGACTTGGGTCTGTAGAGGTTGTCGCACAACCTGAAAGCAACATCGCCCCCAAACTCATGAGTAGCCATTTTTTTGGCGATACGTTCGTTATCATTATATTTACTCCCAGAAACTTAAAAGGCTTTGAAATTCTAAAATGAAGCTTTGATTTTTCCCAGTCCCTATTTTTGACGAATCTGCACCTAAATCAAGCTTTTTCGTTCATTCAGGTTATAAATTTTAAAATTTATATCTCTTTATACAAATATGAAAGAAAAGAACCTGATGAAAAGCTCGCTACTAACCAAGCACATGTATTCTTTCTAATATGCTCTCAATGAATACTCAACTTTGCAAGCCTATCAAAACAGATGACAGAACATGACGAAGGGAATCAACATCCTTTATACTGATTCTAAAAGCTCACCAAAGACATAGCCGCCGATGAAATTCTTTAGTTGCGCATCCTGTCAAAACCAAGTCTTTTTTGCCAACTCACAATGTGTGAGCTGCCAAACTACACTCGGTTATATTGCATCAGAAAAAGATATGGGGAGCTTTGAACAGCATAGCCCTGTTCTTTGGTTAGCGCTAAATGAAAAATACCAGACGAAGCGCTATAAGCCTTGTTATAACTATCAGCATCATCAAGTCTGTAATTGGGTTATTCCCGCAGAGAGCAACGACATCTACTGTGAGTCTTGTGTACTCACATATACCATTCCTACTCTCGACAACCCTGATCATATCGTCTATTGGTCACGGCTCGAACATGCTAAACGGCGTTTTCTGTATTTAATGCAACGCCTGAATCTTATGCCAAGGCCCAAATATAACGATGATGATCGCTACGGACTCCGTTTTAATTTTCTCATGCCTGAACCAGAGCACCCTGTGCTGACAGGACATGCTAATGGCGTCATTACACTCAATGCCAGTGAAGCAGATGTTATCTATAGAGAAACGACCCGTATTAAAATGGGTGAAAACTACCGTACGCTTTTGGGGCATTTCCGTCATGAAAGTGGTCATTATTATTTTGACCTCATTAAATCGCTACATCCTGAGCTGGTCGACGAGTTCCGTCAGTATTTTGGAGATGAGCGTCAAGATTATAATGCAGCACTACAACGCCACTATGAAGATGGCGCACCGCAAAACTGGGACAAGTTTTATGTCAGCTCTTATGCCAGCACACATCCTTGGGAAGACTGGGCAGAAACGTGGGCACACTATTTACACATGATGGACACATTGGAAACCGCTTACTATGCAGGATTAATTGTGCGTAATAATCGAAAAGATACCCATGACTTAAGCTTTTATGAAAATCCAATCGGCGCTCAAGATTTTGATGTACTACTCAAACAGTGGATGACACTGACTTTTAACTTAAATGCGTTAAATCGCAGTATGGGTTTAGAAGATGCTTATCCATTTACGCTCTCAGGACCAGTCCTCGATAAATTACGATTTATACATAAACATGTTTTGGGCAAAGCCTTTGCTCGCCAAATTTCTTGAGCTGAATATAAGCGTTCTTAAGTTATGTCTAGGGACACAAAAGATCGGACCGAATTTGGATGTAACTCGTTAGAAATTATCTTAAAATGAAAGACATCTTTAGCCTATATAGATAACGTCCGTGCTAAAAACTATGCTTTTAACGAGACATCATGCTTTCACGCGACCAATCATTTTAGGGCTAACGATTGTTTTATTGCCGGCCTGCCAGTTGGTCAAAGTCAAAGAAAATAACATCCATCAAGCTATTCGTAGCAAGTCTGAAAATATCTTAACCCACGACCAATTGAGTGCGGAAACCACCAGCTTACTCAAACTACTCAGCCTGACGCCACAGCAATGCACCGCTGAGTTTGAAACATGTTTGAAGCGCTTAAACACACAAACGGATATTGCTGCAGATGAACGCTATGCCGCTTTAAGTGAACTGTATTTAGCTCAAGCTTTAGAGCTCTCAAAACAACGCAACTGTACCCACGCACAGCCACATAGTGAAAATAATCACTGCTTAGAACAAAGCCTTGAGGCCTTCGACCAGAGTTTACGTTATAGCTATGTGTATTTATTTAAAATGCAAGAAAGCCCAAGTACCCGGGTTTTTGATCAAAGACAAATGCATGTCCGCACTTTTTACAATGTCGCTTTGTCACGTTTAATTACCACGGCGTACCGTACGCAGCCTTTTCAACAAGTTCCCGCGCAACTCAACGTTCAACAACGTCAATATATTGTAAATTTAGAACACTATCCTGAACTGAAAAGTAAAACCATTGACCGAGTTCAATCCAGTTATAATTTAAACTTCTCGGGTTTTTATCAAGTCAACCGTCAAGACGGTCTGGGCGCAGAGTTTGTGGTTGTGGCTGAAGCGGATCCTATTCATAAAAATG
Source organism: Acinetobacter johnsonii ANC 3681 (assembly GCF_000368805.1). Taxonomy (NCBI): domain Bacteria; kingdom Pseudomonadati; phylum Pseudomonadota; class Gammaproteobacteria; order Moraxellales; family Moraxellaceae; genus Acinetobacter; species Acinetobacter johnsonii. The sequence continues at coordinate 18,504 of NZ_KB849705.1, read as the reverse complement.
ATTTTATCCTTGACCCGATATCGTTTTATCAAAATCAAACCAATCCCAATATCCATCCTGCACGCTATTTGTCCGTAACCGCAGCGGCACAGCCATTAAACCCTGAAAGCAGCATTGAAGATGTGCTTAATGGCAAAGCCATTTTTGAGATTGAGCTGTTTAATCCTTATACGCAAAAGTATGTAGACATACATCAACAAAAATACATTCTCACAGCGAATTATTCTGTGCCTTTTGCCTACTGGCTGGCAGAAAATAAACTGGGCTCAACAGGCTACTTAACCTTGCTCGATAAAACTGAGCGATTGCGTATGCCACATGTCTATATGCTTGAACCCTACCAACCACATAAAAAAGTGATTGTACTTATTCATGGTCTCGCCAGCAGCCCTGAAACTTGGGTCAACCTGACCAATAACATTTTGGGGGATAAAGTTTTACGGGAAAACTTTCAAGTATGGCAGGTATTCTATTCAACCAATATGCCGATTGTTGAAAGCCGCTATCAGATTCATACACTACTTAAACAAGCCTTTGCACAAGTTCAACCCAACTCTCGCTCGGCCAGTGACGCCGTGCTGATTGGACATAGTATGGGCGGCGTCATAAGTCGCTTACTGATTAGTGAGCACGATATTTCTGAGCAAGTGATTCCACTGTTAAACTATGAGCAATACACCCGATTACAACAATACCCCGTAATCAAAGAACGTTTTCAATTTCATCCTGATTTACCCATTGGACGTGCAATTTTTATTGCCGCGCCTCACCGTGGTAGTGAACTGTCTGACCGCTGGTACATGGAGTTGGTGAAGAAAATGGTCAAGTTGCCGATCACTTTCTTTAACCAAGTGGATATACAGCTCAATGGTAGCTCTAGCACCAAAGGCATGGTGCAATCTGGCCCCGACGACTTAAGTCCAAAGTCACGCTTTATGGCTTTGACCAGTAACATCATGCCTGTGTCCACAGTTCCTTATCATTCTATTATTGGCAATCACCGTCAGACCAATGCCATACATGACATGAGCGATGGTATTGTGCCCTATTCAAGTTCACATTTAGAACAAGCTGTCTCTGAAAAAATCATTAAAGGCAACCATTCGGTGCATGAGGAAGCAGAAACATTATTAGAATTGCGTCGTATTTTGAGGCTACACCTTGAGCAAACTCAGGCTCAATGATCAACAGTAATAAAAATGCTCTACTGCTTGGAGATTTTTATCCGAATACTCTAACCCAGCTAAATGAGCATTGAAAACTTGAAAAGCAGTAGTTTTAAGACCTAGCGCATGGAAAGGTTTTGATATACTTGCTTTATCTAAAAAATACATACATTTATCTGTTCGGAAATATCATGCACATTAAAAATCAAATTGTACTGGTCACAGGTGGCGCACGCGGTTTAGGTCTTGCGATTACACACGCCTTAATCAATGAAGGTGCTCGTGTAGTCGTGAACTATTTGAACAGCCGAATAGCAGCGCAAACCTTAGCTCAGCAGTATCCCGAACAGGTTTTTATCTACCAAGCTGATGTTACAGACAGTGCACAAGTCAAAAGTATGTTTGACGCAAGCTTTCAGCATTTTGGACAGCATATCAACGCCGTGATTAATAATGCGCTCATTCAATTCGAGTTTAATGGTGAGGCCCGCCCAAAAGTTCATGAGCTACGCTGGGAAACCATGCAACAACAATTTGAAGGTGCAGTTAAAGCCGTTTTGAATACTACCCAAGCAGCACTTGAAGGTATGAAACAAGGTCAGTTTGGGCGCATTGTAAACATCGGAACCAATCTGGTGCAGAACCCTGTGGTGCCTTATCATGACTACACCACAGCGAAAGCTGCACTATTGGCATTTACCCGTACCTCAGCGCATGAACTTGGTCAATACGGCATTAATATCAATATGCTCTCTGGTGGTTTACTGCAAACCACTGATGCTAGCAAAAGCACGCCCAATGAATTTTTTGATTACATCGCAAGTGCAACACCACTACGTCGTGTAGTTACGCCTGAGGAATTTGCCTCAGCCATTTTAATGTTCTTATCACCATATTCTTGTGCTGTGACAGGTCAAAACTTGATTGTAGATGGTGGTTTAGTCAAAGGCTAATGAGCTTTAATCCCTGAACTCTGAATAAGCATGATTTAAACAATCCATTTTAAAAATTCTCGAAGCTTCATCGACTTGAAGCTTTGTTTTAGGCTCAAGTCTTCTTCAAAATTTGCTCACCCAACAAAGGAATACAGTACGATGCTTTCTGTCCCCATTCGGCACCGACTGGCTGGTTTTTACTTTTTTTATTATTCCATTGTAGGCACCTTCATGCCGTTTTGGAGCCTGTATCTCGAAGATCAAGGCTTTAACTACAGTGAAATCGGTATCCTTTCCTCAATTGCGATCATTACCCGTTTTTTTGCTCCTTTTATTTGGGGCTGGATTGCAGATAAATCAGGGAAACGGATGCTCTTGGTCAGAGTTGCAACGTGGATGGAAGCCTGTATTTGGTTCATGATTTTTATCATTCCAAACTCCTTTCAGGCGATCGCCCTGCTCATGCTGATCTTTAGCTTCTTCCAAAACGCCATTCTGGCTCAGTTTGAAGGCGTAACTCTATTTTGGCTCGCGGAACAACGCAGTGCTTTGTATGGAAAAGTTCGAAAGTGGGGCTCGGTCGGTTTTATTGTCGGGGTTTTTGGTATCGGAGCCTTATTAGAAATTTTACCCATCTCTATGCTGCCAGTTTTATTGCTGTGTATTTCTTTTTTGGCCTTTATTTGGTCATTTAGCATCAAAGAACCGACCACTGCCCCCAATTCACAAGGGCAGCTCGAGCCATTGTTACCTATTTTAAAAAACCCCGTTGTCGCTGCATTTTTCGGTATCGAGTTTATTCTGCTTTTTTCACATGCACCCTTTTATAGTTTTTATAGCAACTTCTTAAAACAAGCCGGTTACTCAACCACAGAAATTGGTTTTTTGTGGGCTGTCGGTGTCATGGCCGAAATTATTATGTTTGCCATTGCTCACATTTTTTTCAAACGCTTTTCATGGCGATTAATGGTATCTATTTGTCTGATCCTCACGGCGCTACGCTGGTTTATGGTCGGTTCTTTTCCACAAATTTTCGCGATCCAGTTCTTAGCACAAACTATCCATGCCTTTAGCTTTGGTTTATTTCATCTCATCGCCATGCGTATCATTTTCCAAAACTTTAGTTTAGGACAACAAGGACGTGGTCAAGCCTTATATAGCACTATGTGGGGACTGGGTGTAGCATCTGGAAGTATTCTTGCAGGACATTATTGGCACAGCCTGTCAGGCGAACTTATTTTTATTTTGGCAGGCTGTGCTGTGTTACTGGGCTTAGGTTTTGTTCGGTACTTACCCAAAGAAGTTCAAGCTTAAAAAGTTCTCTTCTGATCTGCACGCATAAATTGTAGCAGTTTCATTAATCAGCTTTCTAAACTTTGATTTCACTATATTTATGAAACCATGGCTGGGCCTGTTCAAGCTGACTAGCCAACTGTAAGAGCCGATCTTCACGGGCAAAAGGCGCAATGAACTGTGAACCCAGCGGAAGATTGTCAGCATTCCAATACAAAGGTACAGACATCGCGGGTAAACCTGTGATGTTGGCTAACTGCGTAAAAGGTACCCATCGCAAATTATCTTTCACAATTTTATCGACCAGTTTTCCTTGTGCCAACAGATGTGCTTTGCCGACTTTTAATAAACTTTTTAAAATTGGTTTTTGCCATGATGGGGTAGAAATTTGCCCATTTTTGGGTGCGACTGAGGCTGTAGCAGGAGTCAGATAAAGATCATAATGATCAAAGAATTGGTTCATTTTGGTGACATACACGCCCCAATTATTCAGATTATGAATATATTCTAGCGCAGTCGTTTTCGCACCAAAGGCAGCCAAAGCTAAAGAATCCAGCTCAAAATCTCCTGCTGTGGTCGGAACGTGTTGCTTGATCTGCTCTAACATATAAGAAAATTGACTAAACCACGTCGTGATAAAGTCTCTGGCCAAAGACATACCATCTATCTCAGGTTGTGCTTCGACCACTGTATGCCCTAAAGACTCCAACAAACGTGCGGTATGGTGTACAGCATCAATTGCATCTTTAGACACTGGGGTTCCGATAGGCGATTGAGTACTAAATGCAATTTTAAGTTTTTTTACAGGCTGCTGTAGACAGGCCAAATAGCTTTGGCTGGGCAGTTCAATTTTAAACAGTGAACTATGCTCTGCACCCTGCGTTGCATCTAACATCGCTGCACTGTCTCTTACACTTTTACTCAATACATGCTGTATCGCAGCGCCGTGCATTGCCTCACTCATATCTGGGCCCCACGGCGTACGTCCACGACTTGGCTTTAAACCAAATAAACCGCAATACGATGCAGGAATTCGAATCGACCCGCCGCCGTCACCCGCACCTGCAATCGGAACAATTCCTGCGGCCACCGCAGAAGCGGAACCACCCGATGAGCCACCACTGTTATGTTTTAAATTCCAAGGATTATGACAGGCTCCCCAAGCATCTGATTCTGTTATGCCTTTGATACCAAACTCAGGGGTATTGGTACGGCCAAAAGTTAAAATGCCTGTGTTTTCCCAACGGTTTACAATTTCTGCATTATGTTCTGCAATATGGCCTGTGCGTTTAAATGCTTGGCATCCATAAGAGGTTGGATAACCTGCATATTCTTGAAATAAATCCTTTACTAAAAAAGGCACCCCAGCAAATGGACCAAACAATGCATTTTGCGCTCTGTTCTTGGCATAATCATGCATCGGAATAATAATCGCATTTAAAGCAGAATGGGTTTGCTGACTACGCTCAATTGCAATTTGTAATAATTCAGCGGGATGGATTTGTTTTTGTGCAACCAACTCAGCCAAACCCAGCCCATCATAACGAAGGTATTCAGAAAAATTCATTTTTATCCAAGTATCTATAGTTTTTATTGTTTTATACTTTTACTAAATTTTAACCTATGAGGCAAGTTGTACTTGGTTGCGTCCTAAAGTTTTGGCTTGATATAACGCCCGATCAGCACGATTTAACAAGCTCTGTAGACTATTGTGAGTTGGTAAAACTTGATGCACCATACCAAGACTCACCGTCATACTCAAAACCGCATGCGCCACTTGGGTTTTTGAAGTAGCGACAGCACGACAGATACGTTCTGCGATGATTTGCGATTCAATTTCAGTGGTATTATTTAACACCACCACAAATTCTTCACCGCCCATACGCGCAAATAGATCCTGTTCACGCAAATTACTTTTAACCGTCGTGGCAAAGCTTTGTAGTAATACATCACTAATATAATGACCATATTGATCGTTCATTTTCTTAAAGTGATCAATATCTAGCACAATGATACTCATCGATTTAACCAAATTTTCCTTCAATAAATTTTCAGTTTGAGTGAAGAAAAAACGGCGATTTCCCACATGAGTTAAGGGATCGTGGTTGGCCAGATAGAGCACCTCTTTATACAGATCATGACGATTACGACTCACAATACATAAAAGTAAAGGTGCAATCATCAACATGCACAGCCCTATACGCACCGAAATAGAAGTGGCCAAGAAGTTATCTGCTGTACGTGAAATATAATAAGTCGTTAAACTATGATACGTCACAAAACAAACCAAACTGTTAATGATACTCACATAAAATAAGTTGTAACTTAAAGCCGCCCAAATCAGCCCTGCTAAAGGGAAAAGTAAGGCACCAGGACCAAAGAACAGATGAGTACATGCCACAGAAATTAAAACTGAGAGTAAGGGCAAAACATCGACAAACTGGGTTTCGCATTGTCTACGGTTATTCCAAAGATACTTTAATTTCTTCGCTGCAGGAAAGGTCAACATGAGGGGTAAAAGTGAAATACAATTGAGAACTTCCCCCGTCCACCAAATATAAAACTCAGCCCAAAGGTCTTGCGTGCTCATAAAGGTGTGTGGCATATACGGAACGACCGCAACGGCAAATATCGCGCTGGAAAAGCACCCAAGAAAAACACAAACCAAGAAAAGATAAAGAAAATTTAAGCCTTTGTTATATGCACGATAGTCAATTTGTAAATAATGGATAAAGAATAAAGACACGCCTACCGTCATAAAATTGGCGATTGTTAAAGCCAAAGTCAGCTCAATATGATTCCCAGTGACTAAGTCTGCCGACATATAACCAATAAAAGCACCCAACCAACCACCGACATTTCTGAGTGGCTTAAACCGTAAAAATAAGCCGATCAATACTGCATTAGCTGGCCAAAAATAAGCGAAATATGCAATCGGCCGAGTGAATATCCCAAGCAAACAGCAGACAAAAATCACCGCAGCAACAATCAAACATGCTCGGCCATGCTGTTAAAATTCAACGATACTTCTGTGAGCTTAACTGCGTACAAAATATTCCCTCATTTTTACATGAGTTATGATTAAACATCATGTTTTCTACTGTCACTTTGCTTGCAAACGATGCATTGATGAAAATCATCACAGATTGACAATATTTACTAAATAAACTCTATCGATTGTTCGTTATGGTTTCAATATGATTTTTTGATTTATATCCTGAATCTAAATATTTACGATTAAATGCTGATATCACTCTCACCCATAAAAAAAGCCTCCACATTGGGAGGCTTTTATCATCTTTGGACTTATTTCGCTTCAGACGCTGCCGCTGGTGCTGATGCACCCGCTTCTTCAGACTCTAAAGGTGCAGCATCAATCATCTCTGGACTAACTTCTATATTGGTCACTGGTGTTTCAGTTGCTGAGCTTTCCACTGACGTTTGTTCAGTCTCTTGTTTTTTATCACTACACGCAGCAAGCGACAGCATCATTGCAGAAGCTAAAACCACCAAAGCCATTTTCATGTTAATCATTATGCACCTTCACATTAGTCATCAATTGCTTGAAACAATACTACTTATTTTTGCTCAAGTTTAAAGTATTCGTTTGTGAGCAATCTTTTGAAATTAAGGCAGAATTATAACATCATTGCACAAAAATGATAAAAACAAGCTCAAAGCAAGCTTGTTTTTATCCCTCCAAGGGTGCACTCGAATTAAACAGGATACGCTGTCGCGACTTCCTGACTAATCATTGCCGCAGTTGCCGCTGATAGCGTCCAACCTAAGTGCCCATGTCCTGTATTAAAGAACACACGTTCTAGCTTTCCACGGCGAACTACAGGCATCATATTCGGCATCATAGGGCGAAGACCCGCCCAAGGGACTGCATGCTCTGTCGAAACTTTAAAGTTCCGATTGGTCCAGTCAACAAGAGGTTGTATCCGATCTGCACGGATATCACGGTTATAGCCATTAAACTCAGCAGTACCCGCAACACGGAAACGATCTTTACCTAAACGTGAAGTTACAATCTTCGCGCTTTCATCCAGCAAACTCACCCACGGCGCATTTTGCTGACTCTCTTCGTCATTTAACATCACCGTAATCGAATATCCCTTTACAGGATAAACATTGACGCGTTCTTGGACCAATTCAGCCAATTGATAGCTACCCACCCCTGCACAAACCACAACAGCATCGGCAGCCAACATTTCCACTTCATTTGGAAGCAGTTCAACATTCTCTGAACTTGGCTGTAACTTTACTTCAACACCTGAAGTTAAATGTTCGATATCTGTCACATCCATACCAAAACGATACTTCACACCTAACTTTTTGGTGACTTCAGCCAAACCTGTGGTGTACTTATGAATATCACCCGTCGCATCGCCTTCACAATAGAATCCAGCATAATAATCGCCGGTCAGTGTCGGCTCAATTTGCTTAATTTCTTCATTGCTTACGCCGCAACGTTCAAGTCCACCTTTATTGAGTAAATCATTGACTCGGATGGCAACGTCATAATCTTGTTTATTATGATAAAAATGCAAAATACCACGTTTTTCTAAATTGAAGTCGATTGACTCTTTATCCGCAATTTCGAACAAGCGCTGACGAGCCAATAAAGCCAAACGTACTGTTTCGTGGGTATTAGCCTCATAATGTTTAATATTGCCCAGAAATTCCATCAGCCATGCATATTTATGCACACTAAACGCAGGATTGAGCAATAAAGGGGCAGATTTTTGAGACATCCATTTCATGCCTTTCAGCACTGTCGATTTTTGGTTCCAAACTTCCGCATTACATGCAGACAGTTGTCCACCATTTGCAAAAGAAGTTTCCATCGCAGGAAATAAATGACGATCAACAACGGTCACTTGATAACCAAGTAAGCTTAATTCATATGCAGTTGTGACGCCTGTAATTCCAGCACCAATGACAACGACATGACACATAGACACCTCCTTTTTATTGTTTGATGTCAACCCCATCTGTCATGTGTACCTGAGAGCTTCGACCTAAAACATCCCTTGACGTTTTAAACCATCCCCTTCGGTGAGTGATTGAACACTTCTCTCCAGAGTTTTTTCATTATTACAGTCCTTTTGCCTGAGAGTTTCCGGGGTCGTTGCTCCTTCGGCGAATGCAGAACATTTCTCTCCTGCAATAATGCTTATTATTCTATGAGCAATTTATATACCATGTAATGATCCGATTTGAAACTGCTCTTAAAGTATTATCTTTCGTTTATTTTTATAGAACACAACCTCAGCTTAGGACAAACGTTGCACTATACTGGCTTACATGACTATCTTTTTGCTTCAAAAAAGGACACGTGCTGTCGGACATTAGCGCTATCCTAAGATCATCTAAACATTTTTAATAGTGATGATTTATACATCTTAAGATGCTTCATTCTGTTTCTATCCTGTATTAAAAGAATGAATGAGTTGTTCTGCATCTTGATAAATTTCTTGCCAATGCGGCAGTAACTCACTATGAAATTTTATAGTGATATAACTCGTATTAAACCCATAATTGGGCTGATGTGTATTAAATTCACAACTTGTTGCACCATCCTTAAAATAAAGACATACAATAGTGAGACTTACCCCTTTACCTTTACGCTCCTGCCAATACACCCTTTTTCCAACACCGTCATCACTTTTAACCTCTATTTCATAGAGTCCCAAATCTGAGTTAAATGTTTTTGTTTCATCTATCCATATTTCACTCACCTCTTCTCCACCAGAAGAAAACATTCCTTTTCTTAATTTTCTTTTTAACTGACCAAAATAATTAAAGAAGTCTTTACTTCCCCACTCCTCTTTCCAAACGGAACGTTGGTTTAATGCGATTTTGATATCATTTTTATACTCAGAACCTAGTCTAAAGCCTTCACTCGACGTTGTCATTTCAGGCCATCTCACTTTCAAAGCAATATGTTGAATTTGATCACCACAACCTTTGGCCTCGTGTTCTTCTTTGATATTTTTCCCCCAATAATTCACACCTTGATAAGTCACTCTGCCAAAAAGTAAATACTGCTTATCAATGAGCATGTGCTGATCACCAAATTTTCCACAAGCATATAAGCGCGCTTTAACTTTTTCAGGGTCATGCATACTGTCGTAGCCGTATATCAACAATGAAATAACCAAAACTGTGAGTAGTGATAAAAATATAATGGTGCCCCGTCTTACAGTGCTTAGTTTTTTACTCATCCCCCTTCCTTTTTTCTTTTAAAAATTAACTCTCTAAATTTTCTTACTCAGTAAGACCGAATGAAGATTCATCAACGGTTGACCTACATTGGCACTTAATAGGTAAGATGCTGTTTGATGAGTATCGTGATAGCCATAGCGCACATAATATGCCAATAACTCTTTTCTTACATTTAAGATTAGCTCTCATACGCAAATAAAAAAAGTCAGACCGAAGTCTGACTTTAATGTGTACTCTCTTAAATATAAAGAGAATTTTTTAGTATTCAATCGGTGCAAATGGTGCAACGACATCTGCATTTTGAGCACGATGACGCAGAAAGTGATCCATTAAAACAATCGCAAGCATTGCTTCTGCAATCGGAGCCGCACGCACACCCACACAAGGGTCATGACGACCTTTAGTTAATACATCCGTGTCTTCACGATTAATATTGATCGTTTTACCCGGTGTGGTAATAGATGCTGTTGGTTTAAGCGCAATTGCAACACGAATAGTTTGGCCACTCGAAATACCACCTAAAATGCCCCCTGCATGGTTCGCAAGGAAGCCATCAGTGGTTAACTCATCTCGGCTCTCATGTCCAAACTGACCAGCAACGGCAAAACCATCCCCAATCTCAACCCCTTTGACCGCGTTAATAGACATCATGGCATGGGCAATGTCAGCATCTAGACGGTCAAAAACAGGCTCACCCCAACCTACAGGCACTTTTTCAGCCAAAATTTCAAGCTTTGCACCGCAACTGGTACCTTGTTCACGCAATGAAGTCACAAGTGCTTCAAAACGCGGTACGGCATCGACATCGCCACAGAAAAATGGATTATTAGGTACTTCATTCCAATCCAATTTTTCCGCAATTTCAGTCCCAATTTGGGTCACATGACCACGAATTAAAATACCAAACTTTTCAGCCAAGTATTTTTTCGCAATTGCACCCGCAGCCACACGCATAGCCGTTTCACGCGCACTTGAACGACCACCGCCACGGTAATCACGGAAACCGTACTTTTGTGTATAAGTATAGTCCGCATGTCCCGGACGGAAGCTTTGTGCAATATTGCCGTAATCTTTGGATTTTTGATCGGTGTTACGGATCAATAAACCAATTGGTGTGCCTGTTGTTTTACCTTCAAACACACCTGAAATGATTTCAACTTCATCAGGTTCTTTGCGCTGCGTCGCAAATTTAGAAGTGCCCGGCTTACGACGGTCTAAATCTTTTTGTAAATCGTCTGCTGTAAGCTCAAGGCCCGGTGGAACACCATCCACAATCGCCATTAAGCCTACACCATGAGATTCACCACAAGTCGTTACACGGAAGAGTTGCCCTATACTATTACCTGCCATGTCTAACGACTCCTTTTATGCTTGAACAGATTGAATGAATAAATCACGGAATTGACGGCATTGAGCAGCGGTCAATGCAAAGATTCCTGTACCGCCTTTTTGGAACTGTAACCAGTAAAAATCAACAGTATTAAAGTTTTGGCGCATTGCCCATTCAGAATTACCCACTTCAATCACGATGAGACCATCTTCAGTTAAGTAATCTGGCGCTTGAGCTAACATTTTACGAACCAAATCTAAGCCATCTTGACCTGCTGCCAGAGCCAATTCTGGTTCATGGTGGAATTCTTCAGGTAAATCTGCCATGTCTTCAGCGTCCACATAAGGTGGGTTCGACACGATAAGATCATATTGATTTTCAGCAGGAATTTTGGAGAACAGGTCAGACTCAAGTAAAGCCACTTGATACTGTTTGTCGTGGTGTTCCGAGTTAATTTGAGCCACTTCTAAAGCTTCTTTAGAAATATCTGTTGCATCTACTTCGGCATCTGGGTACGCATAAGCCAGAGCAATCGCGATACAACCTGAGCCCGTACACATATCTAAAATACGTTGTGGCGTTTTTGGATTCGGGTTTTCTGGCAAGTTATTGACTGCTTCACCCATTTGTCCATTTTCACCTAAGCAATAAGGTGCAAAACGGTTTTGAATCAATTCTGCAATCGGTGAACGTGGAATCAGTACACGTTCATCGACATAATATGGTTTACCGTCAAAATAGGCCAAATTCAACAAATATGATGTTGGCATACGTTCATTGATACGTCGTTCAAGTAATGCTAAAAACTCAGTTTTTTCGCTTGGTAGTAGCTTCGACTCTAAGATTTCAGCATCCGCATTCCAATCTAAAGATAAAGTTTGTAAAACCAAAGCTGAACTTTCAGCAAAATAGTCTTCTGTACCTTGACCTAAATGTGCATCGTATTGACGTAATGCTGTCACTCCAAAACGGATAAAATCACGAATTGTGCTTAAGTTTTCAGCGGCTTCCTGTATATGTTCAGGGCTAATAGTCGGGCGATCCACTAAAGGCGTCTCCAAGGTCATAATAAAAACGCCTTATGATACCCTGTTTTTCTATGATTTATAATGTTTTGATGCACGGCAAACACATTTTCATACGCTTTGCTCTTATTTGCTGATACTGCCTGTACGTGCTTCGTACATATCTGCACGGGTTTGCGTCATTTGCATCAGACAAGAAATACGCTGTAATTCAGTCTTTTCATTTTTCACGATAGGTTTGTTATTACAAATCTGATCACGCTGCGCCAGCCATTGCTGATGAGACTGTTTAACCAGTCCTTGCTCTTCTGCAGGAGCCTTCGCTAAATACGGCTTAAATACTTTCTTTAAGCGTTTCTTTTGTACTTTATATTCTTTACTCATGCATGCATCAATTTCACTCAAGACATTGCCAGTTTGCTTCATGCATGCTTCATATTTTTTAGTTGGGCCCATTGCATAGGCTGAACCACTGAATAATCCCACAACAAGCAACGCACTGAATATTTGTTTCAATTCCTTTCCCCAAAGCAAATTTTCTTCATTGATTTTTTAATCTAATCATTCACAGCATCTGCGTGCTGCAGCGCTTTAATATAACATCCTATTTTGTATGAACATACTAGCCCTCTATAAAATTTCCACCGCACAGCTTTTTACATGAAGTCACAGGCTTTGCATTGAAACCTGATCAAACAGCCTTATTATAAGGTGAGTTCTTCTGCCAATATTCCCCAAATTTATGAGTTATAAACACAACAATTTAATGGCGATGCGTGAACGCTATTGGAATGACACCGAAAACAATCATGTCGCCACTGAAAAAGCCTATTTCCAAAAGCTGTTACAGCAACAAGGGATCTATGAATGTGCAACTATTGAAGATGCTCGATACTTCTTTTTTAGCCTACCGAGCATCATCATTGTTAAAGGTTATGCACATGGGTTTATGCACCAACCGGTACAAGAAATGATCCTGCAACACATACAAATGCATAAAGATGAATTGATTCAGAAAAATACCCTTAAAGTAAAATTTCGCATGTAACAATCCCGATTAGGCTTTATTTAGATGGTTGCTTAACACTTATGGCCTTTTTTAACTCGAGATTCAGCAAGTTGAACTTTTTTAATACGTGAATACACGATATTATCCGTTACAATCTAAAATGCTGCCCTTGCTGATGAAAGGATTTTACTGAATTATGTCAGATCACAACGATAAGCTTAAACAACTGAAAACCTCCTCTATGGATCGTCGTTTATCGATTGCCAAAGCTTCGTTGCTTGCTGGAACACGTTGGGCTGCGTCTAATGCGACAACTATGTTTTCTAGCGAAGAAGAAAAAGAAAAGAAACGCAAAAAAGCAATGAAAGAACAGGCCGATTATCTTGTTTCTGAAATAGGCAAACTTAAAGGTTCTATCGTCAAAATTGGCCAAATGATGGCACTTTATGGTGAACACTTTCTACCTGAAGAAATCACGCAAGCCTTAAATACTTTAAATAACCAAACAGTCGCTTTAGCGTGGCCTGCGATAAAACAGCAACTGCACAACCAGTTGGGTTCTAAACTAGATGATTTAACCATCGATCATGAGCCACTGGGCACTGCATCACTGGCACAAGTCCACCGTGCAACGCGTAAGTCTGATGGTTTAGAGATGGTATTGAAAATTCAATATCCTGGCGTTGCTGAAGCCATTGACTCAGACATGAGCCTGTTTAAAAACATGCTTAAACTGACACGTATGGTGCCGCAAACACGCGAGTTCGACCAATGGTTCGATGAAGTTCGTGAGATGATGCACCGTGAAGTGAATTATAAAATTGAGGCTGCAACCACACGCCGCTTTGCTGCTCGCTTAAAAGAAGACCCACGCTACATCGTGCCGCAAATTATAGATGGCTACTGCACAGACCAAGTATTGTGTATGACATTTGAACGTGGCGTGCCGATTAACAGCCCTGTCATGCTGTCTCTGCCGCAAGAACGTCGCAACAAACTTGGCGAAGCATCACTTGAAATTGCGGTACGTGAGATTTTTGAATGGGGTGAAATGCAGACCGACCCGAACTTTGGTAATTACCTCGTTCGCTTAGGTAATGGCAATGACATCTTGGACAAAATCGTTCTGCTTGATTTCGGCGCAATACGACAGTTTGATGAACACTTACTTGGTGTTGCACGCAAGCTCATTCATGCTGGGTTTAATCATAGTAGTGAAGAAATGGTTCAAGCGATGACAGGCTATGAGTTTTTCGACTCTATCCCTCAAAGCATTAAACCCGATATGGCTAAAGTCTTCTTACTCGCAACTGAAGCATTCAGCAGCCCAAGCAACAACCCAGACTTACCTGCTGGTGTTATGGATGAACACTTTGCTTATGACTGGAAAGCCAGTCAGCTTCATAGCCGTGTAATGCAACAAGCCTCAAAGTCGATGGCGTCTCGCTATTTTAGTGTTCCACCGAAAGAATTTATGTTTATCAGCCGTAAATTCATCGGTGCTTATACCTTTATGACTGTGATTGAAGCGAAAACTAATGTTCGCGCAATGGTGAAAAAATTTATCTAAAAGTACATTGACCAAAATGACGCGATGTCATTTTGGTCAATTGATCAATCATTTCAATTCCAAACGATTCAATAAAAAACTTAAAAAACAAAATATTAGAATAATTTAAAATACGCCACATACCGTTTATCTTTGACAATACATCATGTCAGTCATGACATAGTTATTCGTGTGCCGCTATGTCAGCATAAAACCACAGAATAATTCTGCTGGATGAAAATAATGACAAATATGGTAAATAAGGCGCAGGGATTTGGCTTATCACTGATCACAAAAATGGCAAGTAGCGACGTACTTGACCAATTAAAACTTAGAAAATTTATGGAGAAATCGCTTTATCAAGGCTCAAAAGCGGGCTATAAGACTCTATCAAAAACACAAAAAGCCTTTAAAGCCAATAAAGATCTACATAAACAACGGCTCAACAATCAAGAAAAATCATTATTTGATCTGAGCTATTCAGAAGATCAGCAAATGACCATCGACACCATGTCACAGTTTGCCGCCGATATACTTTACCCATTAGCCGCAAGTGCCGATCAAAATGAAACTTTTCCAACAGAACTTTGGCAATATATCGAAGAGCTAGGTCTGAACTTTTATGCTTTGCCTGAGGCACTCGGTGGTGTCGCTGCTGAGAAAAATATTCTGAGTAATGTGCTTATCGCGGAGCATCTGGCCAAAGGTGACTTTAGTTTAGCCGCGGGTATGCTCTCTACCTTTAGTGTAATTAATGCCATTACGCAATGGGGTTCGGAGCAAGTACAAGCTTTATATTTAAACAGTTTTGCGCAAGACAGTAGCATTCGCGCTAGCTTTGCAATTCAAGAAGTTACGCCTGCTTTTAATCCTTACCAGTTAAAAACCAAAGCCATTTCACGTGATGGTCAATATTTTATTCAAGGTGAAAAGACACTGGTACTATTGGCTGAAAGTGCAGATATTTTCCTTGTCAGTGCTGAACTTAATGCTCAAACTGAAGTTTTTATTCTCAGACGGGATGAAAGTATTCAGTTTAAAAAATCTCCCGCTATGGGGCTCAAAGCAACGGAAACAGCAACTTTAATTTTTAATCAAACCCCTGCTTTACGCTTAGGTGATGAAGATTTCAACTACACGGCATTTTTAGACCTCGGCAATTTAATGTGGTGTTCAATGGCGGTCGGCACATGTGAGGCGGTCAAAAAATATTGTATTGAATATGCCAATGAACGTACCGCCTTTGGTGAACCCATTTCACATCGTCAAAGTGTTGCTTTTATGATTGCTGATATGGCCATTGAAATTGATGCCATGCGTATGCTCATTCTAAATGCCGCAAGTCTCGCTGAATCTGGGCAGACATTTCACCGTGAAGCCTATTTAGCACGTTTACTTTGTGCTGAAAAAGCCATGAAAATTGGCACCGATGGTGTACAGATTTTAGGTGGGCACGGATTCACCAAAGAACACCCTGTTGAGCGTTGGTATCGTGATTTACGTGCGACAGCAATTGTACACTCTGGTCTACATGCATAATAAAAAGGAGAACTAGCATGAATTTACAAAACCCTAAAAAATTTAAATTACTGATTGATCAAGCCCACCAAGTTGCCATCAATGTACTTCGCCCTATCTCCCGAAAATACGATAAAACTGAACACAGCTATCCTAAAGAGCTGGATATGCTGGCATCTTTGGTCGATGGTATGAATGAAGGCGGTGAAGGTATGAACGCGGGTGCTGCTGTCGGTAAGCGGGGCACCAATGAACAAGGCAATAAAAATGGAGTGAATCTCTCTACCGCTTTAAGTGTAATTGAAATGTGTTATGGAGACACCGCTTTACTTCTATCAATGCCCCGCCAAGGGTTGGGAAACTCAGCAATTGCAGCTGTTGCCAATGAAGAGCAGTTAGAGCGTTTCAAAAACACATGGGCAGCCATGGCAATCACTGAACCAAACTGTGGCTCGGACTCTGCTGCTATTCGCACCACAGCAACAAAAGATGGTGAAGATTACATCTTAAATGGTGAAAAGATTTTCGTGACTTCAGGTGACCGTGCCGACGCTATCGTCGTTTGGGCAACTCTAGATAAAAAATTAGGTCGTTCAGCCATCAAATCTTTTGTAATTCCTAAAGGAACTGCCGGTATGACAGTGGAACGGTTAGAGCATAAGCTAGGAATTAAAGCCTCTGATACAGCAGTTATTCGTTTAATCGACTGCCGAGTACCAGCCAATAACTTACTGGGAAATGCGGAAATTGACATTGCTAAAGGCTTTGCTGGCGTGATGGAAACTTTTGATAATACCCGTCCGCTCGTTGCAGCCATGGCTATAGGCTGTGCCAAGGCCTCACTAGAACGCATTAAAGATATCTTCAGCGATTACTTAGATCCTCAATATATAACCCCATCCTTACAAACGACTCATATTGCGAGCCAAATTTATCGTATGGAAGCCGAATGGGAAGCGGCTCGTTTACTGACCTTAAAAGCCGCATGGATGGCAGATAACAAAAAGCCAAACTCAAAAGAAGCCTCCATTTCAAAAGCCAAAGCTGGCCGAATTTGTAATGAAATTACCCTTAAGTGCGTCGAACTTGCATCAACGGTCGGCTACAACGAAGATGAGCTTTTGGAAAAATGGGCAAGAGATTCTAAAATTCTAGATATTTTTGAAGGTACGCAACAAATTCAGCAGCTCATTATCGCACGCCGTGAACTAGGAAAGTCATCTAGCGAATTGAAATAATATAAAGCCTCCCATTCAGAGATGTTGAAGCCATGGTTTCTCTAAATAAAGAATCATGGCTTCACATTGAAAGTAATGTAAAATAAGAAAGCGTTGGACTTAGATTCATACTATCTAACAACGACTGAACTTATTTGTTGGGCTTCAAAAAACGTATCACTATCGCAGAACTTAGATTTATTGAGTAAATTTAATATTTGGAGAATAGCAAGTCTTACTAATGTAGATGCTGCTTAGGCTATTTTCTATAAGCAAGAGGAATTTCTTTGACTTGTCCATGCAATCATCTATAAAGAAGCTAAATACGATGGGTTTATATGACAAAACTATCTTTGCAAGCAGGTCTACTCACAGCATAAAATCTAGGATTTCGATTAATCGCCTCTATTTAGCTTAAATAAAGTACGGATTTAACAAAACCATAAAATAGTCCCTTCTGTCTCAACTTGACTGTAATTGCACAGCTCAATATGATCTTCTCAGACATTATACCAATGGATATACAGTTTGCTGAATTATCAACTATACTTGCCAACATCTCATATTAAAGCTAAATCTGTTTTAGTTTTAACAACAACTTTAATATTTACTGGTTGTACATCACTTGGTGGCGGTTCCGTTGAAAAGCGTTCAGCAAAATTAGCCAGTGGCATTCAAAAAGCATATGCTGTTGAAGCAACTACAGCACTACGTATTGCACCTATGATTGTACAAAGTGCAGATCGTTATAATGTCGATCCATTACTAGTTGCAGCAGTCATAAGACAAGAATCAAGTTATAGAAATTATGCTGTTTCCCCTGCTGGTGCTATTGGACTTACTCAAGTCATCCCACGCTATTGGCAACAAACCTGCCCTGGCGATTTATTTGAAGAAATTAATAATATTAATTGTGGCACCTATATTCTAGCTAACTATAACCAAAAAGCAGAAAGTTGGCCCAAAGCTTTGGCTTATTATAATGTCGGTCCAACAGGATACCATTCAAGCTGGAAAATGAAGCGTCAAGGAAAGAAATATGCCAAACAGGTTAAAGCACATCAAGAAAACTTAAAAGATGCTCTATAACTTCTTGTAAATAAGACATAAAAGCCAGCAAATGCTGGCTTTTTACTATTTAGGCCCTTATAGATAGCTTATTTCCAGCTCTTTTCATCTGATTACTTCTTCTTATTTTTCCCTCTTAATAATTCTTTATTTATATTATTTA
>NZ_KB849704.1:109528-435176 GCF_000368805.1 Acinetobacter johnsonii ANC 3681 | reverse complement strand
TATCTAGCTTTATAACTAAATCAAGTTGTTTGCAGTGATTTGAACCACAACACCAACTGTTTGGGTGTTGTATAGTCAAGCCTCACGAGCAATTAGTATTGGTCAGCTTCACATATCACTATGCTTCCACATCCAACCTATCAACGTCGTAGTCTTCAACGGCTCTTTAGAGGACATAAAGTCCTAGGGAAATCTTATCTTGAGGTAGGCTTCCCGCTTAGATGCTTTCAGCGGTTATCCCTTCCGAACATAGCTACCCGGCGATGCGACTGGCGTCACAACCGGTACACCAGAGGTTCGTCCACTCTGGTCCTCTCGTACTAGGAGCAGATCCTCTCAAATTTCCAACGCCCACGGTAGATAGGGACCGAACTGTCTCACGACGTTCTAAACCCAGCTCGCGTACCTCTTTAAATGGCGAACAGCCATACCCTTGGGACCTGCTTCAGCCCCAGGATGAGATGAGCCGACATCGAGGTGCCAAACACCGCCGTCGATATGAACTCTTGGGCGGTATCAGCCTGTTATCCCCAGAGTACCTTTTATCCGTTGAGCGATGGCCCTTCCATACAGAACCACCGGATCACTAAGACCTACTTTCGTACCTGCTCGACTTGTGGGTCTCGCAGTTAAGCGCGCTTTTGCCTTTATACTCTACGCGTGATTTCCGACCACGCTGAGCGCACCTTCGTACTCCTCCGTTACTCTTTAGGAGGAGACCGCCCCAGTCAAACTACCCACCAGACATGGTCCTCGTCCCGGATAACGGGACAGAGTTAGAACCTCAATATTACCAGGGTGGTATTTCAAGATTGGCTCCACCGAAACTAGCGTCTCGGTTTCAAAGCCTCCCACCTATCCTACACAAGTAAGATCAAAGTTCAATGTCAAGCTGCAGTAAAGGTTCACGGGGTCTTTCCGTCTAGCCGCGGGTACACCGCATCTTCACGGCGAATTCGATTTCACTGAGTCTCTGCTGGAGACAGCGCCCCCATCATTATGCCATTCGTGCAGGTCGGAACTTACCCGACAAGGAATTTCGCTACCTTAGGACCGTTATAGTTACGGCCGCCGTTTACTGGGGCTTCGATCAAGAGCTTCGCTTACGCTAACCCCATCAATTAACCTTCCAGCACCGGGCAGGCATCACACCCTATACGTCCACTTTCGTGTTTGCAGAGTGCTATGTTTTTAATAAACAGTTGCAGGGGCCTGGTTTCTGTGGCTGCCAATAGCTCAAGGAGTAAATCCTATCACCGTCGGCAGCGTACCTTCTCCCGAAGTTACGGTACCATTTTGCCTAGTTCCTTCAGCAGAGTTCTCTCAAGCGCTTTGGTCTACTCGACCTGACCACCTGTGTCGGTTTCGGGTACGATTCCTATGTAACTGAAGCTTAGAGACTTTTCCTGGAAGCATGGTATCAGCCACTTCACTGTACAAGTACAGCTTGCTATCAGTTCTCAGCATAGAGTACCCCGGATTTGCCTAAGATACATGCCTACAACCTTCCACCTGGACAACCAACGCCAGGCTGACTTAACCTTCTCCGTCCTCTCATCGCATTACATAGAAGTATTGGAATATTAACCAATTTCCCATCGACTACGCCTCTCGGCCTCGCCTTAGGGGTCGACTCACCCAGCCCCGATTAACGTTGGACTGGAACCCTTGGTCTTTCAGCGTGCGAGTTTTTCACTCGCATTGTCGTTACTCACGTCAGCATTCGCACTTCTGATACCTCCAGCATACTTCTCAATACACCTTCATCGGCTTACAGAACGCTCCCCTACCACTTGCAATAAATTGCAAATCCGCAGCTTCGGCATATAGTTTTAGCCCCGTTACATCTTCCGCGCAGGCCGACTCGACTAGTGAGCTATTACGCTTTCTTTAAAGGGTGGCTGCTTCTAAGCCAACCTCCTAGCTGTCTATGCCTTCCCACATCGTTTCCCACTTAACTATAATTTTGGGGCCTTAGCTGGCGGTCTGGATTGTTTTCCTCTTGACTACGGACGTTAGCACCCGCAGTCTGTCTCCCGGATAGTACTCATTGGTATTCGGAGTTTGCATCGGTTTGGTAAGTCGGGATGACCCCCTAGCCGAAACAGTGCTCTACCCCCAATGGTATTCGTCCGAGGCGCTACCTAAATAGCTTTCGGGGAGAACCAGCTATCACCGAGTTTGATTAGCCTTTCACCCCTATCCACAAGTCATCCCCTGGCTTTTCAACGACAGTGGGTTCGGTCCTCCAGTTAGTGTTACCCAACCTTCAACCTGCTCATGGATAGATCACCCGGTTTCGGGTCTACACCCAGCAACTAAACGCCCTATTAAGACTCGATTTCTCTACGGCTCCCCTATGCGGTTAACCTTGCTACTGAATGTAAGTCGCTGACCCATTATACAAAAGGTACGCAGTCACCGAACAAGTCGGCTCCCACTGCTTGTATGCATGCGGTTTCAGGATCTATTTCACTCCCCTCACAGGGGTTCTTTTCGCCTTTCCCTCACGGTACTGGTTCACTATCGGTCAGTCAGGAGTATTTAGCCTTGGAGGATGGTCCCCCCATATTCAGACAAGGTTTCACGTGCCCCGCCCTACTCGACATCATCATATAAGCCCTTTCGTGTACAGGACTATCACCCACTATGGTTGCACTTCCCAGAGCATTCCACTAGAACTTATATGACTTAATGGGCTTTTCCCCGTTCGCTCGCCGCTACTGAGGGAATCTCAATTGATTTCTTTTCCTAAGGGTACTGAGATGTTTCACTTCCCCTCGTTCGCCTCGTATGACTATGTATTCATCATACGATACCTGCCTTATGACAGGTGGGTTTCCCCATTCAGAAATCTCCGGATCACAGGATATTTGCCGCCTCCCCGGAGCTTATCGCAGGCTATTACGTCTTTCATCGCCTCTGACTGCCAAGGCATCCACCACATGCACTTAATTACTTGACTATACAACCCCAAACAGTCGATCGTTCCTACAAGTGAGAACGTTCAACATTACAGTTTGAAGTACTGTGCACTTAAGCACCGTACAGCTTCAATTCAATTCACATACCAAAACGCTTGATTCAGTTAATTTCGCTAGTAACTCATTTCATTCAACGTTAACAATTGCTTGTTAAGTTAACTAAAACGAGTATGAACAAATTATTTCAACTCAAATATATTCTGTTAATGATTTTTCCAGCCTTCGTCAGGTCAGGAAACTGTGATAAATCACAGAAGTTAATAAGTTATCTACTTACTAATTTCTGTAATCCAACCTATCTGCGCGAAGCATAGCTTCTTGCTTAAATTTCAAGGAAAAGCATGCTTTTCTTGTCTTGAAATTTGGTGGAGACTAGGAGAGTCGAACTCCTGACCTCCTGCGTGCAAAGCAGGCGCTCTACCAACTAAGCTAAGTCCCCAGCTTATCAATAAGTCAATGTCTCTGCTTTTCTGTATTCAGCATTTAATAATGCTTGTTAGTCAGATTTGGTGGGTCTGACAAGACTTGAACTTGTGACCCCACGCTTATCAAGCGTGTGCTCTAACCAACTGAGCTACAGACCCTCAGATACATCGTCATGAAGAACAACTTGTTGTGGATTCTTACCAATCGTCAATCTTTCGTTAAGGAGGTGATCCAGCCGCAGGTTCCCCTACGGCTACCTTGTTACGACTTCACCCCAGTCATCGGCCACACCGTGGTAAGCGTCCTCCTTGCGGTTAGACTACCTACTTCTGGTGCAACAAATTCCCATGGTGTGACGGGCGGTGTGTACAAGGCCCGGGAACGTATTCACCGCGGCATTCTGATCCGCGATTACTAGCGATTCCGACTTCATGGAGTCGAGTTGCAGACTCCAATCCGGACTACGATCGGCTTTTTGAGATTAGCATCCTATCGCTAGGTAGCAACCCTTTGTACCGACCATTGTAGCACGTGTGTAGCCCTGGTCGTAAGGGCCATGATGACTTGACGTCGTCCCCGCCTTCCTCCAGTTTGTCACTGGCAGTATCCTTAAAGTTCCCGGCTTAACCCGCTGGCAAATAAGGAAAAGGGTTGCGCTCGTTGCGGGACTTAACCCAACATCTCACGACACGAGCTGACGACAGCCATGCAGCACCTGTATGTAAGTTCCCGAAGGCACCAATCCATCTCTGGAAAGTTCTTACTATGTCAAGACCAGGTAAGGTTCTTCGCGTTGCATCGAATTAAACCACATGCTCCACCGCTTGTGCGGGCCCCCGTCAATTCATTTGAGTTTTAGTCTTGCGACCGTACTCCCCAGGCGGTCTACTTATCGCGTTAGCTGCGCCACTAAAGCCTCAAAGGCCCCAACGGCTAGTAGACATCGTTTACGGCATGGACTACCAGGGTATCTAATCCTGTTTGCTCCCCATGCTTTCGTACCTCAGCGTCAGTATTAGGCCAGATGGCTGCCTTCGCCATCGGTATTCCTCCAGATCTCTACGCATTTCACCGCTACACCTGGAATTCTACCATCCTCTCCCATACTCTAGCTTCCCAGTATCGAATGCAATTCCTAAGTTAAGCTCAGGGATTTCACATCCGACTTAAAAAGCCGCCTACGCACGCTTTACGCCCAGTAAATCCGATTAACGCTCGCACCCTCTGTATTACCGCGGCTGCTGGCACAGAGTTAGCCGGTGCTTATTCTGCGAGTAACGTCCACTATCCAAGAGTATTAATCTCGGTAGCCTCCTCCTCGCTTAAAGTGCTTTACAACCAAAAGGCCTTCTTCACACACGCGGCATGGCTGGATCAGGCTTTCGCCCATTGTCCAATATTCCCCACTGCTGCCTCCCGTAGGAGTCTGGGCCGTGTCTCAGTCCCAGTGTGGCGGATCATCCTCTCAGACCCGCTACAGATCGTCGCCTTGGTAGGCCTTTACCCCACCAACTAGCTAATCTGACTTAGGCTCATCTATTAGCGCAAGGTCCGAAGATCCCCTGCTTTCCCCCGTAGGGCGTATGCGGTATTAGCATTCCTTTCGGAATGTTGTCCCCCACTAATAGGCAGATTCCTAAGCATTACTCACCCGTCCGCCGCTAGGAAATGTAGCAAGCTACATCTCCCCGCTCGACTTGCATGTGTTAAGCCTGCCGCCAGCGTTCAATCTGAGCCATGATCAAACTCTTCAGTTAAAAATCATTAGTAGCTTATGGCTACAAATCTTGGCTCATCAATTTTCTGACAAATATTTCTCAAATAAACTTCGAGTAATTTTTACCTTCAATCAATGAAATATTTTCGATCGATCAATCAGTAAAAATCCACACAAGTTGTTCTTCATAATCTCTTAATGATCTTCTTGCTGATTCGTCATCAGCAAGCTAGGTCGGCTATACTACTCTCTTTCAAGAAGAAGTCAACTGGTTTTGTTAATTATTTTTAAACTTATTCAAGACTTCCAGATTCTACCGCTTGGGCTAAATCCTTGTTTCTCAACAAGTTTTAATCAACATCACCGCCGATGGATGTGCATTCTACAGCATTTCTAATCCAACACAACCCCCTTTATTCAATTATTTATAAAAAAACTTCCAACTGTTTACTTATTCAGCAAAATAACACTTTTTTACTAACATTTCTTAAAATTTGATTTAACAATGAGCAATAAAGAGCTGTTAATATAGTTAAAAGATTATTTTTTTAATTCACCTGCTGATTATAAAGTTCCGGAACTCTTTTATATGCAACACATTCGCCACTTATGTGCTGGTCTACTCTTTGTAGGCTTTACAACATTTGCATTTGCTGAAGATGTAGCGCCTACAGCTGCCAGCGAAATAGATACCAGTGCTGATCCGCAAACAGCCCAATCTTCTTCTTCGCTTAAAGAATTAAAGAATATTAAAGCAAAAGATTTAAAAGTAGATGCCAATGCGGCACAACCTGATAATGTAAAAGATCCACTTCAACCTTTAAATAGACAAATTTTTGCCGTCAATGATGCTTTAGACCGTGCGATCGTTCGCCCAATTGCGGTGGAATATAAAGAAAAGATCCCTTCACCGATTCGTGACTCTTATAGTGGCTTCCGTAAAAACCTCGGTGAACCTTGGAATGCGGTAAACCAACTTATACAAGGTCGTCCTGGCCGCGCCGCAAAAACTTTAGGTCGATTTACCATTAATACGGTAACTACTTTAGGTTTTGCAGATCCTGCTTCGCGTTTAGGTTTAGAAACTGAAGATGAAAACTTTGGTACGACTCTCGGCTATTGGGGGGTTCCATCTGGCCCATACCTAGTACTTCCTGTTTTTGGGCCAAGTACTTTCCGTGATGGCTTTGGCTTGGTTATTGACGGCTATGCACGCCCACAAAGATACATATTAGAAGATGAAGAAGGCCTGTATTGGGCGGAACAGACTTTACGTGGTATTGATGTGCGATCACAACTGATTGATATTGAGGGTGCAATTCAAGGCGATAAATATTCTTCAATACGTGATATTTACTTACAACGTAAAAACTTCATTATTGCTGAGAAAAAAGGCCAAGAAGCGGAAGGGATGTTTATTGATGATCTTGGCGATGATGATTCATCTAACTCTCCATCAACCAATGAATCGCATCAAATGTTAGATACGGAATAACAATGTATTGCGGCTAGAGTTGAATTTTTTTTCTCTAGCTGTAATTTGCTTGTTATAGTAAGGCAATAGCTTAATGCTAAGGATAAGCCATTTTTTTTATGTATTTCATTCAACCCTCTCGCCATATTCCATATTTAGAACAGGTGCTAGACACACTACCAAGTGTGCAAATGATTCGCATAGAAGACATTGATCTTTATGACCCGACTATTATTGCTATTGCCGATATCCAAGATTATTTAGATTATAAATGGACACTGCCCACCATTGTCCTTGCCTTTGAAAATGAAGGTAGTGCTTTAGCTCAAGCTTGGGAACTCGGTGCTTTAGCAGGTTGGATGTGGAATAAACTCCCCAGTAACCCTCAACAATCCTTACTCAAAATTGATGCACAATATAAACGTAATCAAGATAGTCGAGATCTGCCTTCCGCAGCAGAGTTACAAAAGCGACTTTTACCAAATCCTATAGAACTCCAAAATTACACCGTTGAAACATTTTTTCAGCCTTCTGCTTATTTGTCTGGAGACTGGTTTGATTATTGGAAAATTAGCGATAAAGAAGTGATGTTCTATTTGGCTGATGTATCCGGTCACGGGGTCACCAGTAGCTTATTAACCTCTTGGATGGCGGCTTTTCATGGTCGTGCCAAAACACCGCGTGAACTCATTAAGAAACTTAATGGCATGTTGGTTCAAGAGAATATTGAAAAGCATATCACCATGATTGCAGGGATTTTAAACCTCGAAACCCATCAACTTCGTTGGTCGAGCGCAGGACATTACCCCCCCGCAATTATCTTCGAGCCGAATCAAGCTCCCAAAATATTACATACCAGTAGTTTTCCTTTGGGCCTTACTGAAGAGCTAGAAGTTGAAGAGCATGAATGTGTGCTCAATCGTCATGCCCGCTTCATTATTTGCTCCGATGGTGCACTCGAACCCTTCAATGGTGGACTGAATGATCAGTTCACACAATTGGTCTATCATTTGCAAAATCAATCCTTTGAAGCACCAGAACATGTTGCAGACGATATTGCCATTTTAAGTTTACGTCGAATGAATTAATTAAATTATCAATAACTTATTACAATATCCTATCTTCTAAGACTGTTAGATACTTGAGTAAGTATTTGCCCTATGGGATAATTTCCTATCCTTCTCTGCAAATGGCATTTATATGTCAACAGGTCATGTTGAATATGCAAGCTTGAATGGAACGCATATTTTTAAGCTTATTGGCGAAGTGCGTGCCCAATCTTGTATTAGTCTAGACAAACTTTTAAACCGTATTGAACAACAGTCAAATGTTGTTGGTGCAATCGTAGATTTAACTCAAACTACATTCATCGACAGCACGGTGTTAGGCATTTTGGCAAAGTTAGGCTTAAAGCTTAAACAGATCCATAATATCCAAGCTGTCATGTTGTCCACCAACTCTGATATCACTACCTTAGCCAACAGTATGGGGCTAGGGCAGGTTTTTGTGATTTTAAACTACTGTGGCGATCCAAATGTTTGTACCCTCGAACTGATGGAAGAGCACATTACGCATCGTAATATGTTAAACACGGTACTAGATGCACATAAGACTTTGATGAAACTGAATCAAAGTAATCAAAATATGTTTGAACCTTTGGTCAAACAGTTGCAAAAAGAACAAGACAGCCTCGATCAAGTGTCACAGCAACAAAACGCATAACAACAAATTTTGTAGGCCCATTTATGACTTTACTTTCTGTTGTACAGATGAACTCTCAAAATGACATCGAAGCAAACTTCCTTGTCATTGAGTCTCTCATTCAACAAAGTAAAGCAAATTGTGCTGAACTTATTGTGTTCCCCGAAAACTTCGTTTGTTTTGCCGCAGGTAAACAACGTGAGACCGCAGCACAGTTTGAAGACATTCAAAAGCGTTTAGAAAATCTTGCTCATCAATATCAGATCTGGATCGTTGCCGGTACTCTCCCATGCCCGTTCCGTCCAGATGGTTCTGTTATTGAGGATGGTCGTGTTCGTACTGTCAGTCTTTGCATTAGCCCTGAACGGACCGAAGCACGTTATGACAAAATTCATTTGTTTGACGTACAAGTTAGCGATGCTGTGGGTGGCTACCAAGAATCTAAGTTTTTTGAACCTGGTACTGATGTCGTTGTGGCAAAAACACCTTTTGGTAATATTGGCTTAATGGTTTGCTATGACTTACGCTTTCCTGAACTGGCTTTAACTTTACGCGCGCGTGGAGCAAATATTTTGACTGCTCCTGCTGCATTTACCTACACCACTGGGCAAATGCACTGGCAGTTATTATTACAAGCCCGTGCGATGGATAGCCAAAGCATCGTGTTAGGCGCCGCACAACAAGGCTGGCATGGTGAAAAGAGACAAACTTGGGGACATGCAGCGGCAACCAACAGCCGTGGTCAAGTTTTGGATTTGATTCTTAACCCGGGCGCACAGTTGATTACGGTACCTTTTGACTTGGCAGAACAAGCTCAAATTCGTGAAAGTATGCCGTTGATGCAACATCGGAAATTAGTACAGTTTTAATCAAGCCGTGATCTTTTAAGACAACTTCATTCTTCGCACAAAACCTCATGATGATTCGCTGCTGCTCTTTCATTGAGTAGCTTTAGCACACTAAATGCATGAATCTATCCCCCTTTTTAAATTGATAAAGTTTCCGTGCTTTCAGTTCTTGTTCACATCAACAAGCCCGATTGAGAATTTTTTAAAAAACAATAATAGGCATTCATATCATTGATTTTTAATTAATTAAACCTTCAACCTAATCGTAAGCACACTCTGTATAAATTTACAAAAACACTGCTTATTCTTTCTGCAATTTAGGACAGGATAAGGACTCAAATACAATATTCAGGGAATCACAATGTCTTTAGAAAAAGTAGTTTATACAGCACATGCTAAAGCGACAGGTGGCCGTGATGGTCGCGCAACCTCTTCTGATGGAATTTTAGATGTAAAACTCACCGTTCCTAAAGAAATGGGCGGCGCAGGTGGTGGAACCAACCCTGAACAGCTTTTTGCCGCAGGTTATTCTGCATGTTTTCTAGGTGCAATGAAGTTTGTTGCTAACCGTGACCAATTAAAAATTACACCTGATGTTTATATCGAAGGTGATGTAGGTATTGGCCCGATTCCAACAGGCTTTGGTATTCAAGTGACCTTGAACATTCATTTAGAAGGTTTAGAGCAAGCAGAAGCGCAAAAATTAGTGGATTCAGCACATATTGTTTGTCCTTATTCAAATGCAACGCGTGGCAATATTGATGTGACGTTGAATGTAATTGTTTAAGTCATCTCTTCTATCCTAAAGTCATAGCTTTGGGATAGAGATTTCATAACTTACAAGGATTTGGAAATATCTTTTTAAATTTCTTTTGATCATCGATTTCATCTGCCAGCAAAATCAAATTTCCTTTTTGATCAAAATAAGAAGTGCCTTGGAACACCGTGTATTGGGCAATATCAAAAATAGGGACATTTTGAAAAATAGGGTGCTGAGTACTGATCAAAGTATGTCTTTTTTTCGAATTTAATTGGCGAGCTGTGATTTTATTGTGTTTAGAATCAGTTTCAATTAAACAATTACTCTTCGTATCAATAGCGATAAATTCTTGAGTCGCATCATCTTCTTGTTTATTTCTAGATAGAAAACTATGAGCTTGACATGGGCTACCACATGACATTTGAACATGATAATAACTTTGATTTAAACGCTCAATGTTTGGTGATTTCATACCGCCATAAACTTTTTCCTTCTTGCCATTGGTATTTCTAATGACATCACATGACCACTCCATTTCATCATGGCATTTTTTATAAACATTAAAAGTTTCATCTTTTGCAAAACTGAGAGGAGTAAAAAATACCATACCACTCAACACACCAAACAAGGCTAAGGATTTATTCATCATTATAAAGTTCTTTATTTTCATTCTAAAAGTAAAACGGACGCTGCCATACAAACACATCAGGTAATTTCAGGATAATACAACTACACGCATAACCCGTATCTACTAGTCGATATTCTATTATTCAGCCGCTTCATTGGTCACACGCAATACTTCTTCCAACGTAGTCTTCCCTGCCAACACTTTACGCAAACCATCATCACGAATAGAGCCTGAGTATTGTCGTGCATAACTTTCTAATTCATATTCAGCAGCATTGCCATGAACTAAACGACGCATTTGATCATCCACAGCGACAATTTCATAAATTGCCGTCCGTCCCGTAAAACCCGTATGTGAACAACGTTCACAGCCATTCGGTTGAGGTAACTGAAGTTCTGTTTTTGGATTCAAATGCTGAAACAGTTGTGTTTCAAAAGTATCGGCTTCATGCCATGTCACACAATGACTACATAAGGTGCGCACTAAACGCTGTGCAATGACACCAATCAAAGAACTCGACAGCAAAAACGGCTCAATGCCCATGTCTTTTAAACGGGTCACCGCACCAATGGCCGTATTGGTATGCAGTGTGGATAAAACCAAATGCCCTGTGAGCGATGCTTGTACCGCAATTTCAGCCGTTTCCAAGTCACGTATTTCACCCACCATGACTACATCAGGGTCTTGACGCAGCATGGCCTTTAAGGCTCTCGCAAAAGTCATATCGACTTTGGTGTTGACTTGTGTCTGTCCAATCCCTTCCAGTTGATATTCAATCGGGTCTTCTGCGGTCAAAATATTTTTCGAACCATCATTAAGGTCTGAAAGCGCTGCATAAAGTGTCGTGGTTTTACCCGAACCTGTTGGCCCAGTGACCAAAATAATCCCGTGTGGTCGATGCACCAATTGGGTTAAACGCTCATAGTCAGGTTTCAATAAGCCCAAATGGGTCATGTTCAAACGACCGGCTTGTTTATCTAATAAACGCATCACCACACGCTCGCCATGTGATGATGGCAAAGTCGATACACGCACATCCACTTCACGACCGGCTAAACGCAGTGAAATACGCCCATCTTGCGGAATCCGTTTTTCGGCAATATCCAGTTTTGCCATAACTTTAATACGAGATACTAATAACGGTGCGAGTTCACGGCGGGGTTGAACAATTTCACGTAATTGCCCATCCACTCGTAAACGCACCGATAGTTTCTTTTCAAAAGCTTCAATATGAATATCGGAGGCGCCAACACGAATGGCTTCAGACAATAATGCATTAATCAAACGAACAATTGGGGCATCATCTTCTTGATCCATCAGATCTTCAGCTTCAGGCACTTGGTCAGCTAAACTGAGTAAATCGGGATGATCTTCTAAACCAGCGGCCACTTGTTGTGATTCGCCACTGTCCCCTGCATAGCTACTGCTTAAAAGCTGGTGAAATTCTTCATCACTACACAGTTGATGTTGTGCTGCCACACCTAAAAAACGACGTGCCTCTTGCAAAGCCAACAACGGGGTACTTTCACGGCGCACAATAAAAGCTTGATCACCTTCGTAACGCAACAGCACGCCATGACGCTTCGCAAAACTATAGGGAATTTGTAATTGTTTAAGCACTTGCATCTTAAAATTATAATAATGATGAAAAATATTATTTTGAGTGTACTCTAAGCATATGACAGCGTGAAGTCTGTTTTTCACTGATTTGCAATATAAGGAAATGTGCTGTTGCCTAATATGAATGAACTGTTTGAATCGGATAGCCCCAATTTAAAATGGTGGGGGGAATACAACTTTGAGTTGAATCAAGCCCGTGCGTGGCAGTTCGGCTCATTACTTTTTCGCCTCACCCGCGGTCTACAAGAATGGCGTTTAGAGTTCCATCGTCCTCAAGTTCAGTATGACTATGAGCAAAAATGGCATGCGATAGAAGACCCTCATTTCGCCTTTCCACAACCCGTTGAAATTAAACGCTACATGTTTAAAAACACTCACCATACGATCCAACTGATGCCACGTTTGGCCGATCGTTCAGTGGTGATTAAACCTGTCGATCCGATTTATATTCCAGCTGGTCAGCGCGGCACGCTGTATATCAGCACCCCGTTATGGATTTCGGGCTTTATTGAAGGTCAGCGAGATCCCCTATTTGATATTCCTGTGATTTTACCCAAAGAAACTTGGTTTGGGCCAAACCACCGTACAGGTGAAATTGCCTACGCTACAGCTGTCGATGGTCGAACTGAATTGCATCAACTCAAACCACGTGCATTTCGTGCAGTGACGCCCATTGAGTTCCACAACACCAGCCATTTACAACTGCGTTTTGACCGCATGAATGTGCCTGTTTCCGCCCTGCCTTTATTTTATAGTGAAAGTACGGATCGACTTTGGACATCGCAAATTAAAGTCTTGCATGAAGGCGCCGATCGACCACCGCGAATCCGTATCGAAAACCGTACGCCTCCTCATGCAGGCAAAGTGATTTATGTACATCCACCTCGCTCTTCGGCGAGTGCGTTATTTAATATGTTTGATTCATTCTTCTAAGGGGGAAATATGCCAAACTCAAATATTCCCCAAGAAATTACCAGTAGCCTAAAAGGCATTTTCACCAACATCAATACAGAACGATTAACAGAAATCTTAATTGCCTTAGTGCTGTGTTTTGTTGGTTTTCTCTTGGCACGTCTGGTTTCAAATACATTTATCCGAACCATTGGCACCAAGTTTAACGCCCACCAACGGTTGGTCTGGCGTCGTGGTATTTTTTACTTTATTTTCCTAATTTTTGTGATGGCTAGCCTCAAAGAAGCTGGTTTTAAACTCAGTGTATTTTTAGGTGCCGCAGGTATTTTGACGGTTGCTTTGGGTTTTGCCTCACAAACCTCTGCATCCAACTTAATCAGTGGTTTGTTCCTAATTGGTGAAGGTTCTTTTGAAATTGGTGACACCATTTCAATCACCCTTATTCGCGGCAATACCATTGAAGGTGAAGTCATTTCAATTGACCTCCTCTCGGTTAAGTTACTCACTCAGGACAACATTTATGTACGACTACCGAATGAACAACTGATTCGAGCCCCAGTTCATAACCTCTCTAAGTTTCCAATACGGCGTATTCCCATCACCCTAGCGATTAACTTTCATGAGAACATCATTAAAGTACGTGAAGTGCTGATTGATGTCGCCAATAAATATCCTTTGGTGCTTGCAGACCCTAAACCTGCCGTCACCGTCACCGCCTTTCGTGAGTCTTCTATTGAACTACTGTTTGCTGTGTGGTGTCAGCAAGAACACTTTTTACAAGTGCGCGATGAAATGCAGGAACGTATTCGTAATGGTTTCTTGGATAACCAAATCGAAATTCCTGTGCCGAAAATGGGCTTTGTCGATCATCCGCTTTCGCGTCCTTTATCCAATGAAGAAATTGATCAATATGCCAATGCACAAGCCTTGAAACGAGAACCGAACATCAAGTAAATCGTCTCAGCTCCTTATATAAATCCAGACATAAGGAGCTGAACTTGTTTAATTGGTCTTTTCCTCAAGTTCAGGCATCGGCGCAATATACGCAATCACCAACATCACCAAACCCGCGCCTAAAAATGAAATCACGCGAGTGATTGTCCCTATATGAGATAAGTCAAACAAGACTAATTTCAATGTCACCAATACCAAAATACAGCCACCAAAAATCCAAAGTGAGCGCAAATTACGCTTGGTTGCTGTCAGCATGCAAATGAAGGCCAAACTGACCCAAAGCAAAGTAAAGCTGAGTTGCACCAAGGCGTTTTGCCACATTTGCCAGTCATTATAGGGTGTTGCAAAATAGACATGCAGCGCACGTAGCACCACATAACTACTGAGCCAGAGTAGACTCGACATCATCAAAATAGCACCCAGACTTTTTTCCAAACCCGCTTTCATTTGTAAATTCAGCATCCAAATGAAACCGATCAGCATCGCAATACTGACCAAGTCAAATGGGTTGAAAATGGGTAACCAGTATCCTGCAAAAGCTTGTTGGCTAAAGATCTGAGAACACACGATCCAAAACAACATGAGCACTAAGGTGTTGCGTGCCCGCCAAAACTGTCTCCATCGCGTTTGAGTCGGTTGTGTATAGCACCATGCAGCAAAGGCCAGCGGTAAAATGACCATGCTCAAATACGGCATACTTGGAATGAGAGTTAAGCTGGTCAGCGCCAAACTCAGTAAAGTACCCAAACTCACCCACTCCTGCTCATCCTCCACACCCTGTAACGGGCGAAGCCACAGCAACGTGAGTAATCCACTCGTTAAAGCAAACAATAGACGGTCTAAACCAGACTGCCACATAATGATGCCATCATGGCTCAGGTCAACCAAGAAAATGAAGGCAATTGCATACAGCGGAATCAGGCCAATCCATTTGGGTAATAGCCATGACCAACTGGCTTTGCGGTAGAGCAACCATTCATTCAGCACTGTATATAAAAGCACGATGATCAGTAGCGCCATCGTCACCTGACTTTTACTGTCGATTTTATCCAAAAGTAGGATAAACAACATGCTGGTTGCTGAAAGCAGTTGTAAGCAAAAAAAGGCAATGGTGGCAAAAGACAACTGTTGTCTAAAGCGCTCTACACTGTTGGCAACGGCAACCACAGCAAAATAACTCAGACACAGCGCCCAATAGACTTCCGTTGGAAAACGATTGAGCTCCACCACATAGTACAGACTTGAGAGCCCTGCCACGGCCAATAAGCCCATCGCCAAATAACGACTCAGGGCGGAATTTCGATATAAGGCATACATAAAGATCAGTGCACCCTCAACACTCCACCCCACCACACCCCACTGATCAGGCAGCAAAATAGGGGGAATCAGCGCCAAGAAAACCAAGGTCAAACTGAGATAACTTTGTGCAATCAACTCAACACTGTGGGATCTTTTTAGCAGTTGATAAAGCATGGCATAGAGCGCTGCAAAGCCTAGACTAAAGTCTGCCTGCCAAATTGTTTCCTCAAAATACATCACATACAAAAAAGCAAAAGCAACAATGGGGGCAGCAAAAATCAAAGCCACATCCAAGATCGGTTTTAACTTAAACTGAGTTAAATCCTCACGCGCCAACAGTTGACTATAACGAAAACTCAACCAAATAAAGACCGCACTATGTGCCAAAACCAACACGGCTAGCATGCCTCGCTCAGGCGCTTTACCCTGGTAAAAGGCATAAGCGCCACCTACGACCACAGTCATTATAAAAGCAATTTGATTGAGGACTTTCCATGGTCTTAACGTGCTTAAAACCGCGACCGCAATATTGATAACCAAATAGTAGGCCACCAGCTCTATCGCAGTGGCATTCCGTACAGGTAAAGTAAAAGGCGCCAAATAAGCAATGATCATCGCCATCAACGCCAGCTCAATCGACTGCTGTTTTAAACTGAGCCAAAGTGTAATCGCCATCACCACCACAAAGCACAGGCTCGCAGTCGCTAAACTTGCAATCACACCGTTGTAGTAAGCAAAAAACAAAGTCAAAAATAAGCCTGACAGTCCAAGTGCTTCCAAAGCCAAAGCAAAACTGCGGTTCTTTTGTAGGAGTGCGCAACCAAAGACTACAACACCTACACTTACAGCAGCAACGAGGCTAAGCTTTACCGCGAGACTCAACTGCCAATGTTCGGTGGCAAAGCGTAATAATAAAATAAGCCCAATCAGCAGTATCACAATCGCAACTTTTAAGACAGGATTGCCCTGCCAAAACCAGCGTTTCACTTGCTCACTGAGACTTAAATCATCTGTGTTGTTTAGAGTAGTGGGTAAAGAGGGAGAATTTTCAGATTCTGTGAATCGGTCAGATATCACCTGATGTGGCTGTGCTTGCACGGATAACAATAGATATTCTAGGCGACGTAACCAACGAAAGAAAAAGAACAACCAACCACTGATACCCAATCCAATGAGTCCGCCCCATTGCCCCACCATACCGATCAAAATGACGAAAGCAGCAAGGTAAAGCGGCACTTTTGACGTTGGCTGAAAAGCAATGCCCCGTTGTTCCGCCAAGGTCATACTAGGGTTTTCAATGCTATCAACATAGTGCATAACACTCATGATCAAAGCAATTCCACACAATGCACTCAACAGCGGTACAGCCAAAAACCATGCTGCAATAGCAACAATTGTGAGCCCCATTAACCACATCATGCGAATTTCACGCTGTCCAGTTTGCATCCGTTCTCGATCTCTTTTTCTCATCTTCAAATAATACATCAGCTTGTGGTACATCTTTAAGCGGATAACCGTAACCATCTATGCCAATCGGTACATCAATACACTTTGTTCTGCATCAAAATCACGTACAATAAACGGGTTATTTGGATAAGGAATCTTGCAATGCCACCATTTGTCTTGGTCGATGGCTCATACTTTTTATTTCGTGCTTTTCATGCTTTGCCACCGCTCACCACGTCAACTGGCTTACATACCAATGCAATTCGTGGGGCAATTTCTGCCATCCAAAAACTGATGCGTCGTACCCAGCCAACACATATGGCAGTCATTTTTGATACGCCAGAACCAACTTTTCGTCATGTGCTATCGCCGATTTATAAAGGTGACCGCCCAAGTATGCCTGAAGAATTATCAGAACAAATTCCATACTTGCATGCCTTAATTCGTGCTTTAGGTATCCCCTTATACATGCTGCCAGGTGCAGAAGCAGATGACATCATCGGGACTTTAGCCAAACGTGCGGAAGCCGCAGGACAGCAAGTGCTGATCTCCACAGGCGATAAAGACATGGCACAGTTGGTAACCGATAAAGTCACCTTAGAAGACAGCTTTAAAGACAAGCCCATGGATGTGAATGGTGTGTTTGAAAAGTTTGGGGTGTGGCCAAACCAAATTATTGATTATCTGACCTTAATGGGCGATGCCTCTGACGGCATTATGGGTGTTCCAGGTGTTGGCGCCAAAACTGCGGCAAAACTGTTAACAGAATACGGCTCAATTGGTGGCATTTTAGAAAATGTCGATAAAATTAAAGGCAAAGTCGGTCAAAACATCAAAGAACATGCCGATGGAATTGCTCTCGATCATCAACTGGCAAGTATTGTCTGCGACTTAGAGACAGGACTGACCTTTGACGATCTCAAACTCCAAGATCCGAATACCGAAGCCTTGCGTTCACTGTATACAGAACTTGAATTCCGTCAACAGTTGCAATCACTCGATCATCCAAACAATCCCAATAGTGCAACCTACAAACAAGCGACGCAACACATTGCTAAATCAGCGCAGTCTGAAACCGTCATCAATACAGAAGATCAGGCCGTTCAAAGCAGTGTCGATGACCAACTGGGTCAAGCGAACTACCATACTGTGCTCAGTGCAGAACAGTGGGCATCATTATTCAAACGCTTAAGTACAGAAAAACGTTTTGCCTTTGATACTGAAACCACCAGTTTAGACTATCGCGTTGCGCAAATTGTTGGGTTTTCTGTCGCATTTGATGCTCAAGATGCATATTATGTTCCACTTGCGCATGATTATGAAAATGCACCTGTGCAGTTAGATCGTGAACAGATCTTGGCGCAAATTAAACCTATTTTAGAAGATGAGTCGGTTCAAAAAATTGGTCATCATTTGAAATACGATGCGCATGTCTTAGAAAATCATGCCATTGAGCTAAAAGGCTGGTATTTCGATACCATGTTGGCATCTTATGTACTCAATGCCGTGGCGACTCGTCACGGGATGGACGACGTTTCACGCCTCTACCTCAGCCACTTAACCACTACTTTTGAACAAGTGGCAGGTAAAGGTGCAAAACAGAAAACCTTTAACCAAATTGAGATCGAAACTGCTGCTCACTATGCTGCGGAAGATGCCCATGTGACCTATCGACTGTTTGAAGTGCTCGATGCCAAACTGCAAAAGCACCCTGAACTGGTCAATATTTTACACAATGTCGAAATGCCAGTTGCCCGTGTCCTGACCATCATGGAAGAAAACGGCATTGAGCTCGACTTAAGCTTCCTTGACCAACTCGGTGTTGAGTTTGCCAATACCATGGCCAATCTTGAAAGCCAGATTACCGAACTGGCGGGACAAAGTTTCAATGTCAGCTCTCCGAAGCAAGTCGGTGAAATTCTGTTTGATAAACTCGGACTTAAGGGCGGCAAAAAAACCGCAACAGGTCAGTACAGTACCTCTGAAAGCGTTTTAGAGAAAATTGACCACCCGATTACCGAGCTGATTTTAGACTATCGCGGTTTATCCAAACTAAAAAGCACCTATACCGATGGCTTATTAAAACAAGCCAACAGTAATACCCATCGTGTACATACTAGTTACCACCAAGCACTGACCGCAACTGGTCGTCTGTCTTCGACCGACCCAAACTTACAGAATATTCCTGTGCGTGAGGAAATTGGCCGTCAAATTCGTAAAGCCTTTATTGCACCACAAGGTCGCGTATTATTGGCAGCCGATTATTCACAAATTGAACTGCGTTTAATGGCGCATTTCTCACAAGATGAAGCCTTGGTCGATGCTTTTAATCATGGGCAAGATGTACACCGTCGTACAGCGGCTGAAGTATTAGGTGTCGCACTTGAAGATGTTACTTCAGACCAACGTCGTCAGGCCAAAGCCGTCAACTTCGGTCTACTCTACGGCATGTCTGAGTTTGGCTTAACCCGTCAACTCGGTTTTAGCCGTGAAGAATCGCGTGGCTATATTGCGAAATACTTCCAGCGTTATCCGGGCGTGCTCGACTATATGGAACGTACCCGCCAAATTGCACGTGAACAAGGTTTTGTCGAAACCATTTTAGGCCGTCGCTTGTATACGCCCGATATTATGGCAAGCAATAAAATGATCAAACAAGCGGCTGAACGTGCCGCAATTAATGCACCGCTGCAAGGTTCTGCTGCGGACATTATTAAAATGGCGATGATTGCAGTTGATCAAATGCTGCCTAAAGATCAAGCCAAAATGCTACTACAAGTACACGATGAATTGGTTTTTGAAGTCGATGAAAGTATTGCAGATGAATTGGCTCCAAAACTGGCAAACGTGATGCAATCCGTCTTGCAAATTTCTGTGCCACTGTTGGTTGAAGTCGGCAAAGGTCGAAACTGGGATGAAGCCCACTAAAACATTTGCACCTTCCTCCTCCTAGGAGGAAGGCTGGGATGGAGGTCATTTGCCTCCTAGAAGAAATATCAACATCTACACCTAAAAGTTTCAACCACAAAAAAGGACTCGCAATCGAGTCCTTTTTTATTCACTACAATCTTATAAACCAGTGAGCAGGACAATCGCCACTTCATTCATAATCATTTCAGCAATATACAGCGCCAAGAACGCCACGATTGGAGAAAGATCAATCATCCCCATATTGGGCAATAAACGGCGAAACGGTGCCAATAATGGTTCTGCAAGTTCTTGAATCACTTCGATATAAGGCGAGCGTGACTGCGTAAACATCACGACCCAACTTAAAATAATCGTTGCAAAAATCAGGTAACGACAGAAACGAATCAAGTCCTGAATCATGGTCACAAAAGTTAAAATGACCAAATGCACAGGACTATTCGGCATCGCTCCAGAGAGATACATGACGCCAAAAATTTTCAGTAAGTACAATAAAACCAAAAGCACTAAAGCCGCTAAGTTAACGCGGCCTTTCGCTACATTTGGAAAAATACGACCAAACATATCCACAATTTTTGTGGCTTTTACGGTCGACATCACCACTGGGTTATAAAAGTTAACCGCTGCCAACTGCATGAGAAAGCGGAAGAACACCAGTAAAATTGCAACGTTAATAATGATGCCAAAAATTAGCGCAGAGTTTGCACCCATACTTGAACTTTCCTAAATAAAACGATTATTTGCTACTTTCACTCAGCTCTTGAGCAAGTTCCTGACTGCGCTTTTGAGCAGCAGCCAATGCAGCTTGGATATTTTGTGAAATTTGTGCACGATCAAACACTTCAAGTGCCGCTTGGGTTGTACCATTCGGTGAAGTGACATTTTTACGCAATTCAGCTGGTGTATTTGAGCTCGTGATTGCCATTTGTGCCGCACCCAATGCAGTTTGCAACGTCAATGCGGTTGCCACTTTTTCATCTAAACCGAGGTTTTTACCTGCACGGATCATGCTTTCCATCATATAGAAAAAATACGCAGGACCTGAACCAGACACCGCAGTCACAGCATCAATTTGCGCTTCCTCGCCTACCCATAAGGTCAAGCCTGTTGCAGCAAGTACTTGGCTCGCCAAATCACGGTCTTCTTTATCTACAGCCTCAGTGGCATATAAACCATGCGCACCTGTTTGTACTAAAGCAGGCGTATTTGGCATCACACGAACAATACGATTACTGCCAGCTAATGCAGCAATCGTTGCAATTTCAGCACCCGCAACAATCGAAATAATCAACTTACCGTCAAACAAACCGTTTAATGGTTTTAAAACATTGGCTAAAACTTGAGGTTTAACCGCTAAGACCACGACATCGGCTTCACGAATAGCAGATGCGTTATCCTCAGTCACCACCAAGTCTTTTTCAGCCAATAAATGACGAACTTGTTCAACAGGATCAGAAACCGTAATGCGAGTTGAAGGTAAACCACGTGAAATCAAGCCACCAATGAGGGCTTGAGCCATGTTACCACCGCCGATAAAACAAATATTACGATTCAACACTGCGCTCATGATTATTTCTCTATCCTGAATTTTTTAACTAAGCGATTAAATTTGGTTGCCATCCACCCACTTCACAATAAGCCGACTCGACCAACCAAAATCCTTTAGGCGTAAAAACACCAAGCATAACATTATCTATGCTTAATATTTGTATTGTATGACGTTGCCACGGAAAAATTTGTGCGCTCTGAATGGCTTTTTTCAACGGCCAAGCCCCAACACGCCCATACAAATGCAATTTTTCTCCACCTAAACGTGGTTTTATCTGTAAAGGCTGCTCTAATAATGCAGAGGACAGTCCATATTTTTGTGTTTCAATCCGATATTGCCCTGAAGCCAATACATAAGCTTGATCTAAACTAAACCGTTGCTCAATTGACTCAATCGTCTGACATTCTTCCGCCAAATACTCTGCTTTACTGACACGAAAGAGCTGTTGTTGATAGCGTACATAATAATATTGGTTCCAATGCAATGCGGCTTGAGCATCCACTTTGGATTCAATCACTTCATCAAACAAGCGTTGCACCATATCAAAAGCGGGGCGATATAAATCCTCACCTTTCATCCAAGCGGACAGTAACTGTCGCTGTCTCGGTGCAGATAACTGACGGAATGGGGTTAAATTTAAAACCGTAACATTGCCACAACTGGCCCAGTCTTGCGCCAATACATCGGCTAAAATCGTTTCGGCATCTTGCATCAAATAACTGGTGCGTGCCAAAGCTTGCTGCATTTTCGGAAAGCGTTGTTCTAAGATTGGCCACAATTCAGCTCGGCACCATGCCCGATCATAACTGGTATCAAAATTGGTTTGGTCTTGAATATTTCTCAGCTGCATCTCAGCAGCCCACAGCTCAATTTGCTGTCTGGACAAAGCCAATAGAGGGCGCCAAATTGTAAATTGCTCTCGTATGTCGATGCCCTGCATGGCGGTTAGTCCATGAATCCCCGCACCAGAGAGTAAACGGAGTAAAACGGTTTCGGCTTGATCTTGTTGATGATGGGCGAGAACTAAAATTTCATTGGCAAGAAGATGCTTCTGAAAGGCCGCATAACGTGCACTACGCGCTTGGCTTTCTACATTGCCTGTATCAACATCCACTGCTTGAATCACACATGGGACATCAAGGACATAACATTGTTCTTGAACAAAGCTACCCCACTGCGGACTAACATCCTGCAATTGATGATCAATATAGATGGCGCGAATGCGCTTGGGAAATAAATGAGACATCAAATGGAGTAGCAGCATGGAATCCATGCCACCACTACATCCGATTAAAAAATGAGGCTGTTCAGGCGTATCCTGAAACTCAGTTAAGACACTAGCCCTAAATTGTCGCTGCCAAACTTCATTAAACGTTGGTAACGTGCTTCGCATCGTTCATTCGCATCCATTGGTTGCAACTCAGCCAATGCATCTTTTAAAACGGTTTTTAAAGCATGCATGACTTGTTCTGGGTTGAGATGAGCGCCTTCACCTTCATCGACCACATATTCAACAATACCAATTTTCTGTAATTTTTCAGCAGTCAATGCCAAAGCTTCGCTGGCTTGCTCTGCTTTTTCAGCTGTTTTCCATAAAATAGACGCACAGCCTTCAGGTGAAATGACTGAATAAATACTATGGGATAACATCACCACACGGTCAGCCACACCAATACCCAGTGCACCACCTGAACCGCCTTCACCAAGTACGGTTGCAATGACAGGCACTTTCAGGTTTGAAAGTTGTGCCAAAGATGTTGCAATTGCTTCAGCCTGACCACGTTCTTCTGCACCCACACCTGGATATGCACCCATGGTGTCAATAAAGGTAAAGACGGGTAGATTAAAACGTTCAGCCATATCGAGTAAACGTTGTGATTTACGGTAACCTTCTGGGTTACTCATACCAAAGTTATGTTGTAACTTTTCACGCGTACTACGACCACGGTGTTGACCCACAATCATGACTGGCTGACCATCAAAGCGAGCTAATCCACCGATCATTGCACCATCATCACCAAATAAGCGATCACCATGCAAAGCATCAAATTCGGTAAAAATTTCACTCACATAATCTAAAAATTGCGGACGCTCAGGATGACGTGCAATTTGAACCGTCGTCCATGCTTTGGATTGCGCAGCTTTATTCTTCATAGCTCAACCATAAATCCCTAATTGACCAATTTATTCATCGACAAATTGTTCTGATTGGATATCCAGCTCAACATCCCAATGCTTAAATTGCGCTTGCTCATCATGCAAGTCTGCAACCAGCAAAGGCCATTGCGCGGCATTACCAGAAACACTCAGCTGCCATTGTTGCGCATTGCCTACTGTTAATTCAATGGCAGGAAGCATCTGATCGCTACGACTATGATTGAGTAAAACTGCGAGGCGAAGTAACAAACACAGATAGACTAATTTGTTGCCACCGACCTTCATCACATCAACACGTGCGTCACTGCGCAGCTTACGACGGTGATGGGCCACCAAATGCGATAGATGGTTTTGATCGATTTGCGAGAAGCCCGCAATGTCTGAATGTTGCAATAAATATGCACCATGACGATGGTAGCCCGCATGACTAATCGCTAAACCAATTTCATGCAGATAAGCTGCACGACGCAGTAAATCACTGTCTTCTGTGGTTAATTTTAGTGAATCCGCCACACCATCAAACAAATGCTGAGCCATGTTCACGACCCGTTCAGCTTGTTTTGGATCGGCGTTATAACGACCCATTAACGCTTGTACAGAACGATCTCGAATATCTTCATGTTGAAAACGTCCCAGCAAGTCATACATCACCCCTTCGCGTAGGGCACCATCCGAATACACCAATTTATCCAGTTCAAGTACATCAAAAATGGCATACAAAATAGCGATTCCGGCTGGCAAAACTGCTCGACGGTCTTCTTTCAGACCATCAAATTCCATCTCAGCGACGTGTTTATATTTGAGCAATTTTTCTTTGAGCTTATCTAAACCGTCACGAGTGAGCTCTTCTTTTTCATTACTCCAGCCCATATTCACGGTAATTTGACGACACGCTTTGATGGTTCCACTCGAACCGACCACCGTATCCCAACCCGCTTCTTTATAGGTATTGGCAATTCCAGATAGCTCCTTACGTGCTGCAACCACGGCTTTATCAAAACTTTTTTGGTTAATTTCACCATCAACAAAGAAGGCTTTGGTAAATGCTACACAGCCCATTTGTAAAGATTCGGTATGAATGGGCTCAAATTCTTCACCAATAATCAGCTCTGTTGAACCCCCACCAATATCGATCACTAGCCGGCGCCCACTGTTTACCATGGTATGAGATACACCCAAATAAATCAGACGAGCCTCTTCGCGACCTGCAATAATTTCGATGTGCTTCGGCAAAATTTCTGCCGCTTTTTGAATAAATTCATGTCCATTTTTAGCTTGGCGTAGCGCATTGGTTGCCACAATTCTTAAACGATTCGGCTGAACCGAACCTAAACGTCCGACAAACCGAGATAAGCAGGCCAAACCACGTTGCTGTGCGGCTTCTGTTAAGTTTTTATTTTCATCTAAACCCGCTGCTAACTGTACTTTTTCTGACATTGACGCAACTTTTTTCACTTCGCCATGGTCCACTCGAGCAATTGCTAAGTGGAAGCTGTTCGACCCCATATCGATGGCAGCAAGTAACTCTTCATCAATCAAAAAATCAGACATGATTTAATATAAACCTATACAGAATTGTGCTTAGATTAATTCACCTCCATGCAATTTAAAAGCCATTTGTGGTCAGAAATTGACGATCTTTTAAAATTTCGGCATATATGACAATTGTGTTACACGATCAGTAACATCGTGAGCTTCAATTAGACAAATTCAAACTAAAGGTTGAAAATTTAGTAATCCATCTACTCAGTGATAGCAGGCTATGACATACTATTAGCCATAAAACTATCCAAAAATTGAAACTGGAGCTATCCATGTCTGGCAATATCGTAAATACAACTGATACAAACTTCGACGCTGATGTACTTCAATCAGACGTTCCTGTGCTTGTTGACTTCTGGGCAGGCTGGTGTGCGCCATGTAAAGCAATTGCACCTGTATTAGAAGTATTGGCGAACGAATACGAAGGTAAAGTGAAGATTGTTAAAGTTGACGTGACTTCTTGCGAAGCAACGGCTGTGAACTATAACATCCGTAACATCCCTGCATTACTTATGTTCAAAAATGGTGAAGTTGTTGCTCAACAAGTGGGCGCTGCACCAAAATCGAAATTGACTGCTTTCATTGAAGAAAACATTTAAGCATCCATTTAGATTGAAAATGAAATACGCTGTCTAAACAACAGCGTATTTTTTTCGGCTATAAATTGACAAGTCTGTCTTTCTCTCTTATATTGCATGATCAAGAGATAAAGGATTATTCAATCCTGTCATTTTCTTAAAAGACACAACACATAAGATCGCCGCTCGGCAATACAAATTGTTTTGACACGTTTCTCTTCAAACAATGAATCAGTCCTCTGAATTGTTATAGTTCAAATACAATTGCGTTACTTCATTGCATGTCTGCGGCTAAATGTTGCTTCCTTTTCATCCTGTAATTTAGAATTTTTGATTCTTATCTGACCTCCTATGAATTTAACCGAACTCAAGAAAAAACCGATTGGCGAACTCATCAAAATTGCTGAATTTATGGGCCTCGAAGGAATGGCTCGTAACCGTAAGCAAGACATTATTTTTGCCATCTTAAAGCGCCATGCGATGAATGGCGAAGAGATCTTTGGGGATGGCGTTTTGGAAATTCTGTCAGATGGCTTCGGCTTCTTACGCTCTGCAGCGGGTTCTTACCTTGCAGGCCCAGATGACATTTATGTTAGCCCATCTCAAATTCGTCGTTTCAATCTACGTACTGGTGACACCATTACGGGAACCATTCGCCCACCCAAAGAAGGCGAACGTTACTTTGCACTGTTAAAAGTGAACCAAATTAACTACGACACTCCAGAAAACTCACGTAACAAAATCTTGTTTGAAAACTTAACACCACTTTTCCCAACCGAGCAATTGGTGATGGAACTTGGTAACGGGACGACAGAAGATTTAACCGCACGTGTAGTTGACTTGGTTGCACCTATCGGTAAAGGCCAACGTTCAATTATCGTAGCACCGCCAAAAGCGGGTAAAACCATGTTGTTACAAAACATCGCTCAGTCGATTGTGCGCAACA
Source organism: Acinetobacter johnsonii ANC 3681 (assembly GCF_000368805.1). NCBI lineage: Bacteria > Pseudomonadati > Pseudomonadota > Gammaproteobacteria > Moraxellales > Moraxellaceae > Acinetobacter > Acinetobacter johnsonii. The sequence goes on along the minus strand of NZ_KB849704.1, from coordinate 408,707 downwards.
ACCCTGAGTGCTTCCTGATCGTTCTTCTCATTGACGAACGTCCTGAAGAAGTGACGGAAATGGAACGTACAGTTCGTGGTGAAGTCATTGCGTCAACGTTTGATGAATCTCCTGCTCGTCACGTTCAAGTGGCTGAAATGGTGATTGAAAAAGCAAAACGTTTGGTTGAGCACAAGAAAGACGTTGTGATTCTACTCGACTCCATTACCCGTTTAGCACGTGCTTACAACACGGTTGTTCCTTCATCTGGTAAGGTTTTAACTGGTGGTGTGGATGCACATGCACTAGAACGCCCTAAGCGTTTCTTCGGTGCAGCACGTAATATTGAAGAAGGTGGCTCACTAACCATCATTTCTACAGCCCTGATTGAAACTGGCAGTAAAATGGATGAAGTGATCTACGAAGAATTTAAAGGTACAGGTAACCAAGAAATTACACTGGATCGCCGTATTGCGGAAAAACGTGTCTTCCCTGCGATGAATATCAAAAAGTCTGGCACCCGTCGCGAAGAGCGTCTAATGTCTGAAGACAATCTACGTAAGGTTTGGATTTTACGTAAACTACTTCATACCCAAGATGAACTTGCAGCAATGGAGTTCTTACTTGATCGTATGAAAGAAACTAAAACCAACGATGATTTCTTTGATCAAATGAAGCGTAAAGCGACCAGTTGATCCGACCTGCTTCACCTAAAAAGGCTGTCTTAACGACAGCCTTTTTATTTGGTTGACTTAGCTTACACAAAGCAACATTTCATCCGATTCTCTGTAAACTTATTTGCAAGTTTTTGATAAACAAAAATTTGAAATAAAAAATCTTCATCTTTTTAAATGTTTATTCAGCACTTCTCCAATACAAACCTCATCATTGATTGTTATTTTCTGTTAAAAAAGCCCTGTTTTTAGACCTTTTTTATCACTTTTTTCATCCCAGCTAGTAGCAATTCAAAATGCGCAGTGATAGCATATTTGCAGACCAGTTAGGCTGCTCCTGCATTGTTAGTCCCTAGCAAAATTAGGAACAATAAAAGCATACAACAGACTAACGTCGGTTTTTTTTAATCTCATATTTTAGAGAGTGATGCCATGTTATTCAAAAAAATCGCTATTGCTGCTGCAGTTGCTACTACTTTAGCTTTCGTTGGCTGTGCTAAGAAAGAAGAAGCTCCTGCTGCTGCTGCTGCATCTGAAGTTGCTGCTGCATCTGAAGCTGTTCAAGCTGCTTCTGAAGTTGCTGTAGATGCTGCTGCTGCTGCTTCTGAAGCTACTGTTGCTGCTTCTGAAGCTACTGCTGCTGCTTCTGAAGCTACTGTTGCTGCTGCTTCTGAAGCTAAAGCTCACTAATCTCTTAGAGATTAGTCAAAAAGAGAGCCCGTGGCTCTCTTTTTTTATGCTCAAATTTTACCAAAAAACAAAGCTCTACTATTTGGCAAGAATTGAATCAGCCAAACGATCACCCAAAATTCTAAGCAAAAAAAAAAGCAGATCAATCGATCTGCTCATTTCCCACACGCTGGCGGAATTTCTGCCCTGCGCGGAAGGTCACTACACGGCGTGCAGAAATCGGAATTTCTTCACCCGTTTTCGGGTTACGACCTGGACGTTGACGTTTATCACGCAACTCGAAGTTACCGAAACCAGAAAGTTTAACTTGCTCACCAGAGATTAGCGCTTGGCTAATCTCGTCAAAGAACAACTCGACCATTTGCTTAGCTTCACGACGGTTTAAACTCGTGAGCTCACTTAGATGGTCAGCCATTTCCGCTTTTGTTAATGCTGTCATGAAGCCCTCAATGTCGCCTGATAAGTGTTTTCCAACACTTGTAAAATATGATCCATACCGGATTTAATTTCAGCATCTTCGAGCGTACGTGATGGGTGTTGCCAAAGAAGTGCAAATGCCAATGAGCGCTTACCGTCTTCAACGCCTTGCCCAGTGTACACATCGAACAACCAAGTCGAGTCTAAAAGCTCACCACCTGTTTTTTCGATAAGTTGCTGAATTTCACTTACATTTATCTTATCACTAATTAAAAGCGCAATATCACGTCTAACCGACGGAAAACGTGATAATTCTGTAAAATTAGATACATAAGTTTGCAAAACAGCCGATTGATCAAGTTCAGCCACCCAAGTTGTGCTCAAATCCAGCGCATCTTCTAAAGATGGATGTAATCGACCAAAGTAACCAATAGATTGGCCATCGACTAAAATCTCAGCAGACTGTCCTGGATGCAACCAGCTACGCTCAGAACGAACATAGTCTACTTGCACACGACCTGCTGCCAATACCTCTTCAATTTCACCTTTGAAATCAAAGAAATCCATAGCTTGAGGTTTAGCATGCCAAGTTTCTGAAGTTTTTGCACCTGTTGCAATCACTGCAAGGGTAGGAATTTGTTTCAAATCATGAATAGATTCAGCGTCTTGATAGTCAAAACGTAAACCTAGTTCAAAGAAACGTACACGGCTTTGTTGGCGGTTTACGTTGTATTGCACACACGGAATCAAACTAGAAAGCAGTGTTGAACGCATCACCGCTAAATCGCTTGAAATTGGGTTAGCCAAAGCCAAAGGATTCACAGCCGCATTGAGTTGCTTCTCAAGCTTTAAATCTGCAAAGCTAAAGCTAATTGCTTCTTGATAACTCAAAGTCACGAGAGTTTGACGCAGCTGAGTCATTTCAAATTGGTCTTGATATTGCGCCAATTTCGCTTCAATTTTTGGCAAACTGATTTGAATATTGTCATAACCATGAATACGCGCAACTTCTTCAATCAGGTCTTGGTAGATCGCCATATCATAACGGTGTGAAGGCGGTACTACAGACCACTGACCTTCTGCTTTAACCGTCACAGCACAACCTAAACGGGTTAAGGCATCCGCAATAAATGCAGCATCTACACGATAACCGAGCAATTGATCCACTTGTGCTTGTTCTAGCTCAATCGCTTCACGCTTCGGTAAAACATCTGCTTGTTCCGCAGTCGTAATCGGACCGAACTCACCACCCGCCAATTCTGCAATCAATTGTGATGCGCGGTACATCGCGAGCATTGGGAGTTCAAAATCCACGCCACGTTCATAACGCTGCGATGCGTCGGTATGCAAACCAAAGCTACGGGCACGACCTGCAATTGCTAATGGGGCAAAGAATGCAGACTCTAAGAAAATGTCTTGGGTTTCATCGGTAACAGATGAAGACAAGCCACCCATGATGCCTGCAATCGCTAATGCTTTTTCATCATCCGCAATCACCATGACTTTTTCATTGAGCTCAACTTCTTGTTCATTCAGTAGAACCAATTTCTCCGCCGTATTCGCTTGACGAACTTGGACTGAACCTTGAATTTTTGCTGCATCAAAAGCATGAAGCGGTTGACCCAACTCCATCAGTACATAGTTTGTAATATCAACCAAAATACTATGCTGGCGAATCCCTGAGCGAACCAAAGCACGTTCCATCCATTCTGGGGTTGCGGCTTTGGTATTCACGTTTTTAATCACACGACCCAAATAGCGCGGGCAGCCTTCAGTGCTCACCACAACTTTTTTCTCATCAGCAATGGTCGCAGCAACGGCATTAATTTCAGGTGCAGTCACAGTCAGTTGGTTAATTACCCCAATTTCACGGGCAATACCACGAATGCTGAAACAGTCACCACGGTTTGGCGTGATGCTGATATCAATCACATGATCATCAAGCTGTAAGTATTCACGAATATCCGTACCTACTGGTGCATCAACGGGTAACTCTAAAAGACCATCAATTTTATCTTCTAGATCAATTTCAGATGCACCACACAGCATACCTTGTGATTCAATGCCACGAAGTTTGCCTTTCTTGATTTTGAAATCACCTGGAAGCACAGCACCAATGGTTGCCACAGGGGCTTTCATACCGACTTGTACGTTTGGTGCACCACAAACAATTTGTAAAGGATCGCCTGAACCAATATTCACTGTGGTCACACGTAAACGGTCTGCATCGGGATGCTGCTCTACAGTCAACACTTCACCAACAACCACACCAGTGAACGTTTTTGCCGCAGGCGATAAATCATCGACCTCTAAACCCAACATGGTCAGTTGATCAGATAAAGTATTGCTATCAACGGCTGGGTTAACCCATGTACGCAACCAATTTTCGCTAATTTTCATTTTGTTAAAAACCTATAAATCTAAATTTTTGAATCCCCCTCTAACTCCCTCTTTTGGAAAAGAAGGAGAACCCCGAGTCATCACAAACAACTCCTCTCCTTCAAGGAGAGGTAGGGAGAGGTATAAATCTGTTTAAGCAAATTGGCGTAAGAAACGCACATCGTTTTGGTAGAACATACGTAAGTCATTGATGCCATAACGAAGCATCGCAAAACGTTCCACACCCAGACCGAAAGCAAAGCCTTTGTATTTTTCAGGATCAATCCCTGCTGCCTGCAAGACATTTGGATGCACCATGCCACAACCAAGCACTTCTAACCATTTACCACGTTCATCCATAATATCCACCTCAGCACTTGGCTCTGTGAATGGGAAATAAGATGGGCGAAAACGTACTTTTAAATCTTTTTCAAAGAATTCATTTAATAGATTGACCAATAAACCTTTCAGTTCTGCAAAGCTTGTATTTTCAGCCACATACAAACCTTCAATTTGATGGAACATTGGCGAATGCGTTTGGTCAGAGTCACAGCGGTATACACGCCCCGGGCACACAATACGAATCGGGGGTTGCTGGGTTTCCATGGTACGAATCTGTACACCCGAAGTATGGGTACGTAGCAAATGTGTCGCATCGAAATAGAAAGTATCGTGCATTGCACGCGCAGGGTGATGCCCTGGAATATTTAAAGCTTCAAAGTTGTGATAGTCATCTTCAACTTCAGGGCCAGTTTCAATCACAAAACCCGCTTTGGTAAAGAACTGACAAATACGCTCTTGTACTTGAGTAACGGGGTGAATACTACCAATCGTTTGACCACGACCCGGTAAAGTAATATCCACCGTTTCACTTGCAAGTTTTTGCGCCAACGCTGCTTGTTGTAATTGTGTTTGGCGTTCAGTTAAAGCACCGGTAATCGCTTCACGGACTGCATGAATTTGCGCACCAAAATTTTTACGCTCTTCAGGGTCCATTTTACCTAAAGCTTTTGATTGCTCAGCGAGCTGGCTTTTCTTACCCGTAAACTGCACTCGTACTTGATCGAGTGTAGCAAGGTCCTCTGCTGCTGCAATCGCAGCAAGCGCTTCAGTGGTCAGGGCTTCCAGTGACATAGTAACTCTCAAAGCAACAATTTATAAAATTAATAAAACCCCATATTCTATCAGTTTTTAAGCACGTTGATGAAGCTCTACGATCAGGAAAATTTGTTTAGTACATGGTTTTATAAACAGGTTAAGATAGTGTCATCACAGAAGAGAACAACAAACGATGTCGCTTGATCCTATTTGGCAACAACAACTTACTTTAGTTACTTATGGCAATGAATATTTGCGCCACAACCTAAGTTTCCAACGTTGGTTAGAACATGCCATTTTTGACCGACATTGCTTTCAGTTTCGTGATCTGAATAGCCAACATTTACTGGCTCAGCATTTTCAGGTCTGGCTTGAAGCCTTAAAAAAACAAGGGGTCAAACAGCTCAGTCTGCATAGCTCAACATTGCTAGCAGATGAAAAGAACCCCAACCCAAATATTGAACTGCTTGCTACACCACATATTATTGTGAGCCATCAAGCACAGCAAAAAACTGCTTGGATTTTTGGTAAAGAACTGGCTGAGTGGTACAGCGCTGAACACGATTTTATAATTCCAAAAGCACAACAAAGCTCAATCCGTAGCGAAAATTTATGGCGTTTTGAACTGAATCACAAACTCAGCAAACGCATTGAAGCGGATTTACAAACGCCGAAATGGGATGAAATCGAGAACTTTACCGAACAAGAACTATTTAGTGCGCCATTTGCACAAGATTTAGTAGAGCCAGAGACGGCAAACTTACCTTACTATGGGCAACAAGATGCCACAGATGCAGTCCACCGTCTCGCTCTTTTACCAACAGATTACGCTGCTGATTATGCACACCAAACGCTGTATCGTTTAGATACACTATCAGCATTTATCCAAACTAAAATTCAACATCCTTATAATGCAGAAGGCCAAGTACTCACGCCAGATGAGCTATTGAACTTACGTCATTTTGAGCAAAAGATTGATGATTTAAGTACCAAGTTTATCGTAAAAGTGGCCAATCACTATCAAACCGCGCAGCTCACACCCAAAGACACAACTACACCACTGGATGCACGTAATCATCCAACACCTAAATTAAGTGCGATAGAGAGCAGGCCTCATGAAATACACCATAAATCGGGGAAAACTGGGGTGTTTGCTTTAATCGTGATTACGATTTTGATCTGCCTAGTTGGCTATTATTTTGGCTTATAAGTTATTACCGAGATATCTAAGCGCTCCTCTCAATGAGCGCTTTTTTATGGATTCAATTTCTTTAGGCAGTAATTAGAAGATTGAAGGGCCGAATCTTGATTTGTACCTTATGCTGATTGGCATGTTGATTAATATAATGATTAACCGAAACAACCTCCCCCTCTAGCTCCGCATCAGGTCCATACATAATTTTGACTGACTCACCTTTTCTGGGAATCATTTGTAATTCCACCGTGATACTTCCCTGTCCCATTCCAGTAATTTCTGCAAGCATATCCCGCTCCTTTTCTTTTTAATCTTTTTATTTATTAGGCATCGACCACCTTTGAGATTAAAGCAGATTTATGTAACTAAAGCTTAGAGGTTCATCTTAATCGCTGAGTATGCACTGCTATTCTCTGATTTAAACGCTAAGCTTTTCAACAGCCAACTGATCTAAAAAATGACTCACCTGCTTCGGTGTCTTTAAATGAATCCACTGTATATGTTGATATTCAGGCATCTGCATCATTTTTAGGTATTTCTGTCGGTTTTTAGCATGTGTTTTAATCATCCACCAAATAATCGAGTCCCGACCAAACATCCGCAGCAAACTTTCCCGATTATTCGAGTTTTCCCATAAATCCTGTTGTGCCCATGCCCGCTGAACCGCACGCTTCACAGAACGGTAAAGGTTGACTGGAAAAGGTAAGTCCAACCAAATGACAGTATCAATTTCCGCCCATTTCACAGGAATGGCGCGGGTATAGTTACCATCGATCACATAGCCCTGTGTCGCCTTCTGTACTTCTGCCTCAATCTTGGCAAAGAACACCTCATCGGGACATTCTTGCCAGTCATCAAGCCAAAATAGATTATCCAACTCGATATAATGCAAATCTAACTTTTCGGCCAAAGCTCTGGAAAATGTAGATTTGCCTGTAGCAGAAGTTCCTACAACATTGATTCTTTTCATAACCATCTACCAAGACTCGAAAAGAGTTAAAAAAACTATATCTAGAAGTTTCAATACTTAAAACATTATTAGCAATAAAATTACAATTAAAGTAATAGCCTAAAAACGTAAACACCGATATTCTCTGCACCGACAAAACAATAATTTTTAGTATTTATTCAATTAGTAAAATATAGTTATCGGAATTAAAAAGTGTACCTAAATAGAGCTTATCGCCAAATTGCATTTGTGAGTTATGGAAATGAATATTTAAATGGTGCGGTTGATACAGAGATCCTAGATAGGCATCCATTATTATTCAACCATTTTCCAATATTACGTGATACTAAATACGGTACGCTTTTATGCGGTTCTGCTTCACATCTCTTAAGTAGGTTACAAGAATCCGGAGCCATAAAACTGAGTTTACATGTTGCTCAAGACTTGCATATGGAACTCAATGACTCTTCGATTTTTTATTTTTCAACCGATGAAGAAAGTTTCTGTATTGTTGTGCATTATCCTCATAATGAATATAAAGTTTTAATCCATAGCGATGAAACACCAACATGGCAAAGTTTTGATGAACATGGAAACAAAGATTTTTATAATTATTCCAATTATTACCAAAATGTAGAGGCATACACGTTACACCACCCATCCCCTCAAGCAATTTCTACTATAGAACAAGACTTAAAGCCAATCAATTGGGATACTTTTTTTAAAGACACAGAAGCACGTCTTTATTTTAATGATATGGCAAAACAATATGGCAGTTATCCAATTCCATTAGATATCAAAAATTGCTATGTCGGCGATTTATTCAATGATTCTATAAAAGAGCAGTATCCGATATTTCCATTCACTATCCGAAAAAATTACGTTTCGAATTTGATAGAAAATACAGCTTTATTAGAACAGCAATATTCCGCTGCATCACATTCAAAAAATGAATATTCCGATTATATTCAAATGAATAATAACGAAAGGGATACTTTTTCAGCAGCCTATAATCAACTGACCCTACTCCGCCCACTAATCTTTAAACACTGTGCAAATCAATATCAGTTTTCAGACATTAAAAATTGTAATTACTTGTCCAATATTCCAGAAACAACAAAAAATTCTTCTTTTTCTATTGAAAAAAATACCGTTCAAATTCGGACATCTAACGATGTAGTAGAAAACACCGCACACCTAAAAGACATAGAACATCAAGTAGAAACAAAGTGCGTAGCTGTAAGCTCTTTTAATTTATTCAAAATCATGAAATTTTTATGGCACATCATTTGGTGTTACTGTGCATTGTGGACTTTGGCTTTCTATTCCGTATCATGGGGAAATACTTTTATACTAACGATTGCATTTTTATATGCACTTTATAAAAGCATCATTCATTCAAACAATAAAAAAGACCGCTAAAAAGCGGTCTTTCTTTAAGTCTTAAAGACTTATGCAGCTAATGCATCTTTAGCTTTAGAAGCTAAAGCAGCAAATGCAACTGCGTCATGCATAGCGATGTCAGCAAGTACGCGACGGTCGATAATCACTTGAGCTTTTTTCAAGCCAGCGATCATACGGCTGTACGATAAACCATTTAGACGAGCACCAGCATTAATACGCGCAATCCATAGAGCACGGAATTGACGTTTTTTCTGACGACGGTCACGGTAAGCGTATTGACCCGCTTTGATTACTGCTTGGAACGCTACGCGATATACGCGTGAACGAGCGCCGTAGTAACCTTTAGCACGAGCAAGAATTTTTTTATGACGGCGATGAGCCTGTACACCACGTTTTACACGAGCCATTTATAATCTCCTTAGATGTATGGGCACATACGACGAACTGAAGCAACGTCACTCACGTGAACCATTACACAGCCGCGTAATTGACGAATACGCTTAGCAGATTTTTTGGTCAAAATGTGGCGTTTGAACGCTTGTTTACGCTTGAAACCGTTAGCAGTAGCTTTAAAACGCTTAGCTGCACCACGGCGAGTTTTCATCTTAGGCATAACAACCTCTTTTGAACACCTGTTCGGAACGTTTGCACCATTGCAAAACGACCTGCAGGTAAGGGAGCGAATATTCTAATCGAACTTTGTCTAAAACAAAAGCAAATAATCAACAATAAAAGCAAGCTTAGTTTATTTCCCGATAAGCTTTAAGCGATGAATTTATAACCGTGGTTTAGTCCAAGTCGTATAATGCCTCATCCATTCCATACTGTACCCTTATGAACGCTACACAGGATGCTTTTGCCGCACTTCGATACCGAGACTTCTCTATTGTTACGCTCAATCAATTTTGTCTGACGCTTGCCATTTTAATTCAGGAAATTATTGTGGCGTATTCTTTGTATAAAATTACCAAAGATCCTCTCACTTTAGGCTTGATTGGTCTGGCAGAAGCAATCCCCTTTATTGCGCTCTCCTTATGGGGTGGTTATTTTGCAGATCGCTTTAATAAGCAAACCATCATGAAAATCTGCTTATTCTTTGCCATTCCTCTGCCCTTGATTTTATGGGGGTTATTTCATGCTTATACCTTAAAGCAAATTGAACTCTCCACCCTGTCATGGGGTGTCTATGCCGTGATCTTTGGCCTAGGAACAATTCGGGGGTTCTATAATCCATCTGCAACATCACTCAAACCCTTTTTAATTCCACGAGACATTTATGCCAATGGCGCCACATGGACCACCATTGGTTGGCAAAGCGGGGTGATTATTGGGCCGATGCTCGGTGGATTTATGCTGGCATTTTTAGGCCGTGAAACCAGTTTAATTAGTGTAGCGGTACTGCTCAGCCTATGCTTCTTACTCGTCAATCTTTTAAGCAAACGCACTTTTCCTAAAATTGAAACGAAACGTGTACTACAAAGTTTAGGTGTAGGTCTTCGCTTTATTGCTAAAACTAAAATCGTCCTCTGGGCCATCTCACTCGACTTAGTTTCAGTGCTGTTCGGCGGTGTGATCGCTTTACTCCCGATCTTTGCTGAAGATATTTTGAAAATTGGGCCTGAAGGATTGGGCTATTTACGGGCAGCACCATCGATTGGTGCACTCATCACCATGATTGCGCTGACGCGTTTTCCGCCCACCCGACATGCATGGCGCAATATGCTGCTTGCTGTTGCAGGTTTTGGCCTATTCACCTTATTGTTCGCTTACTCAAACTACCTCTGGTTGTCTTTGTTTGCTCTTGCTATGACGGGTGCATGTGACAGTATTTCAGTGGTAATTCGTCAGACCATTTTACAAATTTATCCTCCTGAGAATATGCGAGGCCGTGTTGCAGCGGTAAATGGCATGTTTGTGTCGAGTAGTAATGAACTGGGAGCATTTGAGTCAGGTCTTGCAGCAAAATATTTAGGCCCTGTGATTGCAACGGTTTTTGGCGGCAGCATGACGCTCTTGGTGGTCGCACTCAGTTGGGCTAAAACCAAAGACTTATTTGGTGTAGACATCACCCAAGCCGAGCAAAAATAGTTTTAATTTAACAATATAACTTGCGAGTCTTTCTAATTCAGGAAATACTCGCAACAATTATTTAAGTCATGCGCACTGGATGCGTTATAAAAGAAATCGATCATATGAAACCACTCTTCTTGCTCGCATTATCTACACTGCCCTTTCATCTCAGTCATGCAGCTCAGCCACCATTAGAACTCACCATTCAAAAAAGTTCAGCTCAATCGGCGCATTTGACCACGCGTATTCAATGGGTAGATTTTCCCAAACCCCAATATAAAAATAGTGATTTAAACCAACAAAACCGTGCAGCGATTATTCGTGTGTATGCAGATGAAACAGGTGATGTGACCAAAGCGACAGTCCAAGAAACGACTGGAATCAAAGCTTTAGATGAAAAGCTGGTAAATGCCGTGCTTCAAGCCAAAGTAAAACCGTTTATAGAAGACGACACCGCTTTAGCTGTCATTGGTTATCAAGTTTTTAATTTAAACTTAACTCCAGATGATGTCGAAGCATGTAACTATAGCTTTGACTCAAAGAACTGGCGTGCGCAACAACAGCAGCAAAAAGTGCCTTTTCAATATCAGGCTCAACCTACGCTTGCGCTAGATTCAACGCAGTTGAATGGTCATGACCGTCAAATTAAATTTAGCTTTAAAGCCGATAAACACGGCAACATCAAGAAGCCTAAAATTATCAAAGGTTCAGGTATTTACGCGCTTGATCAACAAGTTTTACAAGCCGTTGCAAATAGCAGAGTCAGTGTTAAACGCACAGCAAGCACACTGTGGATCTATAAGAAATCTAAATTTAAAGATGCGATTGAATTCGATCTGAATGCTTGTCGTTAAAAATTTAGCGTGACACGAGTTCTCACTCACTCGTGTCATCTCTCTATATAAACTTTAAACCCATTCAGCACATATAAGCATGTGGCCAGTCGCTCTCAGTACTTGAAAATAATTAGAACTGACTAAACATCCAATATACAAAAAGATAGCGTCCGATTTTCGCAATACTCACCATCACGACAAAACGAACAAAGTTTTCTTTGAGTAATCCTGCAATGAGGGTAATCGGATCACCAATAACGGGCACCCAACTGAGCAATAAAGACCAAAAACCATATTTTTGATAAATGCCCTGCGCCTGCAACATCTTTTGCTCTGAGACGGGAAACCATTTGTTATTTTTGTATTGCTCAACTTTCAAGCCGAGCCACCAATTCACACAGCTACCTAAAATATTGCCTAGGCTGGCAACAGCAACCAACAACCACACTGAATACTGCGTCTGAGCCAACAATCCCACCAAGACTGCTTCTGACTGTAAGGGTAGCAGTGTCGCCGCCCCAAAGGCAGAAAGGAAAAGTAGTCCTAAGGCCCACATCATTTTATGATTTTAAACCCAGCTTTTTCTTGGTTGAGCTATAAGCAAAACTTGACCAGATCAATGCCAGAATCAACAAAAACCAACGTGACCATGAATACTTATCAGCAATCGGTTCAATTGCAGCGCGGAGTACCACCTGATCTTTGGTATTCAGCAGTTCAATGATTTTTTGAATGTGTACCGCTTCAGCTACAAATAGCACCAAACATCCTGCAATCCCCACAATAATACTGAGATAGATTTTAGGATTCGCTTCAATAATGCGGGTTAAATTGAGGAAAAACTCTTTTTTCATTACGCTGATGTCCAAACAACCTTTCAACAAAAAAGCCACCCATCGGTGGCTTTAAAGAATGGCTTATACCTTGAAGGCGCTAAGCTTAACACAGTTCAAGTCAGCGCTTCTGTAACTAATTCACTTGAAGCGCCAACGCACGCTGAACCGCGGGGCGCGCTTGAATACGCTCCATATAAGCCTTCACATTTGGATAGTCATTTATGTCAATTTGCTGCCACTCATAACGCAGAATCCATGGGAAAATTGCCATATCCGCTATCGAATACTCTCCAGCCACATAGTTTTGACCAAAAAGTTGCTTATCTAGTACACCATACAAGCGCTTGGTTTCATTGACATAGCGTTCAGTTGCATATGCAATACGTTCGGGAGCAAATTTACTAAAGTGATGGTTCTGTCCAAGCATTGGACCAAAACCACCCATTTGCCACATCAACCACTGCTCAACTTCAACACGAGACTGTTCATCGCTTGGATAAAACTGTCCTGTTTTACGCCCTAAATACTGCAAAATCGCTCCTGACTCAAACACAGAAATGGCTTCACCTTTAGGACCATCTTGATCCACAATCGCAGGGATTTTATTGTTGGGTGAAATGCGTAGAAAGTCGGGTTGAAACTGATCATTTTCTAAAATATTGATGGGAAAGACTTGATACTCCAAACCCATCTCTTCTAATGCGATGCTAATTTTATGTCCGTTGGGTGTTCCCCAATAGTACAAATCGATCATGTGGTTATCCTGTTACTTTTCTCGTTTTAGTTCATATTGTCGAGGTTTGATACTGTTTATAACATGATTCCAGCCTAGAAACATTAGGTTAAACTGAAATTGAAATCTTAAAATATGCATGACTAGCTTCATATAAATAGAATAATTATCAACCAAAGAGAATTTTTTAAAAAACCTTATTTTTTAATCTTGAAATTTTATAGAGCATCCAAATATTAAAAGTACAGCAAACATCCACACCAATTATTGCTGTGACAACCATGCTAATCGAGTCGCATAGGTTGCTTATTTATATCACTTTTCCTAATAGTGGAGGTTTTATCAATGAGTAATTTAAGCTTAATGCCATTATTCCGTCGTAGTATCGGTTTTGACCGTTTAAACGATTTGTTTGATCATGCAATGCTCAGTGAAGCACCACATTATCCTGCGTACAATATTGAAAAAGTCGGTGATGATCACTACCGCATTGTCGTAGCTGCGACTGGTTTTAACCAAGATGAGCTCGCGATCGATTTAGAGAATCAGGTACTTAATATTTCAGGTCAACATGCTGATCAGACCAAAGACAATCATGCTGAGTTCTTGCATAAAGGCATCACACAGCGCTCATTTAAATTATCTTTACGTTTAGATGAACACATTGAAGTACAAGAGGCCAATTATGAAAATGGTTTACTCACCATCCAGCTACGACGGATTGTTCCAGAAGAAAAAGCGCCATGCCGAATTCCAATCGGACAAAAGAAATTAACAACTGAAAACACTTCGGCATAGTCAATCTGTCTTGTCCTGAAATAGATTGACAGTATTCCACTTCAAACCGAGTTAAGCAATTAGCTCGGTTTTAGTTTGCTCATACATCTGATTCGGGGTGTTCATATTTAAACTTAAATGTGGTCTATAGTAATTATAAATCATGATAGATTCCGTAATTAAGTGATCTAACTCCTTCATGGTTTGACATCGTGTAGTTAAAAACTCCTGCTTTAATATTCCATTAATCCGCTCTGCTAATGCATTTTGATATGAGAAACACTGTTTCGCAAGGTATCCATCTGTCATGGAAGGACATATCCCATAATGGCGCAATGCCGATTGATATAGCTCAGAGCAATACTGAGAGCCTCTGTCTGAATGATGAATCATCCTAGTCGCTCGATCCGTCACATGCTGCATCGCCATATGTAGAGCCTGCATAACATTCTCCGCACGCATATCATTCGATAACTTATAACCTTTAATCTGACGGGTATAAGCATCTGTCACCAATGATAAATAATGTACGCCTTCAGCACTCTCAACATAAGTAATATCACTAACAAAGACTTCGTTGGCTTGCACTGCTGAATAATCCTTTAATAAATTTGGATGCTTCTTCATCCAATGCTTGCTATCCGTAGTTTTTGTATAGCGACGCTTGGGGCGAATCAATAAATTATGCTCTTTCAATATTTTAAATAACTGATCCCGTCCACACTTTAAACCACGCTGCAACAATTTGCCTTTAATAAGCCAATACAACTTACGTGTTCCGATACTTGGCATGAGACAACGATATTCCATAACCAACTCAAGTATTTTTTCAGTTGCTTGTGCAGTCATTTGAGCACGTTTTTCTGCTTGATAATAAGCTTGTCGGGTGATTCCCAACCACTGACAATAACGTGAAACGCTTAGTCCTCTTTGGCTTTGCCAATCTTTGAAACGTGCTCGGTATACTTTTTTCCAAGATCAGCCCCACATTCTTTATCAATGTGATAAATCACATCCTGAATAAATTCAGTTTTAAGCTTTTCTGCGGCTAACTGCTTTTCTAATTGGCGGATTCGTTGTTGGGGTGTTAATTGGCGTTTAGAAGAAGGCGGCATATTCGAAGTCCAGTCCTGTTGTCCGTGCTTGCGTAACCATACCAGCACAGTTGATCTTCCTTGAATACCATATTTTGCCTGAGCTTGTTTATAAGTAATTTGCCCTTTTTCTACTTCATGTACAACCATCATTTTAAAGGCAAAGCTATAATCACCTTGTGTACGTTTAACTCTTTGTTCTCGTTCATGTTCCATAAAATAAGCCTCTTAAAGGTGTAAACTTATTTCAGGACGGGACAATCAACAAAATAAAAAAAGCACTGCATAGGCAGTGCTTTTTTTAAGATCAATGGATCATTACTTTTTCTTTTTAGGACCAAGCAACATACCCATTTGACGACCTTCCATTTTCGGTGCTTGTTCAACTACGCCCAAGTCAGCCACATCTGCTTCAACTTTTTGAAGTTGAGCCAAACCAAGCTGTTGGTGCGCCATTTCACGACCACGGAAACGAAGAGTAATTTTTACTTTGTTGCCTTCTTCAAGGAACTTAGTGATTGCACGTAGTTTTACGTTGTAATCACCAACATCAGTACCCGGGCGGAGTTTGATTTCTTTCACCTGTACTTGATGCTGTTTTTTCTTCGCTTCTTTCTGCTTTTGCTTTAGATCAAACAAATGCTTGTTGAAGTCCATGATTTTACAAACAGGCGGTTCAGCGTTTGCTACGATCTCAACAAGATCAAGCTCAACACTTTCAGCAGCGCGTAATGCTTCTGCCAAGCTAACAATACCTTTTTGCTCACCATTTTCGTCTACAAGACGGACTTCTTTCGCACGAATTTCATCATTCAAAGCAGGACGGTTTGATTTGTTACCGCCCTGTTGATTACGGTCAGGCTGTTTAATCGCTGTTACTCCACAATGTACCGGCCGCGTTCGGCAACGGCTGCTTTTACTAGGTCAACGAAAGCGTCGATTGACATAGTACCCAAATTTGTTCCAGAGCGGGTACGCACGTTCACTGTACCTTCCTCTACCTCACGGTCCCCAAGTACCAGTAAGTAAGGAATACGCTCTAATGTACGTTCACGAATCTTAAAGCCGATTTTCTCATTTCTCAAGTCTGAAATCGCACGGAGACCGTTTTCTTTAAGTTTAGCGACGACTGACTCACATGCTTCCGCTTGTGAATCGGTAATGTTCATCACACATGCTTGAATTGGTGTTAACCAAGGTGGCATAAAGCCCGCATAGTGTTCGATTAGTATACCAATAAAACGTTCAAAACTGCCAAGTATTGCACGGTGCAACATTACAGGTTGATCACGATCATTGTCTTCAGTGACATATGACGCATCTAAACGTTCTGGCAAATTGAAGTCACATTGGATTGTACCACATTGCCATACACGGCCTAAGCAGTCTTTCAGTGAGAATTCAATTTTCGGACCATAGAATGCGCCTTCACCTGGTTGAAGTTCCCACTCCAAACCAGCAGCATCTAAAGCATCTGCTAAAGATTTTTCAGCCATATCCCAAAGTGCATCATCACCCACACGTTTTTCTGGACGTGTAGACAACTTCATTTGCACGTCTTCGAAACCGAAGTCTTTATACACATCTAAAGTCAGTTGAATGAAGTCAGCCACTTCTTGACCAATTTGCTCTTTGGTACAGAAAATGTGTGCATCATCTTGCGTAAAACCACGAACACGCATAATGCCGTGCAGTGAACCCGATGGTTCGTTACGGTGACAAGAACCGAACTCAGCCAAACGAATTGGCAAATCACGGTATGATTTTAAACCTTGGTTGAACACTTGTACGTGACAAGGACAGTTCATTGGTTTAATTGCATAGTTACGGCTTTCTGAATGCGTCGTGAACATGCCATCAGCATAGTTAGCAGCATGGCCTGATTTTTCCCAAAGCGTGAAATCAACCACTTGTGGGGTACGAATTTCGAGGTAGCTATTATCTTGTTGTACTTTGCGCATGTATTGTTCAAGTACTTGATAAATGGTCCAACCGTTTGGATGCCAGAACACCATACCTGGTGCTTCTTCTTGCATATGGAACAGGTCTAAAGCTTTACCAATTTTACGGTGGTCACGCTTTTCAGCTTCTTCAATACGTTTGATATACGCTGCAAGCTGTTTTTTGTCTGCCCACGCTGTACCATAAATACGTTGTAACTGTTCATTCTTCGCATCGCCGCGCCAATAAGCGCCTGACATTTTAGTCAGCTTGAATGCTTTTAAAAATTTAGTATTGGGCACGTGTGGACCACGGCACATATCCAAATAATCTTGATGGTAGTACAAGCCCATTTCTGTTTCTTCAGGCATGTCTGCAATCAAGCGTAATTTATAATCTTCACCACGCGCTGTGAATTCTGCAATCACCTCATCACGTGGTGTCATTTTTTTGATGACATCATAGTCTTGATCGATGAGCTTTTTCATACGCTCTTCAATGGCTAGCATGTCTTCTGGCGTAAATGGCTTTGCGCTAAAAATATCGTAATAGAAGCCATCTTCAATGACAGGACCAATCACCATTTTCGCTTCAGGGAACAATTGCTTAACCGCATGTCCCACCAAGTGAGCGCAAGAGTGACGAATGATTTCGACACCTTCTTCGTCTTTAGGCGTAATAATTTGAAGGCTGGCATCCGTGGTAATCAAGTCAGATGCATCAACTAAACGACCATCGACTTTTCCTGCAACTGTATTTTTCGCAAGACCCGGACCGATGCTCAGTGCAACGTCCATCACAGATACAGCTTGATCAAATTGTTTTTGATCGCCATTTGGCAAAGTGATAATTGGCATAAAAAATCCTTAAGGAGTGATGCCCCGTACCATGGAGCATATCACCGCGAGATTATGATCGAGGTAAAACCTCAAAAGATAAAAACGGTGGATAAATAAAATCAGTCGAATTTTACACGTGTTATCCACAGGATTAAACCTTTTCCCCTATAAAATTCACGTTTCAGCGCATTTTGAATTTATTTGCCAGTCCCACAGCATCACTAAAATGAGGGAATTGATGTGCCGCAATCCTTATCGCTACATTTTATAATGACTCTATCGGTCACTTTTTATTGAACAATACAGCAACACAAGCATACACATTTTGCTTAAAAAGCAGGCTAAAATCTAACTAAAAGGGTTTATATCGCACAGAATCCATAGATTCAGTTTAGATAAACTAAACAAAAAAAATTCAATAAATTCATCTAAAAAGAGCAACTCGACTAAAGCATAAATGCAAGATGGCTGAAAAATGCATATCTTTTAATCAATGGAAAAAATAATACCAAATTCAGGAGTGATCAACATGGTGAGTGCGTATGATGAGTTACCAAGAACCCCCGCAAACTTTGTGGCTTTGTCACCATTACGTTATTTAGAACGAGCTGCTTATATTTACCCTCATCAAGATGCCATCATTCATGGGCACCGCCATATTTCATGGCGTGAAACTTACCTTCGCTGTCGCCAATTTGCCTCACAGTTACAAAAATTGGGAATCACAAAGAACGATACTGTCTCTGTTTTGCTGCCCAATGTCCCTGCAATGATCGAAGCACATTTTGCAGTCCCAATGGCAGGTGCTGTGCTCAACACATTGAACACGCGCTTAGATGCCAAAACCATCGCATTTATGCTTGATCATGCAGAAACCAAAGTCTTATTGGTGGATCCAGAGTTTGCATCGGTTGCACAAGAGGCTTTGGCTTTAGTCAAGCGTGACATTTTTGTGATTGATGTAGATGATGCTGAGTACGAAAACTGTTTTGCAGCCCCGATTGGGCAAATCGAGTATGAAGACTGGTTAACCGAAGGTGATGAAAACTTTGAGTGGCATTTACCTCAAGATGAATGGGATGCCATTAGCTTAAATTACACCTCGGGAACAACAGGTAACCCAAAAGGGGTGGTCTATCATCACCGCGGGGCTTATATCAATGCAGCCAGTAATATCATTGCTTGTGGCATGACACCTCGTGCGACCTACTTGTGGACCCTCCCCCTGTTTCACTGCAACGGTTGGTGCTTTGCATGGACCATGGCAGCCAATGGCGGCACCAACATCTGTTTACGTAAAATTGACCCTGAACTCATTTTTAAACTCATCGCTGAACACAAAGTCGATTATTT
This sequence comes from Acinetobacter johnsonii ANC 3681, assembly GCF_000368805.1. Taxonomy (NCBI): domain Bacteria; kingdom Pseudomonadati; phylum Pseudomonadota; class Gammaproteobacteria; order Moraxellales; family Moraxellaceae; genus Acinetobacter; species Acinetobacter johnsonii. The sequence continues at coordinate 389,443 of NZ_KB849704.1, read as the reverse complement.
CTGCGGTGCGCCGATTGTGTTATCAATGCTGATCAATACTCCAGAAGAGCAACGAATTCACTTTGAGCATCGCGTTGAAGTGATGGTGGCAGGTGCTGCGCCTCCTGCTGCAATCATTGAAGGCATGCGTCATATTGGCATCAATGTCACCCATGTCTATGGCCTCACTGAAACCTATGGCCCTTCTGCGCTTTGTGCCTCTCAAGCGGGTTGGTCTGACTTATCGATTCAAGAACAAGCACAACTGCACTCACGCCAAGGTGTTCCGTACCCACTGCAAGACGGTATGAAAGTGCTGGATCCAGATACCATGCAACCTGTCCCGCATGATGGTCAGACCATGGGTGAAATTATGTTCCGAGGTAACATTGTGATGAAAGGTTATCTCAAAAACCCTGAAGCCACGGCAGAAGCCTTTGCAGGTGGTTGGTTTCATACAGGCGATCTTGCAGTCTGCCAACCCGATGGCTATGCCAAAATTACTGACCGCTCTAAAGATGTCATTATTTCTGGAGGTGAAAATATCTCATCACTAGAAGTTGAAGAAATCCTCTATCAACATCCTGCTATTTTAACGGCTGCGGTGGTCGCGAAACCCGATCCTCGCTGGCAAGAAGTGCCCTGTGCATTTATTGAGCTCAAAGCAGGTAAAGAAATCACACCTGAGGAAATCATTGAATTCTGTAAGCAACATCTGGCACGTTTTAAAGTACCGAAAGATGTAGTGATTACAGAAATTCCAAAAACGTCGACAGGCAAGTTACAGAAATTTGTTCTACGCGATTGGGCCAAAGAGCGTGCAACGGGCGAGTTTAGCTAAACATTCAGCAGTCTATACAAGCAAATATTCTCAAAAAAAAGCGACCGTTAAGGTCGCTTTTTTTATGTCTAAATGACTTAATTATCTGAAATTAAAGCCACTTGCTGGATGTAGTTAAACAACTTCAAACGTGAAGCTTTAAGTTGTTCTTCATCAGCCTGCTGTTTGATATCACGGTGAATACGCAATACATGCTGACGAATGGTATGACGTTCCGCGGCATTATAAGTTTTGGAAAACTCATTAATGACCACATCACCATCTTTGATCATACGATCAACCCAACGCTGTAATTGAGCAGTTTTTTTCGCGCCTTGTTGCGGTGTCAAATAAGACAAAATCACCGTTTCATCTTCATTACGCAACAACTTCCCAATGCGTAAAAATTGGCGACGACGAGCTTCATTTGATGTAATTAGTTTCACATCCAAAAGGGCTTCAATCAAACGCTCTTCAACAGGTAAGTTTTGAATTTGTTTAGTGTTCAACTCTGCAAGTTGAGAACCCAAAGATGCCATACGTTGTACGGCTTTTTTCTGTTCAGTTTTACTTGCACGTCCTTCTAAAGATTCAAAGTCTTCTTCAGTAAAACTATGCGGTCGACGTGCCACGATTAATCTGCCTCGTAAAATTTTGCTGCAAATAGTGCCTGAATCTCAGATAAAGCTTGTTCTTCATCTGCGCCTTCAAGCACCAAGCGTAAAGTGGTGCCCTTTCCTGCGCCTAGCATCAGGAGGGACATAATATTTTTGGCATCCACCAATTTGTCTCCTTTTCCAATTTGAATTGAAGAACGGAATTTGGTGGTCACTTCAATGAGCTTGCCAGATGCACGCGCATGTAACCCTAGTTTATTAATTACGTCAACAGTTGTGTCAATCATGCCCAGTGCTTCATTTCTCGATGGAGGACCTGAATAGACCATTTTGCCTCAAGGGCCTTTTTTAGTCTATCCACAATATATACAGAGCGATGCTGCCCACCCGTACAACCAATTGACACGGTCATATAGTGACGATGCCCTTCAGCAAAAGCTGGTAACCATTTATCTAAAAACTTATAAACATCTTGGAACATTTCGTGGGTTTGCTCACTTTGTTCCAAAAATTTTTGCACAGGGGCATCTAGTCCAGAATACTTCCGCAGTTCTAAATCCCAATGGGGATTGGGTAAATGTCGAACATCAAACACATAGTCAGCATCTAACGGAATACCATGTTTAAAGCCGAAAGACTGCAAAATCAAAATCAGGTTATCCGACTGACCCAACTTTGACAGCAAGGTATGCTTTAAGTCGTGCACACTTTTATCGGTGGTATCAATATGCACGGTTGAGCGCAAATTAATCGGCAATAAAAGGGTTTTCTCTTCTTGAATACACTGGTTCAAACTTTGAAAGCGTGTCGCCAACGGATGCGGACGACGTGAAGCACTAAAGCGCGCAATCAGTTCTTGGTCACGCGTGGTCAAATAAATAATATCGACCGTACCATGCCTTTGCAATTGTTCAAACACCAAGTCGAATTCTTGCAAATCTGCACGTGTACTGCGTACATCCACACCAAGCGCCAACTGCTCAAGATTATTTTCCCGATCCAGCTTGGCAACAATTTCTGGAAGTAAGGCCAAAGGCAAATTATCAATACAGTAATAACCTAGGTCTTCCAACACTTGTAATGCAGAGGATTTACCTGAACCAGACTGTCCTGTAACAATTAAAATGCGCTTCATCTTAATCCTTTGAGAGGTGAGCTTGACTAAATATGTTTCACTTTCAAGTTATCAATTAAACGAGTTGCCCCGAGTTTTGCCGCAACAAAAAGCACCACATCTTGGTCAAACGCATCCAATTTCTGCAATGCAGGTGTGCGTGCTTCCACATAATCCACAACAAAACCAGCCTGTGTCAATGTCGCCTTTATATTTGCTAACACATCAGCTAAAGCGGTACCAGTTTGTAGCGACTGTTCTGCCGCTTTTAAGCTTTGATAAATGGTCGGTGCCTTTTGACGGTTTTCTTCGCTTAAATAACCATTACGGGAACTTAAAGCCAAACCATCTTCAGCACGTGCAATTGCCACACCCATCACTTCAAGCGGCATATTCAAATCGCGAACAAACTGACGAATCACAGCCAACTGTTGATAGTCTTTTTCACCAAAGAAAGCAAAATTAGGTTGCACAATATTGAACAATTTCGTCACCACAACGGCGACACCATCAAAATGACCTGGGCGTTGTAGACCACACAAATCATTGGTGATATCTGAAACAGTAATATTGGTTAAACGTGGACTGTTGCCATACATTTGCTCAACCGATGGTGCAAACACGATGTCACAACCAACCTCGGCCAACAAGCGCTGATCTTGTTCCAAAGTGCGTGGGTAACTGTCAAAATCTTCATTGGGTCCAAATTGAATAGGATTCACAAAAATGCTGACTACAACCACATCACAGAGTTTTTTCGCTTCGCGCACAAGGTTCAAATGCCCCTGATGCAAGTTCCCCATGGTCGGGACGAAACCAATACTTTTTCGAGCCGTTCGCGCAGGGTTCAATGATGCTGATAGGCCTTGGATCGTGGTTTCAGTTTTCATGTTTTACAGCTCGACTTGGAATGTTTGTTCTTTTGCAGGGAATGAGCTATCAAGCACCGCTGCATGGTATGCCTTGAACGCATCCAAAATCGCCGTTTCCCCTGCTTGTTCTTTCATAAAGTTACGCACAAATTTTGCAACACGACCAAAAGTCAGTCCAAGCATGTCTTGTACCACTAAGACTTGACCATCGGTATCCACACCTGCGCCAATGCCAATGACAGGTACATGTGGGAACAACTCACTAATTTCTTTCCCGAGCTGCGCAGGCACACACTCTAATAACAGCACCGCAGCACCCGCATCAACCACCGCTTGGCAGTCCGCAATTAATTGGTCTGCCGCTTCACGTGTGCGTGCTTGTAATTTATAGCCACCAAACACATGTACAGACTGTGGGGTTAAACCTAAGTGTACACATACAGGAATACCGTTGCGTGTCAAAACCTGAACCGTTTCAGCCAGCCATGCTCCACCTTCGACTTTGACCATTTGCGCGCCCGCTTGCATCACTACTTTTGAGCTTTGCAAAGCATCATTTAAGGTGGCATAGCTCATAAAAGGTAAGTCAGTCATGATCAAGGCATGCTGGTTACCACGGCGTACAGCTGCGGTATGGTAAGCCATATCTTCAACTGTAACAGGCAAAGTGGAATCACGACCTTGAATGGCCATACCTAGCGAATCGCCAATTAAAATGGTATCAATTTCAGCAAGTTCCATTGCCTTTGCCATACTTGCATCATAGCAAGTCAGGCAGGAAAATTTGCGACCTTCTGCTTTAAATTTTCTTAAGTCATTTAAACTAATCATCAAACTATTCCTTTCAACATCTTTAGCTCGGCTAAATTAAATCTTTGCCCAATTGCCTGCATCCAGCACGCTCAACGTGGGTTGTTGTACAACAGGCAACTGTTTCAACGCAATACCATCAATGTGTAAATTGGGGTCTAAATCCAGCAATGGAATCAACACAAAATCACGCTCCATCACACCGACATGTGGCACAGTTAAGCGTTCATGCTGAATTTTCTCTTCTGCATAGATCAGTAAATCTAAATCTAAAGTACGTTCACCCCAATGGCGTAAACGTACACGTCCCGACTCTTGTTCAAAACGTTGCAATTCATCCAGCAAGGCCAACGGCGCCAAGTTTGTGCTGAGTTGCACCACGGCATTTAAATAATTGGGTTGGTCTTGCGGCCCCATCGGTGGGCTTTGATACAGCTTGGAGATCTTCACATCGCCAAGACTGGCCAACTTGTGCACCGCTTCAGTCAAAATCACTTTAGAGTCGCCTAAGTTGCTACCTAGACCAATGTACGTGACGATGCTCATTGTGTCGGCCCAAAAATCACGCTGCTTAAATCACGCTGAACACGTTTACGTTTTAAAATTGGGTGGTCTGCACCAATCTCTGTCGAGCTATGACCTGCTCCCGTACCAATCTGGGTACGAGCTTCAGCGTGTTGCTTCGGTTTACGTGCACGACGACTGCGCGATTCTTGCTCTTGCACCAAAGGCTCAATTTCATGACTTACCGTTTTAGCAATTGCTGCTTCTTCAGCACTTGCTTTACCGCTGCGACGTGATTTTGCACGTTGGCGGTTATATTGGCTGATAGCACGTTCTTTTTCATCGGTGCTCATCAACTGATAGGCATCCCACCACTGTCCCATGCCGAGCGTACCCTCATCACCGGATTTTTCGCGAAGCAACAAGAAGTCAAAGCCTGCACGGAAACGTGCATGGCTAGATAAGGCTTGAATTTGCTGTGCTTTCGGGTTGAGTAGTCGAGTTTGCATTTCCCACACCTCACGAATGAAGGTTTCAGCAAAACGTGGAATAATGGTCCGCGTGGCTTGGCGTTTTAATACATCAAGTCCCGCTTGCGCACGAGCTTCAGCCGCAACCACACCTTTACTGCTATAAAACTCACAACGCTCTAAGAACGGCTGCCATAACAACACCGCATAGAAAAATGCAGGGTTGATGGTTTTGCCCACTTGAATGCGCTGATCGGTATTTTTAGCGGCACGTTCAATAAATGGTGTGATATTCGGTTGGATATCTGCAAATAACTGCTTCCAAATGCCGAAATCGATCAACATTGGCAGCACACGATTTAAATGCCCCATCGTGAACAGCTTCTGAGATTCATCATATAAACGGTGCGGCGATACATCACGCAGTAACTGCGTCATTTCCAAGGTAAAAACGTCAAGAATTTGCTGATCAATTGAGAAACCTAATTTTGCAGCAAAACGTAATGTCCGCAGCATTCGCACAGGATCTTCTTCAAAACGCGTTTGTGCATCGCCCAGTAGACGTAAGGTTTTATTTTTAATGTCATCCACAGCATGACAGAAATCTAAGACAACGCCCTTACGTGGCTGATAGTACATCGCATTAATTGAAAAGTCGCGGCGGGCAAAGTCTTGCTCAATCGTACCCCAATTGTTATCACGCAAAATCATGCCTTGTGCAGAGGTGACTTCTTTCTTCGGCGGTGCACGGAAAGTTGCAACTTCAACCAACTCACGACCTGAATAGACATGAGCCAGCTCAAAACGGCGCCCGATAATACGGCAACGTCGTCCGAAAACTTCTTTTACCTGTGACGGTGTTGCATTCGTCACTGCATCAAAATCTTTGGGATTTAGGCCAAGCATCATGTCGCGGACACCGCCACCGACGATATACGCTTCATAGCCTGCCTTAGTTAATGCATCGATCACATCTAAAATGTAAGAAGGTAATTGAGCGGTTGATAAACCACATTTTGACGCGCGCAAAGTTTGCAAAAGCCGCTGTCTCCTACGCCTAAACGTAAAATTCTAAGATGACGCTAATCATATATCTAACACAATCAAAGGGCAATTTGATTATCGAAAGCAAAGCAGGATTCTGATCAATTCACCAATAAATGACACCGCTTTTTCACAAGCCCAAACGGGTTTTATTTTTTGCAAAAATTGCCGGTCCAATCCCGCGCACCTGTTGTAGCTCATCTATACTCTTAAATGGCCCTTGTTTCTGGCGATAGGCCACAATTGCCTGTGCCTTTTTTAGACCCACACCCTGAAGTTGCTGTAATTGATCAACACTGGCTTGATTTAAACTAATTTTATTTGTGCTCGACACAGGTTGAGCCTGAACAGGAGACACAGCACGTTTCACGCTTTTAGGAGCTTGAATACGATCATCCCACGCCTGCTGCTCTGCTTTCCAGTTCAGGTAGTTCTGATCAAAAGACTGCGCATAACCACTGGGTATCCAAGCCAGTAAACTCAGTAACAACAACGCAATGATCAACAAACTTACTTTTATTTTTATCAATTCAAGCCACCATTTTTATTATTTCAGTTGTAATTTGGCTTGCTCCCACAGTTGATCCATTTCTTCTAAGGACATCTGCTCAATCTTTTTTTGTTGTTGCAAAGCTTGATCTTCAATGAAAGCAAAACGAGTACGAAATTTATGAATCGTACTCAAAAGCGACATTTCGCTTGAGACGCCCAGTTTACGTCCAACATTGATCATTGAAAATAAACAATCGCCAAATTCATCTGCTATTTCATCGGAATTTTGCTGTTGAACCGCATCTTTCAGTTCAGCTAATTCTTCTTCAAGCTTGGTATAAGCACCGGCTACATCAGGAAAGTCAAAACCGATTTGTGCTGCATTTTTTTGAATCTGTTCCGCTTGTTGTAAGGCTGGACCATGTTTGATGCTGTCTAATCGTGACTGTGCCTTACCTTGTTTTTCCTGTTGTTTAATTTGCTTCCAAAGCTCGCCCACATCTTCGGCAGACAAAGCTGAAAACTGCTGTGCTTGAAAAACATGGGGATGACGACGAACCAGTTTTTCTGTGATGGCATGGACCACATCTTGAAAATTAAAAGCCCCTTGCTCGGCATACATCTGTGACTGGAACACCACCTGTAGCAGTAAATCACCCAACTCATCGCGCACCTCATCAGCTTTACCTGAACGCACAGCGGCTTCAACTTCATAAGCCTCTTCAATGGCATAGCGGGTTAAGCTTTCTGGGGTTTGTTGTTGATCCCATGGACATTTTTCACGTAATTCACGCATCACGTTCAGCAATTGTTCCATGTTTATCTCTCTTCAAAAATCATATTGATAAAATTACATTATGACGGCATTCATTTGTTATGCTCAATCCAATCACAACAATAACATCAAGAAAAAAAGCAACAAGGAGCCATTTCAATGCGCAGTATTTTGATTAGCGGTGCAGCCCAAGGTATTGGTGCGGCCATCGCCCGTTTATTTTATGCACATCATTATAAAGTGGGAATTTACGACATCAATAGCGCTCAAGCCCAACAGTTGGCAGCTAGCCTCGGCCCAAATGCCAAAGCAGGACAACTCGATGTTTCCAACTATCAAGACTGGCAAACGGCTTTAGCCGAGTTTGTCGCATGGGCGGGCGAGCTCAATATCTTGGTCAATAATGCAGGAATTCTATTCTCAGGGCCTTTTGAACGAACAGAGATCAGCGCACATCACAAAACTATCTCGATCAATGTCAATGGTGTACTGAATGGCTGTCATGCTGCATTGCCCTACCTCAAACAAGCGAATTTTTCCCGCATCATCAATCTTTCTTCAGCTTCAGCCATCTATGGTCAAGCCGATTTAGTCTCGTACTCGGCCAGTAAGTTTGCGGTACGCGGCATCACCGAAGGCTTAGATACCGAATGGCAAAAATATGGCATTCGCGTATTAGATGTCATGCCGTTATTTGTACAAACTGCCATGGTGCAAGAGATGCAAGCGAAGAGTATTCAAAACATGGGAGTACACTTAACTGCAGAAGATGTAGCGCACCACGTTTTTCAACGTGCTGTTGCAAAAGATACGGCACTCACTGCAACCCATCAAGCCTTGGGTGCCAAAGCCAAGCTTTTATTTCAACTGAGTAAAATCAGTCCTCAATTTCTCAATCGCCTGACCAATTTGTACCTTTCCAAATAAAAAGAGCCTGCAATTGCAGGCTCTTTCTTTTCAATTCGCTTAGTTACCTTGCACCAAACGACGCGCACTAATAATGCCTGGTTGTTGCTCTAACCGCGCCAACAGTTTTGATAATTGTGATAAACCTTTAACTTCAATCAACAATTTCATATTGGCAATACCGTCTGCTTCAGAGATGGTGTTGACCTGACGAATATTGATTTGATCGGAGAAAATCACTTGGGTCAAATCTTTAAGCAAACCACGGCGATCATAAGCTTCCACCACAATTTGTACACTCTGACCACGCGTTGGCTGCATTTCCCAATCGGCTTCTACTGCACGCTCCGGTTCATTTTGAATCATGCGTAAGTAGTCAGGACACGCCACTTTGTGAATACTCACCCCACGGTTCAAGGTGATATAACCCGCAATTGACTCACCATGCACAGGCTGACAACACTGCGCCACATGCAGCTCAACGTTATCTAAACCATCAATCAGAATGCCATGCGCTGACAAGGTATGACTAGCACGTGGATTCAAAGTTGGCTTCAGCACCAGTTCAGGTTCGTCCTGATCCAAATGCATATGGCGGTTCACCTGATTGATCAAGGCATGCAGACTAATGTCACCATTGACCAGTGCAATCAGAATATCTTCACCTGCTTTGACATTAAAATGATTGCAGTAATCATTCAAATCAATACTTTTTGGATGGATTGCTAAACGTGAAAGCTCTTTGTTGAGCAGGTCACGGCCCACTTCCAAGTTTTTGCTGCGGTCTTGTTGTCTAAACCAATGGCGCAGCTTGTCACGCGCACGTGCCGTCTTGATATAACCTAAAGAGTTCACCAACCAATCACGGTTTGGCTCACGGTCTTTCTTGGTTAAAATCTCAACTTGCTCACCCGTTTTTAAGGTATAAGTCAGCGGAACATAACGCTGATTCACCCGCGCGGCATAACACTTGTTACCAACTTGAGTATGCACATGATAAGCAAAGTCGAGTACGGTCGAACCACGTGGGAGCTCTTTAATATCGCCATCACGGCTAAATACATAAATCTTTTCAAAGTCTTCAAAATCTTGAATTTGCTCAAAATTTTCAGAGTCCTCATCCGACTTATGTACATTCGCATCATTGCGCTCTTGATAGTGTTCAAGTACTGCACGCAATGAATGTAAACGATGGTTAAAAGAGCGATCGGTATTCTTACCGCCTTCTTTATAGTTAAAGTGCGAACACACCCCGAGCTCTGCTTCTTCATGCATGCTCTTGGTACGAATCTGAACTTCAAGTGACTTGTTTTCCGCAATCACAGCCGTATGCAGTGAGCGGTAACCATTGGCTTTCGGATTGGTAATATAGTCATCAAACTGATGCGGAATATGCCGCCAAATTTGATGCACAATCCCCAACGAGTGATAGCACTCAGGTACGGTTTTAACCAAGACTCGAACGGCACGAATGTCATACAGCTGATCGAAGCTCAGGTTCTTACTTTTCATTTTTCGATAAATCGAATAAATGTGTTTTACCCTGCCGCTAATTTCAGCTTCAATGCCATGCTCGTTCAAAGATGCACGCAATGTATCAATCACAAACTGAATATATTGCTCACGCTCCAGTCGCTTTTCATTCAGCAGCGTCGCAATTTCTTTATAGCGATCGGGTGCTAAATAGCGAAAGGCTAAATCTTCCAGTTCCCACTTTAACTGCGCAATCCCTAAACGGTGTGCCAGAGGTGAGTAAATGGTTAAGATTTCTCGTGCTACACGCTCTTGACGTTCTTTAGATGAAGTCGCCAATTCACGCAGTGCATAAGTTCTCTCAGCCAATTTGATCAATACAACGCGCACGTCTTCCGTCACCGAAATCAACATTTTATAAATGCCGTTTAAGTGCTCGCGCTGATTGTTATTAAAGTGATCTTCGAGGCGTTTATTCTGCTCAATGAGGTCAGACAACTTACCCATAGCCAAAGTGCCTTTGACCAGTGCATGCACTTGTTCGCCAAAATGCTCTTGTACTTCCGCCAATGGAATCACGCCTTCGCGTACACCACGATAGAGCATCGCAGCAGCCAAGGTGTCTTCATCGACATGTAAATGGGCCAGAATATCCGCCATTTCAATACCGGTATAAAAGGTATTGGAACGATGATTAACCGTGGTTTCTAACTCTTTTTGTAAAGTCAAATTGGCAACTTCTTCGAGTTGCTCAAGCTTCGCATCATCTAATATGCTTCGAACACGATCTAACCATTCAGCCAAATCATGTTGAGCTTGTTCGGCATGCTCTACAGTCGCCTCCTGAGACAACTCATTGAGTCGCCCAGGTAGTTGCTCACGTACTGTGACCATACCCTTCTCCTACACTTTTACGCTTCATATTCTTTAATCGTTTATCTCATTATCTTTTTCAAACAATGCTATCGACTCAACGTGACCTGTGTGGGTAAACATGTCCATCACACCGGCTTTGACTAATCGATAACCCTGCTGTACCAACAGCCCCGCATCCCTTGCGAGTGTCGCTGGATTACACGACACGTAAACGATTCTTTTTGCACCAAAGTTAGGCATATAATGCATTATTTCCTCTGCACCTGCACGTGGAGGATCTATCAATAATGCATCAAATCCTTGATTTGCCCAAGAATGATGCGAGAAATCTTTTGTTAAATCTTGTGAAAAGAACTTCAACTGGTCAAGAGCATTACGTTCCGCATTTTCTGCACCACGTTGAACCATTTCTTCACTGCCTTCAACACCAACCACTTGTCCTGTTTCACCCACGCATCGAGCCAAAGGCAAAGAGAAATTTCCTAGACCACAGAACAAATCGAGAACACGTTCTCCTTGTTTTAAATCTAGCAAGTCACATGCCAATTTCACCATTTGCGAGTTAATGGTTGAGTTTACTTGAGTAAAGTCGTGTGGGTTAAATCCAAATGCCACATCAAAATCATTTAAACGATAATGTAAACGCATCTCTGCATGTTCATCATCCATACGCTTTAGACTGTCTGGGCCTGCAGCTTGTAAATACAACTGCCACCCTCTGTCTAACGCAAATTGTTTTAATCGGTTGACATCCTCTGTGTTTAATTTTTCAGTATGTCGCACCGTGAGGGCGATGTCACAATCCCCCATGGCCAATTCTATATGACCAATGACTGCTTTGGCTGTTAGACTTTGGAGTAACTGCTTCAAGCGTGTGATTGAACCAAACTCTTGATCTAATACCAAACAGCGATCAATTGAAGTCAGTTTATTGGTTTGACGCTCTCGAAAACCCACGACCAATTGATCTTTGTGCGGCAAATAACGCACCCCAATGCGCGCTTTACGGCGGTAGTCTTCACGTAAAGAGCGCAAAGGTGGCAACCATTCTTCAGGTTGAATCCCCGCAAAATGCTGCAAATGCGATTTAAGCACTTCTTGCTTTAAACGAATTTGTTCATCGGGATGAATGTGCTGCATATTACAGCCACCACAGCTTTTAAAATGCGGGCACTTCGGCTCAACACGAAAAGTAGAGGCTTCACTAAGGAGTTGAATAGCATCTGCTTCCTCTAAGCGCTTTACCGCATGGGTAATCTGCGCTTTGACCGTTTCACCCGGCAACGCATAGCTAATAAAGACTTTTTTCCCCTGCTTGTCTGCGGGGTGGTCTGGATGCGAACCATAGTGCGCTATGCCGCGTCCTTCATGCGAAAGTGACTCAACCTGAAAAATATAACTGGGCTGTTGAGTTGGACGAGGTTTGGCTCTATGTTTCATGTGTACCTAAAGATGGGAAGGAGAAAAATCGGCAGCGGTAAAAGCCGTCTGCTGTGAGGTCTCGCGCCACACCGACAAAAAGTCTTGATGCTGCGGTTGAGCCTGTAAAAACTGGATGGTTTGATCGATAAAGTGACGGTGGTCTTGAGCTAACAATTGCCCTTTGAGCAAGAGCCAACGCAAATACACCAACCATGTATTTAGCACATCACCTTCACAATAACTGGTGAGTTTGAGCCATTCCTGAGCCCGAACATATTCAGGTACATGATACGCCCCATCGCCTCGTTTACCGGGATACCCCAATAAATGGGCAACATCATCTAGCTTTTGGAAATGACGTCCATTAAACATTGCCATCACATCCATCAGGTCGATGTGACGCTGATGATAACGGTTCTGATAGTTATTATAGCGCTTTTGTGTGTCAATTTCGCCCTGATCGAACAAAGCAGGTGCAGTTAAACCATGATACATAGCACGAAGCATGATTACAGGTAAGTCAAACTGAGCACCATTCCAACTCACTAAAGTCGGTAAACGCTTATCAAATATAGATAAAAACTTACTGAGAATTTCTGCTTCCGAATATTGTTCACGGCTAAAAGAAAAGAGTTTCATCTGGCCTTGGTCATCCAGCCATAAGCCTGAAATACACACAATTTCATGCAAAGCCAAACGCTGAAAATCCATGCCTGACTCTTGGCGACGCAACTTGGTCAGTGCCACCTCCAAATCAGCCTCAGGCAAATCTAAACCATATAAATGCGCCCCCGATCTCAAATCAGTCATGGTTTCAATATCAAAGGTGAGAACAGGTAAACGCATAGCAGGACTCTCTTTTATTGTTTTATTCAGGATCGACTACAGAGAAAAGACCCGTCGATAAATAACGGTCACCACGGTCACAAATAATGCACGCAATTACAGCACCAGGGTTTTCTTCAGCAATTTTAATTGATGCCCACACCGCACCCCCTGAAGAAGTTCCCGCACTTACACCTTCTTTTTGCGCCAATTTACGCATGGTTTTTTCCGCTTCAATTTGCGGAATATCAATAATTTGATCAATCCGACTGCGGTCAAAAATCGTTGGTAAATATTCTTCAGGCCAGCGGCGAATCCCTGCGATACTTGAACCATCCGATGGCTGTAGGCCAATAATTTGAATGTTGGGGTTCATCTCTTTGAGATATTTAGAGACCCCCATAATGGTACCTGTAGTACCCATTGAACTCACAAAGTGAGTGATTTTGCCACCTGTTTGCTGCCAAAGTTCAGGCCCAGTCGTTAAATAATGTGCTTCAACATTATCAGGATTACCAAACTGATTGAGTACGTACCCTTTGCCTTCTTCTTGCATTTGCAAAGCCAAATCACGTGCACCTTCCATGCCCTGTTCTTTGGTCACTTCAATCAGTTCCGCGCCATAAGCACGCATGGCATCTTTACGCTCTTGGCTCATGTTGTTGGGCATAATCAGTTTCATCTGATAGCCACGCATCGCAGCAACCATCGCCAATGCAATGCCGGTATTTCCACTGGTCGCTTCAATCAAGGTATCGCCCGGCTGGATTTGCCCTCGCTTTTCCGCTTGCATAATCATGTTATACGCGGGACGGTCCTTGACAGAACCTGCGGGGTTGTTGCCTTCTAACTTTGCCAATACTGTTGCTTGAGTGTGACTTGCCAGACGCTGTAAACGCACCAGTGGAGTTTTTCCGACATAGTGATCTAACAAAAATTCGTCTGCTTGAAAATCAGTGGATGTAGTACTCATTCTTTGCACCTTGATCGAGGTGCGCCTATTGTATGGAAAAATGCCAGTCCCTGCACCCATTTAGCGTGCTTTTTCGTGAAAGTGATTAAAGCACCATCGATTTTTTATAAAGCGTGCTACACTTCAAAGCATAGGGAATAAATCACTTGCACCATGTCAAATATCAATAAAAAATTATTTAATCGTCTGCACTTAAACCATGCTTATGGACAGCTCATTGCACTTATTTTCGTGCCGATTATGATTTTGGCCTGTGTAGGTGCATTACTGGTTATTACCGAAACTTCAAATGCCGCCAAAGCTCAGCAGCGACAAATGGCGATTGCGATTTTAACGCGCTACCAGCTGGATGCAGAAGCAGCAATCAATTTGGTGAATGCCTCCCCTTGGCAGTATGAAAATGCACGTTATTTGATGCAAAAGATGTTAGATGAAAAACATCTGATTCGTGCCGCAATTATTGATGACAAAGGCAATAACAAACTTAGCATTGGCTACCAAGACCAAGCGCCGTGGCCTGCGCTGAAAAAAAATACTGATTTTTTTGGCCCAATGAATTTTAAAGGCAATACGGTATATGGTTTGCCCATCAACCAATTTACAGGCACGCCTGCGCAGTTGGTAGTTGAATTAGATAACCAGCCCTTACAAATTGCCCGTTATCGCGTGTTGATCGTGTTGATTGCGACAGGTCTGTTGACACTCTTATTGCTTTTACTCTGTTTAAATTTCTACTCGCGTCGCTGGATTGCGCCGATGTATGAAATTCGCATGCAGCTGCAACGTTTAAATGCCGACACCCTCGATCAACACATGCTGATTAACAGTACCGGTGAATTACGCTTACTACAGCGCGATATTGCCAATGTGGTGAAACGCCTGCATTTTAGTTTTTTAGAATTGAAAGAACACACTGAGCAGACGGAAGACGATTTGCGTCGAACCCTTGACACTTTAGAAGTGCAAAACATCACCTATCGTCAAGCGCGTGACCAAGCCATTTCAGCAAGTCAGTCCAAGTCAGTGTTCTTGGCCAATATCAGCCATGAACTGCGCACGCCACTGAACAGTATTGATGGTTTTATTCACCTGTTACTGCGTCAAGACAACCTCAACAATGATCAAAATCTGTATTTACAAACCATCCGAAAATCATCTGCACACTTACTGGCACTGATTAATGATGTTTTAGATTTTTCAAAAATTGATGCAGGTAAACTAGAACTCGATACTGCAACTTTTGATCTAGAAGAAGCAATTTTTGATGTTATGGATATGCTGTCTCCTCTTGCTGCACAAAAGCATATCGATATGGCCTTTTACTATGCCGACAATGTGCCAAAGCATGTGGTTGGAGATGCCCTACGCTTCAAACAAATTTTAACCAACCTAATTTCCAATGCCATTAAGTTTACTCCTGATGGCGAGATCATCGTCCGCGCAAGAATGGAACAAGATGATATTGGACAGTGCCTATTGCACTTTAGTGTACAAGACAGCGGCATCGGACTCAGTGGAACCGACCGTAAAAAACTGTTTGAGTCTTTCTCGCAAGGCGATGCTTCAGTCACACGTCAATTTGGCGGTACAGGTCTGGGCTTAGCGATTTCCAAACAGCTGGTGCATTTGATGCAGGGGCAAATTGGATTTGAGGACAACCAAGAACGCGCGCCCACCGAAAAAGGTTCCACCTTCTGGTTTACAGCCATGTTTATGGTCAATGAAGAAGATGAGTACGTTGAGCATCCTCAGTTTAGCGATATGCAAGTGGTCTCGTATTTGGCACATCCTGCAACGGCCAATATTCTGCGTCATTATCTTGAAGACTATGCTGTGGAACACATCGAATCGAGTTCAATTTTAGACTTGTTCAGCCACCTCAACAGACTGCCTCAAGATGTGGAAAATACATGGTTAATTGTTGATCACAGTGGTGATACCGAAGCCTTATTAAAAGAAATTCGTCAGCGTTATAGCGGTAACCTTGCGGTTTATGGCTACCAGATGTCACTCGATTTGACCACGCTGAATGAGTATCGCGCACGACCATTATACCAACCACTCAGTCGGAGTGCTTTGATTCAATTACTCAGCAATCAACCGCTATTTGAAGAAGATGAAATGGAGTCCTTCAATGGTCAAGGCTTACATATTTTAGCGGTGGATGACCATCTCCCTAACCTGATTGTCCTTGAAGCCCTGCTGGGCGAATTGAATGTCAAGACAACAAAAGCTTTAAGCGGTCAACAAGCCTTAGAGATTTTACAAGAGCGTGCTGAACACGACAGCAAAGCTTTTGATTTGGTATTTATGGATATTCAAATGCCTGTCATGTCGGGGGTCGATACCACACGTGCCATTCGTGCGCTGGAGTCAACCATTGAAAACCATAAACGTTTGCCCATCATTGCCCTCACCGCACATGCATTGGCCGATGAAAAGCAAAAACTACTGCAAGTCGGCATGGATGACTATGTCACCAAACCAATTCAAATTGATCAGATTATTCAAATCCTGACCCATTGGACCACTGATCGCTTCAATAAAGGCTCACCCATTGAAAAAGCTATCGTGATTGAAGCACTCGATCCTAAGGTGCTCGACTGGCAGCAAAGCTTACAGTTAGCAGCCAATAAAGAAGATTTAGCGGTCGACTTATTGCGTATGTTAATGGACAGTTTTGATACTGAGTTGCATGAAATGAAGCAATTGATTGAAATGGAAGATTTCCCACAATTGGAGCATGTGTTACACCGTCTGTATGGTGCAACACGCTATGTCGGTGTACCCAACTTACAAGAAGCAACAGGGACATTTGAACAATTTGTTTCAACCTTACGTAAAGAGCGTCGTAAAGCAGATGAACAGTTTGTTCAAGAAACCATCAAGCGTTTCAATGAACTCAAAGTCGTGATTGAACAAGTACAACATGCGGCACAGCAAATTTTAATCAAACATAGCCCATAAACTTTCAAAAGAGCATGATACCAAAGACAAGTTGCGACGTGACTCTTGGTGTCATTTATCCGCACGGGAGCTATGCTATGCTCCGTGCGAGCAAAAAATAAGAGTTCTCATCATGGCTTTACTTCGCATTGAAAACAAAAACGGCATTGCCACTGTTTCACTTAACCGTCCAGATAAACGCAATGCGATGAGTTTCGACCTGTTGCGCGAGTTGGTTAAAACTGCTGAAAAAATTAAAAAAGACCGCAGCATTCGTTGTGTCATCCTCACTGGTGAAGCGCAAGTCTTTAGTGCAGGCATTGATCTTGCTGATTTGAACAATCCGAAGAATCGCGCCTATGCCGCATGGGAGCTGATTAAACCGGGACAAAGTCTATTTCAAAAAGCCTTCCTAATTTGGCAAGAACTGCCTGTTCCTGTGATTGCCGCGATTGAAGGATTTTGCTTTGGCGCTGGTATGCAACTGGCTTTAGCGGCAGACATTCGTGTCGCACACCCTGCAACCAAAATGTCGATTATGGAAAGCCGTTGGGGACTGGTTCCAGATATGGGACTGACGCGTTCTTTGAAAGGTTTGATCGGACTAGATCTTGCCAAAGAATTAACGCTTACGGCACGTATTTTCGATGCAACTTATGCCAAAGAAATTGGCTTAGTCACACATCTCGATGAATCACCGCTTGCTAAAGCTCAAGCCATTGCAGAAGAAATGTTACAACGCTCACCAGATGCACTTATGGCCTCAAAATATGTGCTGGATGCCATGCAGCATGAGCCTAAAAAATCCTTACGTTTGGAAAAAATTTGGCAGCTCAAATTACTGTTAGGGAAAAACAGCCAAATCGCACGTAAGAAAGATAAACAACCCGACGTGCAGTATCTACCACGCCAATACAAATAACAGTATTTAAGCACTGACAATCAAAGAGGGTTCCATGAGTTTCGATCGACACACTAAAATTGCATTTCTCGGCATGGGACTCATGGGCAGCCGTATGGCCACCCGCTTACTTCAAGCAGGTTTCGAAGTCGCTGTATGGAACCGTACCCGCAGTGCCTGCGATGCACTCATTGATTTGGGGGCGACAGACTTAGCGCTACAGAATATTGCTGAATATCCTATAGTCCTAACCTGTTTAGCCGACGACAAAGCTGCACTCAGCGTTTATGAACGAATCGAACCATTTTTGACGGCGAAGCAAGTGATCATCGACTTTTCCAGTCTTTCGGTGGAGCAGACCCTGAGTCTTGCAGCACGTACCGAACAAAAACAGGTGCAATGGATCGACTCACCTGTTTCGGGAGGGACTGTCGGTGCAGAACAAGGTACGCTGGTCATCTTTGCTGGTGGCGATGCACAGACGATTCAAGACTTGTCTTTGATTTATAATATCTTGTCGCAACGTGTCACCTGTATGGGCAACACTGGAACAGGACAAGCCACCAAAATTTGTAATCAACTGATTGTGGCAGCCAATAGCACTCTGATTGCAGAAGCGGTTGCTTTAGCAGCCAAAGCTGGCGTGGACACTCGCTTACTTGCACCTGCGCTTGCAGGCGGTTTTGCCGATTCGAAACCCTTTCAAATTTTAAGTCCACGTATGGCGACTCACCTGTTTGAGCCCGTACAGTGGAAAGTTCAAACCCTGTCTAAAGACTTGAACAATGCTTTGCAGCTTGCTGCGCAGCACCAACTCGACATTCCTGTTGCAGCGCGAGCACTTCAGCAATTGCAAGCACACCAACAACAAGGCTATGCTGAAGCTGATCTTGCCTCAGTCATCTTACAAGTAGAACAAAAAGCCAAATAAAATTAGGAGAAAATCATGACCAAACTTGCTGTAAATTTATCCATGATTTTTACCGAAGTGCCGCTACTTGAGCGTTTTGCTTTAGCTCAAACCGCTGGCTTTAAACATGTGGAAATCCAATTTCCCTACGAACTCAGCATTGAACAAATTCAAACTCAGCTTATGCTTCATGACTTAAGTCTCTGCCTGATTAACGTTCCTGCGGGCGACTTAATGACCGGTGGAAATGGACTCGCAGGTGTCCCCGGCAAAGAGCTAGAGTTTCATCACGCTCTTCAGTTAGCAGTGCAATATGCCAGCGCACTCAAAGTGCCAAGTGTGAATATCCTTGCTGGCAAACAACCCCTAGATGCAGACCTACTGCCCTGTTTAAATACCTTGTCCAAAAACCTGAAACTGGCCTGCCATATATTCAGTGAACATGACATTCAACCTGTCTTTGAAATGATCAACGGCACGGATATGCCACGCTTCTTAGTACAAAATATTGCCCAAGCACAGGAAATGTTAGAAGCAGTACAACACCCTACACTTAAAATGCAATACGACTGCTATCACATGGCCATGATGGGTGAAGATGTGTTGCAAGGGCTACAAGAAAATATTCAAGCTATTGGTCACATCCAATTTGCAGACTGTCCGGGGCGGCATGAACCAGATACTGCACAAATTATGTATGCAAATATTTTTGAATGGCTACAACACAGCAGTTATGACGGTTTTATTGCGGCTGAATATCGACCAAAAACTGTTTCAACTCAGTCCTTTGCATGGAAGGCAAAATACTTTGCTGCACATCCTCAAAGTTGAACCATTGCGGATTTGAAATTTTCGCCTAAAAACGCTATATTATAAGATGAGTTATTGTCCGGAAAAATTCCCTTTATGAATTTAGAACCATCGCCCAGCGCTTCTAATTCTCACGATTTCGCAATGAATACCCAAGCTGCCGACGTACAAGCTTGCTTAAAAGTTGTACATGAAGCCCTTGAAGATGTAAAAGCAAAAGATATTTTAGCGATTGATGTCAGCCTAATCAGCAACGTCGCTGATGCAATTGTGATTGCAAGCGGTACATCAACGCGTCACATCAAAGCACTTGCTGATAACGTTGCTGAAGAAGCACGTAAAGCAGGTTTTCGCCCTCTCGGTGTCGAAGGCGAACGTGATGCAGAATGGATCTTAATTGATCTTGGCTTTGTTGTTGTGCACGTGATGTTGCCAACAGCGCGTCGTTTCTACGATCTAGAAAGCCTTTGGCGTGCAGCCCCAGAAGAAACTGTAGCCTAATATGAAAAGAGCGACCTGAAGGTCGCTTTTTTTATGTCTCATTTTATTTAAATTAAGCGATGCATATCGACCATTGGGTAACGCTCTTTCACTTGGCGCTTCACATGGGCATAGAGTTGATCTGCTTTTGCTGGACCATAAAATTCACAATAATTTTCATAACAGACCGTCAAGACCTGCGCATATTGAGTCATGGGCAAAGCTTCAAGTACTGCTCGATCATCCAAGGCCTGATATCTATCAATCACAATGGATAAAGCATCTAACTGCGTTTTCACCTCACGCTCAAACTCCTGCACATCAACGGCTTTGACTGCTTGACAGATATTTTGCATAAAAAATGTCAATGCATCGAGTAACGCTGCTCCCCCTTGTTCGCTTTTCGATGCTTTTGCAGAGGGATTCAACAACACTTGTTTTTCAACTTGGGCCATCTCTGCCAAGACATTTTTGAGCATGTCTTTTCGGAAGTAACGTAATTCCTCTGTGGTGCAAATTTCACTCAAAAAACGATTCAGGACAAAGGAGGGTTGATCACCATATTTCGCTTCCCAGTGATTCAATACTTGCTCTAAAGGTGTTCCTTGTAAGTACTGACTCAGTCCACGTTCGATCGCTTGGCGTTTTTGTAAAATAGTCAATGTTTCAGTCGACATGAGCTATCCTCTTTCATTAATGACGTTTGGTCATATCATCAGTTTCAAACGTCACATCACGCTGAAACTCGGGATAAGACAGTTCTGCATGTTCGGTATAGTCCAAGCCACGTTGTTCATGTTGTTTACTCACCCGCAAACCACCAAGAACGAGGTCCAAGACTTTAAAGACGATCAATGCCACACCAAAACCCCACGCAAAGGCTGTCAAAATCCCCAAGCCTTGTACCGCAATGATCCCCGCATTAAACATATTGTTTTCAAAAAACAAACCCGCTGCCAATGTGCCCCATGCCCCACAAAAACCATGTACAGTCACCGCATCGACCACATCATCCAAGCGGAGTTTTTCCATCACCACTGGTAAAATACTGACCAGCACACCTGCAACCGCACCACTGATAATGGCATACACTGGACTCATGGTTGCACAGCCCGCCGTAATTGCAACCAGTCCACCCAAGGAGGCATTAATGGTGCCGCGCATTAAAATCGCTTTACCACGTATTAGGGTATAAACCATATAGGCAACTGCCGAAGCACACGCCGCCAAATGCGTATTCAAGGCAATCCGCCCAATACTCACATCCGCCTTCACGGTAGAGGCCGTATTAAAACCAAACCATGCCAACCATAGAACAAAACCGCCTAGCGCCACCAACGGTAAATTATGCCCTGCCAAATAATGGACCTGTCCATTGCGCCCAAACCGCCCTAAACGGGGTCCCAGCACGATAATTCCAGCTAAGGCCACCCATCCACCGATCGAATGCACCACTGTTGAACCAGCAAAGTCGATAAAGCCCATAGCTTTTAGCCAACCTTCGCCATCAAATAAGCTCCCCCAAGCCCATGCACCAAAAATCGGGTAGATCAAGCCACTGACCACCGCAGCACTCACGATATACGCCACAAAGTGAATCCGCTCAGCCATCGCCCCACTGGCAATCGTCGTGGCGGTGGCAGCAAACATCATTTGAAAGAACAAGAGGTTCCAGTGCCAGTCATCCATGGCATTGGGTGCAAAATGCGAGGTCCCTATCCAACCACTCGAATTGACACCAAACATCAAACCAAAGCCAATCAACCAAAAGACCAGGCCCCCTAAACACGCATCCATATAGTTTTTCATGAGTACATTAATGGTGTTTTTAGAGCGCACCGAACCACTTTCAATCAGGGCAAAACCTGCTTGCATGAAAAATACCAAGATGCCACCCAGCACCACCCAGACACTGTCAAGCGACAGGCGAATTTCTTGAATATTTTGAGCCTGTGTTGGCAGGGACTCTGCGGCAAAACTGGGTAAGGCAATACAGCACACAAAGAAGAGTAAGTATTTTATTTTTTTCATGAATAATCCCCCAAAGATTATTCATCTCAATTGCAAAATCAATGCCAGTGTATCAACACCTTATAGATATTTAAAAATGATCTATGTTCGCCCATATAAACGGAGCGATTTAAACAAGGTGAAAAAACGATACACCATACAAGAAGTCAAAATGAATTTATAAGCTAATTGCTAAAATATGGCTTTTAGTTTTTATAGTACTCATCCACAGCATAATAGTGGACCTTCTCTATCCATCGACCACGATTCAGCGTTCGCTCTGTCACTTTAACCTTTCCCGCTTGAACTGTTGCATCTTCAATAAACTCTTTCACTAAACTCAAGCCGTGTTTAGGAATCACGATATATTCCGAACGGATGTGATAACAACACCCACTTTTATTGAAGGTTAAGATTCTTTTTTGTTTTGGATCGACCTCAAACATGCCCAAATTTTCATGGGTTAAGGCCGACAACTCCTCACTCAGAACAAATTTATTCTTGGTTCGATGAAAGACATAAATATCGTAGGTTGGCCCGCCATAGGCACCATAGTTACCATTACGGATGGCCATATCCTCACTCCCGTCAAAGTTAAAGTCAGCAAAAATTAATGCGCTTTGCTCTCCATAAAGCTGTACGACATTAACAGACGGTTTGTCAGTTTCGTCCAGATCCATCGTCAATTCAGCCGAGGAAAAATGCTGAAAGTGCTGTGTTGTCCCTTTTAGGTAAAGATCAATATTGGCTTGTCCATCACAGCTACTGTCCGTACAGTTCCTCGTCATTTTTACATCATAGTGCTTCGATGCATTTTTTATTTCGAAGACTTGAGCCTGAGTAGTTTGACTCAAAACGAACACACCAAATATCAACAGCAGCTGACACGAGATCTGATTTATGTTCATATTGTTTTCTTATTGAAAAGTTAAACATCATCTTAGCAAAAGCTGCAAACATAAAAAAACCACCCGAAGGTGGTCTTTATACAATCTAATAAGAGGATTAGTGTCCACCACCATTGATTGCTTTAGTCATGTCTTCAACCACTTTCTTCGCATCACCGAAGATCATCATAGTTTTTTCGTTATAGAACAAATCGTTGTCTAGACCTGCATAACCTGTCGCCATAGAACGTTTGATGACCATAATGGTACGTGCTTTATGTGCTTCAAGAATTGGCATGCCATAAATTGGAGATGTTGGATCGTCTTTCGCTGCAGGGTTGACCACGTCATTCGCACCAATCACAAGCACCACATCTGTTGCAGGGAAGTCAGAGTTAATCTCATCCATCTCTAAGATGTCTTCATAAGCCACGTCTGCTTCAGCCAAAAGTACGTTCATGTGACCCGGCATACGACCAGCAACTGGGTGAATGGCGAAGCGCACTTTTACACCCTGTTCTTTTAGGATTTCACACAGTTCTTTCACCGCATTTTGTGCACGACCTTGTGCCATACCATAACCCGGTACGATCACAACGCTGTCTGCATTTGACATCAAGAAGCCTGCGTCATCTGCTGAACCAGAACGATGGTTACGCTGTGCTTGTTCGCCTTTGTCTGCAGAAGCTACCGCAGTTCCACCCATTGCACCACCAAACAAAACGTTGATGATTGAACGGTTCATGGCTTTACACATAATGTAAGACAGAATCGCACCTGAAGAACCCACCAGAG
The DNA here is from genome assembly GCF_000368805.1 of Acinetobacter johnsonii ANC 3681. Taxonomy (NCBI): domain Bacteria; kingdom Pseudomonadati; phylum Pseudomonadota; class Gammaproteobacteria; order Moraxellales; family Moraxellaceae; genus Acinetobacter; species Acinetobacter johnsonii. The sequence goes on along the minus strand of NZ_KB849704.1, from coordinate 365,732 downwards.
AACCAGCAACGATCAACATATTGTTTTCAAGTGTGAAACCAATACCTGCTGCTGCCCAACCAGAGAAGGAGTTCAATAGCGATACCACCACTGGCATATCACCGCCGCCGACTGGTGCAATCCACACCCAACCGAATGCAAGTGCCAGTGCAGTCATAGCCCAGAATGCATTCATGTTGCCTGTTGTGAAGAAGTACACACCACATGCCAACATTGCAAGGAAAATCAGCGCTTGTAAAGGTTTAACCCATGCACCAGAAATGGTTTTTGCCCATTTTTTCGCAGCCAACTTACCATAAGCAAATACAGACGCTGTAAAGGTAATCGCTCCGACGAAACAGCCCACGAACAATTCAAATAAATGAACCTTGCTCATGTGTGCATGTTGCACACCCGCAGCAGTTAATGCAGTTTCATTTTGTGCAAATAAAGCAGTCAGTTGGTTGTTATGTAGAATTGCAGCGATTGCAATTAATACCGCAGCCAAGCCCACCAATGAGTGCATTAAAGCAACAGTTTCAGGCATCTGCGTCATAGGTACAGTACGCGCACGGGCAATACCCACAATAGCACCCAGCACCATCGCACCGCCAATCATCCAAATCACAGGATGATCTGCCACAAAGAAGGTGGTCACTACAGCAATCGCCATTGCGATCATGCCGTAACGGTTACCTTGAATTGCCGTCTTCGGGCCAGACAAACCACGTAAAGTTAAGATAAAGAGGACAGCACCAATCAGGTAGAACCAATCCGCATAGTCTCGAATAAATTCCATATATTAGCCCTCTTTTTTCTTTTGCTTTGGCTTGAACATTTCAAGCATGCGAGCAGTTACTGCGAAGCCACCAAAAATATTGATACTTGCTAAGAACACCGCAATCGCACCTAAAATGCTCACCACATTCACACTTTGGAATGCAACATTCGCATCAACACCAATTGCAGGAATCCCCACCGTTTGAATCATTGCGCCCACCACGATGATCGATGACAACGCATTGGTTACTGCCATAAGCGGTGTATGTAGTGCTGGCGTAACGCCCCACACGACGTAGTAACCTACAAAGATGGCAAGGACGAAAATTGTAATTGTTTCAACCATGATCTATCTCCTTAACCACGCTTCAGCAGTACTTGACCGCCATGAGTTACTAGAAGGGCTTTTTGAATTTCTTCTTCAGGATTGATAGCAAAGTTTTTCTCTGCATCAAATAAAGTATCTAAGAAGTTCAAGACATTTCGTGCATACAAAGCAGAAGCTTCAGTTGAAACTGTAGAAGGAATGTTTGGAATACCTAAAATGGTTACGCCGTTGTCAGTCACAACATTTTCACCATTCTTAGAACCTTCAACGTTACCGCCTGTTTCAACCGCCATATCGAGGATGATTGAACCTGGTTTCATTTTGGCAACTGTTTCCGCCTTAATCAGACGTGGTGCATTACGACCTGGTAAAAGTGCAGTGGTAATCACGATGTCAGCATTCGATACAGCTTTATCTACAATGATGGCTTGATCGCGGATATAGTCTTCACCCGGCATCCAGCCATAACCATTTTTCGCAGCATCGGCTGCTTTTTGCTGTTCTTCCGCTGACATAGGTACGTCTAACCATTTGCCACCCAAAGACTCCACCTGATCTTTCGCCGTCGGACGTAAATCCGTTGCTTCAACCACAGCACCCAAACGTTTTGCTGTCGCAATCGCTTGTAGACCTGCAACACCGACCCCCATGATCACGACACGTGCGGGTTTTACAGTACCCGCAGCCGTCATCAACATTGGGAACATGCGCTGGTACTCAGCCGCAGCAAGAAGCACTGACTTGTAACCTGATAAGTTGGCTTGTGAAGATAATACGTCCATGTTCTGCGCACGAGATAAAGTCCGTGGCAGTAGCTCCAAAGCAAATGCAGACACTTGTTGTGATGCAAATTGATCAAGCTCCGTATTACGGTACGGGTCAAACATGGCAATAACCGATGTATTTGGCGCAAGCTTTTGAATTTCAGCACCCTGAGGAGCACGTACTTTCAAAATCATTTGGCTACCGGTATAGGCATCATCAGTCAGCGTAGCACCGACTTGCTCATAAGCACTGTCGATATAAGCAGCTTTCACACCTGCTCTACGTTCAATCACTACACTATGACCAGCACTGATCAACTTTTTTACCGTTTCTGGCGTTGCGGCTACACGATTTTCACCGACGACAGTTTCGGCTGGAATTCCGATCTGCATGAGCGTCCCTCAAGCTAGTTTTTCTTAAAGTAAACATTACCCATTAGGCAATGTTTTCTCACAGGATGTTCTTATGAATTTTTGGATTCTAATGAAACTTTTTTAAAATACCACCCACTATTTATTTAATAAATACCCATATACTGAACTGGTGATTCATAAAAAATATTGAGTGATATCTCGTTTATTTGCTTTGAATCCGCTTAAAAATTGATTTATTTCTATTCAAATTCTGAACTACAGATCCTTTCACACTAAAATTTGCACTTTTTTTGCACAAAACCAAGTCCTTTAATTCCGCAGTATTGATCTTTTTGACCAATTCAAGAATATGGACCGCCACGTTCACGTTAACCCGAACCTGTCATTCATCGAGCTTTGCCATCTCCTGTCGCGCAAACTTTGCAGGCATTGACTTGAATGACAGTTTTGCCCCATTTGCAAAAGCTTAGAATTGGCCTGTTCCTATTTTTCATCGATCAAAAATGCCAATGCTCAAAATTCAGTCCAACTGAAACGTGTATTTGAAATGGATCATATAAAAATACGAGGAGGGATTGATCACGTTTAAGTAGATCTGAAACGAGGAACGACCAACAAAAATATTTTTTTCATATTTTATGAGATGATAATGGCGTGCATTGACACACTAGGCTTAAGTAAAAATGCACCATAATTGAGCAAAAATACTTTAAATAGATGAATATTTCAGTAATTTGACCCAAATACTTGATGTGCTTTATGAGCAAAAATGATCGAATGCAACAATTTCATACAAATTAGACGGGTACGTTCAGAATTTTTTAAAGATTTTTATCATTTTTTTGACAGGAAATTCTAAATATCATTATTTTTTGATTGTATTAGACGAAAATGCTCTCCTAAGAACAGGTCATGCTATTTTCTATGTCTTCATCTTCTACTCATTTTTTATGCAGTCTTTTCTCGCCTGTTTTGGGCTTTTGACCCAGCTTCGTATACAATTTCTGAAACGATGCATCTATTTAGCTCAAGCACGATGTAAACGTCTTTCTGAAAAAAATATTTCCTCATCAAAGGCTCATTATGAATACTTCTTTCGACATCAGTCGAGACAAATCTCTGCTCTGGCTGATGGCAATTGTCTGCGGCTTATGTGCAGGGGCAAACTATTATTGCCAGCCTTTGATTTCCTCTATTCAGCAAAGCTTTCAAGCACCAGAAGAACAAGTGGCTTTGACCGTGACCTTTGCTCAAGTTTCCTATGCTTTGGGTTTACTGTTCATTGTGCCCTTAGGCGACATGCTGAACAAAGCCAAACTGATTCCATTACTGATGTTTGGAGCATCTGCTGGACTGTTTATCTGTGCGACATCCACCAACTTATCGATGCTCTGGCTGGGTACCATTATTACGGGACTCTTTTCTGTCGCAGCACAAGTGCTGATTCCTTTGGCCACGATGGCAGTCAAACCTGAAAAAACGGGAGAAGTGGTCGGTTTCCTTATGAGTGGCTTATTGGTCGGGATCTTACTCTCGACCAGTGTGGCTGGATTACTCTCCGACTTATGGCACTGGAAAATGATTTATGTGCTGAGTGGCATCGCCATGTTTGCTTTGGCCCTTCTGATGAAAGGAAAACTGCCTCAACTACCAAAACTCAAAATCACCTATTTCGACATTTTCAAGTCAATGGGGAGTCTGCTACAACAAGAGCCTCGTTTGGTGTTTCGCTCCATCACAGGTGGATTTGCTTTTGCAGCCATGAGCATGCTGTTTTCAACAATTGCCTTACTGTTAACCTCTGAGCCATTTCAACTTTCCGATGTTTTAGTCGGAGTGGTAACTTTGGTCGGTGTATTTGGGGCACTCTCCACTCAGTGGATTGGTAAATGGGCCGATCGCGGCCATACCCTGCTTTTGACTTGGGTCGGCTGTGGGACTTTAGCCCTCAGTTGGGCCTTCCTATACTTAGGTGGAAGTTCACTCATCAGCTACATCATCGGTTATGCACTGATTAACTTAGGACTTGCAACTACACATAGTTGTAACCAAAACGTGATTTTCCGTTTACGCCCCGATGCGAAGTCTCGGGTGAACTCCATCTATATGACCTTATATTTTATTGGCGGCGCGTGTGGCTCAGCGCTGGGTGTCTATGCATGGCATCACGGCGGCTGGAGCAGTACGTGTTTAGTCGGTATTACACTGGTGATAATGGCGGGTGTCTTTGCTCTGCTGGATACCCTGTACAGCAAAAGACATGGTATTGCTTAACCCTCAAAAAGGCAGTTGACTGAGTAAACTGTCTTTTTATTTGAACACTTCATTTTTAGCACTAACTGACCTGAGCCACTGGGTAAAAAGGTTTGCCCAAATCGAGACTATCGGCATTATCCAAAGCTATGTACAAAAATGCGGGGAGCAAAGCCGATAAAATTTGACAGCCATCTTGTAGCTGCTTGCGGTTCAATGAACTCTTATAGGTTGAACCACCATGCATCAGTTGATTTCTCAAGGTATATAAACGGTTAAACAGTACAAGTAAAATATCGACCGAATGCTTCTGCTGTAGCGCTTTCGCCACTTTCTTCTTTTCCTGTTCAAGCTGAGCCTTACAGACATCTAAACCAATTTTCTTATTTTGATAGTCCCAATACCCTTGATAGGTGTATTGGTTATCTAAGAGCATACGAATGGGTTGACTAAATTTGTCCCATAAAATGCTATAAATTCTATGATCGGCATCATGCTGGCAAATTAAATGTAAGAACTGACGTAAACTCTGTTTGTCCTGACTTTGACCCAAGTCTTGTGCATATATCGCATTGAAAGAAATCCAGAGGCTGATAAATTGCAAATCGGGATCATGATCGAGCAGGAATGCTTGCTTTAACCAACTCAGCCCACGATGTATTCTCAGATTAAACTCATCACTCTGTTGTACTTTTTTAGTTTTAAAAATTTCTTCTAAAAGCAACATCGGCTTTTCCTATACTTTATTCTTCTATGTATTCAACATACTGAATGATTAAGCTAAATTCAATTCAATCCTGCTAGGACATAGTGATTGATAAATCCCGCTAGTTCAGTGTGAATGTTCTATCGAAAAAAAACATTCTGTTTTCTATATTTCAATGTATCTAATGAATATTGGCTGCTCCTCTTACCATTAATTATAAGTTCTAAGCTTGATAAAAGCAGATAATACCTCTCAATGAATGTATTCCATTTTTGTGATAGTATTGCGTGCTATCGGAAATACCTGAATAAAAATGAAGCATCGAGTTTCATTTTTCGTCCACTCCCAAAGATCCTCCTATCGGTAATGAATGCATTTCAGCTCATTACATTGTGCTGTATCGTGCTCAATAAATGGATTGACGCTTTGGCTTTGCGACATCTGATTTTCATGTAATTTCCCACATATTTCTTTGCACCGCTTCTGCTCCAATACATATGTTAACTATGTCTTTGCCGCCAAAGCTGATAAACACTGATCAAGAGTCTGATTTTTTTAATGAATACTGACAAAAACATTGAAACCCCTCAATCTCCACGTATCAGTGTTGCACCGATGATGGATTGGACGACCAAAGATTATCGTTTCTTTGCCCGCTTATTTAACCCGAATGTCATCCTTTATACCGAAATGGTGACCACTGGCGCGATTCTGTTTGGCGGTGCAAATCGCCATCTCGACTATAACAATGAAGAGCACCCGATTGTGCTACAACTCGGTGGCTCAAATCCTAAAGACTTAGCCACTTGTACCAAAATGGCACAAGACTGGGGTTATGATGAAGTCAATTTAAATGTCGGCTGTCCAAGCGACCGTGTACAAAATAATAAAATCGGGGCCTGCCTCATGGCAGAACCTGACCTCGTCGCTGAATGTATTGCTGAAATGCAAAATGCCGTGGAGATTCCAGTCACGGTAAAGCACCGTATCGGGATTGATGACATGCATTCTTATGAAGAAATGCTACATTTTGTCGATACAGTTGCGAAAACGGGCTGCAATAATTTTATCGTACACGCACGTATTGCCTTGCTTCAGGGGCTTTCTCCGAAAGAAAACCGTGACGTTCCCCCACTGCGTTATGAAGATGTCTACCGTTTAAAGCAAGAACGTCCAAATCTATTGATTGAGATTAATGGCGGAATCAAAACCTTTGCAGAAACGCAAGAGCATCTCAAACATGTTGATGGTGTGATGATTGGTCGTGAGGCCTATCATAATCCCTATCTTTTGGCTGAACTTGGTCAATTATGGAATTTGGATCTGCCTGATCGTTTTGAAATTATCGACCAAATGCTGCCGTATATTGCAAAGCGTATGCAAGAAGGGGCACCATTGTCGATTATCACTCGTCACATTCTAGGCTTATTCCAAAATCTTCCAGGTGCACGTAAGTGGCGTCAGGCTTTAAGTGGTGGTAATGCAAAAAGTTTTGCTGATGTCGAAAATGCGATTATCAACATTAAAGATGCAATGCAACGCACTGAAGATTATTTAAAAGAACAGTCGGTCTAATCGCAATTGAATATTTACATCATTCAAAAATTTTGCGCCATGCCAATCTGTTGAATCCAACGATGATCTGTACAGATCATCGTTGCAAACGCTGCAGCAAATATTCAGCACTTTTCTGTATCACCTGATCTGCATTTTTACGCCACGCCATCACCACATCGGACAAACTATTTTCAGCCTCCAGAGGAACTAGCCTCACCTGCTCCGGCAAAATCTCTGTAAATTCTTCAGGGACAATACAAAGCCCAATATCAGCAGCAACCAGCTGAAGTTGGGATACTTTACGGGACTGGATAGGCGCTTGCTTTGGAGTAAAACCCGCATTGAGGCAAAGGTTTGAAACTAAATAACTCAGCCCACCTCGTTCAGCATGTGGTGTCGAGACAAAACTTTCATGTCTTAACTGCTGAATTTTGATAATTTTCTCTGTGGCTAAAATATGACGTGGGTGCAAGGCTACATATAATGGCTCATGATAAAGCTTTGCCACCTGTAACTCATCAAAGTGATTTAAAACAGGTGGACGAATAAAACCGACGTCAATATTACCCGTCTTGAGCGCTAGAACCTGATCTTCTGAAGATAAAGTATTGAGTTCAAAATGGACCCCGAGATGCCTTGAGGCTTGATCAAATACTTTGACTTTTTCCAAGCTCATTATAATAGTACTTGAGTGTGCAATTTTAATGAGTCGATTTTTTCCATTTGCAATATCTTTAGAGTTTTTAATAATATGTTCTAAATTCAGTACATTATTCTTAAGCTGAATATAGAAAAACTGCCCCGCTTTAGTCAGCTTTATTTTTTTATCAACCCGATCAAAAATTTCAAAGCCAACTTCCTCTTCTAAAAGCTTGATCTGTCGACTCAAAGCTGATTGAGCAATAAATAACTTTTCAGAAGCCGCGATAAAACCGCCCTCTTCGACAATTTTAATCAAATAATTAAATTGCTTGAGTGTTGCCATTATCATCTCAAAATTAGATCAACCCTTATTTATTCTATATTAGATTAGATCATTTAATTTAACTAGACTTTACTTAAAGAAGCTTAGATATGAGAAAGATCATGGGAATATCCAAACAAATATTGGTGTTAATCTGTATTCTCAGCACCTTGGTTTTACTCCATCTTTATGATGGTTTTATCAAGAAACAAACGGGGAAAAATAAGCATCCAATCGAATTGACATCCTTAGAAGACTGATTAGCGCAATACTTAGGTCATACTCATTATGCTTTCCACACGTTAATTCTCAGTTGCTCATGATCTCTGCTGAGTCAATCGAAATATAGTATTTCAAAAATAGGTTATTCACGTATGCAAGATTTCACTAAAGCACGCTTGTCTATATTGGTAACACATTTGATTGTTTCAGATTTAAAATCATAATGATAGGAAATATATTTTCCTGTAATAAGCTCACTGACGAAGGGTTCTTTTCTAAAATAAGCCGTGGTTATACAGTGGTGTAAATCAGGCTTAGCATTGACTTTGATCTGTTCAACAAATTGACTTTGCTGACGAATTTGATCCTGTAATTTTAAAATACGATTCATATTTTGAAATTCTACAGATTGAGCAATCTGTTGTATATTTTTAAAATGACAAGCTTTCATTATATCATCATGATACTGATGCATTGACCAAACCAATAATGACTGTATATCACTCATCATTTCTTTGGCTTCATTGACCTGTTTTAAAACATAAAAATGACGAACGGTTGAATAAATAGCATATACAACGCCACAACTCAAAATGATCCCTAAAGCCACTATTTTAAAATCAAGTTTGAAACGCTCAGAAAAATGAGTCATGGAGTTGCTTTATCCCGTTATATTTTAAAAGTGCTTCAGGCGAACTCTTCTTTTAAATAAGAGCTTAACTGGTAAATTTACTCAGAGCACGCCAGTATTTGTCTTTAAACAAACTGACCTCTATTTCAAAGTTGCCTTTATATTTTTCAATCACTTGATCAATAACCTTGGATGGTTTTCTAAACTCTTTACACGCAAAATATATAGTTCTTAAGTGATTACCCGTTTCACGACCTATATTTAAATAGCCATCCACATCCTTAAGCTCTTGTAATAATGAATCTTCTATCAAATCCATCAGTTCATAATCTGTAGACGTAGGCATACCATTTGAATGCTGACCATCATAGGAGATTTCTATCAGCATCATCCACGGATGCGAAGCTTTTTGATCCCATGTTAAAAGTGTGCGATTTAAAGTCGCCAGCAACGGTACACCTTCATTGGTTTCACCTTCCAAACTGACAAATTCATCGGCATCCGTATTTGAACGGGTAATTTTGTCTAATCTTGAAATTTCACTACTTTTTAAAATTAAAATGTTTTTGAGCAAGTGAATCGGTAGCAATTCGTTTTCGGCATCTTGCTTAGACTGGACAGAAACATTGTCCAATTTGGTGACCGCATCATACTCGCCCAAATAGTTATCGAGAAAAATATACACAGCCTGTAAAAACGCATCGTTTTCAGCTGCATTATATTTATCATGTACCACGACCAGATCAATCTCATCGGGATACTCGGCTTGCTGATTAAAATAAAAAGACAAAGTCTGCTGACTAAACTCATAGCCATGCATATTAATCCCGACTTGATGAATATCGCTTTCAGGTTTAAGCGCAGTGAACTTCCACCCTGCAATCTCAGGTGCAGCTGCAATCAGCTCTTCCACAAAAACAATATTTGGAATGATGCCATCGGGGGTAAGAATTAATTCAGCTGTTTGTGAAGTTAACATGCCCGTCAGAAAAAAGATGCCGCTATGGACTTTTTCCAGTTCAGGCATCAGTTGATCAAAGAAATCTCGCTCGATTTCAGTTTTACTGCCTTGATTCACAATGTGGTGAAAATGCTGTTGATGCTGCTGAAACCATTGCCAAAATGCAGTATATGCATTTTCATTCGCAGGCGTTTTTTGTTTTTGAGAACCCCATAATTTTTTTAAAAAGCTCATTTTTCTTTTCTCTTTTTTCTATTGATTTCAATATTTTTTGTGGTCTATGGACTGTATCAATATATCGATGTATACAGTCCAATTAAACCTAAAACAGTCTTATTGTTTCGCTTTCATTCCATCTAATTTTTTCAGCACTTCCGCCACTGCCACCATCGCAAAGCTTGAAGTCACCACCACCGCAGAACCATAGCCACCACAGCGTAGGCCTGCACTTGGACACACATCTGCACTGGAAAATGGATTATCAATCGAATAGACACAGCTAATGCCGAACTTTTCTTTTGGTTTTTTACAAATCCCCATGCCACGCAACTGGGTTCGAAGCTTTGCCAACATGGGATCTTGTTCGGTTTTAGACAAATCAGCCACTCGGATTTTCAATGGGTCGAGCTTACCACCCGCTCCCCCTGAAACAATCAATGGGATCTTATTAAAACGACAGTGCAACATCAGTGCTAATTTAGCTTTGACGTCATCAATACAATCTAAAATTAAGTCTGGTCGATGTTCTAAAATTTCTTTGACGTTTTCTGGGGTTAAATAGTCATCGATCAAATTGATTTTGATTCGTGGATTGATGGATCGACAACGCTCGGCCATCACTTCAATTTTTTCATGTCCCAAGGTTGAACTCATGGCTGGCAGTTGACGGTTAATATTCGAAGCCGCAATCGAGTCCATATCAACCAGTGTTAATTCGCCAATGCCTGTACGTGCTAAAGCCTCTACTGCCCACGAACCTACACCACCAATTCCAATCACCATCACATGACTTTTTTCATAATATGAAAAGGCCTCGTCTCCATAAATTTTGGCTACACCAGCAAAACGGCGGTCATATTCATCATGTTGCAGATCAGTCATGCGTACATCTATATCGGTAAAATCGTGTTCATTTTACCTGAATACGACCTTGGATTGAATGTATCGCTACAAACAATAAAGCCCTGCTACTGACAGGGCTTTATTTCATTGAGATTAGGCTGCAATTAAATTACGCAGTACATAATGCAAAATGCCGCCAGCTTTAAAGTATTCCACCTCATTCAAGGTATCAATACGGCACAACACTTTGAACTGGATTTGGCTGCCATCTTCTCGAAGCACCTGAATTTCCAAAGTTTGATGCGGCTGGATATCATCCGACAGTCCATGAATCGAAAGCACTTCACGACCTGTCAAATTTAAGGATTGGCGCGTTTGTTCATCGACAAATTGCAATGGCAATACTCCCATACCAACCAGATTCGAACGATGAATGCGTTCAAAACTTTCGGCAATCACCGCTTTAACCCCCAATAAGTTCGTGCCTTTGGCAGCCCAGTCACGTGATGAGCCTGTACCATACTCTTTCCCAGCAATAATGATTAACGGCGTATGTTGCTGCTGATAAAGCATAGAAGCATCATAAATCGGCAAGGTTTCTCCTGTTGGAATATAGATCGTGTTCCCACCTTCTTCACCGCCGAGCATTTCATTCTTAATGCGGATATTGGCAAAAGTGCCTCGCATCATCACCTCATGGTTCCCACGTCGAGACCCGTAAGAGTTGAAGTCTTTGGGTTCAACCCCTTGCTGTTGCAAATAGCATCCTGCGGGGCTGTCTTTCTTGATATTACCCGCTGGGGAAATATGATCGGTGGTGACCGAGTCTCCAAGCACAGCCAAAATACGTGCCTGTTCAATATTGGTAATCGGTTTCGGTGGCTGACCAATCTCTTCAAAAAATGGCGGATGGCGAATATAGGTTGAATTCTCTTGCCAAGCATAGGTCTGACTTTGAGGAATCTGAATCGCCTGCCATGCTGCATCACCATCAAATACTGCGGCATATTCTTTATGGAACATCGCGGTATTCACGCTCTGTAGCGCATGATCAATTTCAGCCTGACTCGGCCAAATATCTTTCAAGTAAACCGCTTGCCCATCTTTGCCTAGACCAATCGGTTGCGTGGTCAGATCTGTACGGATATTGCCCGCCACACCATAAGCCACCACCAAAGGCGGCGAAGCCAACCAGTTGGTTTTCACCAAAGGATGCACACGCCCTTCAAAGTTACGGTTGCCTGAAAGCACTGAAGCAACATTCAGATCATGGCACTGAATGGCTTCTTCAATGGGTTCAGGCAGTGGTCCAGAGTTACCGATACACGTGGTACAACCATAGCCAACAAGGTTATAACCCAACTCATCCAAATACGATGTTAAACCTGCCGCAGCCAAATAATCGGTCACCACTTTAGAACCGGGCGCAAGCGAACTTTTCACCCACGGTTTACGCTGTAGACCTTTTTCAATGGCTTTTTTGGCAAGAAGTCCTGCAGCCAACATTACACTTGGGTTTGAGGTATTGGTACATGAGGTAATGGCTGAAATCACCACATCACCATGATTCAATGGATAGGACTTTCCATCAATAGTGCAAGATGGCTCCTCATGCGGTAGATTGGCTTTTTTAGCTTCAACAGCTGTGCCACCACCTTCATTTTCTAAACGCTCTTTGGCTTCTTTGGCTGGCTTGAGATTTAGTTCCATCAAGTCATGAAAAGTTTTAGGTACATCTGACAGCAAAACACGATCTTGCGGACGTTTAGGGCCTGCCAAACTGGCCTGCACTGTACTCATGTCCAAGCTCAAAGTATCGGTAAAAACGGGTTCATCACCTGCATTTCGCCATAATCCCTGCGCTTTACTATACGCTTCAACCAAATCAATCCGTTGTTGCTCACGACCTGTCAACGCTAAATAGGCCAAGGTCACATCATCAATCGGGAAGAAACCACAGGTTGCACCATATTCAGGGGCCATATTGGCAATAGTTGCGCGGTCAGCCAAAGGCAAGTCGGCCAAACCATCGCCATAGAATTCAACAAATTTACCAACCACACCTTTTTGGCGTAGCATTTGTGTGATGGTTAAAACCAAATCCGTTGCGGTAATACCTTCATTGAGTTTTCCTGTGAGTTTGAAACCGATCACTTCAGGAATCAACATGGATACAGGCTGCCCGAGCATCGCCGCTTCAGCTTCAATCCCGCCAACACCCCAGCCCAGCACGCCTAAGCCATTGATCATGGTGGTATGTGAATCTGTTCCCACCAAGGTATCAGGGAACGCAAAAGTTTGTCTCTCATCCTCCCCTAGCCATACCGCTTGAGCCAGATACTCTAAATTGACTTGGTGGCAAATTCCTGTACCGGGCGGGACAACGCTAAAGTTATTAAAAGCTGATTGTCCCCAGCGTAGGAATTGATAACGCTCACCATTGCGTTGCATTTCAATTTCGACATTTTCAGCAAAGGCATCTTTATCCGCAAAATGATCGACCATCACGGAATGGTCAATCACCAAATCGACAGGGGACAAAGGATTAATCAAATTCGGATCGCCACCCGCTTGTGCCATTGCGGCACGCATGGCAGCCAAGTCAACCACAGCAGGAACCCCTGTGAAATCCTGCATCAACACACGTGCAGGCCGATATTGAATTTCCTGATCAGAGCTTCTGGTTTTTTGCCAATCGACTAGGGCTTGAATATGCTCTACTTTTACACTTTTTTGATCTTCAAAACGGAGTAAATTTTCGAGTAAGACCTTTAAAGACTTGGGTAAATGATCAATATTACCCAATGTTTGGGCGGCTTGAGGGAGGTTAAAAATTTGATAGGATTTTTCACCCACCGTGAGTGTTTGTAATGCATTGAAACTATTGATTTTGCTATATCTGGCCATTCGGTTGCCCTCCCAGTATTGGCGAATTTATTTATTATGATGTTCTTTCTTTAATGTAAGCCTGTTTAGAAAAGAATGTGTTCCCTTTTGGTTATCTTATTTTTATCGAGATTATTGTCTTATTCTTCTAAAATTTTAAATGCAACGCAGCCAATGAGTTCTGCCAGAGTTGAGTTGCTAACGACCGCTCAGACTGATCCAGTGTCTGTGCGAGACTCACCAAAACATAAGGTAAATTCATCGGCGTATTGCGAGTGCGATGCTCGGTCGATGTTTGACAACACAACGGCGTCATATCTGGACAGTCCGTTTCAATCACCAAATGTTCACTACCAAGTACTTGCACCACTTGATGCAATTTTTTGGCATTTGGATTGGTGATTTGCCCTGTCACCCCAATTTTAAAACCGAGTTTGACCAAGGCCTTGGCTTCTTCCACCCCACCACTAAAGGCATGAGCGATACCACCGAATTTAAATTTTTGGGCTTTTAAAATGGCAATACTTTCTGCATGTGCTTTGCGAATGTGCAATAACACAGGTTTTTGATATTGCTTAGCAAGTTCCAGTTGTTCAGAAAAATAAGATTGCTGCTTGGCGAAAAGTGCAGGCTGTTTATGTTGCTTTAAAAAGGTGTCTAAACCAATTTCACCCACAGCTACGCAGTCCTGCTGCTGCAAAACCTGCTCTAAACGTTGTAAGTGTTCAGTCTGATGCTGTTCGATATAAAACGGATGTAAACCAGGGGCAAGATAAGAGCACGGAACATTCTTCCAGCTTTTTAATTGCTGATGGGTCTGAATCAGCGCATCAAATCGTGATTCCAAGAAACCAATTAAGACGAGTGCATCGACCCCAACACGTTTTGCTTGCTCGGCCAAATGTTGACGATCAGTATCAAAATCGGCAACATCAAAATGAGTATGGGTATCAAACAGAGGCAAGCTCATGCTTGATTAGCTCTTGGCTTCTGAAGCAGCCTGTACGCTCTGTTTGGCTTTGGGTAAATACTCAGGCTTTAAAATTTTCTGGAGTTGATCATAGCCAAGAGTTAAGCGCGGTAAACCCACCACATAAGGGCCAATTTCATACTCGCCATATTGCAAAATCAGACCTTCAGTGCCCAAGTAATAATTGTTACTCAAGCTAAACTTCCACGCTTGCTCATATTCATCGACATTGGTCGCTAACTTAGAGTCGACGACCCAAGCACGAAAGGCTTCATGCGCTACTCTATTTAACGCCGCCTTCTGATTCGGCAACAATAGATCATCCAGACTCACCAGCTTTTGCTGCTTCAAGTCAAAATTATAATAATGCTGTGATGATGAACCATGTGCACCGCCTAAGTAGCTGCTGGTGTTCAACACCACCGTGGCCAAAGGATCTTTGGCATTTAGAATTTTCGGCTTAATCATCAAACTAATTTGATGATTCGAACTTAAGGCTTTCAACTCTTGATCTAAACCCAGAAAAGCAGCCAAATAAGGTTGAACTTGTTTCTCTAGTTTCAGTTTAGGCGTGAGGACTTGGCCCACTACCGCAGGTTCAGAACTTGCCGCCACAGCACTTGATGCCTCGGTAGCAGAACTGCTATGCATAGGCGAAATATCAATAATCTGCGATAAATCTTTCACAATTTGTTGATCAATAAAATCATCAATAAACGCTTGATTACTTTGCAAACGATCAATGTTTAATTCTGGGCAAGCATTGCCATCACATTCAGGTAATTCGAATTGTAATTTTTCGGTGTCACCGACCAGCTTTAAGGCTGTTTCTATCTCTGAAGCCGCTGTGGTTTGCGTTGCAGGAGTTTGAGGCTCTTTATCTTTTGGTTGGCAGGCTGTCAAACTGATTGCAGCTGCAAGTACGCTGATTGTAAATATTGTTTTGCTTTTTAACATAAATAACCTATTACCTTGTGAAGCCAGCTCTTGCTTTGGCCAATGCACTAAAACAACTGGGTATAGACATCGGCTTTTAATACCTGTTGAGTTTGTGCTTTCGTCAAATAAATATCAAGCTGTGTCCCATCTTTTACAATCTCATGAGTCCGATAATGTAAACCGATGCCCTCTTGGTCAAAAAACCAATCTGCTTGCCCCCAGTACAACTTCGCTGGTGCAGATTTTCTCACGTCAGGTTCTTGTTTCTTCAACCAGTCTTGATACGCTTTTTGCACCAACACATTCATCGCCAGTTGCTGTTTCGGGTGAATTAAATCTAATAATGCCACCGCTTTTTGGTTTTTACGATCCGCAACAAAGAAATAATAACGTTCCTTAACATTTACATTCTCTTGATTGGTATCAACCCCAATTTGCATGAGCACAAACTGATTGCGCTGATACGGTATACGGGTATACATCGCCAAGCTATAAGCCTTGTTACCTTTAAATTCGGCTTGCCATGTATCCGACTTTTTCACATAGGCATTAATGGCTTGCTGTAAGTTCATGTCTTGTTTTAAGCCAATTTGATCTTGAATCACTCGAGCCTGACTTTTGGCAATCCATTGGTTTAACCACGGATCTGCCGTTGTTAGACTTTGCAGATCTAATTCAATACAATTCTTGGTTTCACAAAATGGCTGTGCAATATCAGCCGCTTGTTGCTGAATATTTAAATACGGTAAGACCTCAGCCTGCTCTGTTTTAAATACCGAGCCTTTGGCATCTGCATCTGTCTCAGATTGTTTAGAGGAGTCACATGCCGTCAATAAGACAGTCAAACTCACCAATGTTGTATAAATAGCCTGTTTCTGCAACATGCGTCTTCCATGAAATTCATGATTAAAATAAAGTATCTTGCATAATAAAACAGCTTCACGAAGAAGCTGTTTTATTTTTTAACATCCCGATTAGTGTTCGCGGGTATTGCGGAACACGATGTCTGGATAGCGCTCTTGCATCAGTTGTAAGTTCACACGACTCGGTGCCAAATAGGTCAAGTGACCACCACCATCTACCGATAGTTGATCATGTGCTTTTTTCTTAAATTCATTGAATTTTTTGTCATCATCACATGACACCCAGCGCACAGTGTTAATGCTCACAGGCTCGTAGACGCAGTCGACTTTGTATTCTTCTTTCAAACGGTATGCCACCACTTCAAACTGAAGCACACCTACCGCACCGACAATCAAGTCATTGCTATTTTGCGGCATGAAGACCTGTGTTGCACCTTCTTCTGAAAGTTCTTTTAAGCCTTTTTGTAACTGCTTCGATTTCAATGGATCTTTCAAACGTACACGGCGGAACATTTCAGGGGCGAAGTGCGGGATGCCCGTAAATTGCAATTTTTCACCTGAGGTAAAAGTATCACCAATTTGAATCGTACCGTGGTTATGTAAACCAATAATGTCGCCCGGCCATGCTTCTTCTAGATGCTGACGATCACCAGCTAAAAAAGTCAAAGCATCACTAATACGCACATCTTTATCTAGACGCACATGCTTCATTTTCAAACCTTTTTCATATTTGCCTGAACAAATACGCATAAAGGCAATACGGTCACGGTGTTTCGGGTCCATATTGGCTTGAATTTTAAAAACAAAGCCAGTAAAACCCTCTTCAGTTGCTTCAACCAAACGATTTTCTGTTGGGTGTGCTTTAGGTTCAGGCGCATAGTTGCTAAATGCATCTAACACATGGTCTACACCAAAGTTACCTAATGCTGTACCAAACAATACAGGCGTTTGACGACCCGCAAGGAACTCTGTGCGGTCTAAAGGCTCATTGGCCATTTGCACCAACTCTAGAGACTCTTCAAATGCCGCCCAAGCCAGCTCACCGACTTTTTCACGTAAGTCTGGATAGTCATAACCATCACGGACTTCGATTTCGGTAATGGTTGAACCAAAACCTGCTTTATACACATAAAACTTTTCTTCGATCAGGTTAAACACCCCAGCGAAGTCACGACCTGTACCAAGCGGCCAAGTGATCGGCACACATTTGATTTTGAGAACGTTTTCAATTTCATCCAACAGCTCTAAAGGCTCACGGATTTCACGGTCCATTTTGTTCACAAATGAAATGATCGGTGTGTCACGCATACGACACACTTCCATCAGTTTCACAGTACGATCTTCGACACCTTTTGCACCATCGATCACCATCAAAGCTGAATCGACCGCCGTTAAGGTACGATACGTATCTTCAGAGAAGTCTTCGTGTCCCGGCGTATCCAGCAGGTTGATCATCTTGTCTTTAAATGGAAACTGCATTACAGAGGTGGTGATCGAAATACCACGTTCTTTTTCCATTTCCATCCAGTCCGAAGTGGCAGCACGGTCCGATTTACGGCTTTTCACCATACCTGCAATCTGAATGGCCTGTCCCCACAACAGTAATTTTTCTGTCATGGTGGTCTTACCAGCATCGGGGTGGGAAATAATAGCAAAAGTCCTACGAGCCGCGACTTCTTTCGCCAATTGATCTTTAAACATAAGAGAAATCTTCAATAGGTACACGGTGTTGTACACAACTTATGGATGTGTATCCAACCCGTAAAGTGATAACTTAAAATTGGCGCAATTGTAGCAGATTTATGAATGAGATTTTATTGATAATTTTCCCTTAACCCATCAGCTTAGTACATCGCATTCGTCGTCCATTCGGATGCTTTCCCGCTCTAGTAGTGGGTAAGAATAGAACGCTAGTGCTATCAGCTACAACCTAGATGTACAGAAACATGCTTGATCCGATCTGAACGTACACTTAATCACGCTGTACCCAATGACAACTTGGGGCAACACTTCCGTTGCCCCTCATACATCAAGCATTATTTTGTCTTGTTTAAGCCTAATCTGAGGTCATTTTATAAACTTCATTCAAACTCTGGATATACGAAACTATATTTCCCTGTTTTTATACGTTCTACTATAGCAAAAGGGGGCATAACCACACCTATTTCTGCTTTACGGTTTTCTCCCTCTAGATTTCCAACATATGTAAATTCATCATCATTAATGTGCCATACAACCCAATTATGAGAAATTTTTATTGGTTCTTCCCCTACCATAACACCATAATCATCTGTGTCTCTGAATAATATTGTAGAAGTTCCACCCACATCAGATATGTTTCCAACTTTTTCCCAAAGATTCATTTTTATGCCAAACTTAGTGACACAATGCGCATAAAAATCGATATCATCATTAACGATATCCAATAACGTAGGAGTTGCATGGATAGGGTACACTTTTTTAAATGCTCTGATCACATCACTATTTAATTGTGTTAAATCAAAAGCAATGAGCTGGAAATATTTTTTCACCTCATTATCCAACTTTACAGAAAAAACATCACCAACCTTAGTCACTACTCTAACCATAATTATTTAATTCCAAATGTTCCCAATGTTTTGAACTGATTGAATTGAACAGCTTGGTATACGGACAACAGGACACTAAAACGAATAGATTCTAAAGAATACATAAAAAGCCGATATCACTAGATAGAGGATTTTGCGAACACTGCTTATTTTTTTATTAGACTCTCAACTGAATTAGATCACCATAAAAGCGATCAGCCATCAGCACAAATTGTAGATATCGCTTAATTGAAATAAGTTGATGATGTGTACTCAAACTCTTCTAAGCGCTTAACATCCATAGGCATACCCAACAAATAGCCTTGTAATTGCTGACAGCCTAACCGTGATAAAATTTCCATTTGCAGAGGACTTTCAACACCTTCTGCCGTCACGACTAAACCCAAACGAATCGCCAGATGAACAATACTTTCTAAGATCATTTCATCTTTTGAGCCAACGGTCAGCTCATGAATAAAACCACGATCAATCTTCAACTCATCCACAGGAAGATTTTTTAAATATAAAAAACTGGAATGTCCTGTCCCAAAGTCATCAATCGCCAAACGAATCCCCATTTCACGTAACCGCTGTAAGGTACGAATGCTGCCTTCGATATGGTGCATGGCCGTACTTTCAGTGATTTCAATAATTAAATGGTTTGGGTTGACTTTATATTTATCAAAAAGATGCTCAAGATTATTAAATAAATGCTTATGCTCAAACTGCACCGCTGATAAATTCACGGCAATCGGATACAGTTCAATTTTCTCTCGCTCCCAGATTTGCAGCTGTTTACACGCTTGCTCCAAAGCCCAATAGCCCATCTGGATAATCAGCCCCGTTTTCTCCGCGCCTTTAATAAACATATTCGGGGTCAGCAAGCCTAAAGTCGGATGCTTCCAGCGAATCAGCGCCTCGACTCCACAAATCCGTTGATCTTGAATGGTAAATTTAGGCTGGTAATACAAAACAAACTGTTGTTCTTCTACGGCTTTATATAAGTCATTGATCAGCTTAGTTTGGCTTTTCGCTTCTTGTTGGTCAAAACTGTAATTAAAAATAGAATAGGTATTTCGTCCCTGATATTTTGAGGTCAGCATCGCTGCATCGGCATTAATCAATAAATCTTGCAAATTACTACCATGTTCGGGATACATCGCAATACCAATACTGGCAGACACATTGATTTCTTTACCCGCAATCAAAAAGCTATCTTGAATCAACTCCAGCACGTGCTCCGCCATTTGGCACGCTTGCTCTGGAGTGGCCTGCTCCAGCACCATCAGAAACTCGTCCCCACCAATTCTGAGAATTTTTTCATTTTTACTTAAGTGGCGATGAATTCGTGTGGTCAGTTGAACCAATAATTGATCCCCAACATGATGCCCAAAGACATCATTTACGGCTTTAAAGCGGTCTAAATCGATATATAAAAAGGCAATGCTTTCATTGCGGAAGCGTTGATCTGTAAACAAAAAATGGGCGTATTCCGCCAAATACAATCGATTGGGCAGCTTGGTTAAATTATCCTGTACCGCCTGATTTGCCAGCTCTTTATTGGCCAGAGAAAGTTGAATATTGCGCTCTTCTAAACGTTGTTCCAGCACCGCAACAACAAATGCTGCCACCAAAATCAAACAGGTAATAAAGATAACAACAAATAAAACGATGCTTTGACCTGCTTCAAGGGTCATCACCAGTTTATCACTATGGGTTGGATAGAACGAGACTGCAAGCATGCCCGTATAATGCATACTCACGATGGTCAAGGCCATCATCCCTGCAACATACCATTGGTACAACAGTTTCTTACTGACCGCACTTTTATATTTAAAGATCAGCCAAAAGGTTAAACCCGAGCCACTGATGGCAAGCAAAATAGAGAAAACTGTCAGCAAGGGATTGTAAACACTCTGATAGCCCTCAATAATCAGCCCCATCATGCCAGTATAATGCATGCCCGAAATACCAAGCCCCATCAATACCGACCCCAAAACCAATCTTAAAAAAGGTAAGGTCTGACGCGTGGTCAACCAAATTGAAAAAACAGATGCAATAAAAGCAATAAAAAAAGAAAGAATTGTCAGTGCAGGGTCAAAATAACTATGCGTCGGCAAATCACAAGCCAACATACCCACAAAATGCATGGCCCAAATGGCACAGCCTAAGAAAAAACTACTGAGTAAAATGAGCACTGTTTGAAATTTTTTACGCCAAGTACGAAATAATAAGCGTTCGGTCGACACTGCAAAAAAACACGCCAACAATGCCACAACAATTGAACCTAATACCAAACTAAAATCGTAATGCACATGCATCATATAAAATGTCCGTATTAATTTCTCTTTTTCTTCATTTATATCCTTTTTATCAAAGGCGAAAAGCATTACTACCCGATTAAGAATCTTATACAAACAGGTTCAGGTCAAGAAAAAATCACAGAGATATCATTAGAATTTATAGATTTATTTTACCTAGCAGATTGCTTTAGCAGCATGCCAATCCCACATTTGTGTTTTGAATCACAATTTAAATAAAAAGCCAGTCGAAACTGGCTTTTTAATACATTGCATCAGAGATTAAACTATTTTGCAGTACCTTTTTGCAACTTGGCATAATCTAATAAGACATTTGCAGATTCAGTCACAAATGCTTCCTCTTCAGGCAATGCAGGACGTTGATTCGCTTTCATTTTAGCGCGTGCTTCAACCAAAGCTTCCATAGAAGCTTGATAGCTTTCCCAGTTTGCATAAGGCTTTTGTCCTGCAATCTGACGGCGCTTGTTTTCCGAGTCTAAAGTCTGTTTTTCCAGTGCCAACAATTCAGCTTTACGTTGATCAATATCTAAAACTACACGTTTTTGATCTTCGGTCTTTTTCGAGATGTCTTTACGCTGTTCAAGATAGTTAAACTGCGGGTCGACTTTAACGCGTGCTTGCGACAGCTCACCTAAACGTTTTACATACGGTGCAATGCTGCCTTCACGTTTAAACGGTGCGGTTGGAATGGTGTCCCATTCAAGCGCATTTTTCGCTTTACGCTCACCAAACTCTTCATTGTAAATATCTACCAATTTCACGTCTGGAATTACGCCTTTGTTTTGCGTACTGCCACCCGTTACACGGTAAAACTTACGTTGCGTTAGTGTCGCTTGACCATGCGCCAAGTTATCGAGCTGAACTTGTGCTGTTCCTTTACCTGTGGTGGTGCTACCAATCACAATGCCACGTTCATAGTCTTGAATCGCAGCAGAATAAATTTCGCTTGCAGACGCAGATGCTAAATTCACCATCACTGCCAGTGGACCTGCATAGGTCTGTGCACCATTGTCATCGTCTTCGAAAACGCTCAAATTGCCGTTACCATCTCGAATTTGCACCACAGGACCTGACTTAATCACCTGTCCAAGCATACGCGCCACTTCTTCAAGTGATCCCCCTGGGTTATTACGTAAGTCGATAATAATCCCTGATACATTCTTGGCCGCTAAAGTTTTCAGCGCATTGTTGGTATCTTCAGATACAGAACGATATTCTGTGCCCGCACGACGTGCACGATAGTTCAAATAGAAAGACGGAATTTCAATCACACCAAAGGTGTATTGTTGTCCATCACGCGTTACATTCACGGTACGTGAACGTACTCCTGCATCTTCTTCTTGAATGACGTCACGGGTAATGGTCACATTACGCGCTTGGCTCATCGGTGCACCTGAACCGAGTAAGCGTATGGTAACTTTGGTACCACGTTTACCACGGATTAAACCCACAATTTCATTGCTCGGCCAACCGATGACATCCACCATTTTTTCGCCATCTTGTGCCACACCAATGATGCGGTCACCCGACTTCACCTGTCCAGACTTGCTTGCAGGACCACCTTCCACAATGGTTTCGATTTTGGTGTAGTCTTCATTGCCCCGTTCAGGTCGAATTGACACCCCAATCCCTTCAAGTTGCAAAGTCGTCTGACGGTTCAATTCCATTGCATCGACAGGCGGGAAATAGTTACTGTGTGGATCATAGGTAAGCGTCATTGCATTGAGTGTTTTGTCTAACACATCATCGCTTTTCACTCGTGAAATACGTTCTAACTGGCGCGTATAACGCTTGGTTAAAGTCTGTACTGGGGTTAAATCTTCCGAGCTAGTGAGATCTTGTCCATTGGCCAATTCTGGGTTGGCTTTAAGCGCTTTTTGCTTCGCTAACTCTTCTTCTTTGCTGATGGTCAAATTAATCAGCTGCGAAACCAACATTTTGTTCCAATGCTGACGCTGCGCCGCTTCATTGGCAAAATACGGTGCCTTTTCACGATCCGTTTCGATATAAACATTGGCTTGTTTTAAGTTCTGCGGCTTTTTCAGCTCATCCAGCATATAGGTATAAAACTGGGTCAAACGATCACGATACTGTGCATGAATCGCATACGGTCCACTTAAGTCACCTGCTTTTAAAGCCGCACCTAAGTTTGAGCCATATTTACGCTTATAACTCTCTACTTCAGAGGCAAGAAACAGCGAATGGTCTGGATCTAAACTGTCCAGATAGAAATCGAGAATACGCGCCGATGTTTTCGCATCTAAACGTTGATTGAGATAATGTTGACGGTCAACCAAGGTCGCCAGTTGACGAGACACCAAAGCCTGCTCCTGCGACGGAACAATAGCTTGTTTGGTTACAGCGGTAGTTTCAGTCGCTGCAATGGCTTCATTAATGGCATGGGTGAAAAAGAATCCACCCGTTGCAATTGCAACCGCACAAGCAATGGTTTGAAGTTTCATAAATAATTCTTAGTTCCTTGGTTTTTGACCAAAATTACAATGTCATTTTTCGACATGAATTGAGAATATTCAAAATCTTAAACAACTTAATCTGTTTATGTCGTGTAGTTTTATCATAATCTGTGCTGACAAAATGTAGCAAATCATTGCAAAATTCGGGTATTGTTTTCGACGACCTGTTTCGCTCTCATTTCAGAGCCAAAACAGTCACTGACCAAAAAATCAAATACGGACACCCAATATGATTGGCGCATTGATGCTCGACATCGCAGGCACAGAACTTACTCAAGAAGATATTGCACTATTACAAGCACCGCAAGTCGGTGGCATGATTTTATTTGGACGAAATATTGAGTCTCCTGCACAAGTTCGCGCCCTAACCGACCATATGCGCCGAATTCGTCCTGATATTTTGATTGCTGTCGATCAAGAAGGCGGACGCGTTCAACGCTTAAAACAGGGCTTTAGCCTACTTCCAGCAATGGGTAAGTTTGGCGAGCTATTCTTAAGCGAACCTGAAAAAGCCTTAAGCTTGGCAGAACAATCTGGCTGGTTGATGGCGACAGAAGTGCTTGCCGTCGGTATCGACTTTAGCTTTGCCCCTGTACTCGACTTAAATGACATCAGTGATGTGATTGGTGACCGTGGCTTTGCCAAAAATATTCAAGACATCGTACCGCTGGCCAGTGCATTCCTAAAAGGGATGAAAGCCGCAGGCATGGCATCAACAGGCAAACATTTCCCCGGTCATGGTTCAGTCAAAGCAGACTCACATGTCGCAGCAGCCATCGACTCACGCACGTATGATGAAATTTATGCCAAAGATATGCAGACTTTTATCAAACTGATGCCGCAGTTGGATGCACTCATGCCTGCCCATGTGATTTATAACCAAGTCGATCCAAACCCAGCAGGTTTTTCACCGTATTGGATTCAAACCGTTCTACGTCAACAACTGGGCTTTGATGGTGTCTTATTCTCAGATGATTTAAGCATGCAAGCCGCATGTGTTGCGGGTGGTGCAGATGCACGCATTCAAGCTGCACTCCATGCTGGCTGTGACATGGGGCTGGTATGTAATGATCGAGCAGCCGCATGCGTGGCCTTGGAGGGGATCAACCAACTGGCGCTGCCAAACCAAGCTCGCTTAGAACGCATGCGTGGTCAGATTCCAAATATCAGCGTTCAGTCGAAGCTGTATTTAGGTGAAAATTGGGCCAAAGTACGCGACCAAGTGGAACTGTTTAGATTAAGTTAAGCACTTCATCTTTGACCATTTCAACCGCGATATTTCGGACAAAGGGACATCACAAGATGTCCTTTTTTCATTATGATAAACTTAAAATAAATCAACAGGCTTGCTCTGCATTGCCCAAACAACAATGCTAAAACAACAAAATATCAGGTACGGATACCATGACAGATGCTTTATCGGCTCATCGCCACATCTCTTTTACTGCGCACTATACAGGCTATATTTGGTATAGCATGGGCATCTCACATCCTGTATTTGCCACCCGCAAAGGGAAGTTACTGGCCAAACTGGTGCATCCACTCGAAAGTTGGGCCGAAAAACACGTCGGTGGCAGCATGCGCACGACCTTAAAACAGCGTCATCAAATGATTGATGACCACCTCAGCGCGCTGATCCAACAGTACCCAAACTTACAAGTTTTAGAAATTGCCAGTGGTCTGTCCCCACGCGGCTGGAGCTTTCGCCAACAGTATCCTGAGATTGACTATCGTGAACTCGACTTACCGGACATGGCACAAATGAAAACTCAGGCCTTAAAACAGATCGATCAGACCAGTCCTGCGGTTCTCTCTGCCGACTTATTTAGTGCAGATTTTTCCCGTGCTTTTGAGGTGTTTGACCCAAACCGCCCCTTGGTGGTGGTTAGTGAAGGTTTGATCAACTACTTTAGCAAAGACATGCTTGCTCAACTGCTACAGGGCATTGTCCAATACGGACAGCAGTTTGATCAGCTATATTATCTCACTGACCTCTACCCTGAACCTGTGAAAAATAAGCTGGCTAACTTTATTTGGAGCAGTAGCAAGCTTTTAAAATGGATGTCCCGTAGCGCCTTTGGCTTTCACTTTATCAGCCCACCTGAAGCCACTCAGTTTTTCAAACAAGCGGGCTTCCATACTGTTAACGTTCACCAACCCACTTTAGCCTTCAATAGTACTCAGGCCGATACTTCAAACTTAGATCAGCAGGACCACTTAGGCGACTTGGTCTGGTTGATACATAGCCAATGGCAAAAGCCCAATCAACCCGAGCAATAAACTTAGTCCCCATAAAAAAACAGCGATGACACGCTGTTTTTTTATTTTTAAATTTCAATTAACTCACGGCTTCGAGCAACGTCTGTTCTTGTTTCTGACGCCCCACAAAGCGAAGCAGTCGCTCCGCGAGTTCAAAACTGCCATGTTTAAATAAGGCACGAATATACGGTCCATCTTCCGAGAAAATTAAACATTCAATCTGAAACTCGCCTTCTTCATCGCTCAAGTGTAAAGCTAAATCACGCGGATATTTAGCCGCCACAGCAGCTAAGTCTGACTCAAAGCGTAAAAGTACCCCAAAGTAGTTCAAATCCACCACTTCTGTCGCAATCACCAAATCCGAATGACGATAGTTTAAGAAGGTTTCAGGGTGTTGAATCTGAACCCGCTCTTCACCGCGGCGCTCCATATCCAGCATTTGTGCTCGACTAAAGGGAATAATCCCGTCTAAGTGTTGAATGGACTCGTCCTTCAGAAACGTCGCAAACAAGTGCATGGTTTCTTTACGGCGTTGTAGCTGTGGCACATGGTCTGCATTGGCAATTTGTGCATATTCCATGTCAGGACATTGCAACGCAAAGTTGGCATTTTCATGTGGCAAGGTAAAACTGTCATATTGGCCACAGGCCACCAAAACTTTGCACTGTGGAATCGGCACATCGGTGAGGCGAAGCAAACGATTACAGTTGATTTCATAGCGCTCTTGTTCTGTTGCAGTAAACTCCGCCATCTGTCTGAAGAACAAACGTTTGGCTGTGGGTGACATTTTGGTTTTATCCATTTTGGCATGATTGACCAAATACAAAATCACGGCCTGACCAAACTCATCCATGCGTTGTTCACGCATTAAATGTAACGATTCCTCCAGCAACATCCGCCAGCTTTTACGGGTCTTTTGCATCACACCCATTAAAATCATACGGTCAATCAGCTCTGGTCGTTGATTGGCTAGACAAGACGCCACAACTGAGCCCAGTGACATGCCCATCACTGAAACTTTGTCTAATCCTTCAATGTCTAACCAAACACCGAGCATTTTCGCGAGATCACCCAGTTCTAATGTTCCTGCAGACAAGCCCGTATCGATATTACGAATTTGTTGATTGGCACCCATTGAAGGCAAATCAATCAGGACAATCGGACCGGCATCGAGCAGTTGTTCAACACAGTATTTGTAGGAATTAAAGTTTTGAAACGCTCCACCAATAATCACGATAGGCGTGCGATGGAATGACTCTGGCCGAGCAATCGCCATGTATTCGACTTTCCAGCCCTCAATCCATGTGGTTCGTGCAGGTTCTTTAAAGCTGTTACGATGGTAAACATCAAAAAAACCTAAGCGTAAATTCGCGTCATCCAGCTCGGCATCCCTTTGAATCATAGAATTCATGTTCCTTCCCTCTACTCTTGCCTGTACTTTTTGTTTTGCAAGAAATGCACGATCACGCCTGTCAACGACAACAGGGTGTTCAGTGTTGTAATAATTATGCAAGGACTTCTATGTCCTAAAATTCATTCTATACAGAGCACTGTTTTACACGCAACAGATTGTGCAACCGCTCATCATGTTTTAGATAAAAAACAATTTCAAAATATGTATAAGTCCGCCTCTACACTGGATTTTTCATGTAGAGACTATGCGGTCGAGTGTTAGGCTGTTACTATCTTCTGTGAAATTTCTAAGTGATCAAACCGCTATGCAAGAGTCGATTGAACAATATATGCAAACGGTAGGACAGCAAGCACGTCAAGCTTCTCGTATTTTGGCGCGTGCCTCTACCGAAACTAAAAACAACGCTTTGTCAGCTATTTATACTGCTTTAGTCAACAGTGAGCCCACTATTTTAGCGGCGAACCAAGCAGATATGAACAAAGCGCACAGCAACAACTTAGACAGTGCTTTACTTGATCGCTTAGAACTGTCTCCCGCACGCTTTAAAGGCATGTTGCAAGGCTTAAAAGATGTGATTGGCCTCAAAGATCCTGTTGGTGAAATCACCGACATGGCCTATCGTCCGTCAGGAATCCAGCTTGGTAAGATGCGCGTTCCTTTAGGCGTGGTTGGCATGATTTACGAGTCTCGCCCAAATGTGACTTTAGAAGCCGCATCTTTAGCACTAAAGTCTGGTAATGCCATTATTTTACGTGGTGGTTCTGAAGCACTCGAGTCCAATAAAGCCATTGCTGAAGCCATTCAACGCGGTTTAAAACTGGCGGGTTTACCTGAACATGCGGTTCAAGTCATTAACACCGCAGACCGAGCAGCCGTGGGGCAACTGATTACACTCACCGAATTTGTCGATGTGATTGTTCCACGTGGAGGCAAAGGCCTGATTGAACGTATCAGCAATGAAGCCCGTGTCCCTGTGATTAAACACTTGGATGGGAACTGTCACGTTTATGTTGAAGCACAAGCTGACCTACAAAAAGCCCTACCGATTGCGCTCAATGCAAAAACTCACCGTTACGGCGTATGTAATGCAATGGAAACTTTGCTGGTCGATGAAAAAGTCGCAGATGAGTTTTTACCGCGTGTCGCTGAGCTCTACACTGAAAAGCAAGTGGAGTTACGCGGCTGTGCTGAAACTCAGCGCATTTTAGGTGCGACAGTCAAAACGGCGACAGAAGAAGATTGGTACACCGAATACCTCGGTCCAATTTTAGCGGTGAAGGTAGTGTCTGGTATGGAAGAAGCGATTGAGCATATCAACAAATATGGCTCACACCATACCGATTCGATCATTACAGAAAACTACTCTCTAGCCCGCGAGTTCTTGGCCGCTGTGGATTCGAGTTCTGTCATGATCAATGCCTCGACCCGTTTTGCCGATGGTTTTGAATATGGCTTAGGTGCAGAAATTGGCATCTCAACTGATAAAATCCATGCCCGTGGCCCAGTCGGCTTAGAAGGCCTGACTTCACAAAAATGGATTGTGTTTGGTGATGGTCAAATTCGCCAATAACTCATCCGGCACATTTTAAATATCTATGTTCAGCTCTTTCCAGAGGGCTGAACATTTTTTATATCTGAACGCCCTCTGCAAGCACTCAAAACAAAAGCATGATCATCATAAGATGCAGGCGTATTTTACTGCCCCCCTATCGGCTGTTGTTTTGACTTTAGATCCCTCTTTTCACATAAAGGCGTTTACCAACTCAATCAGTGCCATTTCAATGCAAATAATTAAAATCTAGAGGAAATCATGCTTTTTTGATGGTCACATTGATTGTGCATGTGATTATGTGTGGGTCTAAAATGAAATATCAAAAATAAACAGGAAAGCCACAATATATTCAGCTCTTTTCAGCGGATAGCGTGTTATTTTTAAAGGGTTGGAGCTGATGAATAATTCAGCATCATTTCATGAATAAATGAAAATCATGAACCGATAAATTTTAATTATTATTCATCAGACGGTCGATAGTGCTTAAGTCTAATCACCTAAAGTCTATCTAGGACTAAAAAAATACACATGATACAACATAAAAAATGATCAAGATTGCATAAGAACGTACTGCATGAAGATCAGTTCTAGGACGGATAATTCAATTAGAATCAGGTATTAAAACGTGTCTACATCAGTATTAGTAATTAACTGCGGATCTTCATCAATCAAATATGCGCTCGTTTCTGAACGTCGTGAAGATCGTATTTTCGGTTTAGCTGAGAACTTAGGTTCTGCTGACGCTCGCATCAAAGGCATTACGGCGGGTGGTCAACCCCTTGAATTGTCTATTCCACATGCCGATCATGAGAAAGCATTGGAAACCATCTTAGAACGCCTTTCACATTATAACCCTCAAGCCATTGGTCACCGCGTGGTACACGGCGGTACATTGACCAAAGCTGAGCTTTTAACAGAAGAAATTGTCGAACGCATTCGTGCAGCAACACCACTAGCACCACTACACAACCCTGCGCACTTGGTTGGGATTGACGCCACTATGCGTTTATTCCCAGAGCTACCACAAGTGGCTGTATTTGATACGGCATTCCACCAAACCATGCCTGCACATGCTTACCGCTACGCTGTGCCAAAGTTCTTATACACTGAGCACAATGTACGTCGCTATGGCTTCCATGGTACAAGCCATGCTTATGTGTCTGAACGCGGTTCTGAACTGGCAGGTAGCTTCAAGCAAGGGGGCTGGTTAACCGCACACTTGGGTAATGGTAGCTCTACTTGTGCCATTTGGAATGGACAAAGTGTAGACACTTCAATGGGCTTAACTCCACTTGAAGGTGTCGTGATGGGCACACGCAGTGGTGATGTCGATCCAAGCTTACATAGTTTCCTTGCCAACAACCTAGGCTGGGACATTTATAAAATTGATAAAATGTTGAATAGCCAATCGGGCTTACTCGGGTTGTCTGATCTATCAAATGACATGCGTACTTTGATTGAAGCCTCTGAACAAGGCAATGAAGATGCGACTTTAGCCATTGAAGTGTTCTGCTATCGCCTCGCAAAATCATTGGCCGCACTGAGCTGTGGTCTACCACGTCTTGATGGCTTATTCTTCACGGGTGGCATTGGTGAGAACTCGGCATATATTCGTGAAAAAACAGTCGCTTTCCTACCGCACTTTGGTTTTAACTTGAGTAAAGAAGCCAATGACAGTTTAAAACGTGGTACCGAAGGTCGTATTGATACAGGTACAGGCCCTCAAATTTGGGTTGTGCCGACCGATGAAGAAGGCCGTATTGCCAAAGAAACTGCATCCGTGGCCGATGAGGTGATTCAAACTGCTGCAAAAAAGTCTGAAGACAATGTAGCGATCGCTTAAGCGATCGTTACATTCACTCAAGTCTGTTTTAAATTCTTGTATGACGAATAAATATATGAAAACAATTTTACTTGTGCCCACTGGGGAAGGCGTCGGCTTAACATCTGCGTGTCTGGGTTTGGTTTATGCGCTGGAATGCCAAGGTGTTAAAGCTGGATTTTTAAAACCTTTTTCTCAAGAACTAACCACAGGTGCAGACCGTACCACAGCGCTCTATCACCATGTTTCAAAAAATGAAACCGTTGAACCGATTAGCTATCACACCATTTTGCAACAACTCAGTGCGGGTGAAAATGATGAGCTACTTGAAGATGCGGTGCGTTTGCACCGTGCTATTGCGCGTAAGCATGACCTGATCATTGTTGAAGGTTTAGTCCCGAATAGCCAAGATTCTTTTGCTTCTGAACTAAATGCACAACTTGCGCAAGCACTCGATGCCAAAGTTATTATTGTCAGCAATGCAGACATTAATAAACCGAGCGCGACGGCTGAAAAAGTCGATAGCCAACTACGCTACTTTGGGGGTGCAAGTTCAGAGCGAACCGCGGGCGTGTTATTGATGCGCACCAAAGGCTTGCCCGATGACTCAGCACACATTCCAGTGACGTTTGACCCAAGTCTGCGTTTAATCAGCGATACCAATAAATTTATTATTGAGCTCCAAAAGACCCATCCAAAGCTCGGATCAGACAAACTCCCTGTAATCGGCTTGGTTCCATTTAGCAACACGCTCAGTGTACCGCGTATGTCTGACTTGGCTTCACACATTCAGGCGGAATGGATCAATCAAGGCGACGCGACTCAACGTCGTGTGTTGCATAGCAGTTTGATTGCATCAAACATTGAACATGAACTACATAAGTTTGTCGCAGGCGAGCTCATCATCAGTGCATCAGATCGTATCGATGTGCTTTTGGCATCCAGCTTAGCCAGCAGTAACGGTATTCCATTGGCAGGTTTGGTACTGACTGAACACCATACGCCAAACGAGCAAGTGCTTGCGTTCTGCCAAACAGCGATTAAACAAGGCTTACCAATTTTACATACAGCGCTCAGCACGTTCGACACGGCGCAGAGCTTAGCCAATCTCAGCAATGAAATTCCGGTCGATGATACTGAACGCGCTGAGCAAGTCACTCGTTTTGTGTCGAGCCATATCAATGAAGAATGGCTAAAGGTAATGTTGAATGGCTCGTACCAACCTCGTCTCTCACCTTCGGCTTTCCGCCATGAATTGGTACAAAAGTCGATTGCTGCGAAGAAGCGGATTGTCCTCCCTGAAGGCGATGAGCCACGTACAGTTCAAGCTGCGGCCATTTGCCAATCTCGTGGCATTGCACACTGTATCTTATTGGCGAAACCTGAAGCTGTCGTAGAAGTGGCAAAAGCACGTGGCATCGAGCTTCCACATGACTTAGAAATTATCGATCCAGATTTGATTCGTGAAAACTATGTCGAAAAAATGGTGGAACTGCGTAAAGGCAAACTGAACGAGCTACAAGCGCGTGAACAGCTGCAAGACACTGTCGTTCTAGGCACCATGATGTTGGCACTCGATCAAGTCGACGGTTTGGTCTCAGGCGCAATACATACTACAGCCAATACTGTACGCCCTGCCTTCCAACTGATTAAAACAGCGCCTGAGTACTCACTGGTCTCTTCCGTGTTCTTTATGCTGTTACCCGATGAAGTCTATGTCTATGGCGACTGTGCAATTAACCCAGACCCAAATGCCGAAGAGCTCGCTGAAATTGCGATTCAATCGGCTGACTCAGCGAAGGCCTTCGGTTTAGACCCACGTATTGCGATGATTTCATACTCAACAGGTACCTCTGGTGCTGGAGCTGAAGTTGAGAAAGTCGCTGAGGCAACACGTATAGCGAAAGAACGTCGTCCTGATCTGTTGATTGATGGCCCACTTCAGTACGATGCAGCATCGGTTGAAAGTGTCGGACGCTCGAAAGCACCTGATTCTAAAGTTGCAGGTCGTGCCAATGTGTTTATTTTCCCTGACTTAAACACAGGAAACACGACTTATAAGGCCGTACAACGCTCTGCTAATGTGGTAAGCGTCGGCCCAATGTTGCAAGGTTTGAACAAACCTGTAAATGACTTGTCTCGTGGTGCTTTGGTGGATGACATCGTGTTTACGATTGCACTCACTGCAATTCAAGCAGAACAGCAAGCAACAGCGTAAAGTAATTTGAGCGGATCAAAACCATCCAACGGAAAAGTTGGGTGGTTTTTTATTTTAAAAGCGCTGTATTCAATGAAATAAACGTTTAGAAAAAAACGTACACCTTCACAATTATTTATCAATATCTTAGGCTAAAAATCTACTTATTCACTTAGAATAACAACCCAATAAAAAAGAGGAGTACACCTAAAATTGGAATGTAAATCCAGTTTTTTCTTATCCATTGATTGATCTTAAAATCAATAATCCATCCACGGTCACCTTTCCTCATCATCTCTTGATACTGGTCATTTGATTTTTTTGATAAAGGAAATAAATTTGCTGTGTAAATGGGAAGTAATAATCCACCAACTATCAATAAACAACCAACTATTGAAAGAAATGAAAGCTCCATTATTTTCTTCTCTTGAACTATTTTAAAATGTAATTTTGCGATTGCTACTGTAATCAGCACACGATGTGAAACCATTTTTCACTAAATACAAATTCGTCACTCTCCAGCATATACAATTGAACTGAGTGTAGTACCACCTAATCGTATAGCCTCTCAAACATTCGACTAATGTATATTTACAAGCATAGCCCAAACACAGATAAAACAGTAAGACTTTACTTTTCAGACACTTAAACAATATACTCAAGAGATATAATTAAATTCTAAATCATTGGTCTCATAATGAATAAAAAATTGCTTCCAATTCTAATAGTGACAACATTTTCACTGACAGCATGTAATGAATCTAAGCAGCACCAAACACCGCCAGACTCAACCACAACATATACAAACTTAAGCACAGCAAATCCAACTGACATTAAAGCGGATCTTGATGCCCTAGATCAGATTTCGAATAAAAACTCTCAGGCCATTTTGAACGCACAAGATGCACTTAAAGCGGCTCGTCAAAATAAAGAAGTCGATACCATCCCCGCCCTGCTAGAACAACTGAAAACCCATTCTCTTGCGTTTAATACTGCACTAGATGCAACAAACTTCAAAAGCCAAGAAGGTGCTGCGTTACGTGAGAAATTTAAGCAAGTCCATTTACTTGGTGTGGAACTGGCACAAGAAAATACTAAAAGTCCACCACAGATGCAGCGTATAACAGCACTTGAAGCAGAAATCAGCGTCATACAACAAAGCTCTATCAGTGAAATGAGAGCCTTACAACACATGATTTACCCTCAACTGAATTCAGGGGCATTAAACAACACGCGACAACAGGTAAAATCAGACCCTGAGCTCAATGTTACGGCTCATACCCCACCCCATAGCACCTCACATCTGAGTCAAGATAATGCTGCAGACATCAAACATGACCTTATTGCGCTCTGGGCACAATCAAGTGCAGCCACCAAACAAGAAGCAGAAAACTCAAGGTGGGAGATAAAACATGCGATGGAAAAAAAAGATCTTCGTGCTCTGAAAACTGCAATTGAAAAATCAAACAAACGCATTCAAAGTCTGAATCAAAATTACGACGCTGTGTCTCTCAAAAGCTCGGAAGTTGCCGCAGCCCGTGAGAAGCTCATAAAAAACAATAATCTTCAAATTGAAATGGGTAATATTATCTTATCCAGCTCGCCAGATAGACAAAAGTTTGAGGAGTTGCAAAAGAAACGATCCAATTCTCAAAAAATGGTTGAGATTGAGATGGAAGCACTTTGGATTAAAGCCAATACAGCATCATGATGAGGGCATCGTATCAGCTCGATTCCATTATTTTACAAAACCAACCGCAGCTCTCTTAAACGGGCAGATTTTCTTCTATCAACATATATACCATGTCAATCTCTGGGCATGGATAACCCATTGAAGTTAAAGCCGCTGTCACTTGCCCTCTGTGATGCGTTCCATGATTAAACACATGCAATAATGTAGCAGCATAGGGCAGACTCATTTCTTGTCCAGCTGATGTTTTGTACTGTAAATCATGTCCAAATTTTTCCACATCAACATGTTTTAAAAAATCTATCCAGTTGTAAGCCCTGCTCTCTAACTCAAACATGAGTTTATCTTTATTCCTTTCTACGATGGTATTTAACTTCAATGTAGGAGATGATTTCGATGAGAACCGAGGAAACCATAGATAATGCTCACCAACAAGCAAGTGATTCAACGTTCCAGAAATACTTTTGAAGAAAAGTCCGCATTCAGCATTGAAATCTTCATCAGAGACATTTTTTAAAACTTGGTTTAATTTTTGAGTAGACCACACGTTGTAACGAGCGAATAATTCAAACGTTTTTAAATCCATTTATAAAGCCCTGCATGAAGTTCTCTAAAATGAGCATAATACAAAGGATGAAAAACAACTAAATATTTCCTTTATAAGGCAAAATAACTTTTTTTATTTTCTTGCGCACACCTAACTTCGCTTCAACATTTGACTGAATTTCAACTTGGGCGCTTGAATAAAGAAAATTGCATTACCACATAAAATCAAAATCACCCCAATGACCGCATTGATATGCCATTGATACCCTTCCCAGATGGTCGAAATCACCAAAGCCACCAAAGGAAATAACAAAGTACTATAAGCTGCCTTGCCTGCACCAATCCGTCCAACCAAATAGAAGTAGGCGGTAAAGCCAATCACTGAACCAAAAATAGCCAAATACAATAAAGCACTCACTGCACTGAATTCCATAGCAGGGAAAAACTCGTCTTGTTTAAATCCAGCAATCAATGCCATCAGAATTGAACCGTACAACATGCCATAAACATTGGTGGTGAAAATATCCAGACCTTGTTTTTGATGGCGCGCACTAATCATATTGCCCAGTGAAAAACCATAGGTTCCCAACACACAAAGACCAATCCCCATCAGCGTATGATTGTTTAAGGTACTCCCCACCACATCATGCCAAAATAAGGCGATGATCCCCAATCCACCCAACAAAGCCGCAGGATAAAAACGTGTAGACACCTGTTGTCCAAAGAACAGTTTAGCGTTGAGGGTATTAAAAATTACCGCCATCGAAAAAATAACAGCCT
Source organism: Acinetobacter johnsonii ANC 3681 (assembly GCF_000368805.1). Lineage (NCBI taxonomy): Bacteria > Pseudomonadati > Pseudomonadota > Gammaproteobacteria > Moraxellales > Moraxellaceae > Acinetobacter > Acinetobacter johnsonii. The sequence continues at coordinate 329,870 of NZ_KB849704.1, read as the reverse complement.
CCAAACCGCTGCTGATATATTGAACCGCATAATAGAAACAAACAAAGTTAAAACCAAAAATACAGCATGCTTGCAACATACAAAATAGATGGTCTTTTACAGCCAGCTTTTGCAGTTTTCGGCACAACACAACAAAAGTAAACAACACCAGAGCCGAAATAAAGAAGCGCCAAAACACGGCTACATTGGTCGATATTCCACTTTGTTGTTGCAGACTTATCGCAATCCATGTCGTTCCCCAAATCACCACCACCAAAGCATATAACAGCGCATTCATACTCTTTAAACCAAACTCAAACCACTCACGCTATTGTGCTTGGTTTAGGTTTCTCATTTCTTGCACCTTCTTGTGGTCACTATCATAAACTTGTGATTTTTTACTGATTTTCGGATATAGATGACAAAATGAAATCAAAGTCCTACACTAAATCTTCCATTTGGCACTGCGTATAGATGATGAAATATCAGATTCTAGATCAATTACAACAACATAAAGCTCAACTCCTCGACTCGGTCGAACTGGGTTCGGGCATGCAGTTGGCCATGTGGCAAAACAACCAAGACCGCGTCAGTGTTTGTAGTAACCACCATACCCTTAGTATGTACATTCAAGGGGGATATCACAGTTATCAAAAGACAGCTCAAGGTTGGCATAATGGCGGTGGGCCAGATCATATGTGCTTGATGCCACAGGATTTTGAATCCACTTGGGATCTGCGCGACCCTCTGACTTTTGTGCATTTGTACTATACTGAACAACATTTACAACGCGTCGCCGAACAGGTGTGGGATCGTGAGCCAAGCCAAATTATTTTAAATCCACAAAGTTTCGTGGCCGACCCACAGATTGCGATGATCTATCGACATTTTTTACTCAATGGGGCTTGGCAGAACAGAGAAAATCACTTGCAGATGAGTACTGCCACAACGCTTCTGCTCAACCATCTAATTAAAAATTATAGCCATACCGAATGGCAAGTCCCTGAAGTCAAAGGTGGGCTGTCCCCGTATACCCTGAAGCAGTTATTAGAATGGATTGATCAGCATATTCAGCAAAGCTTGACCTTATCAGATTTGGCCGAGCAAACTCAGCTCAGTGAATATCATTTTGCCCATATGTTTAAGCAATCCATGCACATGCCACCGCACCAATATGTGATGCAACGTCGACTTGAACTGGCACACCAAGCTCTACAGCACACATCTGCCAATATGACCGACATTTCGGAACAGTATGGATTTAGCTCCAGCAGCCATTTCAGTCATCGCTTTAAAAAGTACTTTGGCTACTCTCCATCCCAAATGCGGAAAAGTGAGAAAAATTAGATCGGATAAACTCACATTCAGCTTATTTATCTAACATCAAAATAAAGCTCATCATTAAACTCGACATTAAAAAACCGAAAAAAGCACTCATCAAATAAGCTTTCCGACGCTCTTGAGCAGATTGGCTCAGGACTTGATGGCGCATTTCCATATGTTGCTTTTCTTCAAAAATCGTCATCTCGACATCGTTTTTAGGCGGAGCTTTTTTCAAAAGCAAAGGCGACATTGCAAGCATCATGCAGTAAAAATTAAATTTAAATATATCTTCGACAATGACATTGCCTGCATGCTTTTGAGCCATTAAATAAAACAGGAAAATAGACCACAAGAAAAAGCATCCGATAAATAGCAAGGCTGAAGTCGAGGAATAGTATTTCATTGTATTTTTTTAAGATTTGAAACTGGAATTTTAAGGCGTTAAACAATTTTTAGCTAGTTGAAGATTTGAAGATTTGAAGATTTGAAGATTTGAAGATTTGAAGATTTGAAGATTTGAAGATTTGAAGATTTGAAGATTTGAAGATTTGAAGAGAGCTTAAAACAAAAAAAAGAAGATAAAGCTTAAGCCTGATCTTCTTTTTGACCGTACATCCAAGTCGCTGCGATATATACACAAAAGCCCGCAGCCATCACTAAACCTGTCAACATGTTCGATGTCCTATTGTTTGATGAATGCATTATGCGAAAGTTTTATGACAACTTTATGACAGTGCTGTCATATTTCGAAGATTATTATTTTTACAATAAATTCAACACCTTAAACAATAAATCATATTTATAATTCAAATTTAGACATGAAATATTTCATTAAATTTAGATATTTTTGTCATATTTACCACCGTTTATAACCTCATTTTCTCATCAATTTTGTTCAACTATTAAACTTTCGCCCAAAGCCTTCGCAAAACATCCACAACCTCGGCATTTTGTCTTATAATTTAGCCCGCTAGCTATCAGCCCGCTCAAGAGATATTTGTATGACCACTATTATCAAGCAAGATGATTTGATCACATCGGTCAAAGACGCGCTTCAGTTCATTTCTTACTATCACCCACAAGACTTCATCCAAGCGATGAGCCGTGCGTATGATCGTGAAGAGAACAAAGCCGCGAAGGATGCGATCGCACAAATCTTAATTAACTCGCGTATGTGCGCAGAGGGTCACCGCCCAATCTGTCAAGATACAGGTATCGTCAACGTATTCGTTGAAGTGGGCATGGATGTTAAATTTGATTTAACTATGAGCTTAGACGATGCAATCAACGAAGGTGTACGTCAGGGTTACTTAGAAAACTCAAACGTACTGCGTGCTTCTGTATTGGCTGACCCTGCTTTTGGTCGTAAAAACACCAAAGACAACACCCCTGCTGTGATCTACCACAAACTTGTTCCAGGCAACAAAGTGGATATTACCGTTGCGGCAAAAGGTGGCGGTTCAGAAAACAAATCTAAACTGGCTATGTTAAACCCATCAGACTCAATCGTGGATTGGGTACTAAAAACTGTTCCAACCATGGGTGCAGGCTGGTGTCCACCAGGTATGTTGGGTATTGGTATTGGTGGTACTGCTGAAAAAGCCATGATGCTTGCGAAAGAATCGCTCATGGAAGAAATCAACATGGACGAATTACTTCGTCGTGGCCCTGAAAATAAAATCGAAGAACTTCGTATGGAAATCTTCGAAAAAGTAAACGCACTGGGTATTGGCGCGCAAGGCCTAGGCGGCTTAACCACAGTTCTAGACATTAAAATTAAAGATTACCCATGTCACGCTGCGGGCAAACCAGTAGGCATGATTCCAAACTGTGCAGCGACTCGTCACGCACACTTCCAACTTGATGGTACAGGTGTTGCACACATTCAAGCACCAAAACTTGAAGACTACCCGTCTGTAACTTGGGATTCATCAACCTCTAAGCGTGTTGACCTCGACACCATTACCCAAGAAGAAATGAACGCTTGGCAACCAGGCGACACCTTACTTCTAAACGGTACAATTTATACGGGACGTGATGCTGCACACAAACGCATGGTAGACATGCTAAACAATGGTGAAGAACTTCCTGTCGACTTAAAAGGTAAATTCATTTACTACGTGGGCCCTGTAGATCCAGTCGGTGATGAAGTGGTTGGTCCTGCTGGCCCAACAACAGCAACACGTATGGACAAGTTCACACGCCAAGTACTTGAAGCAACAGGTATGTTCGGTATGATCGGTAAAGCGGACCGTGGTCCTGCAGCGGTTGAAGCAATCAAAGACAATAAAGCGACTTACTTGATGGCAGTGGGCGGCGCAGCTTACCTTGTGTCTAAAGCAATTCGTGAAGCTGAAGTGGTTGCTTTTGCTGACTTAGGTATGGAAGCGATTTACAAATTTGTAGTGAAAGACATGCCTGTATCGGTAGCAGTTGATGTGAATGGTACGTCTATTCACGCAACAGCACCAAAAATCTGGCAAGCGAAAATTGGTAAAATTCCAGTAGTCGATGCTGCAGCGGGCTAAAACTTAAGTTTTACTTTTTTGGATACCTTTAACATGCTAAGGTCATGTTAAGGGTATTTTTTTACCTACTTTTATAGACTTAATCAAAAGATATAGACCAACAATGAAAAAATTAAATCACATCCTTTGCGGTATTACCTTATGTGTCCTTAGCACAGCGTCTTTTGCCAAACCAGCGACCGAAGCATCGGTAGAAAAGGCGCTTAAACTAGGTGATATTAAAGGCACTTTAGCGCAGTCTCAGCAAGAAATGCGCCCCGTTTATGACCAACAAGCCGAAGAAATTATTAAGAATATTTTTAAAACATCAACACTCAATGCTGAACAACAAAAAGCAGCCAAGCAAATTGCTGAAATCACGGCATCATTTAGCAGTAAATTGATTTCAGATCCTAAATTTATGCAAATGCTTAAAAATGTATATATGCAGACCTTTACCGAAGAGGAAGTGTTGGCCAACATTCAGTTCCTCAAAACGCCTCTAGGCCAGTCTATCAATAAAAAAAGCAGTAAAATGATGAGTGAAATCATGCGTAATAGCATCGCCATGTCTGCTGAAATGATGCAAGATCCGGCTATTCAGCTAGAAATGAATCGTCAAATTGAAAAGACCCTGACACCATTATTTGAACAAGCAAAAAAAGTACAATAGCTTACTTACCAGGTTAAAGGATTCCACAGCTTAAAGGGCTTCATCAGCTGAACATCTTCACTTGGGTCATATTTGGCAGGTTTAAGTTTTTGCGCTTTCTTTCGTAACTCACCCGTGTGTTGATCTTCCGCGACAAAGTTGTAGCTGTTCGACTTTAACTGGGTAAATGCAATCTCTTGAATCGCAATTTTTTCAGGGATAACCGCTAAAGGCCCCGAAACATCACGGCGTGTGGATAAGTTCTCTTCATCATACTTGATGAAATAAGACTGCCCCGCTTCTACGCTAAAATCGATATATTTCGGCTTTTGAAAATGGTTAATGCCCAAAGGCCGACTACTCGATAAACGATAAGTCCCTGCGGGCAGTTCGACCCAATAGTAATGATTGTTCAGCAGGCTTGGAATGCGTTCTTTATTGATAAATAAACTCGACGCAACAATTTCTTGTCGGTTCCACTTAGAGTCTGGACGATACAGATAAACCATCGCGGCTTGTTCATGCTGGGGTTGGACACGCTGAAAACGCTGTCCTAATTTTTGGTTGACCCATCCACCTACGCTAAACACTCCAATGCGATACTGTTCGACCATACCTGGATCGTGTTCAAAATCAATCTCATGACTGAGGGTTGATGTTAATTCAGGTTGTTCAACTGTCGCTTTTCCATGACAACCCAATAAAATTAAACTGCTTAAAAGCGTAATCGTCATTGCACGCATGACTATTCCTCACGACGTATTTTTATTTTGATACTGAATTTTTAGTTTTAATCTAGGCATCCCAGCCTATTGATGCAGAGTAGCATTCCCTCTTTTTTTTGAATATAAAAAAACGTGTGAAAACACTCGATTTTCACACGTTTCAGATGAATAACAACTTAAGCGGACTTTGAATTAATCACTTTTAAATCAACTTTAGCTGCATCTTTCTGTTCGATTCTTGGTAAACGTTCTGGCTTAAATAATGGTGCAGCCTTGCCGTTAATCACGTCTTCATTCACCACAACCGTGCCAACATCGGTACGACTTGGTAAATCATACATGGTTTCAAGCAGCGTATTTTCTAAAATAGAACGTAAGCCACGTGCACCCGTATTGCGGTCTAAGGCTTTTTTCGCCACAGCGCGTAGTGCTGAGTCTTCAAAAACTAGATCAACGTTTTCCATATCAAACAAATGTTGATATTGACGTGTCAGTGCATTCTTCGGTTCAGTCAGAATTTGCATCAAGGCTTCTTCATCTAACTCTTCCAAAGTCGCAATTACAGGCAAACGACCAATAAATTCTGGAATCAGACCAAATTTCACCAAATCTGTCGCTTCAACTTGACGGAACAAATCAGACAATTTCTTGCCTTCATCTTTCTTCTTCACTTCAGCCGTGAAGCCGATTCCACCTTTTTCTTGGCGCTGTTGTACGATTTTCTCAAGACCCGAGAATGCCCCACCACAGATGAACAAGATATTTGAAGTATCAATTTGAATGAATTCTTGCTGCGGATGCTTACGACCACCTTGAGGTGGAATAGATGCAACCGTGCCTTCGATCATTTTCAGTAACGCTTGTTGTACACCTTCACCCGACACATCACGCGTGATCGATGGGTTTTCAGACTTACGAGTAATCTTGTCGATTTCGTCGATATAGATAATACCTTTTTGCGCTTTTTCTACATCGTAGTCTGCTTTTTGTAGAAGCTTTTGTACAATGTTTTCAACATCTTCACCGACATAGCCGGCTTCGGTAAGTGTCGTTGCATCAGCCATAGCAAAAGGAACATCTAGAAGACGTGCCATCGTTTGCGCAAGCAAGGTTTTACCCGAACCTGTTGGTCCTACTAATAAGATATTACTTTTCGCAATTTCAACAGCATCGTCGTGTTTATGTCCACCATGTGTCGCTTTAAGACGTTTATAGTGGTTATAGACAGCAACTGACAAGGTTTTCTTTGCCACATCTTGACCAATGACATATTGATCTAGTGCCGCACGAATCTCGTGAGGTTTAGGCAAGGGTTTTGCAGCCCAGTCACCCGACTCAACTTGTTGACTGGTTTGCACCAAGTCTAAGCATACGTCCACACATTCATTACAGATGTACGCGTCCTCGCCTGCAATCAGTTTCCCAACTTCAGACTGCGTTTTACCGCAAAATGAACAATGCTTTTGTCCTTGAGGATGTTCGGACATATTCACTCCAATTCTAAACTTTTAAAACTTATGGACGTTTAGATAACACTTCGTCCACGAGACCATATTCTTTTGCAGCTTGCGCTGTCATAAAGTTATCACGGTCAGTATCACGTGCCACAGTTTCATAGTCTTGACCACTGTGCTCTGCCATTAAACGGTTTAAACGTTCTTTAATGAACAGAATTTCACGTGCATGAATTTCAATATCAGATGCCTGACCACGGAAACCGCCTAACGGTTGGTGGATCATGACACGGGCATTTTCAAGGCAATAACGTTTACCTTTCGCGCCTGCATTCAGCAAGAAAGCACCCATTGATGCTGCTTGCCCCATACAGTAAGTCACAACATCTGGTTTAATAAATTGCATGGTATCGTAAATCGCCATACCCGCAGTCACTGAACCACCTGGTGAGTTAATGTAAAGATGAATATCTTTATCTGGATTTTCCGCTTCTAAAAACAACATTTGCGCGACAATCAAATTCGCCATGTTATCTTCAACTTCACCAGTCATAAAAATAACGCGTTCACGCAAAAGACGTGAATAAATGTCAAATGAACGTTCACCGCGAGATGACTGTTCTACAACCATTGGAACTAAGGCATTATCGATAGTTGGAATATACATACGTTTACTTATTCCTAAATTTTTTGTTACTCAACTCATAGTCACAATATGAGGGATAATTGCTGAAAATGCAAAATATTCCCAAGTAAATAACAGATATTTTTTGCATAAGCTTTGTGAACGCAAGGCCTTTTACAAACCTAAATCACAATAAAAAAGGCGCTCAAAGCGCCTTTTTTACTTTAGCTAAACTTAGCCTTGTTGACGAGCTTGTTGCTCTTTCAATAAGTCTTCGTAGCTTACAGCAGTATCTGTTACTTTAGCAGACGCTAAGATGTGATCAACCACTTGGTCTTCTAACACAACAGCTTCGATTTGCGAACGTTGTTGTTTGTCATTTTTGAAGTATTCGATCACTTCAGCTGGATCTTCATAAGAAGAAGCCATGTCTTCGATGTAAGCATCAACACGTGCTTGATCTACTTCAATTTTAGCATCAGCTAAAACTTTGCTTACCAGTACGCCTAATTTTACAGATTTTTCAGCTTGTTCTTTGAACAATTCATCTGGAAGCATGCTTGAGTCAAATGCTTTCGCACCTTGAGCACCAAACTGCTGAGTGAACTGTTGAATCATTTGTTGACGTTGACGGTCAACTTCTTGAGCAACCATAGACGCAGGAAGTTCAACTTCGTTTGCAGCTACAAGTGCATCAAAAGCTGCACCTTTCACTTGATTACGCAAACCATTTTTCACTTCACGTTCCATGTTTTTACGAACGTCAGCTTTTAACTTCTCAATGCCTTCTTCTTCAGTTAAACCAAAGATTTTAAGGAATTCAGCATCAACTTCTGGAAGTTTTTGTTTTTCAACAAGCTTCACAGTAATTTTGAATTGAGCTGATTTACCAGCAAGGTTTTCAGCTTGGTAATCTTCAGGGAAAGTTACATCGATAACTTTCTCTTCGCCTTTCTTCATACCAACGATGCCGTCTTCGAAACCAGGGATCATACGACCTGAACCTAAAACAAGTTTAAAGTCTTCTGCAGAACCGCCTTCAAACTTTTCACCGTCTACTGAACCTTCAAAGTCGAAAGTTACTTGCATGTCTTTTTTAGCCATGCCTTTCGTTTCAGCCCAAGAAGCACGTTGCTTCTGAAGGTTTTCGATCATTTGATCAACATCTTTGTCGTTTACTTCAGATGCTTTACGTTCAACTTCTAAACCATCAAATTTCACGTTAACTTCTGGATAAACTTCAACAGTCGCTTCGTATACAAGCGCGTCGTCTTTTAATTCAGATTTTTCAATGTTTGGCATGCCAACAGCATTGATTTTTTCTTGTTGGATCGCTTCAAATACTGTGTCACGAATAATGTCGCTTACGACTTCTTGGTAGATACCCGCGCCATATTCACGACGAACAACATTTACTGGCACTTTACCTGGACGGAAGCCGTTGATCTTCACAGTTTTAGCAGTGCGTTTTAAGCGAGCTTCGAACTGCTCGTTAACACGGCTCGTCGGTACAGATACATTTAAACGACGGGTAACACCCGAAACCGCTTCAGAAGTTACTTGCATGGCTTCCTCAATCTTTTGGTAAGAACAATTTTAAAAAGTGCCACATTATATGACAACATTGAACGATATACAAAACACCCGATTGAAACCACATATTTTTTTCTTCATTTATCGTTTTTTATTTTGAATATTTTTAAATCCCTACTGATTAAGCGCAAAGTATTATATTTTTTATGGCTTTTTGTTGCAAATGATAAATATTACCATTAATATTTGCATCAACTTTGATCATTTTTTTCAATTTTTTTCTCGTCCATCATTGGAACTCTAGTTATGAGTAAGTTTAATCTACACCCTCTTTCATTGGCATTGCTTGGGGCAATCACCACTCCTGTTTTCGCAGAAACAACAACTGAAGATTCATCTACCCATCAGCTTTCCACTATTGTGGTTTCAGCTGCGGGTTTTGAACAAGATATTAAAAATGCACCAGCTTCAATTAGCGTGGTTACGAAAGAAGATATTGAAAAGAAAAATGCAACCAGCATTGCAGACCTATTAGCAGATGTACCAGGTATCGATATTCGTAATGGAATCGGTAAAACTTCTGGCTTGAATATTAGCATGCGTGGTTTAGACAATAACTATAGTCTGATTTTAATTGATGGTCGTCGTCAAACGACTTCTTCAGATGTCACACCAAATGGTTTTGGTGAATCCTCAAATGGCTTTTTACCACCTTTATCATCGATTGAGCGTATTGAAGTCATTCGTGGACCAATGGCAACTCGTTATGGCTCAGAAGCCATGGGTGGTGTCATCAATATTATTACCAAAAAAATTAGTAATGAATGGAATGGCAATGTCACTATCGGTGGCAATGTCATGGAGCATGGCAGCGAAGCAGACTCATGGAAAACCAGTGTTGTTGTAAATGGTCCAATTATTCAAGATAAACTTGGAATACAACTACGTGGCTCTTATTTAGACCGTCAAAAATCTGAACGTATTCCTGGAACGTCAGGTCGTGATCCACGTCCAAGCGAAGCAGACATCTATGATATTGGCGGAAAACTTTCATTTAAACTCAATGATCAAAACAGTTTCTGGATAGACGGTTTCCACTCAAGCCAAACCTATAAAAATGATGATAACCGCTTAGGAACACAAGACTGGACCAGCATCCCTAGAGGAGCGACAGGACTTGGTGCGACAGGTTATAAAGATGAACTTGAGTTTAAACGTGATCAAATTTCTGCTGGTCACGATGGTGATTATAGTTTTGGTCAATGGACTTCATATGTGAGTCAAACTAAAACTGAAACTCTCGGTCGAACTATTCCGTTTAGAACCTTCCAAAACAATGTAGGTGAAGGCGCAGATCGTACTTTAGAAAATACTGACTTTGTGGCCGACTCTCATGTTGTTCTACCCATTGCAAATCATAAATTAACACTTGGTGCTGAATATAAAGAAGCTAAAATTGCGGATGACATTGCAGGATTTGGCTCAACCTTTAAAAAAGACTCTTTTTCGGTATACGCAGAAGATGAATGGCGTATTCTTGATAATTTAGGATTTACACTTGGTGGTCGTTATGAAGATCACTCTGGCTTCGGTGGTCAGTTCAGCCCACGCGCATACCTTGTATGGAACACAACCGACCAACTTACTTTTAAAGGTGGTGTGAGTACTGGCTACAAGGCACCATCCGCAAAACAGCTACATGACGGTGTGATTAGTGTTTCTGGTCAGGGGACATCTTTTGGAATTGGTTCACCAGATTTAGAACCAGAAGAATCTACCAACTATGAACTTGGTTTTAATTATAACAATGGTAATTTAGACCTTACCACTACTGCATTCTTCAATAAAATTGAAAATCTGATTACTGAAGGGCCAGATTTATTAAACTGTTATTCCGCAACAAATCCAAATCGACCAGATTGTGTAAGTTACGGTTCACATATTACTCAAGATACATTTACACAAAATATAAATGCGAATGAAGCCGAAACTAAAGGTGTTGAGCTTAGCTTAAAATATACCATCATTCCTGAATGGGATATCAAAGCAGCATATACCTACATGGAATCAGAAATTACCAAAGGTGAAAATAAAGGTTCTTACCTGAATAACGTGCCTAAAAATGCCTTTAATATGACGTCAACTTGGCATATTAATGAATCCTTGGATCTATGGTTACAACATGAATATAAATCAGAACGTAAGCGCTACAGTACCGTTCAAACAGCAGGTGATTCAGCGATTATTTACAATGCAACGAACAATAAATTAAAGGGTTACAATCTTTTCAATCTGGGTGCCAGCTATGTTGTGAATGATCAGCTCCGTTTTAATGGCGCAGTCAATAACTTGCTAGATAAAGATTTTACAAGCAATGGCACTTATATTGATGCCAATAATAATCCTGCATCTTATTACGATTACATGGTTATTGGTTCAAGCATGTCTGGTACATACCTACCTGGTCGTAACCTTTGGTTATCTGTTTCTTACGACTTCTAAAATTGCAGTATAGAGAACCCTGCTCCGGCAGGGTTTTCTTCGTACTTAGCTAATATAGAACCAACATAATTTATACATACTCAATTGAGAAACACCTTCAAACTTAGCTTAAAAATAATGGATTCTAAATTCCAATAATATTATAAAAATACAATCTAATTTTCCAATTCAAATAAAAATCAAAAACTTAAATTCAATTCATTACATTATTACATTTATTTTTTCTACACAAATATATCTAAGCATCGACAATTCCAATGTAATAGTTATGCTACAAAAAATAAGAATCATTATTATTCGCATACTAATTTACAACGCTAGAACTAGATTCGTTATGGCCTTCATCAAAACACGTAAAAAGCTGGTTTCTTCAGCAATCGCTTCAACACTCTCTGTGGTTGCAGTCAATGCTGTTGCGCAAGATCAAATCGTGCAATTAGAAACAATTCACACGGAAGCGGCAGCAGAACAAAGTTTGAAAGTAGACAAATCTGCAAACAGCAAGTTCGTTGCTCCCCTACTTGACACTCCAAAATCTGTTTCTGTTCTTTCTCAAAAATTACTAAAAGAAACCAATTCAAATACTCTATTAGAAGCATTACGTTATGAGCCAGGTATCACTTTAGGTGCTGGTGAAGGTGGAACACCATTTACGGATATGCCTTATATTCGTGGATATAGCGGCCAATCATCTATTTATGTCGATGGAGTCCGCAATACGACATCACAAAGTCGAGATATGTTCGCAATCGAACAAGTTGAAGTTATTAAAGGCTCTTCTTCTGCTCTTGGCGGTGGTGGCAGCGTCGGCGGAAGTATCAACCTCATTCCTAAAGTGGCTCATGAAGGCGATACTTACCAAGGTAGCGTACAAGGTGGCACGGATAACTATCGCCACATTCAACTCGATGCGAATAAAGATTTCGGCAACGGAATGGCTGGCCGCGTTGTAGTCATGGGTCATGAAAATGAAAAAGCAGGACAACATGACGGTGCTGAATATGCTCGTGCAGGTATCGCAACAAGTCTAGCTTTTGGTCTAGGTTCTGATACGCGGGGCTCTGTCGGTTATTACTATTTACGTAGCAATGATGAACCAGATGCGGGTATCCCATTTAATAATGCAAACCCAAGCAGCCCACCAGCTGGCGTAACTGTGACACCAGGTGACGGTCGACCAGTCAGTGTTAAACCAGGCACATACTATGGTTGGAAAGCGCGTGATTTTGATAAGCGTGAAAATCAAATTGCAACATTTAAGTTAGAACATGATCTTAATGAAGATTTGACGCTATCTAACATTGCTACTTATAACAAATCTAAATCTGATTATGTTTATACCAATGCCGATGACTCAAAAGGGAACATCTATAGAGGAACTGTCGCGCGCCGTGCACTCACACGTATTTTAGACACAGATGCATATAGCGACCAACTTTCTTTAAGAGGCAAATTCAATACAGGTTCATTAAAGCATTCATTTAATGTAGGAACTGAATGGAGTTTACAAGAAACCGATCAAGGAATGCATACGTTTACCAATGCAGCAGGCCAAACAACCTCTACTATTTTAACGTCTAATATCAACTCATGTAATTCAACTGCTGCAGCTCTCAATGGCTGGTGTACTAGTCTAAACAACCCAGGCAATGGTCTCTTTACCGATACTATGGGCAGCATTAAAGGACAGTCTACTACGCGTAGTGAAACGATGTCTGTATATGCCTTAGACAGTATCGAATTCAATCCTCAATGGCTCTTAAACTTAGGTGTACGTTGGGACAAATTTGAAACTGAGAAAAAATATAATAAGGATGTCTACGGAACAACTGCTGGTGCTTACAACTCAACAATCAGTATTCCTAAAGGCACAAAATACGAAAGTGACTCAGACTTTTTCACCTATCAAGCAGGCCTAGTCTACAAACCAACTGAAAATGGTAGTATTTACACCAGTTTTGCAACTTCTGCGAACCCTGTTGGCGTATTGGCTGAAGGTGACAGCAGTGACAATGCCCTAGGCACCACTGATATTATTAACAACCTTAAACCTGAAGAAGCACGTACCTTCGAGATTGGCACAAAGTGGGATTTATTTAATAATCGTGCGAATTTAACTGCTGCTATTTTCCGTACTGAGAAACAGAATACACGTATCCAAATTGACTCGACGACGACTGCAAATGCAGGGGAAAGTAAAGTTGATGGATTTGAAGTAAGCTTAAACGGTAAAATTACCGACAAGTGGGAAGTAGCTACAGGTTATAGCTATCTAGATAGCGAAATCACTAAAGCTGCTTACAATGCAATTGCTCAGGAAGGTAAACCACTTCCATTTGTGGCGAAAAACAGTGCAACGTTATGGTCAACATACCGAGTATTACCAAAGTTAACATTGGGTGCTGGTGCTGAATACCGTGATCAGGTTTATGTAAATACAACTGCACCTAAGTTTTTACCGACTTACACCATTTACAATGCAATGGCGAAATACGATGTAAATCGTAATGTAAATGTTCAATTAAATGTGAATAACATTTCTGACAAACAATACTTTACCAGTGCACATGCAGCACACTATGCATTTGAAGGTAATGGCCGTAATGCGGTATTGGCAATCAACTTCAAATACTAAGTTTGATTTCCATAAAAACTTTATGGAAATTATCTAACTTAAACTAAAATAGCCTCTCTATGAGGCTATTTTTATAACCATCAAATCAAGGATGTTCTCTGTGATTCACCATATTCCAAATGTATTATCAAAAGAGCAAGTAGCTGAGTTTCGTCAATTGATGGAAACAGCAGACTGGGTTGGAGGAAAAGTGACTGCAGGAACTCTATCTGCCTCGGTCAAACAAAATCAACAACTCTCCGAACAAGATCCGTTAACACATCATTTAAGTGATTTAGTCATTCAAGCCATTTGGAAACACCCCGTTTTTCAAGCTGCGGCTCTCCCACATCAAATTATTCCACCACTTTTTAACCGTTATGATGAACATGAAAGCTTTGGTTTTCATGTCGACAACTCTATTCGCCTAATTCGTGGTACAGCTCAACAACTCCGAACTGATCTTTCTTGCACACTATTCTTGAGCGAACCTGAAGAATATGACGGTGGTGATTTGGTCATTGAAGACACCTATGGATATCACGAAGTTAAATTACCCGCAGGCGATGTTGTACTATACCCTTCTACTAGTTTACATGAAGTTAGTAGCATAACTCGCGGTACACGTTTCGCCTCTTTCTTTTGGGTACAAAGCTTGATTCGTGAAGATCAAAAAAGGCATATGTTATTCAATTTAGATGAAAGTATTCGTCAACTCCGAGTAGATCATGGGGATACTTATCCTGAAGTCGTGAAACTCACCAATATCTATCACAACCTCATACGGATGTGGTCTGAATTGTAAATTTTACTGTGAATTGAGTGTAAGCTCTTTGATCTATCCAAACAGATATGGTTATCGAGCTCTCATAACCTCTTCAAAAACGCGAATGAAATAAACCAAATTCGTAAAATGAAGAAAAAGATTAAACACATCTCAAAAATACACGGAAATATTTCCCCTATATATCAAATTAAAGGGAAATATTTTTTCAGATACGACTAAAAGCCATAAAAAAAGAAAAATCTTTTCGGCCGAACTGGATTAAACTCTTAAATATAACGTTACAAGGTTACTCACGGTAAATCTAAGTCGTATCAAATATTTACGTTTACAAACACCCTGAAGACTCCCTTGTAAATAGAGACCATAGACACAATCTATATAAATAGTAGGTTGCTTTTTATTACCCACTCAATTGCAACCCGTACTATGTAAGGAGTTACCTCATGATGTTGGCTGATCCAAGTAAAAAATATCGTCGCATGTATCAACGTGTTGACTTGCCAGACCGTCAATGGCCAAACAACGAAATTACAAAAGCGCCTATTTGGATGAGTACTGACCTGCGTGATGGTAACCAAGCGATTTTTGAACCGATGGACATGGAACAAAAATTTAAAATGTTCCAAATGTTGGTGAAAATTGGATTCAAGAATATTGAAATCGGTTTCCCTTCAGCCTCTCAAATTGACTTTGACTTTACCCGTAAATTGATCGAAGAAAATCACATTCCAGATGATGTGTATATCGAAGTTTTAGTTCAAGCACGTGATCATTTGATCCAACGTACTTTTGAGTCATTAGCGGGCGCAAAACGTGCCATCGTACATATTTATAATTCAAATGCTCCCACTTTCCGCCAAAAAGTCTTAAATGTCGATGTTGCAGGTGCGAAGCAATTGGCCGTTAATGCAGCCAGCAAAGTCAAAGAATATGCAGCGCAATATCCTGAAACGGAGTGGGTGTTCCAGTACAGCCCAGAGTGTTTCTCTGCAACCGAATTAGAGGTTGCAAAAGACGTGTGTGATGCAGTTACCGAAATTTGGGAAGCATCGCCAACCAATAAAGTGATTTTAAACTTACCTGCTACGGTTGAAGTTTCGACACCGAATGTTTATGCAGACCAAGTTGAATGGATGCACCGCAATATCGCCCGTCGTGATGGCGTGATTATCTCTGTGCACTGTCACAACGATCGTGGCTGTGGGATTGCTGCATCAGAATTGGCCATTATGGCCGGTGCAGACCGTGTCGAAGGTTGTGTGTTTGGTAATGGCGAACGTACTGGTAACGTCGACGTTGCTGCGATTGCTTTGAATATGTACTCTCAAGGTGTTGCGCCAAACTTAGATTTTTCAAATATCAATGAAATCATTGCAACGGTAGAAGAATGTACAGGTTTACCTGTTCACCCTCGCCACCCATATGCAGGTGATTTGGTCTTCACCGCATTCTCTGGTTCGCATCAAGACGCCATTAAAAAAGGGTTTGAGTTCCAAAAGAACGAAGAAATTTGGGATATGCCATACTTACCCATCGACCCGAAAGACTTGGGCCGCGACTATGATGCTGTGATTCGCGTCAATTCACAGTCAGGTAAAGGTGGTATTGCTTACTTGTTAGAAGCAAATTACAACGTAGTATTACCACGTCGTATCCAAATTGAATTCTCTCAAACCGTACAAAAACGTACCGATGAAGAAGGCACTGAAATTACCGCACAAGAAATTTGGAAATTGTTCAAAGAAACTTATGTAGACACCAAAGATACGCATTACTCGACTAAGAACTACCGTTTGTATGACAACAACGGCAAACAAGTGGTTGAGCTTGAAGTTGAAGTGAATGGTGAAACTCAGCAATTACGTGGCGAAGGTAACGGTCCAATCTCTGCAATGTTGGATGCGTTACAATTACCAATCGACGTCTTGAGCTACGAAGAGCGTGGTATTAGCTCTGGGGCAAATGCAAAAGCCTTGGCTTTGGTTGAGTTACAAGTCAAAGGAACGGGGAAATCAGCCTTCGGTGCAGGTATTCACGACAACATTGTGACCTCATCGATTGAAGCTATTATTGCATGTACCAACCGCTTAATTGATCAAGGTGTGTTAAGCACAGATCAAGTGATTGCTGCTGCGGTATAAGTATTAGCAATAATAATTAGCACTAAAATGACTTTAGAAGGATACCCTCAAGTGGTATCCTTTTGTTTATTAATCCCAAAGATTTAAGGCGAATTATTCCTGTGTCTTTTCCTGCTGACTCCGTGGGTATCGTTAGTCCACAAAAGTTTACTTTTGAAGAGCCCTTAGAGCTCGAATGCGGTCGTATTCTCCCTCGTTATGAACTGATGGTTGAAACCTATGGTGAGCTCAATGCAGATAAATCCAATGCGATTTTAATTTGCCATGCGCTATCGGGTCATCATCATGCTGCGGGTTATCATCATGCTGACGATAAAAAACCGGGTTGGTGGGATGCTTGTATTGGCCCAGGCAAAGCGATTGATACTTCAAAGTTTTTCGTGGTTGCACTGAACAATATTGGGGGCTGTAGCGGTTCAACAGGGCCAACTTCGCCAAACCCTGAAAATGATAACCGTCCTTATGGTCCTGACTTTCCTTTAGTCACCGTCCGTGACTGGGTTAAAACCCAAGCCATTTTATCCGATCATCTGGGCATTCGAGTCTGGAGTGCGGTGATTGGTGGTTCGCTGGGTGGTATGCAAGCCTTGCAATGGTCAGTTGATTATCCTGATCGTTTGCAAAAATGTGTGATTATTGCCAGTGCGCCGAAACTGTCTGCTCAGAATATTGCCTTTAACGAAGTCGCACGACAGTCAATTTTGTCTGATCCAGACTTCCATGATGGTCGCTATCTTGAAAATGACAGCTATCCAAAACGTGGCCTAATTTTGGCACGTATGGTCGGTCATATTACCTACCTGTCTGAAGAAGCCATGAAACAAAAATTTGGCCGCGACTTAAAGTCAGGCAAATTTATGTACGGTTTCGATGTCGAATTCCAAGTCGAAAGCTATTTGCGCTATCAAGGTGAACAATTTAGCCGTAACTTTGATGCCAACACTTATCTGATTATGACCAAAGCTTTGGATTATTTTGATCCTTCACGTGAGTATGAGCAGTCTTTAGTTAAAGCCATGTCACAGACCAAATGTCAGTTCCTTGTGGTGTCCTTTACCACCGACTGGCGTTTTACCCCGCAACGTTCACAAGAAATTGTGGATGCGTTGATCACCAACCACAAACCGGTGAGCTATTTAGATATCGACGCTGAACAAGGCCATGACTCATTCCTGTTCCCGATTCCTTTGTATGTAAAAGCATTACGTGCATTTTTGGGTGGTTCTGAACACCTTCAAGCAACTCAGGAGGCTGTGTAATGCGTATTGATCATCAACTGGCAGAAAAATGGATCAAACCTGATTCTAGCGTACTCGATTTAGGTTGTGGTGACGGTGAATTACTGGCCCATATGAGTAAAAAGCACAATATTCGCGCATATGGACTGGAAATTGATCAAGAAAAGATTGCAATTGCAGTCGGTCGCGGGTTAAATATTATCCAACAAGACTTAAACTTGGGTTTAAGCCGCTTTGCAGACCAGTCTTTTGACTATGTCGTTATGGCACAAGCCTTGCAAGCGGTAGATGCACCAGATGTTTTATTACGTGATATGGTGCGCGTAGGGAAACAGGCGATCATTACTTTTCCTAACTTTGCCCATTGGAAGACCCGTTCTTTCTTGGCACTGAAAGGAATGATGCCCGTTTCTGAAGCTTTGCCGTACATGTGGTATAACACACCCAATATCCACTTATGTACTTTCCGTGATTTTGAAGCACTTTGTGCGGAAAATAACATCAGAATTATTAATCGACTCGCTGTAAATGGGGATCAACAAGATAGTTTACTCAGTAAACGTCTCCCGAATTTGTTTGGTGAAGTCGCAATTTATCGAGTGAGCGCTCTATGAAAAAACTATTCTTAAGCACGACACTACTGGTTGGACTTTTGAGCATTCAGGCTCATGCAGATTATGTTTCCCCAACCACTTCTGTTGCGAGTCAAGCTGCACAATATTCTGTTATGGATATCAATAGCTTAATTAAAGCGGCAAAAGCAGGTCAGCCTGCTGCGCAGTTCTATCTTGCAACCAAGTATCAACAAGGTAAAGACATCTCTGCAGATGAACGACAGGCCTTTGCTTGGTACAAAGCAGCTGCAGATCAAGGTCTTTCGGCAGCTCAGCTAAATGTTGGCCGTATGCTTGCAGATGGCCTAGGCACTAAAAAAGATGAATCTTTAGCACGTCAATACTTTGAAAAAGCAGCCAGCCGTGGTGATAACCGCGCAAGCTTTAATTTAGCAATGATGGAAGAACAAAAGAAAAACTACATGGGTGCTTATCAATGGTATGAGCTTTCAACTCGTGATGGCATGCTCGACAATAAAGTGATTACACTTTCTGAAGGCAAGAAAACAGCCTTGGCGGCAAACTTAACACAAGATCAAATTCGTCAAGCACGTGACCGTGCAGATAAATGGATTCAAGCTCAATAAGCTGAATGTTAAAGATAGAAGAGCCGACTTGTGATAGTCGGTTTTTTATATCAAAGATAACTAAAACTTTTTGATATTATGATTGATTACTCTTATTTAGATACACTGATTAACGATTGTGAAATAGCAAAGCAATCAAAACCTATAAACACCTATATTTATTCAAGTAATGAAGATCTAGAAACCTTTTTCATTCTTCACAGAAAAGAGCTAATACAAGAAGATATTTTTGCAATTTATATTATTAAAGAAATCAATGGTAATTCAGAAGAAACGCGTTTCAAATTCGAACAGTTTAAACATAATAAAGAAATAGCTTGCCCAAAACTCAACCACAACCCTTCTGATGTTTTGTATGTAGGTTCTTCCTCGAAGAACGTGATAAACCGCTTAAAACAGCATATTTTAGGTGCTCATAGTAAAACCTACGCTTTAAGATTGGTAAACTGGTTTCAAGGCGAATACGAAATTGAAATTCGAACATATAAAGTCGCTTCAAATATATTACAGCTAATTGAAGACAATTTATCTCATAACTTACATCCAGCATTTGGAAAAACAGGAGGAAATAATAAATAGTTTGAAATAGAACAAAATGTAAATTTAAAGAATTATTCTCCTAATGAGTCCTAAACATAACGACTCAACACTATCCTATTCTAATGAAAAACCCTAAAATCCAACTTAATCTATGCTAGTTTCAAAAACAGATATGTCTACACAAAATTGGTTATCCCAAGGCACGTTAGTCCTCGCAAGCAATAACAAAGGTAAAATTGCGGAATTTGAAAAATTATTTGCAGAACTCAACTTACCTGTTGAAGTGATTGCTCAAGGTAAATTGAATATTGAAGATGCCATTGAAGATGGTCTGAGCTTTGTCGAAAATGCGATTATTAAAGCACGTCATGCTTCTAAAATTTCAGGAAAACCAGCCATTGCAGATGACTCTGGGATTTGCATCCCTATTTTAGATGGTGCACCGGGGATTTACTCTGCGCGTTATGCAGGTGAACACGGCGATGATGCTGCCAATAACCAAAAATTATTAGCTGAACTCAAGCCCCTGCGTAAAGACGGTCAATCGATTGAAGGCATGTTTGTATGCGTTTTAGCGTTAGTACAACATGCCGATGATCCTCTTCCGCAAATTTTTCAAGGTATTTGGAAAGGTGAAGTACTGGAGGCTGCACGTGGTGAAAATGGTTTTGGTTATGACCCGCTATTCTGGTTACCCGAGCTAGGGCTTTCAAGTGCAGAAATGAGCAAAGAAGAAAAAAATAAAATCAGCCATCGTGGTCAGGCGATGCAACTGTTTAAAGCCAGTTTATAATAATAAAAATTGAAATGCGCAATGTCTTCTCCCTTTGGGGAGAATGGTGGCGAAAGATTTTCGATACTCCCCTCTATCGCCCTTGCGCAGCACTACACATCTCCAGCTAAAAGTGAGTGCTTAGATCACAGCAAATACATGCAGCAATAAACCATAGATACTCACCACGACACAGCTGATGATTGTACCTGAAGCAATGTATTTTGCCGACGTGCCTGTACCCTGATAATACGTTTCCAAAGCCACAATATTGGCTGCTGGCGGTAAACAAAATAATAAGAACATGACCCCAATATATTGTTCAATATTAGGAATAGCGAGATAACGATAACTCAGCCCGCACAACACCGCGCCACATGCTAATTTTAACAAAGCAGTCTGACTACTTTCCCACAGGTCCGCTTTCTCAACTTTGGTGTGCCTCAACCACATGCCCAATACACACATGCCAGAGAAGCTCATACCAAATTTGGCTGCACTATAAACCACATCAATCAGATCATGCTGTGACCAATGTTGCACCCCAACGGAACGAAAAATAACAGCCAGAATCAAAGCAATCATGGGTGGAGCACAGAGCACTTTTTTTAAAATAAATGAAAAAGGTAACGGTGTTTGGCTCACAGCCGTAACTGCCCAGAGATTGCCAAAAATAGAGCCACCGATGTATAGCGCCACCATTGCTGGACTAATTTTTGTGCCAAACAACGCAATCGCAAAAGGAAAGCCTAGCCATGCCATATTGACATAACTAAAACATAGGGCGCTTAATTTATTCTCTGAAAAATAGAGGAAAAAGTAAAATAAGAGCACTGCCACTACAAAACTGAATAACATCAGACTAAAGCTACCAGCCTGATAAAACACCATGTTGTAGACAATAACAATCGGAATAAAGCAACGTGCTAAAAGACTTGAAAAGCCTGTTTTCAACCGTGTTGCCAATGGGGTGGATGCAAGCAATAAACCACTAAGAAAGGCCAACAGAGGGAGCAGCAAAGTCACTTCAATATCCTTGAAATTTCACCGAATCATCATAACACTGCTTTTTCTCAAAATCAGTGCGAAGCGATCGTTTTGTCTTGAAATTGAAACATCATCGTCACCGCAATGTCACACAAGCCTGTTGATATAGGGAAAACGAAAAATGATGAGGATCTACCCATGGCGGGACTATCAATTTGGCACGTACTGATTTTTGCAATTGTGGTTATTCTTCTTTTTGGTACAGCCAAACTTAAGAACTTAGGTAAAGATGTCGGCGGTGCCGTGAAAGACTTTAAAAAATCAATCCGTGATGAGGACGCTGAAGCAGCTCAACTCAATGAACCACGCACCTTAGAACATCAAAATAGCAACACAAGCAACTCAACCGTCAAACATTAAGTCATTGGAGTTTTGCGATGCTCAATATCGGCATGACAGAGCTTTTGGTGTTTGGCATTATCGCACTATTGGTTCTTGGACCAGAGAAATTACCTGAAGCAGCGCGCTTTGCGGGCAAGTGGTATGGCAAAGTCAAACGCATGGTCAGTAATGTGCAAAATGACATTGACCGTGAGCTACGGATGTCTGAATTACGTGAACAAATGCAAAATGAAATGAAGCGAATTCAGGAGCTTGAACAAAAGATGCAAGCTCAAATGCAACACATACAACAACAAAATATTTTGGCAAATGAAAAGCACCAAGAAACTGCCATACTCGATAATAAAAATATCTCCCATACTTATCAGTATGTGAATCAAAAGGCACCTGTATTACTGACACTTCAACCTATGAAACAAAAGTCATCTGTAGATTCGGTACCTTATTTAGGCTGTGTTCAAAATAGCTTTGAACCGATGCGGGAGGCTGTATGAAATCTAACAACTTAAGCCCTGTAGTGACTCGAGATTCAGAGCAACTGCTGCTTGAAGAAATGCCGATTACTAAGCACTTGATCATCTTAAGAGGTCATTTATTTAAAATCGTCGGTTTAATTCTCATTTTGTTTTTTTGTTTATTGCCTTTTGCCAATCATAGCTACCAAATGCTATCTGAACCCTTACGAGCACAACTTCCAGTTAGCTCATCTATGATTGCAACGGATGTTACTGCCACCTTCATGGCACCATTTAAACTGAACTTTTTTGTGGCTCTCATGCTGGCCATGCCTTTTATCATTTATCAGCTTTGGGCTTTTGTAAAACCTGCGCTATACGAAAAAGAAAAATCGCTCGCAACGCCTCTTTTGATTGGTAGTATTGCTTTGTTTTATGCTGGTGTGGCTTTCGCTTATTTCATTGCACTGCCATCCATTTTGCACTTTTTTATCAGTGTTTCCCCTGACACTGTGGCCCCAATGACAGACATCAACAGCTATCTCAGCTTCTGTCTAAAACTATTTTTGGTTTTTGGCTTAACATTTGAAATTCCTATTGTTACCTTGATACTCATCTTGATTGGGGTGGTGAGCACACAACAATTGGTTGAAAAACGAAAATTCATTATTGTCGGCTGTTTTTTTGTTGCAATGTTTGTGACTCCACCTGATGCTCTTTCGATGATTATGCTCGCGATACCGATGTGGCTTTTATTTGAGATTGGTCTCTTTTTTGGAAAATTGATTGAAAAAAAGCGAGCTGCTGAAGCTTAAGCTCCCCGATTGAAAACAATGAGCAGGCAAAATTGCCTGCTTTTTTTATGGCTAAATGTGCTACCGATCATTTCATGTTTTTGACATATAAACTTCACCACGCGGTCATATTGACGCTTTACCTTGTTTGTAACTTTCTAAAAACGACCAAGCAAAGACGCTAGGAAAAGACATGACATATCAAACGCCTTATCACGAAGATCAAGAACTCGATAACAACAACTCAAGCAATATGCATTTTCGCGATATTTTAGAAAAACACATTTCACGCCGTAGCTTAATTAAGAAAACAACAAGTGGAGCTGCTGCATTAGCATTAGCATCAAGCTTAACAGCCTGTGGAGATGATGATAATTCTACAAACAATGAAACAACTCCTCCAACCGATCAAAATGTACGACCACAGAAATTAACATTTACCCCAGTAGATAAAAATTTAAATGACTGGGTTACAGTGCCTGAAGGCTATACAGCAACTGTACTCTATGCAATGGGCGATTCGATTAACCCAGCATATGCAGCATGGGATGATCAAAATGTCCCTTCTGGTCCGAGTTTCCAATTCCGTTCAGGCGATTGCCATGATGGTATGAGTTTTTTTGGTTTAAACAACTCAACTGGCCGTTATGATTCGACTTCGTCAGAACAAGGTCTTTTGGTGATGAATCATGAATACATCAATCCGACATTCCTACATCCTAAAGGGCCAACTAAACCCAATGGCCGACGTCCTGAAGATGAAGTAATCCGCGAAGTTAATGCACATGGGGTTTCTGTCGTTCATATCAAGAAAGATAAGACGAATCAGAAAGTTGAAATTGTACAAAATTCTATTTTCAATCGTCGTATTACAGGCTCAACAATCATGGACTTTAATGGTCCAGTTACAGGTCACCCCTTACTCGCAACACAATATTCACCTGTGGGTCTCAAAACTCGCGGCACACACAACAACTGTGGTAATGGCTATACACCTTGGGGTACATATTTAACCACAGAAGAGAATTTTATCGGATATTTTAAACGTTCAGGTACCGATGAATATGCAGGTCGCTCGGACAAAGAAAAAATTGCACTCAAACGCTACGGTTTAGGTTTAAGCATCGATTATCTTTACGAAAAAAATGTAGATGGCACACCTAAAAAAGATGAGAAAGGGCAAATTATTTATATTCTTGATGGTTCAGGAAATAAAATTCCGAATAAAGATGCGCAAAACCGTACTGCTTATTTGGATACAAACTCGCGCTATGCTTGGGAAACAGCCATTGGTGCAGTTGAATCACAAGATTTATATGATCGCTGGGATGCTTCCATTAAAGGTGTAACGACTGCACAAGATTTCCGTAATGGTCCGAACACCTTTGGCTGGATTGTTGAAATTGACCCATTTGATGGTCGTCAAAATCCTGTGAAACGTACTGCACTAGGACGTTTTGCACATGAGGACTGTCGAGCAAGCCGTGCGATTGAAGGTCAACCATTTGCCTTCTACATGGGAGATGACTCTCGTGGCGAATACATTTATAAATTTGTCTCGGATGCAACTTGGGACCCAAAAGACGTTAACACGGGTTACCGAGCAGGTGACAAATACATGAACAATGGCAAGTTCTATGTGGCTCAATTTAATGATGACGGTACAGGACAATGGGTTGAATTAGCTTATGGGAAAAATGGCTTAAATGAACAAAACGTCATTTATCCATTTAACTCCCAAGCTGAAGTGCTCACATTTGCTCGTTTAGCAGGTGATACCGTCGGTGCAACTAAAATGGATCGTCCAGAATGGGTCGCAGTTAACCCAGAAAATGGCGAAGTCTATGTTACGCTGACCAACAACTCAAACCGTGGTACAGCATATACCACCGATGCAGCGAATCCACGTAACTATAGCGACCCAGAAGGCGGTAAAGGCAATGTCAACGGTCATATCATTCGCTTCAAAGAGGAAAACTCAGCGGCAGAGACCTTTGAATGGGATATTTACTTATTTGGTGCTGAAGCTGCGATGGCAGAAAACATTAACCTCTCAGGTTTAAATGATAACAACGACCTGTCATCGCCAGATGGGATGTGGTTTGACCCACGGGGCGTGCTGTGGATTCAAACCGATGATGGCGCTTATACAGACACAACCAACTGTATGATGCTTGCAGCCTTACCGGGTCAAGTGGGTGATGGTGGCGTTACAACAACTTCTAGTAACCAGACCACCCTTATGGGAGCTAAAGTCACAGATGAATACTTACGTCGCTTCTTAACAGGCCCTGCAGAATGTGAAATTACAGGAGTGACCATGACGCCTGACCACAAAGCCATTTTCATTAATGTGCAACATCCGGGTGAAGACTCTAAGAGCTACGATGCGCCAACCAGTCACTGGCCTGCAAGCCAAACAGATCGTGCAAATAAAACGGCTCGTCCTCGTTCAGCAACAGTGGTTATTACACGTAATGATGGCGGTGTGATCGCAGGTTAAGCAAAAAAACGTAGTAAATGCCGACTTATGTCGGCATCTTTTATGGTTTAAAGAATACCGCCTGTTCCGTGATTTTTCCTTTGAACTCACCCTGCTGCTGCTTTTCCAGCCAAGACCATTGTTCATGGGTCATGCGCAGGAAGTTAGAACAGCGTGTCCCATAAATAGGGCTTTGAATAAAGGTCGAAGACAATAACTCTTCCATATCCTGACTAATGCCAGTTTGCGGCAATAAGTCTGTAATAATCTTGCGCTCATCCTCCAAAATATTCCAAGCTGTCGTCTCTAATTCGCTTTGTAAGATGTTGGATTGTTGCAACATCGGTAAGAACTCTTGGGTAAAGCGCTTACGTAAATGTTTGGTTTTTTCCCAATGTTCCGTCATCAAACCATTCGACACCACATACACGCCTTTCGGAAGAACCTGTGGTGCTTCACCACGATTGCTCATATAGACCGCCTGATGCCGATCCCCCATAAAAAGATTAAAGCCCGCATAGTCACATTGTTTTTTCTCTAAGTCTTGAGCAAAACGAATCGGGGTTTGTTCAGACTCTAAAAAGGATTGAATCAAATGTCCACGAGACGTTGGATAGCTAGTTTGATCCTTTCCATCGCGAAAGTTGGTTAAAACGGCCCAACGTCCTGTTGGCGTTATACCCATCCATGTGCCGCCAGACTGCAAATCTTGCCCTGCAATAATCGGACTATTTTCCCATTGCTTTAAATGGCTCGAAGGGCGCTGATAGAACTCATCTCGATTTGAAATCAAACACAATGGCATCTCATCCAAGACCTGCCATGCTATTGCCACAATACACATAAACGATACTCATCATCTTTACACATTGAATGTACAACATTTTTCATCTCTTTCAGCTAAAATCTGTTCAAAACATAATGACTAGGAATATGCATGCTGACCTATCCAAATATTGACCCCGTCGCAATAGCACTTGGCCCTTTACAAGTTCATTGGTACGGACTGATGTATTTATTGGCCTTTTTGTTTGCTTGGGGACTTGCAAGCTACCGCGCGAAAGAACGAGGTTGGACACCGGACATGGTCTCCGATTTGATCTTTTATGGCGCTCTAGGTGTGGTTATTGGTGGTCGTGTCGGTTACGTCTTCTTTTATGGCTTTGAGCAATTCCTTGCCAACCCTATTTGGCTATTCCAAGTCTGGACAGGCGGAATGAGTTTCCACGGCGGCTTCTTGGGTGTAATGCTTGCCATGCTGTTCTGGTGCAAGAAATACAAAATGACTTGGTTCCAAACCCTCGACTTTATTGCACCATGTGTCCCTACAGGGCTCATGTTTGGTCGTATTGGTAACTTCATTGGCGGAGAGCTTTACGGTCGCCCAGTTGCAGACCCAAACTTTGCACTGGGTATGATTTTCCCAACTGACCCGCTACAGCTGATTCGCCATCCTTCTCAGCTCTATCAAGCCTTTTTTGAAGGATTACTGTTGTTCATCGTGCTGTGGTGGTTCAGTTCAAAGCCACGTCCTCGTATGGCAGTTTCAGCGTTATTCCTGATCGGTTATGGTATGGCCCGCTTCATCGTCGAGTTCTTCCGTGAGCCTGACAACGGACAGCTGTTCATCGCATGGATGAGTAAAGGCCAATTCCTCAGTCTGCCAATGATTTTGGTCGGTGCGTGGATGATGTGGTATGCCTATCAAAAGAAAATCTATGATTGGGGTCCACAAAAAAATAATGGCTAATCCGATGAGCGGATTAAATATTGGGGGCATCATTGCTCCCTTTTTTAGGACCAAATTATGCTAAAGTGACATATGTTTGGTTTTTAAATACATCACTCCCATGCTCGAATTTTGGTTTAATCCCTCAATTTCTATTCTTAAAAAATTACTTATTTTTATCGCAATTGCTGTTGTAACAGGTGTGTTGTATTGGATGGAACCCCTGAGCCTCAATGCCATTTTAATGTTCTTGGGTACTGGGATTGTTTTTCTGATTTGTCGTTACTGCAAAATTCATTTTGCGGCCAAGAACCCTACAGGCTTTCTATATCGTCTACTGACTTGGATTCCTATTGCCCTACTCTTGGCGCTGATTTTTATGAATATTAAAGATGGTGAGCTGCTGATTCCAGGTGCACAAGGGATTGGTTTTATGGCGCTGGGGATTTGCCTATTTTCCCCCCTATCTCTTTTGCATAACAATACTCAGCCTGAGTCCAAATAAACCATGTTGAACTTTTGGTATTCTGAACGCTGTAGCCGTCAAATTAAACTCATCGTTTGTATTGCCACTTGCGTGATGATTTTTATGGCAGCACAAGTTCAACAGCTTGGCACAATCTTTATTGGTTTGAGTCTAGTGATTGGCATTGCAACGCATCTGCTACGTGGTGTGCAATTGAAGATTGCTCAGGACAATCCGTATCGGGAAGGCTTTTCGCGTTTGGTTATTTTTCTGCCCCTAATTGCCCTGATTTGTTTGCTGGGCTATCTACCCGCGCAAGATAAAATTGCGCTGGCGCTTCAGTGTATCGGCTTTAGTGGGATTGGTTTATTTTTAGTATCGATTCACGCACAACGTGAAAAAAGAATTTAATCGGGATGCGGAGTTGCTCTACATCCCGTCAACATCTGCTTAATCCATTCTATAATAGCTGTAGTTCACATTTTGGTTACGGTAAACCGCATAACCACTTTGTTTAAAATCAGAAACCCAACCATTGCCTGAATAAGCGGCAATATGTCCATAACGGTTTTTTGCAGTACGGTCGATAATATAAATATCGCCTTTTTTAGGCTGATCAAAAGACAAATTGATTTTACGATAACCAATGCTGGTTAAGGTCTTACCCCAATCTGCCGCAGCGACAGGATGGCTCTTGAAGCGTGCACCCGCAGACTCTAAGCCAATGCGAATACTTTTAGCACATTTTTGGGTGCTGGTTTGACGGGTAATATTTCTTAAAAAGCCTGTAAATTTTTCAATATCCACACGCTGATGGTTACTAATAGCCCTTTCTCGTGCCTGCTTCGAGCTTAAAATATCCGAAGCGGTAACATTTCGCTCTGACTGAGAACGTATTATGATATTGGTTTGCGCAGGCACATAGACGTCATTCATATTTACGTTTTGATCATAAGGCATACTAAAACCAACTCTCCTCCCAATCATTAGGGGTGTGCAACTTTTCGAGTTCGAAATACTAACCGCTCAGCATTGAACTTTCATGTCGTAAATGTAATATTTTTTTTCAAAATAAAACACAACCTTTCTAAAGTTTTCTTTTCTCTGTACTTTTTTAAACTTAAATTAACTAAAAAAATTTACCCCTTACCTAAGTCCTTTTTCGGCTTAAGCTCAAATGTTTCACCATCGGCTAACGAAGTCCTTAAATATGGAATGGATTGCCCATCTAAACGGCTGCTTATTTAGATCCAATTCAACTCAATTATTTCAGTTTAAATCCTGTACAAAACCACTTTACAAGCACCGAAAATAAATAAAAATAGTCCCGACAACAGAAAATTGAAGCATAAAAAACAGTGGGCAATGCGGCTAAGCCCTATGCTGCCAAAGTTCCATCCTTGCTAAAAAACAGCTAGAATGCGCATAAGCAATCACCCCCAACATATGAGAGAAATATGCGTCAATATTTGGCCCTTTTACAACACATCCTCGACAACGGTGGCGACAAAGGCGACCGTACTGGTACAGGAACGCGGTCTGTCTTTGGTCATCAAATGCGCTTTGATCTTTCTCAAGGCTTCCCTTTATTAACCACTAAAAAAGTTCACTTTCGTTCAATCGTGATTGAACTGTTGTGGTTCTTAAAAGGCGACACCAATGTGCAATATTTACAGGGCAACAAAGTCAGTATTTGGGATGAATGGTCAACCGCAGAACAAACTGCGCGTTTTGGTCGCCCAGAAGGTGAACTGGGGCCGGTGTATGGACATCAATGGCGTAATTTCGGTGCAACCAAAAAAGCCGATGGTTTGTATGAAAATGATGGTTTTGACCAAATTGCTTGGTTAGTCAATGAAATTAAAACCAATCCGAACTCACGCCGTCTGATTGTATCGGGTTGGAATCCACAAGAAGCTGGGCAAGTTGCTCTTCCTCCGTGCCACACTCTATTCCAGTTCTTTGTCCATAACGGCAAACTGTCTTGTCAGCTCTATCAGCGCAGTGCCGATGTATTTTTAGGTGTGCCTTTTAATATTGCCAGTTATGCGCTACTCACCCATATGATCGCGCAAGTCTGCGGTTTAGGCGTGGGTGACTTTGTCTGGACGGGTGGTGATACGCATTTATATGCCAACCATTTTGAGCAAGCAAAGCTTCAGTTAAGCCGTGAACCTTTAGGGCTGTGCCAACTGAAACTCAATCCAGCGGTTAAAGATATTTTCGACTTTAAATTTGAAGATATCGAAATCGTGGGTTATGAATCACATCCCGGGATTAAAGCACCTGTTGCTGTTTAAAGTAGATCAAGTCCAATTCAATCTCGCATTGAATCAGCGGGATTAAGGTTTACTAATAGATATTCTTCCTCTCCTTGAGGAAGAGTAAGAAATATGACCCAACATTTGAGCGCGTTATGGCCTTTCAAAACTTAGAAGTTGTACATGTAGTGGCAATGGATCAGCAACGCTGTATAGGTAAAGGCAATGACCTACCTTGGCATATTTCAGCCGATCTAAAACACTTCAAAGCCATCACCCAAGGTGGTGTAGTCATCATGGGCCGTAAAACGCTGGAATCGATGGGCCGTACATTACCCAAGCGTGTCAATTGGGTCATTACTCGCGACACTTCTTGGGCTTTTGACGGTACAAAGGTGGCTTACAGCATCGAAGAAGCTTTAGCGCAAGCTGTTGCCGATGTTCAAGCTTCAGAAAAACCTGACAGTATTTTTATCATTGGTGGCGGTGAAATTTTTAAACAGACCATCGACATTGCGGACCGTTTAGAACTCACGCATGTTGAACTCGATGTGCAAGGTGATGCGCATTACCCTGCCATTCCAGCAGCATTTAAAAAAGTGGCGTCAGAACAACATATTGATGACAAAACCGGAATTGCTTTTGAGTTCGCAACCTATCAAAAATAAAACATATTCTTTTTGCTAAAAGCACGATGCACAACATGATCAAAATAGAATTTTGGCGGACACTGGGCTTTGGGTTACTCCACACCCTGTTTAGTATTTTTGTCTTGTTCAGTTCAATTTGGCTGTGTTTTGCATTGTGGATTCAAGAGCCTTTGGGCTGGTTGGTCAGCCGTATTTTTATTGGGATCTGGATTGCTTTTGCGCTCAGCATTTTAGGCATCTATATCACCCAAAGCTTTTTTGGTCGTCGCCTCGATATCGTTCTTTATCTCCTTGGCTTTTTACTGGCTTTGTCTTGGTATTTTAGTTTAGATGCTCGCCAAGACCGCGACTGGCAACCTGAAGTAGCAAAAATCTTGCATTATGAAAAACAAGGCGACCATGTCACCCTTCATAATGTCCGCAATTTCACATGGCACCCTGACGGCTCCTATACTGAACATTGGGATACCCGCTCTTTCAATCTGAATCAAATCACTGGGGTCAATATCATTACCTCATACTGGATGGGGCCGCAAATTGCACATACTTTGGTCAGTTTTGATTTTGCCAATACCGCACCGCTGACCTTTTCCATTGAAATTCGCAAAGAGAAAAATGAAGAATTTTCAGCGATTGGTGGTTTTTTTAGAAAATATGAGCTGAGTTTAGTGGCCTCAGATGAGCATGATATTGTGTATACCCGCAGCAATATTCGTCATGAACAAGTCTATTTCTTTCCTGTTCGCCTCGGACAGGCTGAAAGTAAAGCACTGTTTATAGAGTATTTACATAAGGCAGACGAGCTCGCCAAGCATCCTAAGTGGTATAACACCCTCACCAGTAATTGCACCACCTTGGTGTTTGATATGGTTCAAGCCGTTTCACATGACGCTTTACCAACCGACTATCGTATTTTAGCTTCAGGTTATTTGCCGAATTATTTGTATAATTTAGGCGCGATTAGCCCACAGTGGGATATGAAAACATGGTATCAAAAAGCCTATATCAACCCACGTGTAAGCAAAGAAACAGAGTTAACCAGTCGTGAGTATTCACAGCTCATTCGTCAGGGCCTACCCGTTGACCAAA
The DNA here is from genome assembly GCF_000368805.1 of Acinetobacter johnsonii ANC 3681. Lineage (NCBI taxonomy): Bacteria > Pseudomonadati > Pseudomonadota > Gammaproteobacteria > Moraxellales > Moraxellaceae > Acinetobacter > Acinetobacter johnsonii. The sequence continues at coordinate 297,962 of NZ_KB849704.1, read as the reverse complement.
CTCGCTAAGGTCTGCAACGAAAAGCTGCAAGTTAAAACTGGCAATCAACGACAAAATTTGCTTTGATAGTTCAGATGATACATCACAATAAGAGTCTGATCCCATGTTAAAAAAACTGATTGCAAGCAGTCTTTTAGCGAGTAGCTTAATCATGACTGGCTGCCAAACGACACCACCTCCATCCGATACCATTGAAATGGCCAACGTTCAACAACTCCAGCAACGGACTTGGATTTTGACGCAAATGGGCAATACCGAAATTAAAACAGCACCCAATGAACGTAATATTCCAAGCCTTCAGTTTTCAGCTGATAACCGCATCAGTGGTGCAGATGGCTGTAACCGCATTATGGGCAGTTATACCGTCGGACGCGATACGCTCACCTTGAGCCAGCTCGCAACCACCCGAATGGCCTGTATCAATAACAGTGCTGTCCCGCAACAATTCCAAGAAGCGCTGGCAAAAGTGACGCATTACCAAGTATTTGGTAAAACTCTGAAACTGCTCGATCGACATGGTAATTTGCTGCTACAGTTTGGCTCTGCCATTCAACCACGTTAAATTGTTTCTATAAAAAGCCTGTAATCACAGGTTTTTTTAATCTGTAACAGACAACATTGTACTGAACCAATCTGCCCTTATATAAACAGATATAAACACAATTAGGATTTTAAAATGCAACAAGCACTCTTTGGTGGTGGATGTTTTTGGTGTGTAGAAGCGGTTTATTTAGAGCTTCAGGGCATACATAAAGTGACCAGTGGTTATGCAGGTGGAGATACCGATAACCCGACGTATGAAGATATTTGTCGTGGCGATACCAACCACGCCGAAGTTATTTTAGTTGATTTTGATGAAACTCAAATTAGCTATGCTCAGCTGCTCGATGTGTTTTTTGCCACTCATGATCCGACGACACTCAACCGTCAAGGCAATGATGTCGGCACCCAGTATCGTTCAGTCATTTACTATTTTAATGATGCGCAACGTGCTGACGCAGAACAAGCCATTGCCGACTTAAAAGCAGAAGGTCTCGATATTGTGACCGAACTCAGTCCTGTACCAACGTTCTATTCGGCTGAAAACTATCACCAAAACTTTTACGCTCGCAACCCATCTCAAGGCTATTGCAACTTTGCCATTCCGCCAAAACTGATGAAGCTGCGCTCTAAGTTTCAGGCTTTATTGAAAGACAGTAAATAACTCAATAATTCACCATAAAAAAAGCGACTTCAAGAGTCGCTTTTTTTTAACATCAACTTAGTTATCGCTTACGAAAGCAATATCCGCCAGTCCAGCTTCACTCGCACGAGACATGACTTGTGCGACCATATCGTAACGAGATTCTTTATCTGCACGAAGTTGAACCGTTGGCTTGGTTTCCAACTCACCCGCTTCATTAAAACGCGTTTGTAGTTCTTCCAAGCTAATCACTTGATTATCCCAAGCCACTTCGCCTTTTGCATTAATGCTCACCGTAATGGCTTTAGGTGGAGGATCTACAATATCAGCCGTCGTTTTTGGTAAAGTTAATGGAATTGATGGATTGGCAACGGTCGCTGTCACCAAGAAGATGATCATCAAAACCAGCATAATATCGATCAGCGGAATGAGGTTCATCTCATTCATGCCAGCATCGTTATCGTCACCCAATTGAAAAGCCATTAAGCTTGACCTCCAACTAAACCTTGTTGAGTCGCTTTACTTTCTACTGCAGCAGGTGCTGAGTCTTGTTGCAACATGGTATCAATGAGCAAGCCGTGTGCTTGGTCTTGAAGCTCATGTGCCAAAGTACGGTTTACACGTGCACAGATGTTATACGCTAACACCGCAGGAATCGCGACAGCCAAACCTAAACCCGTCATGATCAATGCTTCACCCACAGGAGTTGCAACTTGCGCTAAGCCTGCTTGACCACTTTTACCAACAGCAACAAGGGCATGGAAAATTCCCCATACTGTACCGAACAAACCAACGAACGGTGCAAGCGATGCAATCGTGCCTAGAACTGAAACACCTTTCTCAGCATTCGCTTTTTCAGCAGAAATTTGACGAAGGAGTGCTTGTTCTGCAACGGCTTTACGTTGTTCAAAGTTCAAGACAGCAAACTTTGATTTTAACTTAGCTAAAGCTTGTGAAAGTTGAGCATAAGCTTGTTGTTTCAATTGACGTGTACCCATGATACGTAAAACAAAGATGGTCCACGTTGCAATCGACATTGCCAACAAGATGAAATACAGTGTTTTACTGACTGCATCAGCATGTTGCCAATAAACTGAAAAGTTCATACTCGAACTCCTGATAAAGTTAGCGTTTTGTATTCAATTCTAAATCAAATGGTTGCTCAGCCCGAATTGGATAAGCCACACCATTTTCTTTATAAGGTTTAAATTTAGCGCCTTTGACAGCTCTTAAAATCCTTTCATCTAAAGCAGGCACACCACTTGAGCGCGTAATACGGGCATTCACAATCGACCCTTTTTCATTCGCCTCAATCAGCACCACAACTCGACGATTTTCGCCTTGTAAATCTTGATTACTATAAACTGGTTTTGGGGAGCGGCTCCATTGCACACCTGAACCACCAATCGACACCGACTTAGGTGAAGTATCAGCTGGTGCAGCCTGAGTAACAAGTTTCGCTTGCTCTGGTTGCACGACAGGTTTTTCGACTTTTTTCTCTGTAATCGTCGTGGTGACTGTCGGTTTTACTGGAGTTTCGGTTGGTTTAACAACCGGTTTAACCACTTCTGCTTTTTTAACTTGTTGAACCTTTTCTACCTTTTTCGGTGGGGTCGGTTGTGGTTTTTCCACAATCTTCACTTCCTTCGGCTTAGTCGGTTCCTTTTTCGGTTCTTCCTTCGGCTTAGGCGGTAGCGGTTTTGGTGGTTCTTGAATTTTAACGAAGCGAACCTTCAATGGTTCTTTTTCAATCGGTTTGAGTTCAGGAGCTTTCATGTGGTTCACTGCCCACAATACGCCCATATGGCCCACGACAACCGCGATCAAAGCAGCAAGAACTTTCTTTTTCATCGGGTTGGGAGTCTGCATAGGAGAAATAACTGTTGAACTCATTAAAATCGGTGACCTAATTTAAGCGAAGTGGCCACTGGGTTGGTTTCCACTATAACGCTTATCGGTTAGTACAATAAAGTAGCGCAATGATAAATGAGAAGTGTTTTCATTTGCAACTATTAATTTGTCACTTTTTATGGTTTTTTCTAATCGTACTCAAACAAAAAAGGCATACTTAATGCATGCCTTTTTCAGTCTTGCTTGCAACCAATTTTTTATTGGAAAACGACTGTTTTGTTACCATCAACAATAATACGGTCTTCTAAGTGCCACTTCACTGCACGTGCCAAGACATTACGTTCAACATCCTGACCCAATTCACGTAATTGATCAACCGTAAAATCATGGTTCACACGCTCTACATCTTGCTCAATGATCGGACCTTGATCCAGATCCGCTGTGACATAGTGTGCAGTTGCGCCAATGAGTTTCACACCTTTTTCATGCGCTTGCTTGTATGGGTTTGCGCCAACAAAAGCCGGTAGGAATGAATGGTGAATGTTGATCACTTTCATTTCCCACTTTTCGACAAATGCTTCATCTAGAATTTGCATATAACGCGCAAGTACCAATAAATCATTGCCTTGCATTAATTCATCAATTTCAGCATAAGCTTCGCGTTTGTTGTCCTTCGTTACAGGGACAACTTCAAACGGAATGCCAAAGTTCTCAACCGCTTCACGTAAAGTTTCATGGTTAGAAATCACTTTGGTAATTTCGCACGGCAAACCACCACGCGCATGACGCCATAACAGCTCAAGTAAGGCGTGGTCTACTTTAGACACTAGAATCCCGACTTTTTTCACGTCGCTGACCAGCGCCAAACGCCATTGCATTTCATAACGCTCTGCTACATTTGCAGCAAAAGTTTGAGTGATGCTTTCTTTACGAGACTGTAAATTGTCTAGTTCAAACTCAACACGCATAAAGTAACGTCCGCCCTGAGCTTCAGTCGCGTATTGATCAAGCGCAGTAATATTCGCGCCTTGATGATACAAAAAGCTCGATACAGCTTGCACGATCCCTGGCTTATCTTCACAAGTAATCAGTAAACGTGCTGTGTTAGCAGTTGTCATATTCATGTCAGTTTAAATCAGTAAAATGAAAATCAAGCCGAGTATTCTAGCGCTTTTTACTCAGCTGTCAAAACACCTTATGGCTTATCATCCGATTTAAATGACGCCAAGCTCGAAAACAGTTCAGATGGCCCCATCGTATCCAACAAGCGCTCATACGTCTCTCGACTTTCACCACGCAAATAGGCCCCTTCTAAGAACACCATTTGACGGAGAGCCTGCCAAACCCACTTTTCTTCTAATGTATTGGAGTCAGTGATATGACCCGACATATAAAGGAAGTTGGTCCAGTTGGTCAGTACAATCCATAAATTGATAATCAGGGCTTCAATTTCAGACGACGTCATTTGCATTAAGCCTGCATCAACAAAGGCCTGATAGATTTTTTGCCCTTGCTGCATTACCTGCCCTGCAAAACGTGGATACATCTTGCGGAAGTCTTCATTGTTTTCAACCAAATGATAGACATCACGGTGTAAAAAGCGATAAGCCCACAACTGGCTGCTCAGCACCTGAAAATAACGAATTTTATCATTGGCATCTAACAGACGGTCATCTGGCAAAGCCAGCATCTGTAGCGTTTCGCCTTGATACTGTTCCATGAGCTCTTTGATAATTTCACTTTTATTGCGAAAGTGATAATACAAATTGCCCGGACTCATATTCAATTCAGCTGCAATATGATTGGTCGTAACAGAACGTTCTCCACGCTCGTTAAAAAGCTGCAAACTGAGTTGCAAAATACGTTCTTTGGTTTTCAACGTTTTAGTTTGAGACATCCTAAAATAACCATTCATTCAGTGCATTAGAAGACTAACACATAAAGTAACTTGACTAATTAGAGCAATTACTCTAAAAATTAAACATAAATTGAAATTTGAAATGGTAGTGCGGCATGAACAGTCAAACAAAAACAACTTCATTGACACCACATTCTTATGATATTCAGCACCTACATGATGTGCTTGAACAGCAAAAGCACGCTTATTTACGTTATCCATTGCCAACAGCAAAAGAGCGTATCGACCGTTTGGCACGACTTAAGCGTATCTTAGTTAAGTATCAAGATCAATTTGCAGAGGCAATTAATCAAGACTACGGCAACCGTTCCACCAGTGAAACTAAAATTGGGGAATTACTTACCTGCCTTGAACACATCAAATATTATAGCAAGCATTTAACCACGTGGATGAAACCCTCGAAACGTCACGTTTCAATCATTCACCAACCGGCTAAAGCATGGGTGCAATATCAACCTTTAGGTGTGATCGGCATTATTACCCCATGGAACTATCCTTTATTACTCTCGATTGGCCCCCTGATTTGTGCTTTGGCAGCAGGCAACCATGCCATGATCAAAATTTCCAGTTCATCGGGTAACTTTGGTCGCATTCTTGAAAAAGCACTCTCCGAAGCCTTTCCTCAAGAGTTAGTTTCCGTGACCAATGGTGGTGGTGCAATTTCAGATGCCTTTTGTCGTCTGGCTTTTGACAAACTGATTTTCACAGGTTCAACCAATGTCGGTAAAACCGTTATGGCTGCTGCGGCAGAGAACCTCGTTCCACTAATCCTCGAACTTGGCGGAAAATCCCCGGTATTAGTACATCCTTCTATTCATTTACGGGATGTTGCGCAGCGGATTGCTGCAGGTAAACTGTGGAATGCGGGTCAAACCTGTGTGGCACCCGACTATATGTTCTTGCCTAAAGGTAAAACTGCCGAGTTCATTGAGCACTTCCGCGAGTGTGTGGAAGAGATGTATCCCGACATTCTGCATAATCCAGACTACACCTCGATTATTAATGACCGCCAATACAACCGCTTGCAAGGTTATCTTGAAAATGCACGTGAGCATGGAGCGCAGGTGGTTGAAATCAACCCAGCCCATGAAACCTTCTCCGATACACGTAAAGTGCCCCCTACACTGTTAACTGGGGTCACGCCTGACATGCGTATTATGCAAGAGGAAATCTTTGGACCACTGCTACCGATCATGGAATATGATCAAATAGACGATGTTATCGAGTTTATTAATAGCCGTCCGCGTCCACTTGCATTATACTACTTCGACTTTGATCAGGCGCGTGCAGATTATGTCGCACAGCGTACTCATTCAGGGCATTTCGGACAAAACACGGTTTTGACCCATGTCGCACAAGACGATTTACCATTTGGTGGCGTTGGTGCATCAGGTATGGGGAAATATCATGGTCCAGAAGGTTTCTTCAGTTTGTCGCATGAACGGTCAGTGATGTCGAATCCCAAGTTATATAGCTTGAAATTCATTCTCCCACCGTTCAACAAACCAATTCACAAGTTGATTTCAAAGACCCTTCTTCGCTAAATGATCAAGGCATGACCTATCGCACGGGTTCATGCCTAGTTTTAATGAAAATCGCTTGTCTTTTAAGCGCATTTTTGGTATAAAACGCCCCTTGAATGATTTCATCCGTTTACTTAATAACTAGCGCACAATCGGTGCTGTCTAGCAATGGAGTTCACCATGTCTAAGGTTTGCCAAGTTACCGGCAAGCGTCCAGTCGTTGGCAACAACGTCTCGCACGCCAATAACAAAACCAAACGCCGGTTCGAGCCGAACCTGCATCACCACCGTTTCTGGTTAGAAAGCGAAAAACGTTTCGTACGTCTTCGTCTAACTACAAAAGGTATGCGTATTATCGACAAATTGGGTATCGAGAAGGTTGTTGCTGACCTACGTGCTCAAGGTCAAAAGATCTAAGGAGTCTGAACCATGCGTGATAAAATTCGCCTAGTTTCTACTGCTGGTACAGGTTATTTCTATACCACAACTAAGAACAAACGTACTATGCCGGAAAAAATGGAAATCAAAAAATTTGATCCAAAAATTCGTCAACACGTAATCTTCAAAGAAGCTAAAATTAAATAATTTTAGTTTTTTGAAAAAAACGACCTGCTTTAGGTCGTTTTTTTTGCTTTTTTTTCGTTCGACTTGTTAAACTTTTAATCTCTTTTGGCACCTTTTGTGCTTTGCTTCTTTTTCACCCTTAACTTTTGCTTAAGGAGTTTTTAGTGCCTCATGACGTAGATCTCATTATATTACTTGCTGTCGGTTTTGGGCTTGCGCTCATTTTCGGCTATCTTGCCGTACGCTTACGCCTTCCCCCACTCATTGGTTATCTGATCGCGGGTATCATTATTAGCCCCAATACTCCCGGTATTGTCGCAGACATTCATTTGGCGAACCAATTGGCTGAACTTGGGGTCATGTTCCTCATGTTTGGTGTGGGCATGCATTTTTCCCTCAATGACTTATTACAAGTTCGACGCATTGCATTGCCTGGTGCTATTTTACAGATTGCTGTCGCGACCCTGCTCGGAATAGGCGTCAGTATGATCTGGGGGTGGAGTTTTGGCTCTGCTTTGGTCTTCGGCTTAAGCCTGTCTTGTGCCAGTACAGTGGTATTACTCAAAGCACTGGGAGACCGTGGTCTACTCAATTCGGTCAACGGTAAAATTGCCGTAGGCTGGCTCTTGGTTGAAGATCTGGTCATGGTCTTGGTGTTGGTACTCTTACCCGCAACAGCAGCTCTACTCGGTGGAGAAGCCCTTGCAGGCGGTGCTGATGACAACATTTGGCTTACCTTAGGCATTACCTTACTTAAAGTAGTAGGCTTCATCGCTTTTATGCTGATCATCGGGAAACGTCTTGTTCCAATGATCATGCAATTTGTTGCTCGACTTGGTTCACGTGAACTGTTTACCTTAACCGTGGTGGCTGCTGCGGTCTCAATCGCCTTTGGCGCGTACAAAATTTTCGGTGTTTCCATGGCGCTGGGCGCTTTCTTTGCCGGGATGGTCGTTAAAGAGTCTGACTTTAGCCACCGTGCCGAAGAAGAAACCCTCCCTCTACGTGAAATTTTTGCCATTTTGTTCTTTGTTGCAGTGGGCATGTTATTTGACCCACGCATCTTAGTGGAACAACCTGTGCATGTGCTTGCAGTCGTTGCAATTATTATGGTCGGCAAAACCATTGCCGCTATGGCACTGGTGCTCTTTTTCCGCTACCCCATCAATACGGCACTCACCGTCGGTGCTTCACTGGCACAAATTGGTGAGTTTTCCTTCATCTTAGCCACACTCGGGGTTTCACTTAAACTCTTGTCCCTAGAAGGGCAAAATCTAATTTTGGCAGGAGCACTCATCTCCATCACCTTAAACAGTTTTGTGTTCTCCGCAATTGAGCCTGTACAACGTTGGATTCGCGAACGCTCGCATCTAGCACGCTTACTGGAGCGTAGTGGTGACCCACTGGCAATGCTGCCTGATGAAGTTTCACAAGACTACTTACGTGATCAAGTAGTGATTGTTGGACATGGTGAAGTGGGGCGTCGCATTACCAAACAATTGATGGCTGAAGACATTAAAGTGGTGATTGCGGAAGAAAACCGTGAAATTGTAGAAAACCTGCGTGAAAAAGGCATTGCGGCTGTTTCTGGGATGGCGACAGACCCTGGCGTACTGATTCAAGCCCATATTCAACATGCGCGCCTGTTGGTACTTTCCCCGATGGATATTTTAGATATTCATAAAATCGTGGATATTGCCAAAACCCTCAATCCTGAGATTCAGGTCTTAGTATGTGCAGAAAGTAAAGAAGAAGCCGAAGTGATTCGTCGCGATCAAATTGGTGAAGTTTATTTTGCAAAAGAGGAAATGGCGAAAAATATGAGCAATCATATTTTAAATCAAATTCAGATTGCACATCATCAAGCACCCACCCACTAAGGAACCAACACTGGATACAAAAAAACGCACTGTTCAGTGCGTTTTTTCTTATTCGACTTAGCTGAAGAACTGTGGCTTTTCATCCACCACTTCCGCTTGCCACTCGCCCACTTGTTTTTCAAGTAAGCCGTATAAAGCCGCTTGCACCATCTGCTGAGCAACGACAGTTGTCTGGTCGCCCAATAATGCTTTGAGCTCTTCATTAAACTGGATCGTGACTAAAGGTGCACTCTCCGAACCTGCGTTACGTAGTGCGAGCTCACCACCTTCAAGTTGAACCAATTCTAAAATGGCTTCTTGATTTCCAAATAATTCTTTCAATTGTTCTATAGACATATTTCCTCCATGTTCAACATGGTGGCAAAGGCAGTTGCACTTTGCTTCGCTTAGACTTATTGATATAAGGACAAATTTTCAAACTTCAAGCGCTGGTCATCGCTTTTAGAATTCAACCATCTCATTCCGAAAGCCATCGATCAACGCCGTTAAGTCTCGATGCCACTCACGTAAAATTTTGGTATCGGGTAACCATGCCTGAGGGGTTTGAGTGACTTTGATGATCAGATTGGATGAAGTTTCTGACTCAGGTTCAGGTGTACTTGGCTCTGGCGCATACTGACACAAGCGATAAGCACGTTTTAACTCTGCAATGAAACCTTCTTTCGACAGTTGTTGCATTACAGTCACTTCAGGCGAGACTTGGCCCTTAGCTGCCATATGCTCTTCTATGGACTTCAAGGTCGGGGTAAAGTCATTTAAGCGGTAGTAACGGACCAACTCTTGTAGAAACGCAAGCACCGCACCATGCAAGTGAAACACAGCAGCCTCACGGTAAGCCTGAGCTTGTTGCACATGATCAATTTGTTCTGCTTGTTGACATGAAAGTCGAGCAAAGTAGAGTTTTTGGTTAGTGCGATCAGCATGGTAACGGGCAACACGAGTCATGAAGGGTGTTCCTAAGTTTTGGCGTTTATAACAATTCTAAGAGTAATCTTTCTATACAGCAGCGCATAATAAGAATTATGCATGATCTATTTCAATAAAATAAATCTTTCTTTTTGCTATGACAGGAATCGAAATATGGATTGGACGCACATTTGTGAGTACCCAAGCCCAATATCCCTTTTCCCAATATGATGCCATCGCCGAATCAAGCTCGTCTTCTCTCCATGAGTGAATCGACTCAACATCAACCATAGCAACAGCATACCCCAACTCTTCATCGTCCTCGTGGGTTAAATAGTGCTTATTTTCCACAATAATCAAATCTTTGAGTGGCAATTGCTCTGGTCGCCAAGAACGGATCTCTAAGGTTTTATTTCCTTGAGAGATTTGTCGTCCCATCGGCACAACAATCGATAAAGCTGGATAGATTTTTTTCACTTTATCCCATAAAAAAGGAGCATCCATTGCTCCTTTTTACTTATGCTTCTGGCTTCTCAGGCTTATCTTCCGCCTGTTTGACGCGAATACCAGTGCCATGCAAACGTAGTGTATTAAGCCCTTTAATGGCTTTAATCGCTTCACGTGCATGCGGCATTTCAACAAAAGCAAAACCTTTCGATTTCCCTGTTGCTGCATCAAGGATTAAATTACATGATGCAACTGTGCCGTATTGCTTAAATAATTCAAGCAGTTCAGCTTCAGCCACTGTACGCTCTAAATTACGAACTAAAATTTTCATCTTACAACCTTCAAAAATAGGCAAAATCATCAAAAAGCAATCGCCTACGCTACTTTCTGAACATTGCACAACAAATACCACAATGTAATCTGTTTAGTTTAATCGAGATTAATCCCAAAATCTAAATTAATCGATTGGCGCTCAATTAAAGCACTCTTTACGGTTTGCTGACGAGGCTTATGATGGGTTTCCATGCTACACAAATTTCGGGTCAGATCATTCAAAAAATAACTTTCGACTTTGCGCCCTTGTTCATCAATCACGTCTCGCGCCCACAGACTTAAATTTTGCTTGGTTAAAATCAGCTCATTCTGCGCACGGGTCAGCGCCACATACAAGACCCGACGCTCTTCTTCGACATCATTAAAATCACCTTGGGCACGTGCATGTGGATATTGCCCTGGGGTGACATTGACCACATAACAGACCTTTTGCTCTGTACCTTTGGCCGAGTGAATGGTAATCAGAGTGACGACATCACTATCGGACTGGCGTTCGATTTCAGAAATCGACACAGGATCAAGCACATATTCCTCTAGAAACTCACTCAATTGGGTATGTTTAGAAGCCAATTGTTTAACCAATTCAAAGTCACCTTGGCGTCTGTTCCAGTCTTTTTTATAATTTTCTGCCAATTGTGCTTCAATCGCTTGAATACCCAAACCAACGCAAGCCTGTACTTCCTGTTTCAGTACCGTCATTTGCTTCATGATCAACACAGTTTCAGCAGGTATGCGCCCAAATTTCTCTAATTTATCAAAGATCAAATCAAACTCAGGCTCCAGTAAAAGTTGCTGTGCAAGACGGCTTGCACCCACATCCCCCACCCCATTCCACAAAGTGAGAAAACGCATCCATGCAATATCATCTAGAGGATTGGCAATCACGCGTAGCAAGCTCAGTAAATCTTTCACATGTGCGGTTTCAAGCAGTTTCATGCCCCCAATAAAGCGATAGGGGACATTGCCTGCAATACATGCCGCCTCAATATGCCGTGCTGCAAAGCTGGAACGCACCAAAACCATATGATCCGACCATTTACTGCCTTGTAAGTAATGGCGCTCTTTAATGTCAATCGCAATCCATTTTGCTTCATCAAACTCATTTGGGAAAATATGCATGCGGGGCTTCACACCCTCACCCCGATGAGCATCTAGGCGTTTGTTATATTGAATCTCAGATTGATCGAGCAGCCAATTGGAGAAGTCTAAAATTTCTTGGGTTGAACGATAGTTTTGCTCCAATTTAAACACCTGAGCATTCGGCACACGGTCTTTAAAATGGTGAATATTTTCAAAATCTGCGCCACGGAAACCATAAATCGACTGTGCATCATCACCCACGCAGAACAGGCTCACTTTGTCTTTAAGGGGCTCAAGCAAGGCCCACTGCAAAGGATTGGTGTCCTGCATTTCATCGACCAGCATGTGTTTGCAGAGCGATGCCACATAGTCGGCTAAACCGTCTGACTGGTCGAGTGCTGAGGCCACGATCGCAAGAATATCGTCATAATCTAAAAAACTACGGGCACGCTTGCGTGTCTCGTACTCTTTCATGATTTCCGCAATTTGATCTTTAAAAGCCAAATGCTCAGGATGCTGTTTTTCTAAGGCATCACTCAACTTTTGACGCGTATTTCGTGCAAAAGAATACAGATCACACAGTTCTTGCGGTTTAGGCAGTTGATTCGGATTTTTCTTGTCATCTTTTCCACGAATCAGACGAAACATCATCAGCTGATCATCACGATCAATAATTGAAAACTGCTCTAAACCAAAGGCTTTCGGTACACGGCGCAGCAGATACATACAAAAAGTATGAAAAGTAGAAGCACGCAGCCCTTTTGCCTGCTCACCTAAAGCCAGCTCCACTCGCGCCACGATCTCACTGGCTGAACGACGAGTAAAGGTTAAAATCTGAATTTGGTTGGCAGGAATCCCTTGATCAATCAAGTATGCAGCACGTGCCACAATGGTTTTCGTCTTGCCACAGCCAGCCCCTGCGAGCACCAGACTGTGTTGCGACTCAGTCGTGGCAGCTTGTTTTTGTTGCGGGTTTAATTCATCAATTAGACTGGCTAAACTCATAATCACTCATCAATTCGTGGATGCTACTAGTTTAACAAATCTATGACTTCAATATGAGGCTACAGCAATGATTATCCATTTCTATCTAAAATACACCTTCAGATCTATGGCCCAGACCTTATGCTCAAATCGCTTGCTGCCTCAAAAAATTAAAACTCACCTTGCTCAGTATGATTTAAAAGCAAAAGTCGAGTGATGTCCTCACAGCTGTTTTGCAAATTCTGCTCTGCGTTTTTCAATGCTGTTGCTAAATCACAGTCAGGTTCATTGATCGAAACAATTTGACTAAACCCTTCATCAAATAATGCCTCAACATCCTCTCCGACACGTCCAGCAAAGGCAATCACTGGTTTATTCAACTGCTTGGCTAACTGAGCCACTGCCCACGGCGTTTTGCCAAACTTGGTTTGGAAGTCGATACTTCCTTCACCAGTAAAGACATAATCGGCTTGCTTTATTTTCTCCGCCAGTTGAGTTTGCTCAATCACCCACGTCGCGCCAGACTGAAGCATAGCGCCTGTAAAAGCCATTAGACCAAAACCTAGCCCACCTGCGGCGCCTGCCCCTGCAACATTACGTATCTGTAGATTAAGCTGTGTTTCCACCACATCGGCAAAATGACTCAAATTTCGATCCAACTTCTCAATCATCTCTGCGCTCGCCCCTTTTTGCGAGCCAAACACATGCGATGCACCCTGTGCTCCACACAGCGGATTAGTGACATCGGAGGCAATTAAAACTTGAATCTTTTGCAAGCGTGGGTCTAAAGCCTGCATATCAATCCGTTTAATATCTCGTAAATGACCACCACCAACGGGCACGTCCCGCCCTTGTGTATCTAAAAAGCGTACTCCAAGCGCCTGTGCCATACCACTACCTGCATCATTAGTGACACTGCCTCCAAGAGCCAAAATGATTTTGGACACGCCTAGATCCAATGCATGCCGAATCATTTGCCCCGTTCCCAAAGTTGTGGTCAGCAATGGATTTCGCTGTGCGGGCTCAAGCAGATGAATACCATTGGCTTTGGCCATTTCAATAACAGCCGTTTGCCCGCCATCAAATAAACCCCAATACGTTTTCACTCGTTGTGATGGCAAGGGCCCTGTCACCTCACATTCGACTTTTTGGCCAGCTAAAGATGTTAATAAAGCATCGACTGTGCCTTCGCCGCCATCGGCCATAGGCACATGTATACATACAGCATTAGGAATTATGTTTTGAATTCCACGCTGCATCGCCGCACAGGCCTGTTCTGCTGTCATACTTTCTTTGAATGAATCGGGCGCTAAAATAAAAGTTGTCATCATCCATAATTTTTTTAGAAAATTTAATTTATTAATAACACGATTTATAAATTTCCCGCCCGCATTTTTCTCTTTTCATTGTCCTTGGCACAGTTCGTTATCATTGAAGTTGAGTACATTTCGATAAAGTTAAAATAGCCTCAATGATTTTTTAATTTTAAACATAGAAGAGCTTTACTGTGCTGTCACCAAAACGACTACCATAGTTCATTTGGTTTTAATGCATAAATTAAACAAAGTGCGAATCAATTAGCCGATAAAATCATCATTAAACATTCAACGCTCTTTAAAAAAATAGGTGATGTATGGAACGAATTAACTTGGGAAAAGCCGTACCTGAACTCTATAAAACAGTATTAGAACTCGAAAACTTATCCATGCAAAAAGTCCAACAAGCAGGTCTTGAGATTGGGTTTTCACACTTGCTGAAACTAAGAGCCTCACAGATTAACCAATGTGCATTCTGTGTGCGTATGCATACACAAGATGCCATGAAAGCAGGTGAATCAATCGAACGGATTGCCCTCATCAGTGCATGGCAAGAAAGTGAATATTTTTCCGAAAAAGAACGCGCCGCGCTGATTTTAATTGAAGAAATCACACTCATTGCTCAGCAGCATTTCCCCGATTCGGCGTATCAAGAAGCAGCAAGAATCTTATCCGATGCAGAAATTGCCACTATTGAATGGATCGCGATTGTGATTAACACGTGGAATCGTATTGCGATTTCAAGTCAATATGCCGTCAATCCATAAGCATGCCATTCAGCTTTACACATGATATAAAGCACACGAAAAAAGGGAGCCTGCATGAGGCTCCCTTTTATTTTTTAAGAATGCTTTATTCAGATTGGCTTGCTGGTGGAATCTGCTTAATGGCTGCCGCTAGAGTCAGATAATTAATCCCTTGGAATAAAATATCAAAAGCAAGGAATAAGCCCAGCACCCAAAATGGGGCATCTGGTGTGGTTAAAATCATAATGCCTGCCAGCAGAGTTAAAACACCAGAAAAAAGTGTCCAACCCCAACCTTGGAATGCTCGAAATAATATTGCATTAAAGATACGAATGACCCCTGCAATAATCAAGAAAACCGCTAAAACACTGGTCAAGACAATGGCTGTTTTCACAGGTGTAGTAAATGCGTAATAGCCCGCAACCAAATACAACACACCAAACAAAGCCCATAGCCAGCGGAAGCCACCCTCAAAAATCTTAAAGGCTGCGATGAAGTGTAGAACACCACCTATCATCATTAACACGCCAAAGATAAACACCACAGATAATGTTGCAAAAGGCAAAGCGGCCAAAAGGACGAAACCAAACAACACCAATAAAATCCCTAAACCCAAATACCATTTACGATTTTCATGGAGTTGATGGCGAACTAAATCATTACCGACTGTTTTCATCTTCTTCTCAAGTTTGATTTTCGTTCACTTGGTTTTAACATGTTTTGCAGCGAACTTGTAGGTTTGAGTTTATCCACACAATCAATCCATGCTGTGGATAAACTCAACATTATCCACAGTTACTTTTTCCACCCAATTTCAATCGCAGTGATCTCATTCACCAATGTTTCATCAATCGATTCAGGCATTTTACTCTGTGTTTGTGAGGTTGGAATGTGCCCAGCCATTAATTCAGCTTTGGTTTGAGGGAACAGCGGTTGTTGATTTGGATAAGCATAACCCGCAGGATACATCGGCTGTCCTGTGGCTAAGTCGTATTTATCACTAGCACCAAAGGCATGTAAAAGCTCATGTGCAAGCACGACTTTGTTTTGCTCGGTTTGCTTGTTAGATGCAAATAAATTCACTGAACCGATGCGACCTTTTTGCAAAGCTGTCGAGTGTTTCAGCTCTTTAGTCAGTGCTGGGTCATAATAGTTCAAATACAAAGTAACAGTTGGTGCACCATCTGAACCTTGATGGTTTTTCCATGCATAATAACGGAACTTTAAACTCCACAAGACCGTATCCAATAAACTTGCCTGTTCAGGTACTTTCGGCGGTAGCTGTTTGAGTTCGCGCCCCAGTTGGAAGTAAATCGCAATCGGTTGGCCGCGATATGTCGCCGACATCTGCTCTAAATAACCCTGTACCCCTTTTAAGTTTGCAGGCGTCAATTGCTGTATATATTGCTGAGTTGTACCTTGTCCATCAGCATTAACTGGATGGAGTGATACAATAATAGGCTTGCTCCAATCTTGGTTCTGATCCCGATAAGCGTTCAAAGCAACCACCAATAAAATCAGCAGCAAGATTAAAATACGAAGTTTTTTCCACATCTTTGATCCCCAATTTTTAATAATTTTTTATCACAATGATCAGCACATTACGTAATTTCTAAATGTATTATAGGTTGTTGTAATACAAAGTTTTCCCAAATAAAGTCGTATAATTTTCTTTGATTTGAAAATACAGCTACAGTTTTAGCTTCAGATAAGCTGCACCATCGATATTCAGTATGTTCATGATTCAATAGAACAGATTGGTTTTC
The DNA here is from genome assembly GCF_000368805.1 of Acinetobacter johnsonii ANC 3681. Taxonomy (NCBI): domain Bacteria; kingdom Pseudomonadati; phylum Pseudomonadota; class Gammaproteobacteria; order Moraxellales; family Moraxellaceae; genus Acinetobacter; species Acinetobacter johnsonii. Next base: position 281,465 of record NZ_KB849704.1, on the reverse strand, counting down.
AGCACAGAAGCCAACAAATACGGGAATCATTTCAATCACATTCAAGTGTGGCTCATAAAACTGCTCGATGTAATCTGCACTAAATAAACGTTGAGGCTGAATGGCTGTTTCTTCTTTGATTTCGCGAAGTATCGCTTGGCTGGCTGTCTCCTTTTCTTCAACCTTTCCTGCGACATGGCACCAATAATCACCTTTAACACGCTTCATCAATAACAGTTTAATTTCACCCTCAATTTTTGACAGTAAAACAGCAGATACAACAACAGAGCGAATAGGAATCATACCTTAACCAGAATCTTTTTTTATTTATCGCTGTGCATCATATAAAAAATGCCCACCAAAGTGAGCATTTCTTGATTATTTCTAAGCAATTAAAACTTAAGCTTCAACCCATTTTCCGTCATTGAACACCAATGACCATTTGGTTTGCTTACCTTCAGGCGTTTCCGAACCAATATATTGCGCTTGATTCTTACGGCTAAATTTCACCAAAGTTGGATTTCCTTCAGGGTCAACATCAGGTGCTTGCAAAATAAACTGATACTTCGGATCGAGCTGATCGGCAACACTACGAAGTTCCGAAACTTTTGGTGCACGTGTTTCACGTACTTTCGGGAACTTACTTGCTGCCAAGAATAAACCGGCCGCCCCATCACGTAATACAAAAAAGTCATCATGCTTAGTTGAACGTAAATGTTCCATCTTAATCGGGTCTACACGCGGAGGTGCAGGCTGACCACTTTTTAAGACTTTACGTGTGTTATCACAGCTTGAGCAAGCAAAATAAGGACCAAAACGACCCGTCTTCAGCTGCATTTCCCCGTCACACTTATCACATGGAATGGTTGGGCCATCATAACCTTTGATTTTGAACTCACCTTCTTCAAGCTCAAAACCAGCACAGTCTGGGTTATTACCACAAACATGTAGCTTACGACCACCATCGATCACATAACTGTCCATCGCAGTTTCACAGATTGGACAGCGTTTTTTCGACATCAAATCTGCTGTTTCTGCTGCATCATCATCAGAAAGTGCGGCAAGTGATTCAACAGGCGTTAAGTTCAACGTGCCTTTACAACGCTCTTTCGGCGGTAAGTTATAGCCAGAACACCCTAAGAAGACACCTGTGGTTCCCGTACGAATCTGCATTGGGCGGTCACATTCTTTACAGTGAACTGCTCCCACCTCTACTGGTTGATTGCGGCGCATGCCGCCTTCACCTTGCGCATTGGTCAGGCGTTTTTTAAAGTCGCCATAGAAACTGTCAAGCAACTCTTTCCAATTGCGTTCGCCATCAGCCACTTTATCGAGCTGACCTTCTAAGTCCGCGGTAAAGTCATAGTTCATGAGGTTATTGAAACTTTCATCTAAACGATCAGTAACAATCTCACCCATTTTTTCAGCAAATAGACGACGGTTTTCCAGTTTGACATAACCACGGTCTTGAATGGTCGAGATAATCGCCGCATAGGTCGATGGACGACCAATGCCCTTTTTCTCAAGCTCTTTCACCAATGACGCTTCAGTAAAACGTGCAGGTGGCTTGGTAAAGTGTTGCGATGGATCTAATTTTTCAAGCGTCAGGATTTCACCCACTTTCACCGCAGGCAATAACACATCATCGTCCGACTTGTTTTGACCACGGACTTTAGTGAAACCGTCAAAGACTAAGGTGCGACCTTTGGCTTTAAGTTCAACACCGTTGGCATCCACTAAAATAGTCGATGACAAGTATTCTGCTGGTGTCATTTGACACGCGACGAATTGACGCCAGATCAAATCATACAAACGTTGTGCATCACGTTCCACACCCACCAAACTGTCGCCTTTTAACGCCACATTCGATGGACGAATCGCTTCGTGGGCTTCTTGTGCACCGGCTTTGTTACCATAGCGGTTCGGCTTAGCAGGCAGATATTTCGCACCAAACTCGGTCTCAATATGATGACGTACCATATTCACCGCATCGTCACTCAAAAAGGTCGAGTCGGTACGCATATAGGTAATAAAACCCGCTTCATACAAACGCTGCGCCAACATCATGGTTTTCTTCACAGAAAAACCCAGACGTGTACTGGCTGCTTGTTGTAAAGTCGAGGTGATATACGGCGCGCTCGGATTCACCTTGGTCGGTTTATCTTCACGTGCTGAAACTTTGTAATCTGCGTCTTTAATGAGCTTTAGTAAAGCATCGGTATCGGCTTTATTACGTAGCTTTAAGGCTTTACCTGCTTGTTTGACGGCTTCTAAACGAATCTCATCGGTCTGAGACTTAGTGTCTGCAAAAACTTGCCAGTATTCTTCGGGAATAAACGCACGAATTTCACGCTCACGCTCAACCACCAGTTTAACTGCGACAGACTGAACACGACCTGCCGATAAACCACGAGCAATTTTTTCCCAAAGTAAGGGCGAAATCATAAAGCCGACAACACGGTCTAAAAAGCGGCGTGCTTGTTGTGCATTAACTTTATCGATATCAAGGCGTGCTGGATGCTTAAATGCATCTTGAATGGCATTTTTGGTGATTTCGTTGAACACCACACGTTGATAACGTGAGTCATCGCCACCAATCACTTCTTTTAAATGCCAAGCAATTGCTTCTCCTTCACGGTCCAAGTCCGTTGCGAGATAGACCTCGTCAACTTGCGAAGCAAGCTTTTTCAGTTCAGCAACCACATGCTCTTTGCCTGGAAGCACTTCATAATGTGCTTTCCAGTCATGCTCAGGATCAACCCCCATACGATTGACCAGTGCATTTTGTGCTTTTTCAGCTTTCTGAGCATCGGTCAGTTTGGTTCGTGTTGCTGGCTTCTTTTCTGCAGTCTTACTAGAACCACCTGTAGGTAAATCACGCACGTGACCCACAGACGACTTCACAATGTAATTCGAGCCTAAATATTTATTGATTGTTTTCGCTTTTGCAGGCGACTCCACAATCACTAAAGCACGCTTTTTCCCAGCCTCAGGAGAATCTGCTGTAGTACTTTTGGATGTGGACCGAGGAGCTTTCGCCATATTAACCGTTAATCCTGTTTCAATGGGTCTGTAAAATTAAAGTTCAGCCAAAGACTGTAAATATGCTTTCATGGCATCTAACTGGGTTGCTCTTAAGTCAGAATGCTCATCCCAATAGAGTCCCACGCAGTTTGCTTGCATATCAATAGCATAAATACCCTTTAATTCAATGGGTAAATGTTTAAACTTGTCATCACCTGTAATGAGCTCAAGCTGTTGATCAACAACGCGAGCGCGCATTAAAGGTAGGCGTGCTTCTGGAATCAGGACACTGTAGTACGCCACCATACTGGCCCGGTTTTCCGAAGCCATTGGTATTTTCGTCCAGTCAGGTGCAGCGACTAAACGCGGGTGTAAACCCATCTTGCGCGCTTTATCACGCATTTCACCTAAAGCTTTCTCTCTTGGACTTACACGAAGTCCAAAAATCGAGCCGAGGATGAATAAGATGATAAATCCGACAACCCAAATTCCAGTATTTTCCATAGCACAACCTTTTTATTCCTTTATTAGAGTTGCATAAGCACAATATAAAACGCAAGTTTGAACGATAAAATTAATTTAAGAACATTTCATGACTATATAGAACTTCATGTCCATTCCAGTAAATATAGCCTTTATCGAGTAACTCTTTCAGTAACATACGCACATCAGACTTCGGAAACATTTGCTCAAGCAAATCACGTAGTGCATAGATATCTTTGGGTTTATTGGTTTTTAACTCGCGCAGTTTTCGTGCGACCTCAAGCTGTACAGGGTCAATCTGTGCAAAGTTTTTAAACAACTCTTGTTGCGGGGACTGCTTATCTGTAGTTGGTTCAAGCACATCTACTACACTGTCTTTTTGCAATTGCTGTAGCGCTTGCTGCATGCTTTGCGGCTGTGAAATTGGGTCTTGTTCATCTAAATTCAGTGCCAACCACTGCTTCAACACTTTTTTACGAAAGCGAATTTGCTCATCATAGCGTTTGATGATTTTAAGATTAATCAACATCCCCACCACCCGCTGCGTCTTTTCAGGCACGAGTTGCAAAATATTACTTATTGAATTTTTTAGACCGTCCAATGTGTTCGGCTTACCTGATATTTTCCCCAAAGCATCACAATATTTTTTGACCATTTTTAAATAAGGCTGATTTTTGATGCTGTCTAAACTGGGAAGATGACGTTGACTTGGTAACACTTCAGACTGAATGAGGATCAAATTGCTCTGAATATGCGAAGATTGCATTAAGTCCAAAAGTATCTCTGCTGTATTGACCGCAGAGATAATTTCAACCTGCGTTTCTGGCTCAAGCAAAGCCATTAACTGCCCCACCACCACGGCATATTCGAACTCTTTTTGCTCGGCTTTGGGCGTGTCTAAAATCACCACTTGACCACTACTGATCCAAGCAGCCAGTTCCGTCAAATCTTGCAATGCATACTCAAATTGACCTTGGCAATGAAACAAATACAAAGTCGGATAATGCTCCACAATCTCGCGCAACAATTTAGCCGTCGGAACATTATTTTCAAGGTCAAGAAGAACAACTTTTTGAGTCATAGGACAGTTTTTATGGGATGCACCAGAAAGCGGGTATTAGAGTAGGAACTGCATCAAAGGTCAAATGATTTCGTCAGTCAAATCGAGCTTTGAGTTGGGTAAAACAAAAAAGAGACAAGACTCAGCAATATCCATAACCCACATCACAGCATTTTTTAGCCCAAGACAGCAAATGAACTTAATAATGTGGCGGACGATCAGCCATCGGGTCAAATGTCGCAATTCCATCGGACAAATCTGAAGATTCAACACGTTGATACAAAATTTGCATTTGTTTTTTTAAATCAGCAATTTCCAGCCCTTGAATCACCAATTGTTCATTGAGCTGTTCAACTAAATCATCTAAAAATGCAATTCGGACTTGCAAATCTTCAATGGGTGCGGACAATGGCGCTTGATTATCAATATTTTGTTGTTTAGACACTTCAAGTCCTCATTTGAGATTTTTCAGGAAACATTATGGCCTATATTACTTTAAGGGATGTCCAACTTGCGTTTGGTGGACCTGCCTTGCTCGACGGCGCGAACTTTTCATTGGAGCGCGGTGAACGAGTGTGTTTAATTGGTCGTAATGGTGAAGGTAAGTCTACTTTACTTAAACTGATCGAGGGAAGTTTATTACCCGATTCTGGTGAAGTTTCTCTGCAAAACGGCATCACCATTTCCATGTTGGCGCAAGATGTGCCGATGGACTCGGGTAAAGTGGCGGATATCGTGGCAGACGGCGCAGGTGAAGCCGCAGATGTGCTCAGAGCCTATCATGAAGCCAGTGATGCTTGTGTATTGGGTGATATGGATGCATGCGACCGTATGGGTAACTTGCAACATAAAATGGATATGTTAGATGGCTGGGCTTTAGAAACCAAAGTCAATTCCATTTTAAGCAAAATGGGCCTAGACCCAGATGCTGATTTGGCTGATTTATCGGGTGGTCGTAAGCGTCGTGTGCTGCTTGCTCGTGCACTCCTCACCCAACCCGATGTACTATTACTGGACGAACCAACCAACCATTTGGACGTTGAAAGTATTGAATGGTTAGAAAAATTTCTACTCGATCAAAATAATTTAACTTTACTGTTCATCTCGCATGACCGTTCATTTGTTGACAGTATTGCAACTCGTATTGTAGAGCTCGACCGTGGCACTTTGCGCAGTTACGAGGGTAACTATTCACGCTACCTCGAACTAAAAGCAATGCAGATGGAAGCAGAAGAAAAGCAAAATGCTCTTTTTGATAAGCGCTTAGCTGAAGAAGAAGTATGGATTCGCCAAGGGATTAAAGCCCGTCGTACCCGTAACGAAGGTCGTGTTCGTGCCCTAAAAGAATTACGTGAACAATCGAAAGCACGCCGTTCACAACAAGGCAAAGTCAGCATGGCGACGCAAGATGCCAATCGCTCAGGTAAATTGGTCTTCGATATTGAACATCTCAGTGTGGCTTTTGGCAATCAAGAACCTATTATCAAAGACTTCTCTGCATTGGTGCTTCGTGGCGATCGTATTGGTCTCGTCGGTGATAACGGTGTCGGTAAAACTACGCTCATCAAAGCTATTTTGGGTGAGATTGAGCATGGCGGATCAGTCAAAACAGGTACACAGCTTGAAGTGGCTTATTTTGACCAATTACGTAATGCACTTGATCTTGAAAAATCGGTGAAGGATAACGTCTCTGAAGGTTCAGATTTTGTCGATGTCAATGGTAACCGTCGCCACATCTACAGCTATTTACAAGATTTCTTATTCTCACCAGAACGTGCACGTACCCCAGTAAAAGCCTTGTCAGGCGGTGAACGCAACCGTATCTTACTTGCAAAATTATTGCTTAAGCCATCCAACTTAATCGTGATGGATGAGCCGACCAATGACTTAGATATGGTGACTTTAGAGCTTCTTGAAGAAATGCTCGGTGGCTACAAAGGTACATTGTTGTTGATCTCGCATGACCGTGCCTTTATGGACAATGTCGTCACATCAACTTGGGTGTTTGATGGTAAAGGTCATATTGATGAATACATTGGTGGTTATCAAGATTATCTTGAACAGCGTCCAGATGACAAAGTCGTCGATCAAAAAAGTGATGTGAAAAAAGCACTTGCAAAAGCAGATGCTGCGCCTAAAAAAGCCAAACTCAGCTATAAAGATCAGCGTGCGCTTGAACAACTACCTGCCGAAATGGAAGCGCTGGAGAAAGAGCAAGCTGAAATCAATGCATTACTCGCAGATGGTTCATTATTTATTTCAAATGCAGACAAGGCAATGACCTTATCGAATCGTTTGACTGAAATTGATGAGCTATTGCTGGAAAAACTGGAACGTTGGGAAGAACTGGAAAATTTAACCAAATAATTTTTCATAAGCTCCATAAAAAACTCCGCGCAATCCGGAGTTTTTTATGGAAATGTATTATTTTTTAAGAACAGATTTATATCAGCTATGATTCATTTTGATCAACCCATAGTAGGGAATAGAAAGTCTTTCAATGTTTTTGTTTTTCTGTCTAATATCGGATGATCTTTTACAACTATTCTAAAACTATTTAGTTTCAATGATGCTTGATAAACTTTTACATCTTGTTTGAACTCTTTATTAAAAAATGAAATTGCAGCTATTATTTCCTTCTTATTTAGATCTTCTTCCTCTAATTTTGCTCCTAAAATCACAGATGAAATATATTCAGGAGGTATTATTTTTAATAGTGAATTAAAGTTATTAGGGTCATAATCATGAGCTAGTGTTCTGAATTCATTTTCATATTGCCAATCTTTGGATTTTACTAAATATTGATTTGTTACAAAATCTAGCATTACTTTAGCATCATCAAAAAAATTAGACGGATTTAACATTGCTAATGACAATTTAGGAAATTCGTTTTGGTATTTCACTGGTTGCACATTAAACGCTGTATGTACCCACTCTATGGTCGGATGTGGAATCTTAAATTCAACTAAAAAACCTGTGTGACTTTGGGCATAATGCGACCACATCAACATATTCAAAGGATTATTATTAAAACAAGTTACAGATAAATTAGACTTAATGCTTTTAGAAAACCGTTTTTGTAATTCTTCATGATTCGATTGCGGGATGTCATCAAATTCTATCGATGCCATGCAGTCATAAGGATCATTAAAACTGTCTGGATGTGTAAATTTAAGTTGAAGTTTTCTAAATAAATTGAGGACATATAGATTTGGATCAAAGCTTAAATGCTTATATAAATAATAATATTGATCATCACACTTTATATCAACAAATTGATTTTGGTATTCATCTGTTGAAGTTTCTTGCATTGTAGCAAGTAAGATATTTTCTAAATTCACCATTCTACACTAACGTTTTTACAAAGGATTAAGAAGAAATCAAAGATATGCAATCTATTATATTAAGATATAGAGTTAAAGAAATATCTTAATATATAGCTTTGAGAGTAAACAACATTTGAGCAAGTCAAAAACTAAAATAGACCTTACAAAATTTACTTTCAACATAAAATAGCAAAGGAAATAATGCTAAAAGCATATGAGCTGTTTGGAAGGCAACTTCATTTCATCCTTTAAAACTCGCTTCATGCTAAACTCGAAACATTCTTTTTTCAGCCTTTATCGCAATTTATGAGTTCGAAGCCAGACTATCAACCCGGTGAATTTCAGTGGTCTTTTCTGCATCCCAAATATTGGGGCGTTTGGATTGGTATCGTCTTTCTCATGATATTGGCGATTCTTCCATGGGCAATTCAACACCGACTGGCAACCCTCTTAGGCAATCTCAGTTTTAAATATCTGAAGTCGCGACGTAAAACTACCGTTCGTAATCTGGAAGTGTGTTTCCCTGAATGGTCAGCCCAAGAAGTCCTTGAAAATGCACGTCTGGTTTTTGTCGATCAAATGCTGGGGGTCTTTGAAACGCTAAATGCGTGGTACAGCCCAAAGTGGTTTACTGGCCGTGTCAGCATTGAAGGTTTAGAACATATTCAAAAAGCACAGGCAGAAGGCAAAGGTGCACTGCTTTTAGGAACCCACTCTACTTTGCTCGATGCGGGTGGTTATCTATGCGCGCAGTATTTTGAACCGGATGTGGTGTATCGCCCACAAAATAATCCGTTGCTGGATATGCTCATCTACCGCTCCCGTGCCACCATTTATGCACATCAAATTGATCATGATGACATGCGTGGTTTGGTCCGCAACTTAAAAAATGGCCATGCCATTTGGTATAGTCCAGATCAAGACTTTGGTTTAAAACAAGGTGTTATGGCACCTTTTTTTGGCGTTCCCGCAGCGACCGTTACAGCACATCGTCGCTTATTGAAAATGACCAAGGCTGCGGCTATCCCTCTGTATTTTTATCGTGATGGGGACATTAAAAACCCACAATACAAAGTGTTGATTGAACCTGCGGTGGAAAACTTACCCAGCGAAGATGAAGTCGATGATGCGACACGCGTGAATCAAATTATTGAAAATCAACTCCGTATTGCTCCGACTCAATATATGTGGTTCCACCGTCGCTTTAAAACTCGCCCTGCAGGCTATGACAAGATTTATTCTTAACAAAAAAGGGCTGCTTAAAAAGTAGAACCCGAGTTCTGCGTCCTGCAAAACTCGGGTACATGAGGTTGTGCTTTCAACGTTATTCTTGTTTTATTCGGTGGCATTCCATACCTACATCATATCCATGATGATTTCCATCAGCTTCAACTTCCATACTGGGATGATCCATTCCCGCTCCATCTGCTGATGAGACTAGAATACGGGGATACCAAATGACTAACCATTCGTCAGATTCCCAAATCCCTGTAAGCCATATCCTACAGTGATGAAATCCGAGCGCCCCTATATTTACTGGTAATCTTTGGCAATTTTATCTGTCACCTGCTTACCTTCTCGTTCCGCTTTCTCAATTCCATCTTCAATCGCCTCCTGCGCTTCTTGCTCATCGGCTTCGGTTTGCTCTAGCTCTTCTTGTGCTTGCTCAAACACCCGACCAGTTTGAAGCACCACATATACAGGGAAATGATCTGAACCAATATGTGGTAAACGCTGCATCTGCACTAAGGCAAAATCCGTACTGTGAAAAACATGATCCAGTGACCAGCGCAGTAAGGGATAGTCGGCATGAAAAGTATTGACAAAATGCCGTCCGACGCGGGGGTCTAGCAGCCCACTGATCCGTTGAAAAAGTCGTGTCGTACGCGACCACGCCACATCATTCAAATCCCCCATCACAATGCAGCTCTCATCCAAATCTTTAATCTGATCCCCGACTATCAATAATTCAGCATCACGTAAAGTAGAGTCTTTGGCTTCGGTCGGACTTGGTGGTTTCGGGTGTAAGCAGTACAGTTGCACTGGCTGTCCTGATCTTAAAATGACTGTGGCATGAATCGAAGGAATTTCATCGCTCAAAATAAACTTAACTTCAATATCTTTAAGCGCTAAACGACTGTACAAATGCATGCCATACAGATTATCTAAAGGCACTGCAACCCGATAGGGATAGTCATCTTCCAGCTCACTCAAGGCTTGTTGCCAATGTGCATCCGACTCTAAAGTCAAAATCAAGTCCGGTTGATGCTGACGAATCTGTTGCAGCAATAAGTGATATTGTGTATTGGGCGTTAGTACATTCGACACAATTAAAGAAATCTGGCATTCTGGCTGTAACTCTGTTTTGGCAACCGTTTTCACCTGCTTTTTCCACACAAAGGTATAAGGCAACACCATTTTGAGTTGGTACGCTACTGCCGCAATTAACCCCAGCAAAATGACTTCACGCACCCAATTCCAAGGTGCATCCCAAATCAACATCAAGATAAATGCAATCAACCCCAATGCCAAAATCTGTAAGCGTGGAAAATCTGCGCCTCGAAACCACCATTCATCTCGAGGAATCAGTGACCAGAAGCTTAACCAAATCACAACACATGCCAGCAACTCAACCCAGATCATAGATACCCACTCTTATATTCTTAATTTTTTGTAGATTCATAAATTAATATCAATTTTGCATGTAACATAAACAAGATATATTGCACAATATATTTGCTGTTTTCATTGTGTAGTGCTTGCAGTTAAGCGCTCTTTTGATACACTCGAATCCCCTTTTAATTTTTAACGCACCGAGGCAAAGTGACATGAAAGTAGGTCTGGTCGGTTGGCGCGGGATGGTTGGTTCCGTCCTTATGCAACGTATGGTTGAAGAGAATGATTTTGCTCATTTTGAGCCATTTTATTTCTCTACCAGTAATGCAGGCGGTGAAGCGCCTGCGTTTGGCGGTAAAACTGCCCCAGCACTTATGGATGCATCAGACATTAACAGTCTGAAGCAAATGGATGTCATTATTACCTGCCAAGGCGGCGACTATACCTCAGAAGTTTTCCCGAAGCTCAAAGCAGAAAACTGGACAGGCTATTGGATTGATGCGGCATCTACACTTCGTATGGAAGATGAAGCCATCATCGTACTTGACCCTGTCAACATGAACGTGATTAAAGATGGTTTAGTGAACGGCACCAAAACATTCGTGGGCGGTAACTGTACAGTTTCACTGATGCTGATGGGCTTAGGCGGTTTATTCCAAAACAATTTAGTGGAATGGGCAACCTCGATGACTTATCAAGCAGCATCGGGTGCTGGTGCGCAAAATATGCGTGAACTGATCTCTGGTATGGGCTATTTGTACAACAACACCAAAGATTTGTTAGATGACCCACGCTCCCCAATTCTAGATATTGACTCTAAAATTGCGGAATTACAACGTGGCGAAGGTTTCCCTTCAGCAAACTTCGGCGTGCCATTAGCAGGCTCACTCATTCCTTATATCGACAAACAATTAGACAGCGGTCAGTCGAAAGAAGAATGGAAAGGTCAAGTTGAAACCAACAAGATCTTGGGCAACCAGCAAATCGTTCCGATTGACGGTCATTGTGTGCGTATTGGTGCGATGCGTTGTCACTCTCAAGCTTTAACATTAAAGCTGAAGAAAGACGTGCCTCTCGATGAAATCGAAGATATGTTACGTAGCGCAAACCAATGGGCAAAAGTGGTTCCAAATACCCGTGAAGCGTCTATGACTGACTTAACACCTGTGGCTGTAACAGGCACATTAACAGTTCCTGTTGGTCGTCTACGCAAATTGAATATGGGCAAAGAGTACTTAGGTGCTTTCACTGTCGGTGATCAATTGCTTTGGGGTGCTGCGGAACCCTTACGTCGTATGCTCCGTATCCTGATTGACTACAAAAATACTTAAGCATTTACCCGCTAAAGTATTAAGCCGATCACACTTGATCGGCTTTTTTTTGTAACCCTGATGTTAACGTTTTACAAATAACACACAACTCGCTAATCTATAATTTTCGCTTTGCGATCTGTGACCGAGCTAAAGATTAAGATGACCGTAAATAACAAATTAAAGATAGCCATTTTAGCCATTATTGCTTCGCAAAATGTGAATGCGATCACTGTTGATCCTATTCAAATTCAGTCTGCACCTGGGGAACTGTTGTATGCAGAATTGAACTTTCACGATGCCGATCCGAATGCTCCCATTCAAGCCAGTCTAGCCAGCGCAGAAGATTTGATGTCTCTTGGTGTCATGCATCAGCCGCCCAGTAATCTGAACTTTTTTACCCGTCGTACCAGTGCCAGTACCGGTGTGATTACGATTACCTCTTCACGTCCTTTAACGGAAGCAGAACTGAACATTGTCGTCAAAATCAAAGAAGGCAATGCGGCACGACTACAACATATTAAAACAGCCAATAAACGCTCGGCAGCACTTCAAGCCCGCGCGAATAATAATGAAAAAGCCTTAAAACCGGTAGTGATTGTCAACGAAAAAGATATTGCACTGAACTTACCTGTCAGCACACAATTCAATAGCTTAAAAACAACAGCTACGCCGACGACAAATACAACACCCCTCAAACTCAATAACCATACCCCACCAAGCATGAGTGCGACCGCTATTTCGGCGCCAACGCAAGTTATTTCAGTAGCCTCTACACAAATTGCTGCAGCCGCTCAAACACCAGCTCCACGGGTTGAACCTATTACTCAAGCAAAAAAATCGGCAGATCCGTTGGTGCAAAAGTATGCCGATTCAGTTCAAAAATCAGATACACCTATTTCAGCACAGGCTAACCCTCAAGCCACTTCATCGACAGCAAAAACAACACCTGCTGCCCCTGCAACTACTGCACGCCAAGCCGCACCTCAAAGTGCCCATGTAGTTCGGTCGAATGAATCTCTATGGGGCATTGCATCGCGTATTGCTGCTGAAGAAAACCGTCCTGTCGGTGAAGTCATGCAACAAATTAAAGCCAAGAATGAACATGCCTTTATTCAAGGGGACGTAAACCGCTTACGTCGTGGTGCCAATCTCAATTTAACAGGTCTACAAACGGCAAAATCAGAGCAGAAAGTCTCCGTTTCATCACTTCCAAAACAAAGCTCACAGCAATCTGGCAAGGCGAAATACCGCCTCAATCAAGCCGAGATGAGTTTGGTTGCAGAGAAAGAGCAAGATTCAAGCCACGGTTCTGCCAAGAAGTCGACAGAAAAGAATCAAACATCAAACGAGTTGTCATTAAAAGTTATGACATCCCGTGAAAAAACCGTTAAATTACAGAGAAACGTAACACAATTAGAAGTGGCACTTAATCAGAAAGATCAGAGAATTCAATTACTAAACGCTCGTCTTGCACAATTGCAACAACAATTGAAAGCACAACAAACTGAGAAAAAGCCAACACACTAAAGTGTTATTTTGATTATTTGATTTTGGATGAACTTGCACAAAGACAAGTTCAAAAGGGGTAAAACATGCTTATTTATGTGATTCCATTTATCTTACTATTGGTTGTTGCCATAGTCTTAAAAAAGCGTGAGGCGAGTAAAGAAGCAGAACCAAAAACTCAAAAAGCGGTTGCTGCAAAAAACAAAGCCAAAAAAACCAGTTCGTCTAAAAAATCCCCACAACAAACTCAAGTTGTTGAAGATGTTGTCGCTAAAAAAGCCACGACACCACTCGCTACAGATCTACGTAATAAAATTGAAGGTCAAATTCGCGACCGCAATTTCTTCTCAGCTGAAGCACAAATCAACCAAGCCCTAAATAAAGACAATTCACAACACGAATTATATTTACTGCTGCTCGATATTCACTTGCTCCAGAAAGACGAGTTTGCCATCAGCCAATTGCTGAATCATTTACGTTCTTTAGAACTGGATGATATTTTGGCGCAAGCAGAAGCCAAAAAATCGGATTACGAACAATTAAATCAAAATACTAGCCATGATACGATTGAGTTTAAACCAACTGAAATTGCACCATCTGCACCAAAACCTGTAGTAGAAGTAACCAATACTGCTGACTTTGATGCCCTGATGTCATCAAACAATCCCGCTCCTGTGCAGGCTTCTGTTGTTGAACCTGTTCAAGACATTAAACCGCTTGATTTTGATACCTCAGCATTTACCACCACGACACCTGCTCAACCTGAACCGAGCATCGAAGTTCAAAGCTTAGAATTTGATATCTCTAGTTTAAATACACCAACAGCAGAACCAGCCAAACCTGCTGAAGAACTTAAACCGCTCGATTTCGGTTCACTCTCTTTAGAAAGCACGCCTGCCCAACCAGCAGAAACTGCTGCAGCCGACATCCAACCTTTAGATTTTTCGTTCAATCTTGACACAGCAGCTACAACAGCGCCAGAAGTAGAAACTTCACCGCATGCTGCAGATGAGCGTCCTGAATTTACATTTGATTTTTCAAGCGAATCCACGGCTGAAGCTGCAAAAGACATCCCTGCTTTTTCTTTCAATACGGTGAGCCCAAGTGAAGCGATAGTAGAAGAAACACCAGCAGTTGTTACGCCAAGCCCCAGTTTTAGTCTAGAGTCTAATGCGCCTGCCAATACGACGGATCAAAGCGATCCTCTGGTGCAGTCTTTCCCTCAACTGAGCGAAGTCAATGAAATACACTTAAACCTTGAATTGGCTGAGCAATACATTCAACTCGGCGCTTTCGAAGCTGCACGTGAAATTTTGGTTGAACAAGAACCAAATTACTCTACGGAACAACGTCAGCAAGTAGAACAGTTGCTGAGTCGCATAGCATCCTAAGCCATTTCGTTTTAAACTAAAGCAGTCATCACCGACTGCTTTTTTTATAATGAAAAAAATTGCGCTTATCTATATGGGTGGAACCTTTGGCTGTATTGGCGAACCCTTACAACCAATGCCTGCCGAAGACTTTATTCCCAAGCTCACACATGTCTTGCCGATTCATCTCGACATTGAATGTTTTATTGCACCTGTCATTAAAGACAGTAGCGCCTGTACGGCTGAAGACTGGTTATTGCTGATTCAGCTGATTCAACAATTACAACTGAAACAATTCCAGCATTTTGTCGTGATTCATGGCACAGATACCTTAAGCTATGCCAGTGCTGTCGCTGCACACTTTATCGCAGACTCCGCACGTGTGGTTTTCACAGGTAGCCAATATCCATTGCTTAATGTACAAGGCACAGATACGCGTGAATTTAGCGATGCCATTAGTAATTTGAATTTTGCCTTAGATGCCGTGGCGAAACATCCTGTCGGAGTGTATCTGGCTTTTCATCAACAGGTATTGCATGCGCAAACCGCGTTAAAACGACATACCACAGAACTGGATGCTTTTACAGGCGTCATGGCTGAACAGCCGATTCCACATAGCTTAAAAACACACATTGTACAAACAGGTGATGTAGAACAATCCCACCAGTTCAATTGCCTCAATCTGATGATGCAACCTGTTGCCTTAGCGCAACAATTGCAGAATTTGAAAAACCTGCTTACAGCCCCACCACATTTCCTCATTTTACAGGGTTTTGGAACGGGTAATTTAGCCGTAAATGCTGAGCTGATTGCACTTTTCGATGAATTTTACGCACAAGGCTGTGTTGTTATCTTAAGCACCCAAGTCCCTTTCGGGCGTACTGATCAGCGCTACGCAGTTGCCGCGTGGACAACCCAAGCCAAAATAATTGTCAGTGATTGCCTCGGGCATGCAGATCTGTATGCCAAAGCCCTCAAAATGTATTTACAATACCCCACTGCTGAAGCACGCTTCAGCCATTGGCATGATTTGGGTTAATTTGAGGTACATATGCAACGTTTTGCGATCGGCATTGAGTTTTGTGGAACACACTATCGTGGTTGGCAAACCCAGCAAACAGGTGTGATCAGCGTACAAGAGACGATTGAACAAGTACTCTCTAAAATTGCCAATGAACCGATTAGCTTACATGGTGCAGGTCGTACCGATGCTGGCGTTCATGCCACCAATATGGTGGCGCATTTTGATAGTTCTGCACTTCGTTCAGAGCGCAGTTGGTTAATGGGCTGCAACAGCCAACTGCCAAAAGATATCTCGATCCAGTGGATCAAAGCGATGGATCAAGACTTTCATGCACGCTTCAAAGCGCAGGCACGTCGTTATCGTTATGTCGTCTATAACCACCCGCAACGCCCTGCTCTTATGCATAAACAAGTCACACATGCCTATTATGCGCTAGATGTAGCGAAGATGATGCAAGCTGCTCAAAAGTTCGAAGGTACGCATAATTTTGAAAGCTTCCGTGCAGCCGCATGCCAATCCAATCAACCTGTGCGCCATGTCAGCCATTGTCGCTTGATTCAACATGGTCCATATTTGGTCCTCGACATTCAGGCTGATGGCTTCTTGCACCATATGGTCCGTAATATCATGGGCTGCTTACTGGAAATTGGTCAAGGTCTGTATGAAGTCGAGCATATTGAGGCTATTTTCGCAGCAGAAGACCGCAAAGCCGCAGGCATTACAGCCCCTCCTGATGGGCTATATTTCATTCATGCCGACTATCCAGCGCAGTTTGAGCTACCAAAGCGGCCGCTTGGACCGCACTGGCTCAATATGCCTGAATAATTTATTTTTGAATCCTCCCCCGCCTGCTTTTTTAAAGGAGGTTAGGAGGAATTTCTTAACGCTGCTTACGCTTGCGATATTCCACTGGGGTTTCATTGGTCCAGCGTTTAAATGCACGATAGAAGGTACTTGGCTCAGAAAAGCCCGTCAAATACACGATACGCTCTACACTTTCAGCCGTATTGGCCAAAAGTTTTTTCGCCAAACGGCAGCGATAATCAGACAAAATTTGCTGAAAGCTGGTATTCGCCTCACTAAGCTGTGTGCGTAAACGCCTTGGGGTAATACTGAGCTGTGAAGCCACTGTTTCAAGTGTGGTTTCGCCACTTTCTAGGGTTGAACCTATCGCGCGACGCACTTCACCCACCAAATCATAACGGGCTAATTCTTGAAGTTTTTCAATCGCTAACTGCTCATGCAGTTGTAATAATTCAGGTTCCGCCTGCCACAACGGATAAGCCAAAATACTTGGGTCAAAATATAAGCGGGTTTCTTTTTGCCCTAGACTAACAGGGCACTCATATACGCGGAAATACTCATCATCAAACGCGCCTTTACTGAAGTTAAAATCAATATAGATCGGTTCAAAGCGCCCTTCAGTAATAAATTTAAAGAACCGTAAAATACCAGACATCGCACATTCAGAAAAATGTCGATTGACCAAATTTTCAGCCCAAGGTTGTTCCCCATTGGTCAAATAACACCGGTCATCTTCAACCACCAACTTGGCATGAAAGGCATCACTGATCAAGCGCTGATAAGCCAAAGCACGCTTCAATCCCTCACCGAAGTTTTCGGATGAAATAAACAAATGCTCAATCACTTGGCCACGGTATAAAGGCAGATTTTCACCCAAATGTAGACCGATGTCTGGATCTCGGCTCACCTCTTCTGCCGCCACCCAAAAAGCGTATTGTGCGCTCAAAGGCGTACGCTCATTGGTTTCCATCTGATTTAATGCAACACCAGCCTTTGTTAAAATCTCTTCTGTTGGCAACCCTGAACGACGAATCGCTTGGTAGCCTAATCGCAATACAACCGATGCATCCGTTAGCTGACCCACGCTAGAACCTTCCTTGTATGTTCTTCATTTATACATAAAACATTAAAATTAGATTAACTGCGATTGACCGAACTGACAACAACTTATACAGTTTTTTTGTTGAAAATATTTATTCCGCTTGTTCGCTTATTTTACTGACAGATGATCAGGCAACCGCCCATTCCGCCTTGTTTTATGCAAAAAAATTGACTATAATTTGCGCCTTTCCAATTTATTCATTCAGGTAGGCTATGGCCAATAAAGAGGAACTCATCGAGTTCGAAGGCGTTGTCACCGAGACGCTTCCTAATACTATGTTTCGTGTACGTTTAGAAAACGGTCATGAAGTGATTGCTCACATCTCTGGTAAAATGCGTAAACACTATATTCGTATTTTGACTGGCGACAGTGTTAAAGTAGAAATGACACCTTATGATTTGTCTAAGGGTCGTATCACTTATCGTGCGCGCTAAGTTTTAGCGAAGCGAAAAAGCCACTTTTTAAGTGGCTTTTTTAATGTCTGCGCTCAGACTAAACGTTATACATCGACTATATTTAAACCAACAATCAAACTATAATTAAATGCAATAACAACCTAATACGCCAAAACAATAATGAAAATGACTACAATGAAGCGAGCTATTTTACTGTTCCCAATACTCTGTGTTGCTTGTGCCACAACAAGCCAAACGCAGCTCAACCAAACCTTACAACACTACATCGGACAATCGTCAGATCAAGTTCAAAATCAACTCAACCTCAATAGCATGGGCTATAAAGTACTCGGTGCTCCTGTACATACCCCCGAGAAACTAACCTACACCCTGCTACGCAATATGCCTATTCCGATGGGCACTCCCAATCTTGGGACTAGTGTCAGTATGGGTGCGCCCATTCCAACACCTTCCAGCGGTAGCCTGAATATTGAAATGAAATGCAAAATTGAGTTCAGACTGCATGATGATCTTGTGGAATCTATTCACTACATCGGCAAAGCATGTTAACAGCTATGTTATGTTGAACCATCTATATACCGTTTATCTCAAATTACTCGAAGCATACTCAAACGAACGTTCAGATATACAATACTAAAAGGGTCTTTCTCTGCTTAGGGGATGATCATGAAGCCCTTTATTGTCAGTTTCTTTAGTTCCATCTGCTTTCTACTGCTTCAAGCTTGTGGCAGTTCTCCAACGCAACACCAGACCGTCGTTTCACCCGCTAAAATTGCGCTCCCTGACTATTTAGAACAATATATCGGTCAAGATGTATCGAGCATTCGGCGCGAACTCAACTTACGTCAACTCGGTTATGAAACCTTAGGTGCGCCGATTCAAACACCAAACCAACTGAGTTACACCATTGTCAGACGGATTCAAATTCCAACCCCTATGCCCACTATGCGTAGCGACAGCAGTGTCGGTGCGATTCCTATTCCCACACATACACCATTTTATGATGTTCAGTTAGAGTGCCAAGTCCACTTCTGGTTAAAAGATAGTATTGCGCAATCAATTCAATATCGGGGTAAAGCTTGCAAAGGTTATTAAATCTTGAGCATAAAAAAACGCAGCGGATGGCTGCGTTTTCAAATTATTTTTGGCTTAGTTCAGTGCAGCCACAACCGCCTGCCCCATTTCCGCAGTACCTACTTTGCTCATGCCTTCAGACATGATATCAGCGGTACGCAAGCCTTGATCTAGGACATTGCCTACTGCATCTTCAATCGCTTGAGCAGCAGCTTCTTCACGGAAGGTATAACGCAACATCATAGCCACTGAAAGAATAGTGGCTAATGGGTTGGCAATATTTTGTCCTGCGATATCAGGCGCCGAACCATGGCATGGCTCATACATCCCTTTCGCATTTTCATCTAAGGATGCTGATGGCAACATCCCAATTGAACCTGTCAACATCGCGGCTTCATCAGACAAGATGTCACCAAATAAGTTACCTGTCACAATCACGTCAAACTGTTTAGGCGCGCGCACCAATTGCATTGCAGCATTATCGACATACATATGCGATAAGTTAATGTTTGGATAGTCAGCTTCTTTCATCGCCGTTACGGTTTGCTTCCAAAGCTCCGTCACTTCAAGGACGTTGGCTTTATCAACAGAACAAACTTTACCACCACGTAAACTGGCCATTTCAAAAGCCACTTTCGCAATACGCTTAATTTCAGACTCAGCATAAACGTCGGTGTTAAAGCCTTGTTTTTCACCATTCTCAAGTTCACGAATACCACGTGGCTGACCGAAGTAAATCCCGCCTGTTAATTCACGAACGATGAGAATATCAAGACCCGCTACAATTTCAGGCTTTAAGCTTGATGCATCTGCCAATTGCGGATATAAAATAGCTGGACGTAAGTTCGCGAATAAGTTTAATTCACTACGAATTTTTAACAAACCACGCTCTGGACGAATCGAACGCTCAATGTTGTCCCACTTCGGACCACCCACCGCACCAAGTAAAATCGCGTCTGCATTTTTGGCTTGTACTGCGGTCACATCTGGATAAGGTGAACCGTGTGCATCAATGGCAGCCCCACCGAGTAGGCCCTGTTCCCACGTTAAACCTAAATTGAATTGATCATTGACTCGTGTAAGTACCTGCTCTGCGGCTTTTACAATTTCAGGACCAATGCCGTCACCAGCCAAAATCAAAATATGTTTAGACATGAAATATTCCATTGTTGGTGAGTTCTAACTCACACGATTAAAGTTTTTGTTCTACAAACTCGCCCAAGCCATTTAAGACATTGTAAGGTTTGCAAAAACGACGAATTGTTCTTTGGTTTTGCTTTAAATCGACACACAAAGGGTCAGGTGCAGACATATTCAACAAGCTTCCCTGATGTCGACTTCGCGCACGGAACATTCTAAAGGTGTAGCGTTCCGCAGGCTTAAACCGATGAATCACATGCAGCGTTTCAGCACGATCGACCGAAACAGGATAGAAGCGAATCACCAGTTCATGTTGCCCCGCTGGCACTGACAGAAACAAGGCATTCGCTTCATTCAAATCATCTCGTTTTAGACGCACGACCTTCTCTCGAATGGCCTCACGGCTGACACGATGATTTTCTGCATCCACAATTTTGATCTGATTCCATCGTTCAAATTCGCAGCTCACCGTACCAGTACAGTAAAGCTGTGCATTATTTTTACTCGCTGGGGTATCCTGAATCCGCTTTATGCTTGCCGTATTCATGCTTTGGCAGGCAGTTAATGTTCCCACCAACGCCAGTAGAGCGATACGACTGTAACTCGTCACCATTGTTCAAGCCCAACCTTTACCAGTAGCAAAACGTTTAAAATTCTTTTGCTCGATATTAACAAGAGATGGCCCCAAGCACTAGATGCATCGAATTTTCAATTAAGCATGAATTTCAGCAAACACCCACGGACGTGATGCTTTGGTCTTTTCTTCATAGGCTTTGATGTCATCTGCAACCTGTAAAGTTAACCCAATATCATCCAAACCATTTAACAAACAGTGCTTACGAAACGGATCGACTTCAAATGTGAAGGCTTCACCCGATGGTGTACGCACTTCTTGCGCATCCAAATCAATCGTCAACTGATAGCCTTCTGTTGCTGCACATTCTTTGAAAAGTTGGTCAACAATCTCTTCAGACAAAATCACAGGTAACATGCCATTTTTGAAACTATTATTAAAGAAAATGTCGGCATAGCTGGGTGCAATCACAGTACGGAAACCATATTCTTCCAATGCCCAAGGCGCATGTTCACGGCTTGAACCACAACCAAAGTTCGCACGAGAAATTAAGATGCTTGCACCTTGGTAACGTGGCTGATTCAATGCAAAATCAGGGTTTTTAGGACGTTTAGAATTGTCTTGTCCTAAAAAACCTTCATCTAAATAACGCAACTCATCAAATAAGTTTTCACCAAAACCCGTGCGCTTAATGGATTTCAAAAACTGTTTTGGAATGATCAAGTCTGTATCGACATTGGCACGGTCTAAAGGTGCAACGATACCCTGTTCAACGGTATATTTTTTCATGTCTATGCTCCCAAGCCCGAATTAAAATGAACGCACATCAACAAAATGACCTGCAATCGCTGCTGCGGCTGCCATTGCTGGACTCACCAAATGCGTACGACCACCATTGCCCTGACGACCTTCGAAGTTACGGTTAGAGGTCGATGCACAGTGCTCACCGGGTTGTAATTTGTCTGCATTCATGGCTAAACACATTGAACAACCTGGCTCACGCCATTCAAAACCTGCTTCAATCAAAACTTTGTCTAAGCCTTCAGCTTCGGCTTGCGCTTTGACTAAACCAGACCCTGGAACCACCATGGCTTGTTTAATGGTACTTGCCACTTTTTTGCCTTTGGCCACTTCAGCCGCGGCACGAATATCTTCAATGCGAGAGTTGGTACATGAACCAATAAAGACACGGTCTAACTGAATATCTGCCAACGCCTGACCTGCGGTTAAACCCATGTAGTTATAAGCACGCGTCCAATCATTGCGTTGCACTTCATCTTTGGCTTGTTCTAAAGTTGGTACAGCTTGAGTCACTGGAATCACCATTTCAGGCGATGTGCCCCAAGACACTTGTGGCTCAATCTCTTCACCTTGCAATACAACTACAGTATCAAAATGCGCATCTGCATCCGAATGTAAGGTATTCCAATATGCAACAGCAGCATCCCACTGTGCGCCTTGTGGTGCATATGGACGGTCTTTGACATAGGCAATGGTTTTGTCATCGACAGCAACCATACCTACACGTGCACCGCCTTCAATCGCCATATTACACACCGTCATACGACCTTCAATCGACATATCACGGAACACTCGACCACCAAACTCGATGGCATGACCTGTACCACCCGCAGTACCAATTTTACCAATGATGGCTAAAACCACATCTTTCGGTGTTACGCCCTGACCCAATTGACCATCAACACGCACCAACATGTTTTTCATCTTCTTTTGAACCAAGCATTGGGTTGCCAATACATGCTCCACTTCAGATGTACCAATCCCGTGTGCTAAACAGCCAAATGCGCCATGTGTTGCCGTATGAGAGTCTCCACACACCACCGTCATACCCGGTAAAGTCAAACCTTGCTCAGGCCCGACCACGTGTGCAATCCCTTGACGCACATCATTAATGTCAAACTGCACCACATTAAAGGTTTTACAGTTGTCGTCTAAGGTCTGAACTTGGATACGTGAAGTATCATCTTCAATACCTGCGATTCCTTCTGAACGCTCTTTGGTCGATGTTGGAACGTTATGATCAGGGGTTGCCACATTCGCACTTAAACGCCATGGTTTACGACCCGCAAGTTGTAAACCTTCAAAGGCTTGCGGAGAAGTCACTTCATGTAATAAATGACGGTCGATATAGAGTAAAGCCGAGCCATCGTCGCGTTGTTTTACTAAGTGGTCATCCCACAATTTGTCATACAATGTTTTTGCTTGTTGGTTTTCGCCTGCCATGTCGATTGACTCCACTGGACTGGGTAATTCTTTCATTAAAATCGATTATAACGACGATTTCACATAAATCTAATTTATCATTTTTATTAATTTAAAAACTTTTTGGAATTATTTTAAATTTATACCTCTTTGTTTCAATCCCTTTGATTACAAGCCCTCACCGCTGGTTTTAATTCAAGCCCTATACGCCTATTTCTCAAACTGTTGTAGGCCTCACAGTATATTTCCCTGCTCAGCGATGCAAGGCTTATCTCCCCTATTTAGACCAATACTTTTGAAGCTCGCTTCGTTGATGTGAATAGAAAGACAGCGACCTATGCATAGACTAAAAGAGTGAAATCTACAGAAGCTTGTTTTCTCAAGTCAAACATGCCAAACAATCTACTGCATCGCCTTGCATTCAAAAACCCAATCACGAGCAATCAAAATTTCATTTTGACTTTATTAATGATAATAATTACTATTTACAAATGAAAGGCATTATTGAGAGGGTATTTATTATGGCGAACATTCAGAAATTTGTAGCGAACAATCAGCGCATATTCAAAAAAACCCTAAGCTATTACATCATGCACATTACTGTGGCCATGATTGTGGCTTACTTTGTCACAGGTAACTTATGGATGGCGGTCACCCTCAGCTTATTAGAACCAACCGTTCAAGCCTTCGCATTCTTTTTCCATGAACGTATTTGGGAGAAAAAGAACCGTACCACCGAAGAAAATATTCCCGCTTAAGCCTTTATATCAAGCACCCTCTCAACTCTCCAAAGATCACATCAAGTGATCTTTTTTTATTTCAGTCCAGACCAAATAACCTACTATTAATTTTAAAGATCGCAATTCATATAAAATTATTTTATAATTTAATTATACTTTCATAACTAGATTATCCTTATGAATCTTGCAGCCTTCGAAGCTTTTGTAAAAGTCATGGAAACCGGCTCTATTTCTTTAGCCGCAGATCAGCTCTTCATTACGCAACCTGCTGTAACCAAACGTATTCATAGTTTAGAAGAATATTTTGGTGTGAAACTGTTTGAGTCTGCGGGTCGTGGTGTACAAGCCACGCATGCCGCACATTCACTGCTGCCTAAAGTTAAAAACTGGCTCAATGAACTGGGTGACATTCACCATACCTTGAGTCATGAACAAGGCATGGTCCAAGGCAAACTCAAAATTGGCACCAGTCACCATATTGGTTTGCATCACTTGCCGAGCCATTTACGCAGCTATGTGCAAAGCTTTCCAAATGTCACCTTAGATGTGCACTTTGTCGATTCTGAGCAAGCACATGAAAAAGTACTGGCGGGTGATTTGGAGCTGGCTTTTTTAACGCTTCCACCCAAACTCGATGAGCGTTTGCAGTACGTCACCATTTGGGAAGATCCTTTAGTTTTTGTAGCAGCACCGTTTCATCCGCTAGCACAAATGCAAAACCTACAACTCGAAGACCTGATTCAATACCCAAGTTTATTGCCTGCATCACAAACCTATACCAGCCAAATCACCTTGGCAGAGTTTGAAAAACAAGGGCTGAAACCTAAAATCACCATGAGTAATAATCCACTCGAGTCGATTCGTATGTTGGCATCGATTGGACTGGGTTGGTCAGTGCTTCCAAAAACGATGATTAACCAAGACCTACAGCAGTTGAATGTGAAGTTCGAAATGAACCGTCAACTCGGTATGGTTTGGCATCCGGGCAGAACCCAATCTCGTGCGGTGCAAGAGCTGATTGCAATGATGAACTAAGCTTTACAAGCATTAAAAAACCATCCACAAGGATGGTTTTTTATTTTGCGCGAGCGAATTAAGAAGCACTTATAGCCAATGCAACCAGCCCAAGCCACATCACCAGCAAGATCGAACCTGCTATGAGATTTGTACCACCGCGATTTTCTAATTCAGTATGGACGCTTCCACTTCCCAACTGGTGAATCTTGGCAATCTGCTGATCGACATGATACTTGTACAAGGTATTCCCAAACATTCCAAAGGCTACGGCCAAGCCGATATTTGCACCAGAACTTTCAATCCCTAAAATTATTTCAACCATCCCTATGACCACAATCAAACCAATGGACATAAAGCCATAACTGTACATTTTTCGATAAAATAACCAGACCACACCTAAGAAAAATGCGGCAATATTAAAGCCTGCATATTGTTTCTTTGGCGTGATTTTTTCAAATTGAGCTTGATAGTAAGACTCATATTTCAAACCGACAAACAGGGCACGATCTTGTTCTAGTTGATTAACTGAAGCGACATGTTCTAAAGATGTAGAGTCAGGAAAAGTTTGATGATCGAGAGACATAAATTTCTACTTTTATCTTATTTTTATCAAGAGAGGCAAAGCTTCGACGCTCAGCCTCTTTAAGCTCAGTTTATTTTTGAATCAGTGAATCTTCATGCAGGGATTCATTCAGCTGATCTACAATAATAGCCCACTCACCGTCCGATTTAATTTTTTCTGCCAAAAACTGACGTTGTGCTTCAGTCCAATACTCTGCATCAACAATCGTGGTTTGTGCGTTGAGCTGATGCGTTACAATAAACAACGCGATGGCCTCTTCACTCGCATCTAAACCGAGTTGCTCAAACAGGTGGGTCATTCTTGGTCGTACACTCATATTTTTCTCCACGCTTATGTTCTAATTTTTCATAGTCAAAATAGTTTTAGCCAAGGTTCAACATAGCATATTTGGTTAATTTTCCAAGATCAGCCCACCTCTAGCCCGATATTTTATTATCGCTTTACGCACTTTTCATTTTTTACGTCGATGCCTTTCAAATAAAAAAGACTGCCCGAAAGCAGCCTTTTTAAACAACGAAAGACAGATACTTAAATCGACCAGTCTTGGATTTCCCATGCCTGCTCTTTAGCCAATGCTTCTAGGCGATCATCTGGATTGACGGCAATGGCATGGTCAGCATATTCAAGTAAAAAGCGATCATTGATGGAGTCTGAATACGCCCAAGACTCGCTGACATCACGCCCTGCAAGCCATTGATCTAAACGCGTCAATTTGCCTTTTTGGTAGCACGGCGTGTTGATCACTTTGCCCGTGTATTTACCCTCAACCACTTCAGCATTGGTCGCAATAATTTCACTAATCCCAAATTCACGAAAAATCGGTGCCGTTATAAAATCAGAGGTTGCGGTAATGCCAACCAAAGCATGTCCAGCATCGCGGTGTTTTTCAATGGCTGCAAAACCTTCAGGACGCATTTGCGGGCGAATCACTTTGTGCATGAACAGTTCATGCAGTTCAGTCAGGTAGGCATTGTCATGTTGAGTCAAAAATTCAAACACAAATTCATTATAAGCAATCGGGTCGAGCTGCCCTGCTTTGTAGTCTTCATAAAATTTATCGTTCATGGCGCGATGACGAACTGGGTCGACCAAGCCTTCATTCACCAAAAACTCTCCCCAAGAATGATCTGAATCGGTGTTTAACAAGGTGTGATCGAGATCAAATAGCGCCAATTTCATGAAAATACTCGTAAAAACTGAAATTTAAGAAAAAATTTGTAAATCTATCTCCGCTAGTCGATAGAAATTCGTTAAGATCATAGCAATTTTAACATTTTTAAACTTTGCTTTTTTCGAGTTGGATACAGAAATAAAAATCCCCGATCGCAAAGTCATAAATTACACAATATTTAGGTAGCCAAATGATCGATTCGGAAGGTTTCCGACCCAATGTCGGGATCATTTTGGCAAACGAGTTTGGACAAGTTTTATGGGCAAAACGCATTGGACACAATGCTTGGCAATTTCCACAAGGAGGTATCCAATATGGAGAAACCCCTGAACAGGCACTTTATCGTGAGCTGAGAGAAGAAGTTGGCTTACTGCCCGAACACGTCCAAATTGTAGCGCAAACTAAAGGTTGGCTGCGTTATCGTTTGCCGCACCGATACATTCGTACAGATTCCGATCCCGTATGTATTGGACAAAAACAAAAGTGGTTTTTACTCAAACTCACTGCTCCCGCTCAGAACATTCGTTTGAATTTGTCTGATCCGCCTGAGTTTGACCAATGGCAGTGGGTCAGTTATTGGTACCCGCTGGGGCAAGTTGTGAATTTTAAACGCGATGTATACCGCAAAGCGATGGTGGAGCTGTGCAATCAGCTCCCTCAAAAAAAGCCTTAAAAAATCTAGACGTCCTACAGATTTTTTAAGGATCTCTTGTTATAAATAAGTTGGACGCACATTATTTTTGGAGTAGACGCGATGTCGAATATGCAACTGGATACCCTTCGACGCATTGTACAAGAAATCAATGCGTCCACCAGTTTGCATGAATCACTCGACATTATGGTCAACCATGTGGCGGAAGCCATGCATGTTGATGTTTGCTCCATCTATTTACTCGACGAACGCAATCAACGTTATTTGTTGATGGCATCGAAAGGTTTGAACCCTGATTCGGTCGGCCATGTTTCACTGCATACCAGTGAAGGCTTGGTTGGTTTGGTGGGTCAGCGTGAAGAAATCGTTAACCTTGACAATGCACCGAAACATGAACGTTTTATGTACTTACCTGAAACAGGTGAGGAAATTTATAACTCGTTCCTCGGTGTACCCGTCATGTACCGCCGTAAAGTCATGGGCGTGCTCGTGGTGCAAAACAAAGAGTCGCAAGACTTTAGTGAAGCTGCGGAATCATTCCTCGTCACGCTCTGTGCTCAGCTTTCAGGGGTCATTGCGCATGCGCATGCGGTGGGCAATATCGATGTATTTCGTAAACCCAGCAATCTACCTGCCTACAAAACCTTCCAAGGTGTCCCAGGTTCAGGTGGAATTGCATTAGGGCGTGCCGTCATTCTCTATCCCCCTGCGGATTTGGCGGCTGTCCCTGACCGTGAAGCCGATGACATCAGTGAAGAATTAGAGCTGCTGGATCGTGCCCTCACCTCAGTGCGTGATGAAATCAAATCACTTGATGACAAAATGCAAGATGCCCTCATGGCGGAAGAGCGCGCCCTGTTTAGCGTGTTCTTACGCATGTTGGATGAAAATGCGCTACCAGCGGAAATTAAAGAACAAATTCGTGATGGGAACTGGGCACAAGGTGCGGTGCGTATCGTCATCGATAATCACATCGATCTGTTTGAACAGATGGAAGATGACTATCTCCGTGAACGTGCCGCGGACTTAAAAGATCTCGGGCGACGGATTTTGGCCTATTTGCAAGAAGCCGACTCCAGCCACCGTGAACTTACCGATGAAAGTATTCTGATTGGAGAAGAAATCTCAACCGCAGCCTTGGTTGAACTGCCAGTCGATAAAATTGCAGCCATCGTAACTACCGAAGGCGCCATGAACTCACATATGGTGATTGTAGCGCGCGCACTCGGTATTCCAACCGTTGTTGGTGTCACTGAACTGCCAATTAATACCCTCGATGATGTGGAAATGATAGTCGATGCGCACCAAGGGCGTGTGTTCATTAATCCACCTCGCCGTTTACGTAGTCGCTATAAAGAAATTCAAAAAGAAGAAGAACTGATTGCCAAAGATTTAAAACAGTATGAAACTAAAGATGCCATCACCCCTGATGGTGTCGCAGTCAAACTGTTCGTCAATACTGGCTTGATGATTGATGTGGTCCGTGGTGTACAACGCGGTGCCAAAGGTGTTGGTCTATATCGCTCTGAAATTCCGTTCATGCTGCGTGATCGCTTCCCGGGTGAAGAAGAACAGCGTGCGATTTATCGTCAACAGTTGAGCCACTTCGCCAACAAACCTGTGGTGATGCGTACCCTCGATATCGGTGCAGATAAGGACTTGCCTTATTTTTCAATTGAGGAAGAAAACTCCGCATTGGGCTGGCGCGGCATTCGCTTTACGCTCGACCACCCTGAAATTTTTTCTTCACAAATTCGTGCCATGCTCAAAGCCAGTATTGGTCTCAACAACCTACATATTCTACTGCCGATGGTAACCAGTGTCAGCGAAGTAGAAGAAGCGTTGTATTTACTGGAGCGTGACTGGGTCGCGGTACAAGAAGAAGAACAGGTCAAAATCACCAAACCGAAAATCGGGATCATGGTCGAAGTACCAAGTGTCTTATTGCAGATTGAAGAGTTTGCCGAGTTGGTTGACTTTTTCTCGGTGGGTTCAAACGACTTGACACAATACTTACTGGCCGTTGACCGTAATAATCCACGGGTTGCCAATGTCTATTCACATTTCCACCCTGCGGTTTTACGTGCACTCACCCGCTTAGTCAAAGAGTGTCATAAGTACAACAAACCAGTCAGTATTTGTGGGGAAATGGCGGGCGATCCTTTGTCTGCGATCTTACTGATGGCGATGGGCTTCAATACCCTATCAATGAGCTCAAGTAACATTCTGCGTGTACGCAAAGCCATTTGTCATGTCCCAATGCCAGATGCGGTCGAATTGTTAGAGCGTGCCTTGAAAATGAGTAATCCACTCATTGTGAAAAGTCAGATGGAATATTATTTTAAAACCCATGGTTTGGCCGATATGGTCAAATCCGCAACACGTATTGTGACGGCTTAAAGGTCTTTAAACCCAAAGAACGGACATTAAAAAAGGGAGATAATCATCTGAATATCTCCCTTTTTTGTGCTTGTCATAGCCTCGTTTTGCATTTTTCTTTCGGTCTACAAAGACTTGGCTTTGGTTGACTTCATGCATATGTTTAGCCACGAAGTTGTGAATCACAACTTTTGGCTCAGCTTTCTTCTTTGCCATTTTTTTCACCTTATTGATGTGATCATCTCGCTGATGATGCAGTAGAAATTTTACGCCTTTTTGAACGTATTACAAGCGATTTTGGCTAGGCCTATGTCCCCCAACTCATGCGCTATTTTTCAATTCAGTTTCAGGTCAAAGCAATGCTTTATTTTGCACTGCCTTTGATCCATATGCTTAAAATATCGCTTAGACATAAAACTGTTCTAACAATAAAATCATCGCAATCAACATCATCAATGCCCCTGACACTCGACTGACCACCCTAGCA
Source organism: Acinetobacter johnsonii ANC 3681 (assembly GCF_000368805.1). Taxonomy (NCBI): domain Bacteria; kingdom Pseudomonadati; phylum Pseudomonadota; class Gammaproteobacteria; order Moraxellales; family Moraxellaceae; genus Acinetobacter; species Acinetobacter johnsonii. The sequence continues at coordinate 251,402 of NZ_KB849704.1, read as the reverse complement.
GCCTGTGGGCGTGTGCCCAAAACTTTTTGCGCACTAAATCCAACCAAGAAATAAACAGCCGCGCAACTCATGAGGTGAATCCCCGCCAATAAAACAATTTGAGAGGTGGGCGACAAAGCCGCTTGCGGGTCGATAAAGGGCGGCAATAAAGCCAAAAATAACAGCAGGACTTTCGGGTTTAAGCCACTCAAGTAAACGCCTCGAATGTACCATGATTTTGAAGATGCGATGGCAACCTGATCACTGCTAATACTCGCAGGACGCATCGACAGACTCAGCCCCATCCACAGCAAATAAACAGCGCCAATACCGGTCAGCACTTGAAGCAATACGGGCTGACTGGTTACCAATGTGCCCACACCCGCCGCAACAATGAGTGCCGCCATCAAATGGCCAGTTAATAAACCTGTCACCGCAGGCAAGACTCTTTTACCCTGTATCCCCGACGAAATGGCATAGGCCCAATCTATACCGGGTGTCATCACAAACAGGATGGAAACTCCCCAAAATGCAATCAAAATATTCAGCGACATCCCTTTCCTCTCTTATCCATCATCGTTTTTGAGCTTTGACCCAGGCAAAAATGATCTGCATCAAATAATTTTGAAAGGATATCCTTTAGGCTCTAAAATGTGCTTTCAAATATTTGTGCAATAACGCCTAAAAAGGGGAAATTCTTCCACATGGATAAAATTGATAAGAAGATTCTTGCTGAGCTGCAAGCCGATGGTCGTTTATCTGTTACGGAGTTGGCGCATAAGGTAGGGCTTAGCCTCTCTCCCTGTCACCGCAGAGTCAAAGCCTTAGAAGATTCAGGTATTATCAAAGGCTATCGCGCACAGTTGGATATTTCCCAACTCGGCTTGAATTTCTCCACCATTGTTTTCGTGACGCTCAAAAATGGCGATAAAGATTCGGTGCAGAGTCTTGAAGAAGCGATTCTAAAAGTTCCTCAAATTGTGAAAGCGCAGCGACTTTTTGGTGACCCCGACTACTTGCTGCATGTCGTGACCTACGACTTGGAAAGTTATCAAAAACTCTATGATGAGCACTTGTCAGCACTGCCGAATGTACAACGTCTCATCTCCACCATGGTAATGAAAAATATTATTTCCAATCGTAGCGTCTTGTTCTAACAAGACTATGCTCTAGGGTCAGCTAAATACCTGTAATTGATCTATCTTTTTCTGAATGGCCTCGCGATTTCAAGAAAATCTGTCCTGCTCGGTGCTAAAAAGTCCTTGTTAATGAATGATGTTCAGCAAAATCGAGAAGCCTCGTTTCAATAAAAAGAAAGTGGCTAGAACATATTCTAAATTGAAGCGTGAATCATATTATTTCTCACCATTTTTTTGTTTGCTTCCCTTGATAAAAGCGCTAGATTAAATCTTAATCACATACAAAATAAGAGCATCATCATGCCACTCGAAAAAGACAAAGATGCAACCATTGTGGTCAAAGATACGCCTGACCAAGAAAAGTATGAGTTTCTAAAAGAAAAAATTCGTTATAAGCAGGCCTTGCGCGAAAACTCCAAAAAAATTGACCACCAAAAAGTCCGATTAAACATCCAAGCGGATGCACTGCCAAGCAAAACCTTTTTTATTATGAATGCCTTGGCTGCTGTCATAGCAGGCTATGGACTACTGTCCAACTCGGCTGCGGTAGTGATTGGCGCGATGTTGGTTGCCATGATGCTGGGGCCGATTTCAGGCATTGCCTTGGCTTTAATTGATAACCGATGGCTGCTGTTTAAAACCGCGTTGTCGACCTTGTTACTTGGCGTTGCAATGATTTATAGCATTGGGATCATTTTAGGGCTGGTGAACTATGACCTGCCTATGACCAATGAAATTTTATCTCGCACGCAGCCAACCATTTTGGATTTGATGATTGCTTTAGCAGGAGGTGCCGCAGGTGCTTTTGCCTCAGTATCCCCTCGCCTATCTGTGGCCGTAGTGGGCGTCGCCGTTGCGACAGCCTTAGTTCCACCCTTGGTGGCCAGCGGGATTTTATTTGCACATATGGAATGGAAAAACTCAGCCAATGCGTTTTTACTGGCAGTGACCAACATCTTCGCCATTCAGATTAGCTCATCTTTAGTCCTTTGGATTGCAGGCTTTAGACGGGGTTCGACCGAAGAAGTGCAGAGTAGTGTCAAAGAATTTCTCAAACGTAATGCTGTTAGCCTAATGTTCTTGGCACTTTTAGGGATTTATCTCTCCTTTAACTTTTATTCTATGCTCCATGCTCGCCTGTATGAGAGCGGCAATGAAAATATCATCAGTACGGCGTTAAATCACGATAATAATATTATTGATACCATCCAATACGATAAAAGAGATGATTTCACTTTAGTCCGTGTCTCTATCCGTGGAGATATTCCGCCTAGCCCAGCGCAAATTGCAGCACTCAATCAAAAGCTATTGCCAGACTTGAACGATAACCCAAGCATTGTTCAAGTCCGCTTTATTCCGATTGATATTATTCAGGCTGAAGACAGCCCCAACATCAAACTCGAACAAGATGAAGCACAAAAGCTTTCCGTACAATAAAGAGCTTTAAGCTACAAATGCTCTATGCAGTAGTCGTTCTACGTCGGGTTGTTTCATCTCAAGCATCCCGACAACCCGACCATGAAATGGACTATAACGGCTTTGAATAAAGCCATCAGCCACATAGTCTGGTGCATGCCGTTTCAGCAGGACTGCTTGTGCCAAAATCACTAAACGGCTGACCAAACTGCGCCCCATAAATTGTAGTTCTTCAGGTGTCTGTTGGAACAACTGAAATAGATTTTGCAGCTCTTGTTTCAACTGTTCATCTTGCATAGCCGTGGTAGCCAAATCTTGAAACAGGATTTCAATCGACTCTACATCACGGCTGATAGCACGCAGCACATCCAAACACATGACATTGCCTGAGCCTTCCCAAATGGTATTGACTGGGGCTTCTTTGAAAATACGCGCCATGATGCCGTTGTCGACATAGCCATTGCCGCCAAAAACCTCCATCATTTCCCCTGTCAGCTCAACCGCACGTTTGCATATCCAGAACTTCGACGCTGGGGTCATAATACGTTTCCACGCCACAGACAGCGCATCATCCGTTTCATAGCAGTGTGCCAAGTGGAAACTGAGTTGCATTGCCGCTTCCGTTTCTAAGACTAAATCTGCCAGTAGGGCGCGCATCAGTGGTTGTTCAACCAGAAGCTTACCAAAGGCTTTACGCTGACGGGTATAGGCAATGCATTGCACCAAGGCTTGTCTGAGCATGGCAGTACTGCCCACTGAGCAGGTTAAACGGGTGTAATTCGCCATTTCTATAATGGTGGGAATACCGCGCCCAGCGTCCCCAATCATAATACCCCACGCCTCTTTAAATTCGACTTCCGAGCTGGAGTTACTACGATTGCCCACTTTTTCTTTTAACCGTTGAATATGGATCGGATTCTTGGTTCCATCCTCTAGCCAGCGCGGCACAAAGAAACACGCCAAACCATCTTGTTCCGTCTTTGCCACCACCAAATGTGCATCACACATCGGTGCAGAAAAAAACCATTTGTGTCCTGTGAGTAAATAAGCTTGTCCGCGCCCCGACTCTGCGATTGGTACAGCCATGGTTTCATTGGCACGCACATCTGAACCACCTTGCTTTTCGGTCATGCCCATGCCCAGCCAAATCGATTTTTTTTGACTGATCGGCACATCACGTTCATCATATTCGGTTGAAAGTAACTTATCGCCGATTTTGGCCCACAGTTCAGGTTCGCGTTGAATCAGTGGAATACTGCCTAAGGTCATCGAATTTGGACATAAGTTTCCGCATTCCACTTGCCCTGCCAAATAAAAACGCGCTGCCCACTCGACCCATTTTGAGGATGAATTGGGATGATTAAACGGATGTGCATGAGTATCGAACTGACGATTTAACCCCATCCATTTATGCCATGCAGGATGAAACTCGATAAAGTCTTTACGGCGTCCGCGCGCATCGAAGGCGTGTAAAATAGGCGTATGCCTATTGGCGAGCTCAGCATAGTCATAATATTCCGCTGAACCAACAACTTCCCCCATCGCTGTGAGTCTTGCCTGATCCAGACTGCCATAACGAGTGAGAATTTCTTGTAAAACGGTATCAGTTTCAAACAGGTTGTAATTTTCTAGTTCATCAAACTGATTACTAATTTGATGGGTCATCCATGCCGTATTCATATCATTTTGCTCTTGTTATGCTGTGCTTTTCATTTCAGTATAGAGAAAAATTGAGTCTGCCATGTTCAGCTTTGTGCTATGAAGAATCCCGAGATCCAAGTCCGCCGCAGGCCGCGCCAATCGCGAGCCAAACTCACCCAAGAAGCTTTGCAAGAAAGTTTTGTTCGGCTTTTGCATGAGCGCCATGCACACGAAATTACCATTCGGGAAATTACCGATGTCGCGGGTGTCGGTTTGGGTACCTTTTATGAGTACTTTTCAAAGAAGGAAGATTTGGTTGCATTGACCATTCATCAGCATGTGAAAACTAATGCGGAGCAGCTAAAAAGTTATGCACAAAGGCTGATGGAGTTATCCACAAAATTAACTTTTGAGGACTATTTACAGCAAATTATTCACTTTCAGCTTGAGCAGATTCAGGCTCGACAGTTTCTTTGGGCACAGACTTTTTTGCTGGAACGGCAGATTTCAAATATTGAAAGTTACCGTAAAAGCTATGCCATGATGGTACAAATGTGGCGCAGCATTTTAGAGCCGTCTATACAAGATGATGAACAGCTCAAGCATATGGCTTTAAATATGCAACGAGTGTGTTATGGCTTTGTGTCGCAGACTTTGCTGGTTGAGCCTGAGTTTGAGGAGTGGAAGGAACTTGAAAAGGATATTGTTCAAAGTTTAGGAAAACTTAAGTTTGAATAAAAATAGGCGTTCTATTCATTTTTGCGCTTACATTTAAGTTTTAAATAGTTGATATATATAACAATATTAAAATTAGGATCGTGTAAGCCCTATAATCTAAAATGGAATCAATATTTCAGGGTATTCCTTGGAATTTTGTATCATTTAATTCTTATGGTTTAATAACAATATCGTTAAAAAATTATAAAAAATAAATGAAAGCATTAATCACAGTAGGTTGTAAAACAGATCATGGTGAAATCATTGTTTTAGGTGACTCATCTTTTTTAGTCGAAGGTAAGGCAGTACATCTTGATGGTATGACTCATTTTTGTCCTAAATGTAAAGTTCAATCACGTGCAATAGCTTCTAATCAAGGTTTTATGATCGTGGGTGGAAAAAGCATTGTTGCTGTTGGTGATACCTCTAGTTGTGGATCAAAATATTTAAAAATTTCTGATTTAGCTGTGATGAGTAGTGGGGCTAGTAGTCCAAAAATTGTATCTAATAATACTAATAGTTTTGTAGCTGAACCTAATTTTAAATACGGACAAAAATTTGTACTACAGGATGAGTTAACAGGAGAACCTTTAGCTAATGTATGTTATGAAATATACATGAATGGTGAAACTTTCCACGGTAAAACGGATAAAGAAGGGTTTACTCATTTTATTACTAGTGAAACAGAAGAAGAACTAGAAATAAGAATAATTTTAGAGGATCATGAACATGGCGAATAGAGTAACAGGCAGAGGAAATCCTAAAAATACTGTTTTAAAGAGTATAACTTCTAAATTACAAAAAATAGATGCAGAGATGAAAAATCAAGCTGCTACTATTATTAAAGTCGGAAGTAAAAGACAGTTAACTTCTGGTGAAATAGCTATGTCTCGCCTGATTTTTAAAGATGCAATTGATTACTCTAAGGTCTGGATACATTTAGGTGGCTTAATACATACAAAAACAGGTAATGCCATGACGCCTGCTGGGGAAATCTATTTACCGAAAGATGATTACTTAAAAACACCTGACTATAGCAAAGCTACAGGTGAAAACCGTCATTGGTTTATTCATGAAATGGTACATGTTTGGCAATATCAAATGGGGACATCAACTGGTTGGCTTGGGATAAAACAATTATGTAAAGGAGGATATACTTCGGAGGTCAATTCTGTTGACTCGGACAATGAGTTAGAAGCCTATGACACGGACTTAGGAGGTCGAGATTTAAATAAAAAATTTCAAGATTTTAACTTTGAACAACAAGGTAGAATTATTGAGTTTTGGTTTGATGCTTGTTATTTACAAAAAGTTAATCCCAAACGGGATCATCATCAAAAAAGTTTACAATTATTAGGCTATGTTGAGAAAATATTAAGAGATTTTTTACTTAACCCCTCAAATAAAAATTTATTACCGAAATCGTGATTATGAAAAAAATAATATATAGTTTTGTAGCAATGGTGCTTATAGGTTGTAATCAGCAGAGTCGAGATCTTAATACAAAAATTATTAATGATAATTTATGTCTTTTCACGAATGAATCTAAAGATTATGGAAAAGATAATTTTCTAGTTCATTTTGCAAAAATTGACTTTTCTAAAGAATATCAAAGTGAATATGAAAAATCTTACTCAAAAACAGACTTACCTATTAGTGAAAAAAATTGTATAGCTATCCCATTAGATAAGTTAGAAAAAAATTTAGCTTATACAATTACTTTAAGCACTATTAATAAGTCATTTAACTCTCAAATTTGTATTTTAGAAAATAACAGCGGTATTAGTATTAAACAGGTAGAGGCTGGAAAAAGCACATGTGAATAACTCCTATCGCATTAATCCACTTTAAAATTAACATAATTCACGCCATACAAAATTTAATAATATCAATATATTGCAATCTAAAAAACCGTCCTAAAGGACGGTTTTTTATTTCAATTAAACTACTTGACGTCAAAACGGTCAGCATTCATTACTTTCACCCAAGCTGCAACAAAGTCTTTTACAAACTTCTCTTTGTTGTCATCTTGCGCATACACTTCTGCATATGAACGTAAAATCGAGTTTGAACCAAACACTAAATCTACACGTGTCGCCGTCCATTTGGTTGCCCCTGTCGCACGGTCTACAATTTCATAACGGTTTTTACCCACGGGTTTCCAGTTATATTTCATATCCGTTAAGTTCACAAAGAAGTCATTGCTGAGTACACCCACACGAGCCGTCAACATGCCTTCTGGTGTACCTGCATAGTTTGTGCCGAGTACACGCATACCACCAACCAACACCGTCATTTCAGGCGCAGTTAAACCGAGTAATTGTGCACGGTCTAACAACATTTCTTCAGGCTGTACGCTGTAATCTTCTTTGACCCAATTACGGAAACCATCATGTTTCGGGAGTAAATCTTCAAAAGAATAGACATCTGTTTGCTCTTGAGTCGCATCGCCTCGGCCTGCAAGGAACGGAACTTTGATATTCACACCCGCAGCATGCGCCGCTTTTTCAACAGCTGCCGTACCGCCCAATACAATCAAGTCTGCAATGCTGACTTTTTTCGCCAGACTCGCCTGAATTTCTTCAAGCTTCGCCAAAACTTTGGCTAAACGCTCAGGCTCATTGCCCACCCAGTCTTTTTGTGGTGCAAGACGGATACGTGCACCATTGGCACCACCACGGTAGTCTGAACTACGGAAAGTCCGCGCACTATCCCAAGCAGTATTAATCAATTCAACCGAAGTTAAACCGCTATTTAGCAACTTCGCTTTTAAGTCTTCAATTTCAGCTTCAGACAAAACATAATCGACCGATGGAATTGGGTCTTGCCAGATCAGATCATCATTCGGCACATCTGCGCCTAAGTAGCGGGATTTTGGTCCCATGTCACGGTGAGTGAGCTTGTACCAAGCACGCGCAAACACTTCAGACAAGTAAGCTGGATCTGCATAAAAACGCTCTGAAATTTTACGGTATTCAGGGTCCATTTTGAGTGCCATATCGGCATCAGTCATCATTGGGTTACGGCGAACGTTGGGGTTATGCGCATCAACAGGTTTGTCTTCCTCTTTGATGTTAATCGGTTCCCATTGTTTCGCACCCGCAGGACTGGTGGTTTTTTCCCATTCATAAGTGAACAGCAGATAGAAAAACTCGTTATCCCATTTGGTCGGGTGTGTGGTCCAGGCCCCTTCTAAACCACTGACCATGGTGTTCGCACCATTGCCTGTACCTTCAGAGTTATGCCAACCGAGACCTTGAAACTCCACGTCTGCGCCTTCGACATCTGCCCCTAAGTTTTCAGCTTTACCATTCCCGTGCGCTTTACCTACGGTGTGACCACCCGCAGTGAGTGCTACGGTTTCTTCATCATCCATGCCCATACGGTCAAAAGTGACACGCATGTCTTGTGCGGTACGAAGTGGATCTTGGACGCCATCAACCCCTTCTGGATTGACGTAGATTAAACCCATTTGTACCGCTGCTAATGGATTTTCAAGCGATTTACGTTCTTGGTCATTGGCATAGCGGTTTGCCGTTGGTGCTAACCATTGACGCTCTTCGCCCCAATAAATGTCTTTTTCGGGTGCCCAAATATCTAGACGACCACCACCGAAACCAAAGGTTTTCAGACCTGCTTCTTCATAAGCTACGGTCCCTGCAAGAACGATTAAATCGCCCCATGAAATTTTGTTGCCATATTTACGTTTGACTGGCCAAAGTAGGCGACGGCCTTTATCGGTGTTGACGTTATCAGGCCAACTGTTGAGGGGTGCAAAGCGTTGGTTCCCTGTGTTTGCACCGCCACGTCCATCTTGTTTACGGTAAGAACCCGCCAAGTGCCATGCGGTACGTACAAACATCCCAATGTAGCTGCCGTAATCAGATGGCCACCATTCTTGGCTGCTGTTGATAAGTTCACGAAGATCTTGTTTCACCGCTTCTAAATCCAATGATTTGAATGCGGCTGCATAGTCAAAATCAGGATCCATCGGGTTGGTTTTTTTATCGTGTTGCGACAAGATGTCGAGATTGAGCGCATTGGGCCACCAATCAGAATTATTGGTGCTGGCTAAACTCGTTTGTCCACCATCTTTTTGGTGAAATGGACAACCTGATGCTTGCATATTCTGTGTCATGTCGAGCTCCAAATTTGATCATCAAATTATGATTATCATGAACCGTTTAAAGTAATTATTACTGTTCTAACATAGCCCCTTTTGATGACAATCTAAAGCGAGTTTTACGAATAAAAACAATCGGATTATTCTATGTAAATATTTAAGAAAGAAAGAATTTTAGCTTTTCAATAAGATAAGATCCGACGAAAAAATAGCAGCAAGGAAAGCTTTTGATGCGAGGTTGATGGGCATTTTCAATTGAGCTTATCGATCAAAACTCAGACAAGCCTTACTAGCAATGAGCGCGGCTCAGATTGAGCCAAAATTAAACAAAAAAAGAGGCATACTTTCGGTTTTTAGATTTTTTTTGAAAGATATTTTGGTGATGTCCTTATGGTCTCGGTGATGACTGTTTTGCCAGCCATCACCTGATCTTATACTTAAAGCGTTCATTACACGCTTAAACGTCGACCTTCTCTTAAACAGACAAACGGATTCATCAGCTTTGAGCTATTTTTCATCGCCACTTTTAAGTCAATTTCAGGTTGTTCACGACTTTCATCGGTCAGCTGAAAGGTGCGATAGTGAATGGCCATCGAGCATTTGGCATGCAGGTCTTTATGCGCTTGAAAGGCATCTTGCGGATTCATATGCATATAGCGCATCAGCTCACGCGGTTCATACGCCCCGATGGGCAGTAATGCAATTCGCGGTGCACCAAAACGTTGATGCAGCTCTTTAAAGTGCGGTGAATAACCTGTATCTCCCGCAAAATAAGCATAGTCAGCGCCACAGTGAATATTAAACCCACCCCATAACGCACGGTTTTGATCGCGCAGCCCACGGCCAGAACCATGCTGTGCTGGGGTATAGACCAGTTTTAAATCATGCAGACGCGCCGACTGCCACCAATCCATTTCCAATACTTGTAAGTGCTTGGGTAAATACCATCCATTGCCTAGCCCTGTGTAAATTGGCATGGCGAAACGCTCATACAACCAGTTCAGACTGGCAATATCCATATGGTCGTAGTGGTTATGGCTCAAAAGCACGGCATGGATGGTCGGTAAATCTTCCAAGGCAATGCCAGCAGGCATAACACGGCGTGGACCTCGCCCTTGCTTCGGACTGACATGTTCAGCCCACACAGGATCGGTCAATAAGTTATAGGGCCCAATTTGGAGTAATACCGTGGCATGACCCACAAACCAAACCTGCCAATCATTTAAATCGGCATGAGGCCGATCTTGTGGCAGGCTTTTTTTATCGGCATGAAAGTGCGCATACTCTTGTGCCAAATCCACATTCCATGTCGAGGATTTACGCTTAATCAACCATTTCAGCAAGTCACCTCGGCTACGGCCCTCAGGTCGACGAACCGAATTGACAAAGCGAGTCCCGTTATAATGGTCGGAGTGTAGAAACTGAAATTCGGGCTGCCGCCATGTATGGGACATGGTATTTTCAGTCGGAATTTGATAATGGAGTTCAGTTGATTTTGGCTTCATTTAACGTCGTTATCTTTATTGCAATACACCAGTAACAGGACCAGTTTTGAAAACTGACCTCTACCTTAACCTATTCCAAGCGTCCTTGCATTCGCTCTAACCACACTTTTTTTGATTGCGGCTTCACAAAGAGTGCCACAATCTCTGGATGATTTTGTTTAATTTTTGCTTCAATGCGATTGACGCATGCTTCTATCTCATCGGTAGTGAGGTGATCTTCAAATTCTACACTCAACGAGGCCAAAACCTGTTTGGCGCCCATTTGCTCGGTCAGTAAGCCGTTGGCCGACAGTACACCTTCATCGTCTTGGGCAATTTTTAAGATATTTTGCCGTACATGCAGGTCTGCGGTTTCCCCAAGCAGCAAACCTTTGGTTTCTCGAGCCAGTAGAAAAGCAGATACCGCCAAAACCAGCCCAATCAGGATGGATGCCACCCCATCCAGTGCAGGCATATTTAAACGATGTGCCAAATAAATACCGAGAAAGGCAATCAATAGACCAATTAATGCAGCGGAATCTTCAAACAAAACGGTAAACGTGGTGGGGTCTTTACTGCGTCGAAAGGCCTCAAAATAACCTTGCTGACCTTTCGCCTTACGAAACACTTTCAGGGCAACACACCATGAAGTCCCCTCACTGACAAATGCAAAGCCAAGCACAACATAATTGATGGTCGGATTTAAAATCGGTTCAGGGTGCAAAATGTGCATGATCCCATTATACATAGACACCAGTGCCCCTAAGGCAAAGACCATGAGAGATACAATGAAGGCCCAAAAATACAGCTCTCGTCCGTAGCCAAAAGGATGATTAAAATTGGCAGGTTTATTTGACTTCTTCAGTCCATATAACAGTAAAATTTCGTTTAAGGTATCCACAACAGAGTGAATGGCTTCACTCAACATGGCAGAGCTGTTGGTCAAATAAGCCGCAATAAACTTTACCAGCGCAATGGCTAAATTACCCAACAGCGCGGCATAGACCACCAGTTTATTTGAATCTGCCATATCGATTTTTAGCCCATATGTTCAATTAAATTATATTTATGTTTTTATCATATCCAATTTCAGCAAAACGCAATTGTATTTTTATGTAGTTCACCTCTCCTGATTTTCAGGTGATTGGTATGAACTATTTTTAGTATTTAATTAATACCTTTTAGCAATTATTAAACCGGTTATTTCATATACGAAAGTCTCAAAAATCAACCCAAGATCATTTATTTTCTAAATAATTGAATCATCTTCACGTCATCATTGTTTATCGATTATACTTTACCGCAGTCATGGTAAGACATTTTTTGGATTAGTCAGTGGGTTATTTATATGGAACTTAGACACCTTCGCTATTTCATTACTGTTGCTGAAGAACTGAACTTTAGTAAAGCAGCACTGAAACTTTATACCGCTCAACCTTCATTAAGTCAGCAAATCAAAGACCTTGAGGAAGATGTCGGTGTGCAGTTATTGTATCGAACCAAGCGAAAAGTTGAACTCACGGAAGAAGGCGCTGTTTTCCTTGAACAAGCACGTCTCACCTTGGCTCAGGCAGACAAAGCGGTCACTATGGCACGCCAAGTGTCACAGGCCAAACAGCAGATGCTCCGCATTGGTTTTGTCCCTGTGGCGGAAATGAAAATCTTTCCTTATGTACTGCCCAATTTACGAGTACAAAACCCAGAGTTAAAAATTGAGTTGTTCAGTATGAACAATACTGAGCAACTACGTTTGCTAAAAAAAGGGGAGTTGGACATTAGCTTTACACGAAATAATGTCCATAGTGATGAAATTGAAAGCCAGTTTGTACTGCGTGAACCACTCATTTTCCTGTTGCCGACAGATCATCCTTTGGCCAAATATGAGCGAATCCCTGTTGAAGCATTAAATGGCATTGATTTTATTATTCCCGCAGCCGAGCAGTCACAGACTTTACACCAGACCATTTTAGAATTTGCCAAAGCCCACAATATTGAATTTAACATTGTGCAAAAAGCTGACAACATCCTATTCAATATCAACGCGATTGGCTTGGGGCTCGGCTGTACAATTTTACCCGGTTACATTGCGCCACTTAGCATGAACAACACTGTAATTCGTCCACTTGAGGTTGAGCTGCCGTATTTGGATCTGTATGTGAACTACCGTAAAAATAACAGCTCACTGGCAGTGACTAAATTTTTAGAATTACTGACTCGGGTATTTTATTTGGATATTAACCGCGAATAAATCCGCAGTGAGTCCTAATTATTCATCCCATTCGGCGCGCCACTGTTTTCTGAATAAATAGCTACGCGCCTTTCTCATAGAACTATACGCTGTAAGACAAGCGTATTTTCACCCTTTTGTTTTTCAGCGATGTCGATGACATCTCGCTTTTTCATTTGTATTCTTTTTAAGCTAGGATAGGCTAAGAAAAACAGGCTTTTGTCAGGTTCCCTACAACTGAAGTCCAAATACAAACTGATGCTGAGGTAGAAAATACAACTTTAGCTGCACGAAAAAAAAATAAAATGAAGAAGGAGAAAATTATGCCGATGCCCACTTTGCAGCGTTTAAAAACAGCAATGAAATTTCGCCCCTTCTTTTTCATTAGTTTTTTGCTAACTGCTGTTTTTTATACGCTGCTGAATACATTTACCGACTGGTCTTGGTCGACCAATTTATTGATCAGTTGGAATATTGCCGTCTCAAGTTATTTAATCAAAACCATGACCACCCTGTGGTCTGTTGACCATCGGCACATTCTGCAACATGCACAGCAGCAAGATGCCAGTAAATGGATCATTCTACTGTTAGTCATCCTGACTTTGCTCATGTGCTTAATTGCGATTGTATTGGAATTGACTCATCTTCCGAATGACCCAACCATCAAATATGGGCACTTAGCGCTGTCCTTACTCACCATTATTAGCGCATGGTTCTTTATGCATACCGTATTTGCCATTCATTATGCGCATGACTATTATCTGGCTCTCGCAGACCAACAAGATGCAGGCTTAGACTTTCCCAAAACGGCTCAACCGACCTATCCCGACTTTTTATATTTTAGTTATGTGATTGGCACTTCTGCACAAACCGCGGATGTTTCCATTACCTCACGTTCGATGCGTATTCTCAATATTCTGCACATTATTTTAGCTTATGGTTTTAATACCTCTATTCTCGCTATTAGCATCAATGTTGCGGCAGGTTTTATCACGCTCTAAGTACCCTGTTTTTCATTTTTTTGTCATCCGCTCAAATGACAACCATCCAATATAAAGACGATGATTGAAGTCCTTTCGACGAAACCTCACAAAAAAAGCTCCCAATGAAAGAGCTTTTTCAAATCAGAAATCCAACAATTCAATCAACCGTTCATTCGCCTTAAAACATACTAAAGACAAAAGATTTGAAGATGATCGACCTAAAACTGGCAGGCTCACTCAGACCATCTTCCACAGGCTATATATTTAGACGACTCAAGTTAAATCACTTGTTTAAGGTCAACATATTGCAATAAATGCTGCTGCAAGCTCGACACATCATCCGCGATGGCCAAAGGCTGATATTGTCTGAGCGTTTCAGGTGTATGCACCCCATAGCTCACCCCGATTCTCGGCATGGCAATATTACGCGCCATTTCTAGGTCATAACTGGTATCACCGACCATAATCGCGCGTTCAGCAGACACACCCGTTTCAGCTAAAATTTCTTCCAACATCAAAGGATGCGGTTTGGACTTGGTTTCACTTGCAGCACGTGTTGTCACAAATAGTGCTTGGCTCTGTGTTTGTACCAATACTCGATCTAAGCCTTTACGACTTTTACCTGTCGCCACTGCCAACTGTAAACCCGCTTCACGTAAGCCATTCAACATATCGGCTACGCCGTCGAACCAAATATCGCCTTTCGAGTTCGCCACATAATGCTCGGCATAGCATTGCAGAATCTCTGTATGTAGCTCAGGCACTTGAGGAAATAATCGCTGCGCGACTTCTGGCAAACCTAAACCAATAATACTTTTTGCTGCATCAGCAGTTAAAGGTTGTTCAAATTGCTGCGCAGCAAACAATAAACTCGCCACAATCTGCCCCACTGAATCAAATAAAGTCCCATCCCAATCAAAGATAATCAGTTCTACAGGTTCGTGCATGTTTTTCTCTTTGTTTAATCCAGTCTAAATATTTAACTCAAAATGAAAGTTTGATACGCGAAAATGTCATCCGCAATTGTTCGAGGCAAAACAATTTTGAATAAATAAAGTTTTTGCAATCTATCAATCAAAAGTTGCTACTAAACGAGTTTTACGGATGGCAATGGTTTTGCCTACTTTTGCCCAAACAAAAGTAGGTCGAACCGAAGGTTAAATCCAAACATGTATACCCAAATGAATAGATTTCTCATTTCGCTCAGAATACATTTTCAAGTTTAGACTTAATCCTTCTTCTGCGCTCTTAACTGCGCCACAATACTCTGCATATCTTCAGGCAAAGGCGCTTCAATCGGCGCATAACCTGGGATGTCTAAACGCATTGCATGTAGACATAAACGACGCGGTTTCGGTCCTTTATATTCTGTTTCATGACCATATTTATCATCACCGACCAGTGGATGACCAATGCTTAAACCATGCACACGAATTTGATGGGTACGCCCTGAAAGTGGCGATGCATAAACTAAGGTTGCATGCATAAAACGTTCAGCCACATTCCACTGCGTTTTAGACTCTTTACCTTCACTTGACACACGCACACGACGTTCACCATTCGCCAGTTCATAACGGTGCAAAGGCGCATCAATTAACTGCTTGTCTAAACTCACCACACCTTTGACTACAGCAGCGTAAGTTTTCTTAATTTTGTGTTCACGCAACATGTCTTGTAAGCTTTTTAACACACTACGCTTTTTAGAAATCATCACCAAACCTGAGGTATCACGGTCAATACGATGAATCAGTTCTAAATATTTTTTACCTGTTGCCGCACGTAATCCTTCAATCAGACCATAAGCCACACCACTGCCGCCATGTACGGCAATGCCAAATGGCTTATTGACGACCATCAAGCCCTCATCTTCATACACCACACGGCTGAGTAAACTCTGTGCTACTTTGTCAGAAACAGGTGCCGCATTTTCATCTTTTTGTTCATAGCGAATCGGAGCCACACGAATCTGATCACCAATAGACAACTTAGTTTCTGCTTTTATACGCTTTTTATTCACGCGAACCTGACCTTCACGAATCAGGCGATAAATACGACTTTTAGGCACACCTTTTAAACGGCTAAATAAAAAGTTATCAATCCGTTGCCCTGCTTGATGCTCGTCCACTTCAAACCACGTCACGTTTTGCCATTGTTGGGTAGAATTCATACAGTTACTGCGACCTAAAAAATACGGAATTTGAATAAAAAATGACCATTTAGGCTATGCTTTACACAAGAAAGACTAGCTTAGCCCATAGGCAGATGGTACAAGGTTTGATATAGTCAGCGCACGGATACCACCATAAGTGAGTCAAAAGCTTAATCATTTCAATTTTAAATTGAATAGTTAAGAAAATAACTCAACTCAGCTTGGAACGGTCCCAAAAGAATTATGCCGACGCCGAAGGCTTATTATATCGGCAAAACAGCAAACTGTTAGGTTTAATTGTGCATCTGCACATAAATCAGTTTGCCCCAAAAAAATATGTGACCAACGAAGGTTGGTTTTTAAACGTAAACTGATATACATCAGATTAGTCGCTCCCTGATGTCGTATTCAGGCCACAGCGTTGATGCATATGGATCTGTTCAGTTGTAAAGGTACGATGATAATTCCGTATCAAGACACCCTATCCAAAAAGAAGGGTTGCTCTTCGAGCAAATGTGACAGTGAAAGTTACTTACATCCAATGCACCGCTTGTCCGCCAGTGAAACGCGCAGGAGACTTTAATCGTTTAAAGATTGAAGCCGTATTGCCATCATCAATATGTGAATCAAAACCGAAGCCGATCAAAAAGGCAGGTAATAAAACTCAGACCACAATCGGTTTATTTGAGATCTGAGCAAAATTGGTCCGTGATGTTTGATGTTCGCTACGTGTTTAGCGATAGTTTGCTGTGTATCACTATTAGGTGTTACACCCATGAAACGTATGTTGATTAATGCAACACATGCAGAAGAGATTCGCGTTGCACTTGTCACTGGGCAGCGTCTTTACGATTTTGACTTAGAAAATCGTACCCGTGAACAAAAAAAATCCAATATCTATAAAGGTCACGTGACTCGCGTTGAGCCTTCTTTAGAAGCCGTCTTTGTTGAATATGGTGCGGGACGTCAAGGCTTCTTGTCTATGCGTGAAATCGCAAATTCATATTACCAAGCAGACCCTCGCCAAACTTCAAACATTCGCGAATTGATTACTGAAGGCACAGAGCTTTTGGTTCAAGTTGAAAAAGAAGAACGTGGCAACAAAGGCGCTGCCCTTTCTACCTTCATTTCTTTAGCTGGTCGCTATTTGGTACTTATGCCAAATAACCCGAAAGGTGGTGGTATTAGCCGTCAAATTTCAGGTTCAGTACGTGAAGAATTGAAAGAAATGTTGGCGTCGTTAAATATACCTCGTGGCATGAGCGTGATTGTACGTACTGCGGGTATTGGCCGTTCTCAAGAAGAATTACAACTCGACCTACAGCACTTACTTGATCTTTGGGCTCAAATCCAAAACACAGCAAGTTCTGGTCCATCACCAATGTTGGTGCATCAAGAAGCAGGCGTGGTGACGCGTGCGATTCGTGACTATTTACGTGATGATGTTGCTGAGATCTTAATTGATTCAGAGCAAGCCTATAACGAGGCCTATAACTTCGTAAAAGCAGTCATGCCTCGTCAAATCGAAAAGCTAAAAACTTATACGCTAAATGAACCATTATTTGCGCATTTTGGTATCGAAAGCCAAATTCAAACAGCTTATGAACGTGAAGTTAAACTTCCTTCAGGTGGTTCAATCGTTATTGACCAAACCGAAGCATTAGTGTCAATCGACATCAACTCTGCAAAATCAACCCGTGGTAGCGACGTTGAAGATACAGCGCTCAATACCAACCTTGAAGCAGCAGAAGAAATTGCACGTCAACTGCGTTTACGTGACATTGGTGGTTTGGTCGTGATCGACTTTATCGACATGACCAAAGACCGCAACCAACGTATGGTTGAGGCCAAACTTCGCGAAGCAACACAAAGCGACCGTGCCCGTATCCAATTCGGTCAATTGTCTCGTTTTGGCTTAATGGAAATGAGCCGTCAACGTCTACGTCCTTCACTTGAAGAAGCAACAGGTTATGTCTGCCCGCGCTGTCATGGCACAGGTATGGTTCGTGACTTGCGTTCATTATCGCTTTCAATCATGCGTAAAGTAGAAGAAATTGCGCTGCGTGAACGTCATGGGGAAGTTCAAGTACAGGTTCCTGTTGAAATTGCAGCATTCTTATTGAATGAAAAGCGTCACACATTGGTTTACCTCGAACAAACTTCAGGTGTTCGTGTGACTGTACTTCCGCACCCACACTTAGAAACCCCACATTACGAAATTTCGTATAACCCTGAAGGCTTTGCACCAACCAGCTATGAACGCACAGAAGCAACACGTTCAAGCGAAAAAGAGTTGGGTTACGAGTCATCAGAATGGCATTTAGATGGTGCAGATCATGTGCATCAACATGCCGCTCCTGCGCCTGTACAACAAGAAAAAGGCAACAAAAAACCTCGTAACAACGCGCCACAACAACAAGTTGCGCAACAAGCCCCTGCCCAAACTGCACCTTCAAGCAGCCCATGTGCATGGTTAGAAAACTTGTTTGTACAAAAACAAGCCGCGACTGTCGATCAATCACGCTCTGCAAATAATGCTGCTGCTGCCATTGAGCAAATGGTAAATGGCGGTGCAGTGAGCCGTGGTCAGTTTGGTCAAGTTGGCACGCCTGCTGTGGCACCTGTCGCGCCAAGCAACAATGTCTACATGAGCGCTGCACCTGTTCATGCCAAATCTGAACACCGTGAAGATAAGCATGTAGAGAAAGAAGAACGCGGCACACGCCACAACAAAAAGCGCCCTAATAAGCACAAAGAGTCACGTGAGCAAAATGCGCAACATGACAACCAAGTTCATGAAGAAATTGTGCAGGTCTCTCGTCAAGATCAACAGCGCCAAGATCGTTATGAACAACGTCCTGAACGCAATGAACCACAACGCCAAGACCGTCATGAACAACGTACTGAGCGCGGTGAACAACAACGTCAAGACCGTCCAGAGCGCAGTGAACAGCAACGTCAAGAACCGCGTGAAAACAAGCGTTCATCACGTCGCCAACACGGTGAGCAACAGCAAAACACTGATGTTCAAAACGAACAGCAAAATGCAATGCCACGTCGTGACCGTCGTAACCAACCTCGTCCAGAACGCCCAAATCGCCACCGCGACCCAAGTGTACTGAATGAGCAAGCCACTGAAACAGCGCCAGCCGTGGTTCAAGAACCTCAAGTTAAAGTTGAATTGATTGAAGCACCGCGTCAAGAAATGATCACAACAGCCCATGTGGTCAATGTCGATCAAGCGCAAAGTGAAATCGTGGCATTAACTCCGCCTGCACACACTGCAACCGAAACCAAGCCTCAGCAAGCGGCTGTTGCGAAAGCAGAAGTTGAAGTAAAAGCTGAGAAAGTGGTACAGGAGAAAGCAACTGAAGTTGTAGCAGAACCTGCTGAACAAGAAGCAGAGCAAAAACCACGTGAAAGCGTAAAACGTGCCAGCAATGACCCACGCCAACGCCGTCGCCAACAACGCGCTGCACACACACAGCAAACTGCAACACCTAAACTCACACCTTCACAGGTGCCAACTTTAGGTCAGTACACCATCAGCAGCTTGATTCGCCATGTCTATGGTGAAGACTGTTCAGTGCTGATTGAGCAGTTTGGTTTAATTCCAACCTTCAACCGTGCCCTTCAGAAATTTACTGAAGAGTATGCAGCAACGTTAAGCAAAACTGTGACAACGCCTGCTGTTGAAGCAGAGAAAAAACCGGTCACCCGTGATGTTGAAATCACAAAAGCGCAGCCTGAAGCAGAGCCAGTTCCAGTATTGGACCTGACACCGCCTGCACCTGTGTCTGAACAACGTGTTGCAAATGACCCGCGTGAACGTCGTCGTTTAGCTAAACTTGCTGCTGAACAAGCCAAACAAGCACGCGAAACAACACCTGTTGCTGAATCGTCAGCGCCTGAAACTGTAGTTGTTGCAGAAACGCCTGCTTCTGAAGCTGCACCCACTGTAACTCCAGAGGAAAGCGAACCTGTTCTTGCGAAAGAAAGCGAAGCACCCGTTACCGTTGAAAGCAGTGAAGTGAAAAGCTCGGCTGATGTAGCTGCGGTTGAAGAAGTGGAGGTTGTTGTTGCTCCGGTTCAAGCCAAAGCGCCTAGAGCGTCAAAGCAAGCTGAAAAAGCAGAAGTGACTGAAACTGTAGCGGAAACAGCTGCGGACGAGTCGGATAAATCAGACTCGGACAAGCCAGTTCGCCCACGTCGCCCACGTGGTCGTCCACCGAAAAAAGCGAGCCCGACTGAGTCGTAATTCGCCCTAGAGTTGTAAATTTTAAAAACCTAGTCATGTCAGTGGCTAGGTTTTTTTGTTATTTTCGTCAGATTAGGTTGATTGCACTAGACCGAAACGATTAAAAGAACAAGTGTAGAAACTGAGCACTATTCAAACGCATTGGATTGCATAAAATAATTAGGATTCATATGAGCCAACACCCATCACATGACCTCATTGGTATTACCGACGTTGCAGCAAAACTTCCTCAATTCATCAGTAAAGTTCCCAACTTACTCAGTGGATTAAAACAAGCATATTTACGGACCCCAAACACCCCAGCAGGTCTCGGGATTGCTTTTGAAAAAGCAGTGAAGCGCAACCCTCACGGTATGGCCTTGCTTTTTGAAGATCAAAAATTTAGTTACCAAGCCCTCAACGAATGGGCAAACCAAATTGGGCATTATTTTTTATCCATTGGAGCAAAAAAGGGTGATGTCATCACAGTGATGATTGAAAACCGTCCTGAATTGGTTGCAACCGTGATTGCACTTGCCAAAATTGGCGTTACTGCGGCTTTAGTCAATACCTCGCAAGTCGGTAAAGTGCTGGCGCATAGTATTAATCTGGTCAAACCCATTGCAGTCATCGTGGGTGAAGAATGTCGTGCCGCAGTTGATGAAATCCGTCATGATCTAAATCTCTCTGCGGATCGTTTCTATTGGTTTGCCGACCAAGAAACCCAAAAAGATGCAGGCCTTGCGCCAAAAGGTTTCAGTAATCTTGCTGAAAAAATTAATGCCTTTGCCAAGTTCAACACCCCAACCACACACAGTGTGCTGGGTAAAGATGGCTTGTTTTATATTTATACCTCAGGCACAACCGGTCTACCTAAAGCCGTTATTTTCACGCATAGCCGCTGGACATTGGCTTATGGAACCTACGGGCACGTACTCAACCTCGACAAAGACGATGTGATGTATGTCACCTTGCCGCTGTACCATGCAACAGGTATTGTGGTGTGTTGGTGTGGCGTGATTGCAGGTGCTGGCACCTTGGCTTTACGCCGTAAATACTCCACTTCTGCTTTTTGGAAAGATGTGCAAAAGTTCGATGCCTCTGCCATAGGCTATGTGGGTGAGTTATGTCGCTACCTCATGGATGCATCACCTTCAGATTTAGAAAAAGGCCACCGTGTCACCAAAATGATCGGCAATGGCATGCGTCCGAATATTTGGGACAAATTCAAACAGCGGTTTGGTATTGAAGAAATTTTAGAGCTTTATGCATCGAGTGAAGGCAATGTCGGCTTTAGCAATGTATTTAACTTTGACAACACTGTCGGTTTTTCACCCACGCCTTATGCCATTATCCAGTTTGATAAAGAAAAAAATGCGCCTGTTTATGATGCCAAAGGTGGCTGTATCAAGGTCAAAAAAGGCGAAGTTGGTTTATTGATTGGTAAAATTACCCGCCGCTCCCCTTTTGATGGCTATACCGACCCTGAAAAAAATAAATCAGTGATTCTTAAAGATGTCTTCAAGTCCGGCGATGCTTATTTCAACACAGGGGACTTAGTCCGCGACATTGGTTTCCGTCATGCCCAATTCGTCGACCGCTTAGGCGATACCTTCCGCTGGAAAGGCGAAAATGTGTCCACGACTGAAGTTGAAAACATGGTTAGTGAATATGACAAAATCACCGAAGCTGTAGTATATGGTGTTGAAATTCCGAACACCAATGGTCGTGCGGGAATGGCTGCGATTACACTGGCAGATGGCGCTGAACTGAATGAGCAGGATTTAGCTCAAATGCTCGTGAGCTTTAAAAAATGCCTCCCTGCCTATGCTGTACCCGTTTTCTTACGCGTACAAAAGCAAGTTGAAACTACAGGAACATTTAAATACCAAAAGAACAAGCTCAAAGCACAAGCCTTTGACCCGA
This sequence comes from Acinetobacter johnsonii ANC 3681, assembly GCF_000368805.1. Classification (NCBI taxonomy): domain Bacteria; kingdom Pseudomonadati; phylum Pseudomonadota; class Gammaproteobacteria; order Moraxellales; family Moraxellaceae; genus Acinetobacter; species Acinetobacter johnsonii. The sequence continues at coordinate 229,381 of NZ_KB849704.1, read as the reverse complement.
AAAAAACGGATGAACGTTTGCTGGTCCTGTTACCCAACAGCAGTGCATATGCAGATTTAACGCAACAAGTCTTTGATAACATTCAAGCCTATCAATATCGCTTCTAAACTCGAATTGCTTGTTTTTTAGCTACCTAATCGCAAATTTGTTGTATTTATAATCAAACATCAACAAGTTTGCGATTTTTTACTTGCGCTCGATGCATATCTTGCTACAATACGCTCCATCAAATGATATGGGTCGTTAGCTCAGCTGGTAGAGCAGCGGACTTTTAATCCGTTGGTCCCGCGTTCGAATCGCGGACGACCCACCATTCCTTTGATACCCTTGATGGGTCGTTAGCTCAGCTGGTAGAGCAGCGGACTTTTAATCCGTTGGTCCCGCGTTCGAATCGCGGACGACCCACCATCTTTCTTGTAAAATCTAATTTTACAAACCTGCTCAGGTTCGAATGCTTTAAAAATTTCTTTTTTAAACTTTCAGCGAATATTCTTTCGCACACCTTGCTCAGGGTCGTTAGCTCAGCTGGTAGAGCAGCGGACTTTTAATCCGTTGGTCCCGCGTTCGAATCGCGGACGACCCACCATTTATTTAAATCCTCTTTAATTGCATTGATATGACATTTATTTAGCGACACGCTATTTAAGTCATAAAATTCGCACGCTGTTCATTTCTTCACTATTATTATTCTTCAGTCTTATTCTGTTGCTTTGCCCAATTCCATTTTAACTATGAATTAGGCTCACGCTTTAATGTATACGCACGCTCTAATTTCGGAAAACCTCGTGCATACAATTTTTGGTTAGTGGCATCTAGATTATTACTTTTATCCAAATCCATTTGCAGCGTTTGCGAATCCACCACGCGATAATAAAAATTAATCCCCTCTTTACGATGGACAATCAGCTCTGTTCGCTCTTTATTCATGGTCCACGTATCACGGCGATAATTTAAGTTTGAAAAGCCAGGGCGTTGTTTTTCCGAAAAGACTTTGCCTAAGCGTACAATGCTGCGATGCACCGTACCATCAGGTAAAAAATTGAGAATAAAATCAGCCTTCCCTGTTTCACAAGGGAAAAAATAACCATCACATTGAATTTGTGTGCGATAACGCCCAATAAACTGCTGTTCACCAATATCAAGCGTGCGAGGTGCATACTCCGAATCATCTTGCATGGTTGCCCGCCCTGCCACCTCAGTCAGCTTCTTCCCCGACTCAGCCGTAACAGCAGCATCCTCTACCGTGCTATTTTCATGTTGTTGTGACGCCTCCGACAGCCCACCATCACAGCCAGCTAACGATACACCAATTAGCGCCACCGCTCCTTGCAGTAATGCGCCAATCAAACCCTGATGTCTTCGCTTCAACTTCATTCCACACTCACTTCCTGCACGTGATTAATCTCCATAACCATCACGAATATTCCATCCTGACCCCTAGTGTTTTCTCGGATTCAAATGACTTGCTGACTTTAAGCAGCTGGCTCAACGCCAAATAGAGCACATTTTAGTCCTGATCAAAACCCCAGCTTTTATCTCTTTACATAACTTTACTTTTTAATTAGCTCCGTCACCTTTAAAAACTTAATTCCATCTCCATTTTTAAAATATGAGTGCATAAAGCCACTTAGATTTTAAATTTTAAGGAGACCTAGATGGCCAATGTTGGTTTATATCGCTCAAACCGCTCAAACATGATTGCTGGTGTGATGGGTGGTATTGCTGAACGTTTTGGTTGGAACGCAAATTTACTTCGTATTGTTTTCATCACCATTTCACTGTTAAGTGCAGCATTTCCCGGAATTTTGGTTTACCTGATTCTTTGGTTGGTGATGCCGAAACAAAAAGACCAAATCGAGCATTCTCCACAGGCTCGATCTGGTTATAGCAATACGATGCGTACCGTTAATCCAGATCATCGCAACCCATAAGCGCGCATCTTTCGTCTCAAAAAAGTTTCTTTTTATGCTACGACAACTTCCCCCAAAGTGTCGTAGCTTTTTTTTTGCCTACGACACTCACATAAATTAGTGATGTTGTAACAGACGATATAATGCTGCAATCATATCGGCACGGCTAATGATGCCGACCAAAGCTTTATTTTCAACCACAGGAATATAGTTAAAAGAACGTTCAACAAAGTACGGGATCAAATCTTGTAGTTCTTGATCCGGCTGTACCGTGACCACCTGACGTTTCATAATGTGCTTGACTTGATCTTGCCAAGAGGTACGCAAATCCGTTGCCTTTTGGAACCACTCGACCACTTCATATAAAGCTAAGGTACCGCATATCTGTTCCGCTCGATTTAACACAGGTAAACTCATTAGATTGACCTGTTTAAATTTTTCCACAGCGACTTGAATGTCTTCATCTTCATATAAACAGAGGACATCTTTACTCATAATGTCCCGACAGCGTAGGTCTATATGAAAGCGAGTATCTGCCTGCGCTTGGGCTTTTAAAATCAGTTTTTGTAAATCATATTCACTGATGTCGAGTAACTGTGTTTCTTGGGCTAAAACTTGATGAATATCTTCAGGTTGAATGGTTACCTTCTGGGTTGGGGTCGGGTCGGTGCTACGCGTGTTGACTTGCGCCACAGTTGGGTATTGCTTCCCGAGCAATCGGTTGAACACTATCGCAATCACGAGAAGCAGGATCGAGTTAAGTAGAACAGGATAAAACACAAATTGATACCCTAACTCGTGTACCGTCTCACCTCCCAGCACCGCTGTAATTGCCACAGCACCACTTGGTGGATGCAAAGAATCTGTCGTCATCATCAAAATAATCGACAAAGCCACAGCAACACTAAATGCTTCTGTTAAGTTGGAAATATAGAGTGCGCAGGTCACCCCAATGACGGCTGCAATCGTATTCCCAATCACAATATTCCATGGCTGAGCCAAAGGACTGGCTGGTACGGCAAAAAGCAACACCGAGGACGCACCCATCGGGGCGATATACCATGCATTGATCCCGCCTAGCAGCCACCAACTTAATAATGAAGACAAAGCTAAACCAATTAAAGCCCCCATGCCACAGAGCATTCTTTCCTTTAGCGGTAACACTTTAAAATTTGGTTTTAGCTGGTTGAGCCATGCAAGTGGAGAATAAATCACAATCTGCCTATCATTGCTATTTTTTAGGTGTCGCAAATTATAAAACCTGTACACCAAAAAGGTGTATTCATTTTATATCTTTTAATTATCACTAAAACCGTTTTATCTCAAATATATCCACTGGGACAGTGGATATACACCTCCAACATATTCGTGAAACTGAGCATTTACCTCATCACACTATTCAGCTTATGGTAGAACAGCACCAGAACAACACGGAAGATGTAAAAGAATGACACAATTAGAATGGTTCTCACTGTTCATTTGCGCTCTTGCTGCAGTATTGCATGGTTTATGTGGTTTTGGCTTTCCGATGATGAGCACAGCAGCACTCTCCATACAATATCCCATGCAGACAGCAGTAGCACTGGTTGTCTTACCATGTTTAGCGCTAAATCTTGTGATGTTAAGAGCAGATAAAACCCGTAGCATCAAACAGAGCTTAGCGCACTATATCCAGCAGTATTGGCCACTTATTTTAAGCAGTTTGATCGCCAGTTTTATTGGGGTAAAAATTTTACTGATGCTGAGTGAAGCTTTTCTCAAACTATCATTGGCGTTGATTCTTTCTATTTACCTTGCGGATCAATTCCGCTCACAGCCTATGAACATTCAACCTACGACTTTAAATATGCTGATATTTGGCAGTTTAGCAGGAGTCATTGGCGGTGCAACCAATGCAATGGCTCCTTTTTTAATGATGTACCTTTTAAGCTCAAAACACCAAAAAATAGACATTATTATCATCAGTAACTTGTGCTTTATTGTCAGTAAATTGATTCAAATGGTTCTGCTATTTCCACATCTAGGTCACTTCGACACCAAGCAAAATCAGCTGTTAATTCTTTTACTCATCATAGCCTTAGCCGGTGTGTACATTGGTGAGCGTATCAGACGTTATCTGTCTCAGGAAAAATTTAAAAGATTGATTTTAGGGATCTTAGCCTTACTTGCGCTCAGCTCATTTTGGCAAGCTCTGCAACTGATTAATGCTTAGTTTTCACCTACACTCTTTGCACATGAATGAATAATTCAACAATCCACATTTTTGTGATTAAAATACATCCATAATAATTCAACATCAGGGAATAGAAGAATGAGTCAAGTTCCAAATCTTGCAACGCCCACCAACATGATGCCCAAAGGCTTAATGAAAGGCTGGATTGTTATTTTTATTGCGACCCTTGTGTCTTTAGGGCTTTATCAAATTTTACCCTACGACAACAACGCCAATAAAGGCTTAGCGCTGTTGGTCTTCATTGGGATTTTATGGCTCACTGAGGCCATTCATATTACCATTACAGCGCTACTCATTCCTGTATTGGCTGTCTTTATTGGTATGCCTATGGATAAAGCTGGTGAGCTGGTTCCCATTACCACGCAGGCAGCTTTAGCTAACTTTGCTGACCCTATTATTTTCTTATTTTTTGGTGGTTTTGCACTAGCGACCGCACTACACATTCAAAAACTGGATAAAAAAATTGCGACATGGATTATTTCTCTGTCGGGCGGTCATTTAGGTATTTCTATTTTAGCCATTTTTGCTGTGACCGCAGTTTTGTCAATGTGGATTTCCAATACCGCAACTGCTGCCATGATGTTGCCTTTAGCACTTGGTTTGCTGTCACATTTTGATGGCAGCAAAGACCGCAAAACCTTTGTGTTTATTTTATTAGGGATTGCATACTCTGCCAGTATTGGAGGCTTAGGGACTTTAGTTGGCTCACCGCCCAACGCGATTGCCGCCAAAGCTTTAGACTATGACTTTGCCGACTGGATGAAAATTGGCTTACCAATGATGCTAATCATTCTACCTGCCATGATTGCAAGTTTGTATTTCATTTTACGTCCAAAACTCAATCACAAAGTCGATTTTAAAACAGAAGATATTCCTTGGACGAAGACTCGTGTTGCAACCATGATTTTGTTTATCACCACTGCTTTTGCATGGATTTTCAGTAAGCAAGTTGGAGCGACCTTTGGCTTATCACAAACAGATACATGGATTGCGCTCACAGCAGCCTGTCTCGTGGTTGTTTTAGGTACAGCCACATGGAGACAAGTTGCTGAAAATACCGATTGGGGAGTTTTGTTTTTGTTTGGTGGGGGGCTAACACTGAGCGCCATTTTAAAAGACTCTGGAAGTTCTTTAGTATTAGGTCAAACCATTGCCAATACCTTTGGTGATACATCCCCACTGATTATTATTTTTGTGGTGGCGACGTTCATTATTTTCTTAACCGAATTTACCAGTAACACCGCTTCTGCGGCACTGCTTGTTCCTGTATTTGCTGTCATTGCAGACCAAATGGGCATGCCAAAAGAAATTTTAGTGATTATTATTGGTATTGGTGCTTCATGTGCATTCATGCTTCCTGTCGCTACACCACCAAATGCAATTGTGTTTGGTACAGGGCATATTCAGCAGGTAGAAATGATGAAAGTCGGTTTTGTGCTCAACATCATGTGTATTTTTATCGTCTCTCTTTTTGTATATTGGTTCTTTATTTAGACTGCTTGCGACCCTTGCAAAAAAGCACCTTCGGGTGCTTTTTTATACTGTAATATTTTGATAATTTTAGTGCCAATCTAACTATAAAATCATATCTAGCCAACATGGACTCCTTTACTAAAAAACTCTTTCAGCCGCTACAGCAAACAAAAAAGAGAATAGCCGCAAATTTATTCCTTGCACCTATTGGAGGACTACCAGCTACTGTTATGGCTACATTCATTATCACAATCATAAGTGGTCAAGTGACCAATGCCAAGATCTTACTGTATCTGTTTATGATGATTCTTCCTGCTTTTTTATTCTATTTGTGTTTTTTCTATATCCCCTATCTTCTTCTCTTTTTAGTATTACAGCATTTGCATAAATTCCATCTCTTCAATATAGGGTTAGCAACGCTATTCGGCTTCCTCAGCTTTTATTACATTTCTTATCCCCATAGTTTTTTAGATGTATTTACCCTAATAGTATTAGTCTTATTTTTCATTTTACCCACAGCTGTTTTTTTTATTTTCCTCAGCTTAAAAAGCCATAAACAAATCATGGAGGAAAAATGCAACCTTCGCCAAAAACCTAAAGGTAATCACTAAAATTACTATTCTGTATTTTGCACAGAAACTTTGCCACTCACTCGCAAAATCCTTATACTTAGAACCAATTTTTTCTTATATTTATAATGGATGCTGCATGAGTCGCGCCATATCGCATATTGATACATTCCAAGGCTTAATTCTTGCCTTACAAAACTACTGGGCTGAACAAGGTTGTGTCATTTTACAACCTTACGATATGGAAATGGGTGCAGGAACATTCCACACTGCAACATTCTTACGCGCACTTGGGCCTGAAACTTGGAACGCAGCATACGTTCAACCCTCACGTCGTCCTAAAGACGGTCGTTATGGCGAAAACCCAAACCGTTTGCAACACTATTACCAGTTCCAAGTGGTACTAAAGCCAAACCCAGATAATATCCAACAACTTTACCTAGACTCCTTAGAAGCGATTGGTATCGATACCCTTACTCACGATATTCGTTTTGTAGAAGACAACTGGGAATCTCCAACACTGGGTGCTTGGGGCTTAGGTTGGGAAGTTTGGCTCAACGGTATGGAAGTGACTCAGTTCACTTACTTCCAACAAGTCGGTGGTGTTGAGTGTTACCCAGTAACAGGTGAAATCACTTACGGTCTTGAGCGTTTGGCAATGTACTTACAAGGTGTCGATTCTGTTTACGATCTTGTTTGGACCAAAGGTCAGTTTGGTACTGTGACTTATGGCGATGTGTTCCATCAAAATGAAGTGGAACAATCGACCTATAACTTTGAATATGCAAATGTTGAAAAAATGTTTGAATTATTCGATTTCTATGAAGCAGAAGCAACTCGCTTAATGGAAGCTGAACTTCCACTTCCTGCCTATGAACAAGTGATTAAAGCATCACATAGCTTTAACTTGCTCGATGCACGTGGTGCGATTTCTGTGACTGAGCGTCAACGCTATATTTTACGTGTACGTACTTTGGCACGTTCAATTGCACAAAGTTATGTGGCTGCTCGTGCCAAGCTTGGTTTCCCAATGGCGGAGCCGCATTTACGTGATGAAGTTTTAGCGCAATTGAAAGCTCAGGTTGAAGCTGAAGCGGCTCAAGCAGAAAAATCAGCGGAGAACAAATAATGTCTAAACATACCATTTTATTTGAACTTGGCTGTGAAGAACTTCCCCCAAAAAGCTTAAAAACTTTACGTGATGCATTGCAAGCTGAAACAGAAAAAGGCTTAAATGATGCAGGTTTGGCTTTTGATTCTATCGAAGCTTATGCAGCACCTCGTCGTTTGGCATTGAAAATTATCAATGTCGATGGTGCGCAAGCCGATACTCAAAAACGCTTTGATGGCCCTGCGGTACAAGCTGCTTATGATGCAGAAGGTAAGCCAACCAAAGCACTTGAAGGCTTTATGCGTGGTCAAGGCATTACTGCGGATCAAGTTTCAACTTTCCAAGCAGGTAAAGTTGAAAAAGTTTGTTATTTAAAAGATGTCAAAGGTCAAAGCCTTGACGTATTATTGCCACAAATTTTACAAACCGCTTTGGATAACCTTCCAATTGCAAAACGTATGCGTTCTGCGGCAAGCCGTACTGAATTCGTTCGTCCTGTAAAATGGGTTGTATTGTTAAAAGACAATGATGTTGTTGATGCAACCATTCAGGATCACAAAGCAGGCAACGTGACTTATGGTCATCGTTTCCATGCACCTGAAGCGATTACTTTAACCAATGCGGATGCTTATTTAGATGCGCTTCGTACTGCAAAAGTTGTGGCGAATTTTGAAGAACGCCAAGCCATCATCGACCAACAAGTGAAAGCGCTTGCTGATGAAGTGAATGCAATTGCCATCGTCCCAAGCGACCTTCGTGATGAAGTGACTGCATTGGTTGAATGGCCAGTTGCGCTTCGTGCAAGCTTTGAAGAACGTTTCCTTGCTGTGCCTCAAGAAGCATTGATCACGACGATGCAAGACAATCAGAAGTATTTCTGTTTGGTGAATGCTGACAATAAACTTCAACCTTACTTCATTACTGTTTCAAATATTGAGTCTAAAGATCCAACTCAAATCATTGAAGGAAATGAAAAAGTTGTACGCCCTCGTTTGTCTGATGCAGAATTCTTCTTCTTACAAGATCAAAAGCAACCGCTTGCATCTCGTAAAGAAAAATTAGCCAATATGGTTTTCCAAGCACAATTAGGTACGCTTTGGAATAAATCTGAACGTATTGCTAAATTGGCTGTGGCTTTATCTGCTATCACGGGTGCAAATCCTGCGGATGCTGAAAAAGCAGCACTGCTTGCAAAGTGTGATTTAACTTCTGAATTGGTCGGTGAATTCCCAGAACTTCAAGGGATTGCGGGCACTTACTATGCACGTATTGAAGGCGAGAATGATGAAGTTGCGGAAGCTTTAGGTGAGCAATATTTACCTAAATTTGCAGGTGACGTTTTACCGCAGACCAAGACAGGGACTACGATTGCCCTTGCGGATCGTTTAGATACCCTGACTGGTATTTTCGGTATTGGTCAAGCACCTACAGGTTCGAAAGACCCGTTTGCTTTACGTCGTTCTGCGATTGGTATTTTGCGTTTAGTGACTGAAAATAATCTTGATGTTTCAATTGAAGAACTCATCAAGCTTGCTTTGGCTGCTTATGGCGATGTATTGAAAGATCATGACAAGACTTTGGCGGATGCTGTTGCGTTCCTTGAAGGTCGTTATCGTGCGAAGTATGAAGACCAAGGTGTTGCTGTTGATGTGATTCAAGCAGTTCAAGCACTTTCACCAAAATCTCCTTTAGATTTTGATAAGCGTGTAACTGCGGTGAATCATTTCCGTAGCCTGCCTGAAGCCGCTGCTTTGGCTGCTGCGAATAAACGTGTTGCTAATATCTTGGCAAAAGAAGCTGCGCCTACAGGTGAGATTGTTGAGTCTAAACTGGTTGAAGATGCTGAAAAAGCACTTTATGCAGAAATTCAGAATATCTTGCCTGTGGTTCAACCACTTTTAGCTGCGAAAGACTATACGGCTGCCCTTTCTAAGTTAGCTGCGCTGCGTGCACCAATTGATGCCTTCTTTGATGGCGTAATGGTAATGGCGGATGATGCCGATTTGAAAGCCAACCGTTTACGTTTACTGGCTCAGTTACGTAACTTGTTTACAAGTGTTGCGGATATTTCAGTGTTGCAGCACTAAGCTAAATGATTGAAATAAAATTTAAACCCTGCTAGTAATAGCAGGGTTTTTTAATACTAAGAATAAATCAGCAATAATCATAATGAATACCTCAACCATTAAAAATTTTTACCGTATAGATGCGTACCTTGTGCTTTGCCATACACTTTTGCTGGCATTCGGTTATGGCCTATGGAAGCTATATCCTCATATACCAACCAAACCGGATATGAGCGGGCTATTCTTTATGATTATCTCTATTTTGGGCGGTTTTGCAGGGCTGATTGTGCTGGCTGTGACTCTGCCTCGTTTAGACTGTTCTATCCGTAATTTATCAGTGAACAAATTTGTTTTGGCTTTGCTGTATTGGGTCTCTAGTACCGCCATTTTTGTACTATTTGGCAGCAGTAAATTTTTCTTCAATAATCCGCTCGTTTTGCTGATTTTTGTGTTGCTGTTTTTCGGCAGTGTTTATCTTTCAGTGATCCACCTTGCAGATATACGTAAAAAAGACTGGCTGATTTTAAGCGGAATTTTTGGAACTATTGGGCTATTCTTCTTTTTTCCAAAGTTTTAGAAAACTAAAAAAGCAAAAGATGCTGAGCTTGTAGTGCTTTGTGCACCTAACGATGCATTCTTTGATGGTGTAAGGGTTATAGCATAGATAGCGTCGTGAAAGCTAACCGCTTACATTTAGTGGTTCAGTTGCATTGCTTGTTTATAAGTGTACGGGTATTTCTGTGTAAAAGCTCCAAGTCTTAATCATTTGTAAAATAAAGAAAAAAACGCTATAAAATAATTGGGTTTTTATTTGAGATAAATGATGGCAAAGCCACGTATTTTTGTAAGTTCTACTTATTACGATTTAAAACATATTCGTGCGTCCTTAAGCTTATTTATTGATTCTCTAGGCTATGAATCAATTTTATTCGAAAAAGGACAAATTGCTTTTGTCAGCGATGACCCACTTGATATTTCTTGCTATCGAGAAGCAGAAACTGCAGATATTTTTGTACTAATTATTGGTGGGCGCTATGGATCAGAAACTAGTACAGAAAAAATTGACGGAGAGAAAAACCAATATACAAATTACAATAGTATCACACGTAAAGAGTATGAAACGGCTAGTGAAAATCATATACCAACATATATTCTAATTGAAAAAGGTGTTTATGCTGAATATCAAACTTATAAACGAAATAAAAATAATATAGATATCGAGTATGCCCATGTGGATAATATTAATATCTTTAAACTGATTGATGATATTTATAAAAAACCTAATAACAATCCGATTTTTTCTTTTGAAAAATATAATGAAATTGAGGAGTGGCTTAGAGATCAATGGGCAGGCTTATTCAAAGATTTTTTAGTAAAAAGAGGAAATACAAAAAAACTAGAATCTTTACAAAGCCAAATTAGGCACTTAGAAACTCTTAATTTAACTCTAAAAAACTATTTAGAAGTACTGTTATATGCTGACAAAAATTTAGAGACACAAAATATTATACAACAAGAAAACGAAAAGATTTCCAAATCCCAGATAATTGAAAATATTCATAACTTATTTATTGTAAGTTATTTATTCGATGGAAAATCTCTAAGTAGCAATCAAATTGAAGAACTAATTTCCATATTAAAAATATCAGAAAATCCTTTTGATTTTATACATAGAATATCTAGCCACTTACCAATATCAAGCAACTCGTATAGCAGCTCAATTAAGCACTTAAAGGATAAAAATATGTCTTTTTTAAATGATATTAATGAACTAAGAACTACTATTGGCCTACCTAAATGGCAATACATATAAAAACCAACAAACCTATAGGAAATAATCACTCATTTCCCTATACTCAACCTAACAACTCGCAACAAGAACGAACCTTATGAAATTAAAAACTGTACTTTTCGCTACTTTTGCTGCCCTTTCTATTACAGCATGTACATCTCAACCAACGATTCCACAGTTGACAGCGGGTGTATTACAAGAAGTCCAAGACATTGAAGTTTATCCGGACACAACTAATAACAAAGCAAAATTGACCAAATTTGAAGATAAATGTGTCATCGAATTTACCGGCAACCTCAAAGCAGGCAAAGTCGTAGAACAGTGGGCGTTCCGTGACTACACCCTCATCACAGGTGGCTCAGCAACCTTTGCACTCGATGGTACAAGCACAGCAACCAAATTTGAATTACACGATGCTGAAGTACAGAAAAACTTCCTTGCACTACGTAATCACTTTGCAAAAGAAGCCTTAGCGCAATGTAACTAAGCAAATCGTCATCACTGGTACAACATCAGTGATGACTTTCTCTCAAATGCCTTTCGCTTCATATCTTTTATTTCAACGCTAGTCTCCATACTCTTTACATTTAAAACAACGACCACGCATAAACTTACATAATTTTAATGAATTAACTGAACGACACAATTTTCAGCCCATTGTTCATGCGCTGTTGCCGCATTGTGCGACTTTCATATCAAACGCTATTTTTGAGCTCATTTCTGTCTATGATGACTGCTGTTCTGAACTCCTCATCGGGTTCTGTCATAAGAGGTAGAAAATCAAAGATGAAAGTTTTAACAAAAACACTCACCGCTTCGGCTTTAACCACTGCACTTTTAGCCTCCACTTCCCTATTTGCAAATACCACAGCCAATACATCGGCCAATGTTCAAGTTCAAACCTCGCAGCCAAGCGTATTGCAAAACTTAAAACATGATGTCAAACATGCCGCGCATGCGACAGGTGAAACGGTTGAGCATGGTGTCGACAAAACCAAAGCATTCAGCAAAGAAAAATGGCAAGACACCAAAGAATTTTCAGCTGAAAAATCTGCTGTCGTAAAAGATAAGTCTGGTGACGTTAAACACTCTGTTGAGCATAACACCAAAAAAAGTGGTCACTATATAGCGGATAAAGCGAAACAAGGCCAACAAGCGACCAAACAAAAATGGCAGGAAACTAAGCAGGCTGTCAATGGTCAACCCAAACGTGCAGACGTAAATGGGCAAGCCCAAGTGGAACTAGATACACCTGTTGCTAAAGCCAAAGTCGGTTCATCGACCGATGCCGCTGTTGGCGCGAAGTAGAAGTTAAACTCCTCCAGAGTTGAAAGAGTCCATATGCTGGGCTCTTTTTTTAGCTATATACGTTTGCACACTACGCTTGTTTACAACCAAGCACATGAAATTCACACAAAGAGGCTTTATGCTAAAACGCTGATTTATGCACGATAGCCCAAGAGGTACACTGCTCTATGAACATGATGAAAACAACACTCTTCTGCGCTCTTTTAATGACAACAGCAGGTGTATGGGCACAAACAGAAACCACCACTCAGCAAACGCAAAAGCCAATTACGCCTTATGGTAAAAACCCCAACATCTTTCACGTTTGGGCTTATAAAACGCAAGAAGGTGTGATTAACACGGCGGAAAAAGTCGGGACAGCAACAGAAAAAGGCATCCAAAAAATTCGCCCTTCTGCACACCAAGCCTTGGACAGCGCCAAAACCATCACCAACAACACCGCAGAACAAGCCAAAGAAACAGGACAGCAAGTTACCCAAAATGTGAATAAAAAGCTGCATGAAACCAAGCAAGTGATTACTGGTCAAACAGACCAACCCGCTCCCATTTACCAAGGCAGTTTAAGTCAACCGTCATCAGCACCCGTAGATGCACCTGCGGTTCAAGCACCTTCTGTCTCATCTCCACAGCCTGTCGCACCCCAAACAGTAAATGAACCCACGATTACCCAAGCACCATCATCATTTACACCAGCCCAAGCAGAAGAAGAAATTAAAGTGACTAAGCTTTAATATCAAAAAAGCCCATCAGTTGATGGGCTTTTTAGTTGTCATTATTTGCTTTAATTCACCCGACTGATTGGCTGCCCTGCTTGAAAAGCTTGAGCATTTTCCACTAACTGCTGCACCATGCGTTGACGTGCTTCGACACTGCCCCACGCACTGTGTGGTGTAATGATTAAATTCGGCAGACGAGCCTCCAATAAAACATTACCCTCTTTTGGTGGCTCAACGGTCAATACATCAGTTGCAGCGCCCGCAATCTGACCCTGTTTTAACGCGGCGGTCAAAGCTGCTTCATTCACAATCCCACCCCGTGCACAATTAATTAAAAAGGCACTTTTTTTCATTTTTGCGAAAGCCTGAGCATCAATCAGGTCGCGAGTATCATCGGTTAATGGACAATGCAGACTGATAAAATCTGATTGCGTCAGCAAGTCATTAAAACCTACTCGTGTTGAGTCAGCGTGTGGACGGTTTGGCAAATTACCCACCAAAACCCGCATTCCAAATGCTTCAGCGAGTTTGGCCACCGCCTGCCCCAATTCCCCATACCCTAAAATGCCCAAGGTCTTGCCTGAAAGTTCAATAATTGGGTAGTCCAGTAGGCAAAACTGCGAGGCTTTATTCCATTCGCCTTGCTGCACCGCGCGGTCGTATTGCAAGCATGAGGTTGCCAGATTGAGCATCAACATTAAAGTGTGCTGTGCCACCGCTGCCGTGCCATACCCCTGACAATTACACACCACAACACCTTGTACTTTGGCTTGCTGCAAATCGATATTATTGGTGCCTGTGGCAGAGATTAAAATCAACTTTAACTGAGGGCATTGTTTTAAGGTGTCGGCATCCAGCATAACTTTGTTGCTAATAATCACATCTGCGTCTTGCACGCGCGCAACAAGCGTCTCAGCATCGGTACTTGGGTAAAGGATTAGCTCATCAAAAACAGCATGCAGTGCTTGAAAGTCCAAATCATTTTTATCTAAGGATGCACAATCTAGAAATACGGCTTTCATTGCTCACGTCCTGTTGTTCTGCATAATGATAGAGCGCTTATTTAAACCAACTCAGCTCCATTTTTCAACGTAAACACTGTCTTGACCACCTAAAAATAGCCGCAACACACAGAAAAAAGCCCGCTATTTAACGGGCTTATTACGATGAATACGAATAGAAATACTGATTTGTTTAATCACATAAAACGTCAGGATTAGCAGGAGAATGAGACCACCACCGAATGTCAGATAAGCTGGGTCTAAACTTTGTGCCAGTACGCTTTGTGATGTTGAAATAAACAGTAATGTTATAAATACAGCCGACCAATGTCTTTGCATTGCTTCCACCCTATTTGATCTTTATCCGTGTTGTTTAAAAGATAAACAATACTTTCATATTAAACCAAATAGGACGGAAAACAAGCGCTTGGCCTTAGACCAAAGCCCTATATGAATAAATCACATGAACACATCTGACTCAGCATCACTTGGCACCAAAAACTGCGCCGTTTCAGGAATATCTTCGACTAAATCAAAGCCACCATATTCATCACAGCTAAAGTTAAACTGCTTATAACTAATCAGATAATAATCACTGTATTTTTTCATTAACAATGGATGCATTCCAGCACTCAATTCGGCTTGTTCATGCACCAACTTCATAATCTGACGGTCATTCATTACCACGGTATAGCGCATGTCATTATAGTATATGTGGACCAGTCCATTACCCTTGGCAAAAATCGGCAACAGAAACTTATGATTCAGTGCAATGGCATCTGGTGCATAGCTTTCAATCTTTTGACTGATCATATTGAATACTAAACCATGTCCAAAACTATCCATTAACTGACAGCTATTTTCTTGCGGCAAGTTGACTTGAATACCCAGTTTCAGCAGATCTGTCTGGCTCACTTGTCGATTGCTGAGTAACTCGCGGATAATGCTTTGTTTTAGCTTGGCATCAAAAAATTGACCGTCTAACTCAAGCTCATTATTTTTCAGAATTCGCCCCAAAGAAAAGCGATGACGCGGCAACAAGTTTTCGATCACTTTACGGTAGTAAAACTTACTGTTCTTTTTCACTTCACGAATTTTTTTATAAAAATACGGCGCATCAAACTCATGACGTAAAAAATCGTGTAACAAATCTGAACTGGCTAAAACCGCAATCGCATCATGCCCTGTAAAAGGTAAGTTCAGGGTATTCAGATTCGGTACGACCGTTTGTAATTTTTCATAATGCGCACGGTCTTCAGGGCAGTAAGGGTCATAAATAACAATGTATTCACACTCTGCCGAGACATCCTTCGCCTGTACCTGCATGTCATGGTTCAGTTCAGGCTGATAGAACATGTTATAGCGGTTATCGGTCACCTGTTCAGGGTCAATCGAATACTGCGGTACCAAGGCCACCACGCGTTTAAAACCAAGCAGCTTAGAGTATTTAATCGCAGCATAGCCGCCCATTGACCCCGCATAGGCAATACGGGTTTGAAAAGGCGCAATCCACGCGCGAATTGCTTCCAACATGGCCAACATCGAAGACTCTGGAAACCATGACTTATGTTTTGGCATAATGCCAACCACATTGAAGCCAAACTTTGCTAGCGACTTTTCAGCATTGATCGACGTTCCCTTGGCACGGGTAATCAGGTCGCCAAAAGAGAAAATAAGTTCGTCCGATGAACCCTGTAAAAAAATGACACGAATCTGTTCGTCTTCAAAAATAATTTGTTTCGCCATGTCCATGCTGAGAGATTTCATTCCTATAAAGTGAGGTCATGTTCGTTCCATACAGCATAAGCGATTTCATCGAACCAAATGTGTTATTTTATAGATGCAGAGCAGATAAAAAAGCGCAAAATATGACACAATTACTCCATCCTGCAGCACAATACGGGTTTAGCGCAGCTGCTGAACTTTATCAACAAGTGCGTCCAAGTTATCCACAAGAGATCCATGCCTGGCTCACCGAGCAGTTGCATTTAAACGCAAATTCACATGTGATTGATCTTGCCTCGGGTACAGGAAAGTTTCTGCCTTATCTGATTCCGCATAGTGGACAGCTCACTGCCGTCGAACCTGTTACCGAAATGTTAGCTCAGCTCAAACTGGCTTACCCACAGGTGGAAACATTACAAGCCTTTAGTGACCATATTCCCCTGCCTTCGCAAAGTATCGATGCAGTTTTATCTGCGCAAGCCTTCCACTGGTTTGCCAATCTGGACAGTTTAAAAGAAATCCATCGTGTCCTAAAACCGCAAGGGCATTTGGGCTTGGTCTGGAATCAACGCGACACTCAAGTCGACTGGGTCAATGCTCTGGCAGAACGGCTTGCTCCTTTAGAAGGAGAGACCCCGCGTTATCATAGTGGGCTATGGAAAAAAGTCTTTGAACATCAACACTTATTTCAGCTCAAAAGCCTGCATCAGTTTGCACAGCAGCAAACAGGTACAGTAGAACAAGTCGTCTCAAAACGCCTCCTTTCGACCAGCTTTATTGCCGCAATGCCTACGGAGCAACAGCAGGATTTAAAACATCAGTTTGAACAAATTGTGCAGCAGTACACGGGTAAACAGCCACAAGACGAAATCAGTTTTCCTTACATCACCTATGCCTATCACTTTCAAAAAATAGCAGAATAATAGGACACCGATATGAACCCACATACTCTTTCATTGAAACAGGTTCTACTGCCGCTTCTTTTAGGCAGCAGCTTAATCCTGACAGGCTGCAATAAAGCCAATGAACCTGCTGGGCAAGACACGCTTTCGAGCGATGATAAAGTTCTGCAAGAACTTAGCTCCGAACCCGTCAAAAGTTTTGCTAAAACAGCCAATGATCCACACGATATTGCGCTCTTGGTCGACTATGACCAGCGCTTTAGTAGCATGAGTGATGAAATGGAAGATGAACTCATGAAAATGCGTGAGGCAGGCACGCTCTCGGATGAATTTGCAAAAACACGTCAACAAGACAATATTCAGTCTGCACTGAATATGCTGAAAGAGCTGGATTTAAAAACAGAACAAGGACGCTACATTCAAACTCTGATGTACCAATATTGGGATAACCAAGCCAAAATCATCCAAGATAAAGCCGCAGCACCACATGATAACGTGAAAGGCCTCGGTGAGCTCATTCATGCCCAAGAGCAGCTTGAACACTGGCAGTCGCAGTATCCTAAGGCTCAAGATACGATGTCGACAGGCTACTAACTCAATCACGGACAAAGAAAAGGGATCAGATGATCCCTTTTCTTTGTATGTGTTCTAACTATGGGCGTTCAGCATATTGTGGTAATGCATCACAAATGTTGTCCCACTCGGCTTGAGATGCCACAAAAATATGCTGCGTCGGCTTTTGCTGTAACGGGGTATCTAAAGTGCCGATCCGCAAACGGTAAAACTCAGGTGTTTCAGCTTTAATACTGACAAGAGGTGAACCACAGTTGCCACAGAAACAACGCTCTGTGCCTGCACTCGATGCATATTTTTTCACAACGTCTTGACCAGAGGTCAGTTTAAAATCCGCCTTAGCAATCGGTGCATTGGTTGCATATGCCGTTCCATTGGCCTTACGACATTTTTGACAATGGCATTGAATAATATCGCCAATCGGCCCATCAATTTGATAAGTCACTGCACCGCACAAGCAGCTGCCCACATACTGCTGAAGATCCGACATCATGATGCTCCTTGAATTTTTTATTCAAATTAGCACAGCTGATTTTCAGTTGCATCGCTTATGGCGAATTTTTTGCCACATTCAAATACTGCATCACACCCTCACCTGCGGCACGTCCTGTTGCAAAACATGCAGTGAGTAAGTAGCCCCCTGTGGGTGCATCCCAGTCCAACATTTCCCCACATAAAAAAACAGCGGGATTGGATTTTAATTGTAGCTGCGGGTTCAGGCCTTTACGGCGCACACCGCCAGCACAACTAATGGCTTCTTCAATCGGACGAAAACCAGTTAAAGGAATCTGTAATTGCTTCACCTGCTGCGCCAATTGTTCAGGGTGATTCCAGTGATCTTTTGCAACCAACTCTCGCACTAAACTTGCCTTGGCTGCATCTAAACCTGCTTTACGCCAAATATTACTTAAAGACTGTTTTTTTGTCGGTTTCAGACGCACAGCCAATTCTTGAACCGTGACATCAGGCAGTAAATCAAGCGTTAACACTAAAGGTTGGAGCTGTTTTTGCTGCGCACGCAGCGCTCGACCTTGCTTATAGATCAAACCACTTTCTAGGCCATAATGGGTGATGACGATATCGCCCATACTTTTTTCCGCATCGCCCACCCATGCCGCGATACGTTTCAGTGGCTGACCAAAGACGGGTTGCATGTAGGTTGACCATTCATGTTCTACCCCAGCATTGCTGGCTTGAAAAGGCTCAATTTCATCGGCCTCCAACCAGTTCTGCCATGCGCCATCACTACCGAGCTGAGACCATGACACCGCTCCGCAAGCCAAAACGATCGCATCATAGCTCTGGCTGTGCACTTGATCGCTAAGCAAAGATTTAATTTCAAGCGTATGCTCTTTGAGGCTGAGGCATTGATGACGATAGTAAAACTTGACGCCTGACTCAACCAAGCGTTTCAACCATGCACGTAATAAAGGCGCGGCTTTCATTTCAATCGGGAAAATACGCCCAGACGTTCCGACATAGGACTCAATGCCTAAACCTTTCATCCATGCTTGAATCCATGTGGCATCCCACTTACGAATCCAAGGTGCCAACCATTCGGCTTGATCATAGCGACCAATAAACTGCTCCACAGGTTCTGCATGAGAGATATTCAGTCCTGTTTTACCCGCCATCAGGAACTTACGTGCAGCAGATGGTTTTTGCTCAAACACATCGACCTGAACATCATATTGGCTCAACACTTCTGCCGCCATCAAACCGGCTGGGCCCGCCCCAATAATTGCAATACGCTTTGGCATGATTTATTCAGCTTGATCCGAAGATTGCACCTGAGGGGTCTGACCTTGCAAAGCCTGAAACGCGTCAAAGCGCGTGCGATAACCTTCAGGTTTGGTGATGATCAACTGTTGGCAGAGCTCACCACGTTCTAAATATTTAATTTCAAAATGCGTGCGCGCTGAGCTATCCGCAATACGCTCTTTTACAAATGGTAACTTCCACACCTCAATCAACTGTTGCTGTGCTTCTTCGATATATTCTGGAATATTGCTGGCTAAAGTAATTTGTCCGCCCACTTGTAAACGTGAAATCAGAAACTCAAAAAATGGCATATTCAACCAGCGCTGCGCAGGATTATGCGGTTCAGGGTTGGGATAAAGAATAAAGAACTGTTCAACCTGCTGCGGTTGCAAGGCATGTACCACCCACGGTAAAGCATCGGCATGTACCAGCTGTAAATTCTGCTGACCTTCTAAGCCATGTTGTTTCTGCATCGCCACAAACTTTTCACGGGTCCGCTCAACTGCAATCAGCTTTTTCTCAGGGTGATGGGCCGTAAACAATAAGGCATGTTTACCCTTGCCCGCCCCAATTTCCACACATAGTGGATCAGGACTGATCATTTGAAAATCACGAGGCGCATGCATACGCTGGGCTTGAAATTGACGAATCGGCATAATCAGATCAAACTAAGAAAAAACCGCATCAGTCTAACAACTGCCAACGTTTTTGCCTATTTCAATCCGAAAATTTTATCTGGAGTCGATCATGCCACACACTTTCCCTTGTCCCCGTTGTGGAGAAATGAGTCAATGGGAAGACAACGCCTTTCGTCCATTTTGTTCTGAACGCTGCAAACTGATCGACTTAGGTGCATGGGCTAATGATGAATATCGCCTCCCAACGCAAGATGCACCACAAGCAGAAAACTCAGAAGAATAATATGTTTAATTTCATGATATTTTTCATATTTTAAGAGAAATTGTTCATTATTTAATGTCTTAATAGTCACTTAAAAGGATAATTCGTCGACTATACTCCCCCCAAAATTGATACATGCCCACAGCATGATCAGGTCACAAAAACAACATCCTAAAGGGGGATAAGATGAACATCCTAAGTAAGACTATTGTTTTAATTGGCATTTTACTCGCGATCTGCCTATTCAGTTTTGGCATCTATATGCAAGATCTGTTGATCCTATCGGTTGGACTATTAGTGGCCTTATTCTCTATCGTGTTGGCTCTAGAAACCCAACACATTTTGAATAATCCATTTCGCAAATAAAAAAGTCAGCAGCTGCTGACTTTTTTATTTTTTAATGAGACCTCAAAGCGTTTAGCCTGCTTTTCCTGCCACAAAAGGGTTATGTTGTTTTTCAAAACCAATGGTACTGATTGGCCCATGTCCTGAAATGAACTGCGTCTCATCGGGTAGGCTAAAGCATTCACGCTGAATAGAGTCAATCAACTGCTGATGATTACCACGCGGGAAGTCGGTACGACCAATCGAGCCTTTAAACAACACATCGCCGGTCCAAAGCAGACCATAGTTTTTGTTATAAAACATCACATGACCCGGGGTATGTCCAGGGGCAAAACGTACTTCAAACGCTTCATTGCCCAGTTTAAGGACTTCACCGCCTTCAAGCCATGTCGTGACATCCACCTTTTCAGGAATAGGAAAACCATAACGCTGCGAGACTTCTTGGATCATATCCAACCAAAAGGCATCTTCTTTATGCGGGCCAATCACAGGGACATCCCACAGTTTTTTTAATGCCCCGACTGCTCCAGCATGATCTAAATGCCCATGTGTCAACCACAGCGCTTTTACTGTCAAACCCAACGCTTCAATTTCTGCTTTAAGTTTCTCAGGCTCTCCACCTGCATCAATTAAAATTGCTTCTTTACTGTCACTGTCCCAAACAATAGAACAGTTCTGCTGAAATGCCGTTACAGGCACAATTTTAACTTGCAACATAGAGTGTCAACCTCAATTCGTTTTGCTGGCTAATGTCTGCTTTAAGGCATCAAGATTAGCCTGAACCAGCGTATTGAGCAATTGCAAATGATCTCCGCGGCTGTTCAAGGCTGGAATATATTGATACCGCTCTCCACCTTGAGACAAAAACAATTCAGCATTCTGAATCGCCAGTTCCTCTAAAGTTTCTAAGCAATCCGCTGAAAATGCAGGACTCATAATTTGCACCGATTTCACTCCTTGCTCTGCCCATTCGGTCAATAAGGCATCGGTATACGGTTTCACCCATTCTTGCTTGCCAAAGCGGGATTGGAAACTGATCGCCCATTCATCTTCCACTAGGCCTAACTCTGCCGCCACCAACTGCCCTGTGATGCGGCAACGGTCGGCATAGGGATCACCCTTATCGGCATAAGGCTGTGGAATACCATGGAAAGACATTAACAGCTTTTCAGTCACTCCATGTTCAGCACGGAAATCGCGCACACTTTGCGCTAAAGCCTGGATGTATAAAGGGTGCTGATAATAATCGCGAATAATGCTCAGCCCTGGCAAATTGCGCTGCCTTGGAATCCACTTCGCGAAAGCATCATATAAAGGCGCGCTAGATGTTGCAGAGTACTGCGGAAACAAAGGAAAAAGGACAATATGATCTTGTGGTTTTTGACTCAATTCAGAGAGCAAGGGCTGAATGCCTGGATTACCATAGGTCATCGCAGGGACAATATTCAACTCAAACTCAGGGTATTGCAAAATCAACTGTTGTTGTAACGCAGCCACTTGAGTCAGTAAAATTTCTCGCATTGGAGAATCGCTGCCCCACACCATCTCATAAGCATGGGCAACGCGTTTCGGGCGAAACGGCAAAATAAATAAACGGAGAATAATTTGCCAAAGCGGTTTGGGAATTTCAATCACCCGCTGGTCTGACAAAAACTGATCCAAAAAGCGACGCACTGCTGAAGCTGTCGGTGCATCAGGCGTTCCCAAATTTGCCAAAATAACAGTAACTTTTGCTTTTGTTGCAGTAGACATTCAGCCCTCGTGGCTCGTTTTCGAATGTCTCTACTGTAACAGTTTTCAGTTCATTATCTAAATGGATAACTACGAAGATTGAAATTGAAAAGGCCGATCCTTTTCCAATAAATTACTCTCCAAAAGTTTCGTCGCCTTCGGGGTCAACTGCCAGAGCATGCGCTGACGATCATCTCGACCCGACTGAATAATCCAATCATTTTGACGCATTTGCATTTTAATACTGTGCAAAGCACGAATATTAATTTGCGAGCGCGCAATAGCATGGGCACGAGGCATTTCTAGACGTGCATCATTCAAACCAGTTTCGTTTAAATATTCATTAATGCGTTTGGAAAAATACTCTTCGGGGGTTGGGTGAATAAAGGTTGTCCCCAAAACCGAGAGTAACTGCGCCCAAGTCATCTGCTTTTGAATTTTAAGCTCTTTGAAATTGCCATCTTGATAGGCATGCATCCGATAATCAAAGGCAAAAAACTCATGCATAGCCACTTTGGGTAGAGACAAAAATGGATCAACTTCGCGTTTACCCGCTTCAGTTTCAAGTTGCACCAGTTTGGCTTTGAGTTTATCTATTTCGTCATGCAAGACTTGAGTATTCTGCGGACGTACCCAACCGGACACAGGATAGCGCTCCAGCATCTGCGTCATATTCAAGCGAACGGCCATTTCCAAGTCACGCATGGTGCGATAAGTGAAAACCTGATCGACTTCGTTTTGGAGTAGTTTTCTAAACTCTTTGAATTTTTCACGCAGCTCAGCTTTGTCGTCATGTAAACATAACTCACGGGCATCAGGATCATCATGCATAAATACAATAATAGGCTTTTGTTTGGTGACCGCATAAATGTATTCAAGGTGCATATATCCCACCCCTGACACGGACTGTTCGCCATATTTGCTGCCCAGCAACAATATGACATAGTCACAGTCATCGATCTGACGACGTGCAAAGGCCGTTGAAAGTGGTGTCCGTTGTTCTAATCCCCAAGAAAAAAATCCCATGCCCACTAAAGTTTGGGCCAAAATGATCCGCTCTGGTTGCATCTCGCTTCCAGAGGTGGTTATAAACACTTGATAACGCTTATCGAGCATCGGTTATCCTCATTATTCTTCGCAGCATCCCATCCCCCAAATTCCATTAGATAGACACTGCGACTAACTCAAGCATATTAGGTTGCAATTTTTGACTATATATCAAAATACTCGACTTATTTGTTTAAAAATTAATCAGATATATTTGAAATAGTCCAATTTAGTTCTGGTTCAAGCAAAAGTTGTAAGATAGGTCTCAAACTTTCTGCATTATTTCCACTGACATAACATTCAATTCGAACATCACCATCATGATTTTGTTCAAATAATAACTCATTTTTGATTAAAATACGGGCTGTTTGTCGTGCAACTGCCAGTCCAGAGTCAATTAATGTCAGTTTCTGACCAAAAATAGATTGTATCGCTATTTTCAAAAAAGGGTAATGGGTACAGCCTAAAACTAAGTAATCTGCACCCTGATCGACAACGGGTTGTAAAATATCTTTTAAAGTGGCTAAACATGCCGCACTCATCTGCGCACCGCTTTCAACAAAAGGTACTAAATCTAAGCAAGTCACTGGAATCACCGTGACTCCCGAAGGCTGTGCAAACTTTTCAACCACATCTTTAATCAGCTGCCCGCGAAAGGTCGCAGGGGTCGCTAGAACAGCTACTGTTTTGGATTTGCTTTGCAATACCGCAGGTTTTAGGGCAGGAACAAGGCCTATAATAGGGAAATTGTCGCCATAGTGCTCGCGTAAATAATCCAAACTAAAGGCTGAAGCAGTATTACACGCCACAACTGCAACCTTACAGCCTTTGCGGTAAAGCCACTCAATCGCTTGTGCAGTCAATTCTCGGATATTTTGATCATCGCGTGGCCCATAAGGCACATGTGCAGTATCGGCAAAATAAATAAATCGTTCATGCGGTAAATGCTTGGCAATTTCTTGAGCGATGGATAAGCCGCCTATTCCAGAATCAAATATCCCAATTGGCGCATTGGCTGTCGCTTTTGGCATGGGGTTGATCAGAGGGAATAAGGGCTGAATGGCACTCATGGGGACTCGTTGCAGTATAAAGTTAAAAGATCAATCAAGCTTAAACCTCAGGTGCCTAATTGCAATAGCAAATCACCACTTTGTAAGCACAGTTTGGCTTCACCTTCCGCATCTTCGCTTAGCTCACCCATTTCCACCAAATGAAAAAAAGCAGCACGCTGAATCAGTGCATTAATGCCAAAGCGAACATGCACATAAGGACGTAGCTCCCCTTGGAAGGCACGCATAAAAATGGGATGGTCTTCATCAACAATCACCACATCCTGTGTGGTCGTGGTCAGTTGTAGGTAGATTTTACCTGCAATTTCGACTTGATCGACCTGATTGACAAATAAAGGCTCATCTTCAACCTCGATTTCAATCTGCTCGACCGGGGTTTTGAGATAAAACTTATCTTCTTCTTTCCAAAGTACCGTTGCAAACAGCTCAATCATGGCTTGGCGTTTGATCAATTGACCTTCGTGCCACCATTCTCCATTGGCTAAAACCTTCAAATCCATTGTGCCACAATGCTTTGGGTGCCATTGATCTAAAGGGGGGATTGACCTTTTGTGACCGGACTGTCCACCTTTTATGTATTGTGCAATATCGGTTAAGTTTTTATTATCAGCAATAGCTACTTTTTTCGTCGGATTTGCTGAGTTGTGCTGCTTATCCATAAAATTCATGCCTGTCTGACGGAAAAATAATATGATTCAGCCAATTGGCTAGAACTCGGTTTAAACCTATACTAGCTCACAATATAAAAGACACGATGATAAATTTTGTGTCTGGGAACTAAGAACACTCATGGCAGCACCGTTCTTTGAGTCAAAACGGTTGCCACCTTTAACCATATGAGGAGTCCTACATGGAACACATCGAACGTGAATCGATGGAGTTTGACGTAGTCATCGTTGGCGCAGGCCCTGCTGGCCTTTCTGCTGCGATTAAAATTCGTCAACTTGCAATTGAAAACAACCTTAATGATCTGTCCGTTTGTGTCGTAGAAAAAGGCTCTGAAGTTGGTGCGCATATCCTTTCAGGTGCTGTGCTCGAACCGCGTGCGATCAATGAGTTGTTCCCTAACTGGAAAGAAGAAGGCGCGCCTTTAAATGTTCCAGTAACTGAAGATAAAACATATTTCTTAATGTCTGCTGAAAAGTCACAAGAAGCGCCACACTGGATGGTTCCTAAAACCATGCATAATGATGGCAACTATGTGATTTCACTCGGTAACGTGGTGCGTTGGTTAGGCCAAAAAGCTGAAGAATTAGAAGTTTCTATTTTCCCAGGTTTTGCTGCATCTGAAATTCTTTATCATGCCGATGGTACCGTTAAAGGCATCCAAACCGGTGATATGGGGATTGGTAAAGATGGTGAACCAACACATAACTTTACCCCAGGCTATGAACTACATGCCAAATACACGATTTTTGCGGAAGGCTGTCGTGGTCATTTAGGTAAGCGCCTGATTGCCAAGTTTGATCTCGATAAAGATGCAGACCCTCAACACTATGGTATCGGCATCAAAGAACTATGGGAAATTGACCCTGCAAAACACAAACCAGGTTTGGTGATGCACGGTGCAGGTTGGCCTCTAGCTGAAACCGGTTCTTCTGGTGGTTGGTGGTTATATCACGCTGAAAACAACCAAGTTACTTTGGGTATGATCGTAGATTTATCTTACGAAAACCCACACATGTATCCATTTGCAGAAATGCAACGCTGGAAAACGCATCCACTGATTAAGCAATATCTTGAAGGCGGTAAGCGTATTTCTTATGGCGCACGTGCTGTTGTCAAAGGCGGTTTCAACTCTCTGCCGAAGTTCACCTTCCCAGGTGGTTCTTTAATTGGTGATGATGCAGGCTTCCTAAACTTCGCTAAAATTAAAGGCTCTCACACTGCCATGAAATCGGGCATGTTGTGTGGCGAAGCGGTATTCGAAGCGATTCAAGCTGGCGTTGAAAAAGGTGGTGACCTTGCCATTGCACGTGTGCTTGAAGGTGAAGACTTCTTTGCAAAAGAGTTAACCGCTTACACAGACAAGTTCAACAACAGCTGGTTAAAAGAAGAGTTATATCGTTCTCGTAACTTTGGCCCAGCAATGCACAAATTTGGCACGTTCGGTGGTGGTGCATTTAACTTCATCGATCAAAATGTATTTAAGGTCCCGTTTACACTGCATGACTTAGTGCCTGACTTCAGTACACTGAAAACTGTAGATGCAGCAACAGTGAAACCGAACTATCCAAAACCAGATGGTAAGTTGACCTTTGACCGTTTATCTTCAGTATTTGTATCGAATACGGTGCATGAAGAAAATCAGCCAGCACACTTGAAACTGACTGATGCTTCTATTCCTGTGAATGTAAACCTACCAAAATGGGACGAGCCAGCTCAGCGCTACTGCCCTGCTGGTGTTTATGAAATTATGGAAGAGAACGATGGTTCGAAGCGTTTCCAAATTAACGCGGCTAACTGTGTGCACTGTAAAACGTGTGATATTAAAGATCCATCTCAGAACATTACTTGGGTAACTCCTGAGGGTGGTGGTGGTCCGAATTACCCTAATATGTAATTCCTTACGACACGGCAAAGCGGTTGCTTTGCTAACCGTGTCTCATACCCGAACATGTAATGTTAAAACGGGCTTGCGCTGAGGCGCATTTCCGAGCAAGTAATCGCTTTTAGATTAAAAAAATCCCTTCAGCATTGAAGGGATTTTTTTAATTAATAGGCATCTGACTTTTTGCTAAAAACCATCACTGTTGGCCCTATCGCGGTATGTCCAACCCCATGATCTTGATAAATTTCAATCCGATAATCGGAACACTGATAGACATATTTATTTTCAGCTTGTTTCCAGCCGTTTTGCGCCACCTGAAAGCGTTTTAATACTCGACTTTTAAAAACATCTAAATCGGTTTCATACGTCGCAAGTGGCCCATCTAGAAAACTTAAACTGTATGAAATAATCATTTTAGAATGCGGATCGTAACGAATATGCTGAACCCAGCTCACACCTGCTTTTTTAATTTGTGTATCTACACCTTGTGCAAATTCAAACTGATAATTATCGCCCCCTAAAATAACCGCTTTTGCGGTGGGATGATGCTGTTGAAATTCACGAATATGCTGTCCAATTTTTAAACCTGCAACATTCATCGTACCTACAGGAACTTCACAAGATTTTGCCCAAGAAATTGAACAAAATAATGCAAAAATATGAGCCCATAAGAACACATTTATTCTTTTCATTCTGATTTCCTTGGATGAACTTGATTTCTTTTTCTTTACTCAAGCTCATTTTAAAAGGCTAAGACAAATGTCCTAACCTTTTTTAACTAAATAATGAAATTCTTTATTGCCGTTTTCGTCTAAGCGCTCTTCTTGCAGCAAAAGTTCATGCCCAAGATGCATACAAAATTTCGGAATATCCCATGAAGTTGAATTATCCGTTGCAAACACCTCCACTACATCTCCCGATTTAGACTTGCGAATAGCTTGATGCAACATCATCACAGGCTCTGGACAGCGTAAACCACGGGTGTTTAATTGGATGCTTGGGCTCACTTCCAAATCAGACATATACAAACTCAAAAATTTAAAAACTTGCCAATTTTAACACAACTGCCCATTTCGCATATCTGTTTGCATAGTTTGATGGTAGATGAACCTCATATTTAAAAGTATTGATCTAATCATTCATGCAATCCTTGCTTAATTACAATAGACAAGTGTGTTTTCTACGGTATGATAAAATTAAGTTTTTTAGATATTAAGAGTCTTTAGGAAAGATCATGCACGAGGAATCAGGCCCGTCGTGGGGAATGCGTGGCTTACGCAAATGGTTAGGTACCGCGCCAGAAACTCGCGATGAACTGTTAAAGTTAGTTCAAGATTCACGTCGTTTTTTAGAACCCGATACTGTTGCGATGTTAGAAGGCGTATTAGACCTTCCAGCAACCAAAGTCCGCGAGGTCATGACACCGCGTACATCGATGATTAGCCTACAAGAAGATGATGAGTTACTCGACATTTTGCATACTCTGGTTGAGTCGGCACATTCACGTTTCCCTGTCTTTTCATCAGACCAACCAGACAATGTCGTTGGCATTTTATTAGCCAAAGACTTATTGCCTTTCTTAACTGAACCAAACAATAAAGTGGATATACGTGCGCTGATGCGCCAACCTTTATATGTGCCTGAAAGCGCACGCTCAGACCAAGTGCTTCGCATGTTGAAAAACACCCAAACGCACATAGCGGTGGTGATTGATGAATATGGCACGACCTCAGGTTTAGTGACGCTAGAAGATATTTTGGAAGAAATTGTCGGTGAAATTGAAGATGAACACGACAAGATCGATGAAGAGGCGGAATATATTATTCCCGATAATGACCCAACGACCGCAAATACATGGCTGGTTCAAGCACTTACACCAATCGAACACTTTAACAATCTTTTAGATGCAGACTTTTCTGATGATGAGGTTGAAACTGTGGGCGGTTTATTGCTTCAAGAAATTGGTTTAGTGAGTGATTTACAAGGTCAGGTGATTGATCTTGAAAATTGGGAATTTACCATTGTAGAAGCAGATGCACGTTCTATTCATCTGATTCGAGCCGTTCGTAAATGAGAGCTTACTTTGACAAACTGTTAACCCCCAATCCACAACAAAAACAGTTACCTTTAATTTATCCACTTTTAATTGCCTTATTTTCAGGGGCGGTCTTTAGTTTTGCACTCGCCCCTTATCATTATTGGTGGTTGGCAATCTTATCACCTGCACTGCTCTATACCACTTTACGCAGGCGCAGTGCAAAACAGGCCTTTGGCATTGGTTGGGCCTATGGTTTTGGCCTATGGTTCGTGGGGGCTTTTTGGCTCTACACTTCCATCCATGTCTATGGCGATACCAATAGTGCCTTAAGTGTCGGTATGATCGGTATTATGGCCTTGGTCATGGGTTTATTCAAGGCAGTTCAAAGCTTTATTTACCGCCGCTTTTTCCCTGAAACGCCACTAACCTTCGCTCCGCTTTGGGTGCTTTTTGAATGGGCAAAAACCTGGGTCTTCACAGGCTTCCCATGGCTGTTTGCAGGCTATGCCTTTACCGAACGCTTACTGGATGGTTATGCGCCATTATTTGGTATCTTCGGGGTGTCGTTTGTAGTCTTGGTGTTGGCCTGCGCACTGGTCGAAGTTTTAAACCGCCGCGTCTTTTGGGTCATTCCTTCTGCCTTATTGGTACTTGGTGCATGGGGCGCATCAAAAATTGAATTCGTCTCCGCAAAAAATACGCAGCCATTATCGGTTTCTTTAATTCAAGGCAATATCCCACAAGACTTAAAATGGCTCACTGAGTATCAACTAAAAACACTTGGAATCTATGCTGATTTAACCAAAACAGAATGGGGACGAGACCTCATTGTTTGGCCTGAATCCTCTATTCCGATGTTCCAAAGTGATATCGAACCCTTTTTAGCTGCAATGACAGCACAGGCCAAGAAAACCAACACGGCGTGGGTCACCGGTATTCCATACTGGGATATTTCAGGCTCTGAAGCGGCAGGTCGACCACTGTACTACAACAGCATTATGGCCAATGGTGCTGAAGCCGAAGGACTCTATAAAAAGCAACGTTTAGTGCCTTTTGGTGAATATATTCCACTATCCGGTTTACTGAAATGGGTATTGCCTGCCATGCAGAATGATCCGTCGATGAGTGGTTTTTCACGTGGCGAACAACAGCAACAACCGCTTTCTATTCATCAGCAGCACTTAGGCGCGGCCATTTGCTATGAAGTGGCTTATCCGAACTTGACGCGTCGTAATGCCAGCCAAAGTGATTTCTTGGTGACAGTTTCCAATGATGCATGGTTTACAGGAACCGCAGGCCCTTTACAGCATTTACAGATGGTTCAAATGCGTGCCAAAGAAAATGGACGCTGGTTTATCCGTGCCACTAATACAGGCGTGACGGCGTTTATTGACCATCAAGGGCATATCGTAAAACGTGCCCCACAAGATGTGGCAACCGTGCTTCGCGGCGAACTGCCTGCTATGCAAGGTCAAACGCTGTATACCCGTTTAAGTGACTGGCCAATTTTAGGTTTCTCAGTCTTTTTACTGATCTTGGGCTGGATCTATCGTCCACGTAAAGTCGATGTATCATTTAAGTCTCGTCGATAGTTGCTATTGTTAGATCAGATTGTTCCAAAGAAAACCCCAAGCTGAGCTTGGGGTTTTCTTTTTCAATTATAGTAGCTTGGTACCTACTGGAACATCTGTATCAGGCACACACAGCACCACGCCTGCATCTGAATCATGAAAGCCTGTCACTAAGCACTCAGACTGGATGGGACCAATTTGTTTGTTTGGAAAGTTAACCACCGCCACTACCAATTTACCCAACAACAGTTCAGGTTGATAACGCTCAGTAATCTGCGCACTCGATTTCTTAATGCCAATTTCATGGCCAAAGTCGACATGTAAAATATAAGCGGGCTTACGTGCTTGCTCAAAGACTTCGGCCTGAATAATACGCCCGACTCGGAGCTCGACTTTTAAAAAATCCGCCCAATCAATCTGTTCCATATTTCACTCTATATTTATATTTTCTACAGTATAGAGAGCGAACACTAGGATCATATACAACGAAACAGACAAGCGATCCTATCTTTTCGCCATTCTTCATGACGCAATAAAAAACCGAGTCTATGTGCTCGGTTTTTTATCACAACTATGAATATCAGTATTAAATTTGACTGACCAAATAGGACACCATACCGGCTAAAAAAAGCATCGGGGTATAACGGTAGAACATGACCACTTTTTGTTCTAATGCTGTAATCTGTACTTGATCGAGTGTGAGTACGGTTGCTTTTAAGGCAGACCAAAAGCTCAAAACCGCCCATGTGCTAAACAGACTGATTGCAAAGAAACCCACCATGATTTGGCTGCTGCCTTCAGTCGACTGCCACACACTTAAAACCCCTTGAGCAACAGGAAGCATACTCAAAATCAAAAGAACAGATTTGAGCATCGACCAATGGAATTGGCTCATTTCATCCAACAAGGTTAATGCTTTCATTCTATTCTCCTCAGGCAAATCAGTTGCCATTGAGAACATTATGCAAGGATTTAAATAAATAAAAAGCCTATTTTTATCCATAATTTACATTATTTGTAATCAATAAATATGGGAATAATTCTTATTATAAATCTCAGCTGATGCTTATTATATTTAATATTTTAAAATCATAATCTTAGATATTAGTTTTAAATTAAGATGTATTATCATTACAGTCCACATTGACATAACCTATGCACTGTAATGATATATTCAATCAAACCCAATATATAATAATTCTCAATTAAGGTTGATACTGAATATCAGCATCGGTTTCTTCACCACCTTGTTGTCCATCTGCGCCAAAAGAATATAAATCAAATGGTCGTCCATCGCTCCCAGGTGCAACATATTGAATGTCATTATCCCAACTGTCTTTCGGATATCCACCTTTCACATAACCGCCTGGTAACCAATTTTTTGCAGACTCAGGCTTATTCACCAAAGCGTCGAGTCCACCCTCTTGCATCGAAGGGTATTTATCATTGTCCAATTTATATTGATCCAATGCCGCAGCAACACCTTTGAGGGTTATGACAGTAGTATCCACTTTGGCTTTTTCACCGCGTCCCATCACATTGGGTACAATTAAGGCTGCCAACACACCTAAAATAACAATCACCACCATGACTTCAATTAAGGTAAAGCCTGAAGCTTGGCGTCTATAGATTTTTGATTGCATGTGAATTTTCTCTTCCATCTTATATTTTTAAAATTAAATCATGTTGTTCATGTTGACGATTGGCAGCATCACTGCGATCACAATCACCAAGACAATGCTTGCCATCAGAACCAACATCAGTGGCTCAAGTAAAGCCAGCAAGGTCGATATGAGCGTTGTCACCTCTCGGTCTTGCATGGTCGATGCGCGCTCCAACATCCGATCCAATTCACCCGACGTTTCACCACTTTTAATCATTTGTACCATCATCGGTGGGAAATAACCACTGCGCTCCAGCTGGGTCGCAAGGTTTCCACCTTCGGTCACTTTTTCTGCGGCATGATTGACTGCATCGCGAATCACCCAGTTATTACTCACCGCCGCGCCAATTTTTAATGCATCCACCAAGGGCACACCGGACTGGGTCAAAATCGATAAGGTACTGGCAAAGCGTGCGGCATTTATACCACGTGAAAGTTTACCGAATAATGGCAGTTTGAGCGTTAAACGATCAAAGGCATAATGCCCTGCTGTGGTTCTTAAAAAACGCAGTAATAAGCCGATGCCGAGTACACTGCCCACCAATAAAAATGGCCATGCCACTCGAATAAAATCGCTGGCTTTCATCAAGGCAACGGTAATCCATGGCAAGGCATCTTTGCTTTGGTCAAAGGTTTTGACAATGTCAGGCACCACATAGGTCATGAGTCCCATCACGATGGCAAAAGACATCAGCATTAAAATAACCGGGTAAATCATCGCGCCTTGGATTTTCTTTTGCATTGCAAAGCGATTTTCGGTGTAGTCTGCCAGCTGATCTAAAATCAAGTCCAAATGTCCTGAACGCTCACCAGCGGCAATCGTGGCAATGTACAACTCTGGAAAACGTCCAGATTGCTGTAAGCCTTGCGCCAATGAGTGACCTTCCAATACTTTAGAACGCACTGACATCAATAGATTTTGTACATGTGTTTTTTCTGACTGCTTTCCAACCGCACGAATGGCTTCTTCCAACGGAATGGCCGCCGCCACAAGTACCGAAAGTTGACGTGTCAATAAAGCCAAATCATAGGCGGTAATTTGTTTTTGAAACCATATTTTACTGCTGTGCTTATCTTTTTGTTCAACAGGATCAACCGAGACTGGAATCAGCGCTTTATCACGAAGTTGTTGCCGAATTTGACGTGCTGAATCCCCTTCGAGCACGCCTTTTTGCTGCTTTCCTGCGGCATCGAGTGCGGTAAATTGATATGCTGGCATGTTTACGCTTTCTAATTGTCCATTTAGTCATTTGGCGCTGTTGCATGTCGGCACCAAAATCATTCATATTCTAAGTTATAAATTATGTCATCACTCTAACACAACTCATTCATCGCACAACGACAATTTCATCAGGACAGTTTGAGCCTTTTATGCCAGAGAATACACTTTCTACCACACCAAGCTACCGTATCCGCGTGGCTGTTCCTGTTTATCTATATGACTGTTTTGACTATAGTTTAACGGCTGAACAATACCACCAAGCTGAAGTGGGTGCACGTGTGGCTGTCTCATTTGGTCGCCAAAATGTGGTCGGTGTCATTGTTGAGAAACTCACTGATGAGAAACCACTCGATTTAGGCTTTAAACTCAAAGCCATAACTGAGTTGCTCGATGACAACGCTATTCTAGATGCTAAAGTTTTAAGTTTATTGACATGGTCAGCGCAATATTACCAATTTCCGATTGGGGAAGTGATGCATGCTGCTTTACCCAGCTTTTTACGCCAAGGCAAACCTTATAACCTACTAGCGCGAATGTGGAAGCTGATTGATGATCATGCCGAAGACAAATTAAAGCGTTCTGAAAAACAACAAGATGCCTATAAAATTTTAAAGCTGCATCCCACAGGAACTTCTGAAAACATTCTAAATTTGGCTGGCATTGAAACAGCGACCTTAAAAGCCTTAGAAAAAAAGCAAATCGCCCAGTGCGTACTTGAAGCCCAAGACTTTAAACCGCAAGCCATGACGCTGGCGCAAATGCCCCTCACACCCAATGATGAACAAAAGCGAGCCATTCAAAACATTCTCAAAGCTCGTCATAGCTACCACGCTTTCTTACTGGATGGTTTAACCGGTAGTGGGAAAACTGAAGTCTATTTGCAAGTCATGCAAGAGGTTTTAAAACAAGGCAAACAAGTTTTGGTATTAGTGCCTGAAATTGGTCTCACCCCACAAACAGTGAGCCGTTTTCAGTCACGTTTTCACTGTCATATTGCGCTACTACATTCTGGTTTAAATGATTCTAAGCGCCTGCAAGCCTGGCAAAGTGCACAAACAGGCAAAGCCTCGATTGTGATTGGCACACGTTCTGCCATCTATACGCCCCTTCCGCATTTGGGTTTGATTGTCTTAGATGAAGAGCATGATCTATCTTTCAAGCAACAAGAGGGCTTTCGTTACCATGCTCGTGATGTGGCTTTATACCGTGCACACTTAGAAAACTGTCCGATTATCCTCGGTTCTGCAACGCCAAGTATCGACAGTTATGCGTTGGTCGAACAAGGTAAAATGACCCGTTTGGAGTTGGACCAACGTGCAGGTGTGGCCGTGATGCCGAAAATGCATGTGATCGATCTGAAAGTGGCACAAAAACAAAATGGCATCAGCCAACAGCTGATTCATGAAGTACAAAAGCGCTTAGACAAAAAAGAACAAGTGCTGATTTTCTTAAATCGTCGCGGCTATGCGCCTGTGTTGATTTGTGAAAGTTGTGGATGGCAGGCGAAGTGCCCACATTGCGATGCCAATTTTACCGTGCATCGACAGCCCTATCAGCATTTGCACTGTCACCACTGCGGCACTATCCACCGCATGCCTGAACACTGCCCGCAATGTCAGCATAGCGAACTGAAACCAATTGGTTTAGGCACCGCGAAAGTTGAAGAAAACCTACAAGCACTGTTCCCGAATTTTGACGTAATTCGGGTTGATCGTGACTCGACCAGTCGGGTCGGCAGCTGGCAAAAAATCTATAACAAGATTCAGAAAAGTGAACCCATCATTTTGCTCGGCACCCAAATGCTGGCCAAAGGACATCACTTTCCTTATGTGACTTTGGTGGCGATTTTAGACATCGATTCAGGCTTACTCAGTGTTGACTTTCGTGCCACAGAACGTACCGCACAGCTCATCATCCAAGTCGCCGGACGTGCTGGGCGTGGCGAGAAAAAAGGCGAAGTCTATTTACAAACTCTACGTCCAGATCATCCTTTGCTGAATACCCTGCTGGAATCGGGCTATCGCAGCTTTGCCAAGCAAACGCTGAAAGAGCGTAAAGCTGCATGGATGCCGCCTTATCGCTATGCGGCTTTATTGCGCTGTGAATCCAAAGACCAAGAACTGAACCAAAGCTTTTTACAAGAGCATGCACAAGCACTGCGCCAAGCCTCAGAAAACAGTATTGATATTTGGGGACCGATTCCTGCGCCGATGGAGCGTAAAGCAGGCCGCTATCAAGCGCATATGGTACTCCTGTCCAAAGACCGTGCGCGGATGCATTTTTACATTCGTCAGTGGTGGCAAAATGTCTGGCACAACAAACCGCATGGTATGAAATTGAGCCTTGATATTGATCCACAAGAGTTAAGTTAAGACTTGACGTGAATAAGGTTTAGACCTGAGTCGCGTTCTCCCTTAAACTTCCAACATAAAGAAAAAAATTTAGGACAGGGCAATGTCTCTACTGCTTCAAATCACCCTCTTTTTGGCTGCGGCACTGATGATCGTTCCGTTGGCCAAACGGCTGGGGATTGCCACGGTACTCGGCTATTTATTTACAGGCATCTTACTCGGTCCCAGTGTATTCAATGTCGTCCATGACCCTGAAGACATTCATAAACTCGCTGAATACGGCGTGATTTTCTTGATGTTCATTATTGGACTCGAACTTCGCCCGCAACGTTTATGGGAAATGCGTAAATCCATTTTTGTGATGGGCAGTTTACAAGTGATGCTCTGTGGCGTGCTACTGGCATGCATCGTCTTTTTTGCCCTGCAACAACAGATTGCAGCCAGTGTCGTGATTGGTTTTGCCCTTGCCCTCTCCTCCACCGCATTTGTGTTGCAACTGCTCAGCGAAAAACAGCAGCTCAATACCACTTTTGGTCAGCAGTCCTTTTCCATTTTACTCTTTCAAGATATTGCCGCGATTCCGCTGATTGCGATTATCCCCCTCCTTGCGGGAACAAACTCAACCCATCATGGCGTGGCCTACTTTGCAGCGATTGTTGCTACCTTTACAGGCTTGTTTTTATTTAGCCGCTACCTCATGCGCCCTTTTTTCCGCTTTGTGGCCAAAAGTGGCGCGCACGAACTGATTACTGCAGTCGGTTTGTTTATTGTCTTAGGCGTGGTCGCGCTGATGGATATATTAGGCATCAGTACCACCTTGGGCGCATTTTTAACTGGGGTGTTACTTGCTGACTCTGAATTCCGTCATGAACTGGAAGCCAGTATTGCACCATTTAAAGGTCTACTTCTCGGTCTATTTTTCATGACCGTCGGGATGAGCACGCAAGTTTCGCTGCTGTGGGAAAACCCAAGTCTGATTATTGGCGGTGCATTATTGCTGATGTTGGTCAAACTGCTGGCCTTAACGGCCATCGCCCGCTACTTCGAGTTTTCATGGCGAAATAGTTTGATGCTGGCAACCTGTTTGGCACAAGGCGGTGAATTTGCTTTTGTGGTGCTCAATGTTGCCATGAGTGAACACGTGATTACGCAAGCCATTTTAGAGCCGATCAATTTGATCGTGACGTTGTCGATGATTCTAACGCCTATTCTGTACTGGCTAATGAGTTCGTGGGTGGTGCCTCTATTCGAGAAAGAAACTACACCTGTCTATGATGAGATTCCTGAACAGCATAACCCGATGATCATTGCTGGCTTTGGCCGTGTCGGCCAAATTGTGGCACGACTGGTTCACTTACAGCACCAAACCTTCACGGCGATTGACAGCAATATCGACAAGGTCGATTTCGTTCGCAACTATGGCGGCAAACTCTACTATGGTGATGCCACTCAACCCGATATCCTGCGTGCAGCCGGTATCGAACATGCCAAAGTGTTTGTATTAGCCATTGATGATATTGAAGACTCGATGAATGTGGCACGCCATATCCGGCTCAATTATCCAGATTTAAACTTGCTGGTCCGTGCCCGTGACCGACATCATGTGCATTTGTTGCGTGACTTGGGGGTAGAGCATATTTGGCGTGAAACCTATTTATCGTCTTTAGGGATGGCCTATTTTGCTCT
Organism: Acinetobacter johnsonii ANC 3681; assembly: GCF_000368805.1. Classification (NCBI taxonomy): domain Bacteria; kingdom Pseudomonadati; phylum Pseudomonadota; class Gammaproteobacteria; order Moraxellales; family Moraxellaceae; genus Acinetobacter; species Acinetobacter johnsonii. The sequence goes on along the minus strand of NZ_KB849704.1, from coordinate 192,066 downwards.
GCGTAATCTCGGAATTGCAGAACAAGATGCTTATAAGAGCATTGAGTTATTTCGCGATTATGATGAAAAACTGCTCGCACAGCAGCAAAGTATTTATAACGACGAACAGAAGGTCTATGAAACACATCGTAATGCTCTAGCCGAATTAGAACACTTATTTGAAAGTGATACGCAGCTCCGTCAAAGTCCTGTTGGCGTTGACCTACAACGCGAGTTACAACATGACCGAATAGATGTCACACGGGATGAAGTAAAATGACTTGTGTTTTACAATATCGTCACCATTAAGACAGGATATTGGAGAAATTTATGTCTGATTTGCGTCAACGCTTTTATATTGAAGATAGTCCTGTTCGTGGTGAAGTGGTTCATCTAGAAGAAACCCTACAAACCATATTAGCGCAGCGTGATTATGCACCTGCAGTCCAAGTGCTGTTAGGTGAAATGCTTAGTGCCACGGCATTACTTGCCAGTACTTTAAAAATTAAAGGCCGTATTAGTTTACAAATTCAGGCTTCAGGTAGTTTCAAATGGGCCATGGCTGAATGTAACCACCTTGGTGAAGTACGTGCCTTGGCGGATTATGAAGCAGATCCACGCTTTAATGCTGCCGACAGCAGCAGTACAGTATTGAGCACCCTCATTAGCCCTGTACTATTTATTAATATTGAGCCAGAATTTGGTGAGCGTTATCAAGGGATTGTGGCTTTAGACAAGCCAAATCTTGCGGGTTGTTTAATGCAGTACTATGACCTGTCTGCCCAAATTCCAACGCGTATCGTTTTGGCCAGTTCAGCCCAACGTGCTGGCGGTTTACTCATTCAGCTGTTACCACGTAACAGTGAAGAGGAACAAGAACGTGTCGACCAAGACTTATGGCCACGTCTGACCATGTTAACTGAAACGCTCAAAATCGAAGAGTTAACCGATTTAGAATCCAGTGAAATTCTTTACCGTTTATACAACGAAGAAGAAGTACGCTTGCCTGAAGTTGAAGTACTGAAATTTGGCTGTACCTGTTCTAAAGAACGTTGTGCTCAAGCGCTTGAACAAATTGGCGCCGAAGCCGTTCGTGAAACGCTAGAACATCAAAACCCGATTACCATGGACTGCCAGTTCTGTAACACACAATACAGCTTTAGTGCAGAAGAAGCCTTGGGTTTATTTGGTGAACACTTAAGCTAAGCACGTCATGTGCAATAAAAAAAGAGCAGCTGAACTGCTCTTTTTTTATGCCTTTGTTCTCATAAAAATAAGATAATTCAAATGATTCATCACTTTTATTCATAGATATTTCACTGGTCACACCGCTTAAATTTCGTTATAAATAAACCCATAATTTTTATATGTCTTTATTTTTCTCTTCCATTGGGGTTTTATCATCATGAAATTTTCTTGCAGTCTTTTCGTACTCAGCAGTTTATGTGCCTTCTCCAGTTTTGCAGCAACTGATCCTTTGGTCGGAAAATGGAAAACTATCGATGATAAAACAGGATACTCTCTCAGTGATGTCATGATTGAAAAAGACAAAAACAATAGCTATAAAGCAGTCATCGTAAGTACGCGTGAAATTCCAGGTGCGGTAAAAATAGAAAACTGTAGCAAGTGTGATGGTATCCATAAAAATCAGCCCATTGTCGGCATGACAACGCTCAGCCATTTGCAGTTAGACAATGCCAAAGATTCGACCTATAGCCATGGACAGTTCCTCGACCCTTTCACAGGGTTACGTTATGACGCATATGCACGACTCAGCAACAATGGTAAGCACTTACGAATTCGAGGAACGTCGACCGAAAATGGCGGTGGACGCAACATCACATGGGTCAAATATTAAGTATCCCTCATCCATCAAAGCCCCTTTCATCGGGGCTTTTTTCTTGTCATGTTTTGAAACAATAAGGAACATATCTTTACTGTTGAAATCTGCTGAAAGGCTGAATAATGATTAAAACTTAATCAATTTATTTAATCTTATTTATGCCGAAGAACCATTATGAAATACTCGGTTTAACGCGAGATGCGACCGCCGAACAAATTAAAAAAGCCTATCGAAAATTGGCACGTAAGTATCATCCCGATGTCAGTAAGGAGCCTGATGCTGAAGCACGTATGCAAGAATTGAATGTCGCCTATGACACCTTAAGTGATGAAACAAAAAAAGCAGAATATGACTTTGAACTCGATCATCCACAAGGCTCACAGCAATTCAACCCCAATGCAGGCTTTGGCGGTTTTGAAGAAGTATTTCGGAACGCCCAAGGCGGACAACAGACACATGATTTTTCAGGGTTTGAAGACTTATTTGGCCGTTTTGGTTCAGGTTTTGGAGGATCAAACTATCAATATCAACGCCAAAATAGCACTCGCCATAAAGGCGAAGACCAACATGCGCGTTTAGAGGTCGATCTTGAGGTTGGATTCCACGGTACCACCCAAACCATTACCTTACAGATTCCCACTTTAAATGCTTATGGTGAAGCAGAAATTCAGCGTAAAACGCTGGAAGTTAAAATCCCCAAAGGCATGAAAGAAGGGCAACAAATTCGCTTAAGTGGTCAAGGACAGTCAGGTATTCAGGGCGGTGAAAATGGCGACCTGTATATCGAAATTTATTACAAAGATACGGAGACCACACGCGTTGAAGGGGTTGATGTCTATCACCAACTGAATATTAGTCCTTGGGAAGCTGCTTTGGGGCAAAGCATTACTGCCGCGCTACCTAATGGTCGGACATTACAAATTCAAATTCCGAAAAATACCAAAACGGGACAGCAACTCCGTTTAAAAGATCAGGGGATTCCAGCCAAAACGGCAGGACATTTATATTTAATTTTAAACATTGTTCAACCTCCTGCGCAGAGTGAGCAAGAACAGCAAGCTTACCAAGCCTTTGCTGAAGCCTTCCCTCACTTTAAGCCGCGTCAGTCTTAAGGAGAAAATTATGACGACTATTCAATATCGTGAAATTATTTTAGACGGATGTCGACACGCTGAAATTGTTGATGAACAACATAGCTTTGATTTAAAGCATTTTGCTGAAGCCTGCGGACAAAGTCCTGAATGGGTTTTACAGCTGTTGGAATATGACATTCTGCCTAACCGACCCGATAACCGCATTCACCAATTTTTTGGTGATGATGTCTCACGTGCACGGCGAGCCTATCGCTTACAACGTGACTTTGATGCCAGCTTTACTGCAGTCGCAATGATGCTGGATTTGATTGAGGAAGTTCAAAAACTTCGTCGTGAAGTAAAACATTTACATCTCACTGACCCAGTTCAAACGACTCAACACTAGTTCTATAAAGAAAGATGGGCGCATGCCTTTCTTTCTTTTTTTTATTTTTGAATAAGAGGATTAGACGGCAACCATGAAACTCAAAGTTTGTAATAAAAAGACTAAGCTCATGTTTCCTGAATACCGAGACATGATTCAACAGCTTAGAGAAGACAATCCGCATTTTTCTAAAATGTTTGACGACCATGAAGCTCTCGATCAGGAAATTTGTTTACTCGAACAAGACCCTGTCAGGATTCATCGTGGAGAGATTGAGCCCCTCAAACGCAAAAAGTTGTTCATTAAAGATCAGCTTTATCGGATTTTAAAAGGAGCCCAGTTAAAAACCTCTTAAATTAAATCTCCCTGCGACGCCCACATATCCGAATAATAAATTGAACAACGATAGCGTCGGCATGTAAAGAAACACCTTAAAGCCCATTTGCTTTAATGGTCTATGCGGAAAATCACCGAATTATTTTAATTTGGTGATTTTCTCTAAATCTTTGATGGTGCCCTTCACGGTTTGCTTGATCGGCTCATAATCGATGAACCAAAACAAATTCATATGTTGATCCGCATGCTGTTGTGCCAACATATCAATGACACTTTTTTCGCCACGCCCGACCAAATGACGTCTATAAAAATAATACAGCAGAATCAATGTCGTCATTAACATGATGCCCAACATGATCCAAAACCCTGTTGGAGACTTCAGTCCAGGAATAAACTCGAAGTTCATACCATACACCCCTGTCAGTAAGGTCAGTGGTGCAAAAATCGCGGTAATAATGGCTAAAATCCGCATATTTTCATTAGTTTGATTGGCAATGGCTGAAAAATGTAGATCGATAGCTGCTTGCACTGCATTTCTCAAGCGAATGGTATGCTTTTGAATACGTTCAATATGACTGGTTAAATCATCGACACGTACCAACATGATGTCTTGTTTTTCGCTACGTTTTTTCCCTTTCAAGTGCGAATAATTATCGACAATTTCATCGCGTAATTCCTGCAAAGTTTCGATTTGTTCTTCGCACAAATTTTCCACTTGTTGGAAAGCCATATTCTCTTGCAACAGTTGATGCCACTTGGTAAAACGACGATGGCCTTGTAAAAGCTCTTGCTGCCAAAACTCCACTCGACGCGTCAGCGGAACACGTAAATCAAGATAACCATCCACCATGTTATTGAGCAGTCTCAAGGTCAAATCTAAAGGCGTTGCGGGTAGTTTTCGTGGTTTATTATGTTCTTCAATCGGACGGCTCAACACCGTTTCCATACGCTGAATATAGCTTTCAACTTCTTTATTGCCCTGCTCTCTAACCGTAATCAAGACTTGCGGCGTAAGCATAAAGCTAATCGGGGTCGTCGCCAGACCAAAGACCCGTTCATGTTTTTCAGCCGCTTGCGTATCAAGCTTGATTTGATCATCAGGTGTGATCAGCTTACGAAAGATCAGCAAGTCGTAATCTTCCAAAGTGTCAAAGGCACAAGGATGTTCTAAATTTAGAATGTCACGCAGATGATATTCATTCATCCACAGTCCCGTTGCCGCATAAATATCCTGCTGCCAATGTTCTGCCCGATTGACCACATCGTCACGGCTACACTCCACCCAAATAAACTCGGCTTCCTGCTCTGCAATCGGCTGTTTCTGCACATAAGTATGCTGTGCGGTGGGATGTTGATAGAAATAATAGCTTTGCATATCTCATTTATTATTGTCTGTCTTAGCCAGCATGATGCCATAAAAAAAGCCCTGAGCAAGCCAAAGTTTAAATTGGCCAAGCTCAAGGCTTTTCTAAGACAACTCAATTCACATGGCAAAAACCATGTGAATTGACAAGAGATTAAACTTGTTCGATATCTTTCATCGTCAATTTGATACGACCACGGTTGTCTACATCCGCAACTTGTACCTTAATTTCTTGGCCTTCTTTCAACACATCTGCCACGTTTGCAATACGCTCGTTCGAGATTTGTGAAATGTGAAGTAAGCCATCAGTACCTGGAAGAATGTTTACAAACGCACCGAATTCAACGATACGAATGACCTTACCGACGTAAATTGTACCCGGCTCAATTTCAGCAGTCAGTGCTTGGATTTTTGCAACAGCAGCAGCAGCAGCAGCTTTGGTTTCACCAAATACACGAACAGTACCGTTGTCTTCAATATCAATTGCAGCTTTGGTTTCTTCAGTGATTGCACGAATCGTCGCACCACCTTTACCGATTACATCACGGATCTTGTCTGGGTTGATGTTGATCACTTGGAATGTCGGTGCATGCATTGAAATTTCAGGGCGAGCACGTGAAATCACTTGGTTCATTTCGTTCAAGATATGCATACGACCCGCATACGCTTGGTTCAATGCCGCTTCCATGATTTCTTCAGTGATACCTTCAATCTTGATATCCATTTGAAGTGCAGTAATACCGTTCGCAGAACCGGCTACTTTAAAGTCCATGTCACCTAAGTGATCTTCGTCACCTAAGATGTCAGAAAGAACTGCGAAACGCTCGCCTTCTTTCACTAGACCCATTGCAATACCTGCAACTGGCGCTTTCAATGGAACACCTGCATCCATAAGTGATAATGAAGCACCACATACAGAAGCCATTGAAGATGAACCGTTTGATTCAGTAATATCCGATACGATACGAATCACGTACGGGAAGCGGTCAGCTGCAGGAAGAACCGCTTGAACACCACGACGCGCCAAACGACCGTGACCGATTTCACGACGCTTAGGACCAGATTCACGACCTGTTTCACCGACAGAGTATGCAGGGAAGTTGTAGTGCAACATGAAGTTGTCAGTTTTAGTACCAGCTAGGGTATCAACCATCAACGCATCACGGGTATTACCTAAAGTGGTAGTTACCAATGCTTGAGTTTCACCACGTGTGAATAATGCAGAACCGTGTGCACGGCCTAATACGCCCACTTGAACATCAATGGCACGAACAGTTTTCGTGTCACGACCATCAATACGTGGTTTACCAGACAAGATGTTGTCACGTACCGTACGGTATTTCAAATCTTCGAATAATTCGTCAACTTCAGCAGCAATGCCAGTTTCATCATTTTCAGGAACGAACTGAGCAACAGCTTCTACGTGAAGTGCATCTAATGCTGCGTAACGGTCTTGCTTAACAGCAATGGTATACGCTTCAGAGATTTTCGCTTCAAATGCATCTTTCAATTTGCCAAGAAGCTCTTCATTTTTAACTGGCGCAACCCAAGTTGATTCAACCGCACCCGCAGCAGCAGCAAATTCTTTAATCGCTTGAATTGCGATTTGCATTTCGTCATGACCGAAAAGTACAGCGCCTAACATTTGGTCTTCAGAAAGTTCTTTCGCTTCAGATTCAACCATCAATACAGCAGCTTCAGTACCTGCAACCACAAGGTCAAGATCAGATTCTTTAAGCTGTTCTAAAGTTGGGTTAAGGATGTATTCACCGTTGATTAAACCAACACGTGCGCCTGCGATTGGGCCTGCAAATGGAACACCAGCAATAGACATCGCAGCTGAAGCACCCAACATTGCAGCGATATCACCTTCCATGGTTTTGTCAGAAGAAATAACAGTCGCTGTTACTTGGATTTCGTTGTAGAAACCTTCTGGGAACAATGGACGGATTGGACGGTCAATAAGACGTGAAATTAAAGTTTCAGCTTCAGACTGACGACCTTCACGCTTACCGTAACCACCTGGGATACGACCTGCAGCATATTGTTTTTCTTGGTAGTTAACAGTCAACGGGAAGAAGTCTTGGCCTGCTTTTGCTTTTGGTTGAGCAACGATTGCAACAAGAACCTGTACACCACCCATGGTGATCACAACAGTGTTTGCTTGACGAGCAACACGACCAGTTTCTAAAACAACCGTGTGTTGACCATATTGGAATTCTTTACGAATAATATTAAACATAGACATGTATTTTTCTTTCCTGATTTTTATTCTAGTGGAGACCCCTAAGGTTTGGCATTCACATCGCCATTTCAGGCAACTGTATAAATGACAAAGCTTAGAAGCCGACCTCACCAGAGACTAAAAATATGATTTTAAGACACAAAGAAGGAGCGAAACATTCGCCCCTTCCCCATTACCTCACAGAAGCAAGGTAGACTTTCTTTTTCAGTAATAAAGCATTCAAAATGCGATAGTCCGAAAATAAAAGTTTAATCGAATTAACGACGTAAACCTAAAGCAGCAATCAAGTCGCTGTAACGAGTAGCGTCTTTACCTTTAAGGTAATCAAGAAGCTTACGACGTTGGTTAACCATACGGATAAGACCGCGACGGCTATGGTGGTCGTGTTTGTGCTCTTTGAAGTGACCTTGTAAATCATTGATTTGAGCAGTTAAAAGAGCTACTTGAACTTCTGGTGAACCAGTGTCGTTTTCAGCGCGAGCAAATTTAGCAATGATCTCTGCGCGATCTGCGTTTGTTAAAGCCATTCGATTTCTCCGAGATGCTTATAAGTTACATTTGATACAAATCAAATTGATTCTTCAAAACCAAGTTGACTGCCGTGCATCACTACAGCAAGGCATTATTTTAAGGGATCTAGCGCTATATTGCAAAAATGTTTTATGTTCGCAGTCAATTCAGCAACTGACGGCTTTGCACAAATCATGCACAATAATGACAATCCTGATTTTCAATATCAGACTCAGACCTAATAAAAACGAAAAATAGAGAGAAATTTGTGAAAATTTTATCTGCCAATACCTGTTATGTCCCCCATGACCTCAACCACGTGATTCGTTCTAAAGATGAGGTCTCTGCTACCTTGGGTGGCATGAATGACGCACAAATTCAAAGCATTTGGGCCAGTGTAGAGTCCCTATATAAAACAGGAAACTACCCTTTCATCAGCCTCTGTTTACGTCGTCAGGGACAAATATTGTTAAATCGCAGCATTGGTTATGCGCAAGGCAACTCACCCGATGGTTTAGCGGCAGATGCGAAAATTGGCACACCTGATACCCCAGTTTGCTTATTTTCCGCCTCTAAAATCGTTACAGCCATGCTGATTCATATGTTGGATGAACGCGGTGATCTGAATTTACTCGATCCGATTAGCCACTATATTCCCGAATATGGCGTAAACGGTAAACGTCGTGCCACCATTTTCCATTTACTCGCTCATCGTGGTGGCATTCCTCGCATTGACAGTAAAGTCACGCCTGAACTGTTGTTTAATCAAGATCAAATTTTAGAACGTCTTTATGCGGCACAACCCGTTTCAGCCTCAGGCACACATCTGGCGTATCACGCCGTGACGTCAGGTTATATTTTAGGGGAAATTATCAAGCGGGTAACAGGTCAAACAGCCCGCGAATTTCTTGCCGAAAATATCGAAAAACCCATGGGATTAGATTACTTTAACTATGGTCTAAAACCTGAGTATCGAGCGGATGTCGCTTTAAACTATGCCACAGGTCTACATCCACGTTTAGGAACAGACCATTATCTCAATCGGGTACTGGGTGGTGGTTTACAGTTGGCCGTCGATGTGACCAATGATGCGCGCTTTATGGACACGATTTGTCCAGCGGGCAATATTTATACCAGTGCCGAACAAGCTGGACGTTTCTTTGAAATGCTCTTGAGTGGTGGCGAATACCAAGACAAACAAATCATGAGTGCCCAAACGGTATTTCGCTCGACATTGGCCACATCAGGAGTCAGTTTAGATCGGACATTATTAGTCCCGATGCGTTATGCCTTAGGCCCAATGTTAGGGAGTAATCCTATTGGATTATTTGGACCCATGACTGGGCAAGCCTTTGGACATCTCGGGTTTTCCAATATTCTCTGCTGGGCCGATCCAGAACGTGATATTAGTGTATCTCTGTTAACCACAGGAAAGTCCGTCGTCGGGACCCACTTACCGGCTTTAGCGAAAACGCTTTATCAAATCTCAAAACATTGTCCCAAAATCTTAAAGCACCAACGTCGCTCCTTATTTGCAACTGATCGAAGTGAAACAGATTTAGTCTGAGCATAAAAAAAAGCCCAAGTAAACTTGGGCTTTTTTGCGCTGTAGTGTTCTTTTATTTTTGTTCTTGTTGTTTTGGTTATCATTATAATAATGCGCTTTTCCGCGTCTTCTATTAAACATTCCATGTTTAATTATTTACGTCCTTATGTGACACATTTTGCCACACAGAGCTAAAGATAAAAGTCGCATTTTGCTCATCTCCATGTAAGCGATTGCTTACATTAAACTCTCAATTTCTCCACAATTGAACCTAAAGCACATTCTAAAATTCAATAAATTACATTCAATTCGATAAAAAACAAATACTTAATAAATTAATTAAAAGTTACAAACCACAATATATTGCACCAATATCTACCCAACCGTTCATATATTAATGTATTTGTATTTCGATAAATGATTGGCTATTTTTTGTCATATTATGCCAATTTAGCAGATATAAAAAAGCCTTGTAGTCTCTCCCAAAACTACAAGGCTTAGCGGCTGTAAGTTTCCTCTTTCACCTACTTCACTGTAAGTTCGCTGTCTACTGACGTTATTATTATCTTTTTGCGATTATACTCAACATTCCGTGTTGAGCTCTTTATGTGAAGCCATCTTCTCAAAATCCTCAGCAAAGCTCTATGCGCAAATCTCCTGAATCCTTGTAAGCCATTTCGTACAAAGCTCCTATTTATTTATTAAATCTTCACAATTGAATTTGTTGATTAATTTTTCTTGATAGACCACTTTCTCGGGTGGTTCGAGTCACCATAGCATGTACGAATGCATCGGCATCGACCAGTAAACTGACCACTTTTTTCGCTCGCGTAATTGCGGTATAAATCAACTCTTTACTGAGTAATTTTTCAGCCTGCCGATCTAACACCACCGCGGTATGGGTGAACTCAGAGCCTTGAGATTTGTGAATGGTCAGTGCAAAAGCCGTTTCAATATTTTTGGGTAATCGTGTCGCGGCTACCCATTTATCCAGACTGGGGAAATACACCTCAAACTGCAACTTACCTTGTTGAACGCGCTGTAAACACAGGCCAATATCACCATTTGACAAGCCCAACTGATAGTCGTTATAGGTCATCATCACCGGACGTCCCAAGTACCATTCGCCTTGTTTGATTTGTTTTGATTGTTCCAATAGACGCTGCTCGATTTGTAGATTGAGCTGTTTTAGGCCGAAATGGCCATGACGCATGGCGGCTAAAATACGGTAATCATCAAAATGATGAATCACTTTGGGCACGAGAGACTCATTAGGATTTTGCTGATATTGCTTTAAAGCCTCGACATAGCCCTGAAAGCCAAGCATCAGCAGATCATAATAATGCTGCAACTGCTCTGCAGATAAAGCCTGCTCAGGCAACAATTCGAGTTGTAAATAATCGACCTTGACCTGATCCAACTCAACCGCCTTCAACGTCGTGGCATGTACCACTTGCTGTTGAAAATTGTGCAATACGCTCTGTTTTTCGGCAGGATGCGTCATTAAGTCAAAACAAGATTGCTCTTGAATAAATTGTGCCAACTTGCCAATTCGTGCATCTGATTTGAAACGACGGCTATTGACCAAATTGACTCTATTTTCAGCCAAAGCTGGAACCTGTTGTAGATCGGCGAGCACAGAGCCAACATCGACCGAAGCTAACTGATCGGCATCTCCCAATAAAATCAAACGGGCTTGATTCGGCATGGCAGCAAAAAGCATCTGCGCCAAATTTAAATCCAGCATGGATGCTTCATCAACGACAATTACATCATAAGGTAAAGGTTGTCTGCTATGAAAACGCGGTTTCTGCGTATTCCCTAGGCCCAAAAGTCGATGTAACGTCACAGGATTTAAGTTTTTCAAATCTGGGGCAACTAAGTCTTGTAACTTTTCATCCTGAAAAGAGTTCTGCAGGGCTTCTTTCATCCGCTGCGCCGCCTTACCTGTCGGTGCAGCCATCGCAATACGAATATCAGGTAGACTTTGCTTGAGCACCGCAATAATCCGTGCCAAGGTATAGGTTTTCCCTGTGCCCGGACCACCTGTAATAATACTCAACGCCTGCTCAGCCACCATCGTCAAAGCTTGCTTTTGATAGGGGTCTTCAAGCAAATGGGCATAAGCTGAAATATCCACTTGCGTTAAGTTTTGCAGTTTTAACCGTGCTACTTGCTCGGCCAAGGACTGCTCTAAAGTCCAATAACGATACAAATATAATTGCTGCTGATCGTAAACAAACGGCGCTTTTTGTTGCTGTGCCTGCTGTTCATCCATGACCAAATCATCTAAGACTGTGACGGCTTCAGCTGCAACCGAGATACAACTCTCACCGCGTAGCATGGCTTCAAGGACCTGTTGAATCATTTCACTACGCGCTTCGGTGGGCCCTGTTTTACTCAACGGTGACTGCTGAATAAACTGACTCCAACGCGTTAACCATGTGTCTACCACGGCAGCCTGATCAATACTGGCTTTATGAACATTTTCCACACGGTTATCCTCAAAGTTATCCACAGCTTAATTCTTTGTTTATGGGTGACTAATTTCACTTAATTCAGAAGTTTTGCCTACATGATTTTCAGTAGATGTATCCTCAGCAAAATAACCCAAGATGGCATCTAGCCTTAAAATAAACTCGGGGCTGGCATACCAACTTAAAACCCCTTGATTGGGCTGCCCATTCATCCCTCTCAAATAAAGATAACTCGCCTGACCAAGATGTTTTTCAATATCATAGTCCAACAAATTCACTTTTAAATAACGGTGCAAAGCCACCAAATATAAGCCCGCCTGCAACCAATAACTGGCATGTGACATATTCAATTGGATTGCATCATGATTGTAGCTCTGCTGATCCGCCCCTAAGAAGTTACTTTTATAATCGGCGATGTGATAACGCTGACCATCAAAATAAACCAAGTCAATCGAACCAGTCAGATAACGAGCAGAATTGGCTTCATTTAAGTCGAGCAGATCAATGCCGTATTCTTGAAACAATGCCTGTATGCGTTTAATCGCCAGCACATGATCGGACAATGACAAATAAAAAGGAAATTCAGCCAAGTGTTCATCGGCTTTAAGTTGCTTCAACTGAAAACCTGCATGCAAAGGCGTTTCTAGCACATCTGCTAACCACGCTTGCATCCACTGCACCAATTGAGTTTCATCATCCTGTCCAAACTCGTGTTGATATTTGCCCAATAACTCTTGCCACAGTAAGGGACTATCATTTTTAAAACGACGATGAATTTCCAGTCCCCAGTCATGCGGATCCTGAAAGTCAATATGCTCGAAAATTTCGTGCAGGAAAGTTCCCGCAGTCGTCCCCATTGGAAACTGCCGCTTAATCCACGCCAAAGGCTGACTCAGCTCCACATCCTCAAGCACAGGATGATTAATCTCGTCATCCGCACTACCCACTTTCTCGCTCAAAACCGCTAAGGCATCCATTGCCTCTTTGCGACTCAAATGCTGTGCCAACGCACTAAAACTGGTTTTGGAACGTGGATAAAAACGCTGTTCAGGAAAGGCCAAGGCTTGCAACTGAATGATCTCTTGCTGCTGGGCTGGCTGTAAACGGATCGGCTTTTCAGTCAGCAACGCCTCATCACCACTGGCAGGGTGCTCAAACAGACTGCCTGCTTGGCCACGCCAAAATGCCAATGCCGTATTTGATTTATATTCCTGATCTTGCAGTAAGGCATACACGCGGTGGCTGGCGCGGGTCAGTGCGACGTACCATAAGCGATGCTGTTCTGCTTCGGCACGCTCATTGTGTTGCTCAATCGCGGCTGGGTCTAACAGATTTGCATCATTTACCGCTACGATGCGCTGTAACTCGCTCTGCCCTGTCGTCGGATTGATCTGTTCCAGCGTTGAAAAGTTTAAGGTTTTATTCATTTCCTTAAAGTCTTTGTCGGCACCCAGCAAGAACACAATTTTAAACTCTAGACCTTTGGACTGATGAATGGTCATCAGCTGTACACCTGTGGCATTGGAGAGTTTACGTTCCAACTCCCACTCACGTTCCGCAGGCAAATGTAACTGTTTGAGATACCAATGATACAGTTTCTGCGCACCTTGGAACTGCTCACTATGCTGGCTCAACAACTCAGTCAAATGCCGTAGATTGACCACAGTCCGTTCGTTGTCTCGGCTTTGGTAAGCCACCAAGTTTTTCCACACTTTAAAGAGGTTTAAAGCGTACTGCCATGCACTTAAAAAGCCTTTGTTGATCCACATATCGCGGATGTCATCAAAATCCGCCATAAACTGGCTCAGACCGTTGGCTTGCTTTTCCAGTTCCAGTAACTGTTTTAAATCTATCGCCAACAGCCGGCTCAAAAGCGCACGGCGAACTTTGGCTTCATCAAAAGGATGCATCATTGCAGTCAATAGCGCACCCACATCTTTCGCAACCTGACTTTCAAACACACTGCGTTTAGACGGACGGTTGACTAAAATCCCTAAACGCTCTAGTTCAAACTGAACTTTGTCCAAGCCATCATGGTTTTTCGACAACACCGCGATATCATTTGCCCCCATAAACTGTGGCGGATCATCTGCCACATACAGTTGCTGTTGAATGCCTTGGTTGATTAAATCACGAATTTTCCATGCCACTTGTTGAGCTTCATTTTTTTTATCTTCAAGTAACAGCCAACGCAGCGGTACATGGTTTTCACCCTGTGCATCGACCAAAGCAGGATGTGGTCGAGTCCCTGCTTCTACAGGCTGGTAATAGACCTGCTCACCAAAGTCTTGTTGGCGTTGAAATAAAGCATCCACTACCTGTACCAGTTTTTGCACAGAACGATGGTTATATTTCAAACTATACTGCCGACCTTGCTTTGCCAAAACATCTAAACGTGCTTTGTTATACGTCAGCATGTCACCCCCACGAAAGCCATAAATGGCTTGTTTTGGGTCACCGACCATAATCATACAGCCTTGATGATAACGCTGTTCATCCCGCCAAATCCGCGCCAACATATCATCTTGGTCTTGGTTAGTGTCTTGAAACTCATCCACTAAAATGAGCGGATAGCGTGCCTGTACAAACTGAGCAAAGCGCCTGCCTTGTTCACCCTGTAAGGCTTCTGACAAGGTACGAATTTGCTGGGCAAAAGTCGTTTCACTCTTTTGCTGCAACACTTGTGGTAAACGCTTTTTCACTTCAGAACTTAAGTGATATTTCAAATACGCATCCAACACATCCAAATTAAGCTCTAACTCTGCCAATGCCTCTAAGAAACTGCGGACCTGTCGCCACACAGGATGCTGCTCAAACTGTTCCAACACATCTACAGCACATTTGTTTAAGACTTTTTTTGTTGCGAGGTCAGTCAGGTGTTTTAAGGTTTTTTCAAAATGTGGTGCGAATAAGGCATAAGCCCGCTGCTCTTTCAGTGCAGTCAAAAAAGCAGGTAAGTCCTGACATAAAATACGCTCCATCAAAGCATCGGTGCGCCACTTCTTCCCCAACACCGCATGGTATTGGCCCTCAGGGGCATAATAGTCTTTCAAGCCTTCAATCTGCACCACATCCAGCGTGGTAAATTGATCAATGGCCTGTTCAAATTGTGTCAAATCAAGTGTAGGTTTTTCTACCTGTTGAAACTGTGCTGATGCAAAGTTCAAACTATTTTCAACAATCGGCACATAAGCTTGTTCGGTTTTTAATTTTTGTTTTAACAGTAAATAATTCACCACAGGCTGCGGCTGTGCTTGAATCCACTCGCGTAATACGTCATGAATAAGCTGTTGAGTATAACTCTGCGCATCATCGGTGATATCTGCACGCTCAATCTTGCCACTTTCAAAAGAAAACTCACGCAGTAACTTTTGACTAAAACTGTCCAATGTCCCGACAAATAACTCATCTAACTGATCAATCACCAACTTCAAACGCTCTTGGGCAAAACCGACCCGCTGTGCATAATCTGTGAGTACTTTGGTAAAAAGCGGATCTTGTTCAGCGGCTATTTTGGCCTGTATTTCTCGCTCGGTCAGACTCTGACAACCTTCAAAATAACGTAAAGTTTCAATCAAACGTGCCCGAACGCGACTTTTCAGCTCCGCAGCGGCAGCACGGGTGAAGGTGGTTGCAATGACCTGATTCGGCAAATAGGCCCCGAGAAAAATGCGTACCATCAAACTGGATAAAGTAAAAGTCTTGCCTGTGCCTGCTGAAGCTTCAATCCAATGTAAGCCCTGAAAACTCATATCGGCAATGGGTTGATAAGACATGTTCGATGTAGTGACCTGAGACTGTGCTTTCATGACTTAGTCCTCAAGGCTTTGCTGATGCAAAAATATCGGATGATATAGTTCATAAGAAAACTGCTCGCAGGCATGGGCAAGTAATGCTTTGGCATCCTGCTCTTGTAAAATAAACTGCCAGTCGCGGTGTGCTTTATTGGCTTCATTTTCAGTCATTGAAAAACCACTAAAGCGACCATCTTCTTCCCACACTTTATAAATGGCGTCCATGTCCGCAATCACCATCTGCTCCTGATCATTCAGTTGCCATTCATGCGTTTTATCTTTTTCTGCAATTTTCAGTAACAAGGCCGCAGGTAAAACCAAAGGCTGAGTTTGTGCATACTCCCATGCTTTCAACCAAGGTTTGAGCCATTCACGCGCCTGATTTGAACTCACACCAGTACATAAAATGGTTCGGTCACTAAACACCACGATGCGTTGATATTGCTGTCCGCCCTCACCCAAATTGACATAAGCCAACCACAGTAAATACTCTAACCAAACTTTGGCACGGCGCTTTGCCCGAGCACTGGATGCTTCTACACTGACCCATTTTTCAGCACTAAATTTGGCTAGGGTGACATTGATCTGTAAATGTTCATTCACTTTCCAGACTTGTTGGGTCGTGGCTGTAGCCTCGGGTGCATAGCGTTGTAAACGTGCCAGCAAGCGCTGCTGCTCAAGCACGCTCATTTGCCAGACCCCATCTTGCACTTTACCAATCGGCAGTTGATCCATCAGAAGATTGGCATCTGCCGCTGCCTCATGTTGTTGTAAAAAATGACGAATGGCATAACGTCCTAAACCATCGAGCAGTAACGGTTCTTGCGTTGCAGGAACCTCTTCTGGTTTTAAGTTTTCCACGCCTAAAGTCTTGAGATACAGCCTTGCAGGGAAAGTGATGTCCTGAATCCACTGCTGACTATCAAGAACTTGAATATCTTGCTCTAATTTTGGATAAGGCGTATTGACCCAACTGCTCCGTTGTCCCGATGCATGTTGCAATTGTTTCGCGACTTGAAACCATTGGTCTTGAAAACGGACACTGTGCTCAGACTCAAAACCACGCGGATCAAAAGGCAATAAAGGATGGACATGATACAGCGATGCCAACTGTGCAGGGACAGTCACACCATGCTGATCAACCGTTGCATTGACACTCTTGCTTTGTGTGTCAGGCTGCACAATAAAGGCCATATGCTGAACCAGTTCTTGCAACACTGTAGACGGATCACGGACTTCACCATCGTTGATATCAAAGCCATTATAAAATAACCATAAGTTCTCTTGTGCCAACAACAAGGCATCTAGAAAAGCCCCTTGATCATCTTCCAAACGGGAACGATCCCCCAGTTGTGGCTTCAGTAAATCCATTAGGTCAAAAGGCAAATGCGCACTGCGGTTGGGAAACTTGCCACTGTCCAAGCCCAACATCACGATCAACTTATACGGCACAGGTCGAATCTGACCAATTTGACTAAATGTGATCTGCCCTGTAGGTTCGGCATAGTCCAGTTGCGCTTCTAAGGTCTTTTGGATTTCTTCTAATACATAAGGCAAAGGTAAACTTAAACTGCGCAGTGCATGATGGTCGTGTTCGTCATAGAAACTCGCCAAGGTCAGCATACGTTCTTGTTTTTTGACCATCTTATACACTGCGGCCAAAGACTCGACACCCGCAGCTTCAAACTCGCGAATATCTTCCATCAAACGATTCAGCCAAGTTTCCGCAGTCGTCCGTTGTCCAATTTCATGCGCGATCATCCACTCGGAACGGTGTTTAAAATCTTGATAGATTTCTATCAAAACACCAATCAGCTCAAAATCACCCGACTGGACTTGGGCATAGCTTAAGGTCTCATGAAACAGCACATGCTCTGGGACAGCGACGCCTAAAGCCAAACGATCTAAGGCAAACTTCAGACTATAACGATAATCTTCATCCCCTTCGGCCAGACTACGTTTTAAATGCTCGGCATCCAATCCACGTTTAAAGCCTGCGTTGATCAACAGCTCCGTCATGCGCTCGATCATATTCATGTCTAAGCCATAACGTTGCTGCGTTGCATTTAAACTGAGCCAATCGGCAAAGTCCTCAATACTGAAACGTCCTCGCACCAAGACCATCCGTCCCAGTACGGCACGCCATGCATTTAAAGCATCGAGTTGAGTCACGCCAGCCAGCTTAATCGGCAGATAAATACTGTCTTTACTCAGTTGATGGCCCTTTTGCAAAGCCTCACGCTCATGGGGAGGAGGTGCAAAAACACTGCGAATAAAAGGTTCTAGCTCAGTCAAACTGGGCGTCAACACTAAAATATCACTTGGACGTCGTGGTGCTTCAGCCGTGCCCTGAGCCAACCAATGCGTCAGTTGATCTTTGAGGACTTCAAGCTGTCTAAGGCTGGAGTGACAGACATGAATCTGTATCGAATCATCTTGTTCAGCCAAAGCATACTGATGCGGCGTAGGTTCTACCAAATACAGGACATCAGACTGAATTTTACCAAGTAAAGTTTCTGGATATTCATCAACAAAGACATCGGCCCATACGCCATCTTCACCTGAAGAAAGGTTGGAAAGTAAAGAGAAATGGTCGCGCGCTTGTTTACCAAATCGGGTCAGTAAAGGATGGCGAGACTCTCGGGTTTCTGCATTAAAATTGAGGGTAAACTCATCAAAAAACTGCTGAATCTCGGCATCATTGGCATTTGGATTTTTTTCAATAAAACGCTGCTTCACCCGTGCGTCATAACGCGCTTTCCAGTTGGGATCGACACTGTCCGCCCAGTACTCTTGTGATGGGTTATAGTGAAAAATAAAGATCTCGAGGTATTGCCCCAATCGATGTAAAAATTCCAATTGCTTTGGCGGTAAATCTAAAACCGTAAATACCACCAGCTGCGCAGGTAACTTTTTAAGCGCAGCATCTCGGGTCTCTGCTTGATCGAGTAAGTCCCAAAATGCAGTATCAATACGCTGAATTTGTTCAAAGTCAGCATGAAAGACCACTTGCCAGAGCCAACGTTGCCATGCTTCCAATTCATGCGCTTGATTAAGCTGAAAAGCACTGAGTTCTTGCTGAGTTTTAAAAAACATCTGCTCCAAATCGAGCGGCTGGTTTTTACCCCATGCTTGCAACCAATTGGTCTGGCAACGGCAATTTTGCGGTGGACAGCCTTTGGTGCAATGCCCACGATAATCCATATAAAAACTAAATAACCGTGAAACCTGCTCCGCGACCCAATACAACATGCTTTGTTTTTTGAGCTGTTTATCAATGCCTTGTTGCAAACGGTCGGCGCTGGCATAGATCCGCTGAATAATCGGATACAACGGATGAGCAACCTCTAAAGGATTCAGCTCGGCTTGTATAAATTCTTTTAAGGCTTGAAAGACACGCCATTTAATAATCAATCGCGGAATATTGGCTTTACGAACCTCATCTTTTTGATCGACCAAAACCCACTGATAAGCCGACCATTGAAAACCACGAATACGATGATGAAACTGCGTGTTGGCACTGATGCCCTGCTGTTCTGCCAACTTTTGCGTTAGCCACGCCTCAACCGCAGGTGAAGGTACAATAAAGTGCTGTGCTTGCAGCACTTGAAAGGCATTTTTGGCCGGTTTAAAGACGGTTTTTTGCATGGCTTGCAACAGAACATCAATACGCTGACTTTGTATTACGTGTATCGCCATGTTTCCTCTCAAATAACCATCTTATGAAAAATCTACAAAAGTACACAGATTATTGACTATACTTCTGGTTCTGTCTATGTCACTTTGATGACATATTTCTATTTAAAATTTGCTTTAAAATACGCACTTTAAGCAAAACTAGAATCAATGTGAATCAGGATATTTTAGGGTTTAGAAGATGAAATTAGAGCACATTCCAGAAAAAATTGATCCCTCTTTAAATTTAGAACAAATCCGCGAAGAATGTTTGGATTTAGTCAAAAAGCGCGCCTATTTTTCCGCAGGTGCTGCGGTTATTCCAGTCCCCTTCCTCGATGTGGTGATTGATGTGGGCATATTGTCGCAGTTGATTCCCGAAATTAACGCCCGTTTTGGTTTAACCCCAGAGCAAGTCAGTGTCTACGACCCAGAAACCAAGCAAATACATTGGTCAGAACTGCGTAAACGTGGCGTGGAGTTCTCTGGATTGGTAGTGGCACGTACAGCCGTGAAGAAATCCCTCAATAACATGGCAGCCAAATACATCACCAAACAAGTCACCAAATTCATTCCTCTTGGTGGACAAATGATTGCGGCCAGCTTGGGTTATGTCGTGATGAAAAAAATTGCGGAAACCCATGTGGAAGAGTCGTATAAGCTCGCCAAAGGCATTCAACTGAAACAAGCCGCTGAACAAGGTATTCCTGTTGCAGCGCCAGTGACCCAAATTCCCTTAAGTTAAAGAACTAAATCTGCCTCTATAAAAACGATCAAATGACCGTTTTTTTAAGTTTTTTAATCCGTGTCGCGATCCGCTTTGAGCTGTTTTAAAATTGCCCTTAAGACTTCAATTCGGGCCTGTTGTTTATCATTGGTGGAAATAATATACCAAGGAGCATAGCTGGTATCAGTATGTGCAAACATATCCGCGGCGGCCTTTAAATAGTCATCCCATTTGTCGCGATTGCGCCAATCTTCTTCGGTAATTTTAAAGCGTTTATGCGGAGTGCTTTCACGGGCTTTAAACCGCGCCGCTTGTTCATCTTTATCTATCGCCAGCCAAAACTTAATCAGCACGGTTTGGCTGTTGCTGAGGTTTTTTTCAAAACGATTGATTTCCGCATAAGCGCGTTGCCACTCCACCTCGGTTGCGAAGCCTTCTATCCGCTCTACCAAAACGCGTCCATACCACGTCCGATCAAAAATAGTGATGTCATCCGACTGCAACTTACTCCAAAAACGCCACTGGTAAGGACGGCGTAGCTCATACTTTTCAGGTGCGGCAATGGTATGAATTTCATATTCTCGTGGGTCGAGCTTTTTCACAATGCGCTTAATCGCACCACCTTTCCCAGCGGCATCCATACCTTCAAAAGCGATCACCACTTTACGGTCATCACAGCGGATGGCATCGGCCACTTGTTTGGTGAGTTTTTTTAACTCTGCTTTATAGTTTGCATCCTCAGCTTGAGGGGCTTCAAACTGAGTCAGAATATCTGGGATCGGCGCTTGCTGCCATTTTAATGCGGCCTTTTTTTCATGCTCTGGACAGTGTCGCAGCGCTGTTAAAATCGCTTGTGCAAAATTGTGATTACGCAAATCTTCATCTTCACCATCAATGATTTGCCAGTCATCGGTGAAGCGCGTACGTAGCTTTTGTAAGGTGTCATATTGTTTTTTATTGCGCCAGTCTAGCCCATGCAACTTATGCCAATGCACTTCGCTCGGGTCCATATCATCCAGACGCTTTTGCAGAGACTTCCACGACAAATCGAACCAAACTTTTAAGACATCTACGTTGTTGTTTTTTAAGTCCTGTTCAAAAGCCCGCATATTGCTGACGTATTCATCAAACAAAGTGTCGTCCAAAGGCTTTGAAGCATGCATGGCCGTAGCCAACAAGTCCCCATACCAATTACCAAACCACACCATAATTTGCCCTTCGGCAGGTACAAATCGAGTATAGGGCTGCCAAAAAGGCTGTTTTAGATTAAACAGATGCGGTGGATCGGCTTTGACATATAAAAAACGCGGATCGACCCATTCGCGCAGCTGTTTCACCGCTTCGCCTTTACCCGCAAGTTCAATTCCACTGACCAAAATCACTAAACTTTTTGCATTGCTCTGATCACGGGTATTCATCAACGCATATTGCGCTTCAATTAAGTCCAGTGAAAGCTGTTCTTCATTCAGCACTGTACTGACGATCGTTTCTGTATCCATGGCCCCCTCCTTTTTTCTATTTAATCAGATCACTAGATCCTAAAAGATGATGGTCTAGATGATTTTCATATGTATCTTTTGACTACTTCTACATCAAACTGACCACAAATAAATAGTTTTTTTGTCACTTTGTCATAGCGAGTTCCGTCATCACGCACTAAGATTTAGCTATCTTTAAATAGAACTGAGACAGCAAATGTCCAAACTCGCCGCCCTCGATGAGCTTTTAGAACAGTATTACCAATTGCATTATCATCAAGATTCGGTGCTCTTCCAACGTTTACAAGATGTGCAAGTCTGGCAAAAGCAACGGATGCAACGCACGCATAACCGTGCTTTCGCAGAAAAACAGAACCTCTTGATGGCCGAGTATTTTATCAACCGTTTATATGGTGGCCCAGATTTTGACGCTTTGGCAGGACAAATTGCGCGCTTGAGCAAATATGCGCACAAAGCAGAGAAATTAATTCCTGAAAATGCCATTAAAACAGGTACCTCTGGGGTTGAGTTGGCTATTTTGGCGGTGCGGCTGGATGAACAAGTGGCGATGCAATTGCTGAAAGATCACCATCCCTCTGAAGCCTTAACCGATGATTTGATGCGCCAAGCCTATTTAAAACTAGAACAAGGCGAAGAACGCTTGAAACAGCTGTATTTACTCGATCAATTGGGTAAGAACCTCGATAAATACATGCGCTCTTTTATGGTCTATACCGCTTTTAAGATGTGTAAAGGGACGGCCAACAAATATAACTTCAATGTCATGTATGAATTTATGCAGGATGGCTTTTTAGCCATGAAACCGCTAAAGTCGGCAGAGAAATTTGTGAAAGACTTTACGGCGGTGGAACGTCAAATTATTGATAAAGTCCATGCGGGGCATTTGTATCCTTTTCAGTAAATTTCAACGAATGACTTGATAAAAATAAGCCAGCAGCAGCTTTGCTCTGCTGTTTTTCTGTATATTATTCAGCACAATTGCATGATGGTTACTGTACAACGTCCTAGAATCTGTCATCATGCATGCACTGCAACATTTACCCTATTGCTATGTTAGGAGTGACTCCCATGTCGAATGAAAATCAAACGCCTACCGCTACTCAAGAGTCGGCACAAAACACAGACAAAGTGAGTCCATTTTTAACTGAACCATTACCTCAAGGCACAGCGCAAGGTCAGCAACAGTCCTTACAACAACAGCTAACCAATACGCCTGTGACAGGTTCTGTGCCTAAATACAACCTGCCTCGCGGTGCCAACACAGGTAACGTGGGCAGTACCACACACTTTGGTTACCAAACAGTCAGCAGTGATGACAAAGCCCAAAAAGTAGCGGAGGTTTTCCACTCGGTTGCCAGCAAATACGACATTATGAATGACTTGATGTCTTTTGGTATTCACCGTCTATGGAAACGCTTTGCGATCAATATGTCAGGGGTTCGTCGTGGTCAGCGCGTATTAGATATTGCTGGTGGGACAGGCGACTTGGCTAAAGTGTTTAGCCGCGAAGTTGGCCCTACAGGTCATGTGGTACTTTCAGACATTAATGAATCAATGTTAAATGTGGGGCGTGATCGTTTAATTGATGCAGGCTGTACCAATGTTGACTTCGTATTAGCCAATGCTGAAACCCTAGAGCCGTTTGAAGACAACAGCTTCGACCTACTCACGATCTCGTTTGGTCTACGTAATGTGACCGATAAAGATGCAGCACTTGCAGCGATGTACCGCGTGCTTAAGCCAGGTGGTCGCCTACTGGTATTAGAGTTCTCTAAACCTGTGTTTGAGCCTTTTTCAAAACTGTACGACCTATATTCGTTCACCGCACTGCCGATCATGGGTAAAATTATTGCCAATGACTCAGAAAGCTACAAATATTTAGCCGAGTCCATTCGTATGCACCCAGACCAACGCACGTTGAAAGGCATGATGGAAAATGCAGGCTTCCAAAACTGTGACTATCACAACTTAACCGGTGGTATCGTTGCTGTACACCGTGGTTTTAAACTTTAAAATTAAACGTTTAAGGGCAAATTATGTGGTCGATTCTGGCACTCGGTGCAGTTGAACGATTAATTCATCATGTGATTAATTTGGATGCGATCACTCGCATCCAGCTCAATGAACTACAAGGCAAGATGTTACGTGTGGTGATCGCGTCCCCGCAACTGTCTGTAGATGTGTTCTTTGACCAAGCTAAAGTGCGCTTAGAACCTACCGTTACGGGGCATAGTGAAACAGCGTCCATTTTTGAACAACGCCCTTTTGATCAAGCTCAGTCTCACACCCCAGCAACCGCAACTTTAACGGTGGCCAATGTGGTTGAGCTGCTCAAGCTTTTACTGGCGGATGATGTCGGCACTATCCCCCTGCAAGGCGATTATCACCTTCTGCAAGATATTCAACGGATTATGCAACAAGCTGAGCCTGACTTGGCTGCGCATCTAAGCCCGTGGATTGGCCCAAGTTTGGCGCATGAATTGGCCAAAATCCAACTGGCACCGAAGCACATCAAACAGGCCTTACAAAGTCATTTGTTCTTTGCTGAAGATGCCTTAAAAGAAGACAGTGGTCTATTTGCCCCACGTTGGCAAATGGATGATCTGCATCAAGACACCCGCATTTTTAATCAAAACTTAGATCGTGCCGAAGCCAAAATTCAACAGCTTCAAGCACAGATTGACACTCAAGACTCAACTCAAAACTAGGTATTTACATATATGATTCCGCACGTTTCACGTTTACTCGAACTTTGGCGCATTGCCGCGCACTATAGACTCGACACGTTGTTTCCTGCGGAAGAATTGCCTGAAAAAGCACGCCATGCATTGGGTGTAATTCGTATGCACCCTGCGGCATGGTCCAGTCGTGAACGAAAAAATCCACTGAAGCTCAAACTGGCTTTAGAGGAAATGGGACCACTGGCGATTAAAATGGGACAACTACTGTCTACTCGTCGTGACCTGATTCCACCTGAAGTACTACAACAACTGGTTTTACTCCAAGACCGTGTCAAACCGTTTGGTTCTGATGTAGCGAAAATGCGCATTCAAGAATCACTGAAAGCCGATGTAAACACACTGTTTGCACGCTTCGATGAACAACCCTTGGCAGCAGCCTCGATTGCTCAAGTACATACGGCCGCTTTACATGATGGGCGCGAAGTGGTGGTGAAAGTCACCCGTCCCGCTATTCGTAGTCAAATTTTACAAGACTTTGAAATTTTAGAATGGCTAGGTGATTTTCTAGAAAAACGTCTAGAAGCCGCGCGTGCACTGCACTTATCTGAAATTATTCAGAACTATCGTCAAGTCATTTTAAATGAACTGGATTTGACTTTAGAAGCCGACAATACCCGTCGTATGCGCCATTATTTTACAGGCTCAAGCATGATGTATGTGCCTGAAGTCTATATGGACAGCAAAGACGTGATGGTGGCCGAACGCATTACGGGCGTTCCCATTTCAGATATTGAAACCTTTGAAAAGCTGGGGATGGATCGTAAAGATCTGGCGGAAAAAGGCTTGACCATTTTCTTTACCCAAGTCTTCCGTGACAACTTTTTTCATGCCGACATGCATCCGGGCAATGTCTTCGTTGAAACCCTAAACCCAAGCCAACCCCGCTATATTGCGCTGGACTGTGCCATTATGGGTGAGTTGTCGAAGCATGACCAAATGACCGTGGCACGTATGCTGCTTGCGGTCATGAACAGCGACTTTATGCAACTGATTCAAATCGTGCATCAAGCTGGTTGGATTCCACCGGGCACAGACCAAGATGCACTAGCACGTGAAATGCGTCGCACGGTCGGGCCAATGGTGTCCAAACCTATGCATGAATTGGA
Source organism: Acinetobacter johnsonii ANC 3681 (assembly GCF_000368805.1). Lineage (NCBI taxonomy): Bacteria > Pseudomonadati > Pseudomonadota > Gammaproteobacteria > Moraxellales > Moraxellaceae > Acinetobacter > Acinetobacter johnsonii. Next base: position 166,767 of record NZ_KB849704.1, on the reverse strand, counting down.
CTTCGCGGGCATTTTGATTCAAGTTATGGATATTGCACGACGCTTCCATTTGGAAATTCCACCACAACTGATGCTGCTGCTTAAAACCCTCGTACATGTTGAAGGTTTAGGGACTGACCTTTACCCGGAGCTGGACATTTGGAGTTTAGCTAAGCCAATCCTGACCGATTGGATCAAAGCGCAAATGAATCCACAAAAGAACCTAAAAGAGTTAGGACAAAAAATTCCGGACTTACTTTTAGGGGCACAAGACTTCCCAACGCTGTTGGTCGATAGCTTAAATGGTCTCAAAAACCAATCAGCTTGGCATGCTAAACAGCTCAATGAACTGCAAAGTATGCGCCTACAAATGGAGCATCAGCAAAAACGCAGTTGGATTTTTGGCAGTCTCATGGCCATTTTGCTGTCGATTGCGATTATCTCGCCTTGGTTTATTTCAGTGATTTTAATTGTACTCACCAGCTTACTGGCGGTGTGGCGCGTGTTTAAATAGACGCTTTCTGCTGTATTAAAAGCCTGAGTCTCTCAGGCTTTTTTATGTTTAGGTTTTATGTAGGAAGTGACTCCCAAGTCATTCTTGGATCACTTTTGCCAATGCGCTCGCTCTCTCGCAAGTTAAAATGACAATACATATTGTCTATTTTGAATGATCACGATGACTCAAATCCTGCAAAAACACCCTCCAGCTTTAAGCATTCGTGCAGGTAAATTAGCACGTCAACTCATTCAAAGTGAAGGCTTACAAGCTGAACAGGTCGATATTGTACCCGGTGCCGCAGGTGGGCCCAAAGGCATCGGGATTCAAGGTTTAGACCAAGCCATTTTTGGTGAATTCTTTGCTCGTGCACCGCAAAGACGAACGTTGATTGGTTCATCCATTGGCAGTTGGCGCTTTGCCAGCATCTTAGCGCACGGTGCGAAAGCAGGTACCGAACGTTTAGGTGAACTCTATACCAACCTCTATTTTGACAAAAAAATGCAGCGTCAAGAAGTCAGTGATATTTGCCGTGGCATGCTGCTCGACTTGGTGCAAGGCAAAGAAGCGGAATTGGTCAATCATCCCGATTACCACCTCACAGTGCTGTCGATTAAAGCACAGCACATCTTCCAAAGTGACCAAGTTCTCCCGCTATTGGCCTCTGTGGCAGGTATCATCGGCACAACCGCTGTTTCGCGAAAGCATAGTCGCCACTTTATGCAACGGGTAATTAGTCAGCCCAGCAATGGTAAACAATTTAAAGTGGAAGATGATTTCCTCACTCATTATCACAGTCTCACCGCTAGAAACGTTCTGCCTTGGCTGATTGCTTCAGCCTCTATTCCAGGCGTGATGGCCGCAATTCGCGATATTCCAGATGCGCCACAAGGCAGTTATCGCGATGGTGGTCTGATTGACTATCACATCGATCTGCCTTTTGAGAGTCAAGGCATTGTGCTTTATCCGCACTTTACGGACAGCATTACGCCGGGGTGGTTTGATAAACTGTTTAAACGTCGCGCCAATCCTGAAAATCAAGCCCGTACGCTACTATTGTCTCCGTCCCAAGACTATTTACAGAGCTTACCTTTAGGACGCCTGCCCGATCGTAAAGATTTCACCCTCAAAGGGCTCGACCAAAAACAGCGCATTCAAATGTGGAACCAATGTATTTCTGAAAGTCAGCGCTTAGGTGATGAGTTCTTGGAAATGGTGGAAAAACAGCATTTTGCACAGGTCATACAAGATTTATAAACAAAATTTGCGCATGAATGTAATCTTGTTTAATCTGACCAAATAAAGAAAAATCGAGATTACATTTTTTCTATGCTAACAATAATTTTAAGTGAAAATACTTTTTTATTAAACCAACACCCCCTTAACTTCCCCATTCCAACAGAAAAATTGATTTCTGTACTGGATACAACGCATCGGGTTTTAAACTGCGAAACCAATACAATCTATGTTTGGGATGAACTTGGTATCACAGCCTATGCTAAACAAGATCATCTTATTGATACAATTGATGTTTCATTTAAACGTCGAGAAAATGATGCCGCTCCAAAACATGCCTTTAAGGGACAATTCCATTACGGCCAACATGAAGCAATCTCTTATTTTTTTAAACATCCTGAGTTACGTATTCCTATTTATGAAGGCGACCGCAACAAAGCCTTAGTTGCACATGACGTTTATGCATGGTTTCATGGCGATTTAAAAAACCAGCAAATCGATGGGATTAGTTTCTCAGCCTATATTAAATCTGAAATACCAGAACCCTTAGCCTTAGCTCCAGAATATGCCCATTTTCAAACCCTATGGTCAAATTGGCTCAATGCAATTCATAGTATCGTTCCCCAACACAATAATTATTATAATTTAAAGCACGGTATACAGCGTCAAGACATTCAGGAAATCCACATGCAAAATGAGATGCATATGCCTGAAGTTTTAACCAGTTTTTATAAAGTTCATAATGTGTATTGGAATCCGGTTACAGCTATCTTTACTTTTTTTGTGAAGGGCTGGAATTACGATTTACTACCTTTTGAAGATATTTATAAGCATTGGCAACATAATGTTGAACTCAATACTGGAGAAAATCTCGATCACTCGAATTACCCAAATTATGATGTTCGAACAAAAATAAGTGACTATACCAATCCCAACTGGATTCCGTTTGCAGAAGGGAGAAATGGTGATTATTTAATGATTGATCTTGATCCTAGTGAACAAGGACAATATGGTCAAATTATTGAATTACAAAATGAATCTTGGGAACGAAATGTTATTTCAAGCTCTTTAGAGGATTTCATTAAAATCAACATCGACCAATTAAAAAAACCTGATGATATTCGTTACGCATTCATTTTAGACAATGGTTAAATCATTCGATCTATGATTTCTAATCAGCCCCCCCACTTCGCCATCATCGGTGCAGGAACCGCAGGGTTAGCCACTGCGATTTTACTGGCTCGACAAAATATTCAAGTCAGTATTTTAGAGAAAGCCTCAGAACTTGAACCTGTCGGAGCAGGACTGTTACTACAGCCCTCTGGTTTAGCTGTTTTTGAGCATTTAGGCCTTTTAGATGAAGTTTTAAGACTGGGTGCAAAAGTCACTGGGCTCAAAGGTCAATTACCGAATGGAAATTTACTGGTCAATAGTCATTATCAACAAGCGCATCCTGATTTTTATGGTGTAGGGATTCATCGAGCAACGTTATGTCATGTTTTAGAAAATAAATGCCGTGAATATCCAGAACTCATTACGTGGTATATGAATACCGACATTCAGAAATTAGAAGAAACATCCTATCAAGTTCGGGTTTTGGGTAGTAAAGATGGTGAATCATTTGATCAAGCTTTTGATGCTGTAATCATTGCCAATGGCGCACGCAGCCTTTTAAGACCCAAAAAATGGGTAAAGGTTGATCAAGCTTATCCTTGGGGAGCCAAATGGACAATTGTTCCTGAATGTCTTGAATTAGATACAGAAATTTTACATCAGTTTCATGATCGCTCTAAAATCATGATGGGAATCTTACCGACAGGTACAGTGCCACATGAACCCAAGCAAAGACTGTCGAGTGTATTTTGGAGTCTTCCAAGCCATCAGCTAAATAACTTTCTACACAATTCACAAGCTTACTCAGACTGGTTAAACCAAGTGTCTAAGCGTTGGAAACCTGCTGCGGATTGGTTAGAACAAGTCATTGCCCGGCCTGAACAAAAATCACAATGGTTGACTGCAAATTATCGTGATGTGGTGCTGTCTAAGTTTGGTGAGGGTCGTATCGGTGTCATGGGTGATGCAGCACATGCGATGAGTCCACAACTGGGGCAAGGTGCAAATATGGCCCTTTTAGATGCATGGGCTTTGGGGCAAGCGGTTCAAAGTGCAAGAAAAAATGAAAACATTGATTATGTTCAACTCTGGCAAACGTATCATCAACACCGTCAAAGTTCGACGGCGTTCTATCAATTTTTAAGTCGTTTACTCACACCACTTTACCAATCTGACCTATGGTGGGCAGGTGGTTTACGTGATTTAAGCTTTGCTTGGATGTATCGAATCCCCTATTTCCGTAAAGAAATGGCGGTGACGATTTCAGGTTTAAAATTAGGCATGTTCAGTCAAATGAACTATCGGGATATTGCAAAACAAAACAATCATTCTGTGTAGAATGCGATGACAATCATCGTCATCCGCTTTGGATGGGTGACTGATGGTTGAATTTCTAAAATATATCAATTAAGCCGCTGTGAGATAACTGTAGAAAGTTTCTCCTCTATTCTGTTTAAATCACGTAGACTATAGCGCGCTACGTTAACATCGTAACACTCTCAATATTTATTCGCTTGGTGAAATCTTATGAACAATTTGCAATGGCTCGATGAAGTAAAATTTAACGAACAAGGTTTAGTCCCTGCCATTGCACAGCATCACCAAACGGGACGTGTCTTGATGGTTGCATGGATGAACCGTGAAGCTTTGGCTTTGACGGCTGAGAAAAACCAAGCCGTATATTTCTCTCGTTCACGCAACAAGTTATGGCACAAAGGCGAAGAATCTGGGCATTTTCAAACCGTACATGAAATTCGTCTCGACTGCGATGCCGATGTAATTGTGCTGCAAATTGAACAGCACGGCGGAATTGCCTGTCACACAGGGCGTGAATCATGCTTCTACCGTAAACTCACGCCAAATGGCTGGGAAATTGTGGATGCACAGCTCAAAGACCCGAACGCGATTTATGGCGAAAAATCGAAAAATCCACATACATTGGCAATGAATGCCTCAACGGCTCAGTCTGAGCAAGTTGAAGTTTTGTCCTACCTCGGTCAAATGATGGCTGAGCGTAAAGCAGCTGATCCTGACTCGTCTTATGTCGCGAAGCTGTATCATAAAGGTCTCAACAAAATTTTAGAAAAAGTCGGTGAAGAAGCGGTTGAAACCATTATCGCGGCTAAGGATTTTAAATCTGAAGCCAATGAAGACCATAAAAATGATTTGATCTATGAAGTGGCAGATCTTTGGTTCCATACGATTGTGGTTTTAGGCTATTTCGACTTAGACCCTCAAGTGGTTCTTAATGAATTGGCACGTCGTCAAGGGCTTTCTGGTTTGCTTGAAAAAGCCAACCGCAGCCACTAAGTTTATTGCCTGTGTCGAATATCATCAAACCGAGCGCGACTTATGAGCAAGCCATTGCCATTGATAACGCGCGTCTGGGCAAATCGTTTAAAGTAATTGCTTATGCAGGCACAGGTAAAACCACTACCCTGCAAATGATTAGCGATGCCATGCCACAAAGACGTGGCATGTATTTAGCGTTCAACAAAGCCATTGCCAGCGAAGCGCAAACGAAGTTTCATGGCAATGTCGACTGCCGAACCTTCCACTCGCTTGCCTTTCGCAGTGTTCCACGTGGAGTGACGGACAAACTTCGTCTGCCTCGTTTAAGTCCGAGTTTTATTGCCAAAGAATACCGCCTTGAACCCATCACCTTAAGACGGATGATGGGCGGACGTTATGAAAAATATGTGTTGATGCCCTCACGCTTAGCCAGCCTTGTGGCGAATGCCGTGAGTCACTTCTGTTCAACCAGTTCTCAGTACCCAGCACCGCGACATTTACAAGCACCGAGCTGGTTACACCCCGATGATATCGATTCACTACAAAAGCACCTCTACCCTGCCATTGAACGTCGTTGGTTAGAGTCCATTGATCCCAATCATCAAGCTGGGATTGGTCACGATATTTATTTAAAACTGTGGGCGTTGTCTGAACCCAATATCCCAAGTGACTATGTGTTGTTTGATGAAGCACAAGATGCCGATCCGCTGATGTTGGGCATCTTACTGAAGCAGCGTAATACACAAGTGATCTATGTCGGAGATGCACACCAACAGATTTATGCATGGCGCGGCGCAGTCAATGCCATGCAACAACTGCCTTTGCCTGAGTCACGCCTTACCACCTCGTTTCGTTTTGGTGAAGAGATTGCATTGCATGCCAATGCCATTTTAGGCGCCTTGAATGAAACCGTACCACTCATGGGTAACCCTCTGCTCAACTCCAAAGTGGTCAACAAACCCCATACCAAAATGCGCGATGCGATTTTATGTCGCACCAATGCGCGCGCTATGGAACTGTTACTCTCAGGATTGGTCCATGGCGACAAAGTCAGCTTACAAGCCGACCATGTCAAACTGAACCGCTTTGTCGATGCCGCAGCGATGTTGAAACAAGGTAAGCGCGTCACCGATGTGCCTGAACTGGCCTGGTTTAATTCTTGGCATGATGTACATGAATACTGCGAAACCAATGACGGCAGTGACATCAAGCCTTTAGTAAAATTGGTAGATGATCATGGCACCGATCCACTCAAAAAAGCCCTCGCGAAGATTACGCCAATTGAACAAGCGGATTATATTATTTCCACCGCACACAAAGCCAAAGGCTTAGAGTGGAACCGCGTTCACATCGAAGATGATTATCAGTTTAAGGTCAACGACAAAGACCATAAAATTAGTGATGAAGAGTTAAGACTACTTTACGTGGCCTGTACACGTGCTAAAGTAAGTTTAAATATCCATCACATTTACGATCTGATGCAACAGCTGAAAAAACAAATGCCAAGCTCATTACGTAAAGTTGTTGGATAGTCGAATGTAAAAATAGTCACAACCGCTGCGGGTGTTCTATGAAAATTCAATCGATTCACCTGAAACACATCCTGCATTTTGCTGACCTTAAAGTCGATTTTTCTTATCACGATAAACCCGTCACTTTAATTTTAGGCGATCAAGCCTCAGGCAAGACCTCGATCTTACGTTTTAGCTATCAGGCTCTGACTTGGTTTGCGGCCCGTTATAAAGATTTACGCTCTGCAGGTGTGGTGATGTTAGATCACGATATTATGCTGAACCGACTACAGTCCAAAATTGATATTCAAGTTGCTGTGCCCGCTGAGCTGTATGCTCTCAAACCTACGGCAGCCGATACTGCGCCCGAACCCTATACATGGCAACTCTACAAGACCTTAAACCAACAAGGCATTGGCATCAGTCGAGTTGAAACGTTGGAACTCGAACAACTGGTCAATCTATATCAGCAGGCAACGTTACAAGATCCGCTGCAAGGTTTACCGTTGATTGCGTATTATCCTGCGGAACGTTTTGTCAATGAGATGAATATTCTCAGCAAGAACAATCCCCTGATTTTCCAACATGCACATGCCTATGAAATTTCAGCTATTCCCTATACCACCTTTGCGCGCTTCTTTGAGTGGTTTCGTGAAATCAGCGATATTGAAAATGCGCAAACTGCACAGTTTTTACAAACGATATTGCATCAGCCCAAAAGCATGCCACCCGATATTCCCTTAAGCTATAAACTGGCTCAGGCTCAAGCACATATCCAGTCGCCCAGCCTACAAGCACTCAAGCAAGCGTTAGCAACCGTTCTGCCCGAAATAGAAGATATTTATCTGCAATATCATCCCAAGTTACAACTGATGGTGCGCTACCATGGCAACAGCATGCTCTATCAACAGCTTTCCAATAGTATCCGCAACTGGGTGGCGCTCGTTGGCGATATTGTGCGACGTTTATGCCTACTCAATCCTGAAAGCCTGTTCCCCTGTTTAGAAGGTGACGGCGTACTGTTGATTGACGCGGTTGATCATCAATTGGATCAAAATATGGCGCAAGTCATTTTAAAACGTTTAAATCAGGCTTTTCCTCGACTACAAATTATCGCCTCAGGCAACCGAAGTGAGTTGCTGGAACAAGCCAGCGAGTTTCAATGCCTCAAACTGGAAAATAAGCAATTAAGTCCTATCCAACTCCAACCACTGCAACATCAGTTCGATGTAATTTACCAAAACCTTGCCAATCATGAAGCGACGAGTGGAAGCACCGAACCGATTGCGGCTGAACCCCAAGATTTAAGTGTGGCTGAATTATTCACACAAATACAGCAGCAACTCTCTCCCGAACAGCAACAGCATTTGATTACTTTACTCAGTGCTGAAGATGATGCTTCATCGGCAAATCCATTAACTTAGCCTGCTTCATAAGCATATCTATTTTAACCCTCAAAAACAGGCGACCAATGGTCGCTTTTTTACATTTCTTGCACTGAGAAAGTACCTGTCATCCACCAAGAAACAACCATCACGCGTATAATGTTTTGCGTCAGCGCAAAAAAGATTGATGTTGTTTTAGTCATGTTATATGATCGGTTTTACTTGCAAATTTCTAACTGAAATCGGATTTTGCTATAACGCTTCATGAGTTGCGCAACACAACTTCATTATTTTTAAATTTCACATTGGCTTTCAAGATTGAGACTCTTGGGCTGCTCTTTGCAGTCCTGTAATCCTTGAAAGATGAGATTCACCAATAGGTTTTGACCTATTCACGACAATGGAAACGAGTGTGCTACCGATTATTATATTGTTACCGTTAATACTTGGCACAACCCTTGTCTCATTACTGAAGCAGAGCTCACGCAGGCTAACCGCCTTCGCAGCTGTTGGGGTCAGTATGACAAGTTTAGGCTTATTACTGACCCAAGCACGAGAGGTGTTTAATGGCGCTGTCATTACGCAGTCGTGGTCATGGTTGCCGCAGCTTGGAATTGACTTCAGCTTCCGTCTAGACGCATTAGGCCTCCTCTTTGCCTTATTGATTAGTGGCATCGGGACGCTCATTTATATTTATGCCTATTTTTATTTAGGCCCAAAAAATTCTCTCAATAAACTCTATCTACTGCTCATGTTGTTCATGGCAGCCATGCTCGGGATTTCACTCTCCAATAATTTAATTTTACTCCTCGTTTTTTGGGAGTTGACCAGTATCTCCTCTTTCCTATTGGTCGGTTATTGGAGCAATTACGACGCGGCACAACGTGGCTCACGCATGGCATTGACCATTACGGGTATGGGCGGGTTAGCCATGCTGGGTGGTTTCATCTTGCTCGGCCAAATCACAGGCACCTACGAGATTGATCAAATCTTGACAATGACAGCACAAATTCAAAGTCATGCTTTATTTGTTCCTACGTTGCTGCTGATTTTGCTCGGTGCTTTTACCAAAAGTGCGCAATTTCCATTCCATTTTTGGTTGCCCAACGCGATGGCAGCCCCGACTCCCGTGTCTGCTTATTTACACTCAGCAACCATGGTAAAAGCGGGTATTTTCTTGGTGGCACGACTGTTACCCATTTTTGCAGGTGCGGCACTGTTCCACAATTTGGTCACCTTTATTGGTCTGTTTACCCTTTGTATGGCTGCGTTTTTTGCCATCTTTAAAGAAGACCTGAAAGGTTTATTGGCCTATTCAACGATTAGCCATCTCGGCTTGATCATGTGTCTCTTGGGAATCGGATCACCATTGGCTGTGGCTGCGGCTATTTTCCATATCATTAACCATGCCACCTTTAAAGCAGCGCTGTTCATGATCGCAGGTATTATCGATCATGAGTCAGGCACACGTGATTTACGCAAGCTTAGTGGGTTATGGCAACTGTTGCCTTATACGGCCACTTTGACGATGGTCACTGCAGCATCGATGGCTGGCGTACCATTGACCAACGGTTTCTTATCTAAAGAAATGTTCTTTACTGAGCTGCTTAGCAATCTGTCTGGTCCTGTGCTCATCTGCTCGGCGATTGTCGCGACACTGGCAGGGATTTTTGCAGTCGCTTACTCTGTGCGTTTGGTACATGGGGTTTTCTTCGATGGCCCATTAGGCAAACAAGTTCCGAACAAAGATGCACATGAACCGCCGTTTGGCATGCGTGCACCAGCTACTTTACTAGCGTTTCTGTGTATTTTAGTCGGCTTATTCCCTGCCCTATTGGTTGAAAAGATAGTCAACAGTACAGCACGTGCCAGCACCCAAGTGATGGACTTTGAAGGCGCACATCTTGCACTATGGCATGGTTTTAACATGCCATTATTGATGAGCGTGATTGCATCGATTGGCGGTCTGATTTTCTATTTCAGTCTAGCGAAGGGTGGCAAAATTCGAGAAATTGATCTCGATCCATATTTAGGTCGTCTACAAGGTCGAGTTGCCTTTGACTTATTCCTTAAGTCACTCCTGCTCAACTCGCGCAAATTTAAACGACTGACTGAAAACGGTAAATTACAAAGCTATATTCTTTGGATTGTGGTCTTCAGTATTGCCGTAGTCTCACTCCCATTTTTAGGACAAGGGCTGACCACAGGTACCCGTGAACTCACCCATGCCCCTGCTTTAGCAGTCGTACTATGGCTACTGTTATTCTCTTCGTGCTGGATGATGCTATGGTTCCACCACGAACGGATTAAAGCAGTATTGATCAGTGGCGCGATTGGTTTAGTCGTGACTATGGTCTTTATCTGCTTCTCTGCACCTGATTTGGCTTTGACACAAATCACCGTCGATGTGGTCACCACCGTACTGTTATTGATGAGTTTATCGCTTTTACCACAACTCACTCCCTATGAGTCGAGTGTATCACGCCGTTGGCGAGATGCCCTCATTGCAATAGGCGGCGGGCTCGGCATTGCATGGATCACATGGCTCATCTTGACCCGTGATCACAACTCCATTTCATGGTTCTTCATGCAGCAGTCGATTCCATTAGGCGGCGGAACCAACGTGGTCAACGTGATTTTGGTCGACTTCCGTGGTTTCGATACCTTCGGTGAAATTACCGTCCTCGGCATCGCAGGCATTGGTGCACTGTGCTTAATGGATGGTATGCGTACCCACGGCACCACCATGACTCAAGGTCTCAGTTACCGTTTTAATCCCTCTCCGTTGATGCTTCGTATCACTGCGTCTTGGATTTTACCTATTGCCTTGGTGGTCAGTCTGTATATTTTCCTGCGTGGACACAATCTGCCTGGGGGCGGTTTTATCGCAGGTCTAATTACCGCTTTGGCCTTGATTATTCAGTACATGGCACTCGGTCAGGATCATGCAGAACAACTGCTCAAAGCCAAGTCTGGTCGTTTGTATGAAATCTGGATTGGAACAGGTCTGGTCATTGCAGGATTAACAGGCTTAGGCGCATGGTTCTGGGGACGTCCCTTCCTCACCAGTGCACACTTTTATGTGTCGCCACCGATCTTAGGCGAAATGCACCTAGCGACAGCTGCACTGTTCGATGTCGGGGTCTATATCACGGTCGTAGGTGCAACCATGCTACTTATTTCAGTACTTGGGGACTCGCGTCACTCTAGTATGTCTGGTCCAGTATCAAAGGGGGATTAATATGATTAGTTTAGAACTGTTACTTGCCTCCGCTATTGGTCTGTTGACTGCCACAGGCATCTATTTGATTTTGCGTGCCCGTACCTTCCCTGTGGTACTTGGCTTGGCCATGATTGGTTATGCCGTCAATTTATTTTTATTTGCCATGGGGCGACTTCAACTTAATGCACCCGCGGTACTCACGGAAGCCAGCAAAGCCACTGACCCTTTGCCACAAGCCTTGGTGTTAACCGCGATTGTGATTGGCTTTGCTACCACGGCGTTTATTGTACAACTGGCTTTACGCAGTCGTTATGAAACAGGAACCGACCACGTTGACTCTAAAGAAGAAATACCACAAATTGACCCACGTGAGGATGAGCCATAATGAATGACTTCATCCAATTTTGGACCGAACACACCCCAATTTTTAGTATTTTAATTCCTGCCATTACCGCCTTTATTTTGGTATTACTGGGTAATCCGGGATCAGGTTCTTTAGCACAAGACTGGCGACAACCTTGGCGTCGAGGCATCAGTTATACCTCTGGCCTGTTGGGCTTATTTACAGCGGTCAACTATCTGATCTTTGCCAGCTCAGGGCAAATCAGTGTTTATAACTTGAGTGAATGGGCTGCACCATTTGGTATTGTTTTGGTCCTCGATCAACTGTCTGCCCTGATGCTGGTTTTAACCTACGGCTTAGCTGTTCCAGTGATGTGGTTTGCCAGCAAAGAATGGGATGAACGTGGCCGTTATTTCCACGCCATGTGTCATTTCCTACTGATGGGTTTAACCGGTGCCTTCCTGACAGGCGACTTATTTAACCTGTTCGTATTCTTTGAAATTTTGTTGATGGCCTCTTATGTTTTGTTACTGCATGGCCAAGGCAAAGCGCGTTTTCAACTCGGCATTCACTATGTCACCATTAACTTGTTAGCATCAGCTCTGTTTCTGATTGGCCTTGGCATGATTTATGGTAGCGTTGGTAGCCTCAATATGGCGGATGTTGCACGTCTGATGCCTCTATTAGAAGGTGATCAACATCGTATTGCTGTTGCTGGTGGGCTGTTGTTATTTACAGTCTTTGGCATTAAAGCAGCCATGCTACCTGTCGGTTTTTGGCTACCGAAAACCTATGCGGTCGCGACCACTCCTGTAGCAGCTCTGTTCACCATCATGACCAAAGTCGGTATTTATGCCATTTTACGTGTTAATGGTACCGTATTTGACGATACGATTAGCCGTGAAATCCTGCAATACATTCTATTACCGATTGGCTTAATTACCTCAGTCTATGGTGTGATTGGCGCGATGGGTGCGGAACGCTTACGTCGTTTCATTGGCTTTATGATTTTGTCTTCTGTGGGCACGATTTTAATCGCCATTTCCCTGTTCAATACCTTGGCATGGGCAGCGGCACTGTATTATTTGGTGCACAGTACCATTATTGCGGCAGCTTTCTACATTTTAAGTGGTTGGATTACCTCTCAACGTGGTGAATTTAAAGACCATTTTAAAATTGCACCACAAATGAAACAGCATAAGGTGGTGGCGTTAACCTATTTCACCATTGCCTTGATGATGGCAGGTTTACCACCCTTTAGTGGTTTCTTGGGCAAAGTATTTATTCTCCAAGCCACCGCACACTCACCGTATCAATTGCTAATTATTGTGACAATTTTAATGGTGAGTTTATTAAGTATTATTGCGTTTACACGTGTGGGTTTCGTGATTTTTTGGCGCGCAACTAAACCAGAAGACAACCCTGATGAAGCTACTTATGCCGCGTACCAAGCTTTGCCTGAGCAAGCACCTAAGCGCAATGACAAAACCATTTATCTATTGTTGCTAGGTTTAATGGCTTATATGGTATTTGCAGGTCCAATTCAAAAGTACACTTACCAAACGGCTGAGCAGATCCAAAATAATGCGCTCTATGAACAGACTTTGCTCAAAACTGATGAGCATGGGCAAACCATTAGCGTACAACCTTTCGACAGTGAAAATTTGCCTGAAACCAAATATGGTGGCGAACGCATAGATCCAAATGCACATTTGATTCCATATTTAATTTCAGAAGAAACACTGAAAGGCGAGCATATTTCCGAATACAAAAAACGCCAAATGCAACAGCAACAACAGGCTGAAGTGAATCCCGATGCTGAAAGCCTACAACCGATGGTGGAGCCTTAAACATGAAAAAAACGTCGTTTTTGGAGCGTTGGTTACCCCACCCTTTTGTCTCGGTGATTGTTGCGCTGAGCTGGGTGATGTTGGCACATAGTGTCGATGCAGCCAGCTTAGTGATGGCATTTTTACTGGCCATTTTTATTCCGCGTCTGATCAGACCATTCATTACTTACACTCCAAATATTGAATGGAAAGCGGCGCTGAAACTATTTTTTGTGGTGTTATACGACATTGTGGTGTCGAATATTCAAGTGGCTAAATTGGTCCTCGGCCCAATTGATCGTCTACAACCCAAGTGGTTTCGTGTTCCGTTGGAAACACAACATGAGGAAGTAAACACCTTACTGGCGATGATTATTACCACCACACCAGGCACTGTTTCAGCAGGCATCGATCAAGATCGCGGGGACATTTTAGTTCATGCCCTCAGCACCGATGATGAAAATGCCGAGATTGAAAATATTAAAGCGCGTTATGAAAAACCGTTAATGCAAATTTTTGGCGTCGAAGCAGGAGACAAAGCATGACTATTTTGCCTTATGCCCTCGGGATTTGTTTAATCGCCGTCACCATTTCAATGTTGCTGTGCTTAATTCGCTTAATCATCGGTCCATCGATTGTAGACCGACTCTTAGCACTCGATACACTCTTTTTAAATGCAATCTGCCTCATTATTATTTTAGGCATTTACTGGGCCAGCACTTCATTATTTGAAGGTGCTCTTTTGGTTGCGATGCTCGGCTTTGTCTCTACAGCCGCTTTAGCACGCTACTTCACCTCAGGTCATGTGATTGACTAGGAGCGAGATCGATGCAACTTACGATGGAAATTTTAGTCTCCATTTTTCTCATGATCGGCACTTTCTTCATGCTGGTCGGAGGGATTGGAATGGTGCGCCTGCCCGATTTATTCATGCGCCTGCACGCTCCAACCAAGTCAAGTACCTTAGGCTTAGGGAGCTTCTTGATCGCGGCAATGATCTATTCTGCATTCCAAGGACGCTTTGGTTTTGCTGAGCTGTTATTAACGCTGTTTGCCTTCTTAACTGCACCTGTATCGGCAAATTTAATGGCGCAAGCGGCTTTGCACTTACGCTTACGCTCACTAAGTGGTGACGTTCCAGAAGCACTCAATCGTCCACTGCCTTGGCAACGTACTCGTCGCAGAGCTTTTACCAATAAGCATGAAGACACTGAACATCGTCTTTAAACGTTTGTATCCTTAAAGATATAAAAATAAATACATTTCTAGCGCTTCAGCACTGACATGGTGGTGTTGCGCTAATCTGTATATTGTACTAATGATAAGGTTCAAACGTATTAGATAGTGTCACATCCATTACATTGACCAACATAGATGGACTGATCAATCTGCTTAATACTCAATCTACGCAAAAATTAAAATGATCAAAGTGTCCCACTATTAAATCATTGCCCATATCAATCCAGTCCACAGCAACTTGATGGTCAAAATAATCCCTAAAAGCTCAACCCTCTATTCCCTTATCATAATCCTGTGTAACACATTTCAAATCTTGATCTAGCTCCAGCCATTACTCCGCATAAAAAAAGCCACCCGAAGGTGGCTTTTTGATTCAGTTAGACTGAATTATTCATCATCTTTGTTTGCTTCGTCAGCGGGTAAATCCTTCACTGCTTCAGCAATCAGGCCAAACATATAGTTACCATATGCATTGGTTTTATCGTAATGGAAACGCAAACGCGGTGTAATACGTGTCTTAATACGACGGCCGAGTTCGTGACGCAAGAAACCAGATGCTTTGTTCAACACATCTAAAGTTTCTTTATTGGCTGCTTCACTTTGCTCATCGCCAAGCTCACGGCCCATCACAGTCACATATACTTCAGCATAACCTAAGTCTGGACTAACCTTCACCGCAGAGATGGTCACGAGACCACCTAAGCGTGGATCTTTCAACTCTTGGCGAATTAGTTCAGACAACTCACGTTGTACTGTATCCGCCATGCGCTTAAGACGTTGACTACCCGCCATTAAAGACTCCGTTTGATCAATTGAACATCATAGACTTCGATCTTGTCTTTTTCTTTGATGTCTTTATAACCTTTAACCGCAAGACCACATTCCATACCTGCGCGAACTTCTTCAACCACTTCTTTATAGCGACGAAGTGACTCAAGCTCACCTTGGAACACAACCACGTCATCACGAAGGACACGAATTGGTTTATTACGGTGTAACATACCTTCAAGTACCATACAGCCTGCTGCTGCACCAAACTTACTTGAGTGGAACACTTCACGTACTTCAGCCACACCCAGAATTGTTTCACGGTGTTCAGGCGCAAGCTTACCGCTCATCGCTGCTTTCACATCATCAATCAATTGATAGATGATTGAGTAGTAACGAATATCGATACCGTCAGCATCTGCTTTTTGACGAGCTGCGTTATCCGCACGTACGTTAAAGCCAAGAAGTACCGCTTCAGAAGATTCAGCTAGTGTTACGTCAGATTCAGTGATCGCACCAACACCTGAACCAATAACACGGACTTTAACTTCGTCTGTTGCAAGGTCAGCAAGAGCAACGTGTAATGCTTCCAATGTACCACGTACATCAGTTTTCAATACCACATTGACGATAGGCACATCTTTCTTGCCCATAGACGCCATGATATTTTCAAGACGCATTGCGCTTTGACGCTCAAGACGTTTTTGACGTTCACGATCCATACGCGCATCAGCAACTTCACGTGCTTTCTTCTCATCGCTTACAACAAGAACTTCATCACCCGCCATTGGCGCTTCAGGTAGACCTAAAATTTCAACTGGAATCGAAGGACCTGCAGATTGAATACGTTTACCGTTTTCATCTGTCATTGCACGAACGCGACCGTAAGATGCACCCGCAAGAACCAGGTCACCTACTTTCAATGTACCGTTTTGAACAAGGATAGACGTTACCGCACCACGGCTGTTGTCTACACGTGCTTCAATCACGACACCTTGTGCAGCACCCTCTTCAGATGCTTTCAATTCAAGCAATTCAGCTTGGATTGAAATCAAATCTAGAAGCTCATCGATACCTTGACCAGAATGTGCTGAAACCATTGCAACAGGTACATCACCGCCCCATTGTTCTGGCACGATTTCTTTTACTGTCAATTCGTTCAATACGCGATCTGGATCAGCCGATTCTTTATCCATTTTGTTGATTGCAACAATAATTGGTGTACCAGCTGCACGTGCATGATCAATTGCTTCCGCAGTTTGTGGCATAACACCATCATCTGCTGCTACAACAAGAACCACGATATCAGTCGCTTTCGCACCACGTGAACGCATTGCAGTAAATGCAGCATGTCCAGGGGTATCAAGGAAAGTGATCATACCTTTGTTAGTTGTAACGTGGTACGCACCGATATGCTGTGTGATACCGCCCGCTTCGCCTTGAGCAACTTTCGCACGACGAATACGATCAAGAAGCGATGTTTTACCATGGTCAACGTGCCCCATGATGGTCACCACTGGTGCACGTGTAGATTGAGCACCACGCGCGCCTTCAGCTGCTTCAAGTAAGTTATCTTCAGCTTGCGTATCCGATACAAGAACAGGGTTATGACCCATTTCTTCTACGATCAATGCAGCAATTTCTTGCTCAATCGCTTGGTTCTGAGTAACCAGCTCACCCATTTTCATGAGTGATTTAATTACTTCACGTACTTTAATCGCCATTTTTGCTGCAAGATCTGCAACAACAATAGTTTCGCCAATTTCAACATCATAAACTTGTTTCTTAACTGGTTTTTCAAAACCATGTTTACCAGCCTGACTTGTTTTCAGACCACGTTTAGGTTGCTTGCTGAAACTTTGCTCTTCCTGACCACGACGACCACCTTTTTTCGGTGCACGTGTACTTGGTGTATTGGTACCACGTTTGATGTCACGGTCTTCTTTCGCAAATGAATCTTCATATGCTTGGCCAACTAGACCCGCAGCAAGTGGAGAATCATCCACAACACGAATGGTCGCAGTTGCATCTTCGTTAGAATACTTAGATGCCATTTGACGCATTTGTTCAAGTGTACGTTGCTGCGCTTCTTCAGCTGCCTTACGACGTGCTGCTTCTTCGGTCGCTTTTAATTGAGCGGCTTGAGCTTCACGTGCTTTTTTCTGTTCAGGTGTTTCAACAACTTTAACTTGTGCTTTAACCACAGGCTTATTGTTTGATTTACGCTTCACAACTACCGCAGCTTTCGCAACTTCTTGCTTCGTCGTTTCTTGCTTTGCAGCAGCACGCATTGCTTCAAAGTTTGCAGCTGCTTTATTTACTGCTGGAGTTTCAGCTTTAGGTTCAACCATAGCTTGAACGTTCGCACGAGCTTGTTGCTCAGCTTGCGCTTTTGCCAAAGCTTCCGCTTTAATTTGTTCTGGATCTGGCTTGGTAAATGTATGTTTCTTGCGAACTTCTACATTAATCGTTTTTGCCTTACCTGAAGTACTCGCTACTTTAGCGGTACTGGTCGTTTTACGTTTCAACGTGATTTTTCCTGCCTGACCATCGTTTTGACCATGAATTTTCTTCAAATGGTGCACGAGGGCATCTTGTTGTTCAGTAGAGATTATATCGTCCGATTTACGCTGTGGTAAACCAGCATCACGAACCTGCTCTAGGACCTTCTCAACAGGGCGGTTCACACTGAGAGCTAACTCTTGTATCGTCTTATCCGTCATGTAGATCTCCTAGTTAAACCATGATTCGCGCGCTTTCATAATAAGTTGACCCGCTTTCTCTGTACCCAGACCTTCAATATCAGCAATATCGTCAGTCGCTTGGTCAGCCAAGTCATCAATTGTAATGACACCACGTGCTGCAAGTGCATAAGCAATCTCTTGCGTCATCCCTTCCATTGCAACGAGTTCCGCGCTTGGATCTTGGATGTTTTCTTGCTGCTGTAATGCATCAGCCAATGCAACTTCTTTGGCACGACTTTGAAGTAATTCAACAACTTCAGCATCTAGCTCAATTTCGTCAAATGTTTCAGCTGGAACATAAGCAATCTCTTCTAAAGAAGTAAAGCCCATTTCAACCAATGCCATTGCCAAATCTTCTTCAATATCTAGACGCGATACAAATAGGTCTAAGTATTGTTGTGCTTCATTTTGTTGACGAGCATGATACTCATCTTCAAGCATCATGTTGAGTTTGTAGCCTGTCAGTTCAGAGGCTAAACGTACGTTTTGACCTTGTGAACCAATCGCACGCGCTAATTGATCGCTAGTTGCGAAAATAATGTCCGCTGTACGCTCTTCTTCATCGATCACAATACCCGATACATCTGCTGGCTCTAAAGCACTCGCAATGTACTGTGCAGGATCATCAGACCATACAACAACATCAATACGCTCACCGTTCAATTCTTGCTGAACTGCTTGGATACGTGTACCACGCATACCAATACATGCACCCACTGGATCAATACGATGATCATTGGTTTTCACAGCAATTTTAGCACGAACGCCAGGTTGACGCGCTGCAGCTTTAATCTCAATGATTTCTTCAGAAATTTCAGGAATTTCTTTCTTCATCAAAGCGATGAGCATTTCAGGTTTGGCACGTGACAATTGTAGTTGAGCACCACGACCTTCACGATTCACATTGAACAAAATCGCATTTACACGTTGCTTCGGACGCAAAATTTCTTTTGCAATCATTTCTTCACGTGCAAGATACGCTTCAGCATTGTCACCAAGGTCAATGATAAAGCCATCTTTGGTTTGCTTTTTCACTTCACCGTAGATCAACTCGCCCACTTTAGACTCGTAGGCATCTGCAATCAGCGCACGTTCAGCTTCGCGAATCTTTTGAACAATCACTTGTTTTGCAATTTGCGCCGCAATACGACCGAAGTCAATTGAAGGCACTTCAAGCTCACGAATATCACCAATCGACCATTGTGCAGGATCAACATCTGAAATCGCATCTTGACATGCTGGCATCTCATGATCTTCATCCGCAACCACTTCCCATTGACGGAAAGTGCTGTATTCACCCGTTTTACGATCAATCTCTACACGAAGCTGAGCTTCTTCAGAGTTTGTTCCTTCGTAAAATTTCTTTTTAGTCGCAGCAACAAGCGCTTGTTCTAAGGCTTCGAAAATCGCTTCACGAGGTACACCTTTTTCATTACTAACCGTTTCAACTACGGTAAGAATTTCACGTGCCATAAGCCACCTATTCGTTCAGATTCTTATTTATTAAATGAATTAATCTTGATAGACCAAATTGGCTTTATCAATATTATTACTATCGATTTCAAGCACCTGTTGCTTTTCCACTTCGACTTGAATCATTTCAGCTTCAAGATCTACAGCAACCAATTTAGCTTGGAATTTACGACGGTTATCGACCGCACTGATCAAACGGAAAGCGATCTGTTGACCAATATATGCAGGTAATTGTTCAAGTTGGAAAAATGGACGATCCCAACCCGGAGATGACACTTCAAGTGCATATTCACCTGAAATTGGATCATGAACATCCATCATTGCGCCGACTTGCTGGGTCACGCGTACACAGTCTTGTACGCCGATGCCACGGCCCTGCTCTTCTTCACCATCTTCATTGATGATGGGTTCTGCATTTTCGTCGACAGCTTTGTCGATATAAATGCGCAATAAAGAACGTTTTCCTTGAGGAAGGAATTCAATCCCCCAAAGATCAACACCACAGGCTTGCACTGCAGGAGCAATTAAGTCTTGGAGTGCTTGAGTTTTATTTGATAGCTTCATTTACTCTCGTCATTTTTGTGCGATTCAATGGCCGAAACAGACCACTACAAGCCAATACAAACTATAGTAGTAGTGGAACATGACACTTTGACTTTCACCGTATCCGGCTCACATCGACACTACACGATAGCCAATAAAAAAGGGCGTAATCGCCCCAATTATTGCACAGAAAATTAATATCCACTGTGCAAAAAGGCCCACCTTGTTGTGAGCCTCTTTTTAGAAACTTGGTAGCGGGAGCTGGATTTGAACCAACGACCTTCGGGTTATGAGCCCGACGAGCTACCAGACTGCTCCATCCCGCATCAACGTGCAAAAATTATATACAAATATGAACTATTTTTCAATCTAAATACTTCGTACTTGCTCTGATTTAGTTGCACCTAAATCAAATTGGTAGCGGGAGCTGGATTTGAACCAACGACCTTCGGGTTATGAGCCCGACGAGCTACCAGACTGCTCCATCCCGCAACAAAACGCAAAAATTATTCAATTTAATCACTTAAACTGCTTATTTTAGTTTGCATCTAAAATAAGATTGGTAGCGGGAGCTGGATTTGAACCAACGACCTTCGGGTTATGAGCCCGACGAGCTACCAGACTGCTCCATCCCGCATCAACAGAATTTGCTGCATACACCAACTTAATCTTCTGGATTCATAAGTTGGTGCGGAAGGGGGGACTTGAACCCCCACGCCCGAAAGCACTACCACCTCAAGGTAGCGTGTCTACCAATTCCACCACCACCGCAGCTGTGACGCATTCTAGTAGCATCGTCACAAAAAAGAAAGGACTAATTCCAATTATTCGCTTGTTTTAGGTGCAGCTGGCGAAGTTTCAGTCGATTGTGCAGGTGCAGAACTTGTCGTTTGCACTGACTTTAAGCTATAGGCATCTGTGGTTTGCTTTTTGGCAAACACAGCCAACGACAAACTGGTGATAAAAAACAAGGCCGTCAAAACCGCAGTCAATCGGGTCAAGAAATTACCTGAACCTGATGCACCAAATACAGTTGCAGCACCGCCACCACCAAACGAAGCACCAGCATCTGCACCTTTACCATGCTGGACCAAAATCAGCACGATCATCAACACAGCTAAGATAATATGTACTACCAGCACAAAAGTTTGCATGCTGAACTCCTAATTATTTTGTATTTGCAAATGCTTCGACAATTTTATAAAACGACGTTGCATTTAAAGATGCCCCACCGACGAGTGCACCATTGATATCTGGACAGGCCGCTAACTCTACTGCATTTTCAGCTTTTACACTACCACCATATAAAATGGCCATGTTCCCGCCATGACTGGTAATTTGCGTGAGGCCTTCACGGATTTTCGCATGCATGGCTTGTGCATCTTCTGGTGAAGCAGTTTTTCCTGTACCAATGGCCCAAATTGGCTCATAGGCAATCACAATATGAGGCCACTGCTCTGCCGTTACCACACTGGCTAAGTCGCAAATTTGTTGTAAAACCACTACTTCTGCCTGACCAGATTCACGCTGTTCTAAGCTTTCACCGACACAGTAAATGACTTTTAAACCCGCATTTAAGGCATTTTGAGCTTTCGCATTTAAAATTGCTGCGCTTTCAGCAAAATATTCACGACGTTCTGAGTGACCAATTAAAACATATTCAATTTGACTATCTTTGAGCAGTTCTGCACTCACCTCACCAGTATATGCACCCATGTTACCAAAACGCGATACATCCTGCGCTACAGTAAAAACTGAACGTGCAGCATTCGCCAATTCAGCCTGCATTGAAGTCAAAGCTAGCGTCACAGGCGCAAGCCCAATATTACATTTTTCTTCTGCTATTTCATTCTCTTGCAAGAGCTGTTTAAATTCTTTAAGCAATTGCTTGGCATCTGCCTGCATTGGGTTCATCTTCCAATTGCCGACAACCCATGGCTTAATCGTCGAACCCGACATACAGCACCCTATTCAAAACAGTTCATTAAAACGGCCTCATTCTACACGGTATTTATTTTTCAAAGATAGTTTTCTTCTAGAATTTCTTCGGCAATCAAAATAATACGAATGAAAATAAAGACATCTTTTTGTAAAAAAATCGCCTGCTATCACGACCAGTTCATGCTTTTAATCGATATTAAGGTGGTGACAACACTTTCAGATATGGTATTTTTGTGCAACAAAAGTATAATTTTACGATACCAATTATAAACAATTGAGAAGTTAAGGATCTGGGGAATGTCAGTATCAAATGGTTTGCCTAAGTTCACAGGCTTCATTCGACGCTTAGTCGAAGACGGACGCATGACTGCTGAAAATATGCAGCTGGCAATGCTCTCTGCAAAAAAAGCTCAGCAAGACATCGTTCCTTATCTGATTGAAAATCATAAACTCTCCCCACAAATGATCGCTGAAACGATTTCTTTAGAGTTTGGCGAGCCTGTTTTTGACTTAAGTGTCTATGATTCTGTACAAATTCTACGGGATCTGGTCGAAGACAAACTTATCACCAAGCATCGTGTGTTGCCGATTTACCGTCGTGGCAATATCCTCTATATCGCCACTAGCAATCCAACCAACATGGATGCGATGGACGCGATTCGTTTCAATTCTAAAATGAACATTGAAGCGATTATTGTTGAACATCCTCAACTTGAAAAACTAATCGAACAAAATTTCGCGCAAGCCGATAGCTTTGAATTTTCTGATGAAGATATTGATTTAGACTTAGAGCAAGACCATCAGAACTCAAATGACGAAGAAGATGACTCACCTCAAGGGGATGAAGCTCCGATCGTCAAATACATCAATAAATTACTGATCGATGCGATTCGTATGGGCGCCTCAGACTTACACTTTGAGCCTTATGAAAAATCTTACCGTGTTCGTTACCGTGTAGATGGAGTTCTGCGTCATATTGCCAGTCCGCCATTACAACTGGCGACTCGTCTTGCCTCACGTTTAAAAGTTATGTCACAAATGGACATCTCTGAAAAGCGCGTCCCGCAAGATGGCCGAATTAAATTAAAGCTGTCGAAAAGCAAAGCCATCGACTTCCGTGTCAACTCACTTCCAACCTTATTTGGCGAAAAGCTGGTTCTACGTATTCTCGATCCATCCAGTGCTATGCTGGGGATTGATGCTTTAGGTTATGAACCAGATCAAAAAGACCTATTTATGCAGGCTTTAGACAAACCGCAAGGCATGTTGTTAATTACTGGCCCGACAGGTTCAGGTAAAACGGTATCGCTGTATACAGGTTTGAATATTCTAAATAAAGAAGACACCAATATTTCAACTGCGGAAGACCCTGTTGAGATTAACTTAGAAGGCATTAATCAGGTCAATGTGAACAATAAAGTCGGCCTCACCTTCTCTGCTGCGCTGAAGTCCTTCTTACGTCAAGATCCTGATATTGTAATGGTGGGTGAGATTCGTGACCTTGAAACGGCTGAAATCGCGATTAAAGCCGCGCAGACAGGTCACATGGTCATGTCGACACTCCACACCAATAGTGCACCTGAAACCCTGACCCGCTTACGCAATATGGGGGTTCCCTCTTTTAATATTGCGACCTCAGTCAATTTGGTGATTGCACAACGTTTAGCACGCCGCTTATGTAACCAATGTAAAGCCGCTGTCGATATTCCCGAACAAAGCTTGCTCGAAATGGGCTTTACTTCCACAGATATCAAAGATCCAGATTTCAAAGTTTATCAACCAGTGGGATGTGCTGAGTGCCGTGAAGGCTATAAAGGACGTGTTGGTATTTATGAAGTCATGAAAGTCACGCCAGAAATTTCAAAAATTATTATGGAAGATGGCAATGCCTTACAGATTGCGGAAGCATCTGCAAAATTAGGATTTAACAATTTACGTCGTTCAGGTTTACTCAAGGTTATGCAGGGGGTCACTTCCCTACAAGAAGTGAATCGTGTAACCAGCGAATAGTTGAAATATTGAAAGAATAAGGATAAATGCATGGCTGTCAAAAAAGCACAGATGATGCCAACCTTCAATTATGAAGGGATTGATCGTAAAGGGGCAAAAATTAAAGGGGAATTGCCTGCACGTAATCTTGCCCTCGCCAAAGTTACTTTGCGCAAACAAGGGATTACCATCAAGAGTATTCGAGAAAAGAAAAAGAATATTTTTGAAGGCATAATGAAGAAAAAAGTGACCACACTGGACATCACGATTTTCACCCGACAGCTCGCAACCATGATGAAAGCGGGTGTACCGCTGGTTCAAGGCTTTGAAATTGTGGCTGAAGGTCTAGAAAACCCATCTATGCGTGAAGTTGTCCTCGGCATTAAAGGTGAAGTTGAAGGCGGTAATACCTTTGCGGGAGCACTCAAAAAATATCCACAATATTTCGACAACTTATTCTGTTCATTGGTTGAATCAGGCGAACAATCAGGTGCGCTTGAGACCATGCTGGACCGTGTAGCGGTCTATAAAGAAAAAAGTGAATTGTTAAAGCAAAAAATTAAAAAAGCCATGAAATACCCAGCAACCGTCGTTGTGGTTGCGGTGATCGTGACCATTATTTTGATGGTCAAAGTTGTCCCTGTTTTCC
This sequence comes from Acinetobacter johnsonii ANC 3681, assembly GCF_000368805.1. NCBI lineage: Bacteria > Pseudomonadati > Pseudomonadota > Gammaproteobacteria > Moraxellales > Moraxellaceae > Acinetobacter > Acinetobacter johnsonii. Next base: position 142,014 of record NZ_KB849704.1, on the reverse strand, counting down.
AAGAACTCTTTAGTTCCTTTGGTGCAGACTTACCTGCATTCACCCAAATGGTGGTAAATATGTCTGAATGGATGCAGAAATACTGGTTCATTTTGATTATTGTCGTTGGTGTGGTGATTACCGCTTTACTCGAAACCAAAAAGCGTAGTAAAAAGTTTCGTGACATGCTAGATAAAGCCGCCCTCAAAGCCCCAATTTTTGGTGATTTAGTCTATAAAGCGATTATCGCGCGCTATAGCCGCACCCTATCGACAACCTTTGCTGCAGGTGTACCCTTAATTGATGCCCTCGAATCTACCGCGGGTGCAACCAACAATGTGGTCTATGAAGAAGCTGTGATGAAGATCCGTGAAGATGTCGCAACAGGGCAACAACTTCAATTCGCGATGCGTGCCACCAATAAATTTCCATCAATGGCAGTACAAATGGTAGCGATTGGTGAAGAATCTGGTGCGCTCGATGCCATGTTGGATAAAGTTGCCACTCACTATGAAAACGAAGTCGATAATGCGGTGGATGGCTTAACGGCAATGATGGAGCCTCTCATCATGGCAGTCTTGGGTGTACTTGTGGGTGGCCTAGTAATCGCCATGTATCTACCAATTTTCCAAATGGGTTCTGTGGTTTAATGCAAGAAATAATTTCCTATCTGATCAATACTCCAATGGCGCTGTATTTCGCCGTTGGAGTTTTTAGTTTGTGCATTGGTAGTTTCCTGAATGTAGTGATCTATCGCACTCCAAAAATGATGGAACAAGAATGGCGCACCGACTGCCAACTTTTGCTTCATCCTGAACAGCCTATTATTGATGAAACAAAGCTCACATTGAGCAAGCCTGCCTCGACCTGCCCCAAATGCAAAAGTGCCATACGCTGGTATCAAAATATCCCTGTGATTAGTTGGTTACTGCTACGAGGAAAGTGTGGTACTTGCCATAACCCGATCAACATTCGCTACCCTGCGATTGAACTCCTGACCGCCATTTGTGCATTGGTCGTGGTTGCAGTCTTTGGTCCAACAGTCCAAATGCTGTTCGGTCTCGTACTCACTTACATTTTAATCGCCTTAACTTTTATTGATTTTGACACTCAGCTTTTACCTGATCGTTATACCCTCACGCTTGCAGGTCTGGGTTTAGGGGTCAATAGTTATGCGATTTACACCACACCGACTGCGGCCATTTGGGGTTACATCATTGGTTTCTTATGCTTATGGATTGTCTACTATCTGTTTAAGCTCATCACAGGCAAGGAAGGTATGGGTTATGGTGACTTTAAGTTACTTGCTGCTTTAGGCGCATGGATGGGTCCTTTGCTGCTGCCACTGATTGTGCTACTTTCTTCTTTCGTAGGCGCCATTATCGGCATCATCCTGCTCAAAGTGCGTAAAGAAAATCAGCCTTTTGCTTTTGGCCCGTATATTGCCATCGCAGGATGGATTGCCTTTTTGTGGGGTGAGCAAATTATGAAAATATATTTAGGCAATTAAAATAATATGTCATTTATTTTAGGTCTGACCGGCGGGATTGGCAGTGGAAAATCTGCCGCAAGCCACTGGTTTGAACAACAAGGCATACAAGTAGTCGATGCCGATGTCGTTGCTCGAGAAATTGTTGCTGTAGGTCAGCCTGCACTTCAGCAAATTCGAAGCAGCTTCGGCGAGTGGGCCTTACTGGACAATGGCGAACTGAATCGACGTGCTTTACGTGAACACATTTTTCAGGACCCGTCTGCCCGTAAGCAATTGGAAAAGATCACCCACCCTGCAATTCGTCAGTCCATCATGCAACAATTACAAGCTGCGACCAGCCCTTATGCGATTTTGGTTTCACCACTACTTTTTGAAACCAATCAGCATGAGCTGACACAACATACGCTTCTGATCGATGCTTCAATTGATATCCAGATTCTCCGCGCTTCACAGCGCGACCATCAAACCATTGAGCAAATTCAAACCATCATTAAAGCGCAAATGTCTCGTGAACAAAAACAAGCGTTGGCCGATGATATTGTGGTAAATGATGGACACTTGGAACACTTATACGCACAACTCAGACCGTTGCATTTAAAATATTTAGCCCATTCAGAAATCTAAAAAAATGCAGTCGACTATGACTGCTTTTTTTGTTGTGCGAGTTGGGCTTTCAAACTGTCCTGCCGTATCCAACGCCACGGTTGTAAGGCCCCGATCCCCATTCCCAGAAGACCACATAAAATCGCAACACTCAAAGGTTCATTGAGCAAAGGAACCGCAATAATCGCGGCAATAAAAGGCGCCAAAGTCACAATACTGCCTGTTTTAAACGCCCCCAAACGCTTAATGGCTTCCACATAAGTGAGGGTCGCCACGATGACTACGAACACGCCATGAAATACCACCTGAGCAATCAATTGCACAGGTTGCACATGCGTTATGGTTTTGGGTAGGAATAAAACATAAATCGGCACAAAAATAATCGCAGCCCAAATCGCAACACCTGCCATGGAGTGCCATGCCGACAGCTTCCATTGTCTCAATAAAACGGTAAATGTTCCCCACAGCACAGCACTGAGGAAAAACAAGCCATCACCTAAACTAAAAGCAATACCTGTTTCTTGATACATCAGTCCACTCATGGCCGTCAGTGCGAGCAACATAATACTGAGGCTGAGCCAAGTATGCCGGTCAAATGGTTGTCGAAATAGCAGATAAGCTGCAACAGCTGTACAAAGTGGAATGCAGCCATTGAGAAAGATCGCAGCATGTGCCGCAGGCACATAATGAAAAGCGCTATAAGCGGTGATGCAGTAACACACCCCTCCAATCATAGCCAAAATAAAAGGCTCTTTCTTCCACAAAAAGGCGGTATCTTTTTTATAGATCAAGATTGGCATTAAGATGCAAAACGCCAAGAGAAAACGTAAGGCGGTAATATCCCACGCACCAATACCCCAATTGGCACTGAGCCGCGCCGTTAAGGTAAATCCCCCCCAAATAAACATGGTGATGGCAATAAATACATAGCCTTGTTTTTGAGGGGTCATCATTATGTTTACATTGAATCAGGAATTAAAAAATCTTAGACATTACGTTGACGGCATGCTTCATACAAAGCCATACCCGTTGCTACACTGACATTCAAACTTTGTAAATTTCCTGCCATCGGAATATAAACCGTTTGATCGCATTGAGACTGGGTAATTGGACGCAGACCAGTATCTTCAGCACCCATCACCACACATACAGCCGTTCCAGTAAAATCGAACTCTTGTAGCGGCAAAGCTTTTTCATCCAACATGGTACCGACCACACGCACATTAAACTCATCTTTAATTTGCGCTAAAGTCCGAGCCAAATTGGTCACTTGGATAAATTTAACTTTTTCAGCACCACCTGCCGCAACTTTGCGCGCGGTCGGGGTCAAACTTGCGGAACGATCACGAGGCACAATCACGGCCTCAACGCCCATTGCAGCCGCGGTACGGATACATGCGCCGAGGTTATGCGGATCGGTGACTTGATCTAAACCCAGCAATAAACAATTTGGCGATTGTTTCAGTAAGGCTTCTAAATCTTTTTCATTGAAAACTGGATTAGGACGGACCGCAGCCACAACCCCTTGGTGGAATGGCAAGCCCGCCATTTTTTCTAATCGATCACGACCGGTTTGTTGTACGCTAATACCAAACGGTTCAGCCAACTCAAGTACACGCTTTAAACGCTGGTCATCACGCCCTTTTAAGGTAAAAAGTGTCAGTACACGTTCAGGTTCAAGTTCCAACAATGACTCCACCGAATGAACGCCATAGAAATATTCAGGTTTAGCCATGTAGGACCTCTAAAAGATAAATGACCATCGACACGATGTGCCAAAAATAAAAATCCTGTAAAGCTGACTTTACAGGATTGCTGTGCAACGGATAGTTTAACCGATTTCGCTTGAAATTACTTGGCGAGTATCAGTTGAAAGCTTAACCTTCTAGATGGCACACGTAGTCCAAAACTTCGTCGGTTTCAATTTTAAAACGACTATTGCCAGGCACATAAAAAGACTGACCTGCGCGGAACAATTCGCTCTCTTCGCTGTCAGCAATTTGTACACGACATTCGCCTGAAATAATTTCCATACGCTCTGCCACATGTGTTTCAAACGTCAAAGCTTGCTCTGTCGGAAGAATAACCCCTAACGTTTTTTTGGTGCCATCTTCAAATTGAACAGTATGACTGATGCATAAACCGCCAAAATAAACATTGGATTTTTTAATGACAGAGACATGATCGAACTGAGTTGACATGCGTACACTCCAGATAATGCGCATTTATATTCGTATTGATTCGCTAGTTTAAAGATGTGCGATTAACTAATCAATCGATGTTTTATTCCCCTCAATCAATATTTTGTTAAAGTCCGACCATCGTACAATTGCCTCAATTTCTAGCCCATTTTGGCGTGTTTTTTGCCGATGCGACCCGTTCGCTGAGTCGTACTCTTTCTGTATAAACCGCATACCAACATGTTTGTGCTGTGTTTGCTATAACAGTCGGATTTAAAAAATCTGCTAGGTCGACTTTCAGATTCACGCTAAAATAAGCCGACTTTGCACAAAACGAATAGCGTTGCCGTCTTGTCGGCTGAATAAAACTTCACTATCTTAAACTAAAACTTTTCGCAGCTCGGATGCGTTTATGCTGACACATTTAACTTTAATTAATTTTGCTTTAGCCGATCACTTAGCACTTGATATCGATCAAGGTTTTAATGTCCTGACTGGGGAAACAGGTGCAGGTAAATCATTATTGCTAGATGCACTGTCCGCCTGTCTGGGAGAACGTACCGATACCAACTATGTCCGTTTCGGTTCAGATAAAGCCGATGTCACGGCTATTTTCAGCTATCAAGAGCACAGTCCTGAAGCCTTATGGTTAAAGGCACATGAGTTAGATGATGAGTCCGGAGAGATTCATTTAAGACGGGTTATTTTTGCCACTGGTCGTAGCAAAGCATGGATTAATGGTCGTCCAAGCAGCTTAGCTGAATTGAAAGAAATCGGGCGCTTGCTGGTACAGCTGTATAGCCAACACAGTCAGCAACAGCTATTAGAACCGCCTTATCCAAGACGCTGGTTAGACCTCTATCATAACTTCTACCCAGAAGCGCAAGCTGTGCGTGAAGCCTATAGCACATGGCAAAAAGACATTCGTCAGCACCAAGCAGCATTGGATGCTCAAGCCACGCGTAAACAACGCATGGATACTTTGAGTTTACAATTAGAAGAACTCGAAGATGTGGTGCAAATCGACTATAAAGAGATTGAACAAGAGTTCGACCGCCTGTCGCATCATGAAAATATCATGCAGGACTGTAGTTATGCCGTTACGGCCTTAGATGATGCTGAACAAAATATTAATCAAGAAATTTCTAGTATTATTCGCCGCTTAGAATCACATGCAGGCCGCAGTGAACAATTGGCTGAGATTCATACGTCTTTGCTGAATGCACAAAGTGAGCTTGACGATGCCACAGCCAATCTCCGTCAGTTTATTGACCGTCAAAGTTATGACCCAGAACGTATGGAAGAGTTGAACACCCAGCTTGAGATGTTCCACCGTTTTGCCCGTAAGTACCGCACGCAGCCAGAACACTTAAAACAAGAGCATGAACAATGGCAATCTGAACTGGCACAGCTCCATTTATTAGAAGACCCAGAAACACTAGCTGAGCAAGTTGAAGTCTCGCATCAGGACCTGTTAAATAAAGCCCAACACCTCGACCAAATTCGTCGTGATGCAGCCGCACCATTGGCAAAACATTTAACCGAACAGGTCAAACAATTGGCCCTACCTGAAGCACACTTTGAGTTCAAATTTGAGCCGATGGAGCAGGTCTCTAGTGAAGGCTTGAGCTTTATCCAATTACTGTTCACCGCCAACAAAGGCATTCCACCGCAACCATTAGCCAAAGTTGCTTCAGGGGGAGAGTTGTCACGTATCGCGCTGGTGATGCAAGTGATGAATGCTGAAAAAACCGAAGCTGAAGTCTTAGTCTTCGATGAAATTGACGTCGGCATTAGTGGTGGCACGGCCGAAATTGTCGGTCGTCTCTTGGCCGACTTGGGTTCGCATGTGCAAATTCTGTGTATTACCCACCAAGCTCAAGTTGCAGCACAGTCTGACCAGCACTTGTTGGTGAAAAAACGTCAGACCGACCCTGCCAGCAGTACCATTCTAGACTTAGAAGAAGATGAGCGTATCGATGAGCTCGCACGCATGACAGGCGGCGTTGAAATTAATGACACCACGCTACAACATGCCAAGCAGTTACGTCAGTTGAAGTTTCAATCTGCCTAATTTATGTAGACTGGATCACAAAAAAAGATTTGGAGAAAGTGCATTAGTCTAGTAACGTGGTAGATAACAACATTTGACTAGAAGCATTTTAATTTCAAGGAGAAGCCTTTAGGTGAGCAAACAATATCTGACGCATCGCTGTCTCATTGCCCCACCCGATATGGCAGATGAAGTCTTTGCCCATACCGTGATTTATTTGGCCCGACACGATGAGGAAGGTGCTCAAGGCATCATCATCAACCGCCCCTCAGGACTTTCAGTCAAAGAACTGCTCAATGATCTTGAAATTGAAGCCGATCACGTACGACCACACGATGTTCTACAAGGTGGGCCTTTGCGTCCAGAAGCTGGCTTTGTCTTACATACGGGCCAGCCGACATGGCACTCTTCCATTGCGGTGGGGGAAAATATCTGTATCACCACATCTAAAGATATTTTAGATGCGATTGCACATAACGAAGGTGTGGGTCGCTATCAAATTGCTTTAGGCTATACCAGTTGGACCAAAAACCAATTGGAAGATGAGCTGTCTCGTGGTGATTGGTTAGTCTGCGATGCTGATATGGATTTGATTTTTAATATTCCTTATGACGACCGTTGGGATGCTGCCTATAAAAAGCTCGGGCTGGACCGAACCTGGTTGTCTTCTGAGATTGGACATGCCTGATTTAAACACACCCCAAATGATTATGGCATTTGACTTCGGTACACAAAAAATGGGCATGGCAGTCGGTCAAGCATTGATTGAAAGTGCAACGCCTTTGGCTTTATTTCCAATGAAAGATGGCATCCCCAACTGGGATGAACTGCATAAAATTATTAAACAATATCAGCCCAATGTATTTTTAGTCGGATTACCACTCAATATGGATGATAGCGAGTCGGAATTATCTGCTCGAGCACGTAAGTTCGCACGTCGTTTACGTCATCAAACCAATATTGAAACATGGATGGTGGATGAACGCTTAAGTACTCGTGCAGCCCGTGATGAGCTGAGCCATTACCATGCGCAAGGCCGAGGCAAAAAAGTTTCTGCTGATAGTCTTGCCGCAACATTATTTATTGAAAGTTGGTATCGCAATCCTGAAGGTCTTACACCTTAAGTAAGCCTTTCTTAAAACAGATGACATGGTTTTTATGACTGGAGTCGGATCTCAACACATCAAATAGCGTTCAAAAAAAGCATCCTCATTGGATGCTTTTTTTGAAATGAACAGAGGTCAATTTAGTGCTGTGACTGGGTAATATGTACTGTCACGGTTCGCCCCGCGACAAAGGCCAATTCATTTTTCGGAATATCATCCAGTGCAATTTTCACAGGAACGCGCTGCGCTAAACGCACCCAACTAAAGGTTGGGTTTACATTGGCCAATAAACCTGTACTTGTGGTTCGTTCACGATCTTCAATGCCTGAAGCAATCCCCTGCACATGCCCTTTTAAGATGTTTGAGTCCCCCATCAACTGTACAGTAGCGGGCGCACCCAAATAAATTTTATTTAATTTGGTTTCTTCAAAATAACCGACCACATAAAGCTGCGAGCGATCTAATAGCGCCGCTACCGCCTGCCCCACTTTGACATAATTCCCTGCTTTCATCTCAAAATTAGACAGTGTGCCATCGGCTGGTGCTAGGACTTCGGAACGGTTCAAGTTTAATTCAGCCAAATGTAAATTACTGGTGGCTACATCGATTAACGCCTGTTGCTGCGCAATATTGGCTTTAGCCTGCTGAATCGCCGCTTGCATTTGTTCATGTTCAGCATGTGATTGATCTCGTACGGCAAACATCTGATCTTGTTCTTGCTTTGATATAGCACCATCCATCAAATTGGCATAGCGTTCTGCATTTTTATCGGCCAAGTGACTATTGGCTTGTGATTTGGTCAAATTGGCTTTGCTTTGAAACAGCTCCGCTTCGGCAGCAGCCAAACTGGCTTTGGCTTTAGCCAAGTCTGATTTGGCTTGTTCCACATCAAGCGCCTGACGCGCCACATCAATTTTAAACAGCACCTGCCCTTGTTTGACGCTTTGATTATCATGCACTAAAACTTCTGTGACTAAGCCTGATACATCGGAAGACACTTGAATCACATCACCACGAACCCGCCCATCACGTGTCCACGGTTCAGCATTATAATAATGCCAAAGATGCACGAGCACTGCGATCGCGATACCCACAATCAGCACTAAAGTGATGGGACGGCTCAGTTTACGCCAATCAAAGGATGCCATTTCTTTTACCTCATTCATTTCAATCAGATGTGTGCTTAGGCAAAGCTTACGATAAAACCCCAATGGACCATGCCAAGCACTGTAATGTAGAGGCATAAATAAAAAATACTGGGTAAAAAAATCCAGCCTTTGTCGACCCAAGGATCGATCATCCGCATGAGTAACCGTAATACGATGTAAGCCAATACCGCCTGAATGACCAAAACTGGCACATACACACCATAGATATTAAGTTCACCCATCATTATGCTCCCAGCAAACGGACTTGAGACATTTCGCCCCATGTCGCATGACAGAGACTGCTTTGAATATTATTCAGTGAAACTTGCAAACGCCGAGCAATATTCTGGTCTTGCAGCTGTATAAGCTCGGCCTGAATGATCTGAATTTTGTCCAAAATGTTTTGTCTGACCTGTAGGTCGCTATGGTCTAATTCTTTAGCGTAGAAATAAGCATCCATTTGGCTTTGTAGTTCTTGTAGATGCAGCGTGATAGAGGCCTGCACAGGCATTTTTTCAATCAGTTCTTGCACCCGAGTTAAATCAATCACCGCACTGGATTCAATCAAGGCCAAATTGATTTTTTGCTTCAAGCGATCGGACTGTACCAACTTGGTATTCAGTACGCCTATCCGATCCAACATACTGCGCAAATGCACTCTAAATTCCACCCCATAAGGCAAGTAAAGCGCTTGTCGTATTGCTTTATAATGTAAAGACAGGATGCGCTTGGCGGTAATGTCTGGCGACATCGCACGCACCAAATGAATCACATAGACAGAAATGATGGGGCCAAGTACCGTCCCAATCGATGCATCAAAAAACATCACTTGATCAAGGTGATAACGGTTTTGCAGGTTTAAGCCCATGACCACACCCATTATCAAAGGTAGCGCTAAACCTGTGAGTGGTGGGTGTAAAAACAGCATCAGACAGTACATACAAAAAGGGGCCAACACCACAGCCAACATCCAAAAAGCGCTAATGTGCGGAAAGATGCCATAAGCATAAATAAAGACAATAATCGCCGCATACAGACTGGCACGGATAAAGATTTTTAAGGCAGGAACAGGATTGTCCATACTGGTCAAAATACAGGCACAAATAGCGGCCATCTCTGCCATCATAAAACCCGCTTTCCAACCACTGACAATCCAAAAGCCAGTCGCCACAAGCACCACAATAAAAGCTGAAATGCCGCCACGCACGGCTACGCCATGATCTCGATGTAAGTTGTTGGGATAGTTTGTACTAATCGGGGTCACGATTGCGGGTAAGCTGTCATCCCCTTGTTGGATACGCTGCCAAATCAGCTTAATGGCACGTATATTTTGGGTGAAATGACGCACATCCATTTTTAAACTGGCCAACATGACTTGCTGCTGTGGCAAGGCACTGTCAAATACGGCTTGGAAACTTGACTCAAACTGCTCAGGTAGCTGGTTTAAGTCCTGCTCTAAAATGACCTGATCACTTTGTAAAAATTTTACAATCTGTGCATGCGCCTTTTCTAAAGCTGGACGGTAGCATGCGTCAATGTGATCTAACTGCTGAATTCGCTCGGCCATGGCCACCAAGTTCGTCACCAACATACTGAGTTGATGCAGCATTTCTTGGAGCGGTTTGGTCATGCCCTGCAAGGTCGATTTTTCATAGCTCAAGTGCACGGCCATCACATGAATATCGGCAATATCCCGCGTGATATGACTAAGCGTAGTGCTGTAATTAATGGCCTTAACATCATCTGTCAGGATCTGATCAAAAACCGCTCGGGTGTCTTGAAAAGTCTGTGAAACACGGGTTTTGACTACGGGACCAATATGCATGGGAAACAGTACCGCATTCACCACTGCACTACACAGTACTCCCACCGTGATTTCAATACAGCGACCAATCGCCATATCAAACATGGAGGTGGTTTCAATGTTATAGACAATGTTGTAGCAAATAATGACCGTAGTATAGCCAGCCAACATAAAAATATAGCTACGCGGCGTCCGATCCAACAATGAAAAATATAGACAAAACCCGACCCATGTGGCTAAAAATAATGTGAACAATTCAGGAGTGTTGATCAGGTTTGGCGTGACTGCAATCGAAACAATCGCTCCCAGCAACGTTCCCAACACCCGATAAAGACTTTTTGAGGAGGTCATACCCGCATATGGGTTTGCGATGACGAAGACCGTTCCAATCGCCCAAATGGGATAAGCCAAATCTAATGAAAATGCGACATAAAGTGAAAGCATGCCTGCCAAAAAGGTTTTCGTCGCAAAAATCCAGTCCAATTTATTTGGACGGAATGCGAGTAACTGTTTGGTGAGGAACATAAATTCATCTCTAAATGCGCTGAATGACAACATTTAAACAACTCTTCAACACAGCATTGCTCAGACAAACAGCATCACTTCGTCCTCACCTCATGCGAAGACGGATGAAAAAATGATTCAAATAAATGAAGTCTTTTACAGACATGGTCAAAGACAGCGCCATGTTGAAAGGAAAGAAAATAGCTCAATAAATAACAAAATCATTATTCATTAAAAGACATTTATAATGACAATCTTTCCAAAAATATGGATTTTTGTCAATTAAAATATCTTAATATGATAATTTACATGTTTTTAAGATCATATTTCACCCTTTTTATTGCGTTGCAAATGCTGATAAAAGTCCACGAAAGCCATGTGTCCAGAACGAAAGCCATGTCGAGTCTAGGGTTTTTGTTATATAGTAACTGTCGTTCAAATGGCATTTATTTTGACTAAGTAGGTTCTTATGGCACTTTCAAGTTTCGGTAAAATTCTCACTGTCTTAGACCTCTTTTCTGTGTCACGCCCGATTATCAATGTCGATATCATCAGTGCCGAACTGGGGCTATCACAGCCCACCAGTTACCGTTATTTAAAGGAATTGGTATCTGCAGGACTTTTACAGCGCTTAAGTGGAACCAGTGGTGACTATACTTTAGGCTCTCAAATTGCTGTTTTGGACTATATCTCTCGAACCACAGACCCACTCTTACAAATCAGCATTCCTTTTATGCAAGACATCGTTGAGCGAACGGAGTTTTGCTGTATCCTCACCCAGCTCAACGCAGAGCACTGTATTGACCTATATGGTGAAGTCTTTAAAGACCTTGAGTTATTTTCTTATGGGCGCGGTTGCCCACGTCCGGTGTATTTGGGTTCATCGCCTAAAGTAGTGATTTCACAGCTCAGCAAAGCCAAAATTATTGAATATTATCAAAAATTTTCGGATCAGTTAGTCGAGGTCAATTTTGCCGCGAGCCAAGATGAATTTTTACAGAAAATGAAAGCCATTAAGAAACAGGGCTATTATTTTTCCAATGGCGAGTTTGACCCCAACCTTGCCAGTCTGTCTGTACCAGTCAAATTTTCACCCAAAGATACACCGTTGGCACTGACCTTATTGGCTTCGAAAAATCGGTTTGAATTTGTCGATCTGAAAAAAATGGTTGAAATATTAAGACATAGCGCCTTACAGATCGAACAGAAATGCCATCTATTGCATAATATTGAAGCTTAATTTTACTTAGCGTTGAAGCGTTGGATAGAAATAGCGAAAGGTTAAATTCAGACGCGGCTCAGTGATTTTACTGGATTTCATCAAAGCATGTTTCCAGTAGCGCTGGGTCTGTCCACGCATCACGATTAATTGCCCGCTGTGCAACATCAGCTCGATTTTTTCCTGTTTAAACTTGTGCTTAAAGCAAAACTTACGGGTTGCACCAAAACTGAGTGAGGCAATCACCACATTTTCTTGCTGCGGCGAACGTAGTGAAGGCTCATCATCACTATGCCAGCCCACGGCTTGGCTGCCATTTTCATATAAATTGGCTAGACATGAGTTAAATGAATGTCCCACCAATTGCTCAATATGTTGTTTTAAACGAAACAAAGCGGGATGCCATAACTGTGCTTGCTTGGCACTACCCGAATAGTGATATTGGTACTCGGCATCGCCATACCACACCACTTTTCGCTCCGTGACATAACGTTTGCCATACAGTACGACTTCGTCAGGTCGCCATGCCAAATGTGCTAAAAAATAATCCAAATATTTCGTACTTTGCTCCGCAGTTAAAATCAAGCCCAAGTCCTGCACCTGCCCATCGAATGGGAGCAAGTTTGCTTGCGGTTCAGGGCTAAATAGATCTAAGGTCATGACTTTTCCTCCTCTGTAAACAGTTTAACTGAATTCAGAACGACACAAATCAAAACAAAGTCACAGCTTGTCGCCTAGCCTCCTTATGCATACACTCATGTGAACTTTCACAATAAAAAGAAGCATGTATGAACCTTTGGCAGTTGTTTCAAAAGCTTCGCCCCTTTGTCCGCCCCTATCGGATATTGGTGATTGCGACCTTGATTCTGACGCTGATTGGTTCCTTCACCGCGCAGGTCAATGCCCTGACTTTGCAATATGCCGTCGACAGTATCAACCGTCTGGTCGAACAAGGCCAAGGACTGACCGAAGGCCTCCATATTTTGATCACCATTTCTGTGATTTTACTCAGCAAAGAAGTCATTAGTGCCTTGGTCCAGTTTGGTCAAAAGTTTTATGGGGAAAAGCTCCGCATTCTGGTATCGCAAGATTTGGCGCAAAGCATTATCGAAAAATTTCTCAGCTACCGTTTGGCCTTTTTTAATGCCGATCAGAACCAAGCAGGTAAGCTACAAACGCGGATTGACCGTGGCATTGGCTCACTCACCCGTCTGGTACAAATCTTTTTTATCGATATTTTGCCACTTTTTAGCAGTGCCATTGTGGCACTCGGGCTGATGTACTATGCCAACTTCTACGTCGGTTTAGTGGCGACCAGTATTATCCCGATTTACTTTTGGTTGACCTTTCAACAAGCTAAGAAACTGGGCGGATGGCGACGTAATTTGCGTGATGGCCGTGAAAAAAAGAGCCAAGGCATTCTCAGTATTATCCAGTCGATTAGCGTGATTAAGTCCTTTAACCGAGAGTCCATTGAGTCGACCAAACAACTGAAACTGCAAAAAGCACTGACCGATAACCAGATGCAAACGCGTCAGCTCAGTTTCTTATTTGATGGCTTAAAGACCTTTATTGAACAAATCGGGATTGTGTTGATCATTATCCTCACGGCGTACTTTGTGCTCGATGGACAAATGAGTATTGGTATGATCATGTTTCATATTTTGCTGTTCAATAATGTCTCCGCCCCAATTCGTTCATTGCACCGTATTTATGATGAAGTGAATGATGCGATGATTTACGCGGAAAGCTTTTTTAAGATTTTAGAAGCAGATGATGAAATCGAGCAAAATGGTACGCTCAAACCCACAATTCAGGGTAAATTTACCCTAAAGAATGTCGATTTTTTCTATCCGAATGGTCACCATGCGCTTAAACAAGTCAACATGGAAATTCGACCAAATAAAATCACAGCGTTGGTGGGCTTATCTGGTGCAGGAAAATCCACTTTAATTAGCCTATTAGATAAATTTTATCGGCCCGAAGCCGGAAAAATTGAGCTCGACGGAATTGATTTACAAGACATCGACACCGCCTATTTACGCGATCATATTGGCCTTGTCTTACAGAAAAATCACATTTTCCAAGGCAGTATTTTAGACAATATTCGTTATGGAAAAATCAATGCCAGTGATGAAGAAGTCTACGCTGCCGCAGAAAAAGCCTCTATTCATGAACAAATTTTGCAGTTACCCGCAGCTTACCAATCTGACGCACTGATGCTTTCAGGTGGACAACAACAGCGCATTGCACTGGCACGTATGTTCCTCAAAGACCCACCGATTATTTTTCTCGATGAACCGACCGCCAGCCTCGATGCGATTGCTAGCGAACAAATTAAACATAGCCTCGATGAGATCAAACAAGGGCGAACGGTGATTATTATTTCGCATAGTTTGTCACAAATTATCGATGCCGATTATACCTATGTCATGAAGGAAGGCTGTATTGCTGAACATGGAGAACATGAAGCGCTGTACCGTCAGGATGGGGTCTATAAGGAAATTTTCGATGCCATGGCCAAGAGCCTCAATATTGAAAAAATTGCCAAGACTTTTGAAGATGATACTGAGGAAGAAACGCATAGTTAGTTCTGGCATAATTTTTTAGAACTAGAATAGGCTTATTAAATAAAGAGTTAAATATGAAAACCGATTTCGAAAAACTATTAGAGAGCAAACATATGCTTGAATTTTTATCTCCCAACCCCTTTGAAGAGATTTTAAATTCAGTTACTAACATGTTTATCCAGCAATCCCCAAGTGTTCAACTGCTTCAATTTAAAATCGCTGGTGACCCTGATTGGTTAAGTGGTGCAAAACCAGCTGACCATCGGAATGATGTGATTTTAGTTCGAACAGGTTTTGCCGTCATGTGTGACTTTTCACTTCAAGATAATGAGGGAGTTTATGATTTAAAGGGTGTATTTACTTGGGTCGGTGCAAATTTAGATAATAAGCCCATCACTAAAATGTGGATGGATCTGGATGGTCATTTAAACGAATTTGGAAAAGATGGGAAACTTCAAGCAAGAATCTACGAACTGGATGCATAAATAACTGATCAAAATGCGGCTATAAGTAAAATTTTTACATTGATATATGCCAAATCATCAAACAAAAACTCCAGCAATTTTGCTGGAGTTTTAAATATAAAAAATACTTAAGGCTGTTTTAAGTAAGGCCAAGCCGCTTTGAGGTAAATAAACATCGACCACAAAGTCAAAATTACCGCGGTATACAACAATGCATAAGCCAACATTTCAAGCGGCTGCCAATTCAGTAAGAACACGGTAATTGCAATCATTTGAAAAGCGGTTTTATATTTCCCGACCGTAGACACAGCTACATTAGTACGTGCACCCAATTCTGCCATCCATTCACGCAGTGCTGACACCGTAATTTCACGGGAAATAATCACAATCGCCGCAAATGCCATCGAAATTTCTGGTTTCCACTGCACCAACACGATCAGTGCGGCTGCCACCATCAATTTATCCGCAACAGGGTCTAAGAAACGCCCAAATGCAGAGGTCTGATTTAAAGTACGCGCCAAATAACCATCGAACCAATCTGTCACCGCTGCAACGACAAAAATAGACGTCAACAAAATATGACGAGACATACTTACCGCTTGTTCAGCGATACCCATTACAGGGGGCCAATAGGCCACCAACAAAAAGACCGGAATCAAGGCAATACGCGCCAAGGTCAAGATATTAGGAATATTCAGGATGCGACCTGTAGTCATAAACACCGCCCGTTGTTTCCCTCATGTACGATGAAAATGCACACTTTTTTGAGGTTTAATCCATCGTTAATAGCGCCCACTTTATACGAATTGACCTGAGGTGTCACTAGGCAAACACGGTAACTGTTTGACGTGAAATTGCAATTAAACGATTCTGATCATCCCACAAATAGGCTGCTTCGGTGGAATATCCATCCGCAGCATATTGCGTTTCAACGCGGTACTTCATCCAATCGTGTAACTGATTTTTCAGCGGATGCACATAGGTCAAATGCCATGTTAGCGAACTGGCGGGTGCCATACTTTTAAACATCGGTAGCACCCCTGGTGGCCAAATATCCATCGACACCATGAGGTCTGCTACGGTCATGTCTCGATTTTCATGTAAGTCTGGATTAAAGCGATACCAGCCAGAAAAGTCAGGCTTTGGGCTGGCTGTACATGGATACTGCCCTGTCACCCAAACCATATCCAGCTGCTTAAAACACTCAGGTGCAAGCGGGTGATGCGGCGCTGTTGTAAGACCATCAACCGATGGAAACGCTGGCGCTACAGGTTCTTGATGCACATGGATACTCGATTCACGCTGTGTCCCGAAGCTTGCCACCAAAATACTTTGGACCGCATCATCTTGCCATAAACGTACTTCCAAGGTGGTAACCGACTTACCTTGACGTAGAATCTCGCTGGTTAAACGAACTTTGGCCTGTTGTACTGGGCCAACAAAAGTCACGCTACAACTGAGTAAATGTTTCGTGTCATCGGCAAGAGTCAACAATGCTTTTTGCATCATTAACCCTGCGACCAGTCCCCCATAAATCGTGCGTCCCTGTAACCAACCTGTAGGAACATCAAGCGATTCTTGTTCTGCTAAAGCTTGATAACTGTGTTGAAGTGACATGTGGCATCCTTGTTTTAAATTCCGTCCATATCTTTACAACACAATTCAACCAATGTGAATGATCAATGACCCATGCGTCAATGAGCACTTTTGCCAACGCAGTGGATGCGGTTCTATTCATGCAAGACTTTATAAATGGTTCGGGCCATCACTTCGCCCAAACCGGGGACTCCGGTTAAGTCTTTCTCGGAAGCCTTTAACACCCCTTGAATCCCGCCAAAATGCGTCAACAAATCGCGGCGTCGTTTCGGCCCCAAACCCGGAATTACTTCCAAAATCGATGAACCACGTTTTTTATCACGTTTAGCTCTGTGCTTGGTTATCGCAAAGCGATGTGCCTCATCACGCACCTGTTGAATCAAATGCAACGCTTTATGATCTTCAGGCAACTGAATTTTAGTTCCATCGGTAAAGTGTAGGGTTTCAAGGCCCGGTTTACGCCCCTCGCCTTTTGACACCCCAACCATAAAGGCCTCTAAACCCAGCTCTTGCATGACTTCCATCGCCATATGCAACTGCCCTTTGCCACCATCAATCAGCAGTAAATCAGGCAGCATAGCTTTTTTATAACGACGAGTCAGCGCTTGGCGCATTGCGGCATAGTCATCACCAGCGGTAATGTCTTGAATTGAAAACTGACGATAATCACGCTTACGAATGCCGCCACTGTCGAATACCACACAGGAAGCCACGGTTTCTTCACCCATGGTATGTGAGATGTCAAAACATTCGATCCGATCAATCGGACGTCCCACCACTTGTTCAAGTTGATGGAAACGCTCATTCAGCTCAAAGTGATTGGCCAATTGCCCTTTGATCGCATGCTGCACATTCATCTGTGCCAGCTCTAACCATTCTGCACGTGTTTCACGCACGCTATGTTTAATCTGTACTTTCTTATCAAACTGTTGTTGTAGCGCCTGTTCCAGTTCTTTTCGATCAGGCAATTCGACATTTACAATCAACTCACTGGGTACTTCATCTGCCACTTGGAAATAAAAGTTCGCTATGAAGTCAGCCAGCATTTGCCCCAAATCATCTCCGAGCATATCTGGGAAGTAACTTTTACCTCCGAGCATTTTCCCGTTACGCACATGCATAATCTGCACACAGGTCACTCCTGCCTGATAGGCAATCGCTAAAATATCGGCCTCACCTTTGAGCTTATAAATAGCTTGTTGTGACTGGACATCCCGCAGTAATGCCATACGATCACGGTAAAACACCGCTTTTTCAAATTCTAGGGCTTCGGCCGCTTGCTCCATTTTCGCAATCAGTTCTTGATTCAGCTCTTTGGTGTCCCCTTGTAAAAAACGAATCGAGTTATCGACATCATTTTTATACTCTTCAGGGCTAATGAGTCCCACACACGGCGCTGAACAACGTTTAATTTGATACTGCAAACAAGGACGCTTACGCTGTGAAAAATAGCTATTTTCACACTGACGAACATTAAACAGCTTTTGCAAAACCAACAAAGTATCCCGTGCATTATAAGCGCTCGGATACGGTCCAAAAAACTTTCCGACTTGGTGTTTGCCTTTGCCTCGACCCGATGCAATCCGTGGATACGGTTTGTCGGCAGAGACAAAGATATACACATAGGACTTATCGTCCCTGAGCATGATGTTATAGGGTGGACGGTGCAGCTTAATCAGGTTTTGTTCAAGCAGCAGTGCTTCAGTTTCGGAACGAACAACTAAGGTTTCGATGTCATAAATACGCGCCACCAAAGCCTGCGTCTTCGGGTGCTCAATGGTTTTGACAAAATAACTCGAGACACGATTTTTTAAATTTTTCGCTTTGCCCACATACAGCAGTTCACCGTCTTTACCGAGCATGCGATAAACGCCCGGCAGTGTGGTCATATTGGCTAAAATTTTTTCGATATGTTCTCGTGCGTTTTCGTTCACAGGGTTCCCTAATTTTCTCGGCTCGCCGTCAACTGTTTTGCTTAGGCTTAGCCTTTGATCTGTCTTTTAGATTGGGCATGTCTGACGCATTTCAAGCACATGAAAGAGCATTTCAAAACCAGTCTGGCTGGCAAAAGACGTTGATGCTGAGGTTGAAGGCTTACTCCAGATCCATCGCTTCAAAATCGATCCGTTCAAACACACCTTGCTCATTGCGGGCAAAGTGACTTCCCGCAGGCGCATTTAAGTAAGCAATGATGTCCGCATCATAGTTGGCAATCACATTGACCTCATAAAAACCTAAATTTTCAGGGTCTTCAATATAGTCATCTCCTTCTTCACCCGATAAAAAGACCCAACCACTTTCATCGCTAGATTGTGCTTCTTCACGGTACATGTAGGCCACTTTTAGGCCTTGCACCGTAATCATACCTGATGCGATACAACTTCCCATATGCGGTACTAAAGTTTGAATTTGTGTCGGACTCAATTGATACGACTTCATAAGCATATCCTTCAACGGCAAGTAGACGTTTTGCATGTGGAGGTTTGTGGGATGAACAGAACTCAAGTTCATTTTACTTTAGTCCTCACGGCATATTTGAGCAAGGCTTTCACTCGCTTAGGCCCGTAAAGCATACAACGTGCCTCAGACTGTATTTATGACAATTTTAACGCAGCTTTAAACGCGACTTTGTCTTTCGGTGACACCAAGATGGTTTTGGTTTGGCCCTGTTTCAAGTATTCAATCTTTAGACGGTCTAGAGACAAAGCCGGTGAACTGATGGAGTTATCTGTTTCAGAAACCGACTGTATCGCGCTTAAGGGAATGATCCATTTAAAACAGAGACTGCGAATTGTCAGTTGCTCCTGATCGACCACATAGCGGGTACTCCACAGCGGCCACCACAGCAAAATAATCGTCAAAGCATAGACCACAACGAACAAAAGATTTTGCATCACAATGCCTTTGCCATAGGTGGTTAAAATCAATTGGGCCAACAGGCCTGACATCGCAATAATAAACCCCAAAAACCACCAGTCCATCTTCGAACGAAACTTTTGCACCTTGAAACCTCATGCTTTATCTAAGTTATAAGTTGCGATCTTAAAAATGACACAGATACGCGCTCATGTTGTTTTTAGTTTTAACTGGATAAAGCATAAAGCCATGTGTGGTTCGAATCCACTGTAAGCCTTGAAATAAATAGAAAAATCAAAAGGGCAGATAGACTTCCCCCTTTTCTGTCCAAATAAAAAATGTCCCTCAGGGCGTTTAATGTGCTTTAAAACACATAAGGTCGAACAAAGATCAGGAAGAAAATTCCGAGCATCAGGAACCACTTTAAGAAGTAGTACAGTTGACGGTTGGTTTTCTTCAAAGCTTTGGCTTTGATCCGCACTTGATAGACATAACCAAAGACTTTATTCAGCCCACCCGTTTGATCCCCTGCTTCATTTGGAGAGCTGGCAGCGGTCATCACTTTTTTACCAAACCAGTGATTGAAACGTTCCATAAAGCGTGTCTTTAATGGACGCTCGACATCGGCAAAGAAAATAATGCGGTTTTGGTCGGTCTTATTTTCTGCATAGTGAATATAAGTTTCATCAAAGACCACACTTTCACCATCGCGCCATGAATAGCGCTCACCATCCACATCAATAAAGCAGCGGTCATCGTTCGGTGTGATCAGCCCCAAGTGATAACGCAATGAACCCGCATAAGGGTCACGGTGACGAACCAAACGGCTGTCTGGTGCTAGTTCAGTAAACATCGCGGCTTTAATGGTCGGCAAGGTTTTCAGCAACGCCGTCGTTTTTGGACAAAGTTCAGCGGCTGACGGATGCGCAGAGTCATACCATTTCAGATAAAAACGCTTCCAGCCTGTTTTGAAAAAGGAGTTAAACCCCAAGTCATCATAACTACTCGATGCTTTAATTCCGCCTTTTTCATATAAAGCTTTTGCTTCATCACGAATCATTTCCCAGTTTTCATCCAACACTTTTAAATCTTGAAAATGCTGTGTGTCGATATACGGCTGATTCGGCACCTTTGAAAACATGTACATGAGGTAGTTAATCGGCGCAAGAATCGTTGAATGATCGAAAAATTGACGATAAAACGAGTGACGAACCTTCCCACGTTGCTGAATATAAAATGCAGAAAGAATAAAAATCGCCAGAATGATCCACTTAATCATATGAAAACCTGGAAACCAAAGAAAACGAAATAAAAGAAAAAGACCGGTATTCGGTCTAGACTGCAAATTGTAACATAGGCTGCAAAGTACGTCCTATTTCCAGCTTTTCATCACAAGTTTTCATTCTGTTTGGGTTTACCTGCAAGTGCAGCATTGACTAAATTGCCAAAATCGGCTCAAAGGTTGACTTGAAATATAAGGACGCTGTCTAATCGTTTTTTGATCGCTCATCCATAAAAAATCTTAAACGAAACAAAAACTTCACTCTATTTAGGCCGCATTATTCAAAAATACATCACGCAAGCACACGAAATAATTGAATAAAAATAGATGACCCTTGCGTCACGGCTTGATACAACTTGTTATGTTCTTTTTCGATATAGTTATCGTAAGATTGGCGGAGCATAGATGTACGTAGGAATGACGTACTCGCTTCACAACATCAACTTAGAAGTCCTCCAAAATAAAGGAGATCAGGCATGATCCACGCTGGCAATGCCATTACCGTCCAAATGCTTTCGGACGGAATTGCAGAATTCCGCTTTGACTTACAAGGTGAGTCGGTCAACAAATTTAACCGTGCAACGATTGAAGATTTCAAAGCTGCAATTGACGCTGTTAAAGCAAACGGTGACATCAAAGGCTTAATCGTTACTTCGGCTAAATCTACATTTATCGTTGGCGCAGATATTACTGAATTTGGTGCAAACTTCGCTCAAGGCGAACAAGCGATTGTGGATTGGGCATTGCCTGTTCACGACATCTTCAACGCATTTGAAGATTTAGAGATTCCTAAAGTTGCAGCGATCAATGGTATGGCATTGGGCGGCGGCTTTGAAATGTGCCTCGTGTGTGACTATCGTGTGATGTCAGAAGCGGCTCAAGTCGGTCTTCCTGAAATCAAACTGGGCATCTTCCCTGGTTTCGGTGGTACGGTTCGTTTAAGCCGTCTAATTGGTATCGACAATGCAGTTGAATGGATGGCCATGGCTAATCCTAAAAAACCTGCTGCGGCACTGAAAGACGGTGCGGTTGATGCGGTTGTTGCTGCAGACAAACTACAAGACGCTGCGATTGACTTGGTTAAACAAGCCCTTGCTGGCCGTGTAGACTGGAAAGCAAAACGTCAGGAAAAACTTGACCCTGTTAAATTGAACCCAATCGAACAAATGATGGCGTTCAACTCGGCAAAAGGTGCGGTACTTGCAAAAGCAAATCCTGCTCAATACCCTGCGCCTAAACTTCTTCTTGACTCATTACAAGCAGGTGCAAGCCTTCCACGTAATGAAGCACTTCAAGCTGAAGCGGCTGGTTTTGCAAAAGCAGCGATTACACCACAAGCAAATGCATTAATTGGTCTATTCATCAATGACCAAGTGGTGAAGAAAACTTCGAAGAAATATGAAAAAGGTGCACACCCTGTCAACCAAGCGGCTGTATTGGGCGCGGGTATCATGGGTGGTGGTATTGCTTACCAAGCGGCAAGCAAAGGCACACCAATCATCATGAAAGACATTGGTAACCCGCAACTTGCTTTGGGTATGAAAGAAGCCAATGGCTTACTGACCAAACAAGTTGAACGTAAGAAGATGAAACCTGCTCAAATGGGTGAAACTCTTGCGCGCATCCGTCCGACTTTAAGCTATGACGAGTTTAAAGAAGTGGACATCGTGATTGAAGCAGTAACTGAAAATCCAAAAGTAAAAGGCATTGTACTTGCTGAAACTGAGAAGAATGTTCGTGACAACACGATCATTGCTTCAAATACTTCAACCATTTCAATCACACGTTTAGCTGAAAACCTACAACGTCCTGAAAACTTTGTCGGTATGCACTTCTTTAACCCAGTACACATGATGCCATTGGTAGAAGTGATCCGTGGTGAGAAGACTTCGGCTGAAGCGATTGCGACCACGGTTGTTCTTGCTCAGAAAATGGGTAAAACACCAATCGTTGTGAACGACTGCCCAGGTTTCCTTGTAAACCGCGTCTTGTTCCCTTACTTCGGTGCATTTGACCTTCTATTGAAAGACGGTGCTGACTTCCAACAAGTCGACAAAGTGATGGAAAAATTCGGCTGGCCTATGGGTCCTGCTTACCTAATCGACGTTGTTGGTATCGACACGGGCGTTCACGGTGCAGAAGTCATGGCTGAAGGTTTCCCTGACCGTATGAAGCCAGACTTCAAAGGTTCAATCGAAATCATGTACGAAAACAAACGTTTGGGTCAAAAGAACGACGTTGGTTTCTACAAATACGAACTTGACCGTAAAGGCAAAAAAGCCAAAGTGGTTGATCCAACTGCGTATGAGCTTGTTGCTACTGTGGCAACTGCAGAAAAACGCGAGTTTGATGCTCAAGAAATCATTGACCGTATGATGCTTGCTTTCTGTAACGAAACTGTTCGTTGCCTAGAAGACAACATCGTAGCGACTGCTTCTGAAGCAGACATGGCGATGATTATGGGTGTAGGTTTCCCTCCATTCCGTGGTGGTCCATGCCGTTACATCGACCAAACTGGTGTTGCTGAATACGTTGCACTTTGCGACAAATACGCACACTTAGGTAAGGCTTATGAAGCGCCACAAATGTTGCGTGACATGGCTGCTAACAACAAAAAATTCTACGGTTAAGGAGCAACGTGAATGGCTACTTTAAATCCACGTGACGTTGTCATCGTTGATGGCGTACGTTCAGCAATGGGTAAAACCAAAAACGGTATGTTCCGCAATGTACGTGCTGACAGCTTATCGGCTGAATTGGTTCGTGCTTTAGTTGCTCGTAACCAGTTTGACACCAATGAAGTTGAAGACCTGATCTGGGGCTGTGTAAACCAGACTTTAGAACAAGGTATGAACATTGGCCGTAACATTGGTTTATTGGCTGACCTTCCAAAAACTGTGGCAGGTCAAACGGTTAACCGTCTTTGTGGTTCATCTATGCAAGCGCTTCACACCGCTGCTGCACAGATTGCAACCAATCAAGGTGATATCTTCATCATCGGTGGCGTAGAGCACATGGGTCACGTCGGCATGATGCACGGCATCGACCTGAACCCTGAAGCGTCTAAGCACTATGCAAAAGCGTCTAACATGATGGGCTTAACGGCTGAAATGTTAGGTCGTATGAATGGTATTTCACGTGAAGAACAAGATGCGTTCGGTGTTGAATCTCACCGCCGCGCTTGGGCTGCAACGCAAGAAGGTCGTTTCAAAAACGAAATCGTAGGTGTTGAAGGTCATGATGCCAATGGCTTCAAAATCCTTTGCGACATCGACGAAGTGATTCGCCCAGATGCAAACCTTGAAGCATTCAAAGGTTTACGTCCTGTATTTGACCCGAAAGGCGGTACGGTAACAGCTGCGACTTCTTCAGCTTTGTCTGATGGTGCATCTGCAATGTTGTTGATGTCTGCTGAACGTGCTCAAGCTTTAGGTCTTAAGCCACGTGCTGTGATTCGCTCTATGGCGGTTGCAGGCTGTGACGCTGCGATCATGGGTTATGGTCCTGTACCTGCAACTCAAAAAGCGCTTAAACGTGCTGGCTTAAGCATGGCGGATATCCAAACCATCGAGTTAAACGAAGCATTTGCTGCTCAAGGCTTATCAGTGATGAAGGGCTTAGGTGTTTATGAGAAGCAAGACATCATTAACTTAAATGGTGGCGCGATTGCACTGGGTCACCCATTGGGTTGTTCTGGTGCACGTATCACAACGACGTTGTTAAACGTGATGGAACAACAAGATACGCAAATTGGTCTTGCGACCATGTGTATCGGTTTGGGTCAAGGTATCGCGACGATTATCGAACGTGTTTAATATTTAGTTAAATACTGAGATAAAAGAAACCCCGCTTATTGCGGGGTTTCTTTTATTAAGCAAAGAGTAAATACTATTTACTTAAACTTAAAGCGGTTATCTAAAATAAACTAACAGATAGAAAGTTCAAGTTTCAAAACTGAATCATAAGTTGAATAAACATCTTATTTACTATCTTACAAAGCCAAAACATTCATTAAACCTCTTACCTCTATTCGACTTTTTCTCAGAAAATCTGATCTTTATACAGTCTTAGAACCATTCCTAACGAAGCGCATCAATTCAATAATGAGGACTAAAATTCTAGAGTTTCAGAAGTTTTTGCTTTATGGTATGACCTAAAATATAACAGTCTTTTACATAACAATGAAAATTAAACCATTTTATTCCCTTTTGACGATCGGCTACCTTTGTACTTCACTTTTCCTCACAGGTTGCATTGCTAATAAAGAAATTGGGCATCACTCCCGTAGCTTATTTCAAAAATACGAGGCTAAATACGAATGGGTAACCTTACTTGAAGACGATGTGATTGCATTTGGCAAACTGTCTAAAGTACTTCCGAACGAGCCAACTGATAGCATTGTAGTTGCAGGAAATAAATACAGTTACCTCATCAATAAAGGCGGTGCGGATTTTATTGAACTCATTAGCCAACTCAATCCGCAATATATCCATATCAATCGTGAACTTGATTTCTATTCTTCTGGGCTCAACAGCAATAAATTTAGCGGCACTTTTAAATTTTCTTATGTACCCCCCAATGGAATATTAAGTCCAGAAGAACGTTTATTATTCAAAAAATATGGTGTTGCACCATGTAATTGCTCTAAGGCAGAGCAGCAAGATCATCTATTTAGTTTAGAAATTTCAGGTACGATTTATCCCAAAATTGAGAATGCCACGGATCTAAAGCCCTTAAGTCATCCTTATAAAGTACGTATCATGTATTACGACAATCAAAGTGGCTATATTAAAATGTCTCGTCGTGAAAAATTGTCTGCAATACCGCTATTACCTTTAACAATCGCCATCGACATTATTCAATTGCCTCTGAAAGCTTTAGACATTACTTATCAACCTTAATTACTCACATCATCACATTAAATAGACTGTCTTTTTCTGAATATAAGAACAGTCCATCTAACTTAAGGAAGTGACCAAAGACTTTCGAGTATTTAATTAATGAGTTGAATACAAAACCTATTCAACTCAAACAATTAAAAAGCTCATACTTCAATTTTCTGCGCCAACAAGGTCGCAAAATGCTGCTTAATCCGATTGCCCTGCTCATCGACTCGATGTAACTCACCTACATTTTCATTATATTTAGCAATGTTCCAACCCTCATACAAAGCACTTAACTCTCCTGCTTTAAACGCAAATGGAAAGTCAGCCTGCGCAGGAATATCATCGGTATCCATCGCACAAACAATCAAGTTAAATCCATTCACTTTAGTTGCTTGCTGCATCTGCGCAATCAGCGGTTTCACCGTTTTGGCTTCTAAAAACATCATCACTACCGTACAGCAAATAAAGTCGTATGTACCTGTAATGCTTGGGTCAGCATTGAGGTCACGCTGTTGCACATGAATCTTTTGAATACCTTCGGTATCTATTACCTGCTGTAGTTTTTGCAAACTTTGCGGATTCACATCCCAAGCATCCACTTCAAAGCCCTGCTGACTTAAGTACAGCGAATTTCGCCCTTGTCCACAGCCAACATCCAAAGCCTGACCGCCGTGCAAATACGGCGTAGCAGCCAAAATTTCTGAATGTGTGGGTGAAAGCTGATATTTCTTATAAAAATAATCCTGCGGGGTACAGTAAAATTGCAGCTGACACGCTATGTCGTCGCTGCTCGAAACAATTTTGTGCCATGCTTGAGGCTGAATAAATGGTGGCTGTTGCTCAGCTGTAAACAGATGTTCAGATTGCACTTGACCAGCCTCATCTAAAAAAGCAAAGCTCAACTCACCTTGATAAATCTTTAGCTTGGCCCACGTACCTGCTTTGGTATTGTGTTGATTTTTAAACCCTTGTGGAATGGTCTGCGCAGTCCACACAGGAAGTTCTTTATAACAAATCAAGTCTTGCATCAGCCGATTCCCACCCTTGTTATGACGTATTCGCCAGTCCATCGTTTTTATCGAAACTTGTATGATCATAGCCAGTTCATGCCCAAATGAACATTCATTCAGTATCTAAAACAGCAGATGGATAAAAAATAAAATCTGTTGCCACGGCATTGAGCGACTCCTAGAACGTTCATGACTTTAAAATTTTGAGCTTTGGCGACTTTTTGAACATTTTAATGATAGGCTTAAAGACAATAAAAATTCAGCTTAACTATATTTCAAATGAGTCGGAGTCTATCGATGTTTGCATCACCTTTAAAAACCATCATTTGCTTAGGCGTCATGGGAACATTATTCACAGGCTGTGCCACCAAAACCCTGATGACCAAAGACAATAAAACCTATACCCGTACCAACAAAGTGACCTTGATTGAAGACCAAGTGGTGGCTTTTGGCAAACCTGCTCAGCCTCTGCCAAATTTACCTGCGCATAGTTTAGTGATTGCAGGCCAACAAAAAAGTTATGTATTGACCCAAGGTGGGCCTCAATTTGTCAGCTTGATTGGGAAAGTGGACCCGAAAAATATTCAAGTGACCCGAGAACTAAGTTTCTATTCAGAAAAGAATGATGGTCATTTCACAGGGACACTACCACTGTCTTATGTGAAACTCAAAGAGGACATCAGTAAGAAAGATCTGGAATTTTTTATTGAAAATGGCGCGAAGGAATGTTCAAGTTCCAGTGATGAACGCATGTTTGCGCAGCGTTTCTGTTTCGAGATCAAACTGGCAGGTGTGGTTTACCCTGCGGCGAACAATTTAGCGTCGTTAAAAGCTTTGAGTAAGCCTTATCAGGTGAGCATTTATACCCATCAAGAGGAAAGTTATAAATCGAAGTCGGGTATGAATCCTTTTGAAAAATTAGTGTTACTGCCTTTTGCAGTCGCAATTGATGTGGTCAGCCTGCCATTCCAAGCAGCCGATAAAATTTTTGATTAAGACAATAAAAGCACAGCGCCTAGAACGGATCAGGCGCTGTGCTTTTCTGTGAAGGATTTAAATTAAGAGCTCGCCCATCAACCAAGCCATATACTTTTCTTTGTCCATAAAGTCAGGCGCATTGCCCGTATCTAGACTGAAATACTGTTGGTTAAACTGAATCACGATTTGTTCGGTGTGGTGCCAGTCTTCAATCATTTTGAAATATTGGTTGAAGAAAAAACGATTCTTCCCCCAGTTGCTTAAACGTTCTAATTTTGGATAGTTTTTATTTTCTACAAACTCACTATACACATGCTGAATATCATCAAAAACGTGTATGGTTTTCATGACTCACCTGCCTGCACTGAAAAGTCGTCATCGTTGTGATGCTTTTACTCTAGCAGCCTATTTTGAACAACAGATGACAGTCCGCTTACACAACTGTCATCTTTGCACGGTGTTATAACTTCTGTTCTACCTCTTTTTGGGTCTGTTTTTCGACCTGCTGCATTTGGCTATTTAAGGCTAAAATCTCTTTATACAGCGCATTAAACTGCTGTAGTGGGACATCTTCATAAAACATAAAGGTGTTATTTTTCTTTTCCCATTGGTTATTTTTCAGCACTAAGAAAATTTGATCTGCCTTGGCTAAATTCTGCTGTTCAAGACTAAACAGGCGGGTAGCTTCATGGCTTTTTTCACTGGCTTTCATGCTGTCGGTCAGTTGATGGCGGAACCGCGAAGATATTGCTAAATCTTTGGCCTGAGCAATGGCCTCTTTTTGACGTTGTTCAACCTGCTGTGCATAGCTCTCAACAACAGTATGTACGTCTTTCAGCATTTGCTCCGTTTCAGCATAATTGTTCTTTTTGTCTTTGCTTAATCGGTCAATATTTAAAAATTGATCCCAATTTAAGGCTTTTAAATCTCGCAGATATTGATTACGCGCTTCGGCATTTTGCAGCATATGACTGAGCACAAACTCCGCCATAATTTGATAGTCACCTGTCAGACGTGGGTCTTTCACATCGACTTGAATCGGTGTAGTCCAATCTTGAGCTTGTTTGTAAATTTGTTCGGTCTTTTCATACAGCACCGTTTCATAGCGTTGTAGCTGCTCCTGCTCTTTTTGTTGTTGAGAATACTGATAAAACATCCAACCAAAAACAGCACTGGTCGCAAGAACTAAAATCAACACGATACGTCGCATGTTCAGCTTCCTCTTCATTTCTTTTCATCATAGCAAATAAAGGCACATGATCAATATTTCAACATATTATCGATCTTTGAGGATGCTAAGCCCGTACCTTCCCCAAGTGGATGAGGAAGTACTGGCGATAAACAAATAAAAACGTGTTACTTCGCTGGAGCTATTCTCGGCTGCTGACTATTCTGTTGAATCCCTTGCATAAAATTCCGATCAATCTGCCCAATCGAAATTTGTTCACGGGCAATTTGTACATTGGTCGCATTACGGTCAATGCCAAATGGCTGCAACATGATATACAAACCTTCAGTTGGATTAGACGACTGCAAACCAGCGGCAATGTTTAAGACATGTTCACGTAACAAAGGTGGCACAGAATTTAGATCTGCGGTGACCGCAGGTGGCAAAATATCGATGTTTTGAGTAATGGTCGGATCGACCACAAAAGACTGTGCATCATCCTGTAACTGAACGATACGGTGCTGCAAGGCTTTACGAATATTTTCATCCTGTTGATAAGGAATCACGCCCGTTTCAGCACGTAGCTCTGATTCCGCCATGGTTTTAAAAGTCGGTAGACTCACAATCTCACCATTGGCTTGCAGCAAAGTCGGCATAAAAAGAAGAGCGTAACAAAAAACGGGAAGAGAATTTAAAAATTTCATAAAACAATCCCAAACGATAAGAGATATAAAAAGGCATGCTCAAACTGAGCGCCTTAACCCTATTGTATATTTTTCGATCTTTATGCTGCGTAGTTGTCAGATAAACGGTCAAACCCAAAGGGTTCAACTGATTGAATCCATAGCGAAACCGCTTTTTTTAATGGCCCTGCTTTAAATTTTATAACTCATCCCCATCATTTCCTTAATTGCTCTTTTTACTATTTTTGAGAACTCGCATGCGTGTAGATATTTGGTCAGATGTTGTTTGTCCTTTTTGTTATATTGGCAAAAAACGTTTAGAAGCGGCGGCTGAACAAGCTGGTGTTGAATTGGAAGTGCACTGGCACAGTTTTGAACTGGATCCAGATGCACCAGTACGCCAAGAAATTTCGAACTCAGAACGTCTCGCACTAAAATATGGTCGCACAGTCGCTGAAGTTGAAGAGATGCAACGTAATATTGCCAAAATGGCTGCGGAAGAAGGTATTGAATTTAACTGGGAAAATGCCAACTCAGGCAACAGTTTCAATGCACACCGTATAATTCACCTTGCTCAAAGCCATGGTTTAGGCAATGAAGCTGAAGAAGCCTTTTTCTTTAGCTATATGACGCAAGGTTTACCGATTGGTGAACGTGAAACCATTGAAGATGTGGCCTCTCGTATTGGCTTAAACCCAGTTGAAGTAGATGATGTGCTGGATTCTGACGAATACGCAGATTTCGTGAAGTTTGACCAAGAAGTGGCGCGTGAACAACTGAAAGTAACAGGCGTGCCTTTCTTTGTTTTCGATCAGCGTGTGGCTTTAGCGGGTGCACAGCCGCGTGAAGTCTTTTTACAAGTCCTTGAAAAAGCACAAATGCCAACAGAAGAAAATAATGCGGCACAGTGTTCCGATGAGTCTTGTGAAACACCCAAATAATCATAAGGATACTGGTTTCAGACCTTAACTGAGCCCTATCTATAGATGAGAAAATCCCCGGCCTGCGGGGATTTTTTTATATGTTAAAAAAAATGGATTTATGTTTAATCGACCAAGAAACTAATTTTAAGATTGACCCGATATTCTACAATTTGGTTGTCCTTAATCACCACTTTTTGTTCATTGATCCAAGCACCTTGAACATTCTTCACCGTCTCAGTGACTTTTGCGATCCCTGTCTGAATCGCATCTTCAAAACTTTTCGCACTGCTTGAATTGACTTCTACCACTTTTGCAATGGCCATCTGTTTGTCCTCAGCTATTGTTGTTTTTGCCTGTTCATCTTAGGTGAATTTTTAATCAAAAATAGATGACTTAAACATTCCACAGCAAAAACTTACACAGTATGCACAATCAAAAGACTTCAAAATGATGAATATTTAAACAATTAATCATGTAACTCCAAGTCCTTTTTCAGGTCTCATTTCAGACAAAAAAGTCCTACTTTCAAGCTTCATTTCAAACTTGAAAATCTAAATTTTCACTTTAAATTTAAACAGCTTAGCACTGGAGTAAAAACTCTATACCAGACTAGAGTATTTATTCTAATTAATTGTTTTTTAACAATAAATGAACTCGCCATTCATCTTTTAATAGCCTAAACCAGCGCTTAAATCGATCATTTTTTGATATTATTCATGCGAAATTTATCTTTTTAAAACTCCCAGTCTCCTTAGTGAGACCTCCTTTTTAGAGGAAATATCATGAACGCTGTTAAATATGCTTTGGCTGTCGCTGTAATGGCTCTTTCTGCAACTGTTTCTGCACAAGTTGTTTTTGTTCCAGATTTTCCTGTAAAAAAACCAGCAGACACTCAAACGGCAACGGCTGATGCTCCTGCGGCTGCACCACACCAAGAAGCGTAATTTGTGCTGACTTGGTCAAAAATAGGCAATGTTGATTGCCTATTTTTTTGCCCAAAATTGCAAAGAACTGACAAAAAATTTCAGCTATGAACCCTCTAGGGCAAAAATATTTAATTCAATCTGTGCTGAAATCGAAATTATCTACATTTTTCACAACCCTTTTCTCGTATCAAGAGCAGAATAATTTTTGCCTATTTATTCTTTTCTAATTATGATCAAACAAGAAGACTGAACTCCAAAACCAATAAATTAAATGCACTCAATAGCACATGCCTATGCAAAATTTACAAGCCCTTATCCAAGGTCGTATTACGCCCCAAGCCATTGACCTTGATCAATTGATTGCTTTCGCACAGCAGTATACGCAGCCAACTTCAGCCGAATATAAATTACTTGAACTGGCCATCAATATGGTTTTGGCAAGCTACTTGGAACAAGCACAAAAACAACTTTAGAGTTCAGCGCATGAAAGCAATCGAAAAAGCACTGCTGATCAAAGAACTGCATCAATTGATTGATGGTTTGGAGCATCAACCTCTGTCTTTTTTTGAAATTGCTCGCTCGAAAAAACGCATCCGTGAAATCTTTTCACTCTGTGATGAACCTATTTTCCAAAAACAACTCGAAGCCTATAAGGCGCTGACTCAGCCTCAAGCGGCGGCTGAACGCTGGATACAACAAAGCCCCTACCAGCATGCCTATATTGGACTGTTTCAATATGAGTCTGCTTTAAGCGATGCCTTAAAACAGCAGGCGGCTTTCGCATGGGGTGTTTTATATAAATCAGGTTTAGGTTGGCAAATTGCTTTTCAACGCACTCCAGCTACCCTGTATAGCAGCCCATGGCACATAAAGTTTGAACACGCTTACCAATGGTTTTTGAGTCATGTACAAAGCGTTCAACAGCCCGACAACGCACATTTTCTCGCGACACCACAAACATCCACAGAAGTTGCAGAAGTTGCAGAAGTTGCAGAAGTTGCAGAAGTTGCAGAAGTTGCAGAAGTTGCAGAAGTTGCAGAAGTTGCAGAAGTTGCA
>NZ_KB849704.1:0-109328 GCF_000368805.1 Acinetobacter johnsonii ANC 3681 | reverse complement strand
CAGAAGTTGCAGAAGTTGCAGAAGTTGCAGAAGTTGCAGAAGTTGCAGAAGTTGCAGAAGTTGCAGAAGTTGCAGAAGTTGCAGAAGTTGCACGAGACCAGTTTAACGTCCCTGTTGCAACAACGTTCAATAAGAAAAAGGATATAGCGCATGCGCAAAACAATGTAGTTACCGATGCTTTTGTTTTCACGGGTATTGAGCTTTTAAGCATTACTACAGACGATACATCGGCTGAGCAGCCCCAAGATTCTGAGTCATTGCTCCCCAAAGTCAGACCATATTCTAGTCTAGTTTTATCTAAGGCCGAAGCAGAGCTTCATTTCAATACCGAAATACAACCTACATTCGACAGCAACCCAAATGCAACTCAAATTGAAGAAGCTGAACTCAGCTCTTTTAAACAAAACACTGTAGAAGATGTCGTCTCCATCAATGCTATTGAGCTAAGTATCAAACAAGATAAGGAACCTGAAAATCAGTTCGATATCGTACAAACAGATTTAGAGCTTCAATCTGATGAAGTATTCGCAGAAAATCATTTGATTCTCAGCAATCAGCCTCTTTTAAGTGATGGGCTATGTCCGCCTCAGGAAGAATTTATCATTGAGGCCGCTGCACCCATTCGATTTGACCTCAAGCCAAGTGCGTCTATTTCAACGCTTGCCATTCAGGATTTTATCCAAAGGCGATCGATCTTGGCTGAACCACCAGATACAGACATTTCATCTGAATTTCAACAGCAAGATCCACTTGAAAGCGAGGTGACAGCACCATGCCCTGTTTTGCAGGATAGCCATACAGAAAATTCAGAAGCATCAGCTACTGCTGCGCAACCCCTACTGCCCACACAGATTCATTTGGGGCAATATCAAGCGAAATTGTGCACGCTGCATCAACCAAATTTAGATCCTAAGCTCTATGGCCTCGACATTTCAGGGCACACCGAGATCGGTCAAAATATCGATTTTCTGATCCACAGCGACCAACTCGATCACTGGTTGGACTATCCCATCTATTTGGCAGAACAGACCCAGCAGCACGGAGAGTTTATTAAGTATTTGGCTCTATTCGGTGCTGACAGTCCCACGGAAGCCATTCGCCTGAGCCAACAATTTGCCCAGAGTGGTCAGCATCAAGTCGCAGCCATCCGCGAAATTGTATGGGACCAGCTACAAAGTCATATGCATGATGCATTTTCGATTTTTCAGCTGTATACCCAACAGGCCAAACTGGTATGGCATATTGAAGACTATCATCCATTTATTCTGGCCGATCTACTCAATAGCCGTAAATTCATCCAGTTTGAAGAAAGCTCCGCGGACGCAAATACGCCCATTTTAGTGTTAAAAGAACGACAAAAAATTCGAGTAATTCATGGTCAGAAGCGGGTTGAACTCTCACGTACCGAGATCGCGTATCCGTGCTTGGTCTTAGACCGACAGCACGGCATCAGTTGGCAACTGATTCAAAATACGATTTCTACTTTGCCTGAACCTATCACTGTGTTTCAATTATTTGATTCTATTCAAAAACAACTTGGCAGCGAGTTGTAGAGTTTTGTATTTTCTACTTGTGTTCTTATGTGAAATTTACAACACTAAAACATCGAAGAACAATAAAGTACGAAAGCATGCTAAGAACTCAACATGTGGGATCCATCTCTTTATTTTTCTGCCTAAGTTTAGGTACATACGTCAACGTGGCTTGGGCGGAAAGCAATACCAACATCACACAACATTTTGTGCCACCTCACGACGTGGCTGAAATTGACAAAATCGCATCGCCCCCCAAAGGTAGTGGACTTTTATATCAAATTCCACAGTGGATTGACTCACTTCCAACCGTTCTACCTGAAGAGTCGGACGAGCTGATTGTGCCCACGACTGACCTCACTGAAGAACGCACATGGGTTGACCGCCAGCAAAAAGAAGTTCGAAACTGGGCAGACCGAACAGCCACTAAAATGGACAATTGGTTTGGTGAAACTGATCCTAAAAAACCGGCCACAGCCACCTTACGGGTCTTGGTCGATAACCGTTGGAATAAACATGATGAATATGATGTAAAACCGCGGATTAGGGGGCGGGTTAAACTTCCAACTTTAGAACATAAACTCAGTGTCGTATTTGGGGATGACTCATTAGATAATGAACTACAAAACAATGTTGCAATTACCAATGAAAATCCACCCAGTGCGAATAACGATAAAACATTTGACCGCAGCCAAACCCGTGATGCCAATAGCTCACTGGCTTTAAGATGGTCGCAATTATCAGATCGTCTGCCTTTTGAAACCGATTTCGACTTAGGGGTGCGTTCAGGGGATGATATCTATGCGCGGATCGAGTTATCGAAAGAATGGAAACTCGACAATGATTTTCGTGCGTATGCTGAACAGATTTACCGTTATGGTATCGACAGTGAAAATTACTTACGTACCAACCTAGAGCTGACGCATGCGCGACCCAATCAACCCTTTTTATCCAATCAGTTCAGTCTGACCTATGCAGACGAGCAAGATGATGATCTTCTCTGGGATAACTATAGCTTTAGACAACACCAATTCTTTCATGGCAATCGTTTTAACTACGGCATTTACACTGGCGGTTTCTACAACAACGACGACCTGCGTTTGAACCGTTGGGGGCCTTTTGTCTCGTGGCGTCAACCATTCTTAAGAGAGTGGTTTTATATCCAAGGCGATTTAAATTATTTTAACGATCACCGTGAAGACCGTAGTCATTACGCCAGTGCCTTGGTGCGTTTTGAAGCTTTATTTTAAGGCCGTGGTGAATCTTTAGGCTGAACTGTGGATAAGTTCTCACTTATCCACGGATATTCACATCAGGTTCTTTTCCACCGATCTAATCAATACGTTCAAAAGACATTAAGGTTCTTCATCCAATTGGATGACATAAAAAAAGCCTATCTTAGAGATAGGCTTTTTTTAAAAATATCATGGTTTATTGAAGCAATAAGCTGTTAATCCGTTTGATATATTCGGCAGGATCATCAGGTAAGCCACCTTCAGCAATCACCGCTTGGTCAAAAATCACATTGGCCAAGTCATCAAACTGTGCCGAATTTTCTAATTTTTTCACCAATGGATGCTCTGGGTTAATTTCCAAAATTGGCTTGCTTTCAGGTACAGCCTGACCCGCTTGTTGCAACATACGAATCAGTTGTGGTGAAAGCTCTCCCTCACCTGTCACCAAGCATGCAGGTGAATCCACCAAACGTGTAGTCACACGTACTTCTTTGGTCTTGGCTTTCAATGAGTCAGACAATTTTTCAACCACAGGTTTAAACTGCTCTGCGGCTGCCTCAAGTGCTTTCTTCTCTTCGGCATCTTGTAAATCACCTAAGTCGACTGCACCTTTCGCCACGTTCTGCATTGGTGTGCCATCAAACTCATGCACAAATTCCATTGCCCATTCATCGACACGGTCTGCCATGAGTAAGACTTCAATACCTTTTTTCTTAAATAACTCAAGTTGTGGCGAGTTCTTCGCAGCATTGAGACTGTCTGCAGTCACATAGTAAATCGCTTTTTGCCCCTCAGGCATACGCGCTTTATAGTCCTGCAAAGAAGTGCTCACCGCATCATTGTTTGAAGTTGAGAAGCGTAAAAGTTTTAAAATACGCTCACGGTTACCCAAGTCTTCGCCCAAACCTTCTTTCAATACTGAACCAAATTCACGGTAGAAGGTTTTGAACTTCTCTTGATCTTTTTCATCTTCCGATTTAGCTAAAGCATCCAACATGGTCAATACACGGCGTGCATTCCCTTCACGAATGGTTTTCACATCACGGCTTTCTTGTAACAACTCACGACTAACGTTCAGTGGTAAATCGGCACTATCAACCACCCCTTGAACAAAGCGTAAATAGTTTGGAATCAAGTTATCCGCATCATCCATAATGAAGACACGTTTCACATAGAGCTTAATCCCCGCTTTGGCTTCACGGGTAAAGATATTCGCCGCAGCTTTACTCGGTACATACAACAACTGCGTATATTCGGTACTGCCCTCGACGCGATTATGCGCCCATGCCAGTGGGGCTTCAAAGTCATGGCTGAGATTCTTATAGAACTCGACGTACTGCTCTTCAGTCACTTCATTTTTATTACGTGTCCACAGGGCGCTGGCTGAGTTAATCGCCTCCCACTCACCCGTTTTCACATACTGACCCGGTTTTGGTTCTTCACCTTCGACCGCTTCTTCTTGCTGCCAAACCTCTTTTTGCATCTCAATCGGCAGGCTAATGTGATCCGAGTATTTATTGATAATTTGCTTCACTTTATGCGACTGTAAATAGTCCAACGCATCTTCACGCAAATGTAAAATAATATCGGTACCGCGACTGTCTTTGTGGATCTGCTCGACTTCGAACTCACCCGTGCCCGCACTGACCCAACGTACCGCCTGATCAGCATGCACACCTGCATGGCGTGATTCTACGGTAATTTTGTCAGCTACAATAAAGCCCGAGTAGAAACCGACACCAAACTGACCAATCAGTTGTGCATCTGATTTTTGGTCACCTGTGAGCTTAGACATAAAGTCCTTGGTTCCAGACTTAGCAATCGTACCTAAGTGGTCAATCGCTTCTTGTTCAGTTAAACCAATCCCATTATCTGAAATGGTCAGTGTTTGATTAGCTTCATCAAAGCTGACGCGCACATGTAGGTCTGGGTCATTTTCATAATATTCAGGATGATTAATGCCTTCAAAACGCAATTTATCGCAGGCATCGGATGCATTTGAGATCAATTCACGTAGGAAAATGTCAGGATTTGAATACAGTGAATGCGTCACTAAATGTAATAGCTGAGCCACTTCAGCTTGGAAACTATGTTTATGTACGTTTTGCTCGCTCATCAATCGCTCCTTAATGTATTAAGTCTTATAGAGAATGCTTAATGAATTGGAGTGAGCGATACGTTTTTCAATAGCAATCGCAAGTTTTTTTGCTTTTTTTAAAATGGGCCCTGACGGTAAATACGATCTAGCTGTAGTTCTAACTGCTGCTGGCGCATTTTATACACGTCCATGAGGCAACGTTGTGAAGCACCACAACGGTCACGGAGACTCAACCACTTCACTTGCTCATCCTGAATCAAGCCACGTGTCCCCATCGGAACAAGACGTTTTAAGATGGTATAGGTGGTGGTCATTTTCACATCGGCGTCATTGATTTGGCGATACTCACAAATCGCATGTTCTGTCGTCGTTTTTGCTTTATCACAATTAAAACTTGCTGCTTGAGCATGCATGCTCCAAGCCAAAGCACAAACTAAACCAATTCCGAGCATAGATTTCATTTTTATCACTCTCTTATTTTGTTTCTATCCATTCTATAGACGATTTTCTTTTAATACTGAATCATCGTGATTTATTTCAGCTTTGACCACTATTCAACTTTAGTCTTTGCATAAAAAAACCCCATCATTGATGAGGTTCTTAAAAAGCTACTTTTGATTATTAAAATTTGTAGCTATAACCGAGTGTATAAATCACTGGATCGATATCTAATTTGAAGTTTTCAACCACAGTTTCAACTTTTGGGTTTAAGTCCGCATAACGAACATCAACAAACACACCCCAGTTTTTTGCATCAGCAGGTTGGTAATTAAAACCAAGTTGAGCAGCATAGCCGTAGTCATCTTTGACTTTAACTTTAGTTCCTGAGAGTACACCTGAAGTTTCTTCATCCCAAGCAATAAATGCTGTTGCACCGACACCAATATAAGGCGTGAAACCTGTTGAATTTTTAAAGTTATATTTTGCAGTCACTGTTGGCGGCAAATGCTTCAGTTTTACAGCATTGCTACCATTTACTGTCACGTCATGGCTAATTGGTGTCGCCAATAGCAGCTCTGCAGAAATATTGTCATTAAAGAAATATTCAACCGATGGCGTAAACGCGAGTTCGCTATCTGCTTCAACCGTTAATGTACCATTCGCAATTTTCGTGTCCTGCGTTGGCGCAATTGCAGATCCACCGACTTTGACTTGCCATTGACCTGCCATTGCAGCAGATGCAGAAAGACCCATTAATGTAATTAGAGCAATTTGCTTCAACATTTCAAACAACCTCTGTTTGTAAAATAATTAATATAAAAATTAACATTAACTCATCATAAACAAGAGTGTAATTAATATGCAATTATAATAATAATGTATTTTAAATGCTGTTTTTAAGTGATTGTTTTTAATTTACTTAAATATTAAATATACTGTTTTGGTTGGTTTTAAATTAATAATGAAAAATCAAAATAAATATATTTTAATTCCAACCTTTTTAATCCGAATTAACATTATAAACCCGATTATTTTAATCTGAATAAATAATAAAAAAGGCGATTTAAAATCGCCTTTTTATAATAATTGGAGGGTAAATTACAAAACCATGGCCGCAATCCAACCAAAAATCATGAGTGGAATATTAAAGTGAATAAAGGTCGGGATCACACTGTCTTTCATGTGATCATGCTGACCATCCATATTCAAACCCGAAGTCGGTCCCAAAGTGGAGTCAGAAGCTGGAGAACCCGCATCACCGAGTGCCGCAGCCGTACCAATAATCGCAATAGTTGCCGCTGGACTGAAACCAAACTGGATACACAAAGGCACATAAATAATTGCTAAAATTGGAATGGTAGAGAACGATGAACCAATTCCTAAAGTAATCAGTAAGCCAATCAATAGCATCCAAAATGCAGCGAGTCCTTGACTAGAACCAATCCATTGCACTGATGCTTCTACCAATGCTGGCACTTGATTGGTCGCAGAAATAACAGATGCAAAACCTTGTGCTGCAATCATAATGAAACCAACTAATGCCATCATTCGCATACCGCTAATAATCACATCATCTGCTTCTTTCCATTTAAAAATGCCCGCACAGCTCAAAATCGCAACACCAACCAGACCAGCTAAAATCATGGAATCTGATGCGATTTGTACCCAAAGCGTTGCAACAACAGCAATGAGAGCCATAGATAACGTAAACTTTGAAATTTCGGGCTTAGACTTCTCACCCGTGATATCAAGTTCAGAAGAAATACTTTGCTGCACTGGTTCCACATGTACTTCTTCGTATACACGTTTCTTACGGTAACTAAAGAATACAGCAACCAATAAACCAACAAACATGCCAAAAACAGGAATGGCCATTGCTGAAGGGATATCGGCATAATTGATTTTAAAGCCGTAGGGTTGCCCGAAAGTATTAATATTTTGACCTAAGATGTCATTCAGGAAAATCGCACCAAATCCAAATGGTACCAGCATATAAGTGGCAACCAAGCCAAAGGTTAGAACACAAGCAATTAGTCGACGATCTAACTGAAGATGGTTAAACACACTTAATAAAGGAGGAATCAGGACTGGAATAAACGCGATATGCACAGGAATGACGTTTTGTGAACAAATGGCTGCTAACGCGACGGTTATAAAAATCAGATATTTAACCCGATTTTGCGCCTTTTCATTGCTCGACCCTTTCAATGTTTTAATAAGCTTATAAGCCAACAAGTCAGGTAAACCTGAGCGTGCCAAAGCCAAAGCAAATGCACCTAAAACCCCGTAAGCCAACGCAATTTTTGCGCCGCCCCCAAGTCCATTGTTAAATGCTTCGAGGGTACCGTGTAGCCCTAAACCAGCCAATAAACCACCTGTGACAGCACCAATAATTAATGCAAATACTACAGGCACACGAGCTAATGAAAGTCCAAACATGACCCCAATAGCGGCAAGAATTGCGAACATAGTGAAAAGAGTGACTTGGAAGAAAGGCGCATTTTATCAGAAAATAACCAAAAAATTCTGCCCTTACAGGTCGCTAGCGCCTTTCTCTTTCACAGATCATTTCAGCTGGCTTCAACACAACGCCAGTTTTGAACAAACCTTTTGATTTCTTTAGCAATTACCTCAGGCTGGCTCAAGATTGCCCAGTGGTTGGCATTTACATTCACCCGTTGAAAATCCTCGACCCACTTCGGCATTTCATCGATTAACGCTGGACTCACAAACTGATCTTGCTCCAATACAATCGCTAGTACGGGACAAATTGCAAAGCGTTCCCGAGGTTTCGTCAGGCGTGGGATAAAGTTCGCGCGGTAGAGCGCAACCCCGTGCTTACCATCGGCAGCAATGTGATGATTCAGCGGTAAGTCTGAGCGTCCTTCTAAACGCGATAAAACTTTGCCCCAATGCTCGGGACTAAAAAACTGCCATACGGTTGGTGCTAAAAAAGGCAACTGAAAGGCCGCAATATACCAAGACTTCGTTAACTGCTTAAAAAATTGAGGCTTATGTTGTTTGAACTGTTCACGCATCCAAAATGCGGCATGGTCTAAACATGGGCCTGAAATGGTGGTAAATGACAGCATACGCTCTCTAAATTTTGGCTCAGTCGCGGACTCCCATGACTGAATCGCCCCCCAGTCATGCGCAACCAGATGAAAACTACGCTGCGGAATCACACTATTCACCACACTTTCCAAATCAAGCGATAGCTGAGGCAAGGCATAGGCCCGTGTACGACGCGGCACACTCGACATACCTGCACCGCGAACGTCATAGGTTACAATATAATAATCTTGCACCAAATGCCCAATGACAGGCTCCCAGACCTCTTGATTATCTGGATAGCCATGCACCAAGACCAGCACAGGATTGTTCGCATTGCCCCATGTTTTCACATAAAGTCTTTGCTGATCTGTAGTTTGTACCCAGTAACTTTGCTGCTCCATATTCAGCTCCTTATTGTTATTGACTGTTTTTTATACTTTACTGGCAAAACGATCAATGCCAATTGATTTGATCTTCTCTAGTATGGATAGAAGTTCATCAGATACCATTGACCGAAATGAGCATTTTAAAAAAACTTGTGACACAGCCAATTGTCGCGAAATACTTTCTCAATCATTTTGCTCCCTTTAAAGGTGCAGGGATTCAAATTGAAAAATTTGACCTTAAACACTACCACATTCGCGTCAAAATGCCCCTGACTCGACAAAACCGAAACATTGTCGGCGTACATTTTGGCGGGAGCTTATATGCAATG
The DNA here is from genome assembly GCF_000368805.1 of Acinetobacter johnsonii ANC 3681. NCBI lineage: Bacteria > Pseudomonadati > Pseudomonadota > Gammaproteobacteria > Moraxellales > Moraxellaceae > Acinetobacter > Acinetobacter johnsonii. The sequence continues at coordinate 100,253 of NZ_KB849704.1, read as the reverse complement.
GTCGATCCTTTTTATATGACCCTGCTGATGCATCACTTAGGCAATAAGTATATTGTCTGGGACAAAGCAGCCTCTATCCAATTTCTCAGCCCAGGGCGCAGTACAGTCTATGCAGACTTTCATCTTGATGCCCAAGAAATCGCGACTGTGAAACAACTGGCCGACAACTATGCCCCCGTACATCGTATTTATACCTTAAATATTTACGATGAAGCTGGCATTCGAATTGCCGAAGTGGAAAAGACTTTATATATCCGTCGTAAAAAACCTAAACCAGCACAGCTATAAAAAAAGCACTTCCATGAAGTGCTTTTTTTGAAATTTGAACTTAAAACATTATTTACGTTCTTCAATTGCAGCGCCTGCACCACCGCCGATGGCACCACCAATGGCTGCGCCGGTATTACCACCAAACACGCTTTTACCCACTGCTGAACCAATCGCACCGCCAACACCACTGTAGGTTGCACTACGGTTTGAGCCACCTTGAGTTTTACTGCCCACAGCTGCACCAGCACCGCCACCAATGGCTGCACCTACACCGCCACCGAGGCTATTCCCCGCAGCACCACCTACTGCACCGCCTAAAGCCGCTGTCCCAATACGTTGCTCGGAAGCACTCATATTCTCACAACCTGCCAACAGCATCGTCGAAAAAGATGCCACTGCAATAATGCTCATATACTTTTTCATGAGATTTGTCCTTATTGGCTATTTCTTACAGCATAAAAGATCAGTATGAACTTAAAACCCGTGAAATGTTACGGTTACAGCTGCTATTGCTGAAAATTTGTAAGTAAGAAGCCCTCCTGAGAGGGCTTCTTACCGTATTCAACTCAAGCTTATTCAGGCTCTTTCACCACAACCACATCTTTGGTGGTCGTGCCATTTTCTTGGAGCACCGCACGCGTCACACTTTCTTTACTGTTCGGATCTTTCACTTGATCTAGTTTCAGCTCCTTACGTACAGGTTCCTGCCCTTTCTTAAACTCAACCCCTTGTGCATCGACTTGCTTACCTTCTGCAAGGACTACACCACCTTGACTCAAGGTCGATTTCACTTCAACTTTGGATGTCGGAACAATCACGCTACCCTTTTGCACAATCGGTGCCGACATTTTTTTATCTGAAAATTGGCTGGCATTTTCTTCGAGAACCACTTCACGCGCCACAATATCTTTACCGCCATTTTTCACTTCAAAAATAGTCGCTTCGGTCGTCCGCACAGGGTCTTGACCCGCGACACTGCGAATAATCTGTGTTTTGACAATCGGTACAACAGCCTTATCCTCCACGGTGATGGTATTCGGCATCGGCGCTGCCATCGTTTGGCTCACAAATGCGAAGATGCTTAAGCCCAATAGCTTTGATGTCAATTTCATGTGGAACCACCTCTATTTTTTAATCGTTAATGAAGTAAGGAGATTTGTGTACTTATATTTTTACTATAGGAAAAATGTGAAATTTATAAAAGCTTAAATCAGCTTCTGTAACAAAAGGACAAAAAAAAGCCACCCGAAGGTGGCTTTTTCATTCATTTAAAGGGCTAATTATAGACCGTTAAACTCATCGCTAAATGCTTGGCTTAATGCTTGATCAACATCAGAGAAGTCATTTACAAGCTCGTGCTCTGCAGCTTCAGCTTCTTGACGACGACGCTCTAAGTGATAAGCAAGACCAGTACCTGCAGGAATCAAACGACCTACAACTACGTTCTCTTTCAAGCCACGTAAATCATCTTCTTTACCTGTTACAGCCGCTTCAGTCAACACACGTGTGGTTTCCTGGAACGATGCAGCAGAGATGAACGAGTCAGTAGAAAGCGACGCTTTAGTAATACCCATCAATTGACGTTCAAACTTCGCAGGGAACTTGTTTTGCGCAAGAACAGCTTGGTTCTCTTGCATCACACGGATGTAATCCACTTGCTCGCCTTTAATGAAGCTTGTATCACCTCCATCAGTGATATCAACTTTACGCAACATTTGACGTACGATCACTTCAATGTGCTTGTCGTTGATTTTTACACCTTGCAGACGGTATACGTCTTGAACTTCGTTCACGATGTAGTTGGTCAGCGCAACTTCGCCTTTCAAGCGTAAGATGTCATGTGGGTTCTGTGGACCATCAGAAACAGTCTCACCACGGTTCACATGTTCGCCTTCGAACACGTTCATGGTACGCCATTTTGGAATCAGTTCTTCGTAAATCTCAGAACCATCATCAGGCGTAATCACTAAACGGTTCTTACCTTTAGTCTCTTTACCAAAGCTCACAACACCTGAAATTTCAGCAAGAATTGCATGCTCTTTCGGTTTACGCGCTTCGAACAAGTCAGCTACACGCGGTAGACCACCGGTAATGTCACGCGTACGTGAAGTTTCTTGTGGTACACGACCAATAACGTCACCCACACCAATTGTTTCGCCATCACGGACAGAAAGAATCGTGTTTTGTGGTAAGAAGTAGAACTGCTCACCGCCGTCCGTCGTATCAAGAACAACCGCAGGACGTAAATCTTTACCAGACGCAGGACGTGCAGTCACAGGCAAGATTTCAATCGTCGTCATACCTGTTGCATCATCAGTTTTAGAGGTAACAGTTACGCCATCAGCGATTTGGCTGAAACGTACTTTACCTGCAACTTCTGTTACAAGTGGGTGGGTGTGTGGATCCCAAGTCGCCACGATACCGCCAGCGTCTACAGCTTCGCCATCTTTCAGCAAGATAGACGCACCGTATGGCAGTTTATAACGCTCACGCTCACGACCTAAATCATCCGCAATACCGATTTCGCCTGAACGAGAAGTCGATACCAAGTGACCTTTGGCATGTTGTACTGTTTTCACATTGTGGAAACGTACAGTACCTTTGTTACGTACTTGTACGCTGTTTGCAGCAGACGTTCGGCTTGCAGCACCACCTACGTGGAAGGTACGCATTGTTAACTGTGTACCCGGCTCACCAATCGATTGTGCAGCCATAACACCCACAGACTCACCAGGGTTCACCTGATGACCACGTGCAAGGTCACGACCATAACATTTCGCACATACACCGAATGTTGATTCACACGCAACCACTGAACGTACTTTAACTTCATCGACACCTTGCTCTTCTAGGAAGTTTGCAAGTTTCTCATCAATCAAAGTGTTACGTGGCAGGATAACGTCGTCAGAACCTGCTTTCTTCACATCTTCAGCAACAACACGGCCCAGTACTCGAGTACCTAAGTTCTCGATCACGTCACCGCCTTGAATGAACGGAGTCATTACAAGACCGCCCAAAGTACCACAGTCAGGCTCAGTAATTACCAAGTCTTGCGCTACGTCTACAAGACGACGTGTCAAGTAACCAGAGTTTGCTGTTTTCAGTGCTGTATCGGCCAAACCTTTACGTGCACCGTGTGTTGAGATGAAGTACTGAAGTACGGTCAAACCTTCACGGAAGTTTGCTTTAATTGGAGTTTCAATGATCGAACCATCTGGTTTCGCCATCAAACCACGCATACCCGCTAACTGACGAATCTGAGCTGCCGAACCACGGGCACCTGAGTCAGACATCATATAGATCGAGTTGAATGATTTTTGCTTCTCATCTTCACCCTGTTTGTTTTTAACAGTGGTAAAAGACAAGTTGTCCATCATCGCTTTCGCTACTTGGTCGTTGGTACGAGCCCAAATATCGACAACTTTGTTATAACGTTCGCCCGCAGTTACGAAACCTTGTTCGAACTGTTGCTCAATTTCACGAACTTCAACTTCCGCTTTTTCAATAATTGAGTACTTCGCAGGTGGAATCACCATGTCTTCCATACCTACCGATACGCCTGAACGTGTCGCTTGACGGAAACCTAAGTACATCAATTGGTCAGCAAAGATTACTGTATCTTTAAGACCTAATTTACGGTAGCAAGAGTTAATCAATTTAGAGATGTTTTTCTTGGTCATCTCAACGTTGATTTGTTGGAAATCCATACCTTCTGGCACAACTTCCCAAAGTAAGCAGCGACCTGGTGTGGTATCCACAACAATAGTTTGCTGTTCACGGTTACCATTTTCGTCAATCACAGTCTGGTGTACACGTGCTTTTACGCGAGCATGTAAATTTACCTGACCTGTTGCAAGTGCACGGTTAACTTCGTGAGTATCTGCAAACACCATGCCTTCACCTTTGGCATTGATCGCATCACGAGTGATGTAATACAAGCCTAAGACAACGTCCTGAGACGGTACGATGATTGGTTCACCGTTCGCTGGAGACAAGATGTTGTTGGTCGACATCATTAACGCACGCGCTTCTAACTGCGCTTCAAGTGTTAATGGTACGTGTACCGCCATTTGGTCACCGTCGAAGTCGGCGTTAAACGCAGCACAAACGAGCGGGTGAAGACGAATCGCTTTACCTTCAATCAGAATCGGTTCAAATGCTTGAAGACCCAAACGGTGAAGTGTAGGCGCACGGTTCAACATCACAGGGTGTTGACGAATCACGTGGGCAAGAACGTCCCAAACTTCTGGCGTTTCGCGCTCAACCATTTTCTTCGCAGCTTTGATGGTTGTTGCTTGGCCAGATGCTTGTAGTTTTGCGAAAATGAATGGCTTGAATAATTCAAGTGCCATTTTCTTCGGAAGACCACATTGGTGCAGACGTAAAGTAGGACCTACAGTAATTACCGAACGACCTGAATAGTCAACACGCTTACCAAGTAAGTTTTGACGGAAACGACCTTGTTTACCTTTGATCATGTCTGCCAAAGATTTAAGAGGACGTTTGTTCGAACCCGTAATTGCACGACCACGACGACCGTTGTCTAACAATGCATCGACAGACTCTTGTAACATACGTTTTTCGTTACGTACGATAATGTCTGGCGCTGCAAGGTCAAGAAGACGCTTTAAACGGTTGTTACGGTTAATCACACGACGGTAAAGGTCGTTCAAATCAGAAGTCGCGAAACGACCACCTTCAAGTGGTACTAACGGACGAAGATCTGGTGGAAGTACTGGAAGTACATTCATCACCATCCATTCTGGCTTGTTGTTTGACTCTTTAAACGCTTCCATCAACTTCAAACGTTTCGACGCTTTTTTAAGCTTAGTCTCAGACGTTGTGTTTGGAATTTCTTCACGTAAACGTGAAATTTCGTTTTCAAGATCGATGTCTTTTAACAAGTCTTGAACAGCTTCTGCACCCATTTTCGCAGTGAATTCATCACCGTGTTCTTCTAAAGCGCTGAAGTATTCTTCATCGTTTAAAAGTTGGTATTTCTCAAATGGAGTCATACCTGGGTCAGTTACTACGTAAGATTCGAAATACAATACACGTTCGATATCACGTAAAGTCATGTCTAATAATAGACCGATACGGCTCGGAAGTGATTTTAAGAACCAAATATGTGCAACTGGAGACGCCAGCTCGATGTGACCCATACGCTCACGACGAACTTTCGCAGTTGTTACTTCAACGCCACATTTTTCACAAATGACGCCTTTGTATTTCATACGCTTGTATTTACCACACAAGCATTCATAATCTTTGACTGGACCAAAAATTTTGGCACAGAATAAACCATCACGTTCTGGTTTGAACGTACGATAGTTAATGGTTTCAGGCTTTTTAACTTCACCATGAGACCATGACTTAATCATTTCTGGTGACGCAAGACCAATACGGATGCGATCAAACTCAACTGGAGCATGACCGTCTGAATCCGTCTTTTTGCGCATGATATCGAGCAAGTCTTTCAATTTTTTTCTCCGTGTGTTGTGGAGACTTTCACTACACAACTGGGTCACAAATATTGTTTTTACTGAAATTTGGGAATATCTAATCCCCCTAAATCCCCCTTTGTAAAGGGGGATTTGCTCCCCTCTTTAATAAAGAGGGGCTGGGGGAGATTTCTTAGTCACCATTTTTCAGTTCAATGTTGATACCTAAAGAACGGATCTCTTTGGTCAATACGTTGAACGATTCAGGCATACCTGGGTCCATATAATGGTTACCATCTACAATGTTCTTATAGATACGGGTACGACCTTCAACGTCATCCGACTTAACAGTAAGCATTTCTTGAAGCGTGTAAGCTGCGCCATATGCTTCAAGTGCCCAGACCTCCATCTCACCGAAACGCTGACCACCGAATTGTGCTTTACCACCAAGCGGCTGTTGAGTTACTAATGAGTAAGAACCAGTAGAACGCGCGTGCATCTTGTCGTCTACCAAGTGGTTCAGTTTCAACATGTACATGTAACCTACAGTTACAGGACGGTCAAACTGTTCACCTGTACGACCATCATACAATACTGTTTGACCAGTACGTGAAATGTTCGCAAGCTCTAACAAGTCTTTAATTTGTGATTCTTCAGCACCATCGAATACTGGCGTTGCAAGTGGAACACCCGCACGTAAGTTACCCGAAAGCACCAAAATTTCATCATCAGTTAAGCTATCAAGATCTTCTTGCTCGCCACCAACTTTGTTATAAATCTTGTCTAAGAATCCACGAAGCTCAAGTACAGTACGTTGCGCTTTTAACATCTTGTCGATTTCTTCGCCAAGACCTTTCGCTGCCATACCTAAGTGAGTCTCTAGAATCTGACCCACGTTCATACGTGACGGTACACCCAGTGGGTTCAATACGATATCGACTGGCACACCATTCGCATCATGAGGCATGTCTTCAACAGGTAAGATGTTAGAAACAACACCCTTGTTACCGTGACGACCCGCCATCTTATCACCCGGTTGGATGCGACGTTTAACAGCCAAGTAAACCTTAACAACTTTCAATACACCTGTTGTTAATTCATCACCTGTAGAAAGTTTGCGTTTTTTCTCTGCAAACTTCTCATCAATTTCAAAGCTCTTCTCTTTCAAGAACACTTGAATTTGAGTTAAACGCTCTGCAATAGCTTCATCAGTCGGTTGGATTTCAAGTAAATCAACCAACTCTAAACCAGACAATACGTCTGCAGAAAGCTTATCGCCACGCTTGGTTGTACCACCACCGTTAGACTCTTGACCTGTCAACAAACGAACAATACGTTCACGTGCTGCTTCTTCGAAGATTTTGTATTCTTCTTTCAAGTCTTTACGGTATGAATCAAGCTGAGCTTTTTCAATTGCTTGAGCACGTTCGTCTTTTTCAAGACCGTCACGTGTAAACACTTGAACGTCAATCACTGTACCTTTGGTACCTGATGGAACACGTAAAGATGAGTCTTTTACGTCAGCTGCTTTTTCACCGAAGATTGCACGAAGCAATTTTTCTTCTGGTGTTAACTGCGTTTCACCTTTAGGCGTTACTTTACCTACAAGGATATCGCCAGCAGTCACTTCAGCACCGATATATACGATACCTGATTCATCAAGCTTAGACAGTGCAGCTTCACCCACATTCGGGATATCCGCTGTGATCTCTTCCGCACCCAATTTCGTATCACGTGCAACACATGACAATTCTTGAATGTGAATCGAGGTTAAACGGTCTTCTTGAAGTACGCGCTCTGAAAGTAAGATCGAGTCTTCGTAGTTGTAACCATTCCACGTCATGAACGCAACACGCATGTTTTGACCTAACGCAAGCTCACCGCCATCTGTTGATGGACCATCAGCCAATACATCGCCACGACCAACTTTATCACCAAGTTTCACAAGAACTTTTTGGTTAATACAAGTGTTTTGGTTCGAACGTGTATATTTGATCAGGTTATAGATATCTACACCTGCCTCGCCTGCAACCATTTCATCTTCGTTGACACGAATCACGACACGTGAAGCATCGACGAATTCGATACGACCACCACGACCCGCAATCACACACACACCAGAGTCATGCGCTACATTTGCTTCCATGCCTGTACCTACAAGCGGTTTGTCAGCAATCAATGTAGGCACAGCTTGACGCTGCATGTTTGAACCCATCAATGCACGGTTGGCGTCATCGTGTTCAAGGAATGGAATCAGTGATGCAGCAACAGAAACAACCTGCTGTGCAGAAACGTCCATATGCGTCACTTTTTCAGGCGGCATACGTACGAAATCACCTTGGTGACGTACAGAAACAAATTCTTCTGTTAAGTTACCGTCTTTATCTACGCCAGAATCGGCCTGTGCAATCACAGTACCTACTTCTTCAATTGCAGATAAATACTCAACTTCATCCGTTACACGACCATCAAGCACTTTACGGTATGGTGTTTCTAAGAAACCGAAATTGTTACATTTCGCATAAACAGAAAGTGAGTTGATCAAACCAATGTTTGGACCTTCCGGCGTTTCAATTGGACATACACGACCGTAGTGAGTTTGGTGTACGTCACGTACCTCAAAGCCCGCACGTTCACGTGTCAAACCACCGGGACCAAGCGCCGATACACGACGTTTGTGCGTAATCTCAGACAATGGGTTGTTTTGGTCCATGAACTGAGATAACTGGCTTGAACCAAAGAATTCTTTGATTGCAGCAGCCACTGGTTTTGCATTGATCAAATCTTGCGGAGACAAGTTATCTGTTTCAGCTTGGCTTAAACGTTCTTTAACAGCACGTTCTACACGAACTAGACCAACACGGAATTGGTTTTCAGTCATTTCACCTACTGAACGCACGCGACGGTTACCCAAGTGGTCGATATCGTCGACTTCACCTTTACCGTTACGGATTTCAACCAATGTTTTTAATACATCAGTGATATCTTCGTTCGACAAAATACCTTCAACTTCACGAGACTTCTGATCCGTACCCACTTCGTAAGGACGACCCAAACGACGGTTGAACTTCATACGACCGACTGGAGACAAGTCATAACGTTCTGAAGAGAAGAATAAGTTATTGAATAAGTTTTCAGCTGCTTCTTTCGTTGGTGGCTCGCCTGGACGCATTACTTTGTAGATTTCTACCAATGCTTCTTCACGACCTGTCGTGGTATCTGCACGTAAAGTATCTGCAACGAATGAACCACGGTCGATGTCATTGGTGAATAGAATGTTAAATTGTTTAACACCACCTTCAGCCAATTTCACCATCACTTCATGGCTTAACAAGGTATTTGCTGCAATCACATCACCATCTTTAAGTGGGATGTCTTCTGCAGTAATACGCTCGTACAAGTACTCATCTGGCACAGAAAGCTTTTCTAGGCCAGCAGCTTCCATTTGACGCACATGACGCGCGTTGATACGCTTGCCTTGCTCAACAATGGTTTTGCCATCATTGTCTACGATGTCAAATTGTGCCATTTCGCCACGCAAGCGTTCTGGAACAAGGTCAATCTGGTAGCTACCCATGTCTAGGTATACAGGCACTTTTTCATAGAACAAGTCTAAGATTTGCGCATTGTTATAACCCAAAGCACGAAGAACCACAGTCGCAAGTAATTTACGACGACGGTCAATACGCACAAATACAAGGTCTTTTGCGTCAAATTCGAAGTCTAACCATGAACCACGGTAAGGAATAATACGCGCAGAATAAAGCACTTTACCACTAGAGTGGGTTTTGCCTTTATCGTGGTCAAAGAATACGCCCGGTGAACGGTGTAATTGAGATACGATTACACGCTCAGTACCATTAATAACGAATGTACCGTTATCGGTCATGAGTGGCATTTCACCCATGTACACTTCTTGCTCGCGCACGTCTTTAATTGATTTAGTTTCGCGATCTTTTAAGATCAAACGAATTTTTACGCGCATTGGTGCTGCATAAGTTGAGCCACGAAGAATACATTCGCGTACATCAAACTCAGGCTTACCAAGACTATACTCAACAAATTCTAAAGCAGCATTGCCAGAATAACTTTCTATAGGAAAAACTGAACGAAACGCGGCTTGCAGACCGATATCTTCGCGGTTTTTTGGTGATTTGCCATCTTGTAAAAATGTTCTGTACGAGTCGACTTGAATCGCGAGCAAGTACGGAGCATCCATAACACTAGGCAATTTACCAAAATTCTTACGGATCCGTTTCTTTTCGGTATATGAGTATGCCATCTGGAGTCCTCGGAAAGTAAACCGAGCCCGCCTGCAGAACGGGCTCAGAAGGAATTACGCAGGCCGATATGGCCACCACTTTTTACAAATGCTGCAATTTTCAGTGGTATTGAAACGCTTACCAATATTTTTAAATTTGAAAAATATTGGTAAGCGTTTGATTCTTTTCTTTATTTTAATTTGATGGATTTTCCACCAAGCAAACAAAAATCGAGCCGATTATTGTAACGCAAAAAGGCTGATGACCCAAGAGCCATCAGCCAATTTTTGGGGTGAAATTAATATTCCCCCCCTGGTAACATTACTTAATAGTAATAGTAGCACCAGTTTCTTCAAGTTTTTTCTTAAGTTCTTCAGCTTCTTCTTTAGAAACTGCTTCTTTAAGAACTGAAGGAGCACCTTCAACCATGTCTTTAGCTTCTTTCAAGCCAAGACCAGTGATTTCACGAACTGCTTTAATCACAGCTACTTTGTTCGCGCCGAAAGAAGTCAACTCAACGTTGAATTCTGATTGCTCTTCAGCAGCAGCAGCAGCAGGACCTGCAGCTACAGCTACAGCAGCAGCAGATACGTTGAATTTTTCTTCGAAAGCAGAAATAAGTTCAACAAGTTCAAGAACAGTTTTTTCAGCAACTGCGTTTAAGATTTCTTCGTTTGTTAAAGCCATGAGAGTAACTCCAAATGGGTATTGAATGATGTGTGTTTAAGTTTGAGCTTATGCAGCTTCTGACTCGTTTTTCTCTTGAAGCGCTGTAAGTAAGCGACCCAATTTCGAAATAGGAGCTTGAAGAACGCTTGCAAGCATAGTAAGCGCTTTCTCTTGGTTTGGAAGATTCGCGATAACGCTAACTTCTTCGCCTTGATAAAGTTTGCCTTCAAATGCAGCAGCTTTAAGTTCAAATGCTTTGTTAGTTTTCGCAAATTCTTCGAATAAGCGTGCCGCAGCACCCATATCATCTGCAGAAGTTGAGAAAGCTAAAATTGTTGGGCCAACAAGGTTGTCGTTCAAGATATTGAATGGAGTATCTTGAAGAGCACGTTTAGCCAAAGTATTACGTACAACACGTGTAGCAACACCTAACTTACGAGCTTCAACACGAAGAGCAGTTAATTGCTCAACAGTTAAACCTTGGTAGTCAGCAACAACAGCAGCAAACGCAGTAGAAGCAACTTCAGTTACTTCAGCAACGATCTGTTTTTTGCCTTCGATAAGAAGAGCCATTGTAAAACCTCCTAACGGTGATTTATGTACTTACGCGAAGTACACTCCCAATTCGCAAGTTCATCACTGAACTTACACGCGGAGGATGAACAAATCACACCACCGCGTCTACTCAGGCTGGGAAATTAAGAAAGTAATCGAAATTACTCTCGCCTGAGGTCTTTGACGCTGATAAATCTACATTTACCAATTCAAAGTTTGCCTAAGTTTGCAAGTAGTCCGAAACCGGTTTCTCTTGCGTAATATTTAAAGCAGTGCTTCAAATATTACTCAGGGCTTTAAAATTCTGTCTAAGTTGAACTTAGTTAGAAACGTTGCTTACATCAACAACAAGACCAGGACCCATAGTTGAGCTCAAAGTGATCTTTTTGATGTATACACCTTTAGATGTCGCAGGCTTTAACTTTTTCAAGTCTGCAATCAAAGTTTCAACGTTTTGACGAACAGCTTCAGCAGAGAAATCTACTTGACCGATCGCAGCGTGGATAATACCCGCTTTGTCTACACGGTAACGTGCTTGACCAGCTTTTGCATTTTTAACTGCACCAGCCACGTCAGGAGTTACAGTACCCACTTTAGGGTTTGGCATTAAGCCACGTGGACCAAGAATCGTACCTAACTTACCAACAACGCGCATTGCATCAGGAGCAGCAATCACTACGTCAAAGTCAAGGTTACCCGCTTGAATGCTTTCAGCAAGGTCATCAAAACCAACTACGTCCGCGCCTTCAGCTTTAGCAGCTTCAGCAGCAGCGCCTTGAGCAAACACAGCTACACGTACAGTTTTACCAGTACCTGCAGGAAGTGTAGTCGCGCCACGAACAACTTGGTCAGATTTACGAGGGTCAACACCTAGGTTTACCGCAACATCCAAAGATTCTTTGAATTTCGCAGCAGGAAGACCAGCAAGAACAGCTACTGCTTCTTCTAAAGTGTAAACTTTGTTTGCTTCAATAGCAGCAGCAATGGCTTTTTGACGTTTAGTTAACTTTGCCATATCTTATAGCTCCACTTCCAAGCCCATAGAACGTGCAGAACCAGCGATGGTACGAACACGTGCGTCTAAATCAGCACCAGTTAAATCTGGTTCTTTAGTAGTCGCGATTTCTTCCAATTGAGCACGAGTCAACTTACCAACTTTAGTTTTGTTAGGTACAGCAGAACCCTTTTGGATACCAGCAGCTTTCTTAAGAAGAATAGATGCAGGAGGAGTTTTCATGATGAATGTGAACGACTTATCGTTGTACACAGTGATCACGACTGGAATTGGTAAACCAACTTCAAGTTTTTGTGTCGCAGCATTGAATTCTTTACAGAATGCCATGATGTTAACACCACGTTGACCCAATGCAGGACCAATCGGTGGAGATGGATTCGCTTTACCAGCTGGAACTTGCAGCTTGATATAGCCGTCAATCTTCTTAGCCATTTCAAATTACCTCTGGGTACAAACGCCGATGAAGGCTCCCCAATTTCTAAGTAACGATACCGTTACAACAACAATGCCTGACTTATAAATAAGCCAGGCGTTTTTCAACCACTTCGAATTAAACTGATTTTTCGACTTGGCGAAATTCCAGCTCAACCTGAGTTGGTCGATTAAATACATTAATGGTCAACGTTAAACGTGACTTTTCGTATAAAACTTCTTCCACCACACCTTTAAAGTCTGTGAATGGACCGTCAATTACGAGTAATTCTTCACCTGGTTCAAACATCGTCTTCGGACGTGGTGCTTCACCAGTATTGCGTACACGAGCAAGAATCGCATCTGCTTCACGTTGGGTAATTGGCGCCGGTTTCTCAGCCGTACCACCAATAAAACCTAAAACTTTTGGACATTCTTTAACAATGTGCCAAGTTTCATCATTCATTTCCATTTCGACCAATACATAGCCTGGAAAGAACTTACGTTCAGATTTACGTTTCTTACCATCCTTCATTTCTACCACTTCTTCGGTAGGAACAAGGACTTCACCAAAGCTATCGGCTACAGCGCTACGCTGGATTCGATCATTAAGTGAACGCATCACTTGTTTTTCATAACCTGAATAGGCATGAATAATGTACCAACGTTTCATAGCTCTCTTACCCGATAATAAACTTCATTAACCAGCCCAAAATGTAGTCAAAACACCATAATAAAATGGATGCAACAACTACAACCGCAAGCACCTGCCAAGATGTGGTCATGGTCTCTTGCTTCGTTGGCCAAGTCACTCGACGCAGCTCAATTCGTGAGTCTTTCAACAAACGAGCAAAGCCTTTGCCTTGATGGGTGGCGTATAATAAACCGAATGCCACGATGATACAAGCCAAAATTACCCCAACGCGCACCCAGATATCGTTGGCTGGTGCCCAATACGCTGGTAGGTGTTGATTCACCATGGTCGCACCAATTAATAAAATCAATGCGATAATCCATAAGACGACGTCTAGGGGAGAACCAGATTTAACTACTTCAGCAGAATTATTTCTTTGAGGGATTGCCGCGTCGCTTTGTGCGTCGCGTAATTTTTCATTCGACATTTTTGTACTCGTCGTAGGTTTCGCGACTTATTATATGACCAGTTTTGCCGACATCAAGCGTCTTTTATAAAAAAGTTGGCAGGCCAGGAGGGACTCGAACCCCCAACATTCGGTTTTGGAGACCGACGCTCTACCAATTGAACTACTGACCTGCAAAACAAATTGGAGCCGAAACCCCAATTTGTAATTTTATTTTATAATTATGCAGTTACTTTAGCAACTACACCAGCACCAACTGTACGACCACCTTCACGGATCGCAAAACGTAGACCTGGGTCCATTGCGATTGGGTGGATTAATTCTACTGACATTTCTACGTTGTCACCAGGCATAACCATTTCAACGCCATCTTGTAATTTGATCGCGCCAGTTACGTCAGTTGTACGGAAGTAGAACTGTGGACGGTAACCGTTAAGGAATGGAGTGTGACGACCACCTTCTTCTTTAGAAAGTACGTATACTTCTGCATCGAATTTAGTATGCGGCTTGATTGCACCTGGTTTAGCAAGTACTTGACCACGTTGTACGTCTTCACGCTTAGTACCACGTAGAAGAACACCACAGTTCTCGCCCGCACGGCCTTCGTCTAGAAGTTTACGGAACATTTCTACGCCAGTAACTGTAGTTACTTGAGTATCACGGATACCAACGATTTCAACTGATTCGCCTACTTTCACAATACCAGTTTCTACACGGCCAGTTACTACTGTACCACGACCAGAAATAGAGAATACGTCTTCGATTGGCATTAAGAATGCTTGGTCGATTGCACGTACTGGCTCTGGAATGTAAGTGTCAAGTGCGTCAACAAGCGCAACAACTGCTTCTTCGCCATACTGACCAGCGTCACCGTTAAGTGCAAGAAGAGCTGAACCACGGATAACTGGAGTGTCATCACCTGGGAAGTCATAAGTAGAAAGAAGTTCACGAACTTCCATTTCTACTAATTCAAGAAGTTCTTCATCATCAACAAGGTCACACTTGTTAAGGAATACAAGAATGTAAGGTACACCAACCTGACGAGAAAGAAGGATGTGTTCACGAGTCTGCGGCATTGGACCATCAGTCGCAGCACATACAAGGATCGCGCCGTCCATCTGAGCAGCACCAGTAATCATGTTTTTAACATAATCGGCGTGGCCCGGGCAGTCTACGTGTGCGTAGTGACGAGTTGGAGAATCGTATTCTACGTGTGAAGTATTAATTGTAATACCACGTGCTTTTTCTTCTGGTGCAGAGTCAATTGCAGCGTAGTCTTTCGCTTCGCCACCGAATTTCTTCGCACATACAGTTGCAATTGCAGCTGTTAAAGTTGTTTTACCATGGTCAACGTGACCGATTGTGCCCACGTTAACGTGTGGCTTATTACGTTCAAACTTAGCCTTAGCCATGTTCATCTTCCTCGTTTACGTCGAACACAGGTATAAACAACTCAGTATCGACACATCGCCTAAAAAATCAAACACCAAATACTTGAAAAGCAGACTAATAAGCCTGCTTCTTTAAAAATTTGTAGAAATTCTACTAAACTGTAATCTGGAGCTCTTATCGAGATTTGAACTCGAGACCTCTCCCTTACCAAGGGAGTGCTCTACCACTGAGCTATAAGAGCAAATATAAAACTTCAAATGGAGCGGGAGACGAGGGTCGAACTCGCGACATGTAGCTTGGAAGGCTACCGCTCTACCAACTGAGCTACTCCCGCACGATGTTGGTACAAAGACCACTTTCTTGAAGTCTTAAAATTGGTGGTGAGGGAAGGATTCGAACCTTCGAAACTTTCGTAGCGGAGTTACAGTCCGCCCCCTTTGACCGCTCGGGAACCTCACCATTTACACTTACTTCAGTGTCGTTCTTTACTTAACTTACTCAACTCTCTAAGATGGTGCCGGCACACGGATTCGAACTGTGGACCTACTGATTACAAGTCAGTTGCTCTACCAACTGAGCTATGCCGGCGTTTCTTAGTGTTTCGTACGTTTCGTATCGGAACGGTGTGCAGTTTAGCAAAACTCAAAATCCTTGCAAGTGTTTTTTTCAAAAAAAACGTCAAAAACTCACAAAATCAATCCGTTTGATGATAATTCAACCGCTTTGATCACTGCGCGAGCTTTTATTTGGGTTTCATTCCACTCAGATTCAGGATTTGAGTCGTAAACAAGCCCCGCTCCTGCCTGAACATAGACCTTATTTTCACGAATAACGCAGGTACGAATCGCAATCGACATGTCCATTTCGCCATGCCAGCCTAAATAACCAACAGCACCACCAAAAATCCCACGTTTTACGGGCTCAACTTGGTCAATAATTTCCATCGCACGAATTTTTGGTGCACCTGAAAGTGTGCCTGCGGGAAAAGTTGCTTTAAAAACATCCAAGGCATCTACATCATCACGAACTTCGCCTTGCACATTGGAAACAATATGCATGACATGCGAATAACGTTCGATCACCATTTGATCAGTCACTTGCACTTTGCCAATTTTCGAGACGCGACCGACATCATTTCGACCCAAGTCAATCAGCATTAAATGTTCAGCAATCTCTTTTTCATCCGACAGCAAGTCTTGTTCAAGCGCCAAATCTTCTTCTTTGGTTTTACCACGCGGTCGCGTACCTGCCAGCGGACGCACGGTTGCAATCCCATTTTCAAGGCGAGATAAAATTTCAGGGGAAGAACCGACAATATGAAAAGGCTGATTATTTTCCAAAGTTTGCCCCTGTACCAAGAACAAATAAGGCGATGGGTTCAAATGACGTAGCGCACGATAGACTTGTAAAGGTTCACCATCGAAGTCAGAGACCATACGGTGCCCTGGCACCACCTGCATCACATCGCCCGCACGGATGTATTCTTTTACCGTTGCAATCGATTCTAAGAATTTGGCTTTGCCCGTGAGTGACTCAAAATGTGGCGCGGTATGCGGCGTGGCTTTTAGACTAATGGGCGTTGCGAGTAAATCTTCCAATGCATCCAGTTGCTGCTGAGCTTGGCTATACGCGTCCACATCAACCACATCGGCATGCACAATCAAGAATAAAGTATCTTTTAAGTTATCAAACACAATCACTGTTTTAGACAGCATCATCCAAATATCAGGCAAACCCACTGGGTCTGCTTCTGGCGCGTTATTTAAACGCGGCTCAATATAACGTACGGCATCATAACCAAAGTAGCCCACCAAGCCACCCGTAAAGCTTGGCAGAGCAGGTAAATCAGCTTGAGTAGGTACTTTATACTGCGACTGAAAATCCCGGATGAATTGAAACGGATCTGTACAGGGTTGCTTTTCTATAGTGCCGTCGGCTTGTTGAATGGTCAGCTCACCCGCGTTGCATGAGAACACGGTAGATTCACCTAAACCAATAATAGAATAGCGTGCCCAGTTCTCCCCACCTTCCACAGATTCAAACAAATAGGCCTGTTTATGCTCTTTTAGGCGCGCAAAGACCGACAATGGTGTCTCAGTATCGGCTAAGCGCTGACGATAGACTGGAATCAGGTTATAACCCGCTGTTTTGAGTTGATCGAATTGTGTTTGCGTTATCATGAGTGTTCTCTATTTTTTCAATATGGCGTGATCAGTTTTTTAAAATTAGTGCTTGGAGTTTCGCCATCGAAAAGTCATATGTTTACTCATGTTCATTCCTTCGTTTGCAAAGTTACCCGATCAGTTCACACAGATTATCCACCACTTGCTGTGGCTGACAGTCTAAAATATTTTCACCATGATTATAGCCATAGCTGACCACAACACAATCAATACCCGCACGGCGTGCAGCCTCAACATCATTGGATGAGTCCCCAATCATTAAGGCCTGATCTTTGCTTTGTGCATATTGCTCAACACAGTGTAACAATTGACGCGGATGCGGTTTGCGCTCTTCGAAACGATCGCCGCCGATGACATCAGCAAAATAATGGGTCATGCCTAAATGATCGACAATAGCACGTGCAGGCGCTTCAGGTTTATTAGTCACGCAAATCATGGTTTTCTTTTGTGCCAAGCCCCATTCTAAAAACTCAAGAATGCCGTCGAAAGGCTGAGTTTCCACACATGGGTCGGCATTATAAATTTTTAAAAACGTATCCAACAATTGTTGTTGCTGGGCAGGATCAACTTTACCTGTTAAATGTTGCAAGGTACTTTGACAAAACAGCGCTGTTCCCTTCCCAACCCAGACCCGCACCTGCGCTTCAGTAACGGTAGGCAGCTGCAAAGCATTCAGGCTCATATTCATCGCACGATGCAAATCTGTTGCTGAATCCACCAAAGTTCCATCTAAATCGAAAAGTAAAACCTCTCGCTGTGCCACATTTGCAATATTCATTCACCCTCACTCATTTTTATCATGTACTGCCCAAAAACAATCAAGGCATGCTTGTGCATGCCTTGATTGTAGTGTGATCTGCATTTTATTTGAACATCAGCCAAGCAATAATCGCTAAAATAATCAAGACAATAATCGAGATTAACCCCAGCGAGGCATTTTTCTGAGTTTCAGCCTCTTGTTCAACCTGTACTTTTGGAGCCTCGTTGTTCTCAACCTGAGGCACGCTAGGCGCAGTCAAATCCACCCCTGCAGGAATAGGCGCGGGTTTCGGAATACCGACATTTTGCGGCATACCGTCACGCGTTAAACTCACATTACCATCGCGTTCTTTTAGCTCAGGCATACCCTGATCGCTCATATGCTGTGCTGCCGTTTTCGGCTGTTCTGGCTCAACAATAGGCGCATCAACACTCACTTCCGCTTGAGCCGTTTCTGAAGCAGCTACCGCTTCTGATGGCTGGCTAATCGGCGCTTCAACCACAGCTGCACCCAAAGTTGCCGCCTCTACCGATTCCACCACGTCTTCTAACGCTTTCGCAGGCTCAAAGACCGAAAACTTTAAGCTTGCAAACTGGACGATATCACCCTGCTTCAACAACGTTTCTGCCGCAATTTGCACATCATTCACATATGTGCCATTTGAAGAACCCAAGTCTTGTAGCCACAAAGCCTGGTCTTTCAGTAAAAAGGCCGCATGTTTACGCGAAATTTCAGATTGTTGTAATAAAATATCCGCTGCTTGATGACGACCGACCAACATATCACGATCAATGCTAATTTCCTGACCCGTTAATTCGCCAGTAATTGCTTGTATTTTCCAAGTCATGACTTATCTCTCTATGTGCTGATTTATGATAACACAGAGAATATTCTTTACCATTCCACCTTCCCTCGCAGATGAATGGCAGGACAGCTAGGCTTAACCTATCGAGATATTCTCAGTATATCGCCCAGGGATGGAATAGCTTGTCGATACCACCTGTGCCATGTGTGCCACACGAGCACCTTGAACATTTTGCATCATCAAGTTCAAGCCAATCTGAGAATGAATCCTTGGGTATAACTGACGCGAGGTGGTATTTTTAGGAACACTAGCAATCGGCTGTTTACGAATCGCAGGCTCAATGGCCACAGGCGTTGTTTCAACCATCGGTTGCGTTGTGGTTGGACTGCTTGGCACTTGTTGATACGATTGTGGCAAGGCCGGTTTGGTTGATGTCACAGGCAAACGCTGTTGGAAGATATCATCGACATTTTCAGGCAACTTGGCAAAGCTACCATCTTTATCCATGGCCAACTGCAAACTATAAAGCTGACTGTAGCGCTGCTGAGAAAGGCGACGTGCAGACTCCCCATCTCCCACAATCGTCGGATGAATGAAAACCAACAAATTGCGTTTCTGATCTGACTTGCCATCTGAACGGAACAAACGCCCTAACCCTGGTATTGCACCAAGACCTGGGATCGATTGGCGTGAATAAGATGTGTTATCTGAAATCAAGCCACCTAAAACGATGGTATTGCCATGTTCCGCCAAGACTGAGGTTTTAATCGCACGCTTACTGGTGACCAAATCCTGCGCTTCACCTTTATTGGTTTTGACATCCGAGACTTCTTGTTCAATCTCTAAGCGGATGGTGCCACCTTCACCAATATGCGGCACCACCTTAAGCGTCACCCCTACATCTTTACGTTCAATGGTGGTGTAGGGGTTAGCCGTACCTGAAGAGGTGGTAGAAACTGAGCCTGTTACAAAGGGCACATTTTCACCCACGACGATATAGGCTTCTTCATTGTCCATAGTGACAATCGATGGTGTAGACAGCAGATTCGACTTGGTATTACTTTTTAACGCTTGGATCATCGCGCCATATAACTGACGCGAGCCATCACTGCCTTCTTTATAATCCCCAAGGATTAACGAACCACCCGCGCCAATTGCACTTGCAGCCCCCGCACCGCCACCCGTTAAATAATTCGCAGCAATACTTTTGAGACTCGAACCAATATTGTCAAAATTGATAATCCCAACACCACTACTTAAATCACCCATCGCCCATTGCACGCCCAATTGGTCGGCATCGTTACCTTCCACCTCGAGAATAGTCGCCTCAATTAGGACTTGCTGACGACGAGTATCCAACTGTTGAATAGCCGACTCGATTTCACGCATCAACTGAGGGTCTGCTTTAACCACCAACGCATTTTGCGAACTATCGGCAATAATACTGACCCCATTACTGTTAAAGCTGGTGATGTTGTTCTGATTGCGATTGGACTGGCTGTTTAAGTTAATACTTGGGGTGGAAATCTGTGAAGATGAACCTTCACTCGAACTATTATTTTGGTTATAGCTGGAATTACTATTGTTATTGCTGTCGTTAGACTCGCTAGAATTAACAGCCTGCCCTGAGACCAAACCTTGTAAAATTTCGGATAAGCTTTTAGCGCTGGCATATTTTAAGCGAAACACCTTCAATCCGCCCAGACGCTCTGCAGCAGGCACATCCAGCATCTCGATCATTTGGCGAATACGTTTACGCGTCGCGGTGTCCCCTTTTAAAATAATCCGATTGGTTCGATTATCTGCAATAATTCGTATTCTGGAACCTTTTAAATCTTTGATCGAGCCCGTTCCGCTCATACTTTCTAGTAACCCAATCATTTCTTCAGCCTGACTCGATTGCAACGACACCGCTTCGATGTCATTTTGTCCCGTCCCATCCAAGTTACGGATGATGGTCTCAAGCTGATAAATATTACTGGCGCGATCAGACACAATCAGTGCATTGGTGCCATTCACTGCAGATAAATGCGCAAACTGCGGCATCAATGGACGCAGTGCAGGAATCAGGTCATTGGCATTGGTGTTTTCCAGCCAAATCACCCGCGTCACAACCTGATCGCCTGTGGCGCGATGACGAACATCATAGGGAATGCCAGAACTTTTGACATTACTGTCAGGCACAATTTTAATGGTCCGACCAGAAGGAATCGCGACCACACCATTGACATTCAAGACCCCTAAGAACAAGTCATAGACTTCTTGCTTATTCAACGCTTTGTTTGAAATCACCGTGACATTGCCGCGTACCCGTGGATCAACTGCAAAGTTTTTCCCAGTGATATCCGCAACTTCATTAATAAATGCAGTTAAGTCTGCATCGCGCAGATTAATTTTCCATGTTTGTGCATAGCTGGCTGTACTCACCATGGCAAGCAAAGGCGCTGCGATTGTCAGTGCCCAAACAGGGCGGTGATTCAATAAAGCCATAAATCCAAGTCATTCCTAACTAATATTGGTGATGTTCGATCACTGAAAATTCTGTTGTACCGTAATGATACGATCACCACGTTTCACTTCTATTTTTACTTGTCCTTCACGGCGCGCACGTTCTAACAACTGCGCGTCGTTTTGCCCCTGTCCGATCGTTTGACCATTTAAAGACATAATCTGATCCCCAGCCTGCAAGCCTAAACGGCTTCGCAGTGCAGCTGGTGTTTGCTCAGTGACTTGATAACCCTGCCCTGTGTTATTGGTATTTACACCCAAATCTTTTAAATATTGCTCACGATCTTGTTGTAAGTTCTGTACTGCTTGGCCTAATGCTTGCTGCTCTTGACTCACAGCAGGCGCTGCAACGGGTGTTGCTGCTGGGGGCACAATTTGCTGATCTAAATTATCAATCCCCTGAAAAAACAATTCTCGGGTTTGCCCACTGTTATTTTTGAGAATCGCACGATCCCAATACACCTCTGACAAATAATAAGCGCTGCCTTCGATGTTTTCCCCCACCCGATAGCGCTCTGCCACATTATTTGCCTTAATCACGGCAGATGAGAACTGACTTGGTTGCCCAACCACCACACCTTGTAGCTGTAAATTGAGCTGATCATCTGCGGGATTCTTACTTTGCTCTGCAAATAACGCAAAATTGGTAATATTCGGAACTTGAGGTTGCTGCGAACCCAATTCAACGCGTGGCATTTGCATAACTTGTGGTGGCGCCACCCAAAGCCAAAATAAGCCAGCCAACTTCCAGCATAGCGCCAATATCAAAAGCATTAAGCACAATGGTGCTATACGTTCAAACTGTTTGAGATTCAGCTCTGGTAATTTTTGCAGATCAAAACCCATCAAAAGCCCCCACTAAGTAAAGGCTGACGTGAACTCACCACATAACTATCTAGGCCTGCTTTGCCTTGATATGATGGGACATTCAACATGAGACGCTGGGTTAATTGCACATCTAACATCAGACTTGGGTCGATGGTCAGGTTCATCAGTTTTTGTTGTCGTTGATCGCGTAAATCGACTATCAGCTTATTTTGCTCCTGCGACAAACGACCCGCCAATGATGGAATCTGCATTTGTTGTGGGCGCTGCGCAAAGATATACATGAGTTCGCCGCCTGCCCATTGTATTCCCCCATTCACTTGGTCAAATCCCTGCTCTTTTTTATAATTAAAATCAATTTTTTGTAACTGAATCGCATTACTCGGCCATTGCCAATTGGCCAACGACTTTAACGTTTCGGGTGCAATTTGTCCGTTTAAATCACGCACCATTATTTTTTTCCCAAACCCATAGGCTAAAACGCCTTCAAGCTTGGTATTGGCACTATAAATTTCGAGATTGGCTCCTGCACGAAGGAGCAGTAAATCTAAAGGTCGGGTGGTCCAAAGCACAGTTCCACGCAATTTTCCAGTTTGCCAATCGGCCTGTCCATGCCAAATATTACCGCTGACGTTATGTAAAACTTGGTTGTTTTTATAAAATTTTGCAATGAGCCATGCCGCAGGAATTTGCAGCAAAACAAAAATCAAAAAGGCAACGACTGCAAACATCCACCACGTGATGTATTTAGGTTTTGTGATTCTCCCACCACGAACTTTCAATTATTCTTCCTTGCTTCATTTCTTGTCTTTCTTTGATAGACATTATGCATAATTTTACAACAACACCAAACTTTAACTATAAAAAAAACCAAGCAGATGATGCTTGGTTTTTTGAGCTTATGTCACATCTGTGACAAGGTGATGACTTAGATTAGAAAATCTTCAAGCTTCGCACCTTTTTCCAACTGAGCCACTAACCAACGTGGTTGCTTACCACGGCCAGTCCATGTCTCAGCAGCATTGCCTTTGTTACGGTAACGCGGTTCAACCGACTTACGTGTGCCTTTTTTACGCTTAGTCGCGCCAAACTCTAAAATTTGTTCAATGCTTAAGCCTACATTTTCCGCAATCGCGTTAATTTGGGTATAAGCATCTTCAATTGCTTGATCTTTTTTAGATGCAATTAAAGCTTCCGCTTCGATTTGTAGACGCTTTAACTCTTCTACGGATAAATTACTAATATCTGGCATTACATTAACTCCATTAACCAACATTTTATTTACTGAGTCTATTTAATAATATTTTGATTAGACCAAAGACTCAACTCATCCATGACTTAAACAACAATACTTAGACAGTATTTATATAGTCTAGCGACTTTTAAAATAAATAAAAAGATATTTATATTTGGTGACCGACCGTTAACTCAAATTCTTTGAGTTTTTGACGCACCAGTTCAGGAATTAATGTTTTCTGCATATTGGTTTTATCGACGCAAACAATGACCGCTTCTGCTTCCGCAACGAATGCTTGTTGCTGTTCACTCCATAATAAATAGTGCATACGAAATGCACTATTTCTGAGTTCTTCAATACGTGCACTAATTTTTAATTGGTCTGGATAAAATACTGGTTTTAAATATTTGCACTGATTTGATGCAACAACAGTTAGCACATCAGCAGATAAAATACCCGTATGTTCAATATAAGCCAAACGAGCACTTTCAACATAACGATAATACATTACATTATTAACATGACCAAAGGCATCCATATCTCCCCAAGCCACGTGTTGAGTATAAACCAATGGGTAATCTAAAACGCTCTGCATTATGCACCTATATTTTCATTTCTACAAAATTTGCATTATTTTCAAAAATTAAATTTAACTGTTTAATTAAATCTTCATCACCATTTAAAGTCGATTTGATTCTTAAATAGTTCATTAATACATTATCTGGATATAAACTTAATAACGCATCTGCCTGCTCTTGCATGCCTAAAGCAGTATAAATATGCCACTTGGCAAAACTCAAAACCGGCACACTCGTATACTTCGCTTCCCATGCTTCAATGTGTTGCTGCAAGTCCACATAATCGGGTTGCTGTTTCAAAAGTTGCTGCTGGAACCACAAATAAAATACTTCCGAATTAAACTGCTGATTGAGCAAATAAATCGACAAGTGTTCGTGCTGTTCACTCATGTCTGGCATACGTGCTAATAACTTAAGCCACAGCAGTTGAACATCATAACTGCGGCTGAAAATCTGATCAGACAAATCCAAATAACGTTGTTTTAAATCCTCTAAATTTTCATAATTGGCTTGATCAAATTTTATCAATAAACGCTTCAGCCATGCTTTTTTCACATCTTGATCTAAATGACCATATTGGGTTGAGCGTAAATACAGCCACGGAAACTGAATCGCAAAACGCCCCCATAGCTCTTTTAAACACGCTTCATAAGCGGTTTGCACATCTTTAAGCCAAGGTGAAAGTTCATGTTGATTGAGAAACTCTAGATGGGTTAAAGCCTGTTCTGCATCTTCTTGTGCTAAAAACAGTTCAATACGCTGCAGTTCAGCCAACTCAAAAGCCATGGCATTGCTTTGGCTCAAGGCGCTTAAGGCTTCAGGGAACTGCTCCTGCATCAAATATAAACGTGCATCGATTATACTTTTGAGCAAGCCCGACTGCGCGAAGGCATTTTGAATAAAGGCTTGTTGATCTCGACCTGCATCCAACAGCCAAATCACAGCCAGTTGTTCATAAGGATGCAAACTTTTAAAATCAAAAACAGTTTCCGCTTTGCGTTTTTCTCGACTGAGATACCGTTTTAGCCCCAACCAAACCAAATGCAAGCTAAAACTAAGCAGTGCTAGCGCAATAAATACAATCCAGAGATTGGTTTGTAACTGCCAGTCATGCCAAAACACGTAGACATAACCCGCACCATGCCCATAACTCAAGACACTCAACACAGCAATTGCAATTAAACTCACCAAACCATAAGCAATCAGTATTTGTTTCATTCCATTACCCCAACAACGCACGCGTACTTAAAATAGGCGTTGGGACAACCACCAATGTTTTCAGCTTATTCAGCTGTTTCAACAGCTCTTTGGCTTTAGGGTCTGGAAGTTGCTGGATCAACAGCATCACTTCGGTTAAGTCTTTTTGGTATTCGGTATATTGCCCTGCAGCTAAGGCTTGGCGTGCCAACAATAAACGTAACTGAGCTTCTTTAAGCACGATTTGTCGTTGCATTAATGCTGTTGCAGGTGCTTGCGCAGGTTCGAGCCTCAACCATTGCTTCCAAAAGGGTTCGGACGGATCGCGTGTGGTGTTTAACTGAGGTTGTTGTATTTCCCGACTTAAGACCTGATCAATTTGTTGCAACTGACGGTTAATCAGCGCTTGCTGCTCATTGCGCTCAGCCACAAACTTCTGAATGGTTTGCATATCTCGCGCTATGACCTGATGCAAACTTTGCTTCAACGCCACAGCCAAGTTATATTTTTCCAGCTGCATATCTAAAAAAGCCAACTTATCGGTGGCCACCACATACTGCTGTTGCTTTAAGGCAAACTCAACCAAGTCCAACTGTTGCTTAATAAACAAAATTGGATCAATACCCTCAACCACCAATTCGGCAGGTTGGCTACTCATCGTATTCACTGTTGCAGGGTTTTGTTTCAAAGTTTCTTTTTGACGCTGCATAGCCACGACTTGATCGTTCAAATTGGCGCTGCGCTGTTCGATTTGGTGCATTTCATTGAGCAAAGTAGCTTGCTGTGTACTCAGCCCCCACACGTCATAACTTAGCTTCGCAATCCACGCCAATGCAGCCATCAATACAATGATAAGAATCTTCTTCATGCGTTCCCTTGCTCACTTTGTAACAACTGTACAATCGTGGCTGTCTTTAAATCTTTCAGTACACTCATTTTAAACGGCACATGCATTTGCTGTTGATACTGCTTCAAGATCTGTGCCAAACGCTCACCCAACACCAAAAAGTGTCCTTGTTGCAGAAGCTTAATATTTGAGTCCAGCAGAGCTAACCAATTTTGCCAACTGGCCTCACTGCTGATCAGTGTGACATAGTGATTATGTTCTGATAAACATTGAATTAGTTCAGCCTGTTGCTGCATCGTTTCATTTGGACAGCGACGCTCATACAAAATAAAGTTCAGTATAAGACGCCCGTGTTGCATTAAGGTGTCCATCATAAACTGACGCCCACCCTCTCCCCGCCAAAACGCAATGCTCGCATCGCTGGCCAAGTTCTGCAAAACAGGCAGTTGTAACATCCCTTCAGAGGTTTCCACCTCAGGCACCACACTATCCAAACCATATTCAGCCAAAGCCTGCGCTGTTTTTTGTCCGACTGCAATCCATTGAATATGCTGTAAATCAGACACCGTTAAACCGCTTTGCAGCAAATGTGCCATACCAAACTGCACAGCACTAGGGCTGACCACCACAATCACTTGGGTGTACACTAGCTGCTGATACAAGCGCTCTAGGTCATGACTCCATGCTCTAGGCAACAACTCCAGTAACGGCAATGGATAGACCTCAACAGCCTGTTGCTCTAGTGCCATCGTGAGGCTTGCCGCGCGATCAACAGGGCGCGTATTAATAAACAGCATCGTTAAGAAATATTAGTGATAAAAGGCTTTGAGTAAATCACCTGCACCTTGAGCCAATAACTCTTGTGCAAGGACAACCCCCAAATGTTCAGCTTCAGCGGCATCACCCGCCACTTGTGCTTTGAGGAGCGTTTGCCCATCGACACTCCCCACACGCCCTTCGAGCTGGATGCGGTTGTCTGCTAACGTGGCATAGCCTGCAATGGGCACCTGACATCCACCTTCAAGATAAGCATTGAAAGCACGTTCAGCGCGAACACAGGTATCGGTTTCTATATGTAATAACGGATGGATTAAATCCAATATCGCTTGATCATTTGCACGGCACTCTAACCCTAAAGCACCTTGACCCACGGCAGGTAAACTCAACTCTGGGCGAATGGTATGACGAATACGTTCTGCCAGCCCCAAGCGTTTTAATCCCGCACTGGCCAAAATAATGGCATCGTACTGACCCGCATCCAATTTAGATAAACGTGTTCCCACATTCCCACGTAAATCGATAATCTCTAGGTCGGGTCGTTGCTTTAAAATTTGGCATTTACGGCGCAAACTCGAAGTACCGACCTTTGCTCCTTGTGGCAAGGCATCAAAACTAACATAACTATTCGACACAAAAGCATCTAAAGGATCTTCACGCTCACAAATGACGGCCAGCGACAAACCTTCAGGCAAAGCCATCGGAACATCTTTCATCGAATGCACCGCCAAATCAGCACGACCATCCAACAAAGCCGCTTCAAGCTCTTTGACAAATAAACCTTTGCCACCAATTTTTGCCAATGGCGTATCTAAAATTTTGTCCCCTTGGGTAACAAAAGTCACCAACTCTACTGTGAGCCCCGCATGCAGTGCTTCTAAACGAGCACGAATATGTTCAGCTTGCCAAAGAGCAAGCGGGCTTTGTCGAGTAGCGATCTTTAGGGTTTTCATAAATTTTAGTATGTGCCAATAAGAATGAAACTATCTTAAACTGAATTTACCCCATTGGAAATGTATTCAGCCCAAAGCACCCCCGTCTCATCAGCAGCAGAGCCATTTAATTGGCGTGCTAAAGCTTATGTAAGCGCTCTCGCAAGCCCGGTAAATGCCGTCGACTCACTGCTAGGCGCTCATCTAACTCACGGCAACGCACTTGATACTGCCCAGAGTTGACCACTTCAAGCCCTTCTAAAAAGTGAACTGAAACCAAGGCATTACGGTGAATACGAATAAAGGCCTCCCCAAACTCATGCTCTAAGTCTTTTAAGGTTTCATCAATTAAGACACTGCCGTTTTTGTGGCGTACCGTGACATATTTTTGATCCGCCAAAAAATAATAAATATTTTCAATGGGAACCAATTCCACACCACGATAGGTTTTCGCTGCGATTTGATGTCGCTTTACGTTAAATTCGTCCATATTTTCTTTTTGTTTTATCTCGCTCATTTGAGCTTGGGTTAATTTAGTGAGATGACCAAGCACCTGTTGCAATTCCTGTTGCATCACTGGTTTTAATAAATAACCTTCAGCATGTGACTTAAATGCATCGAGCGCATGCTCATCATAAGCTGTACAAAATACCAAAGCAGGCATCGGCTCAAGCTGACGCAAATAATGCGCACAGGTCAAACCATCCATTTCTGGCATCTGAATATCTAAAAGTACCACATCAGGTTCATATTGTTGAGTTAATTCAATTGCTTGTTGACCATGTGAGGCTGTTGCCACCACTTGATGTCCGAGCTGACTCACCAATCTAGACAAACGTTCGATTGCTAAAGGCTCATCATCACAAATTAGGATGTCCATTTATCTCCTCCCCAACAGTCACCTTGTTTATTTTTATAGGTTCACTGCGGCTTATTTATATTGATACTGCACAACAGTGGTATACATTCCCTCCCCTGCATAGGTTTGAAAGCTCACAGTTCGCCCAAAATATGCCTCTAGACGCTGCTTCACATTTTCAATGGCAATACCATGTCCTTGTCGTTTATGAATTGTTTCCTTTGTAAATGGGTTAGTTATGACGATATTAACTTGATTTTGCAATATTTCAATCAGTACACTTATCGTACTCTTAGTTAAAAATTTTTCAACACCATGAAAAATACTATTTTCAAGTAAAGGTTGTAAAGTTAAGAGTGGAATTTGTACCTGCTTACACAATTCGGCATGCTCGATTTTCCATTCAACCTGTAAACGATCCCCCAAACGAATTTGCTCAATCGCCAAATAACGTTGACACAACTCAATTTCATCACTGAGCTTGACCAGTTTTAACTCTTGGAAACTGGCTCTAAACAGACGCGATAGATTGAGCAACATCTGTTCGGCTTTATCTGGGTCAATCGCAATTAGGCAAATCACATTGTTTAAACTATTAAACAAAAAATGCGGGTGAATACGGGCTTGCATGGCCTGCACCCGTGCATTCAGCTCACTATTTTGCTGCCTAAACCACTGTTCTCTTAGGTACAAATAACGAAAACAAAAGCTGCCTAACAGCAAGCCATAGCCCAAATGCAAAGCAACATCATTCCATAAGATGGCTGAAGTCAAACCATTGAAACTAAAATTAGCTCCAAAGAAGATCAGTATATTAAGGCTGAGCGTGGTCACCAAAACAATGATCTGTAATAGAAAAAAGCCTGACAATAAAGTCATACCCAGACCCAAATTCTGCAACTTTTTTTGCCCATATTGCATTAGCGCAGCAAAAGACAGTAAAACCCAATTGATGTAAAGCATATAACCGAGTACATGCTCAAACACCAAGTTTGACCAAGACTGCACCTCGGCCAAAGCCAACAGCATGGCCAACAAATTTCCACCAACAAATAATTCCAACAAATGCGGCCATTGCACGATTTTGCTAAATAAATAAGAGATATTTGGCTTAGCCATGCTGGAAGTTAAACTTTGCGCATCTTGAACTTCGGCAAGTTGTCTTGAATTTGTTATACTCATGCGAGTTCTACCGCTTTTTATCTTATTGAGCCGACATGACCACATCTTCTAATTCCTCAAATCCGTCACAACCCCAAACTTCGGGTATGTGGGGCGGTCGTTTCTCTGAAGCTACTGATGCCTTTGTTGCTGAATTTACAGCATCTGTACAATTTGACCAACGCTTTTATAAACAAGATATTGCAGGTTCTATTGCTCATGCGACCATGCTTGCAAAAGTTGGCGTTCTGACTGAACAAGAACGCGATGACATCATCAATGGCTTAAACACCATTCAAGCTGAAATCGAAGCGGGTCAGTTCGAATGGCGTATTGACCTAGAAGATGTGCACATGAACATTGAGTCGCGTTTGACTCAACGGATTGGCATCACAGGTAAAAAGCTCCACACCGGTCGTAGCCGTAATGACCAAGTGGCAACCGATATTCGCCTCTATGTCCGCGATGAAATCGATGCCATTTTAGAATTACTGAAAAAATTACAAAAAGGTATTTTGAGTATTGCTGCTCAAAACACGCATACCATTATGCCGGGCTTCACCCACTTACAAACGGCTCAGCCTGTGACTTTTGGTCACCACCTGTTGGCATGGTTTGAAATGTTAGTGCGTGACTCTGAGCGTCTCATTGACTGTCGTAAACGTACTAACCGTATGCCTTTAGGTTCAGCAGCACTTGCGGGTACCACTTACCCAATCGACCGTGCATTTACAGCAGAGTTACTGGGTTTTGAAGCTGTTTCTGAAAACTCACTCGATGCAGTATCTGATCGCGACTTCGGTATTGAATTCAATGCTGCGGCGTCTCTGATCATGATGCACTTATCACGCATGTCAGAAGAACTGATTCTTTGGACGTCTGCACAGTTTAAGTTTGTAAACATTCCAGACCGTTTCTGTACTGGCTCTTCAATCATGCCACAAAAGAAAAACCCAGATGTTCCAGAGTTAGTGCGCGGTAAAACAGGTCGTGTCTATGGCGACTTGATGAGCTTGTTAACACTGATGAAAGGTCAACCGTTGGCGTATAACAAAGACAACCAAGAAGACAAAGAACCTTTGTTTGATGCGATTGATACCGTGCGTGGCTCGCTCATGGCTTTTGCAGACATGATTCCTGCTTTGGTTCCAAACATCGACATCATGCGTGAAGCAGCGCTTCGTGGTTTCTCAACCGCAACTGACTTGGCTGATTACCTTGTGAAAAATGGCGTGGCTTTCCGTGATGCACATGAAATTGTAGGTAAAGCCGTTGCTTTAGGTGTACAAGAGTCAAAAGATCTTTCTGAATTAACTTTAGAACAACTTCAACAGTTCTCTGACTTAATTCAAGCGGATGTGTTTGAAAAGGCGCTGACCCTTGAAGCGTCAGTCAATGCACGTAACCATATTGGTGGAACTGCACCTGCGCAAGTCGAAGCTGCAATTGAACGTGCCCATGCGCGTTTAGAAAAACTTTATGCTCAATAAGGACGTCTAGATATGACTCGACAAGTTTTTTGCCGTAAATATCAAACAGAAATGGAAGGTTTAGACTTTGCACCTTTCCCTGGCGCAAAAGGCCAAGAACTTTTTGAAAGCATCTCCAAGCAAGCTTGGGGAGAATGGTTAAAGCACCAAACCACTTTAATCAATGAAAAACGCCTAAATGTGTTTGAACCTGATGCGAAAAAGTTTCTTGAAGAACAACGTGAGAAGTTCTTTAACAATGATGAAAGCTTAGAAAAAGCAGAAGGCTTAAAGCCTGAGGCGTGATAAAGCGTTGCACATTTGAAAAGCCCCAACATCGGGGCTTTTCTTTTTATTCATACAATGTTCTATCTAAGCACAGGGATGACCAACCCCCAAATAGATGACATATTGATGACCCAATTACGCTATAAAGCCGTTATTTGTATCTAAATAATTAAGTGTAAACATAGCGCTACATAACCATTGCAAAACTCAACATTACACTACAAGAACCTACATGACGCAGAAAAACATCTTTCCTATAATGGCATTCAAGGATAGAGGGAAACCTCTTATCGATAACGATAAATATCCCCGATTTTAGTCTCAGATTTCCCCCAAAGTCTGAGATTTTTTTTATCCGAAAATTAAGCAACCATTAAAAAGCACAACCGAAGTTGTGCTCGAAAAATAAGTTTCGCTTTTTTTATTTTTGGATATGTTTTTCAACTTCTTCAAAACTGGTATGACGTACATCCAAACCTTTCACCATGTAAATCACTTGCTCAGAGATATTCCGCGCATGATCGCCAATACGCTCTAATGAACGTAATACCCACATCACATTAATCACACGCGCAATATGACGCGGGTCTTCAATCATATAAGTCATCAAAGTACGCGTTGCAGATTGATATTCACGGTCAATATCAGCATCGGCCATCATCACACGTAGCGCTTGTTCTGCATCTAAACGTGCAAAAGCATCCAGGGCATCATGAATCATGACACGGACTTGGTTACCAATATGACGCGTTTCCATATAACCGCGAGGGGATTCGCCATCTTCACATAAGCTTTGCGCAATACGGGCAATTTTCGCAGCTTCATCACCAATACGCTCTAGGTCGGTATTGGCTTTCGACATCGCAATTACCATACGCAAATCAATCGCAGCAGGATGACGACGCGCCAAAATCAAGGTCAAGGCTTCATCAATTTCACGTTCGAGCTGATTCACCGCATTGTCTTTAAACTGAACATCGACCGCTAAGTTGGCATCGGTGTCGAGTAGCGCATGAATTGCATTTGCCACTTGTTGCTCTACCAAACCACCCATGGTCATAAATTTGGTGTTCACATCCTGCAAATCTTCATTGAACTGCGAAGAAATGTGATGGTTTAAAACAGGACTATTTGGCAAAGGACGTACTCCACAGCAACATCATGAGGGACTAAAGATTGAGCGATATTAAAGCATAGCAATTGTGAAGATTTGATGACAAGACCCTTTTATAAGCGTGCTTTGTCCACCAACCATGCATTCATTTCTTGAATATCTTGTTCAGTCAACTTACCCACAGATGCCTTTAAATGCAAGACATTGATTAGGTAGTCATACTTGGCATTGACATAGTCTTGCTTGGCCGAAAAGGCATTGCGCTGTGCCAGTAAAACATCGACCATGGCTTTTAAGCCTTCTTGATACTGCTCTTGTGAGGCACGAGAGACGAGGCTGGATGATTCCATGGCAGCTTTACGTGCTTGCAACTTGGCTTGGTCTGTTTCCACTTGCAAATAAGACTTTTTCACCTCGGTATTGGCTTTACGGATAGCGGCATCCAGTTCAGCTTCAGACTTTTTGACGTTGACGGCGGCTTTTTGAATCGACTTCTTGGTTCGCCCCCCCGTATAGACATTCCAATTCATCTCAATACCAATCTGATCAAAGTTACCTTTGGCCGACATAATATTCTCAGGAGTCTGCTCACTATAACCATAGCTTCCTACGGCTTCAATTTGCGGATACAACGCAGCTTGTTCAACCCGTTTTTGATCTTCAGCATAGCGCTGTTGCAAGCGTGCCTGCTGAATGCCTAGGTTCTGTGCGAGAGCTAAATTAGTCCATGCTGAAAGTTCTGCAGGATAAGGCTTTTGAAACTGAAAGTCTTCACGTAGCACTGCCAAGTTTTCTTGATAAGGCCCAATAATTTGCGCCAGTTGTTCCTGCGCCAAGACCAGTTGTACATGCGTCGCAATGCGGTTAGCCTGTGCGCTTTGGTATTGAGCATTAGCTTCACTCACATCACTTTTTGCCACCAAACCTTCTCTGAGTTTGGCATTCATCATATTCAGTTGTTCAAGTAAGGCTTGTTCTTCTTGTAAATTGGCTGCGGTTAAACTTTGTTGGCGCAGTACATTAAAATAGGCTTCCGTCACGTCTAAAATGTGTTGCTGCCGCTGTAGCTGTAAATTGACTTCACTTAAACTGAGGGAGGTCTTGACTTGTTTCAATCCTTCCCACGCATCCCAACGAAAAAGGGGTTGGCGCGCCGTAATCGCCACTTGTTTGGTGGTGGTCGTATCGGGCATGGAAAGAACCGAACTCACCTGTCCAATGGGTTGATTTTTTCGAGTCACATTACCAGACAGACTAATGGTAGGTAGTAAGTTACCTTGAGCAATGCCTAAATTGAGTTGATCTGCTTCATATTGGAGTAAATTGGCTTGCCAGTTAGGATCATTGACTTTGGCGCGTTGTAACGCGTCGACCAAATCCAAGGCATGACTCCAAGGCGCGAAAAACAACACACAGCTGGCCAGGACACATTTAATCTTCATTGTTTTTGGTCCACCTTTTCGCCTCACTGGCCTCGTTCTGAGCAACGCTATACTAAAACGAGTTGTCATTATTTTCGTATATTTTTTATTGCACTGGTTACAATAGCGCGCACTAATCTGTTCATTATGAAGTAAATATTGAATAGTGTCATAGCCCGTTCAACAAACTCATTCACAATACTACACATTAAAAATTCCATTCCCCCTATAAAATGAGGCACGGAGAAAAGGAGTTTCTCTACTGTGTTGTCGCTGAACTGAGTTTTTTGATGAGTCGCTGTGAATCATTCTTCTTTATTTTCGCTTAAACCTTACGCACTGATTTTTATGTGTGCGCTGTTGGCTGCCTGTCAGAAACCTGAACCTGTTAGCTTTCAAGAGCCCGCACAAATAGAAGCGTCTTCGACTCAAACCTTGGACTTAACCGACTTGTGCCAAAAAATTGACAAAAACATGTCGGAAATAGATGCACAACGTACGACTTTTGCTCTAGAGCAAATCAATCAAGATCTTAAGCTGTGTTTACCTTTACTCGGCTTTCAACAACAAAAGCATTTATTGGGTTTATCCAATAAAATGTACCATGACTTCTTATCGGTCGAACGTACGCCGCAACAGCAGCGCGCTTTTGAAAGCTATGCTCTAGAAATGGCGCAACATCCGACCATTCAACAAAGTCTTTTTGAGCAACTGACCATTCGCGACCAATACCTCATCAAACACCAAGGGCAGTCTTATGTCGAGCTGTTTGATGCAGGCGAAGGACAAGTGCATTACCGCCGTAGCCCTGAATATTTAGCCAAAATTTTTGCGCCTTATCTCCCTGTCGCAGAGCAAGAGTTTATTGAACATCTGGCGACACAAAATCAATACCCAGCCGTGATTGGGAGTCAGGTCAAAATTGATGCCAAAGAAATTGCAGATCGTGCGCTGTATTGGGAAAGCTACTTACAGCAATATCCAAAAAGTAGCTATCACCAAGATGCACGTCATCTATTGAATCTATACAGCACCCTCTTGTTTATCGGACTGGATACTCAACGCGTTTACGACGGCTATACCGTGCAAAGCAACTATTTGGAAGAAATAGAGCGCCTAGCCGCTTTAAAAAATTCAATTGTGACGGATCAAGCGCGCTTATTTTTAAAGTTCGTGGAGCTCAGCCCTGAACAAAGAGTGGCTCAAATCATCTTGCCTGCTTCCGCTCATGTGCAGCGCCTCGGTGCAGATCAACTCTTACAAAGACAATTGGCGCATTTTATCCAATTGCGTATGGTCCAACCCGATCAAGGCAAAGACTGCTTAAGCGATGCCATTTGCTTAGAACGTTGAACACATTTCCCTTTCACACTTTGAATAAAAAGGTCGCTGTTTTTAACAACAGTGCATGTTAAGATGATGCATCGCTTGACGGAGCGCGAGTAATTGCTCGCTGAGATCAGCTAAGACTTTTCAATAAAGTTTTGAAGCTGAGTACCGTTGAACCTGATCAGGTTAAGACCTGCGTAGGAATCAAGCCATCTAAAAACTGAACGCCTTTCATTGAACTATTTCCAGTAGAAATACATCCGTTGCATTTGCACCCGCAAATCAACAACACACAGAAATAGCTTCAATTGCCATCGTTTTTGGTCGTGCTTGATTCGTTGATGTCATTCATAAGGATCATTGCAATGAACCATTTAACGAATCTTTCCGCTGAAATTTCAGCACAACATGAACAAGATGCCAAAGATCTCACCCGTATCTTGCCTGCCTCTAAAAAAGTTTATATCCAAGGTTCGCGCCCAGACATTCAAGTCCCCATGCGTGAGATTGAACTGACCGAAACCCCAACAGGCTTAGGCGGTGAGTACAATCCACCAGTGATGGTGTATGACACCTCGGGCGTGTATACCGATACCAATGTCAGTATTGATCTGAACAAAGGTCTACCAAATGTCCGTGAAAGCTGGATTGAAGAGCGCAACGATACCGAAATGTTAGATAGCCTCAGTTCAAGCTTTGGCCAAGAGCGTTTACGGGATATTCGTACCGCTAATATCCGCTTTGCGCATATTCAAAAACCACGTCGTGCCAAAGCAGGCCATAATGTCACGCAGATGTATTATGCCAAACAAGGCATTATTACTCCTGAAATGGAATACATCGCTATTCGTGAAAATCAGCGTCAACGTGAAGGGGTCGATGCACGTCAACACGCGGGGCAAAACTTTGGTGCGCATAACCTGATGGAAATCACGCCTGAATTTGTGCGCAAAGAAGTGGCTGAAGGGCGTGCGATTATCCCTGCCAATATTAACCACCCTGAAATTGAACCCATGATCATTGGCCGAAACTTCTTGGTAAAAATCAATGCCAATATTGGTAACTCGGCTCTCGGCTCTTCAATCGATGAAGAAGTCGCAAAAATGACGTGGGCAACCCGTTGGGGTGCAGACACCATCATGGACCTCTCCACAGGGAAGAACATCCATGAAACCCGAGAATGGATTATCCGTAACTCACCTGTTCCGATTGGTACTGTACCGATCTATCAGGCTTTAGAAAAAGTTGATGGGGTAGCGGAAGACCTGACGTGGGAAATCTTCAAAGACACGCTGATCGAGCAAGCTGAGCAAGGCGTAGATTACTTCACCATCCATGCAGGCGTCTTATTACGTTATGTTCCAATGACGGCGAATCGCCTCACTGGTATCGTGTCTCGTGGCGGTTCGATCATGGCACAGTGGTGTTTGGCCCATCATCAAGAAAACTTCCTCTATACGCATTTTGATGAAATCTGTGAAATCATGAAAGCCTATGATGTGTCATTCAGCTTAGGTGATGGCCTGCGTCCGGGGTGTATCCAAGATGCCAATGACGAAGCACAGTTCTCTGAATTACGCACTTTAGGCGAGCTGACCCATCGCGCATGGAAACATGATGTACAAGTGATGATTGAAGGTCCGGGGCATGTGCCTATGCATATGATCAAAGAAAATATGGATCTACAACTTGAAGTCTGCCAAGAAGCGCCCTTCTACACTTTAGGGCCATTGACCACCGATATTGCCCCAGGTTATGACCATATTACTTCCGCGATTGGTGCGGCGATGATTGGTTGGTATGGGACTGCCATGCTCTGTTATGTCACGCCTAAAGAGCATTTGGGTCTGCCGAACAAGAAAGACGTCAAAGATGGCATCATCACCTATAAAATTGCAGCACATGCAGCAGATTTAGCCAAAGGTCATCCGGGTGCGCAAGTCCGTGACAATGCCCTGTCTAAGGCACGTTTTGAATTCCGCTGGGAAGATCAGTTTAATCTCAGCCTTGACCCAGACACGGCGCGTAGCATGCATGATGAAACCATGCCAAAGGAGGCGCACAAATCTGCGCACTTCTGTTCGATGTGCGGTCCCAAGTTTTGCTCGATGAAAATCACCCAAAACGTGCGTGATTATGCACAAAACCAGCAAAACGCTACGCTGAATAAAATTCAGCAAGAAGAGGTCAAAACTGGTCTCGATAGCATGAAAAAACAATTCCATGCAACCGGACAAAACTTGTACCAAAAAGTGTAAGTTGATAAAAAACCTTTTGTAATCATGCGATTCTCAGTTAGGATGAAATGATAAATTTCATCCTGATTGCGCTTTATGAACATAATTAAGCAAGCTACATATCACCGTGAAGATGTCCAAATTGTAGACAGAACCTTTGTTTTTCAGGGTTTTATTCAAGTAGAAAAAGTAAATTTACGTCATCGCCTGTTTAATCAAACTGAGTATACCTCTGTGATTTCACGTGAGCTCATTCAGCGCCCTGAAGCTGCTGGTGTCTTGATTTATGATGATGCACAACAAAAATTTGCCTTGATTGAACAATTTCGTATTGGTGCTATGGATGACCAAGATTCAGCTTGGCAATTAGAGATTATTGCAGGAGTACTCGATGGTGATGAATCACCAGAAAGCTGTATTCGCCGTGAAGCATTAGAAGAATCGGGCTGTCAGATTGAACACTTACAGCATCTGTTTAGCTTTTATCCTTCAGCAGGTGCCTGTGCGGAACTGTTTCATCTGTATAGTGCTGCGGCCGATTTACCCGAACAAGGTGGTGTATTTGGTATGCCCGATGAAGGTGAAAATATTTTATTACACCTGATTGATTATGCGCAGATCGATACATTACTTTCCAATGGTCGGCTCAGAAATGCGCCTGTCATAATGGCCTTGCAATGGCTACAACAACAGATTAAAACGACAAGGAATGTCTAAGGGGTCAGGCATGACTTTAAATAATGAGAAAAATTGGACCATTATCCAAATTTCAGATACGCACTTGATGGATCAAGATCATCTGGAATTTGTCCGTATGAATCCAGAGCAAAGCTTTCATCATGTGATGCAACATATTGTTGAGCGTCACCCACAGCTGAATGCCATCGTCCATACGGGTGACTTGGCACAAGTACCTGTGCCTCGAACCTATCAACGCTATTTAGACTTTATGCAGAGTTTAAAGACACCGTTTTATCAGGTTCCGGGCAATCATGACAATGTCGAACACTTCCCTTTTCATCAACAGCAAAACAAAGTTCATGTGATTCACTTCGGTCCTTGGAGCGTGGTTTTACTCAATAGTGCGGTCAAAGGTAAAATCGATGGCTGGGTCGATGAAGCACAATTGAAGCAACTGGAACAAATCCTACAAGAATTTGCCCAGCAACACATTATGATTGCCTGTCATCATCATCCTTTTGAAATGCAGTCAAAATGGATTGATCAACATAAACTCAAGAACACCCAAGACCTCACTGCGGTTCTTGCGAAATACCACAATGTCAAAATTGTGCTGTCGGGACATGTCCATCAAGAATCATGGCGTGAATGGCATGGTATTCAGTTTTACTCGACGCCGTCTACCAGTGTCCAATTTAAGCCTTTAAGCGATCATTTCGCCTTAGATGAGCAGGCACCAGGTTATCGTATTTTACAATTAAACGCAGACGGTAGCCATGAAACCCACGTAGAACGTGTCTTACACGCACAGCAAAAAATAAATGTTGAAATTTCAGGTTATTAACTTTTCATTTTTATCGTTTTCAATTACCTTAGTTGCTCTTACGAAAAAGTGATCAATTTAATCCAAACATCAAAGACTATCAAAATACTTAAAAAGTCTATATGATGACGACCCCCGAGGGTTAATCTCCTCGAGGGTGGATAAAAACACTTGCATATCACCATATTTTTTGCGTATTAAAGATACGTATATGATGAGGATTGCCCTAAATGGCGAATGACAACCAAAATACTGTCTTAGACGAACAAACTGATGTTGTAGATGAAAAATCTACAAAACGTGTGCGCAAAACTAAGCCTAAAGCGACTGACGGTGGTTCTACTGCAAGCTTATTTGGTATTGAACCTTATCAGCCGAAAAAAAATGAAGAATACATGTCTGAAGGTCAGCTTGAGCACTTCCGCCAAATTTTGTTGGCATGGAAAGCAGAGTTGATGTCAGAAGTTGACCGCACACTCAACACCATGCAAGACGAAAACACCGCTTTGCCTGATGTGAATGACCGCGCGACACAAGAAGAAGAGTTTGCAATTGAACTACGTACACGTGACCGTGAACGTAAACTCATCCGCAAAATCGAACAATCAATTGAAGCGATTAAAAACGATGACTATGGTTTCTGTGAAACCTGTGGTATCGAAATTGGTCTGCGCCGTTTAGAGGCTCGTCCAACTGCAACTTTATGTATTGACTGCAAAACACTGGCAGAAATCAAAGAGAAGCAAAATAACGGTTAATCATGTTATTCAATAATCCTCCCCCAACCCCTCCTCATAAGGAGGGGGATAACAGGATGGCTTATGTGGGTCGGTTTGCGCCATCGCCAACCGGCCCTTTGCATTTTGGTTCACTCATCACAGCCGTTGCCAGTTATTGCGAAGCACAAGCACATCAAGGCACATGGTTGGTTCGTATCGAAGATACCGATATCCCGCGTATTTACCCTGGCAGTGAAAGCCATATCTTGCGTTGTATCGAAGCTTTCGGCTTTCAGCCCGATGCAGAGATCATTTTCCAAAAAGATCGTCTCGATATATACGAAGACGTGATTCAACAACTGCATCAACTCAAACTGGTCTATGCCTGTCAGTGCACCCGCAAAATCCTTGGTTCTAACCATATTTATGCAGGTACCTGCCGTGACCTTGCTCTGCCTTTTGAGCAACAAGCCATTCGCGTCAAAGTGGAAGATGTCGAGATTTGTTTTAATGATGCTCTGCAAGGCAAACACTGCTCACAACTGGCACATGAGCTCGGTGACTTTGTGCTGAAACGCCGCGATGGCATTATCAACTATCAATTAGCGGTCGTGGTAGATGACTACCTACAAGGCATCACCCATGTGGTTCGTGGTGCAGATCTCTTAGATAATACCGAGCGTCAAATTTATTTAGGTCAGCTGCTAGATTATCCGCGCCTGAGCTATATGCATCTGCCTTTGGCCATGAATGATCAAGGGCAAAAGCTATCTAAACAAAATATGGCACAGGCGCTGGATCTTAACCAAGCACCAGCTCTACTCGCTCAAGCGATACACGCTTTAAATCAGCCAGCTGTCGAACTAGACACCCCTGAACGAATGTTGCAACAAGCCATCGCACAATGGGATGTTTCGCTGATTCCACACGGTACTACCCTGCACGGTACCTATTTATAGCAAAACAATTGCGGCAGAAACTCAATACTACGCATAGCGCTCAACGTTTCAATTGAAGCAAATTCAAAAAATTTAGACCATTACAGTCACATTCATCATGAAAGAAGATGGATAGATGTGCTGATGAGAAACACAATTTAGGAAGGGCTCAAACGCTATCCGCATAACGAAAAGTGAGTTTAGTTATGCGAATAGTACGATGAAAGAGCAGCCCGCTTAGAAGCTGGATTCTTCTTTGGTTGGATTGGCACTTTGTGTGGTTGCATCAATTTTCAAAATCAAACTGATCATCACTGCGCACATAATCAGTGATGAACCGCCATAACTAATGAAAGGTAGTGTCAAACCTTTGGTTGGCAGCATCCCCATATTCATACCTGCGTTTACCAAAATTTGCAGTAAGAAAATAATCGACACCCCATAAGCCAAATAACCCGCACGCAAGTACTGATTTTTCAGGGCACGATGACCCACTTTGATACAGCACAGCAACATGGTAAAGGACAGAATTAAGACCGTAGTGATCCCGAAAAAGCCAAACTCTTCGCCTAAAATGGCCAACATGAAGTCGGTATGCGCTTCAGGCAAGTAAGCCATTTTCTGTACACTGTGGCCAAGTCCTACACCAAACCATTCACCACGCCCAAAGGCCATCAAGGCATTGGAAAGCTGGTAACCAGTGCCTAGCGGATCTTCCCAAGGGTTTGAGAAAGACATTAGACGTTCAAAACGGTAAGGCTCAAATACAATCAGAAAGACAAAGGCCGCAAAAATCGCACCAAAAGCCATGCCAAACTGAATCAACGGCGCGCCAGCAAGGAAGAATATACCGAGCATCATCAAACTAATCACCACGGTTGCACCCAAGTCGGGCTCCGCAATAATCAAACCCACCGTCAATAGCATAATGATGCCGAGACGAATCAAGCCTTTGATATTATTTCTTACTTCTTCGGCACGGCGTACCACATAGTCGGCTGTGAAAATCGCCATCATCACTTTGGCAACCTCAGAAGCCTGCAAGGTGAAGCCCGCAACACGAATCCAGCGGGTCGAACCATTGACCTCCGTACCGACGACCAACACAGCGGCCAGCAGTAAAATGGTCAAAATCCACAGCGGAAAGGTGTTATTGAACCAAACATTGAGCGGAACTCGGTATACCGCATAGGCCAAAACGCCAGCCACCGCAATTGAAATCCCGTGACGAAGGACATAGTGAAATGAATTCTCATGAAGGCGTTCAGCATAAGGCATCGACGCAGATGCAACCATGATCGAACCTAAACACAACAACGCAACGACGCAGAAGATCAACACATTACGTGGTGTCACTTCGCTGGGTACACGCGGCGCCCAATGGCTATAAAACTGGTTAATTTTATTGATCGTTGTCTGAGCAAACTCAGCCATCTCAATTTCCTTATTATTTTTAGTGGAGTTCTTGCACACAAGCGACAAACTGATGTCCACGCTGTGGGTAACCACTGAACATATCAAAACTTGCACATGCAGGTGACAATAACACGACATCATGGGCTTGGGTATGGGCTTGGCAAAGTGCAACCGCCTGCTCTAAAGTCTCAGCATGCAGTAAGGTGGTTGTTCCTGCCACAGCTTGTTCAATCAACGCCGCATCTTCACCAATCAATACCGCCACTTTCACGTATTTGCTCAAAGCCTCACGTAAAGCGCTAAAATCTTGTCCTTTGCCTTGACCACCTAAAATGATTGCGACTTTGCCACCTTTGGCTTCAATCGCAGCACCTAGACCATCAATTGCAGCCAGTGTTGCGCCTACATTGGTGCCCTTAGAGTCATTATAGTAACGAACCCCCTCAACGTCTTTCACAAACTCACAGCGATGCTCTAAGCCTTTAAAGCTTTTCAGCGTTTCCAACATCGACTCAAGCGGAAGATTGATTGCCTCACCTAAAGCCAAGCAGGCCAATGCATTGGCCACATTGTGTGTGCCTTGAATATACATCTCTGCGCTGTTCAATAAACGTGTGCGGCCACGGGCCAACCAGATCGTACCATCGTCATCTCTTAATACACCGTACTGATTCATATCAGGTGCATTTAAACCAAAGCTTTGCATTGGCGTAGCATCAGGTACTAAAGGACGAGTAAGTGAGTCATCACGGTTATGAACGACTTTCTTCACGCCTTGGAAAATGCGATGCTTCGCGGTGTGATAGCCCATCATATCGCCATGACGGTCAAGATGGTCTTCACTCATATTCAGCACCACCGCAACTTCAGCTTGTAAATTTGAGGTGGTTTCTAACTGAAAGCTGGATAGTTCTAGAATGTATAAATCTGGCTCATCTTTGGTTAAATCTAACGCTGGGCGACCAAGATTACCACCTACCGCGACTTTTACACCTGCATGTTCAGCCATCAGACCAATCAAGGTCGTCACGGTACTTTTTGCATTCGACCCAGTAATGGCCATGATCGGCTTGTCGGTTACACGGCGTAGGATTTGAATTTCACTCACCACGGGAATGCCTTTGGCAATCGCGGCTTGAATTTCAGGTAGTTTCGGATCGAGCCCAGGGCTAATAACGATTTCTTCAGCAGACAACAACAGTTCTGCGTCAAACTGACCAAAACTGGTTTGTACCTCTGCTGGAATTTGGTCATGACCGGGCGGGGTCGATCGAGAGTCCGTTACTGCAACGCGGTAGCCTTGGTTATGTAAAAAATTGACCGCTGCAACACCAGAAATGCCGAGCCCTGCAACGACCTTAAGTCCACCACGTTGTATTAACATTTTCG
Source organism: Acinetobacter johnsonii ANC 3681 (assembly GCF_000368805.1). Classification (NCBI taxonomy): domain Bacteria; kingdom Pseudomonadati; phylum Pseudomonadota; class Gammaproteobacteria; order Moraxellales; family Moraxellaceae; genus Acinetobacter; species Acinetobacter johnsonii. The sequence goes on along the minus strand of NZ_KB849704.1, from coordinate 56,645 downwards.
CCCCATGCTTGGTCTGAGATTTATCTGCGGAAATGTTAGCACTTTGCTGTTTTGAATGCTTTTTCTGTTTTGACTTTCCTGCACTTTTTTTGTGTCAGTGCGTAAAAAAGCCGCCCCTGTCGGACGGCTTTTTTATTTGTGAGCAAAAATCGTTTTATTTCCACTTCACCGCTTGAACTTCAGGCTTTTTCGCATTGCTGTCTTCTGTTGCTGGACAAGCACAGTTTCCGCCACACCCACCAGCCATTGACGGCCTTAACCACGTCGCCAAACGCGTCCAACCACGAGCCTCACACAGCGCGGACAAGGACATGAAAACTGAACCCGATGTCTTAGGAAATACTTTCTTAAATACCACCACTGCACTCCAGATCACTAGAGCAGCAACAATTAGAATTTCAATCATCTCAATCTCCTCGCCTATTTAAGCCGATTAGCCCAAATAGTGCGTTGCAATTTGATAGGTCAGGAATGACATTAAATAAGCCAAACCAAACAAGTAAATGGTCATAAAACTCACGGTTTTCCATGAACCTGTTTCACGTTTGACCGTCGCTAAAGTCGCCAAACAGTGCGGTGCATAAACAAACCACACCAATAAAGACAGACCAGTCGCCACCGACCAGCCGAGCTCACCGCCACTACTGATCAGTGAAGCCAAACCTTGTGACATGGCATCTTCATCAACAGCGGATAAGGCATATACCGTACCTAAAGCTGCCACCACCACTTCACGAGCTGCCATAGCAGGAATCAAAGCAATACAAATCTGCCAATTGAAACCCAGCGGGGCAAAAATCGGTTGCAGTAAATGACCGAGCATACCGGCAAATGAATAATCAATTTCAGGTAAAGTCGCGCCTTCAGGGGCTTGCGGGAAGGTACACAAGAACCACAGTAAAATAGACAACGCGAAAATAATGCCACCCACACGACGTAAGAAGATCTTGGCACGGTCAAGTAAACCAATCCAAATATTCTTCAAGTCAGGGAAACGATAGCTTGGCAACTCCATCATCAACATATGTTGTGACTTGTCTTTATGGAAGAATTTCAGAACGAAAGATACACACAGTGCACTCACAATCCCGGCCATATATAAAGCAAACAACACCAAACCTTGCAGATTGAAGATCCCCCAAACAGTTTGTTCAGGAATAAAAGCAGCAATTAACAAGGCATATACAGGTAAACGTGCAGAACACGTCATTAACGGTGCCACAAAAATCGTGGTCAAACGGTCACGCGGATCACTAATGGTACGCGATGCCATGATGCCCGGAATTGCGCAGGCAAAGCTAGACAACAATGGAATAAAGGCACGCCCAGAAAGACCTGCTTTAAACATCAGCTTATCTAGCAAAAACGCGGCACGCGGTAAATAACCCGACTCTTCCAATACCAAGATAAAGAAGAACAAAATTAAAATCTGCGGTAAGAACACCACGACACCACCCGCACCCGCAATAATCCCGTCCACCACCAAACTGTTAAGTAAAGGGTGGCTAATGGATGCACCAATGGTTTCACCTAGCCAACCAAAGAAGGTTTCAATCCCATCCATAAACGGCGCTGCCCAAGCAAAAACGGCTTGGAAGACAATAAACATCATCACTGCAAGGCTAACTAAACCCAAAACTGGATGTAGGAAAATCTTATCTAGAAAATCAGTTCGCTTGTCTTCTTCATCGACGTACTGCACAGCGTCATGTAATAAATTTTCTACTTTCTCATGTGCAGTGTCGCCTTTTAAACCCGTCAGCTCGGTATAAGGCACGGCATATTTGCCCTGCTCTAAAGCGCTAAGCAGGCTTTCAATACCAGAGTTACGCACCGCAACGGTTTCAACGATCGGCACACCCAAGCGCTCAGAAAGCTTTTGGGTATTGATTTGCATGCCACGGCGACGTGCTTCATCCATCATGTTTAAAACGATTAACATTGGACGGCCCAATGCAATCAGTTCAATCACTAAACCAAGGTGAAGTTTGAGGTTAGTTGCATCAACGATACATAAGAAAGCATCTTGCTGACCTTCGTCTGCAATTTTCCCCATCACCACGTCACGGGTAATCATTTCATCAGGACTAGTCGCATCTAAGCTATACGTCCCTGGCAAATCCAGAACGCGAACTGCTTGACCCGAAGGAAGACTAAATTGACCAACTTTACGCTCAACCGTTACACCCGCATAGTTACCTACTTTTTGGCGTGTTCCAGTGAGATGGTTAAATAACGAAGTTTTACCGCAGTTTGGATTACCTACAAGGGCAACACGCAAGGCATCACTCATCTAGGTGCTCCTTCGACTTGAATTTCAATTTTTTCAGCTTCAACTTTTCTTAAGGCGAAACGTGTAAAACCCACTTGGATTAAAATTGGATCGCCACCAAAAACACCTTTGGTAATCACCTGTACTTTTGTACCTGCGACAAAGCCTAATGTTTCAAGACGACTAGCCACCAAATCAGTCTGAGCTTCGCCATCCAAAGTATGATTCACTTTGTTAATGATGGCAGTTTGTTTGACTTTTAAATCAGATAAACGCACCGCATCCAACCCTTTAATATTTTGAACAGTATACAAACAAATGAGAATAATTACCAAATCAGATTCGATAATGATTCGCATCTGTTATAACACATCGACAAGCGAGAATGATTACACTACATTGAATAAAACTCCTATTCCTTGTTTTTGTCTTTCCGTGATGATGTGCTTGAGAGCTTTATGTTAAATAAAAAACCGCGTGTGCCTGCGCCTGTTCAAATTCCAACTCAGCTCAGTTTTTTACACGGCTTTAAAGATTATCTCATTGCACAAACCGTCAGCCCACACACCCGAAATGCTTATCTCTCTGACTTATTGCAGTGCAGCGAGTGTAGTCACGTGAGCATGCCTGAATGGAGCAGTGATGATGTCGCCGATGTTCTGCTGACTCTCACCAAGCAAGGTAAAAGCCCGCGCTCCATTGCGCGCTGTCTGTCTGCTCTGCGTTCTTTTTTTAAGTTTCTACGGGAACAAAAACTGCGTTCAGACAACCCTGTCGCACTACATAAAACACCCAAAATTGGCCGCGCACTGCCTAAAGATTTGTCTGAGCAAGACGTGGATGCCTTAATTCAAGCCCCTGATATTGAAACCGCTCTTGGACTCCGTGATCGCGCCATGTTTGAAGTGTTATATGCCTGTGGACTACGCGTATCTGAGCTACTGAATCTACGCCTAGACTTAATCAATCTAAAACAAGGCTATTTAAGAATTACGGGTAAGGGCAATAAAGAGCGGCTGGTGCCTTTGGGTCAAATTGCAGTGGAGTGGGTCGAAAAATACTTAATTGAATCACGTCCGCAATTATATAAATCTGCAACTGACTATCTGTTTCTCACCCAACATGGTGGCATCATGAGTCGACAAAACTTTTGGTATGCCATTAAGCGTTATGCCTTACAAGCAGGAATTCAAGCAGAACTTTCTCCACATACCTTACGACATGCTTTTGCAACGCATTTACTCAATCACGGCGCCGACTTGCGTGTGGTACAAATGTTATTGGGACATAGTGATCTGTCCACGACACAAATTTATACCCATGTCGCACAAGTGCGTATGCAACAACTGCATGCCAGCCATCACCCAAGAGCTTAAGGTCTTGATCATCCATAACTTAAGGCTGTTTTTAGCACGAAGACTACGAAGTATTACCGAGTCCTGTACTTTTTTTGCTATGCTTGGCGCTCTGTTTTTATAAAGTCAAAAGAAAAAGGGTTATCTATGTTATTTACCCGTAAACCATTGTTCATTGCCTGTGCCATTGCTTCAAGTGTTCTATTTACAGCATGTTCAAATAACACTGAAGAAAAAAAACAAGACTCTTTAACGGCAAGCGCGCCAGCCACAGGTGAAGCGTCAACTTTGACGGAACGTAATGCAAAGCAACGTTTAATTGATACCCTTCAAAAGCATTTCAAAACAGCCAATATCAATGCCAAAATCATCGATATCAAAACCACTGAAGTGCCAAATTTATTTTGGGTCAATCTTGAAGGGATGAGCTCGGTTTATACCACGGCAGATGGTAAATATATTATCCAAGGTGATGTGATTCGCTTGGGCGATAAAACACTCCACAACGTCAGCGATAACCTGCAAGCTGAAGCCAACAAAAAGCTTCTAGCAGGGCTCAAAACTGAAGACCTACTGGTTTATAAAGCCAAAGGCAAGACCAAGCATGTGGTTTATGTCTTTACCGATGCCAGCTGCCCTTACTGCCATAAACTGCACGAGCATATCCCTGAAATCACGGCCCAAGGCATTGAAGTGCGTTACATTGCATGGCCGCGTGGCGAACAGTTTATGCCAGCCATGGAAAGTGTGTGGTGTAGCGCAGACCGTCAAGCTGCCTTTGATCAAGCGATTTCAGGTGCTCAACTTCCACCGGCGACCTGTAAAAATCCAGTGCGAGATCAATACCAGTTGGGTCTGAACATGGGCGTAAATGGGACACCTGCGATCTACAATGAAGATGGTGAATATCTCGGTGGCTATTTGGCCCCAAGTGAATTATTAAATCGCCTTAAATAACTAATTTTTATTTGTTATTTAACTAATATTTATAGTTGAACATAAAATGATTTCTTTCCTAGAGTCTCACAGTTTTTTTAGCTATGATCTAGGCTTGGTTCAATATATATAAGTAAATTGGAGTGTGACGTGAAACCAGTTCGTCTGGCAATCCTCGGTCTTGGTACTGTGGGTGGTGGTGCCCTTAAACTACTAAAAGAAAATGCTGCTGAGATTAAACGTCGCACCGGTCGTGAAATTCAAATTACCTATGTCGGCACACGCCGCCGTCGTCCAGACTTAGATTTAGGCGATGAGGTCAAGCAAAGTGCTGACTTACTCGACATTGTGCGTCAGCCTGATGTCGATGTTGTGGTTGAAGTGATGGGTGGCATCCATCCTGCATATGAAGTGATTAAAGAAGCCATTTTGCATGGCAAACAAGTCGTCACCGCGAACAAAGCTTTACTTGCTGAACATGGTAATGAGCTGTTCAAACTGGCGGATGACAATGCCGTGCAAATCGCCTATGAAGCTGCGGTTGCAGGGGGCATTCCCATCATTAAAGTGATGCGCGAAGGTCTAGCGGCAAACAAGATTAATTGGTTAGCGGGTATCATCAATGGTACAGGCAACTTTATTCTGACTGAAATGCGTGAAAAAGGTCGTGCCTTTGCCGACGTATTAAAAGAAGCACAAGAACTGGGTTATGCCGAAGCTGATCCAACTTTTGATGTCGAAGGCATTGATGCTGCACATAAACTCACGATTTTAGCATCGTGTGCTTTTGGTATTCCGCTACAGTTTGACAAAGTCTATACCGAAGGCATCAGTAAAATCACAGCACAAGATGTGAAGTATGCTGAAGAGCTGGGTTTCCGTATTAAGCACTTGGGGATTGCGCGTCGCGCAGCGAATGGCATCGAACTTCGTGTTCACCCAACCTTGATCCCTGCGGAAGAACTGATTGCCAATGTCAACGGTGTTAAAAATGCCGTCTTGGTACAAGCTCATGCTGTCGGCCCAACCTTGTATTACGGTGCGGGTGCAGGCGCAGGTCCAACCGCTTCTGCGGTCGTTGCAGATGTCATTGATATCGTCCGTGATATATCTTATACCGAAGATGGCGCTGGAACAATTCCACAATTGGCCTTCGAAGCACTGACCAATGTGCCAATTTTAAGCCGTGAAGAAATGACCACCGGTTATTACATCCGGATTAATGCAGAAGATCAAACTGGCGTCTTGGCGGATGTGACCACGATTCTCAGTCGTGCGGGCATCAGTATCGATGCCATCATGCAACAACCACGCTTAAAAGACCTTATTCCAATCGTGATTTTGACTGATCCAGTCGTTGAATCAAAAATGGACGAGGCACTTGCTCAAATTCAAGCCTTACCCGTCATTCATGGCGAAATCGTGCGAATTCGTTTAGAATCGCTTGATAATTAATCGGGTTGAGGAAAAGAACGCTCTTCTCTTCCTCACCAAGCTCTACACACAATTGGAACATCATCATGTCGAATGCCAATCGTTATACTGGTTTAGTTGACCGTTATCGCGACCGTTTACCAGTGTCTGCAACTACTCGCGCTATTTCTTTAGGTGAAGGTAATACGCCACTGATTAAACTCGAGAACATTCCACGTTTAATTGGCAAAAATGTTGAAATTTATGTGAAGTACGAGGGCTTAAACCCGACTGGTTCATTTAAAGACCGTGGTATGACCATGGCGGTTACTAAAGCCGTTGAAGAAGGCTCAAAAGCGATTATCTGTGCCTCTACAGGTAATACCTCAGCTGCGGCTGCGGCTTATGCAGCACGCGCAGGCATCAAAGCGTTTGTGTTAATCCCAGAAGGCAAAATTGCCATGGGTAAAATGGCGCAGGCGATGATGTATGGTGCCATCACCATGCAAATCCGCGGTAACTTCGATGACGGTATGCGTCTGGTCAAAGAAATTGCCGACAAAGCCCCTGTAACCATCGTAAACTCAATCAACCCATACCGTTTGCAGGGTCAAAAAACCATTGCTTACGAAATCGTAGATGAGTTAGGTCGTGCACCAGATTACCACTGCTTACCCGTGGGTAACGCAGGGAACATTACTGCACACTGGATGGGTTATACCGAAGCAGTTGCCAACCAACCTGCAGATCAATTTGAGCAAGTGATTTACGACGCTGAAACAGATCAATTCACGGGTCCTAAACCTGAAGGTTTACCAACCATGGTTGGTTACCAAGCAGCAGGTGCTGCGCCATTCCTACGTGGTGCACCCGTTGAAAACCCTGAAACTGTTGCAACGGCTATTCGTATTGGTAATCCACAAAGCTGGAACCACGCTAAAGCGGTGGTTCGTGATTCTCAAGGTTGGTTCGATGAACTGACTGATGCTGAAATTCTAGAAGCACAGCGTTTACTTTCAATGTATGAAGGTGTCTTTGTAGAACCTGCTTCTGCAGCATCGATTGGCGGTGCAATCCGTGACATCAAAGCTGGAAAAATTGCGGAAGGTTCTGTGATTGTCTGTACCGTGACAGGTAATGGTCTGAAAGACCCTGATACTGCGATCAAACAATGTTCTGATGCGGTCATGCTGTCAATCGATGCAACCTTAGAACAAGTTCGCGATTCAATTCTTTCAAACATGTAATTGAGAGAAGACAAAAAAAGCCCTGCATATGCAGGGCTTTTTTATGACTCAATTTTTGTTGTTGAGTGAACAAAAACAAAGTCGGGTTAAATACGTTTTGGTAATTGGCTTGCCCAGTTCATTAGGCGCGTTGCATCATTGGTACGTGCTGCAGATGAGTCTGCGCCCAATAACACCACCACTGCTGGACGGTTATTTAAAGTGGTATGCATCACCACACAACGACCGGCTTCATTAATGAAACCTGTTTTTGAAATATTAATATTCCAACCACCATTACGAACCAAGGCATTGGTATTGTTTGATTTTAATACACGATAGCCCAAGTTAAAGTCATAGCTGGCTGTGGTTGAGAACTGACGAATCAGACCATACTGAGACGCGGCATTGACCAAAATACCCAAGTCACGTGCTGAAGCCACATTACCTGGATGCAGACCAGTCGATTCCATATAATGGGTTGAATTCATACCCAAAGATTTTGCTTTGGCATTCATCGCCGAAACAAAGGCTGAGCGACCACCCGGATACGTCCGTGCAAGCGCTGATGCTGCTGGGTTTTCTGACTTCATTAATGCAAATAACAATGCCTCTGCACGGTTCATACTGTCCCCTGCACGTAGGGACGAGCTTGAACTTTTACAACCCGAACACGAAAAGTCCGCTTGCTGTAAAGTAATGTTTTCAGACATATTTAAACGCGCATCTGAAATCACCACCGCCGTCATCAGTTTAGTAATCGAGGCAATCGGCAGCGCGGTATTACTGTTTTTACTATACAGTACTTCACCTGTATTGCCATCCATCACCAGTGCTGCACGAGCATTGACACTAGGTTGGTTTGAATATTTCGAGGTATCGAAAATTTGTACCGTTTTCGAGGTAGTATTGTTCGTCACCACACCGTTAGAACTGCGAATACTGGTGGTGACTTTTGTTGAACCCTGAGGAGCGTACTCTTCAGGATCTTCCATTAGATCATCATTCAGAAGCTGTTCTGCATCTGCTGCAGACCAACTCATGCTTGCTTGGCTAGGCCCCGAGCTCGGGTTCATCACCAAGTCTGCAAAGCTATGGGTACTGACCGTCATTGCAATCGACCATCCCAATAGATGCATTAAAAATTTATTTGATTTTTTCACTTTTCTTCACTCAACTTCATAACCCATAAGATACATTTGCGTATTCACGCCAATATGCCTTACATTTGTACACAATACGAACAGCATTGCCGTCGACAGCGTGCATATCTTTTCAAATAAGCCTAAGAATAGGATTGCTAATTTTGTCGTTTCATTGCAAGCTTATTTTGCTTTATGTAACAAAAAATATGGTTTTTATAGTGAGGAAGAGCTAGGTGATCACAGTTTTAGTGGTAGATGACCATGAGTTAGTACGTACAGGGATTTGTCGAATGCTCGAGGACCATGCCGATGTTCAAGTCATTGGCCAAGCTGAATCTGGTGAAGAAGCAATTAACCTCGTTCGTCAACATCACCCAAATGTGGTTCTGTTAGATGTCAACATGCCAGGTATTGGTGGCGTTGAAACCACACGCCGCTTACTGCAAACCGCACCCGAGACCAAAGTACTGGCAGTCAGTGGCCTAGCTGAAGAACCTTATCCTTCCCTGTTACTCAAAGCTGGCGCTAAAGGCTACATTACCAAAGGTGCACCTGTGACCGAAATGGTACGTGCCATTAATAAAGTGATGCAAGGCGGCAAATATTTCAGCGCTGATATTGCTGAACAACTGGCCAGTTCTTATCTATCGGATACACAAACCTCGCCTTTTGATGCTTTGTCTGAACGTGAAATGCAGGTGGCGATGATGGTTGTGAATTGCATCAGTGCACAGGAAATTTCTGACAAGCTTTTTGTCAGCGTAAAAACGGTCAATACTTACCGTTACCGAATTTTTGAAAAGCTCAACATTGACAGTGATGTGAAGCTGACTCACCTTGCTATTCGTTATGGTTTAATCAAACCCTGATGCAAGCTGACTAACACCCACATGCTGCAATACTCAACCAATATTCAGTTAAATCAATACCGTCTAGGTGTTTGGTATGCGTCTTATCGACTGTTTATTGGCTGTTGTTTGTTGTTGGTTTATCTACTGACCTATGAGCAGTTGTTTTCAAATTATCAATATCCAGTATTGTATCGTTCTGTCCTGATTGGCTTTATTTTTATCAGTGCCTTTCAGCTATTGAGCCTCAAGCATGTGCGCAAGCGCATACCACTTCAGCTCACCTTGTTGTTTATCGTCGATGTCATTAGCCTCAGTTTACTCACTTTTGCCACCGATGGTCCGAACTTACAGTTAAGCTTATTGTTTGTGATCACGATCTTTGCCGCTTGTGTATTGGTCGATAAACAAAAAGCGCTCATCATTACCTTGATTGCTGTAATTACACTGGTTTATCAACACTTTATTGGAACGCTATTTTCAATTAGTTCATTGAATACCATTGGCAACAGTGCCGTGCTCGCCTTTTTGTTCTTTGTGGTTTATGGGTCTGGACAAATTGCAGTACGACGTTTTCAAGTCCTTGAAAATTTAAACTTCTATCAGTCCCAAGAACTGGACCAACTGCAAAACATTAACCGTTATATTTTAGAGCAAACCGAGCTCGGCTATTTGGTGCTCGATGAAAACTGCCACATGGTGCTGAGTAATCCTGCCGCATGTACATTATTGGGCATCTCCCCGATTTATGCCTATGACAAATACCCCTTATATAAGGCACAACCTGATTTATTTGAACTACTCAAATTCGACCAACTGAAAAATGGGGAAAAATTCCAATTTACATCGCAACTGAGTCGCTTTCAGATTCAGATCGAAATTCAAAAACTTCAAGTCCCGAATCAGACACTGACCTTATTCGTGCTGCAAGATGCACAAAAAATTAATCAACGTGTACAACAACTCAAGCTGGCTGCACTGGGTCAACTTTCTGCCAGCATTGCCCATGAAATTCGCAATCCATTGGCTGCCATCACCCAAGCCAATGAATTGATGCAGGTGAACGATCCTGAGCAAGCCCTGTTACATAACATGATCGCCAAACAAGCCTCACGGATTGATAAAATTATTGGCGATACACTGAGTATGGCACGCAGTAAAGAAACCTATCCGACCTTGATTGATGTCGCCGCTTTTTTAGAACGTTTTATCGTTGAAGATTTGCCCGATGTCAAAGATCAAATTGATTACCGCATTTCCGATCCAGCTCAGATTCAGTTTGATGAACAACAACTGAGACAAGTGCTGATCAACCTGATTCGAAATGCCATTCGACATAATGCAGCTGAAGCCGAGCATATTCACATTCGAGTCTATAGCTATAAAAACCTCGTCCATATTGAGGTCTGTGATTTTGGTGAAGGGGTCGCCACTCAGGACCAAAGCACCCTGTTTCAACCGTTTTTTAGTACCTCAATCAATGGAACTGGGTTAGGATTATATTTATCCTATAGTTTCTGCGAAGCCAACCAAGCTAAGCTATACTATGTAGAACAAAAAATAGGGGCATGCTTTCGGATTGAATGCCCCCGTATAAACAATGACGTGTAATTTTTGGGGTTAAACGTGGAAAAAAAACCACTTGTTTTATTGGTGGATGACGAACAAGACTTATGTACACTGATGCAAATGTCTTTAAGTCGGATGGGGATTGATACACATATTGCCTATCGCTTACAAGAGGCGGTTCAAGCCCTGAAAACGCATCAATACGATGCCTGTCTAACCGATCTGAATTTACCCGATGGTAATGGTCTGAGCTTGGTCGATTTTATTGCTCAAAATTATCCTAATTTGCCTGTTGCAGTGCTGACTGCTTACGGCAATATGGATATTGCGATTGCAGCACTGAAAGCCGGTGCTTTTGATTTTGTCAGCAAACCGATCAACCAAAAACATTTAGAGCAACTTTTACAAAAAGCCTTTAATCAACCCATCAGTCAACTGCATATCCAAGAAGATACGCTTGAACATCGTCTGCTGATTGGTCAGTCCCTTCCTATTCAACAGCTACGCATCACCTTAAAGAAAATTGCACGCTCGCAAGCCCCTGTCTTTATTACGGGTGAATCAGGCACTGGCAAAGAAGTGGTGGCTAATCTGGTACATCGCCTGAGCAATCGTAATGAAGGGCCATTTATTGCCATCAACTGCGGTGCGATACCGACTGAACTGATGGAAAGTGAATTGTTTGGACACCGTAAGGGTAGCTTTACAGGGGCGACTCAAGACAAACAAGGGCTGATTCTGTCTGCCCATGGCGGCAGTTTATTTTTAGATGAAATTGCTGAGTTACCGCTCACTATGCAGGTGAAACTGCTGCGCGCGGTACAAGAAAAACGCATTCGCCCAATTGGGAGTGACACCGAAATTGATGTCGATTTCCGTGTGATTAGTGCCAGCCATCAAGACTTAGAAGCTCTGGTACAACAAGGCAAGTTCCGTCAGGATTTGTACTTCCGCATCCATGTCATGGACATTGTCTTGCCTGCTCTACGTGAGCGTGGCAATGACATTATTCTTTTGGCGCAACATTTCATTCAGAAAATCTGCCAAGAATGGGACATCCCAGTCAAACCACTGAGTGAACGTGCACGTGTGTTTTTATTGGCCCAATATTATCCGGGTAATGTGCGTGAATTACGCAATATGATGGAACGTGCCATCACCTTAAGTGATGAAAACAGTATCGACTTACCGCACTTGCAAACAGCTCCACTGCGACCGATTGCTCAGACCAACTATGCCAATGCCACGCAACAAGGTACTGTTGGCAATGATCAACTCAATCATGTACCTTCGCGTAAATTACCCGAAGAGGGTCTAGAGCTGTATTTAGAAAAAATTGAAAAAGAAATTTTGATGAATGCACTCAATCTCACCCATTGGAACCGAACACTGGCGGCTAAAAAGCTCGGCATGTCTTTCCGTTCTTTACGTTATCGCTTGAAAAAATTCGGGCTAGATGGCGAAGACGATTCCGTTTAAAGACTTAACGACGGTTAATTAGAATCTCTGCCACATGTTCAACATAACTTTCATCTTTGAGTTCATGTGGCATTGGATACACCTGATTTGGCGCAATCCCCACCCCTTCAATCATCCGACCACTTGGGGTATAATAATGCGATACAGTCATTTGCAAAGCTGCACCATTCGATAACGGAAATAGTTTCTGTACCACGCCCTTACCATAACTTTTTTCGCCAATCACCCATGCCCGTCCATGCTCCTTCAGCGCAGCGGTAAATACCTCCGCAGCCGATGCAGAGCGGTCATTAATCAGAATCCCCACTTTTAAGTTTTGAAATTCTAAACTTGGTAAAGCTTGGAACTGCTGATCCCCTTCGGAACGGCTTTGAGTTGAAACAATCACCCCTTGATTTAAGAATAAATCGGCAGATTCAACTGCGGCAGACAACAGCCCCCCAGGATTATTTCTGAGGTCTATCAAGACCGCTTTTAAACGCGAAGACTGATGCTCTTCAATCAGTTGCTGAATTTCATTGGCCGTATCCTGTTGGAACACCCGCACCTTGAGCACCAAAACTTGGTTATTCAACAGTTGCGCCTGGATATCGGTTTCAACTTTTTTGGTTCGGACTAAATTGATCGGCGTTGAGTTGGCTTTCAACTGCAAGCTGACGGTACTACCAATCGCCCCACTGAGTAATTCATTGACTTGAACATGGTTCAGCTTGCGTAGCTCTTGATCATCCACTTTAAAAACGGAGATCCCATTTTTTAAGCCCAGTTTGCTGGAATCTGAGTCAGGTTTTAATCCACGAATCAGCCATTGTTGTAAGCGAGAATCAAACTCTAAACTGAAGTCAACTGAAGCCAAATCCCCTTCAGTATATTGCACCAATTGTTTATATTCTTGAGGAGATAAATAGCGAGAATAACGGTCTAAGCCACTGACTAAACCTTTAATGGCCTGTTGAAACAGTGCTTCATCACTACGTTTAGCCACATAATTGTCTTTGACTAAACCGTAGATTTGCACAAATTGTTGAATGGATTCAATCGGAACCTCAACATAACCTTGTTCCAATTCATCATCAAAAGCGGGGGCTGCGGCTGTTTTTGCAACAGCCCCCATCGGGTGGATCAGACTCAGACCTAAAGCAATCACTACACCTATTGAAGTCCACGATGCTTTTGCCATTTACCCACCCAAATTAATTTATACGTCTAATGTAATTAAGTTACGACCTTGCATGTCTGCTGGAACAGGAAGATGCATCAAGCTTAACAATGTTGGTGCGACATCGGCCAATACGCCCCCCTCAGCAATAGTAGCTTGAGTTGGGCCGACATAGATAAAAGGCACCAATTCTGTCGTATGCTGGGTATGCACCTGACCACTGTGATAATCCTGCATTTGTTCAACATTACCATGGTCAGCCGTAATTAACATATGGCCTTTTTGTGCCATCACCGCCTCATAGACACGGCCTAAGCATAAATCAACAGCTTCCACTGCTTTCACTGCAGCATTAAACACGCCCGTATGACCCACCATATCGCCGTTGGCATAGTTCACCACCAACAGGTCAAATTCGCCTGAGTTAATCGCAGCCACCAATTCATCGGTTACTTCATAGGCGCTCATTTCTGGCTTGAGGTCATAAGTAGCCACATTCGGTGATGGAATCAAAATACGTTTTTCACCTGGATATTCATCTTCACGACCACCACTGAAGAAGAATGTCACATGTGCATATTTCTCAGTTTCAGCAATACGTAATTGGGTTTTACCAAGGTCTGAAAGATATTCACCAATCGAGTTTTTTAATGCTTCAGGCATATACGCCACAGGTGCATCAATACTGGCTTGGTAACGTGTCAACATCACAAACTTAGATAAGTTTGGTACAACTTTACGCGCAAAGCCTGCAAAATCTTTTTCAACAAAAGCCTTGGTAATTTCACGCGCACGATCCGCACGGAAATTCATAAAGACGATGCTGTCACCATCTTGAACTTTCACGGCATCGCCAATGCGTGTTGCTTTGACAAATTCATCAGATTCATCTGCTGCATAAGCCAATGCTAAACCTTCAACAGCTGTAGCTGCAGTACGTGTTGCTTCAGACTCTGTAAGTAAACGATAGGCTTGTTCCACACGGTCCCAACGGTTATCTCGATCCATCGCAAAATAACGACCAATCAGACTCACAATACGACCTTGATTTGGATATTGAGCAAACAATGCATCTAATTTTTCTAAAGAAGGCTGTGCACTGCGTGGTGGGGTATCGCGACCATCTAAGAAGGCATGAAGGTACACGGTTGCACCGCGTTTGAGTGCCAGTTCAGCCATGGCAACAATATGATCTTCATGTGAATGTACCCCACCTTCAGACAATAGCCCCATGATGTGCAACGCACCACCCGCTGCTTTGGCTTTTTCAACGGCATCAACCAAAACTTTATGTTCGAAAAAAGCACCCGTACGAATGTCTTTGGTGATTCGGGTAAAATCTTGATAGAGCACACGACCTGCGCCCAAGTTCATATGGCCCACTTCAGAGTTACCCATTTGACCATCTGGCAGACCCACGTCTTCACCAGAACCTGAAATTAAGCTATGCGGATGCTTTGCTTCAATCGCTGTTAAATTCGGTCGATTCGCTGCTAAAAATGCATTGTCTTCGATCGCTTCACGGTGTCCCACACCATCCATAATGACCAGTACGTGAGGAATTTTGCCAGCAGTTGCATCCGCCATAATAAGCACTCTTTTTTTGTCTACAAATTCATCGCTCTATCTTACCGAATTTTCGGTCAAGACTCTATGCAGGCATGATGGTTTAACACCATCATCCGCATTGTTTTCTTCAATATCGTACAGTTATCGCGCACGTTGTAATAAATAACCACCTGCGACAAACATCAGTAAAATCGGCACAAAAACAAACCATGCGGGTGAAGGTGAATACACCAAACTTGCATAACCCAAGAAGTCTTGTAGGTAAAAGAAACCTAAGCCTGTAAACAGGGCAATCACCAAACGAAAGCCCATCGATTGTTGGCGCAGTGGGCCAAAAATAAAGGAACAAGCAATCAATACCAAAGCAATTAAGGCAAATGGAGACGCCACTTTCTGCCAAAAAGCCAACTGATAAGTTTTAGGCACTTGGCTGTATTCATGCATATAGCTCATGAAACTGACCAATTGACTCGGTGAAAGGTCTTCAGGATCAATCGTCACCATGTGCACATATTTCGGCTGCAGTGCCAGTGCCAAAGGCATTTCAGTGGCCTTTTGTGCCGTAGCATTGCCTGTCGGCAGCAAATCAACTTGGGCCGTATTTTCTAAAATCCAACGACCATCTTGCACAAACTGACCTTGCTCAGCATTTAAAACGCCTTTCAAACGAGCATTATTGTCAAAGTCGACCACTTGCACATTTTTCAGCTGACCTTGAGAATTGGCATAATCGACATAAATAAAACGCTGCCCTTCTCGTGTCCAGTAACCACGTACCTCACCAAGCTCAGCCGCTGTTCGATGGCTTTTCACACCTTTGGCTTGCTCATTGGTATATGGAATCACCCATTCACTTAAAGCAAATGACAGCACCACCAAAATTAAAGCCGAACGAATCACCCAACCAACAATCCGCCAAAGACTCACCCCCACCGAGCGCATCACAATCAGCTCACTGTTTGAAGCCAAAGTGCCCAGTCCCAGTACCGAGCCAATTAACGCGGCAATCGGTAGAATCTCATAGAGATATTGCGGCGCCCCCCACAGTACATAACGTAAAGCATCCCAAGCGCCATAACCTTCTTTTAGGGAGCCTAACTCACCCAAATAGGTAAACAGAATTTGCAAAACCGATAAAATAGCGGTAGCACCCAGCATCGCCATCGCGGTGGTTTTGGTCACATGTTTTGCGACTATACGACGTGCGAACATGATTAAGACCCCGCTCGTTGTAATGTTTTCTTAATTTTCGGGGCCAGCTTTTGTTTACGCGAAAACAAAGCCGCTGCTATCGCATAGATCACCAAGATCATTGGATAAGCCCAAATCCCCATTTCTTCTTTACTGACTCGGGTTTTAATGGCCATCAGCGCCACGATTAAACTGGCAAAAATAAGCAATGCAGGGAACAGCTTTAAGTAACGTCCTTGGCGTGGACTCACTTCAGATAAAGCCACAGCGAGGAGCAACGCCACTACAATGGCAAACGGTACAAAAATACGCCAGCCCAACTCACTTGCCACGACAGGATCATGACGATTATCCCAAAGTTTCATGGTAGACAATGCTTCAACATCGGCACTTTCAAACTTTGCTTCTTTATCATTTTCTAAACGTAGGCGATAAGACTGAAACTCGGCTTGGCTATAACGCGGCTGTCCCGGATAAATTTCATAACGGCGACCTTGCACCAAATCCACCACATTAGCTGGATCATTTTCAATTTCAACCCGCGTGGCTTCTTTGGCCAAAATCATCACATCAGGCTTACCTTCTGCTTCAGCGCGTTGATAGAAGAAGATGTCTTTGAGGTTTTTACGGTCTTCGGATAAGTCCCCCGCATAAATGGTATAAGGACCCGATGAAATAAACTCTTTGGGTCGAACTAAATCAAAACCGGTACGCACCGCCTGACTGGTGGTGAGCTGCTCAAACTGACGAACACCCCACGGCGCCATCCAAAGCATCAGTACGGCTTGAACGGCGAGAAACACCACGGTCATAGGAATCAGCAGTCGCCCCAATTGGTTACGACTGACGCCACTGCCATTGAGTACCGCCATTTCATGATCAACATACAGACGACCAAAAACCAGCATCAGTCCAATAAAAAAGCCTAGAGGAAGAATCAGCGTTAAAAATTCAGGCAAACGATAGCCAATAATGCTAAATAAAATACCTGCATCTAAGCGACCCTGCGCGGCTACGCCAAAATACTTGATCAAACGACCGCCCATCATGATCAAGGTTAATAAGGCGATCACAACCAAGGATGTCGACACCACTTGTTTGACCAGATAACGCCGAATAATCAAATTAATTCTTCCAAAAATAGGTGAATAAAAACTAGCGCTAGTTTACCCGAATAGTGAAAATATAAAACCTGTACTCTTGTTGCACTTTGCAACTCTATTCATGTTAATGTTTCAGTGGTTTAATCATTTTCAAACTTTATAAGGCTTAAATAAAACTTATGAAACTCTCTATTAATACGTCATTCACAGAGAATACGTCTAGCCAATTTTTGTTGATATTAGTAGATTCTGAAAACACGCAACACCTTGCAAATGCTTATCAAATTAATGATTTAAACAACTTAATTGAAACGACTCAGTTTAAAGCCACGTTCAATGAAACCTTGAGCCTCATTGGTCAAATTCCAACAAGCCCCAATACAGCCTTGGTCGGTGTCGGGAAAGCAGCTGAATTACAAGCAGCAAAGCTGGTGAAAATTGCTCAAACCATTATCAAAGCTTCACAAAAAAAATTCAAACACATCAGCCTTGACCTTTCTGCCCTTCCAGCTGAACTCCATTATTTATTTGCCCTCAGTTTGACGCAAGCTGCATATGCTTTTGATGAATTCAAATCGAAAAAAGCCGACAACGTACTTGAACAGATCAGCCTCATTGCCGCCGAGTCACCGCTGAATGCTGCGCAACTTAAATTGATTGAAGCCGTGCAATCTGGTCAAAGCTTTGCTCGTGACTTAGGCAACCGTCCGGGCAATATCTGCTTCCCTGAATATTTGGCAGAGCAAGCCTTAGAACTGGCAGCCCAATATCCTGACCTACTCCGTGTTAATGTCCTTGATGAGCAGCAAATGGCTGATCTGGGCATGCATTCCTTCCTTGCGGTGAGCAAAGGTTCAGACCGCCCAGGCCGTATCATTACCCTTGAGTATCAAGCTGAACGTACTGAAGCCCCAGTGGTCTTGGTCGGTAAAGGGATCACTTTTGATACAGGTGGCATTTCATTGAAACCGGGCGCTGGTATGGATGAAATGAAATATGACATGTGTGGTGCAGCATCAGTTCTAGGGACACTCCGCGCTCTATGTGAATCACGTTTAGCCATTCATGTCGTAGGTACGATTGCTGCAGCTGAAAATATGCCTTCAGGCAAAGCTACACGTCCGGGTGACATCGTGAGCACCATGAGCGGTCAAACCGTTGAAATTTTAAATACCGATGCAGAAGGTCGTTTGGTGCTGTGCGACACATTGACCTATGTAAAACGCTTTAACCCAGAACTGGTCATTGATATTGCAACCTTAACAGGTGCCTGTGTCGTGGCACTCGGTTCAGTCTTAACGGGTATGTTTACCCCAGATGACAAACTGGCGGCCGAACTATCTGAAGCAGGTCAAAATAGCTTTGACCGCGTCTGGCGCATGCCTGTGATTGATGACTATCAAGAACAGTTAGACTCTCCATTTGCAGATATTGCCAACATTGGCGGGCCTAAAGCTGGTGCTGTAACTGCAGCGTGCTTCTTGCAACGTTTCACCCGTGATTACCGCTGGGCGCATTTGGACATCGCAGGTACAGCATGGAACTCGGGTGCCAATAAAGGGGCAACCGGTCGCCCAGTACCCTTATTGATGCAATTCTTAGCTCATCGTGCGCAGTCTAATGGCTAATATTAGCTTTTATCTATTTGAACAAAGTCCTGAACGACAAGTCGAAAGTGCTTGTCGTTTATGTCGTAAAATCTTGCGTCAGCCAGAGCGAATCTGGCTGTATTCAAGCGACCCTGAACTACAACAACAATTGGATGAACGTTTGTGGAGTTTTGATGACACGAGCTTTATTCCGCATGGCATTGATCAAATCGATGCGCGCATTTGTATCTCAGCCCAACTGCCTGAGCAATCCGATTGGATTGTGTTCAATTTTAACGATCAAGCTCTTGAACAGTTCGAAAAATTTAGCCACATTATAGAAATTATTGAAAATAACGAATCGGCCAAACAACAAGGTCGTGAAAAATTTAAACAATATAGACGTCTCGGGGTTGAAGCTCGAACCTTCAAGCTTTAAATGATTCCCCGTCTAAATAAGGAGATGCGTAGTGGCATTGAATGTTGGTCCAGATTTTAAACAGCGCTGGTTAAATGTACCTGATGCTGTTCGTCAGGCCTTTATTGATGACCTGAGTCGCGTCTGCGATGTACTCAAACCTGAAACAGGTTTACACAGTTGGATTGAACAAGACCAACGCGCTCAAGCCGTCTCTACCCAAAGAATTGAACAAGCGTATGCCGATCTGAAAGCACAGCTGATTGAAGAAGCGCGAATTCGCAAACAACAAGCGTTGGAAAAATCACTGGCAGACAAACGCGCAGCGCAGGAAGCTTATGCGGAAAGCCTCAAAAAAGACGAAATCCGTCAGTTCAATGAGCAAACCCAAGCTTTAAATGTGATGCGTCAAAGTGTCGATCAGGAAATTTCGAGCTACACCGCACGCTATGAGAAAACACCTGAACAAGCTCTGGACTATGCCAAAGGTAAATTTGGTATTGATGACTCACAAATTTTGTCTGAGTTAGAAAGTGTCCGTTTACGTTTAGAGCTTGAAGCGGAAACCTTAATTGAAGAGTCCGTAGCCAGCTACCGCAGTAAGCTACAAGCGGCGGCTCAAGAAGAAATTGACTATATTTTGAAAAATTCAGACTTTTCTGATGAAGTGGTATCCAACTCTGCTTAACAGGCCTAGGCTTCCACTTAAACTCACTTCGGTGAGTTTTTTTATGTACCCCTGTTTTTCTCGGCTGATGTGGTCTATCTCAATCTCAAACCAACACATCAACCATAAACGATAAGGTATTACCCACACCATAACCAATCGCCAACAAACTACCAATCCAAATCAGGCCACCAGTTACGTTGTACCACATAAAAGTCGCCAAGCTCATATGCCCTGCGCCCGCAGCAAAAGGTGCGAAAGAACGCACAAAAGGAATAAAACGTGCCACTAAAATGGTTTTACCGCCATGCTTTAAGAAATATTGATTGGTCTTCATCATATATTCGGGTTTCAGCCAACGCGAATGCTGATGGGCAAATTTAAAGCCCAGCTTCTGACCCGTATAATAATTGACGATATAACCCAATACCGCAGCAATCATCATCAAAATACCCATGGTATGGATATGGATTAAATCCGAGCTGGAACATAAGGCACCAATGGCAATCAGTAAACTGTCACCCGGCAAAAAGAACATAAAAACGAAGCCCGTTTCTGCAAAAATAATCAGAAAAAGAATCGCATAAATCCAAAGGCCGTATTCTGCAAGCAGTACGGGCAATAATTGTTCTAGATGGAGAAAAAAATCAATCATTGTCACCTATCCGTGCAATGAACTGCGTACTATCTTTCATCATACTCAATTGCTTACCTATTCATTTCAAAAGAAAAACTCCCTCATTTTGGGCAAATAGGGAGCTCATCTTTTGTCTATTCTTGCTGCAATCTAAACGATTTTTCTATTTCAAGAAACCATTTTGTGCCAAAAAGTCTAAACTAATTTTAGATTGTGGGGTAGTTTCCGCAGCTTTGTCACCCATCATCAGACGTTCAATGTAGCGTGCTAACACATCCACTTCAAGGTTCACTTGACTCCCTGCCTTCCACGTTCCAATGTTGGTTCGTTCAGCCGTATGCGGAATTAAATTGAGGCTTAAAATACGCCCACGCAAATGATTAATGGTTAAACTGATCCCATCGACCGTGATCGAGCCTTTTTCTGCCAAGTAACGTGCAATCTCGGCTGGCGCAGTCACTTCAAAATAAAGCGAGCGTGCATCTTCACGCACAACGGTGATTTCACCCACAGCATCGACATGACCTGACACAATGTGTCCACCAAAACGTGTAGTGGGCAACATCGCCTTTTCCACATTGACACGTTGGCCAACTTTCCAGTGGGTCAGTGTGGTTCGGTTCAAACTTTCACGTGAGACATCGGCAGCATACCAGTGCTCACCCCAGTCAATCACTGTGAGGCAAATGCCATTGGTGGCAATCGAGTCACCCAAATGTACATCTGACATATCAAGATCCGTACCAATGCGTAACCGCACATCGCCACCGACATTTTGTACGCTTTCAACCGTGCCTAGACTTTCGATGATCCCTGTAAACATTTCTGATTTCTACCTCTATATTTTTACCACAGCGCCAACTGTGTCGTGACCCCAGATGTATCGACTCCACCCAATTCGGCATAATGGTACAACTGTCCCAGTAGCTGACGAATTGGCGGACCTGACTTGGCATGGGTATCGGTAATCACAATAAACTCTAACACACGCGCACGCTCAGACTGACGCTGCTTACTCACGCGATAACGCGGTACATCCTGCGTTAATAAAGTCACGCGACCTCGCTCCAAATTGGCTTTGAGCAAGTCCCCTGCTTCAATATTACCATCGGTTGAATAACTGGTCAGAATGTAACGTGCATTGATGGTGGAAAGTAATTTTTCATATGCCTCTTTGGCATACTTTGACGAGTTATAAGGACTCGGACGCTCTTTGCGCCACGCACGGTCAATTCCGCTTTTAAAACCTTTGGTGTCTGGTGTCGGCAAATCCACCTGATCCCATAGCGTTAAAGCATTTAAGACATGATAATTACTGCTGTAAGCATGCTGGTTATAAGGTGGATCTAGATAGGCTACATCGACCTCAAAACTACTCATTTGGTTTGCCAAATGCTGCGCATCGACACACCACATTTCAGCCATCGGATTCTTTTGCTTATTATCACCCACTTCACTAAAACGACTTGGAGTCAACCACAGCAAGGATTCAATCCGCTCTAGCGCTGTTTGGGTTTTACCGCCCCAACCGTGGTGGAAGCTTTTAAAGACGCCGGAAGTATTGCTGACAAAACTTGCAGAATACAGCAGCGGTGCCAGTAAAGCAGACATCTCCACATCATCGATTGCCCCTTGTGCCTGCCATGTGGCAATTTGCTGACGAATCGCATCAATACGCATGCCGTTGCGACGTTTGAAGAACAAACGATCTCGGCTTGGATCATAGATCTCATCATTTCGCGGACACAAATTATGTGTCACCCAACCCTTAACTTCAGGCAAGCGGTTTAAATAATCAATAGCCTTTTGATAACCACCCAACTCTTTAAATGCAGGTGCTTCGGTACAAGCTAAAATGGCATGGTTCAGCGCATGGCTATACGGTTCCCAGTCATTGGCAATCACGCGATAACCATTTTGACGTGCCAAACGTGAGACCACGCCTGAACCTGCAAAGAAATCAGCAAAAATAGGCGCACGACCATCTGCACGGTTTAAAGTCCCTGTACTCTCAAGCGCTTCTAAAATCAGATGCAACAAACGGCGCTTATTCCCCAAATAAGGAACAAGTTGATGAAATAGATATTCATCGGTGGTACGTGCCGCGTGACGACGTTTATGATAAACCGTAGACTCTGAACTCATAATGACTCTTGAGATGGGATAAGCGTTAAGCGCACATCGTCACCCAATTGTGTGACATCCATAAGCTTAAAGCGGAGTTGCTCTGCCATCTGAGAAAACTCAGCATTGAACATTGCACGTGCAGACTGACCCAATAAGGTCGGTGCTACATAACTAATCATTTCATCGACCAACTTCTCTTGTAAAAAAGCCGTCGATAACGTTGCACCTGCTTCAACCATGACATCGTAAATCTGATGCGATTGAACCAACTGCGTTAATAACTGATCTAAAGGTTGTACAGCAAACTGTAGCACGCCTAAATCAGCCAATGCTTGACGATAAGGCCCCATCACCATCACAGTATCAGGCTGTTGTAAAATTTGAGCCGTCAGCGGCAAGCGGCCTTGACGGTCCAACACCAGACGTTTCGGTTGTACAACCGTTGTCAGATCCGCAACACTCGGAAGCTGTCTGACATTGAGCTGAGGATCATCGGCCAATACGGTTTCAATCCCCGTGATCACGACACCAGAAATGGCACGAAAATGCTGGACATCCAACCGTGCTGCTGGGCCTGTAATCCATTTCGACTCACCCGAAGCCATCGCTGTTCGACCATCTAAACTAGAGGCAACTTTTAAACGCACATAAGGCATGCCAGTAGCCATGGCTTTTAAAAAGCCCGCATTCAACTGATGCGCTTCGGTTTGGCAAATGCCGACATCGACCTCTATGCCTGCTTCTTTTAAAATTTGTACCCCTTTACCAGCCACCAAGGGGTTAGGATCTGGACAGGCAATCACAACCCGCGCCACACCTGCCTCGACCAAACCTTTGGCACACGGCGGTGTACGCCCATAATGCGCACAAGGCTCTAAAGTGACATAAGCGGTTGCGCCTTGAGTCTGTTCGCCCGCTTCGCGCATCGCAAAAACTTCTGCATGTGGCTGACCCGCTTGAGGGTGATAACCCATCCCCAGCAACTGCCCATCTTTGACAATGACACAGCCTACATTTGGATTTGGCTTGGTGCTGTATTGACCTTGCAGTGCTAAAGCAATCGCTTGTTTCATCCAAGCTTGGTCAGCGTGTAAAGCACTAGACTCTAATTCAGACATGGATGCCAACTCGCTTAATGTTCACGTTGTTGCATTTGTTCAATTTGGTGACGAAAGGCATCGACATCTTGAAAGTCTTGATAGACCGATGCAAAACGCACATATGCAACATGATCTAACGAAAATAAAGATTGCATGACAATTTCACCAATGGTGCGTGATTTCACATCACGCTCACCTAAACGGCGGATTTGCAGCTGAATATCGCTCAAGACGGTTTCAATTTGCTCTTGCGTCACGGGACGTTTTTGTAAAGCATGCATCAAGGAACGACGCAATTTTGCTTCATCAAAAGGTTCACTTTTGCCATCCGACTTGATCACACGAGGCATGACCACTTCATAACTTTCAAAGGTTGTGAATCGTTCACCACAACTAATACATTCACGACGACGACGAATTTGACAACCTTCAGCGGCCAAACGTGAGTCGATCACTTTACTGTCTTCAGCGTTGCAAAATGGACAATGCATAGTGGTTAAATTGAACAAATTTGAATGGTTTTAGAGTGTAGCAAAAATTCGGTGTTTTGTAGAGTTTTACGCTAGATATAGAAAAAAAACAGCCCTTTCGGGCTGTTTCACACAATATATTGATTATACTGTTTATTTATTATTCTATTGATTAGTCCACACGTTCGCCATGTTGGCTCAAATCTAGGCCCATACGTTCATCATCAGATTCAACGCGAATTCCAATCACCAGATCAATCACTTTTAAGATAAGGAAGGTTAATACTGCTGAGTATGCAATCGTTGCCAATACCCCTTCAACTTGAACCCAAAGTTGATGCATCACATCACTTGGTGCTTTGTCGCCCATGATGAAATCGCTTGCAAAGAATGCCGTTAAGATTGCACCCACGATACCACCCACACCGTGTAAACCAAACGCATCTAAAGAGTCATCGGCTTTTAAAGCACGTTTCAAGGCACTGATACCCCAGAAGCACACCACACCACCGATTAAACCCATCGCCAGTGCACCGCCGACAGTCACAAACCCTGCTGCTGGTGTAATCACTACCAGACCAGCAACCGCACCAGATGCAGCACCGAGTACTGAACCTTTACCACGTGCAACTTTTTCAGTAATTAACCAAGAGATTGCCGCTGCTGCTGCTGCTACTTGAGTCACAAGTAATGCATAACCTGCTGAGCCGTTTGCGCCCAATGCAGAACCACCATTGAAACCAAACCAGCCGACCCACAGTAAGCTTGCACCCACAACGGTTAATGCCAAGTTGTGTGGAGCCATTGATTCACGGCCTAAGCCCATACGTTTGCCGAGCATATATGCAGCAACCAAACCCGCCACACCTGAGTTGATGTGTACAACGGTACCGCCAGCAAAGTCGAGTGCGCCATCATTTGCTAACCAACCACCGCCCCATACCCAGTGAGTAATTGGTGCATAGACCACGACTACCCAAATCGAGATGAAAGCGATAAATGCGCCGAATTTCATCCGTTCTGCAATTGAACCACTAATAATGGCAACTGTAATGATGGCAAAGGTCATTTGGAAAATAACGAATAGAACTTCAGGAATCGTCCCTGTGAGTGCATCTGTGGTGATCCCAGTCAGCATGAACTTATCTAAGCCACCGATAAAGGCATTGCCCTCACCAAAGGCCAATGTATAACCGATAATGACCCATGCAATACTCACCACTGCCGCAGCAACAAAGCTATGCGCCATGGTGCTTAAGACGTTTTTCTTACGAACCATACCGCCGTAGAATAACGCTAAACCTGGAATGGTCATTAATAAAACCAGTGCTGTGGAGACTAAAATCCACGCCGTATCACCTGTGTCTAATGTTGGTTCTTCTTCTGTAGGTACGGGTGCTTCTACTGGAGCAGCAACGGCTTCAACCGCTTGTACTGCTGGAGCAGCCACATCCGTTGTTTCAACCACTGTGACTTGTTCTGATGGAGTTGGCGCTGTTGCTGCTTCTTCAGCCCAAGCAACAGAACCACCTAAAAGTGCGCCAGATAAGCTCAGCGCGAATAGCATCTTTTTCATTCGTATCCCCCAACCTAATTTGTGCGAGTTATGTGTTACTCAGCAAACTTCATGCCAAATTAAACGGCATCGGCACCTGTTTCACCTGTACGGATACGGATGACTTGCTCTAAATTTGTGACGAAAATTTTACCGTCGCCAATTTTTCCTGTACTAGCCACACGTGTGATTGACTCAATCACCGCGTCGACCATTTCATCACTGATCGCGATTTCAATTTTTACTTTTGGTAAGAAATCAACAACATATTCAGCGCCACGATAAAGTTCAGTATGACCTTTTTGACGACCAAAGCCTTTGACTTCAGTTACCGTGATCCCTTGAACACCAATTTCAGACAGTGCTTCACGCACATCATCCAATTTAAACGGTTTTACAATTGCAGTTACGAGCTTCATGTTTGTTTTCCTTCGGCTTATTTCACCAGTAAGGTTTTATGTTCAAATTTCATGCCAAAAATTCTTAGGTTGGGGGAAAAGAAAGTCTGACATGAGTTTTCTTTATACCCTATTCTATACATTTAAATGCGTTTTGAGCTTCAAAATTCAGGTTTTTTAGTCGAAGATTTATGATTTTTTTACAATCGATGAAATCATATTTCATCTGAAAGGCTATAGAGTCAGAAGCAGCAATGGTACACTGCTGTCACTTCTCCAACTGTTGGATATAGAAATGATTGAAACTTTATTACAAGCCATACTGGAACAAGTCGAACAACCTAAACAAGACTTAGAACATAATTTACGCGCACTGCTCAATGAAGCAGTCACCAAGATGGATTTGGTTTCCAAAGATGAAATTGAACGTCAACGTACTGCACTGAATAATGCCAATTTGCGTTTAAATGACTTATTGAAACAAGTGGAAGCTTTAGAGTTACGCATTCAGAACAAAAAATGAGCACCTGTTTGGTGCAACAAAAGACGCATAACGAATTAAAATAATGCACTATAATGGAACAAAAGATGTCTTTTGCCAAAATTTACACTCGAGCTTTGCTCGGTTTACACGCACCTTCGGTTGAAGTTGAAGTTCATCTGAGCCAAGGGCTACCCTCTTTAACCATTGTGGGGCTTCCCGAAGCAGCCGTTCGGGAAAGCAAAGATCGGGTGCGCTCCGCCATTATCAATAGTGGCTTTCAGTTTCCGACCAAACGCCTCACCATCAACCTTGCGCCCGCAGATCTGCCCAAAGACAGCTCACGACTGGATTTGCCTATTGCACTGGGTATTTTAATTGCCTCTGGTCAGCTCCCCGAACAAGGAACTGAAAATTTTGAATTTATAGGTGAGTTGGCACTTGATGGGCAACTGCGACCAATTTCAGGTACTTTAAGTATTGCGATTGCCTGCCAGCAAGCTGGACATCAACTGATTTTACCTGAGGCCAATGCGCAAGAAGCCTCTCAACTGCCCAATTTTCAAGTATTTGCAGCGCAACATTTAAAACAAGTCTGTGAGCATCTGTCGCAAAACCATCTCATCCAACAGTTTCAACCCACGGCGCTAAAAGCCTCCCAACATTACAAATTTGATTTGGCCGATGTTAAAGGTCAACTACGTCCGAGACGTGCCTTAGAGATTGCGGCAGCAGGTGGTCATTCTTTGCTATTTAAAGGACCGCCAGGAACAGGGAAAACCCTATTGGCTTCACGTTTAGCCAGCATTCTACCGCCCTTGAACACGCAAGAGAATTTGGAAGTGGCAAGTATTTACTCGGTGGCCAATCATCAACATCCTTTTGGGCAGCGGCCATTTCGTGCACCGCACCATACAGCTTCTGCGGTTGCCTTAGTCGGTGGTGGATCACAACCCAAACCCGGTGAAATCACTTTGTCACATAAAGGCGTGCTGTTTTTAGATGAATTGCCTGAATTTGACCGCAAGGTTTTGGAGGTTTTAAGACAGCCGATTGAAGCCAAAGAGATTGTGATTTCACGTGCTTCACGGCAAATCACCTTTCCAGCCAATTTCCAACTGATTGCCGCAATGAATCCGTGTCCCTGTGGTTATGCTTTTAATCAAGATAGCCGTTGCCAGTGCTCAGTCGAGGCGATTAAGCGCTACCAAAACCGCATTTCAGGGCCTTTGCTGGATCGAATTGATTTACATATTGATGTACCACCCTTGCATGCTTCTGAATTGCAAGACACACAAGCCGTGGAAGACTCGGCGACTGTACGTGAGCGCGTGATTCAAGCTTATCAATGGCAAATGCAGCGCCAAGCTTGTCTCAATATGGCATTATCACCCAAACAACTCGAACAATTCGCACCGCTAGATGGACAAGCGGCTTTAATCTTTGAAAAAGCACAACAGCGTTTAAATTTGTCTGCTCGGGGTTATCACCGTATTTTAAGAGTGGCCAGAACCATTGCAGATTTGGCCCAGTCAGAGCACATCCAAACAGGACATTTGACCGAAGCTCTCTCCTACCGACAACAAAACGCCTAAAAGTCGCTAAACTCCACATAGAAAAACCCCTCTAGCCCTAAGGGCTAGAGGGGTTTTGAAGATGCTAAAACTTAGAAAGTTTTAGTTAAAGTAAATACTGCACCTGTTTCTACACCACGTGCTGTCGCATGATCCAGATCATCAGTATCAATATTGGTTCCTACCGCTGCTAACTCTGCTGTTGCGCCAGGAATAGACTGGAATGCATAGGTCACACCCACTTTCCAATCGACATAATTGTCATCATCACCAAATGAATATTTATCTTCATCACTCACCACGGTATAACCCACATTCGCGACACCACCAAAGCCCGTTGAACCAAATGGAATCGCATAACCAGCATTGATGTTCCAACTGTCTGTATCTGCTGCAACATAGTCATTGGTATAGTTTACATTGGTCAGTAGACTGTCCCCTTCAGTGAAGACACTCGCAAAGGTTAATTTGCCATAAAATTCTAACCAGTTCAGATCATCTGCGCTTGGATAGTTGTAGTACACCATACCCACATCAAGCACTGGCTTGCTGGCAAAGCTTTCTAATGTTGTTGCAAAACCAATCGATGGATCGAGTTCTAAACTCGGTGAACCTTCGCCAAAATCAACATTTGAACCCCAAAGACCCAAATACAAGCCTGAGTCATGTGCCAAAGTAAAACCCGCTTGTACCGCTGGATCATTTTGGGTTTGAGTTAAACCACGGAAACGATAGTCGGTTGTTACAGCAGCACTTCCGCTAAAAGAGAAACCAAACGGTAATGCTGGCTCGTCATCTGCGAAAGTGAATGTAGAAGCTGAAGCCACCACAGCTAAAGATAATGCTTTAAGTGCAAATTTCATTGTTTGATTCCCCCACATCGTATCCGACGTTTTTTGGTTATTTCGATAAACTCATGTAGGTAGTAGCAATAGCTATGCCACATTCAATTCAAAACCAGACCCATTTTTCAAAAAATCATATTAAGAATTTGTTTTTATTCAATTTATATGAAATATAAAAAAATTAACTCGCACTCAACTTGATCGTAAAATATCTTCGCGGTGAATTGAAGCCAAGCCCATCAAGCAAACATAATTGTTTACAATATGCGCTATTTTGAGACTCATCTTTGGAATGTACGTTTTTAAGTGCATAAAAAAAGTGCATCCCCAACCGATCAGGATGCACTCTTCATATTTGTAACATTTAGAAGTTGTAAGTTAAACCCAGCACCAGATGGTCTTCTAAATCCTCTCCCATACGATTATGTACACCATAAATATAATCCGCAGACATCTCGATCCCTGTTTCTGCAAAGGGTCTACTCAAGCCTAAGCGAACTTCATTAACAGTAAAGTTCTTCTCTGTAGTGAGTATGGCATCATCATGCTGACGATAAATCGATGCACCAATTGAACTATTGAATTCAAAGTTTTGTGGAAGGGCATAGTGATGTGCAAGGCTTAAATAGGTATCGCCCGCATTGGCATAGCTCACATCGGCTAAAGCCACCGTGACGCCTACATCAAAGTCTTTATAGCTCAGACTATTTACAAATTCCGCTCCAGTTGTACTTCGGTGTTCTGTTCGATCTTCATTATAGACCGAGCCGCCATCATTATATAAATAAGTCACAATATGTGAGCGATAGCTTAAATCTGGACTGAGTGTGCCTGCATACCCCATATAAAAATCATGCTCTACACCGTGATCTTTGCTGACATCTGCTGCATCATAATTCAGTGTTGAAGCCCAATAACCAGCATATAGACCAGATGCATGTTCATATTCAAGCCCTGCTTGTAGGGTAGGCTGATCATTTTCAATACCCCCACGATAAATATACTGACTGAGCACAGCAAGGCTTCCGCTAAGTCCGCCTTCTGAGCTTTGTTGCTGGGGCTCACTTGCGTTGACCAACACACTGCCAGTGGAAAAAATTAAAAATAGTGCAATTTTATGTGAATTCTTATGCATTTAAGCTCTCAAAATTTCTTTAGACATGAATCATTTACTGATTCCATACCCATAAATTTTAAAGCTATTTTTTAACAATGGGTCAATTTTCCCTAGGTAACTGCTGTGTAATTCATCGTTTGCCAATCTGGCTATGGGTGATTTTGAGCCGATTCCAAAAGCCCAGAAATATCTGAACACTTTGATTCATAAGCTAAAATAACCTCACAATCTATATATTATATTCTGCAATACATAGCAAAAAACAGAATTAAGAAGAGAAAAATAATTAAATGTTTTATAAAGAGTTATTTAAAAAAAAAGAGTATTTTCACTAAAAATAAAATATTTAAAACATATCACTTACAAAAAAATGCATTACTTTAGTTGAATATGTTAAATAAAAATGACAATTTTTCAGCGATTACTTATACAATTGCTGTTCTCTTTCCATCCAATTTGTATAAGGTTCGCTCCCCAATGCAAAACACAAAAAAATTAGCATTAGCAGTTTTAGTACAAACTGCACTTATATCAACAGCTTTTGCGAGTGAGCAAAGTGAATCTAAAGGTTTCGTTGAGGACGCTGAAGGATCAGTGCTATTCCGTACCGGTTATTTAAATCGTGATAAAACCAACTACCGTGACAATACTACGGGCTTAGAAAAACAAGTAGACGATACAAGTTCTGCAGCTCAAACCGCGATGGTTAAAATCGAATCTGGTTATACCAAGGGTATTGTTGGTTTTGGTGTTGGTATTATTGGCGATGCTTCATTTAAGCTTGGTGATAACAATAATGCTGGTAATGGAATGATCCCTCAGCACCCAGACGGCTCTGCATATGACCACTGGGCTCGTGGTGGTGGTATCGTCAAAGCACGTATTTCAAATACTGAAGTGCGTTATGGTACTCAAGTACTCGACTTACCGGTACTCGCAAGTAACACTGCTCGTTTAGTGCCTGAATACTTTGAAGGTGTGCTAGCAACAAGTCGTGAAATTAATGGTCTTGAGTTAACTGCAGGTAAATTTACCAAGAACCAATATTCAGACCAAATCAAAAGTGATGGTAATGAATTAGATCGTGCTGTTGTTTGGGGTGCAAAGTATAAATTTAATGATGCACTCAATGCATCTTATTTTGGTGCTGACATCAAAGACCGCTTAGATCGTCATTATGTGAATGCCAACTATAAACAAGCGCTTGTGAACAATAGCTCATTGACCTATGACTTCAGTGGTTACCATACAAAATGGGATACTAAAGCTGATGGCAGTGCGTATACATACTCGCATACGACCAGTGATCTAAGCGACTTAAGCAACAATATTTGGGCTATTTCTGGAACCTATAACACAGGTAACCACAATGTCATGATGGCTTACCAACAAAATACCGGTAATACAGGTTATGACTATGGTTTGGGTAAAGGTGTGGGTGATGGTCATCAGACTATTTACCTACCAAACTCTTACCTTTCAGACTTCATCGGTAATGATGAAAAGTCTGTACAACTTCAATATACCTATGACTTTGCAGGCTTAAATGTTCCTGGCCTAAGCTGGACGACTGCATATGTTTATGGTTGGGATATTGATGTTGCAGACTTAAGCAACCGTTCACAATTGATTGTAGACAATGCTACTGAGCGTGAATTCTTTAACCAAGTAAAATATACCGTTCAATCTGGTTTTGCTAAAGATGCAAGCTTACGTTTACGTCACTCGTATTACCGTGCGAGCGACGAATATCAAGCTGGTAACTACATTGGTGACACCAACGAATGGCGTGTTTGGTTAGACATTCCTGTGAAATTCTTCTAATTTCTACGGAAAAGCTAATCTAATAAAAAAACCTGCACAATGTGCAGGTTTTTTTATTGAAGCCTACAATCAAACACAGTTCAATTGAGGCTTCACAGACAGGCTTATTTTGCTGCTTCGATTGCTTTAAGCACTTCTTGCTTAGCAACTTCAGAACCTTCCCAACCTGTTAATTTAACCCACTTCCCTGGCTCTAAGTCTTTATAGTGCGCGAAGAAATGTTCAACTTGTTGGATCAGTAACGGAGGAAGATCCGTGTACTCTTCAATATCTTTATAAATTGGTGTTAATTTGTCGTGTGGAACTGCGATCAATTTCGCATCGATACCACCGTCATCTTCCATGTTCAATTTACCCACAGGGCGGCAACGAATTACTGAACCTGGTTCAACTGGATGTGGCGTTACAACAAGTACATCTAATGGATCACCATCTTCAGACAAGGTGTTTGGTACATAACCATAGTTCGCTGGGTAGAACATTGCTGTACCCATGAAACGATCTACAAAAAGTGCATCCGAATCTTTATCAATTTCATATTTGATTGGTGCTGCATTTGCAGGAATTTCGATGATCACGTAGATATCGTTCGGTGCATCTTTACCCGCAGGGATATTGCTGTAGCTCATAACATCACTCTTTAACAAGTTAAATCTTTTAAAAACCGCATCGATTATAACGGTTTTTGAGAAAAAAATATTTCTGCGATTATACATCCACTGGGTGAAAATATGTATGTTTCGCGCTTAGCCCATCGTCAGTCGAATGACCAACAATAATAAACAAATAGGACACAATAGTGACAAGAGCCAAACGATCGTACGGAGTGTCGACCAGTTGGCTAAATAGCAAATCCCATACAGCACACGAAAGACAAGGTAGGCAATACCAAACGTCATGGTGACCACTTGCGGAATCACCATATATTCAGCCATTAAGATGGCTGCAATAAATAACGGTAAACTCTCAAAGCTATTTTGTTGTGCTGCATTAGCACGTGCTGCCAGACCAGTCGTCTTGGCGAGAAATTCACGCGGATGTTGATTATCTTTGGCGCGAAATCCTGCTGCTTTTTTAGCAATGATTGTAAATACGTACGGTAATAAACAAGCAATTAAAATGAGATAAATAATCCCGCTAATGCTTTGCATTGGTTTTTTCTCATCAAGATCATTTTGAAGGCTATCATAGCATGGCATTCCGAGGATAAATTTGGTTAAATTATAGTGTTTTTATAATTTGCCGATGAGACTCCAGCATGGCTAGCCCTGATCAAAAAGAAATGTTCGACGTGCTCGAAATTCAGCGTCAACATCAACGCCAAGTGGATCGTGTTTTAAAGATTGTGCTTCCCGTTACTGCATTTTTATTGGCAGTCATTTGTGCCAATATGAATATTGGTTCGACTCTTGGCACACTGGTCATGCTGATCATTGCATTTTGGATGGTTGGAATTAAACGTCAAAACCTATGGTCTTGGTTGCTTGTAGTGACCGTCTATTGTCTGATCGATAATGTCCTGAGCTTCGGTAGTTTTGCTTTCCCAGCCTTTAGTCGTCAGTGCGGTACGATGCTGACCTTTGTTGGCATCTTGGGTATTGGCCGTCCCTATATTGATCGCTGGTTAATGAAAAATTAAATTTGAACATAAAAAAAGCGCCTGACGGCGCTTTTTTTATTTGAACTTAAGCTGTTTTACGTAAATCTTTACGTAGGATTTTACCTACGTTTGATTTCGGTAACTCATCCAAGAATTCAACATAACGCGGACGTTTGTAGCCCGTTAAGTTCTCTTTCGCAAAGGCCAAGACTTCTTCTGTAGTTAAAGATGGATCTTTCTTCACCACAAACAGTTTTGGTACTTCACCTGATTTTTCATCAGGTACACCAATGGCAGCTACTTCCAGCACTTTAGGATGCTTTGAAACCACTTCTTCAATTTCTGAAGGATAAACGTTAAAGCCTGACACCAAAATCATGTCTTTTTTACGGTCTACGATTTTAATATAACCACGAGCGTCCATGACACCAATGTCACCCGTACGGAAGAAACCATCTTCAGTCATCACTTTAGCTGTTTCATCTGCACGGTTCCAATAGCCACGCATTACTTGTGGACCACGGATTGAAATCTCACCCTGTTCACCCAGTGCAACTTCCTTACCATCATCATCCAAAATTGCAACTTCAGTTAATGGCAATGGAATACCAATTGTGCCACTGAACTCTTCTGACGCTGGCGGATTTGCCGTTGCCACAGGTGAAGTTTCAGATAGACCATAACCTTCAATGATGTTGGTTCCCGTAATTCGCTTCCACGCTTCTGCGGTAGAAGGAAGGACAGCCATACCACCGCCCATCGCCATTTTCAATTTGCTGTGGTCGAGTTGCTTAAACTCTTCATTGTTCACTAAAGCATTGAATAGCGTATTCACTGCTGGGAAGAATGATGGTTGGTATTTACGTAACTCTTTCATCACCGCAGGTAAGTCACGCGGGTTTGGAATCAAAACGTTGGCTTGGCCTTTGTACATACCGTACATCGCACAAACCATGAACGCAAAAATATGATATAGCGGTAATGCACAGAAAATGCGGTCATCAGGCTGACCGTCTTGTGCACCAAATTTACTTTGGAAAATACCATCACACTGCAACATGTTCGCCACAAGATTGCGATGTGTCAGTTCTGCACCTTTAGATACCCCTGTAGTGCCGCCCGTGTACTGAAGCACGGCTGTGTCACTTAACGTTAAGTTCGGACGCTTATAATTGCTCGCGCTGACTTTCGACATCGCTGCGTTAAAGCGAATATGGCCAGGAATATTCCATGCTGGAATTTGCTTACGCACTGAACGTAATACAAAGTTCACCAGTGTGCCTTTTAATGCACCTAACATGTCACCTACAGAGGCAATCACGACATGTTTAACTGGCGTTTTACCATTAATCGCTTGATAAACAGAGGCAAAGTTTTCGATGATCACCAAAACTTCTGAACCCGAGTCATTTAACTGATGTTCAAGTTCGCGCGCGGTATACAGTGGATTGACGTTAACCAGTACTAAACCTGCACGGAATACACCCAAAGCAACAATAGGATACTGAAGAACGTTCGGCATCATTACAGCGACACGTGAGCCTTTTGCTAGACCCAAACTTTGTAAATACGTTGCAAATTTACGGCTTGCTTCTTCTAACTCATTAAAAGTGAGCACTTTATCCATAAAGATAAAAGCATCACGAGAGCCAAATTTTTGGAAATTTCGTTCAAAAACATCTACTAATGACGTGTTTTCTGGTGGCAATTCTACAGTCTCTGGAATCCCCGTTTTTTGGTATTCTGCGAACCAAATTTTTTCCATATCGCCCGATTCTCCTATCAGTAATCCTTAAATTTCAACTATTGTTCTCAATATTAAGCGCTCTTTATTTAACTTCTGTTGCTTAATACTGCATCCATTTCCCGCATACATACCATATATAACGTATTTTGATCAATGGATGCTAGTTTTATCTCTGAACTAACAGTTTATTTGCTTTTTGATAACCACGTGGTAATAACTGCCCTTTTGATGCTCTTTTACCTATGTATTTTTGCAAGTCATCACCCTTCAATTTTAATTGCTGCTGTCCTGCAACGACTTGCAGTATTTCATCTAGCGTTAATCTTGTCATGAATACAATTTGATCTTTCTCTTCAAGTTGTATCAATTTATTACCTTTACCTTTATTTAAAACAGGCAACTCTGACAACTCTAAAATCAACAAACGACCCGTTGAGGTCAATAACGCCAAATGGGTGGCCTGATCAACACTGGTTAACGGCATAACTGTGGCATTTTCAGGTAAAGTCAGGAAGGCTTTACCTGCTTTTGCATTGGTATCTAACTGTTTTGCCTGTGTTTTAAAACCATATCCTTTACTGCTCAGCGCTATGACTTCGGCTTCATCATCAGCAATAAAGACTTGTTTAAAACCAACGCCACTGGCTGGAGACAATTTTGAACTCAACGGTTCTCCCAGACCACGTGCGGATGGTAGGCTATTAATGGCTAAGGCATAACTACGCCCTGACTCATCCAGCACATACACGCGCTGATTCGATTTGCCTTGTGCATGACTGAGGTATTGATCGCCCGCACGGAAGTTCAAGTTTTCAGCATCAACTTCATGACCTTTGGCTGAGCGAATCCACCCTGCTTCAGACAAGACCACAGTCACAGGATCAGCAGGCATGAAATCTTGCTCACTCATCGCCGTCGCTTCTTCACGATGTACGATTGGTGAACGACGGTCATCGCCATATTTTTTCGCATCATCTTTGAGTTCATTGATGATTAAAGTCTTTAAAGACTCTGGATTAGCCAACTGTTCACGAATCAGTGCAGCTTTGGCTTCTAACTCTTCTTGCTCACGGCGCATTTCCATTTCTTCAAGTCGAGCCAAATGACGTAACTTGAGTTCTAAGATGGCTTCGGCCTGAATATCATCAATATTAAAACGTGACATCAACTCCGCTTTGGGCTGTTCCTCTTCACGAATAATACGAATCACTTCATCAATATTTAAATAGGCAATAATCAAACCGCCCAAAATATGTAAGCGTTTTTCAATTTTATTCAGGTGATATTGCAGACGACGGGTGACGGTTTCCTTTCGAATTTCAATCCACTCCAGCAAAATATGACGAATCGATTTCACTTGTGGACGGCCATCCGCGCCAATCATGTTCATATTGACCCGATAGCTCGACTCAAGGTCAGTGGTAGCAAAAAGGTGACTCATCACTGCTTCAGCATCAATCCGATTTGAGCGCAGTACAATTACCAAACGGGTTGGGTTTTGATGATCCGATTCATCTCGTACATCGCTCACCAAAGGCAGTTTTTTCGCCTGCATTTGATCTGCAATTTGCGAAATAACTTTCGAGCCTGACACTTGATAAGGCAAGTCCGTGATCACAATTTCATTTTTTTCGATGCGATACACCGAACGCATACGGTAACTGCCCCGACCTGTGCTTTGTATTTTTAACAGCTCTTCAGGTGGCGTAATAATTTCTGCTTTGGTCGGCAAATCGGGTGCAGGAATATATTCTGCAACTTTTTCATCGCTTAAATTTGGATTGCGAATTAAGGCAATGGTGCCTTTCACGACTTCACGCAGGTTGTGCGGTGGGATGTCCGTAGCCATACCAACCGCAATGCCCGTAGTGCCATTTAACAAAATATTCGGAATACGTGCAGGTAAAGTAACAGGCTCTTTCATCGAACCATCAAAGTTGTCCTGCCAGTCACAAGTCCCCTGTCCCAGTTCAGACAAAAGTACTTCACTATACTGAGATAATTTGGCTTCGGTATAACGCATCGCAGCGAATGATTTCGGATCATCGGGAGAACCCCAGTTACCTTGACCTTCAATAAATGGATAACGATAACTAAAAGGCTGCGCCATCAGCACCATGGCTTCATAGCAGGCCGAATCACCATGCGGGTGATACTTACCGAGCACATCGCCAACGGTACGCGCAGATTTTTTGGGTTTACCGCTGTGTTTCAGCCCCAATTCACTCATGGCATACACAATACGGCGTTGTACAGGTTTTAAACCATCGCTGATATGCGGTAAGGCACGATCCATGATCACGTACATGGCGTAGTTGAGATATGCTTGTTCAGTAAATTCTGCTACGGAACGGTTTTCTGTCGCTTGATGCGCAAGGTTCGTCATAACAACCTGTCATCCTAATTAATCGTTTTTTGTTTAAGTTCTTATGCTATGTCGCAGGCTCTGCCTATACAAGTGAAAGCGTACACCACTACGACAAATTGCGTCTTTAGATGTTCCTAGTGTCGTAAAATTATCCATTTTTTTTAAAATGAGCAACTAATTATTTTGAAGTTCAGTTCCTGTGTTCATCTCTGCTCGTCAATGAAAATAATGAAGCAACTTCAGCCCACTCAACTTGATCGATACGATCGACAAAAAATCGGGTCATCCTCGCCCAAAATGCGACACAACCAATTGGGTATATTGCATCAATCAAGCAGTGAATATTTAAAAGGTCTCATCATGCACGGGGCTAACTTTTATCAAAATACAACGCTGAGAGGCTACGTTTTGGCTGAGCAGATTGAATTTTTTATTGCTGAGTTGGATCTGATTATCGGCTATTTTCAGATCAATCATCTAGATTTTATGTTGAAGTGTATTGAAGACTGCGAGTCTCAGCACATCTGACTCTCAATCTTCAGCGCGGACTAAATTACAGTCCAATTTCTTCCAATGTTTTGCCTTTGGTCTCTTCACCCAAAATCAAAATTACCGCTGCCACCGCAAGCAATACCGCGGTAAACATCATGAAAATCGCACTAAATCCATTGCTCTGTACCATCATATGCGTCACCACCATCGGTGCGACAATGCCGCCCATACGACCAATGGCCGATGCCCAGCCCGAACCAAAAGCCCGGATATTGGTTGGATATTGCTCTGGGGTATAGGTATACAACACCCCCCATGCACCGAGGTTAAAGAATGACATCAGGCAGCCCCAGAACATGATCATGCTCACAGTGTCAGCTTGACCAAAGAAATACGCGGAAACTGCACACATGCCAATAAAGCCAGCCAAGGTCGCTTTACGCCCCAGCTTTTCGACCAGCCATGCTGCGGCCACATAGCCTGGCAGCTGTGCCAAAATCATCACCAAGACATATTCAAAAGACTGAACAATGCTATACCCCTGCTTCACCAGCAAACTGGGCAACCATGTAAAAATGCCATAATACGAATAAACAATACCAAACCAAATCAGCCATAACATCAAGGTTCTACGTGCAAATGCCCCCGACCAGAGCTGGGTAAAAGACACGGTCTTTTTTTCTGCCACTGGTTTAACGATGATATGTTCAACGACTTCCACACCGCATTGACGTTCAATCTGCTGCACCAAGGCATGGGCTTCCACAATGCGGCCACGGTTGATGAGATAAGGAATTGACTCAGGCACTTTGAACCAAATCACAATGGCATATAGTGCAGGAATCCCACCGATTAAGAAGGCCATATGCCAGTCAAATTTTGGAATCACAAAATACGCCACCAATGCAGCGCAAAGCCAACCTAGGCCCCAAAAACTTTCTAGCAGCACGATAAAACGCCCACGCACCTGCGCAGGAATGTATTCACTGACCAAGGTCACCGCTACTGGCAACTGTCCACCTAAGCCTAAACCCACAATAAAACGAAACACCAACAACCACGTTAAGTTCGGGGCAAAGGCACAGGCTGCCGTCGCTAAACTGTAAATCACGAGGGTCGCGGCAAAAACTGTTTTACGTCCGATGCGGTCGGCCAGACCACCTGAGCACACCGCACCAATCGCCATTCCGACAAAGCCAATGGAGACCACCCAACCCTTCTCGGTTGGGCTCATGTGCCAGTCTTCGGCCATTTTTGCCAAAATAAAAGAAATCAACCCCGTGTCCATAGCATCGAACATCCAGCCCAAGCCAATGACCCACAACAGGGTGTAGTGAAATTTACCGATCGGTAAGCGTTGTATGCGAGAAACTAAATCCATAGCTCGGCCTCTAAAGCGGGAAAAAGATAGCGGGCTGCTTTCTCAACAGGCTTTATCATTATGTGCTTTTTTTATACAAATAAGGCAGTCAAATCACTGCTATTTTAGCTGGCATCTTTCGAGGAAGCCGATTGCTCATCATCATCTTGATAAATGAATTTCGGCATTTCTAAGCCAAAGTAAATCGCGATTAAACGTAAACTAAAACCAAAGATTAAAGTCGAAATCACAGTCAGCTCAAGTGATAAACCGAGCTGAATGCAGCCCCAATAGAAAATCACCGCGACAAAAGAAATACTGGCATACAGCTCACGGCGGAACACCAAAGGGACGTCATTACACAAAATATCACGCAAGATACCGCCTGAGACTCCTGTCAGAACCCCTGCAACCGCAGACACCAGAAAGCCATGACCCATTTCTAAGGCAATTTGACAGCCGATGATGGTAAAACCGATCAGGCCCAGAGCATCGAGCACCAAGAAAATGTTGCGTAAATGACGCATCCATTTGGCAATCAAAATCGTCATAAAAGCGGCAAAACACGTCAGCATCAGATATTCAGGATGTTTGACCCACGTCAGCGGATAATGTCCCAATAACACATCGCGGACAGAACCTCCGCCCAGTGCTGTGACACAGGCAATAATCACCACACCAAACCAATCCATACTACGCCGACCCGCCGACAGTGCACCCGTCATTGCCTCTGCTGTGATCGCTATAATATAAATAATAGTGAGTAACATCGCCTGGATTCCATATAGGCTAATTGATGCGCGCTATTCTAAGCCAAATTTGCTTAAAATTATAAAAATTGTGCACAACATTGTTTAAATTTTTTCCCTGAACCGCAGATGCACGCTTGTTTCATGGTGATTTGCATTTCAGTGGTTGGATCTAAAAAATACCATGCCTCTGCATGTTTCACAAAATGTGAAATTTCATGATGTATCTGTGGCGATTTGCCATCATGATAATGGGCTTTGAACTCGACCATGGCATGGTTTTTATCGAGTTTTTCATTGGCCTGCACGACGTCTAACTTCAACCATTGGTTGCTTCGACTCCACTCCGCAATTGCTGCAACATCTAGAACCTGTTGCTGTCCCAACACTGTGGTTTGCACAATGTAATCGATTTGCTGTTTGGCAAAAGCACTATAACGTGAGCGCATAAGTTGAGTAGCGCTCTGCGCACGACTTTGTCCCAAGTGCAAAGGCTGACAGCACTGTTCATATTCACCCTGTCCACACGGACACTCAACATTACTCATGATTTTTCCATAAAAAATAGCTCGACATTGCGAGCTATTTTAACCTGTTCAAACCAGATTACGGTTTGTTTTAAGATGATTCCTTGTGCAGATCTGACTTTGGAATCACATGCACTTTTTCAATTTTGTGCCCATCCATCGTCACCACTTCAAAAATACAACCATCTGCTTCAAGACTAGAGCCATTCTCAGGTAAACGGCCTAAATGAAAGAGGATATAGCCTGACAAGGTTGAGTACTGATCGGACTCATCGACCAAATCACGATCCAACAATAACGACACATGGCGAATATCAGTAGAGCCATCGAGCATCAAGCTACCATCTTCTAAGCTTTCAGCCACATTGTCTTCAGCATCTTCATCAGGGAACTCTCCTGCAATCGCTTCTAATACGTCAATCGGCGTGGCAATCCCTTCAATCGAGCCGTATTCGTTCAAGACCAAAGCCATTTGCAACGGTGCTTGACGCAATTGTTCCATCACCATCAGGACTTGTGCATTTTCATGCACAATCACAGGTTCACGTAAATGTTTATCAAAATCGAGTACACCGGTTTCGATATATTCGTTTAAAACTTTATGGGTCAGCACCACACCGGCGATGTTGTCTAACTCGCCCCGTGCCACAATTAAACGCGAATGCGTAATACTGAGTAGTTGTGATTTGATTGAGGCTTCTTCATCTTCTAAATCAATCCACTCCAACTCTGGACGTGGGGTCATCACGGACTTCACAGGACGCTCGGACAAACCCAGCACCCCTTGCACCAAGACACTATGATAGACCCCATTTTCAGGATCAAATACTTCATCCGCATAAGCGCGAGTTGCCAGGACATCTTCAGGCTCAGAGGCATGATCACTACTTTTACCGCCCAACATTCGCAGCACCGCAGATGCAGTTTTATAGCGAAGGTCTGTAGTGGTGACCATTTTTTCTTGATTACGGCGCATGGTTTGGTTGATGAATTCAACAATCACCGAGAAACCAATCGCGGCATATAAGTAACCTTTTGGAATATGGAAACCAAAGCCTTCGACAATCAATGAGAAACCGATCATCATCAAGAAGCCGAGACACAAAATCACCACGGTCGGATGTTTGTTGACAAATTCCATCAAGGCTTTCGATGCCCACAACATAATGCCCACGGCGATAATCACCGCAATCATCATTACAGACAGGTGTTTAACCATACCGACTGCTGTAATCACCGAGTCTAAGGAAAACACAGCATCCAAAACTACAATCTGAACGATCACCATCCAAAACACAGCATTGGCTGGACTTTCTTCTTTCTGAACCACTTTGGCGTCAATACGTTCATGCAGTTCCATGGTGCCTTTAAACAGTAAGAACACCCCACCAAACAGAAGAATCAAATCCCGTCCTGAGAAAGGATGATCGAAGATATGGAACAGCGGCTCGGTCAGTGTCACCACCCAAGCAATTGAGGCCAACAGCACCAAACGCATTAAGAGCGCAAGGATCAAACCAACAACACGGGCCGTATTGCGTTGTTCTGGTGGAAGTTTCTCCGCCAAAATCGCAATAAAAACCAAGTTATCAATCCCCAGCACAATTTCCAGCACCACTAGAGTGAGTAACCCTACCCACGCAGAAGGATCAGACATCCATTCAAATATCATGTGATCTGCTCCTGTCGAGGGGAAATATATGGTGCATAACGCAACTTAAGCGGATGAAAAGGAAGATTCAGCACCAATGGCTGTAATTTTTTTTCGGAAAACTGAAGATGTCTTGAGCGACAACTACCACTACCCATGTTCGTTCTTGTGTTGTAAAACAGGAAATAAGTATAGGCAAGATCTACATGAAATTCATCTTTTTTTCAAAAGCGTACTGTTTTAAAAGATTTAACAAATTATTACCCGATTGTTAGATTAAATACAGCTTGCCGTCACATTTCTTGCTTAAACTAAGAAAGAAAAAGTAGATAAAGCAAAAGGTAAAAACATACGCCATGAATAGTGAATTAAAAATATCCTCTCTCAACACTGAAGTAAATGTTCAAACCACTCAACCTCTGATCGCACTTTACTGCGGTTCTCGTTCAGGCAATAAACCGATTTATCAAGAAAAAGCGATTGCACTGGCACAAGGTTTAGCTAAACAGGGTTTTGGTCTGGTTTATGGGGGGGCCAGCATTGGCCTCATGGGACAAGTGGCCGATGCCATGATTAGCCACGGCGGTGAAGCAGTCGGCGTCATTCCAGAATTTATGCTGGATTATGAAATTGCGCATCACCAACTGACCGAATTACATGTTGTACAAACCATGCATGAGCGCAAAGCCTTAATGGCCGAACGTGCAAGTGCCTTTGTCGCACTACCCGGTGGTTTAGGAACTTTTGAAGAAATTTTAGAAGTGGCAACCTGGGGACAACTGAACCAACATCAAAAACCGATGATGATTTATAACGTCAATGGTTTCTATGACGCACTGATTACCCAGTTGGATCATGCAGTAGAAGAAGGTTTTCTACCGCCACAGCACCGCGCAAAACTGATTGTATGCAACCATGCTGAACAGATTTATTCAGCCATTGCCAACCTCGGCAGCCCAGCGCACTTTGCCATTTAAACCATGTTCTTAATGCCATAAAAAAGCGAGCCTAGAGCTCGCTTTTTTAACATATACGGTTATTGCCCATAATGGGTGACAAAGTTATAGAACCACGGCAGTGTGGTCGCCAAAATCACTGACATAGCTAAACCAAACATCAATTTCATCGCATCTTTACTGACGTTACGTGAAGTGCGGTGTTTGTTCACTTCATCAAAAATCATCGACATTGCAAACTCACGACCTGCAAGTAAACCTAAGAATACCCATGTGGTACTCATTGGAATATTGCTCCACTCTTTGAAGACCAACAAAATCAGGGCATACATAAAGTCAATAATAGTCGCTGCACGAATATCAGTGACACCTGTTTTGGTATCGACAATCTTCTGAATCGCACCACCGCGTTGGTACAAAATCACCGCCAACAACACCACAAAGACCGTGATGGCAAACAGTAAAAATGAAAACGGCACTTGACGGGGTACATAGACGAAAATATTGGCCAAATCTTGAATCAGCCACTGACTCCACAGAAAAGCCGTAGAGACCCACTGTAGCCCAATCCAAATATGCGATGGTTCTTGATTACGGGTTTTTGCAAAATACTTCGCGACTTGGCGCATCACAAAACGATAGACAATAATCGCAACCACAAAGGCCACCGCATAGCCCATCATCGATTTCACCATCATCGAGCCTAAACTTGCAGGCGAGAAAATGGTTAAAACCAAGAAAGTGGTACTGACGGGAATTCCGTATTTGGTTAAAAATAACAGTAAAATCGGTGGCACAATATAGAGCCACGTGACCCCACCCTCAGGAAAAGGGATCGTTTCTAAACGGCCATATGATGCATCTCCCACACCGGATGCATACCAACCATAAATCAACACCACAACCAAAATGCTGCTGATAAAGAGCCAAAGCACCCACCATGGACGGTGTGCATTGGATGAAATAAACGTACCTAATGTCTGTGGCACATCATTTCCGACGATAGAATAAGCAGCTAAACAGAAGCCTATCACCATCAAAATTTCGATTGTCATAAAACCAACCTTTTGAATAATTTATTCCAAGACAGTGCCCTTGGACGTTTGCCAAAGATTATGACTGTTTTATTTCATTTTCATGACATCCCTGTCATATATTTTTTGTAGCGCCATAAAAAAGAACACCGCAGTGCTCTTTTTTCAAAGTCAAAACTCAGTTTTTTTAATTGAGTTTGACTTCATAAACCGCTGTACTACCACTGACTTCATTTCCCAC
This sequence comes from Acinetobacter johnsonii ANC 3681, assembly GCF_000368805.1. NCBI lineage: Bacteria > Pseudomonadati > Pseudomonadota > Gammaproteobacteria > Moraxellales > Moraxellaceae > Acinetobacter > Acinetobacter johnsonii. Next base: position 11,853 of record NZ_KB849704.1, on the reverse strand, counting down.
CACCAACAGCGGGCGACCATTGGGTGAATTCTTCGCCGCGATGAAAATCAAACCTTCTGGGCCTAAGTCACCTTGCTTCGTGACTTCTATTTCATTGGTATTGCGATGGTTCAGATACTGAACAAATTTAGCCTGATTCGGGTTGCTAATGTCATGCACCATGATGCCACTGGCACGCTCAAGTCCAATAAAAGCAAAGGTCTTTTCACCAATTTTACCCAATGTCACGCCTTCAGGTTCAGGGCCTTTATTATCACTACGGTCATCAAATTTAAATGCTTCATGATTGCTATTAAATTGATGTGGAAACAACTCTGCAATTTTTCGCTCAAACTCACTCCCAGAGTCCCATACAATCTGCTTGGTTTCAGGGTCGACAATACTCACCGAACGACCACCATAGGCGTATAATTTGTCATAAGTCAGACGACCATTTTCATCTAGCTTCGGTAGCCCTGTTAGTGGATCCTTTTGATAACCTTGCGTCCAACTAATGGTCAAACGTCCAATTTGTGAATCTTTAATTAAATTATCCGCGCAGACTTCTGTTGCGTCAGCCGTTTGACAAGGTTTAAACACCTCTGGGTTTAATTTCGCCCCTTTTACGCCCGGTGCAAGCTGACGTAAATGCGCGGCATAATCGCCTTTGGCATCAAAACCTGCTTTTTTAAACAAATGTTTAATGCGTATCTCTTCTGCATAACCAGCATTTAAGTCCCCGCCTTCAAAGTATTTGGCTTCATCCCTTAGCCATTCACGGGCATCCCCTTCATTGGCTGTGACCAAATAGGTTTTACCGTTGGCTTGGTATGATGCAATGGCATCGGGCATATACATGCCATATAGCCCCGGCCAAGAGCGAATATTAATCATGCCGGCATCTTTTGCACATTCTGTAATACTACGTCCCAAAGAGTCTTGACCAATAGCACAGTCACGGTCACTTCCATCCAAGGCATTTTCAGGCAAACTATGGTCCTTGTAGCCCATCGGGAAAAGATCAACAAATTGATTTTTTTCTAAGTCTAAAACCCCAATGGCATTGTTTTCCTGCAAACTGACCCATGCTTTTTTACCATCAGTACTGACTGCGATGTACTCAGGCTCTAGGTCTTGTGCAACGGTGGTCGTTTGAATACCTGCGGTCGCTACATTTGAGTATTGACTGATGTCTGGGCCAAAAATACGAATGCCTGCATCTAATAAGTCTTGTTTACGGTCATTCCATGCTTGGAAGCCCGCAATAGTTGCTGTTGGTTTTTGAATATCTGAAATATCAATAATACTGACCGAACCTTCGGGGTCGACTTGATACCCTTCATTCGGTTCCGCTTCATTCGCTACCAGTACTTTTCGACCATCAGGCGTGAAGGTCAACATATCTGGCAAAGCTCCCACGTTGACTTGGCTGATAAAGGAAAGATCCTGTGCTTTAAAAAAAGCCACAATACCGGTTTGGGTTTTATCCTCAGCCTGAACCGCAAGCGCCACAATGCCATTATGCACCGCGACACTATTCACCTCGGAATTGGCTAAATAAGTTTTGGCATCCAAAGATTGGATATATGTCGGTTGCGCTGGTTGGGAGAAATCTAAAACATCGACCATACCTTTTTGTGCATTCACCACGAACAGACGCTTACTCGCAGCATCATAGGCAGGGATTTCAGCTGCACTTTGTCCAAATATCCCCGATTCATAACTTGCAAGATGAACCAGTTCAATACTATTCGGCGTGGCTTCCTCTACCACAGGCGGTGATGTGATGGTTTGCGCATCATCGCTGTCATTACACCCCGCTAAGCCCAACCCCATGCATGCTAAAAAGACAGCACTATATGTTTTATTCATCATGATCTAAATATCGGTTCAAATTTGACCAATGTATGACGTACGCGTTGCAAACACATGACGTAGAGATGTCAATTTGATGGCATGTGATAAATGCACATTCGCAACAACAGTCCAACTTAAATTAAGCTAAACTGTTTAAAAATTTCACTTTGTTGTATCTATGAACCAAACGCCGACCCATCAAGCACTCGCTCCTGAGTACCGTCTTTTGGTACTTTTGGTTTCGATTGGCTTTTTTATGCAAGGCTTAGATACCACCATTGTGAATACCGCTCTACCCGCTATGGCAGCCAGTTTGAATGAAGATCCGCTGCAAATGCATAGCGTGGTGGTGGCCTATGTGCTTGCCGTTGCTGCCTGTATTCCCTTGAGTGGCTGGCTCGCCGACCGTTTTGGAGTGCGCAATACCTATTTCAGTGCCATTATCATTTTTACCCTTGCCTCACTGGGCTGTGGCTTTTCTGAAAGCTTAAATGAGTTATTGTTCTATCGCGTACTACAAGGTGTGGGTGGTGCATTATTACTCCCTGTTGGCCGTTTAGCCATGCTCAAGGTCATTCCGCGGACGCAATTCTTATCGGCCATGAGTTTGATGAGTCTCGCGGGACTAATTGGTCCACTGATCGGGCCAACACTCGGGGGCTGGTTGGTCGAAGTGAGTACATGGCATTGGATTTTCCTGATTAACCTCCCCATGGGACTGTTAGGGGTCCTGATTAGTTTTAAAGCCATGCCGAATGTCACCGAGCAGAATGTGCCTCGTTTTGACTTTTGGGGTTTTATCCTGTTGGTGATCGCCATGGCAGGACTATCTTTAGGGATTGAAAATTTTGCCAGCCCACACCTGACTTTATGGTGGAGTATGGGGCTGATTGTACTGAGCTTGGTGACTGCGCTTTGGTATGCCTATCATGCACATACCCATCAAAATGCGCTATTTCGCAGTAAACTGTTTCGTAACCGCATTTATGCCGTGGGTATTTTAGGTAACTTCTTTGCTCGCCTCGGTGGCAATGCCATGCCTTTTTTGATGCCACTCATGTTACAAGTGGCTTTCGGTTTTGAACCCTTTGTGACCGGACTCTTAATGATTCCGACCGTGCTGGGTTCACTGGCGTCTAAACCCATCATTCGTCACTTGATTCAGCGCTTCGGGTATCGCCACGTGCTTTTGGTTAACACCTTGTTGGTCGGTGCATGTATCGCCAGTTTTGCCCTCAATACCGCAGACACCCCAACTTGGCTGCGCGCGCTGCATTTCTTTGTTTTTGGTATGCTGAACTCCCTGCAATTTGTGTCTATGAATACCCTCACGCTGAAAGATTTACCACAACAAGATGCCAGCAGTGGCAACAGTTTCTTGTCGATGATCATGATGGTATCGATGAGTATTGGCGTGGCTTTGGCAGGTACTTTAGTCAATGTCTTTACCGCATATTTGGGTACAGATCACATCGTCATGGCATTCCATAACACTTTAATTGTATTGGGCTGTATTAACCTGATTACCGCAGCTATTTTCTGGCATATCCCCAAAGATACCGTGGATGAATAACAGATACAAAGTGCTGCCATTCACTGACCATAATCATCATGGTCAGTTCCGCAAATTCGAGCTATGATGATGAGCTAAAAACCAATACCTGCAAAAGCATGTCCGCAAGAAAGAAAGTTTCCACGCCGTCAAAAACCTCATACCCCTATTACATACTTGCCTGTGTAGTGATGCTATGTGTCGGACTCGGGATCACCTATTTTTTCTTGCAGAACAATGTCGCATCTGCCCAAGAGTATCCAATAAAAGGCTTTGATGTGTCTCATCATCAGGGCGACATCCAATGGCAATCCATTTCTCCCCAAGAGTTTAAATTCGTTTATTTAAAAGCCACTGAAGGGGGCGATTTCAAAGACCGTAAATTTCAGGACAATTGGCTCAAAGCTCGTGAACAAGGCTTTTTGGTCGGGGCTTATCATTTTTATCGTTTATGCCGTGATGGCCAGATTCAGGCGCAGAACTTTATCGAAACTGTACCGAAGAAAACCGATAGTTTGCCGCCTGTGATTGATTTGGAATATGACAGCACCTGTATCAACACCTATACCAGAGAACAACTACTCAAAGAAATTCAGGTCATGCACGACCGACTGTATCAACACTACGGTTTGCAACCCATTTTTTATACCTCTAAAGCATTTTATAATATTGTTTTGGTCGATGAATTTAAAAAAACTCCCCTTTGGATTCGTGAATATCAAGGCCAGCCTGAGCTCAAAGGCAATCCGAAATGGACCTTTTGGCAACACACCAGCCAGGGTCAAATTAAAGGCATACCAACCTTGGTGGATCTCAATGTATTTCAAGGCTCAGAGCAAGATTGGATCAGCTTTTTAGAGCGCCAAGGGCTTTATCAACTGCCACAAAACTTACCAATCAAGTAAGCAGTTTCAAGCTCATCGTTGAAGTTCAAATACAAAAATACCAAGTCAAACTATGTCGCTTATGCCGCATACAGGACTACGCAATCGATCTGAATAGTGCAATACTGACTTAGGTTTCAACATTAAAATTCAGCATGCGAAAAATCATTCACATCGACATGGATGCCTTCTATGCCTCGGTGGAGTTACTTGATCGTCCCGACTTAAAGCATTTACCTGTGGTGATTTCTTCACACCATCCTCGTGCCGTCATTGCAGCCGCATCCTACCCTGCACGTAGATACGGACTCCGCTCTGCCATGTCGATGACTCAAGCCAAAAAACGCTGCCCTCAAGTGATAGTAATTGAACCTAATTTCTCTAAATACCGTGCAGTCTCAGAGCAAATTCATACAATTTTTCAGCGTTATACCACACTCATTGAACCGCTTTCCTTAGATGAAGCTTATTTAGATGTAACGGAAAATTTACAACAACTGGCCAGTGCCACAGAAGTCGCTGAACGCATCCGCGCTGATATTTTTCAAAGTACAGGACTGACCGCCTCTGCGGGTGTAGCACCGAATAAGTTTCTAGCCAAAGTTGCTTCGGACTGGAATAAACCCAATGGTATCTGCGTGATTAAACCCTCACAAGTTCAGCAATTTATTCAGCACTTGCCGCTTAAAAAAATCCCCGGAGTGGGTAAAGTCATGCAAGAAAAATTACATGCGCTCAAACTTGAAACTTTAGGTGATTTACAGCATGTGGATGAAAGTGTCCTAATTCATCATTTTGGCAAATATGGCAAACAGCTCTATCTATATGCACAAGGGATTGATGAGCGCCCTGTACAAGCGGAACGAGAACGTCAGCAAATTTCAAAAGAAACCACTTTTGATGATGACTTAACCATTGAACAATGTCTCCCATTTTGGCCCAAGTTGATTGCGCAAGTCTGGCAAAGCTTAGAGAAAAAGCAACTGTATGCCCGCGGTGTCACCGTCAAAATGAAACTGAAAAACTTTCAAACCCTACAGCACAGTAAAAGCTTCAAAACGCCATTAAAGCATCAAACTGAACTGCAAATGACCTTAGATATCTTACTCAAAGAAATGCAAATCACACCGGATCAACAATTTCGTCTGATCGGTGTTGGGGTCTATGCACTTTCGACTCAAGAGCCTCCACCCCAGCTCTCTTTATGGTCGAACTGAATGCTCAATCAGTCACTTTTTAATCAAAAGAACAAAAATAATGCAATTTAGCATTCACAAACTGTGTTTTTAGAGTAATCTAATGACGCGCTGCATTTATCCATGTAACCGCTGAGATGCTAAAACTTACCTTTACTTTTAGCATACGTCCTGTGATTGGCGTGACGATCAAATCCGAAGATTACAGGACATCTCTGATATTTATCATGGTATTCCCCCCTATATTGCAGAGCAGCGCTCTAGCATCAGAATAATCCAATATTTAAAAATATACTGTTATAAAGCCCGCATAAGATTGACCTATTAATCGTGTTCCTTCATCTTTTGTAATTCCCACGTCGAGATATTGAATCCATCCTCTGTTCACATGCGCTTATAACAATAAATAGGATCCTTCACGCTTTAAAATTCTGCATCTGATTGAAAGCCAAGATCACAGCCATCTGTCATACATGAGTTTGTGGTAGGCTATTGAACTACATTTTTATGTTCTATTTTTATACTCATAACACAGGATGCATACATCATGACGGTTCAACGTTTGCATGTCTCAAATCGTTTTTCTGAAGTTGCGATTGCTGGCAACCTCGTTCATTTGGCAGGTCAACTGGCGTCTGACTTTGATCTCGATATTAAAGGTCAAACCCAACAAACATTCGACATGATTGACCAATTTTTAGCTGATGCAGGCACAGATAAAAGCCATATCTTATCGGTAACGATTTATTTGAAGAATATTGACCAAGACTATGCCGCTTTCAATAAAGTATGGGATGCTTGGGTTGCAGATATTGATGCATTACCCCGTACCTGTGTTGAAGCTAAACTTTATGATCCACGAGTATTGGTAGAGTTAACCATTGTTGCGGTGAAACCTGCATAAAAATACACGCATCATAAAAAGCATGAATCTTCATGTTTTTATGATGCGCGCTGAGATTCAGTTAGCCGATCAGACGTAATTTTCGAGTTTGTACTGCATTATAGTAATCATATTTTTTGGCCACCCGCGTATCTTTAGTCAAACGCGATGAGGCATAGAGATCGCCATAAAAATCTTCACGTAACTGATGATAGTCAGGCACTTCTTCATAACGAATCACTTTATAGCCAGCCATATCGAGGATCGCATCCTGAAACTGTGCCTTTTGTGGACGTTTCAGTGAAAGCGGATCTTCTAAAGCAACCACTGCCAAAACTTGTTGTGCACTATCCACAATGACAAAATCAGCCACCAAATTGCGGTATTTATTTCGTGTACGCGAAAATTTTGTCGTGAGTAAGGCATCATAAGATACATGTGCCAGCACAGTATGATGCGGTAAAATTTCTTTTAAACGAGTATAAGTCAGTTGCTCATGCATACTAAAAATAGCACGTTGTCTTAATGCACTATCTTGCTGCTTGGTCTTAGGAATCAACCCTTTACTCGCTAAAATCATGACCAGTATCAACAACACGCTACCAATTACCATATAAGTTGTCATATTTGTATCCTTTTCATCTTTATTATAATTTTCGGTATCACACCGATTTTTATCCGATCAGTATAACCTACTGACCATTTACCCAAACCACGCAATAAAAAAACTAAAGCTAAAATCAAACAAACGCTGATAAAACTAAACAATTTTTTGCAATGTCATCCGTTGTAACACGTTTTGTTTTAATCCGAATGAAATTTTGGCTCTTTAGCCTATCTACACTGTAATAGAGTGATTCATTCACGTGCAATATGATTCTTCGGATTGACCCAATTTTCCCGACGGATGGCAGAAAAGCCAATCTTTGAGCTATTTTGCTAACGCAATAAAAAGATCGATCCCAAAAAAGGATGCCGTAGCATCCTTTTTTATATTCAATTGCGATTAAGCACGTGACTTAGACTTCGGTTTTGATTTTGAATGTCCAGATGGCTTCTTGGCATCACCTGTTTCACGCGGCGGCAAACCTGTATGTTGTGTCAAAATCTGACCACGTTCAGGACGTTTTTTGGTATTCGATGGACGCGATTGATTTTTCGCTTGTTGATTACGATGATCACCATTACGCTTCTGCGAATCACCATCCACTGTCGAATTTTTCTTACGCGCAGATTGATACTGACCTTCAGTTGTTCCCGCAGGTTGATACGTTGGAATCAAATGCTGTTTTGAATTACCAATTAAATCTTGGCGACCCATTTCTTTTAAAGCTTCACGTAATAATGGCCAATTGTTTGGATCATGATAACGTAAGAACGCCTTATGCAGACGACGACGCTTTTCACCTTTCACAATATCAATATCTTCAGTATAACGAGCCACTTTTGCTAATGGATTTTTACCTGTGTGATACATGGTCGTTGCTGTGGCCATTGGCGATGGATAGAAAGTCTGTACCTGATCTGCACGGAAACCATTTTTCTTCAACCAAATCGCCAAATTCATCATGTCATATTCAGTCGTACCCGGGTGTGCTGCAATAAAGTACGGAATTAAATACTGTTCTTTACCTGCTTCTTTACTGAAACGATCAAACATTTGCTTGAAACGATCATACGTCCCGATCCCCGGCTTCATCATCTTAGACAATGGACCTTTTTCGGTATGCTCAGGAGCAATTTTTAAATAACCACCAACGTGATGCTGAACCAATTCCTTCACATATTCAGGGTTTAACACTGCCAAGTCATAGCGTAGACCTGAACCAATGAGAATCTTTTTGATGCCTTTGAGTTCACGTGCTTTACGATACAACTGAGTCAAAGGTGCATGATCTGTATGTAGGTTTTGACAAACACCCGGATAAACACACGATGGTTTACGACAGTTCTTCTCGATTTCAGGGTCTTTACAATGCAAACGGTACATATTTGCAGTTGGGCCACCTAAGTCAGAAATGATCCCTGTAAAACCTGGCGCAGTATCACGAATCTTTTCAACTTCACGTAAAATTGATTCTTCTGAACGGTTCTGAATGATGCGTCCTTCATGTTCTGTAATCGAACAGAAGGTACAACCGCCAAAACAGCCACGCATGATGTTCACAGAGAACTTAATCATGTCAAATGCAGGGAAACGCGCATCCCCATACACAGGATGCGGTAGACGTGCATAAGGTAAATCAAACACATAGTCCATTTCTTCCGTCGTTAACGGAATCGGTGGAGCATTTAACCAAACATCACGCTCGCCATGCTTTTGTACCAAAGCACGCGCATTTCCCGGATTGGTTTCAAGGTGTAAAATACGGTTGGCATGGGCATATAAAACGGGATCATCTGCCACCGCTTCAAATGCAGGCAAACGAATCACAGCCAGCTCACGCGGCGGTAATTTATGTTTAATTGCCTTTGAAGACGGCTGTAACTGCACAATTTGTGTATCAGGATCGAGTTTATCCCCTTCACGAACAATTTGATTCGTCACAATTTCTTTTTGGAAATTTTGGTATTGGGTTAAAGAATTACCCTTATCTTTTTCAATTTCACAGCCATCTAAATCTTCAGTCATCACATAGGGATTGATAATCGGATCGACACGGCCAATGGCATCCACATCATTCGATGCGATTTCCACAAACTTGGCTTTAGATGGACGGTTTAACTTATTCACGATAAATGCCGTGCCACGAACATCGGTAATTTCGTGAATTTTTTCGCCTTTGGCTAAGCGATGCATCACTTCAGTAATTGAACGCTCACCATTACCATACATCAAAAGATCGGCTTTTGAGTCCATCAACACCGAGCGACGGACTTTGTCTGACCAATAGTCATAATGTGCAATACGACGTAAAGACGCTTCTATTCCACCTAACAATACAGGTACATCTGGAAATGCTTCACGCACACGTTGGCAATATACGGTTGCTGCACGGTCAGGACGTTTATTAGGTAAATTATCTGGCGAATAGGCATCATCAGAACGAATTTTACGATCAGCCGTATAACGGTTGATCATCGAATCCATGTTCCCAGCTGTCACACCCCAAGCGATATTTGGCTTACCCAAAACTCGAAATGCTTCAACATTCGTCCAATCAGGTTGTGCAATAATCCCGACACGGAAACCTTGTGCTTCTAACGTACGGCCAATAATGCCCGAACAAAATGATGGATGGTCGATATACGCATCACCACAGACTAAAATAAAGTCACAACTATCCCAACCGAGTTGGTCCATTTCCTCGCGCGACATCGGCAAAAATGGCGCAGGTTCAAAACATGACGCCCAATATTTGTCGTAATCAAACAACGCTTTAGGCGCGGTCTGCATAGTATAAGCAGTAGACATGGCTAGCAATTCTCGGCTGGCAGATGAAAGATCTCAAATAAAGATCAAAGATGAAAGTCGATCATTTTACCATGAATTACATTCAGCTTGCTTGGTTAAAAAAACATCATATACAGCATGTTATCATTTATTTTTTTATGCAAACGTAATTTCGAAGTTTTTATTTAAAAAGAAACAATTTGACAGTGAAGAGACAAAAGCTGGCCCTTCATTCCTTAAAGAATAAAGACTAAGGTCCAATCACTTGGGACAGCAAGCAATACATCGAGACCCAACAGATTCCACTAAATTATCCAGCAAAGAATGAAAAATTAACATCAACTATAGCTATGCCGATCTCTCAGAATATCCCTCACTTTATATAGTTTTTATTTAAGATCTCATCCATTTCCCTGTAAGATTCTGATATTTAGATTCATGAAAGATGCTGCTAAAAATAAACACCATCTTTCATCATGTAAAAACTCAAATCAGTTGAGTTCTTTCATACCAACTTTATTATTTTTGAGCGGTCGATAAGTCCATAATCAACTTTGTCGCTAAATATAAACGCGGCACAATACTTTCGACCAGAATATATTCAGCATTATTCGAATGTGCACCATCACCAGATAAGCCCATGCCTTCTAAAATCGCTGCTTTCGAATTTAAGCCAGCAAATGCGGCATCTGTACCACCACCTGTTGCTTCAGCTAAGACCTTCATTGGTAAGTTAAAATCATTTTTGTAAATAAGCTGTGCTTGTTCAGCCAATTTTTTTGCCTGTGGATTTGCCATTAAAGGTGGGCGACGCATTTCAAACTTTAACTTAACTTCACTATCAGCTAACTTTTTACGTTTAATCCTTTCCTGTAATACACGTTCCACTTGCTGAAAATCTTTAACTTGCAAAGCACGAACATCTGCTTGTGCAGTCGCAAGGTCTGGAATCACGTTACGCACTTTACCTGCACTCGCTACAGTCCAGTTTAATTTCAACCCTGTTTTAGGATTCGATAAATCTTGTAACTGTAAGATTTGATGTGATAATTCTGTCAGTGCATTTATGCCTGCTTCAGGCTTAACCCCTGCATGTGCAGATTTCCCGTGAACCTCTAAATATGCTGCACCAATCCCACTGGTGGCTAATCGTAAACTACCATCTTTACCACCACCTTCAAATGACAAAACTACATCTTGGTCTTGTGCAGTTTCAGTAATCAGTTTGCGTGAACCTGGCGAACTGATCTCCTCATCGGAGTTAAGTAAGACTGTGATCGTGCCATAATCTTGATAATTCAACTTTTTCAAAAGATCAAGCGTATGAATAATCGCAGCAACTCCCTGTTTATCATCTAAAATTCCAAGGCCAAAAACTTTATCTCCTTCCATTTTAAAAGGTTGGTCTTTCAACATTCCAGTTAAATACACCGTATCCATATGAGCAATTAGCATAATTTTACTGCTGCCTTTACCCTTTAAAACAGCTTTTACCATTGGACCAGTCTGTTGGGGCGTATCATCCATACGATATATATCTTTAGCTTCTACAATACTGACCTCAGCACCTGTCGTTTTTAATTGTTCGGCGACATATTTTGCGATCTTATTCACGCCGACAAGATCTTTACTCCCCGACTCAATATTGACTAAAGCCTCTAGAGTATTTAAATAATTCTTTTTTTCTGACTCAACCAGATGTTTGACCTGATCATTAGATACAGCATGTACTTGCCCAAAAGCTAAACAGCTCAACAACGCACATGAGATTAAAGGAAGTTTTTTCAGTTGATATTGAATTTTATTAGACATACTCATTATTCCATTTAAAGATATTGCTAACAAACTATGAACATTTGATCGACTATTCAATATTTTTAAAAATCTAAAAATAAAAATGTTAGATAGATTAAATGTCATGATCGATAAATAAGTAAATCAGTATGTAGAAACCTATCCTAAACCTCAATTAGACGATTGATTCGTTTATTTTTTTATTATTTACCATTTCCTTGCATAAAAAAATCCCCCTCTGCGATTAGCGGAGGGGGATTTGAATTAATGAGCTGGCGATGACTTACTCTCACATGGATAACTCCACACTACCA
>NZ_KB849703.1:0-425187 GCF_000368805.1 Acinetobacter johnsonii ANC 3681 | reverse complement strand
AAGATCATTAAGAGATTATGAAGAACAACTTGTGTGGATTTTTACTGATTGATCGATCGAAAATATTTCATTGATTGAAGGTAAAAATTACTCGAAGTTTATTTGAGAAATATTTGTCAGAAAATTGATGAGCCAAGATTTGTAGCCATAAGCTACTAATGATTTTTAACTGAAGAGTTTGATCATGGCTCAGATTGAACGCTGGCGGCAGGCTTAACACATGCAAGTCGAGCGGGGAGATGTAGCTTGCTACATTTCCTAGCGGCGGACGGGTGAGTAATGCTTAGGAATCTGCCTATTAGTGGGGGACAACATTCCGAAAGGAATGCTAATACCGCATACGCCCTACGGGGGAAAGCAGGGGATCTTCGGACCTTGCGCTAATAGATGAGCCTAAGTCAGATTAGCTAGTTGGTGGGGTAAAGGCCTACCAAGGCGACGATCTGTAGCGGGTCTGAGAGGATGATCCGCCACACTGGGACTGAGACACGGCCCAGACTCCTACGGGAGGCAGCAGTGGGGAATATTGGACAATGGGCGAAAGCCTGATCCAGCCATGCCGCGTGTGTGAAGAAGGCCTTTTGGTTGTAAAGCACTTTAAGCGAGGAGGAGGCTACCGAGATTAATACTCTTGGATAGTGGACGTTACTCGCAGAATAAGCACCGGCTAACTCTGTGCCAGCAGCCGCGGTAATACAGAGGGTGCGAGCGTTAATCGGATTTACTGGGCGTAAAGCGTGCGTAGGCGGCTTTTTAAGTCGGATGTGAAATCCCTGAGCTTAACTTAGGAATTGCATTCGATACTGGGAAGCTAGAGTATGGGAGAGGATGGTAGAATTCCAGGTGTAGCGGTGAAATGCGTAGAGATCTGGAGGAATACCGATGGCGAAGGCAGCCATCTGGCCTAATACTGACGCTGAGGTACGAAAGCATGGGGAGCAAACAGGATTAGATACCCTGGTAGTCCATGCCGTAAACGATGTCTACTAGCCGTTGGGGCCTTTGAGGCTTTAGTGGCGCAGCTAACGCGATAAGTAGACCGCCTGGGGAGTACGGTCGCAAGACTAAAACTCAAATGAATTGACGGGGGCCCGCACAAGCGGTGGAGCATGTGGTTTAATTCGATGCAACGCGAAGAACCTTACCTGGTCTTGACATAGTAAGAACTTTCCAGAGATGGATTGGTGCCTTCGGGAACTTACATACAGGTGCTGCATGGCTGTCGTCAGCTCGTGTCGTGAGATGTTGGGTTAAGTCCCGCAACGAGCGCAACCCTTTTCCTTATTTGCCAGCGGGTTAAGCCGGGAACTTTAAGGATACTGCCAGTGACAAACTGGAGGAAGGCGGGGACGACGTCAAGTCATCATGGCCCTTACGACCAGGGCTACACACGTGCTACAATGGTCGGTACAAAGGGTTGCTACCTAGCGATAGGATGCTAATCTCAAAAAGCCGATCGTAGTCCGGATTGGAGTCTGCAACTCGACTCCATGAAGTCGGAATCGCTAGTAATCGCGGATCAGAATGCCGCGGTGAATACGTTCCCGGGCCTTGTACACACCGCCCGTCACACCATGGGAATTTGTTGCACCAGAAGTAGGTAGTCTAACCGCAAGGAGGACGCTTACCACGGTGTGGCCGATGACTGGGGTGAAGTCGTAACAAGGTAGCCGTAGGGGAACCTGCGGCTGGATCACCTCCTTAACGAAAGATTGACGATTGGTAAGAATCCACAACAAGTTGTTCTTCATGACGATGTATCTGAGGGTCTGTAGCTCAGTTGGTTAGAGCACACGCTTGATAAGCGTGGGGTCACAAGTTCAAGTCTTGTCAGACCCACCAAATCTGACTAACAAGCATTATTAAATGCTGAATACAGAAAAGCAGAGACATTGACTTATTGATAAGCTGGGGACTTAGCTTAGTTGGTAGAGCGCCTGCTTTGCACGCAGGAGGTCAGGAGTTCGACTCTCCTAGTCTCCACCAAATTTCAAGACAAGAAAAGCATGCTTTTCCTTGAAATTTAAGCAAGAAGCTATGCTTCGCGCAGATAGGTTGGATTACAGAAATTAGTAAGTAGATAACTTATTAACTTCTGTGATTTATCACAGTTTCCTGACCTGACGAAGGCTGGAAAAATCATTAACAGAATATATTTGAGTTGAAATAATTTGTTCATACTCGTTTTAGTTAACTTAACAAGCAATTGTTAACGTTGAATGAAATGAGTTACTAGCGAAATTAACTGAATCAAGCGTTTTGGTATGTGAATTGAATTGAAGCTGTACGGTGCTTAAGTGCACAGTACTTCAAACTGTAATGTTGAACGTTCTCACTTGTAGGAACGATCGACTGTTTGGGGTTGTATAGTCAAGTAATTAAGTGCATGTGGTGGATGCCTTGGCAGTCAGAGGCGATGAAAGACGTAATAGCCTGCGATAAGCTCCGGGGAGGCGGCAAATATCCTGTGATCCGGAGATTTCTGAATGGGGAAACCCACCTGTCATAAGGCAGGTATCGTATGATGAATACATAGTCATACGAGGCGAACGAGGGGAAGTGAAACATCTCAGTACCCTTAGGAAAAGAAATCAATTGAGATTCCCTCAGTAGCGGCGAGCGAACGGGGAAAAGCCCATTAAGTCATATAAGTTCTAGTGGAATGCTCTGGGAAGTGCAACCATAGTGGGTGATAGTCCTGTACACGAAAGGGCTTATATGATGATGTCGAGTAGGGCGGGGCACGTGAAACCTTGTCTGAATATGGGGGGACCATCCTCCAAGGCTAAATACTCCTGACTGACCGATAGTGAACCAGTACCGTGAGGGAAAGGCGAAAAGAACCCCTGTGAGGGGAGTGAAATAGATCCTGAAACCGCATGCATACAAGCAGTGGGAGCCGACTTGTTCGGTGACTGCGTACCTTTTGTATAATGGGTCAGCGACTTACATTCAGTAGCAAGGTTAACCGCATAGGGGAGCCGTAGAGAAATCGAGTCTTAATAGGGCGTTTAGTTGCTGGGTGTAGACCCGAAACCGGGTGATCTATCCATGAGCAGGTTGAAGGTTGGGTAACACTAACTGGAGGACCGAACCCACTGTCGTTGAAAAGCCAGGGGATGACTTGTGGATAGGGGTGAAAGGCTAATCAAACTCGGTGATAGCTGGTTCTCCCCGAAAGCTATTTAGGTAGCGCCTCGGACGAATACCATTGGGGGTAGAGCACTGTTTCGGCTAGGGGGTCATCCCGACTTACCAAACCGATGCAAACTCCGAATACCAATGAGTACTATCCGGGAGACAGACTGCGGGTGCTAACGTCCGTAGTCAAGAGGAAAACAATCCAGACCGCCAGCTAAGGCCCCAAAATTATAGTTAAGTGGGAAACGATGTGGGAAGGCATAGACAGCTAGGAGGTTGGCTTAGAAGCAGCCACCCTTTAAAGAAAGCGTAATAGCTCACTAGTCGAGTCGGCCTGCGCGGAAGATGTAACGGGGCTAAAACTATATGCCGAAGCTGCGGATTTGCAATTTATTGCAAGTGGTAGGGGAGCGTTCTGTAAGCCGATGAAGGTGTATTGAGAAGTATGCTGGAGGTATCAGAAGTGCGAATGCTGACGTGAGTAACGACAATGCGAGTGAAAAACTCGCACGCTGAAAGACCAAGGGTTCCAGTCCAACGTTAATCGGGGCTGGGTGAGTCGACCCCTAAGGCGAGGCCGAGAGGCGTAGTCGATGGGAAATTGGTTAATATTCCAATACTTCTATGTAATGCGATGAGAGGACGGAGAAGGTTAAGTCAGCCTGGCGTTGGTTGTCCAGGTGGAAGGTTGTAGGCATGTATCTTAGGCAAATCCGGGGTACTCTATGCTGAGAACTGATAGCAAGCTGTACTTGTACAGTGAAGTGGCTGATACCATGCTTCCAGGAAAAGTCTCTAAGCTTCAGTTACATAGGAATCGTACCCGAAACCGACACAGGTGGTCAGGTCGAGTAGACCAAAGCGCTTGAGAGAACTCTGCTGAAGGAACTAGGCAAAATGGTACCGTAACTTCGGGAGAAGGTACGCTGCCGACGGTGATAGGATTTACTCCTTGAGCTATTGGCAGCCACAGAAACCAGGCCCCTGCAACTGTTTATTAAAAACATAGCACTCTGCAAACACGAAAGTGGACGTATAGGGTGTGATGCCTGCCCGGTGCTGGAAGGTTAATTGATGGGGTTAGCGTAAGCGAAGCTCTTGATCGAAGCCCCAGTAAACGGCGGCCGTAACTATAACGGTCCTAAGGTAGCGAAATTCCTTGTCGGGTAAGTTCCGACCTGCACGAATGGCATAATGATGGGGGCGCTGTCTCCAGCAGAGACTCAGTGAAATCGAATTCGCCGTGAAGATGCGGTGTACCCGCGGCTAGACGGAAAGACCCCGTGAACCTTTACTGCAGCTTGACATTGAACTTTGATCTTACTTGTGTAGGATAGGTGGGAGGCTTTGAAACCGAGACGCTAGTTTCGGTGGAGCCAATCTTGAAATACCACCCTGGTAATATTGAGGTTCTAACTCTGTCCCGTTATCCGGGACGAGGACCATGTCTGGTGGGTAGTTTGACTGGGGCGGTCTCCTCCTAAAGAGTAACGGAGGAGTACGAAGGTGCGCTCAGCGTGGTCGGAAATCACGCGTAGAGTATAAAGGCAAAAGCGCGCTTAACTGCGAGACCCACAAGTCGAGCAGGTACGAAAGTAGGTCTTAGTGATCCGGTGGTTCTGTATGGAAGGGCCATCGCTCAACGGATAAAAGGTACTCTGGGGATAACAGGCTGATACCGCCCAAGAGTTCATATCGACGGCGGTGTTTGGCACCTCGATGTCGGCTCATCTCATCCTGGGGCTGAAGCAGGTCCCAAGGGTATGGCTGTTCGCCATTTAAAGAGGTACGCGAGCTGGGTTTAGAACGTCGTGAGACAGTTCGGTCCCTATCTACCGTGGGCGTTGGAAATTTGAGAGGATCTGCTCCTAGTACGAGAGGACCAGAGTGGACGAACCTCTGGTGTACCGGTTGTGACGCCAGTCGCATCGCCGGGTAGCTATGTTCGGAAGGGATAACCGCTGAAAGCATCTAAGCGGGAAGCCTACCTCAAGATAAGATTTCCCTAGGACTTTATGTCCTCTAAAGAGCCGTTGAAGACTACGACGTTGATAGGTTGGATGTGGAAGCATAGTGATATGTGAAGCTGACCAATACTAATTGCTCGTGAGGCTTGACTATACAACACCCAAACAGTTGGTGTTGTGGTTCAAATCACTGCAAACAACTTGATTTAGTTATAAAGCTAGATACAATATCCAACTCAAATATACCTGTTAATAACTCATTTGATGAAAGTTAGGCACGAAGAGCACTGCTCTGAGGTTAGACCCAACGAATAGTCATAAACAGTTGTGCTGGCGACAATAGCAAGAGTGAACCACCTGATCCCTTCCCGAACTCAGAAGTGAAACCTCTTAGCGCTGATGGTAGTGTGGAGTTATCCATGTGAGAGTAAGTCATCGCCAGCTCATTAATTCAAATCCCCCTCCGCTAATCGCAGAGGGGGATTTTTTTATGCAAGGAAATGGTAAATAATATAAATAATTATTAAGTGGGAAAGAAGAGAATTAGAGCGGAGAATGCACGCTAAATTATACAAAAATACATTTATATAATTTAAAATTATGTGAAAAATCTAATATTTATCAAAGAATTCGATGAAGTGCAAATCGTTTCGCGTCATTTTTATACAACTTTAGTCTAGTTTTTCCAAAAAAAGCTGTTTCAATTGTTTTATTTATAGACAAAAACTGAATTATGATTCATTTTATATAAAAGTGAATTTGGATTCACTTTTTATAATAAAGCTCACAATTGGAGGTGAGGGAAAAATGACAGCGACAACAATGAATGTAAATGCTGTAATCGATCAGGCTAAGTTTAAGCCTTTTCATTTAACGGTTGTTTTGTGGTGCTTATTCGTCGTCTTGTTTGACGGTTATGATTTAGCAATTAACGGTGTGGCTTTACCGCTTTTAATGAAAGAGTGGGGTATGACAGCTGTTCAAGCAGGAATGCTAGCCAGTACTGCCTTAGCAGGCATGATGTTTGGTGCAATGTTATTTGGAATGCTGGCCGATAAAATTGGCCGTAAAAAAGTCATTATTATCTGTGTTACGTTGTTCAGTGGGTTCACTTTTGCGGGTGGCTTTGCTTCAAACCCGACTGAATTTGGTATTTTACGCTTTATTGCGGGTCTTGGAATTGGTGGTGTATTACCGAATTTGGTTGCTTTAACTTCGGAATATGCGCCGCAGAAGTTTCGTAGTACTTTGGTGACCGCGATGTTTAGTGGCTATGCAATGGGTGGGATTATGGCAGCACTACTAGGTGTTGCATTTACGCCAACCTTTGGCTGGAAGATCATGTTTTTCATTGCTGGTATTCCATTACTGTTTATTCCGATTTTATGGAAATTTTTACCTGAATCAGTCACTTTTTTAGTGAAAGACCAGCAAACAGAAAAGGCACGCAGCATTATTCAACGTCTGGTACCTGAAGAGACTGTAACTTCAGATACTGTTCTAGTGCTGAATGAAGCTAAAGTCCCTGATGCATTTGTCGCTGCCTTGTTTAAAAATGGCCGTGGTATGGGTACAGTTTTATTTTGGTGCTGCTTCTTCATGTGCTTATTGATGGTTTATGCCCTAGGAAGCTGGTTACCAAAACTGATGATGGCTGCGGGTTATTCGATGGGCAGCAGTTTAATGTTCCTCCTTTCCTTGAACATTGGTGCGGTGATTGGCACTGCTGGTGGTGGTGTGCTTGCGGATCGTTTCCATTTGAAACCTGTCATTATTAGCATGTTGACTGTCGGGGCATTTGCATTGGTGGGTTTAGGCTTTAATTCACCACAACCTGTAATTTATTTATTGGTTGCACTTGCAGGAGCCGCTTCAATCGGTTGTAGTATTTTACTATATAGCTATGTGGCGCAATATTATCCGCTAGCTGTTCGTTCAACAGGGTTGGGTTGGGCATCTGGCATTGGCCGTGTGGGTGCAATCGTGGGTCCAATTGTCATTGGGGTATTGTTGGGCATGGAATTACCACATAAGTTGAATTTTATTGCTGTGGCGATTCCAGCGGTGCTTGCTGCGATAGCGGTTTCTTTTATCCGTTTAAATAGTGCTGAAGAAGCAGTTAAAACTCAGGTGAAAGTTTCGAGTTCAATCAAAGCATCTTCTTAATCAAATCCTAAAAATAAAAGGCTCGCATTTTGAGGGCCTTTATTTTTGCAAAATCGGTGTACCGTTGGGTGATATTTGGTCGTGTTTGAAGGAGAGTGCTATGCTAAAGGTAGCATTAAATAAGGCAGTACAATAACAATGATTAAGCAGCAGAAAAAACTCGAACCTGAGCAAACTAAACATTTATTCAATACCTTAGAACAACGGTTTCAACAGCATACTGAACGTCATATGCAAATTAGTTGGGCATTTGTCCGAGAACAACTTTTGCAGTCTCCTGAAAAACTATATGCGTTACAACAAATGGAAATAAGTGGTGGTGAGCCCGATGTCGTGGCTTTACCGAATACGCAAAATGTATATTTTTTTGATTGTTCAATTGAGTCACCGAAAGGGCGACGGAGCATGTGTTATGACAGAGAGGCACTATTGAGTCGCAAGGATCATCCGCCTGAAAATACAGTGCTAGATTGGGTACAGGCGTATGGCTTAAGCTTAGTGACGGAACAACAGTATTATCTTTTACAGCAGATCTTTAATTTTGACTTGAAAACATCCAGTTGGGTTGAGACTCCAGCTGAATTACGTCAGCAAGGCGGGGCAATTTTTTGTGATCAGCGCTATGGTCGTACGTTTACCTATCATAATGGCGCTGCTTCGTACTATGCGAGTCGAGGCTTTCGGACTTATATTCAGCTTTAACTGTGGAATAGAGATAAAAAGAAACCCCGACATCCTGTCGAGGTTTCTTTGTATTTCAGTGCTTAGATACAACTCCTGTCATATCTCACATCCTGATGCTCAAACTGATTATTGTTGTTTTAAGTTTGGGAAACGTCCTGTTTCCTCATGGTTTAAATATACATGGCAGTTGCTGTTGTTCATACAGCATTTTAACCACGCTATTTGTAAGCCTAAGCTGACAAAAGTAAATGGCTTATATAATTTTCGCTTACTGCCTTAAATCAGCATCGTTTAAATAGCCTAATCAATGCTAGATTAGCCTCGTGAACTGACCCTGTACGACAATGACTGGCTTTGATGGTTTTTGTTTTAAATATAGAGCATAACTGGTATAGCGCGGTTGTAAATCGACTGTGCTGTAAATACAGAACAATATTAAAAAGCCGTATTTATGCATGTGATGTTCATCAGAAACATGGTTAATATTCTCTGATGGAGTGAATATTTGAATGAAAATGTGAAAAGTAATGTTTCTATGCAGGGAATTGATCGTTTTAGCGTTCTTTACATTGATTTTCTCAATAGGTTGAGCATTGATGTCCGATCTTCAAATTCTGAGCAGGAAAATAGGTGTAATAAATCATTCCAAAAAGTTTGTTAATTTATAACTAATTTTGTACAATAAATAAGCTGATTAATTGAACGGTTGAATCAGAACACATTATAAAAATGGAATATTTGAAGCAGAAATTACAGAATATTTTTATAAAAGTGAGTATTGTTGAACCATATAAAAGGGAAGTTTAATCGACACACTTTAACCAAGGTTTTGTGAAAACTCCTCTGTTTGTCATTTAGAACCTTGCACCCAAAAGGTCGAAGCTAAATCAAACACTCAAGATTAATATTAAATGGTTCTTTTTTGTTGCGAGATAACCAAATAAAAAGCAATTAAAAGGGACCTAGGTTTAGGTGTTTTATGTCAGGAACTCGTGAAAACTGGACATCACGATCTGGTTTTATTATTGCAGCTGTAGGTTCGGCTGTAGGTTTAGGTAATATTTGGCGTTTCCCTTATGTTGCTTATGAAAATGGTGGCGGTGCCTTTCTTATTCCTTATTTATTGGCGTTAATTACCGCTGGTTTACCCCTGTTATTTTTAGATTATGCAACAGGACACCGAAGTTCGGGGTCACCACCTAAAGCCTATCGGGCTTTGTTTAAAGGCGGTGAAACGCTAGGTTGGTGGCAAGTCTGTGTGTGTATCATCATTGGTTTGTACTATGCCAGTGTACTGACGTGGGCGGGAAGCTATGTTTACTTCTCGATTGGTCAGGCTTGGGGCAGTGACCCTGAAAGTTTCTTCTTTAATACCTACTTACAAACTTCGAAAGCAACAGGTTTCGATTTACAGTTTGTAAGCCATTTATTTTGGCCAATCGTGGGAATTTGGGCGCTGACCTTAATTATTCTGTTTGGCGGGGTTAAAAAAGGTGTTGAATTATCGAATAAGATTTTCATGCCTTTATTGTTCGTTTTATTTACCATTTTAGTGGTGCAATCACTTCGTTTACCAGGTGCCGCAGAAGGCTTAAATGCATTCTTTACACCGAACTGGTCTGCGATGATGGACTATAAAGTGTGGTTGGCGGCGTATGGTCATACCTTCTTCTCGCTTTCTGTGGGTTTCGGGATTATGGTGACTTATGCATCTTACTTAAAGCCAAAGACTAACTTGACTGGTTCGGGGCTGATCGTTGGTTTTGCCAATGCTTCAACTGAAATCTTGGCGGGTATTGGTATTTTTGCTGCATTAGGCTTTATGGCGCATGCCGCAGGCAAAGAAGTTCAAGATGTGGTGAGTGGTGGTATCGGTTTGGCATTTATTGCTTTCCCGAAAATCATTTCAAGTCTTGGTGCAGGTGCTGATTTATTCGGTCTATTGTTCTTCTCATCATTATTTGTTGCCGGTATTTCTTCCATGGTCAGTATCTTGGAAGTGCCGATTGCAGCGATGCAGGATAAGTTAAAATGGAGCCGTAAAAAAGCAGTTACCATTATCGGTGGTGGTAGTGCACTGGTTTCAGTGATCTTATTCTCAAGTGTGAATGCGATTAAACTGGTGGATATCGTGGATCACTTTATCAACAACATTGGCATTGTGGGTGGCGCACTTGTTTCTATTCTTTGTATTACTTGGTTTAAGCGTTCAGCATTGATTGAGTTGCGTGATCACGTAAACCGTATTTCCACGATTCAACTCGGTAAGGGTTGGGCATTTACCTTGACCGTGATTACTTCACTCGTGTTATTAACGACGTTGAGCATGACGTTATTTAATTTGGTGAAAAATGGTTACGATACCTATAGCATGAGTCTGCAAGGACTATTTGGTTGGGGCAGTGTGATTTTCTGTGCTGTCGTTGCAATCGTACTCAGCAAAGTTAAAGATCGCTAGGAGAAAAAAATGAATACTTCAGCAATCATAATGATGGTGATTTCAATGTTGTTTGTTTGGGGAGGACTTGTGTTGTCTATTCTCCACTTGATGAAAAATCCAGAAGAGCTCGATGAGGTTCTTGAAGAAGTGAAAGACCAGCATACGTTGTAATACTGGATTTAAAGTTTAGTAGCCCTGAAATAGGTATCTACTTATTAAAAAACGCCCAATGAGCTTCATTGGGCGTTTTTTTAACGAGGGTGTAGTGAGCTATCGCACATCAGCGCTATACAACAATGCTTCTATAAACTTTTTTGTTGAGTTGATTTGGAGCTTAGTGTTCACGTCAATTTGGCTTGAAAAAATAAGAATTCATACGGACAGAAAGAACAAAAAGTATGCTGTACAAATTTTATCTAATAAATATGCAATCACAATAACAACTATGATACAAAATAGTATAGAATTGTGACACAGTTTGTACTTTTGCTGGCTAATTCATATGAAAATTAACAAAAAGAAATTTTCTGCTCTGTCGTTTTTATTTTTTTTTTCATTAGAAGCACATGCATTTCCACAACCGGGAAGCTATATTTCTAACGTTGCATCTGGGGACTATACCGATGAGATGGGAAATGTTTTATTGGTCAATTCCAATCCTGTGGCATTGGAAGTGCAAAAAACGTACTCACTGACTTTAGTACAAAACCAAAACCAATATGGTGTGGTCGGTGGGGCTGTGAATCTGCCACATGTCTTAACCAATACAGGTAATACTGCTGATCGATATACATTGCGTTTAGTACAAAGTAGTACGGATAATTTTGATTTAAGTAATGTGAAGGTCTATGCAGACCGCGATCAAAATGGTTTACCAGATAATACTGAAGACTTATTGGTAGGTTCAATTGAGCTCAATGCGAGTCAATCTTTAGCAGTTGTGATTGTGGGCAGTATCCCGACAAATGTCTCTTTTAATCAGCTCAGTAGTTTAGACCTCAAAGCTGTGAGCCAGCAAAATGCTACGCTTTCTGCACAAGTCACAGATACGATTCGCGTTGTCGATGATGCTGTGATTTCTCTCGTTAAAGCGCAAAGTACAAGTGAAGGCAATATTGGTGATTTGATCACCTATACTTTGACCTATCGAAATACAGGGACAGCAACACGTCGTGTCGTGCTGCAAGATGTGTTGGATGATTCTTTAGAATACGTATCCGGGTCGGCAGTTTGGAATCAAAATAGCACAGCACTCACCGATGCAAATGATACAGAAGGATCTGCGAATACAGGAATAGCCTATCAACTTAAACCTGATGGGAAGAGTCTAGAAGCCAGTATTACAGCTGTTGCACCGCTCACATCAGGCACATTGGCTTTTAAAGCCAATGTGAAACAAGGTGCTGCCAATAAAATTCCAAACACGGC
Source organism: Acinetobacter johnsonii ANC 3681 (assembly GCF_000368805.1). Lineage (NCBI taxonomy): Bacteria > Pseudomonadati > Pseudomonadota > Gammaproteobacteria > Moraxellales > Moraxellaceae > Acinetobacter > Acinetobacter johnsonii. The sequence continues at coordinate 413,361 of NZ_KB849703.1, read as the reverse complement.
AGGTTTTGTACAATATGACATGGATAATACCACGGTAAAACTGAGCAGTTTCTCTAATACCGTGATCTATAATTTGGCTGCTGTCTATGGGGTGGTTTTAAATAATAAATCCAGTTCAGCAACGAACGTCGGTAACCCGAATAACAGTCCTGATAACTTAGTGATTCAAGCCAGTTTGAAACCAGGGCAAGAGGTTTTCTTTAATAACTATGTTTGGAACATTGGTAATACCACAGATACTTATAATTTAAGTTATAGCTCAAACAATTTGCCTAGCTGTGCCAAAGTTAATTTTTACACGCAGGACGGAAAAACTTTACTTACGGATACCAATGGTGACGGTAAAGTCGACACAGGTTCGATTTCAAATGCGGCGGTAAAACAAATTCAGGTTGGAGTATCGGCCTCTACAGGCTGTAGCAGCAGTGTCAGCAATATCAATATTGATGTGGTTGCGACATCCATTGCTTCAAGTACAGTCTCTGACCCGATTCGTAACCAAATTACAGCTTTAACTGCTGCATCCAGCAGTAGTGATTTATATAATGCTGACCAATCGGGTTTAGGCGTGGGGATCGTGGATAATGCCGGTCAACCCTTACGTACGGTTAAAGTTACTTCGGGTAAAGCGGTTTTTCCTTTGGTGGCAAAGAATAATTCAACCCAAGCCAATAACTATAATTTGTATGCATCCTTTAGCGCGATTGATGTCGCCAATATTATGCCTACCACTAAAGCAGGTTTTAGCGTCAAATTTTATGAAGGTGATGCCAGCTGTCAAACGGTGGGTAAGCAAATTACCAATACGGGAACCTTAGGTGCAGGAGCAAGCAAGGCATATTGTGCAGTGATTGATGTTGACGTAAGCCAACAGAATTTTACAGCGCCGATTTGGTTTGCGATTCAATCACCAGTTAATCAACAAGCGGACTCGATTAAGAACCAAATTGAAAGTAATGTCGCACGCTTACTCACCCTGACCAATGATCAGCAAGGTCAGGTAAGTGTGGGTGGCACGATTGTCTATGCGCATACTTTAAAGAATTTGGGCAATATTGCAGAAGGTGCAAATGCAGGTTCTCAAGTGAATTTGAAAGTTGTACCACTTAGAAATGATGGCTTTGTTTATACCCTTTATTATGATGCAAATAAAAATGGTCAGATTGATAGTGCAGACCAAATTATTAGCGCAACAACCAGTTTAAATCAGCTTTTGGGTAGTGCGGGCTTATTGGCGCAGGCTGATATTCAACTTTTACTTAAAGTTCAGGCGGCCCCTTCTGCAACAGAAGGTGTGGTGAGCCAGGCGGATATAGTGGTTGAAGTTTCTGATTTTAATGGCATTCATTTAGATAACTTAAAAAATACAGATGTGACCACGGTTGCAACGGGGCATTTACAGTTAGTTAAAACACAAGCAGCGAATAGTAGTTGTACCACTACTAATTTAGCATCTTTGAGCTATTCCACCCAGTTAGTTTCAGTCAAGCCAAATCAATGTGTGGTGTATAAGCTGACACTTAAAAATGATGGTGGTTCAGTGGTGAAGAATGTGCAGTTTAATGATGTTGTTCCAGCTTATACCAGCCTAGTAGGAACGCCTGTTATTGTTCCGTCAGGTACAAATTTATCTTCTGGTGACAAAGTTTCTGCTTTGGTGAGTAGTTTAGATCCAAGCCAAGAAGCCAATTTCTACTTTGTTATTCGTGTTAACCCTTAAGAGTAGGCTCGGAAAATGTTTGCAGAAAAGAAAATGATTCGAAATATGCGTATTGCCATGCTGAGCTTGTTGGGGGCAACAGCATCGACTTGGGTTTTTGCTGATGCTCTGGTCATCAGTAACATGGCTGTGGGTGAATACAAAGAAGAAGGCTCTACCGTAGTTCAAGTGGCACGTTCCAACTTGGTTCAAACCACGGTGATTCCTGTTTATAACCTCGGTTTGAAAGATAACCGAACGGAATATGTGCGTCCAGGGCAGGCGGTCTATTATCACCATGTTCTAACCAATACTGGGAACGAACGCGATCTTTATAATTTGTTGGGCAGTCAAATTGCAGGGGGGAGTTTTACCCATAGCAATATTGAAATTTATTTAGATGCCGATCGAAATGGTGTTGCAGACAATAATACTCCGATTAGCCAATATAGCTTAAATGCTGGAGAGACGGTTGCACTGATTATTAAAGCCATTATTCCTTCATCAGCTGCCGTAAATAGCTCCAGTCAGATTCAACTCACAGCGACCTCTACACAACAACCAAGTCTGACTCAAAATAATATTGATACATCACGAATCACCGATCAGGCGGTTCTAAATTTAACCAAGAGCTTTGATAAAACAAGCGTAGTAAATGGTGATATTGCAACCGTCCGTTTAACCTATTTCAATAATGGTAATAATAGTGGCGTGGTCAATATCAGTGACTTGTTGGATACCACGCAGTTGACTTATGTCACAGGTAATGAAAACTGGAATGGGCAAGCACTGAATTCTGCGACAGGCAGTAATGATCCAACAGGCATTAATTATTACCTTGATACGGATGGTAAAACGATTCGTGCGCAAATCACCAATGTCCCTGCGAATGCGCAAGGCTATATTGAGTTCCGTGTTCGGGTTGCTCGTACTGCACCCGGTGAGATTCCCAACTTTGCAAATATGGACTATGACCATGACAGTTCGACTACCACGCCTAACTTAGTCACCCAGTCTAACACTGCTGTGTTAAGCATTAAGCCGATTTATGGGGTGGTCATTAATGCGGATGCGAATAGTGTAAGTGGTAGTGATTTATTAGAAAAATTAGGGGCGAGTAGTGGTGGAACCGTTGTCTTTGAAAACTATGTGTGGAATACAGGAACGGTAGCAGATCGGTTCAATTTAACTTTTAACAGCCATAATTTACCGATAGGGAGTGTATTGGAATTCTATCGTGCAGATGGCGTCACTCCACTGTTTGATAGTAATAATGACGGTATTGTTGATACGGGAACGCTAGATGCAGGCGCTAAACTTCCGATAATTGTGAAAGTTACGTTCCCTGCAGACTATATAGATACAGCCAATACTACGTATAACATTGTGCCTAAAGCACAATCGATTTTAGACAATACCAAAACAGATACGGTACAAGATCGTACCTCACTGATTCAAAGTACAGCCTCTCGGTTGGTTGACCTGATCAATAGCCCTGAAACTACGGCAAATGGGACAGGAAATGGCAATGTGTCGAATGGTGGTTCGCCGTGGAAAATTTTAGCTGGGGTGAATAATCTAACGGTGGTGTTCCCACTCACTGTACGTCATACAGGTCAAGCGACGGCATATAGTTTTAGTGCTGATGCCGATAATAATTTTGCGACGGTTGCATTGCCAAGCGATATCAGTTCGGTGCGCTATTTTGCTTCATCAACCACAGACTGCTCGGTGCTTGGAGCAGAAATTGCTTCGACTCGATTGTTGAATAATGGGGAGTCTCAGCTCTATTGTGCCGTGGTCGAAATTCGGGCCGATGCCAAGACCACAACCCAACCGATTCCAATTTATTTTAAAGTGGCTTCGTCTAATTTGATGACCTCAGCGCCAAGTAATGGTTATGACGTTATTCAAAATGCAATTACGATTAACTCAAATGCGAGTCAAGGTGGGGTGAGTTTAGAACCTGATTTACGTGGGCAAATTGCCCCAGGAGGCAGTATTGTTTATACCCACACCTTAAAACCGTGGGGAACGTCTGTATTGTCAGCAACGGATAATTTAAGCGTTGCCAATGATCGAACTGGCTTTACCACAACACTTTATTATGATGCCAATAATGATGGGCAGTTAGATGCATCTGACCCGATTATTCAAAACTTATCTATTGTGAATGCTTCTATTCTTAGCAGTAAAGCACCGATTCGTATCTTTAATAAAGTTGAAAATACCGCGTATAACACTGTTGGAGTCGTGAATACTTCCATCATTAGCCTAAAAAATAGTGCTGGGACGATATTAGATACGGCAACAGACATTACAACTATAACCACTGCGCCAGTCCGTTTGAGTAAGTTGCAAGCTAAAGATAATAATTGTGATGGGGTCGCGGATAGTGCGTATACCTCAAATGTCTTGCCGATCACGCGTAATGCAGATGGTTCGGGGCAATGTGTTCTGTATCAATTAACCGTGAAGAATTTGGGTGCTTCGGCCATTGGTCGATTTAATTTTTATGATTACACGCCTGAAGCGATGGTCATGAGTAAAGCACCAAGTTGTAGTACATGTGAATCTGGTTCGCTTAGTGCGCCTGCTCTGGGGCAAATGGGTGCAATTAAGGGTTCAGTTACGGCAATAAAAAGCAATGAAAGTCATAGCTTAGAGTTTGGAGTGAAGTATGTGGGGAACTAAAATGAAATGCATTCAGAAAAAAATCATGCTTTCTGTTGTGCTTTCCACAATAGGGATTTCCTTGACGCATGCCTTGACTCCACTCAGTGATAATCCAATCCCCATTGCTCGTTTTGAGGTTATTGGTGCAAACACGCCTACAATTGTACAAGGTGATGTGGGTACACAAACCATTACCATTAAAAATTTTGGACCATCCGCTGCGACAGCGACAAAAGTTGAAGTTAGGGCGGCTCTCACTACAGGTGTAAGCATCAGTCAGGTTCGAACAGCGTCTAATACGTGTACATTGGCCAACTCAATTTATACTTGTAATATTGGGGGCGTCGCAAATGCTGGCACATTTGATATTTATGTTGATTATTCTGTCGCCTCGACGGCCCCTATTTCAAGCGCGACGCAACAAACAACCATTGCGATTTCCAGTAATGAGGTAAATCCTGGCAGTGGGGTGGGTGAAAGTATTCATCGAGTTTGGGGGCAACCAGGAAGTACTCAAACAACTAATCCTCAAGCTTATGATGCTTTTTGGGCGGGTCGTAATACAAGCCAAACAATATGTAGTGGTTCTGGATGTGGAACTTATGCGGAGGAGACAAGTGCTATTTTAGGTGCATGGCCTGCAAGTAATAAAAATCCGATTGGTCAATATCTATCAGCCTCTATGCCTGGTAGTAATAGTGGAGATAGTTATTTTACCAATTTAGCCACATCCCCGAATCCAACATTTGTTCAAGCAGTCACGAATTTGACGACTTATCAATATAGAAATGTTTTATTACCCACGGTGAGTGCAACGAATAGTCGTGTGAATAACTTGCGTGCGTGGGAATTTGAAACTTATGTTTATATTCCTGCATCCACCAGTAGTGTGAGTGCTTGTGTTGGAAATTCTGGGGCTGAAGTGGATGATGGGGCATATATTTCGATAACACCTCCATCAGGTTCAGCGACCGTGATTCAAGACCCAAGGGATAGCTTCCAATCGGGTGTTAGATATGAAGTCGCTACTACAATTTCAACAGGTGGTTATTATAAAGTTAACTATCGAATGCTTAACCAAAATACTTCAAATAAGTATTCGCAAGGACAGTATGGCCCCATTGGAATGTCCTTTTCAGGTGGAACATGTAGTAATACGGAATTGCAACGTCTAACAGAAACAGGTTTTGGGACAGCGATTACAGTGGCTAAACGTAGTGATGATTTGGCTATTAGTAAAACAGTAGATAAAACTGTTGCTCAGGTTGGAGATGTAATTACTTACACGTTAAAGGTTTGGAATCAGGGTGAAAAAGCGATTTCAAATATTACCGTATCAGATTTAATTCCTGATAATTTGGCTGGTTTATATCGTTATTGTGTACCGAGTAGTGCCTCAGTGAGCTGCCCAACAGTGTCTAACCCTGATGATTCTAATCAACTGAGTGTCACGGTTAATACCTTGCCTGTAGATAAAACAGGGAATACCAACTTCTTAAGTTTTATTATTTCTGGCTTAGTGTATAAAGAGCCAACATCATCCAACCAAATTACCAATACTGCAACTGTGGACTCAGCAGAAGCAAAAGAAATTGATTTAACCAATAACACTAGTGCTGTGAGTACAACAGTAAATAAAAATACTCCGATCACTAGTGGTAGTTCGCAAAACCAATGCGTATATGGTCAATCGGTTAATTTGGTTTCAGATACAGCTTTCAGAGCGTATTTGGTTGATAATGCGAGCAGTACTTATGATAATGCTTTAAAAACAGCAGGAACAAGCCCAACGATTTTGCCAAATTCAGTGATGTATGGTACTGGCGTAAATGGTGCATTGCAGTTAAAAGGGCGTTTAAATTGGTCAAATGGTAGTCCTAAATCAAGTACCAGTGGAGCCACACTAAAAATTTTGGTCGATGGTGTGGTATATGCAACCTTAGTCACTCCTGCCAAGGGTTCAAATACTCAAGCTTCATTTACGGCTTTTAATGGTGCACAAGTGGATACTGCGGACTATGCGATTGGCTCATATGGTACCGATCCTGTTGCTATCAATTTTACGATTACGTTACCTACAACAGTGACAGTAGCAAAAATAGTACGTACCGAATTCCAAAATGTTCGGCCAAACGCTAGTACGTATGTGGGGGATGATATTGGAATTGGTTTTAATGAACTCAATGTTTGTCTTAAACCGACCTTCGAAATGAATAAAGTGTCTGAAAATGGCACAGACAGCTTCAACTTTAGTGCTTTTGCCAACTTGAGCAATGCCAATGCTGAAACCATTACCAGTGGTGAAGTGGTCACAACAGTAGTTGGGGCTGCACAATCGGTTCGTTTAAAGAAAAGTACATCCCCCGTTGAGCAAGGCTCATTATTGGCTTATGCAACACCAAACACAGCCATCAGTTTTACTGAATCGACATCGACTTTATATTCACTTAAAAGTATTGAATGTACAGATACCAATGCAGCCATTTCGGGAAATAGTACTGCCAATTTGGGGGGCGTCAATGGTTTGACCCAAACCATACCGGCAGCGAATGTGAAATTTGCCGCTAAACTCGTTTGTCGCGTGACCAACAGTAAAAAAGCAGGTTATGTATTTTCGGGGCGGGTGTTTAACGATAACAGCGGTACAACTTCGGATGTTTCTAAGGCGTATAACGCAATTGTAGATGCCGGTGAATTGGGAATTGCAGGGAGTATTGTTGAACTGCAAGATTGTAGCAGTAAGGCCGTTTTGGCCTCTACAACCAGCAATGCCAATGGTGATTTTAAAATTCAAACCTTAGATGATGTATTTGCTGGGCGAAGTAATATTTGTCTGGTACAGCGTAATTTGACAGGTTTTGATTCGGTGAGTTCTGCAAAAGCCAGTAGCGTGACAGCGACAGCCGACACCAGTAATGACTTCTTTACCATTCCTAAAGCTGCAAATGTGACTAGCTATGATGGTTTCTTGTTTGGTGATGCCGAGTTACAGTTGGTCTTAACACAAAATGGACAGAAAACCATTGTGGCAGGTGATGTAGTGGATTATCCACACGAGCTCAGTGCGAAAAGTGTGATGAATGTGCTGAATTTAACTGAAACTAAAGAGCAACAGCCTGCAAACAATCAGCCTTGGCAGAGTTTGGTTTATGTAGATAGCAACTGTAATGCGCAGTTGGATCAAGGTGAAAGTTTACTTTCGAGTCGTGTATTAAAAGCCAATGAAAAAATTTGTTTGATTCAGCGAGTAAATTCACCTACCACGGCACAAGGTGGTGATCGCTTTATTGCGAGCTTCAAGGTCAATGGCAAGGCGACTTATACTGCTGCGACGACCAAGGAAAGTAATAGTGTGAATGATATTACAACGATTGGTACAGCAGGCTTAAGTATTAGTAAATTGGTCCGTAAAACGACGGCATGCCCGGCACCAAGTAGTGAGACGACAGTATTTACTGTAGCCAATCAAGCTGCGAAAGGGGATTATTTGGAATATCAAATGACCTATATCAATAATTCAAACAAGAATTTAGTCGATATCGTTCTAAAAGATAGTGTTCCCGTGGGTACGGTTTATGGAACGATGTCGTGTACAGCTTCTGGTTGTCAAACTGAAGCAAATGCAGGGCAGTTGAAATGGACAATTCCTGGTGTGTTGGCACCGAAACAAAAGGGACAAGTGGGTTTCTGTGTACGGATTCCCGATTAGTTAATTTGTGATATGACAAGCTCCTTCTGGGATCTACACGAAGGGGCTTTTTATTGCTCGTTTTTGATATATAGGACTATGATTTTCTGCATATTTATTTGAAAAATATATTAAATGATAAGCGTGAATTGAGTGATTTAAAGACAGTTATAGCATCTATTTTATCCAGATAATTCTCTCAAAAAAACAACATTTAGGATTTTCGAAGAGCATTTAAGTTTTTTCTGTCAGTTGTAATTTTTTGTATCTCTTGAAAATGTTTCTGTATGTAATTTAATTTAAAATTTAAAAAATTATAAATATCAATAGTTTCATTTTATTTGCGTGATTTTTTGTATCAACATGAAATAGTCTAAAGTGAACTGGTTAACATTTTTTTTAAATAATGTATGGTTGTTTGTGTGATTTTTGTTTAATATTGCTTTGAGATTTGTTGCATTAATTTATAAAAAAGTGATTAGTGTCACAAAAAGTTCGCATTGGTTCGCAGTGGATAAAATCATGTTAAACAAAAATTCTATGCTGAAAAAAATGACAATTAGTTTGATGTTTGTTGGGGTTGCTGCCAGTGCGATGGTGGCAACTGCAGCGACCAATAATGAGCCTGTCTCTGTTCAGCTTAAAGCGTTTAAAAAAGTTGTAGACAATAAGGGGAATGCACAATTTAAAGCTGCAGACTCAATTAAACCGCAGGATGTGATTGAGTATCGTGCGACTTATACCAACAACACGACAGGTAATATCAAAAGCTTAAAGGCGACATTACCGATTCCAGCAGATACCCAATATTTGGGTGCAAGTTTGCCTTCTGGTGCATTGGGTAGCACGGATGGTGTCAACTTTGCTGCAATGCCATTAAAGAAAAAAGTAGATGGAAAATTGGTCAATATTCCATTGAAAGAATACCGCGCTTTACAGTGGCAAATTGCAGAGTTACCAGCGAAAAAGTCTGTAACGGTTAGTGCACAAGCCAAAGTAAATACTTCAAACGATTAATTTCTAAATTTTACACACATCATTCCGATGGAGTCGGGGGACTTTCATGTCTATGAATTTGAAAACAACAAAGCGAAATAACCTTTATTTGTCAATTGCGACAGTCTTAGGTGGGTTTGCTTTCTTTGCTACAGGCACCACATATGCAGCTGCACCAGCTGCGGGTACGAACATTAGTAACATTGCAACAGCATCGTATGTGGATGGTACGTCGACCACACGCACTGTCACTTCGAATGAAGTCAAAACGACTGTTTTACAAGTGGGTAGTTTCACACTTGAACAAGACCGTAGTGCGACTGCGAATCCGAACGGTGTGGTGACTCTATCACACGTCTTGACCAACACTGGTAATGGAACAGATAAGTTCACACTAAGTTTGGCAAACATCGCTGGTGATGCATTTGATTTCTCAAATATTGCGATTTATTTAGATGCGAACAAAGACGGCGTGCCTGATAACAACACCAATTTAATGGGGCAGGTTATTACCTTAAATGCGGGTGAGTCTGCAGGTTTAGTGGTTGTGGGTACAACGGCATCAACAGCTCAGGCAAATGACTTGGGTAAATTGACTTTATCAGCAGAAAGTACGTTCATCGGTTCAAGTGATATCAAAGTTAACACGGATACAGTGAAAATCGTGGGCGGCGCGGTGATTCAAGTCACAAAATCTGCCAATGTTACTGCTGTAACTCGTGGTGATACGGTGACTTATGAGTTGACCTATAAAAACACAGGTAATGCTGACGCAACAAATTTAACCATTGAAGATATCCTGCCAGCAGGTGTGACGTACGTTGCTGGGTCTGCGCGTTGGAGTGGTCAAACAGCGGCATTGACAGATACTACTGGTGACGAAACAGCAGCGAAGTACGAATTTACCAATGGTAAAGCGCAGTTGGTATTGGCATCAGTACCACGTAACAGCACAGGAAAATTAACATTCCAAGTAACAGTCAACGCAAGCGCACCAGCGGGTAAAATTACTAACATCGCAACATTTGACCCAGATGGTCCAGGTACAGAAAGTCCTCAACCTACTAACCCGTATGATGTCACAGTTCAGTCGACTTATATTGGTACGATCAATGATTTAGCAACAGACCCTTACTCAGATGCTGAAGTCGCGGGTTCTAAAGATGACTTAATCTCTACCACTGCTGTTCAAGGTTCACCTATCTTATTTGGTGCTTCAAGCTCAACTGAAGATATTTGGATTCATAACCTAGGTAATGTGACTGAGACATATAACATTAAAGTCGATAAATCTAAGCTACCAGCAGGTTCTATCGTTGAATTGTTAAAGTCAGATGGTAATACACCATTAACGGATACCAATGGTGACGCAAGTGTAGATAGTGGTCCATTGGCTTCTGGTGGTCATCTTGAAATTTCTGCACGTATTACTTTGCCTAATGGGTATACAGGGCCGATTACAGCTCCTGGCCTAGATACAATCTTAACCATTACACCTGTACATGGCACTCTATCAGATAAGATCACTTTACGTATTACTGACATCACTACTTCTAAAGTCGATTTGAGTAATGGTAAGGGTAATAAAGACTATATAGAAAATGATACTGCACTTACAGGTGAAGGTGCATATGTTGCGGCTAATATTGTAACGACAGTAACGACTAAACCTGGTGTTGCAGGAACATTCCCGATAGCTGTGACCAATGGTGGTTCAACTGCAGACAATTATAACTTTGGTACTGATCAACCATTACCATCAGGTTGGACTGTTGAGTACTTTGTTGCTGACTCAACTGGTGTATGTTCTTCGACTAAAGTGACCAACACAGGTGCAATTCAGCCAAATGCAACGGCTTATTTCTGTGCCAAAGTGACGCCATCAACCGATGCAACACCTGCAAATAGCCAAGATATTGTCTTCACGATTAACTCTCCTGCAACTGGCTTAACTGACAAGATGAAAGATCGTCTTGTTGTAGAAGCTGTTCGTGGACTGTCGTTCTTAGCTGATCAACAAGGTCAGGTCGCTCCAGGCGGTACGATTGTTTATAAGCATACTTTGACCAACAACGGTAACGTTGTAGAAGGGGTGACAGGGGGAAGTACACTTCCATTTGCAATCACGCATGACCCATCAAATAGTGGCTTTGTAACCTCAGTTTATGTGGACAAAAACAATAATGGTGTTGCTGACGCGAGTGAGTTGGTTACTGGTGCTGATCTTAATGCGTGGCTAACAGCGACGAATGGTGCAGATGGTCTTTCGCCAAATGAAAGCGTAAGTATCTTGGTGAAAGTTGAAGCACCAAGTAATGCAACTGCAGGTCAGGCCGATCTATCTATTGTAACCATCACTCCGACAGGTGAGTTGAACAGTATTGCTGCCCCAGCTGCTGTCACTGTAACTGATAAAACTACAGTGAACATTGGTCAAGTTCGTTTGGAAAAATTACAAGCGCTAGACGCTGATTGTAATGGCGCTGAAGAAGGCAATTTCGGAACATCGACGCTTCAAGCAAAACCAGGTGCTTGTATCATTTACCAAATTAAGGCGGTGAATGATGGTAACCAAGCAGTAACTAAAGTTGTGATCACGGATGCTGTGCCAAGTTATACCACTTTAGGTACAACACCAGCAGCTGCACTAGATCCTGCATCAAAAGGTACGGTATCGAATACAGCAAACAATTTGAAATCAACTGAGTTTGCTTTAGCACCTTCTGAAACGGTCACAATGAAGTTCAGCGTTAAGGTCGATGGACAATAATTAAGACATAACATTAATAACTATTTTTGTGGATAGGCATTGTCAAAATGCCTATCCCTTAACCTTGTTTTACTTGGTATTGGGGTATTTTCGTGATTAAACGAGTTCAGCCGCTATATAATCATAAGATCAAGCTCATTTTCTCAAGCTTAGCAACCGCTATGGCTTTGGTAAATCATGCTTATGCTGTGATGCCTGCTGCTGGGCAAAATATCACCAATACTGCGTATGCAAGTTTTGTACAAAAGGACGGTTTGATTGGTCAGGCCGTTTCCAATACTGTTCAAGTGACGATTAATCCCCAATATGTCATTAGTCTGACTTCACCAGCTCGTCAGGAAATCAATGCGGGTGCAAAAGTTATTTGGTTAAACACTTTAACTAATCACAGTAATACACAAGCCGATATTTCAATTGATAAAAATTCGGTTCCAGAATTATCCAATATAAAAATTTATGTCGACAGTAATCAAAATGGTGAGTTTGATCGTTCAGACTTATTGGTGACAGGGCATTTGAGTTTAGAAAGCGGTCAAAAAGTTGACCTATGGGTCATCGCTGATTCATCGAGCTCTTTGAATGATAGTCAACAAGTTGATTTACCACTGCGTGCATATGTCATTCAGGATCCAACAGCTATTGCAGATGCTGTTAACGGCTTAATTAGTTTTTTACCTCAGTTAACGGCAACCAAGGCTGTCGATAAAAGTAGTTTCGAACCAAAAGCGGGTCAGTCTTACGATTTAACTTATACCTTAAACGTAAAAAATACCTCTACGCGCAACTCGGGTACTAAGCCGATTGAGGTCGATGGACAAACCATTAATGCTGTGGTGTTATTGGACGAGTTACCAACCAACACCACGTTTAAATCAGCAAAAGCAAATAACTCAAAAGCTTTAGTGCTATATCCATTAGGCCAAGATAAATTTACCCAGCAGATCCCGAACGATAAATCACTCATCAACACTTTAGTGGTGGCTTATCCGCAAGCGTTAGCAGCCAATGCGACTGAAACGGTCGAACTGGTTGTGACGATGAACTCGAATATTAACCATACATCGATTTCCAACATCTTTAGTGTTGAGCATGGCCTAGTCTCAAATATTAAAAAGACTCTGTCGAATGAAGTGGTCACCACAGTGGGTGGAAGCTCTTCCATCACTAATAACAGCAAAGATTATTCTAATATTTTAGCGACTGGCAGTTTAACTAAGCCGTTGTATATTGCAGCAAATAGTGCCATGTGTAATGCCACGCGCAGCAGTGTAGAAAAAGTTAAAATCAAAGTTCAATCGACGAAAACTGGTGATATTGAATATGTACAGGGTGTTGAAACTGGCATCAACACAGGCATATTCCGGTTTTCATTACCTACGCAGGAGTCTGCGACAGCACAGCAGAATGATAATATTTTACAAACGGTTAAGCGTGATCAAGTGGTTGTTAGCTTAACGGATTGCTTGGATGAAAATGGTAACTCCACAAACAGTATTAGTGATGTAGATACCAATGTACTCATTGATCCATATGGTGTGGTTTTTGATGCCAAAACCAATCAACCTGTTGCGGGTGCAACCGTTACTTTATTGGATGCTAATGGCAAACCTGCTGAAAATGTTGCTTATAAACTAGATGAAACCACAGGGAACAAAGTTGCTATTCCTGCAAAGCAGGTAACCAATAGTGATGGTGAGTTTATTTACCCTTATGTTGAAAATGGTACTTATAGCTTATATATCGACACCTCAACGATTGCGGGTGGAACTCACTATAAATTTACCAGTGACAAAACCATTTATAATAATTTTGATCAGCGTGTGGTCGATGCATCATGGTCTTATGGCGGAAACTTTACTTTAAAAACAGGTGATGCTGCACTCAATATTGATATCCCAATCGACCCAGTTGATATTGTGACGCCAATTAATGACAAATTGGTCATTAAAAAAGAAGTGGTGGGTGATAAAACAGCTGAGATTGGTGACTTTAAAGATTATATGGTGACGGTTGCCAATATGGGTGACTCAACACTGTATGACGTCAATATGAAAGATACTTTGCCGCGAGGCTTTGTGTATGTGTCAGGCACCACGCGTGTCAATGGTCAAAAGAGTAACGACCCACAGGGTGGCAAAGGTCCTTATTTAACTTTAGGTTTAGGTACACTGACACCGAAACAAGAAGCGAAAGTTCAATACCGTGTGTATGTCGGGCCAAATGCTTTAAGTGGCGATGGGATTAACCGTGTTTACGCGCAGGATAATAAAAATACGACTTCAAATGAAGCACAAGCGGCAGTCAAAGTGACACCAGGGGTATTTAGTCCAGATGGTTTCGTGGTGGGTAAAGTATTTACTGACTGTAACCGTAATGGGGTGCAAGATGCGGGCGAGCTTGGTGTTCCAGGTGTTCGTATTTATATGGAAGATGGTAACTTTGTGGTCACTGACCGTGAAGGGAAATATAACTTCTATGGCATTAAACCAATTACCCATGTCCTCAAAGTCGACAATACCACTTTACCGAATAATGCTGAGTTGGTACTGATCAGTAACCGTCAAGCGGGTGATCCAGCCAGCCGATTTGTGGACCTAAAACGCGGTGAATTGCACCGTGCCGATTTCGCGATTGCAGATACCGCAGGCGAATGTAGTCAGGCGTTGGCAACACAAATTGAAGCGCGCCGTAGCAAAATTGATGCACAACTTGATGCACTTGAGCAAACCTTACGCCAAGATTTAAACGTAGATGCACAGAGCAGTTATGTGACTGATGTTCAAGGTCAGCCTGCAAGTGGTTGTATTAGTGCTTCGGGGGCTTCGGCAAACTGTAATATTGAATATAAAAAAGAGCAGATTAAAGATGTTAAAACGGTTCAAGTTGAACCAGTTAAAACACCAACGATTTTAGATTTAGAGCAAGAACTACAACGTTCTGAGTCGAACCAACTTGCAATTTTGAACTTAAATGAACAGCAAGTACTACCTGCTCAACAAGCAACCATTCAGGTGAAGGGTGCTTTAGGAACCGACATCCGTTTATTTGTGAATGATGAGCAAATTTCGGAAAAACGTATTGGTAAAAAAGCAGCTTATCAAGAGCATGGAGTTGCTGGTTTAGACTTTATTGGTGTGCCGCTGCTTGCAGGTAAAAACACAGTTGCAGTTCGCCAGTACGACAGCTTTGGCAATCTACGTGACCAACAGCAAGTGACAGTAATCGCACCAGATGCGATGAGTCAACTGACTGCGCAGCCTGTAGAACAAGTGGTTTATGCCAATGGAAAAGACGTTTATCAAGTTGTTGTTAAGGTGCTTGACCGCAATGGCACGGCTGTTGCAACACGTACCCCAATTACGATAGAAACATCGGTGGGAACGGTTCAACTCAAAGATTTAGATCCAGATAAGCCCGGTATTCAAGTTTTTGCTGAAGGTGGCTCACTGGTGATCCCAGTCCTTGCGCCATTAGAAGCAGGTTCAGGTGTGCTGCGTATTCGTAGTGGTATTTATGAGCAGACTGTTCCAGTTCGCTTTTTAGCAGAATTACGCCCAATGTTGGTTGCGGGGATTATCGAAGGTTCATTTGCAATGAACAAATTCGACCCAAAAAATTTATCACAGAGTTCGACTCAAGATGGCTTTGAAGAAGAACTGAATGATTTGTCCAGTTCAGGCGATGGTGAAACCGCCATTCGTGGTCGTGCAGCCTTGTTCCTGAAAGGTAAGGTACGTGGGGATTATTTACTGACTTTAGCTTATGACTCAAGCAAAGAAAATAATCAGCGCCTATTCCGTGATATTCGCCCAGATGAATATTACCCCGTGTATGGTGATGCATCGGCAAAAGGGTTTGATGCGCAGTCCACCAGTAAACTTTATGTCCGTGTGGATAAAGGCCGTTCTTATGCCATGTATGGGGACTATGTTACACGTACAGAAAATGACGAAGGGCTTTCACTGGGTCAATACAGCCGTTCATTGACAGGTCTGAAGTCAACTGTTGAAGGGGATCGTTACCAAGTTTCGGGCTTTGCAGCACGAACCAATGCAACGCAAATCGTGAATGAATTACGTGCAATGGGGGTTTCTGGCCCATATTCTTTAGGTATTGATACCGACGATATTTTAGAAAATAGTGAAAAGGTGGAAGTGATTGTTCGTGATCGTAACAATCCAGGTTTGATTATTGCGCAGCGTACTTTAAATCGCTTCAGCGACTACCAAGTAGATACCTATACCAACAGTATTTACCTGACCTCACCGTTGAGCAGTATTGATGAAAACCTGAATCCTGTTTATCTACGGATTACGGTAGAGTCGGATCAAGGGGGGCAGGAATATACCGTTGCTGGCGTGAATGGCCATTATAAACTCAATGACAAAGTGAAGGTGGGTGGCTCTTATATTCAAAATGATGATCCTATGGATCAAGAGAAAATTGCCAGTGCCAATACCGTCATTCATTGGAATGATAAGACCAAACTGATTGCGGAATATGCATATTCTGACCACGATGCCCTAAACATTGACCAATTGACAGATGTGAATGCGTCAAATAGTACAGACACATCTGGTGATGGCACAGCGGCACGCGTTGAATTGGAATACAAAAATGACAAGGTCGATTTACGTGCTTACCATCAACAAGCAGATGAAGGTTTCCGTAATGCAGCGTCTTCAATCAGTTCAGGGCGCAAAGAAAGTGCAGTCAAACTTAATGCACGTTTAGATCAGTTTGGTATTTTACGTGTTGAAGCGGTAAGAACTGAAGATAGTGTGAATGAAGGTGTTCGCCATGGCGTGAGCGCTTCGATTGAGAAAGCGATTAACCGTATTGTAAGTTTAGAGCTGGGTGCACGTTATTATAATGAGTCAGCCAATGCAGCCAGTGCTTCAACCCAAAATGTTGAAACGCCATATGACGGTACCACTGTGCGCGCTAAATTAAAAACAGCACTCCCTTTTGATGGTTCAAGTGCTTTCCTAGAATATGAGCAAGACATCGCGGATAGTGACCGCCGTGTATTTGCTGTAGGTGGTGATGCACAAGTTTATAAAAATATTCATGCCTATGCGCGCCATGAGTTCATTTCAAGTATAGGCGGATTATACGAGCTCAATGACACGCAAAAACGTAATACCACCGTTTTTGGTTTAGACAGTGAATATATGCGTGATGGCTCTGTGTTTAGTGAATATCGTGTACGTGATGGTATGAGCGCACGTGAAGCTGAAGCCGCGATGGGTGTGCGTAATCGTTGGCAGCTTAAAGAAGGGCTATTCTTTAATACCAGTTTTGAAAAAGTAAAAGTCTTTGAAGGTGAAAATAAAGATTCACTAGAGTCTACCGCTGCGACTTTGGGCTTTGAACACCTTTACAATCCACGCTGGAAAAATGTGGCACGTATAGAAGGGCGTTGGTCTAATCAAAGTGATAGCTATTTAAATACTTTAGGTACCGCGTACAAGTATTCAGACGAAGTGACCTTATTGGCTAAAAATGTCTTGAATATTACCGACAATAAGTCTGCAGATTCTGGCGATCGCGTGATTGACCGTGTTCAGGTCGGTGCTGCATATCGTGATTTGGCAACCAATCGTTTTGACTCTTTGAGCAAAATTGAATATCGCTACGAGAAAAATGAAACAACGCTGAATGATCCATATGAGCGCAATGTTTATATCATGTCTCATCATATGAATTATCATCCAACACGTTCGGTGCATGTATCTGGGCAATATGCGGTTAAATATTTGGATGAAACTTATGATCTACTGCAAACCAGTGGTATGACTCAAATGCTCAACAGTCGTTTTATGTACGACATTAATGAGCGTTGGGATGCAGGAGTGAATGCTGGCGTGATGTGGAACAGTGTTTCGGATGGAACCAAGTTGATGGCAGGGGTTGAAGTGGGTTATCTACTAGCGTCGAACCTTTGGGTTTCAGGTGGATATAACTTTGTGGGCTATCAAGATAAAGATCTGATCGATAGTGATACAACGATGAATGGTGCATATTTCCGTTTCCGCTTCAAATTTGACGAAAACCTATTTAACAAAAATAAGCCTTCAGTCAATAAAGCCTTGGAGCCTAAATAATGTTGAAACACTATGCTAAACATGTATTGTGGCTTGCGGCTTTGGGTACGGTGGTGGCGCATGCTGTAGAGGTTCCTGTTAGTTCAAGTTATCCAGTTTCGCAGGTGCATGAGCAATTGCACACTGCAATTGAGCAAGCGACGGACGTACGGGACAAGTACCAGTTAGAAAAAGCACGAACATGGCTGAGTTATGCTGACCATGAATATAGTGAAAAAGCGAAGCGTCAAAATATTGATCTGATCTATCAGCAGGTCTTAGAGATTGTATATGCAGATCAGCGTGCAACGTTAAGTGTAGAAACACCAATGCTACCGTTTTCCCAACTAATGCGCCGTGATTTATGGACGCGTGCCGCAACGATAAAAACACAGCCTGGGTTTCAATGTGCTTATAAAGAACTTGCACAAGCTGAAGTGAATTTGGTTTGGGCAGCTGCTGAGTACCATGAATTAGGTTGGCATCATTCGCGTGAGATTTTTGCTTCAGCAGAACGTTTGATGGATCAAGCCACTTATTTATCGGAAAACTGTGGCACACTTTAACTTAACGCAGTTCGCTTTTTAGAAAAATTGCAGCAACTGCAATCAGTACACACATGAAAAAAGGAGCCTTTCAGCTCCTTTTATTTTTAAATCTTTTCAATGCGACAATAATAAAAACCATCGCCACGCCCTACTTGTGGGAGTAGTTGGCGACCATGAATCTGCTCAACACCCCAATCGGCATCAATTTTAATTTCTTTCGCATCCGTATGTTCAGCAAAGAAGTCGACCATTTGCTGTTCATTTTCGGCTTTCAAAATCGAGCAGGTGATGTATAGCAATGTGCCGCCGACTTTAAGTTGTTGCCACATATTTTCAAGAATTTGCTTTTGGAGCTGTACTGTTTTGGCAATATCCCCTGACTGACGCAGTAAACGAATATCGGGATGGCGCCGAATCACCCCAATGGCAGAACAAGGTGCATCGAGGACGATACAATCTGCAAGCTCAGGCGATGTCCATTTCACAGCATCGGCAGTGATAATGTCGACATACTTTTCATTTAAAGCCAAACGCTCTAAGTTTTCAGAGACACGTTTTAAGCGCTTTTCATCTTGGTCGAGCGCAATCAGTTTTTTTGGCTGATACATCTCTAAAATATGCGCTGTCTTGCCGCCAGGTGCTGCACAGGCATCAATTACGAATTTGCCATTTAAGTCTGGCAACAAGGTTGCACAGAGTTGCGCATGTTCATCTTGTACTGAAAAACCACCTACTTCAAAACCTGGTAGGCTTGGGATATGCAGACTGTCATCCAGCACAATGCCGACATTTGAAAGTTCACAGGCATGGGCTTCAATGCCTTCATCTTCTAAAATTTCAAGATATTCGTCACGGCTGACTTGTAAGGTGTTCACTCTTAAGGTTAAGGGTGCAACTTGTTTCAGCTCATAGCTGATTTCAGCCAGTTGCTCGCCCCAGTCCTTTTTCAAACGCTTTGCTAACCAACTTGGCAGATTCGAGGCTTGTTCCAAAACATCGTAGAATTGTTCCGTTTCACGTGTTGCACGGCGCAAAATAGCATTCACCACACCACTTAAGCTTTCCATACCCAATTGTTTGGCTGCTTCTACCGTTTCAGAAATCGCGGCATGCGCTGCAACGCGGGTACACAGCAATTGGTATAAACCCACATATAAACAGGTTTCAACGACTTGGTTTTCCAGTGGCTTAGTCAACAACGGTAAAGTCACTTGTTTAAGCGCATGCCATTGGCGTAAACAGCCAAGAACTAATTCATGGTACAAGGCACGGTCTTTGTCAGACACAATTGCCATGTGTTGCTGAAGCACCGATGCCAGTGATTGACCATTTTGGACAGCCAATAACGTTTTAACAACCTGAGCACGTAAGTTTAGAGTCTTACCTGAGGCGTGGGGAGATTGTTTCATTATAAAATTTGTCCAATATTCAGTTTTTGGGTTTGTAAAATTTGTAAGGCATTTAGGGGTTTACCACCTGGCCATTGCAGAGAGCTTAAACACACCGCGTGTTCATCGCCACAAGCGACATGAACACCTTGTTTATCGATGGCTAAAATGGTCCCTGCAGCTTGAGCTTGGGCATTTTCTTGAGACAACATCGAACCCCAAACGCGCAGATTATTGCTTTCATCCAGTGCGATAAATGCGACAGGCCATGGGTTAAATGCGCGAATATTACGGTCGATTTGCACCGCTGTTGAATTCCAATCAATTTGCGCTTCAGCTTTAGATAGTTTGTGTGCATAGACTGTCAAAGCTTCATCTTGCACTTCGCGGTTGTCTAAATAGTGTTGCAGTGTGCTTTCAGAGGCTAAAACTTTGACCGTCGCCTCGGCCCCTTGATGTGCCAATTTGTCATGCAAACTTGCAGAGGTATCTGTAGCTTCAATCGGGCAGTAGGTTTTATACATCATATCGCCCGTATCCAAGCCTGCGGCCATTTTCATAATGGTGACCCCAGTTTCGGTATCTCCAGTAGAAATTGCGCGTTGAATAGGCGCTGCACCTCGCCAGCGTGGCAACAGTGAACCGTGAATGTTCAAACAGCCATATTTAGGCGTATCCAAAACCACTTGCGGCAAGATCAGGCCATAAGCAGCCACCACCATCACATCTGCATTTAAGGCCTTAAGTTCAGCTTGAGCAGCCAGACCTTCT
The DNA here is from genome assembly GCF_000368805.1 of Acinetobacter johnsonii ANC 3681. Lineage (NCBI taxonomy): Bacteria > Pseudomonadati > Pseudomonadota > Gammaproteobacteria > Moraxellales > Moraxellaceae > Acinetobacter > Acinetobacter johnsonii. Next base: position 392,739 of record NZ_KB849703.1, on the reverse strand, counting down.
TCGGTTGAAGACTTAAAATGCAGCGGTTGATACACAGGAATATCATGTGCTAAAGCCAACTGCTTCACGGCTGAAGCAGTAATTTTCTGCCCACGGCCTGCTTTACGGTCAGGTTGCGTATAGACGGCTACAATTTCATGTTCTGTTTTTAGGAGAGCGTCTAATGCCACAGCCGCAAATTCGGGCGTGCCTGCAAAGATGATTTTCAAGAAATACTCGGAAAAAGAAGAAGATTAAAACAATTATAGCAAAACTCGAGCAGCTACAGATTTATCCTGCATAAAAAGCCGATAGAGCGGTTCTAACTGAATGATGTGTAAGAGTTTTATTCAAAAAATAGCGAAAGGATCCTTGATAGCATATCGCTCAAAATTTGTATTTCATATAAATAAAACTCATGCAAAATTTAAAAATTATTCATAGAAGTTTTGTATTGCAAGGTGAGTGAAAGGGTTATAGTAGTTTCCACATGCAATTGAATGTCAGCTCATCGGTTAAAATGTAGCGCGCAAACTTACTGCCTTCGATAATTTAGGTCGAGATGCCTCAAAACGAGATTTACGCAGGATGCGAATATGCTATGTTTAAATTTTTGACAGTTTGACACTCTCAGAACTCAGATTTTAGCCAGAGTGAATGTGGACATTCATCTCAAGCACAACTATGTTGGAAAAGTACAATGCCTGACTATCGTTCAAAAACATCAACACACGGAAGAAACATGGCTGGTGCGCGTGGCTTATGGCGCGCAACGGGGATGAAAGACGAGGACTTTGGTAAGCCGATTATTGCGGTAGTCAACTCATTCACTCAATTTGTACCGGGTCACGTTCATTTAAAAGACTTAGGTCAACTTGTGGCTCGTCAAATTGAGGCGGCAGGCGGCGTAGCTAAAGAATTTAATACCATTGCAGTGGATGATGGGATCGCGATGGGCCACGATGGCATGCTGTATTCATTGCCTTCACGTGACCTCATCGCAGACTCGGTGGAATACATGGTCAATGCACACTGTGCAGATGCGATGGTCTGTATTTCAAACTGTGACAAAATTACCCCGGGCATGTTGATGGCATCTATGCGTCTAAACATTCCTGTAGTGTTCGTTTCTGGCGGGCCGATGGAAGCAGGTAAAGTCAAAATTCGTGGCAATGAACACGCGATTGACCTGGTTGATGCCATGATTGTCGCAGCAGATGATAGTTTTACTGATGAAGAAGTGGCTGAATACGAACGTTCAGCTTGTCCAACCTGTGGTTCATGTTCAGGCATGTTCACTGCAAACTCAATGAACTGTTTAACCGAAGCTTTGGGGCTATCCCTTCCGGGCAATGGTTCAACTTTAGCAACCCATGCCAATCGTAAAAAATTATTCGAGCGTGCAGGTCAGTTGATTGTTGAAATTACCAAACGCCATTACGAACAAAACGATTACAGCTTGTTGCCGCGTTCAATTGCCACCAAAGCAGCCTTTGAAAATGCCATGACGCTTGATATTTCAATGGGTGGTTCAACCAATACCGTTCTACACTTGTTGGCAGCGGCACACGAAGCTGAAGTTGACTTTACTATGACCGATATTGACCGTTTGTCACGTAAAGTGCCTGTGCTGTGTAAAGTTGCACCTGCAAAACAAGACGTGCACATGGAAGATGTCCATCGTGCAGGCGGCATCATGTCGATCTTGGGTGAATTGGACCGTGCAGGTTTGCTGGATACTTCTGTACCGACTGTGCATGAAAAAACCTTAAAAGATGCTTTGGACAAATGGGATATCATCCGTACTGAAGATGAAGACGTTTATCAATTCTTTCGTTCAGCACCGGGCGGTGTACCAACCCAAACCGCATTTTCACAAGACCGTTATTATTCACGATTGGATGGTGACCGTGACAATGGCGTGATTCGTAATGCTGCGCATGCCTTCTCTCAAGATGGTGGTTTGGCTGTGCTGTACGGCAACATCGCACTTGAAGGCTGTATTGTGAAAACAGCGGGTGTGGATGATTCCATCTTAAAATTCAACGGCACCGCACGTGTGTTTGAAAGCCAAGATGCAGCGGTAGAGGCGATTCTAGGTGGAAAAATCACTGCTGGTGATGTGGTGGTGATTCGTTACGAAGGTCCGCGTGGTGGTCCGGGTATGCAAGAAATGTTGTATCCAACCAGTTACTTAAAATCGAAAGGCCTTGGTAAAGACTGTGCTTTACTCACCGATGGGCGTTTCTCTGGCGGTTCATCAGGTCTATCGATTGGTCACGTGTCGCCTGAAGCGGCTGAAGGCGGTGCAATTGGTTTGGTGGAAGATGGCGACCGTATCGAAATCGATATTCCAAACCGTAGCATTCACTTAGCCGTGGATGAAGCAACGATGGCTGCGCGCCGTGAAGTGCAAGAAGCCAAAGGCTGGCAACCTGCTGAACAACGTCCACGTAAAGTGTCTAAAGCCTTAAAAGCTTATGCGATGCATACCACGAGTGCGTCTAAAGGTGCAGTACGTGAAATTTAATTGGTAGTTTTTTACCGGTTAGAAAAAGCACTCCATTTGGGGTGCTTTTTATTTAAAAGTCATTGGTTCAGCACAATGGAGTCTTAAAATAGGTTTCTCAAATTGCAGTTGATAACCTTCGGTTCGACCTACTTTTGTTTCGGCAAAAGTAGGCAAAACCATTGGTCGTCCGCAAAACCTGTTTATTTTCTGCATCTAAAAGAATGCCTTGAAAAAACCGCCCATTGAATCGGCTATGCAGGTTGCGGACGACTTTTCCGTGTATCAAACAACCTGATGGATTCAAGATCAATATGTTAAGACCGTGAAGAGCTTGATGGGGATTGACTCAAAAGTCTCATTGTACTTTTATGTCTAGCCTGCTTTCTATACAATAAAAACAGAAAAAATTGCCAAGACTGTAGAGCAATACGCAGCCATCGCTAAGGACAAATACAATGAGTAAAGACAATATCCGCGAACATTCAGCTCCTGTTTATGAAGGCATTGAAAATGCGCCCGCACGTTCCATGATGCGTGCCACAGGCTTTAAAGATTCAGACTTTACTCGTCCCTTTGTTGGTATTGCGTCTACTTGGGCCAATGTCACGCCGTGTAATATGCATATTAACGAACTGGCACGTGAGGCTGAGAAAGGGGTCAATCAAGCAGGTGGTAAAGGTATTATTTTTAATACCATCACCATTTCAGATGGTATTTCTAACGGCACCGAAGGCATGAAGTATTCATTGCTGAGCCGTGAAATTATTGCAGACTCGATAGAAGCCGTAGTGGGCTGTCAGGCCTATGATGGGGTGATCTCGATTGGTGGCTGTGACAAAAATATGCCGGGTTGTATCATGGGCTTAGCGCGTTTAAACCGTCCGGGTTTGTTTGTTTATGGTGGGACAATCAAGCCGGGCGCAGGGCATACCGACATGATTTCTGTCTTTGAAGCTGTGGGTCAGCACGCCAAAGGTGAAATCAGTGCTATTCAAGTCAAGCAGATTGAAGAAGTGGCGCTGCCAGGTCCGGGTTCATGTGGTGGCATGTACACTGCAAACTCGATGGCTTCTGCGATTGAAGCCTTGGGCATGAGTTTGCCGGGCTCCTCTGCACAAGAAGCGGTTTCGGATGACAAGCGGATCGACTGTCAAAAAGCAGGTGAAGCGGTGATGAATTTACTGCGCTTAGACCTGAAACCACGCGACATTATGACCAAAGCCGCATTTGAAAACTCAATTAAAGTGCTGATTGCCTTGGGTGGTTCGACCAATGGTGTGCTGCACTTACTGGCAATGGCACATACCGCTGGAGTTGAACTGAGTTTGGATGATTTTGTCCGTATCGGGCAAGATATTCCCGTGGTGGCCGATGTGCGTCCATCTGGCAAATATTTGATGTCTGAGCTGATTGCGATTGGGGGTATTCAACCGCTGATGAAGCGAATGCTCGATGCTGGCATGCTCGATGGTTCATGTTTAACGGTCACTGGAAAGACCTTGGCTGAAAATTTGGCTGAGGTTGAAGACTATCCAGAAGGTCAGCAGATTATTTTACCGTTCGACGCCCCGATTAAAAAAGACTCTCACCTGGTGGTGCTCAAGGGTAATCTGTCTCCAACAGGTGCTGTGGCTAAAATTACCGGTAAAGAAGGCTTGTACTTTGAGGGGCCAGCACGTGTCTTTGAAGGTGAAATTGGCGCGATGCGTGGCATTTTAGATGGTGAAGTTCAAGCAGGTGAGGTGGTGGTGATTCGTGGTGAAGGGCCTAAAGGTGGGCCGGGTATGCCAGAAATGCTGAAACCGACTTCAGCGATTATTGGTAAAGGTTTGGGCAAATCAGTAGCGCTGATCACCGATGGTCGTTTCTCTGGCGGTAGTCATGGTTTTGTCATTGGACATGTCACCCCAGAAGCCTATGAAGGTGGGCCAATTGGTTTAGTGCAAAATGGCGATAAAATCTCGATCAATGCAGAAACCCGCGAAATGACGTGGCATGTTTTGGCAGAAGAAATTGCAGCGCGTCAAGCCGCGTGGGTGAAACCGCAACCGAATTATCGTTATGGGGCTTTGGCCAAGTTTGCAAAACTGACCACAGGTGCGGAAAAAGGCGCGGTAACTGATCTAAATTTAGATGTCTAATTGATCATTTTGCTGTGAATTGATATAAACCCCTGTAGTACTTTCAAGGGTTTAATTTAGAGGCTTTGCTCATGTCACTGTTGCGTCGATGGTTCGATCCGATTCGATCGCGTTGGTTTTATCAAAAACCGATTCGTCAAACGGTCGTCTCTACAGAACAAGGCTTGAGTATTCATTTACGCCTCGACGATGTATATAGCTATTTAGCAGTTCAGCAGTTACCACAAATTGAAGAAATTTTAGCGGATGAACTGAAGCCATTGAAGGTGGTCATTTCAAGTCAGGCTGCTGAACCGCCGAACCAAATGTCGGCTTTGGAATGGCAAACTTATTGTTTAAATGATGCCAAAATTCTGTCGCGTCAGCACCGTTTTAGCTTTCATGAAACGCCAGAACAACCCAGTCCAGAGGCATTGAGCCAAGCGGAAACCATCCTGCGGCATACGCCGCTGCGTGGGCAGGACTTTTTGTACTTGCTGGAAGATGTATTTCACATGCTGTGGCAAAAACAAGAGGGTAAGCTGCGCACCTTATATGCGATGGCCAGCCGTCACCATCAAGAGCAACATTTTCCAGAACGTATTTTTAATGATGATGCGGTACTGGCCAGTTATTTCCAGCTCGGTGACCGTCAGTATCATGCCGTCGATGATCTGCTGCGTTTAACGCGTCGTTTAAAACAACAAAAATTATTTACCGATAACCCCATTTTTTTGATCAATCATATTGATTGGCGTGAGCATTTGATTAGTGATGCTGAAGAGTTAAATGAAATTCAGGCGCTCGATCCAGAGTTAGACCTATACGTTGCGTTGGAAGATCCAATTTCATGGTTGTTATTGGCTTATATTAAAGAAGAACTGGCCGATTATTATAATATTCAGCTCAATGTCTACCCGCTCAGTTATCACGGTCGAGACGGGTTTGATTGGAGTTTGGCAACGCGTTTATCCAAACGGACAGAAATCAAATTCACACCGTTTTGCCGTCCGACGCAAGCAGCCACTTTGGCGATGGCGCAGTTATTTTATAGCGTGCCTGAAGAGCAGCGCGTTGATGCCATGTATCGGATTTTGAAAGCCGTTTGGACCCAAGGCAAAGATTTATCCTTTAAATCGCATTTTGATCAACTGATGCAAGAATTGGAAATTGCAGCATTGATCACCGAAGATGTGGAAGCCAAGCTTCAAGAAAATGACATGCTCTGTGAAATGAAGTCCCAGCCTGATTTTCCCGTGATTGAACTGCGTGTGGATGGGCAGAGCTATGTCTTTAATAGTCTGTATCGTGTCTGGATGATTGAAAGTATTTTCAGTAATGTGCTGGAAGATCAATATAAAACCGATCCTGTGGATGAAAGCGAAGGCTGAGTTTTGGATACCTCTTATTGATCAAAACAGTCCAATAACACATGAAACCTAAAGCCGATGGTGTTTTTAGGCTGAGTTATTAAAGTGCTTATTAATAATGTTAATGAGGTTTAACAATTAAATTCATTGTTAAATTTTATTAATAAATAGGCTTCCAAATGAAAATGATTATAATTGGCATTCTTTCTGTCTGTTGATCGATGTTATGCGTTTTCATATTTCTTCTTTGAGCTTGTCCATTCTGGCCGTGATGACTACAGCAGCGTTTGCTCAGGGCGAGACACAGGAAACAGCATCATCCCAAGTTTTACCGACTTTGCAATTTGAAGCCCAAGATGTAGATGCAAAAAAGGCATATGCAGCAAAAACTGCATCAGCTGTTTTGCGTTCAGATGCACCGCTGTTTGAAACTGCGCAATCGATCAGCGTGATTAGTGAAAAACAACTGGAACAGAAACAAGCAAAAACACTGTCTGAAGCCTTGCAGGGTGTAGCGGGGGTCACCGCAGGACAGTATGGTCGCCGTGGTTGGGATGACTTTATTATTCGTGGTCAGGTTTCCAGCGCACAGACCTATGTCGATGGCTTGCGTATTCAAACTTCTGATAATGCCCTACGTTCAGAAGACATCAGTGGTTTACAGTCAATTGAGGTTGTCAAAGGGCCGACATCGACTGGTTTTGGCTTTGCCTTGCCGGGCGGCTTAGTTAACTTAACCACCAAACGTCCTGAGGCAAAGACTTCTTATCGTGGCAGTGTAAGCTATGGCAGCAATGCCTTTGTGGATGGCACATTTGATATCAACTATGCGCCAAATGATAGCGAAAAAGGGGCGTTTCGTGTGGTGGGTCATGCCTCTGACCAAGATGATCCAACCGATTATGTTTATTATAAAAATTATTATATTGCACCGTCTTATAATTTTGACTTAGGTGAAAAAGACGAACTGTCTGTGATTGCCAGCTATCAGCATCGGGATTTTATTCGCCAGCAGGGGATTCCCTATAGCAATGGCGCTTATAAAAACTATTCACAGACCTTATTTTTTGGCGCGCCGAATCTAAGCAATACGGTCGATGTTTTACGCTTAGGTTCGAACTATGCGCATTATTTTGATAATGGCTGGACCTTTAAACAAAATTTTGCGGTCACCAAAACCGATGCAGATAACAATCCTGTATTGGCCACAAATGGGGCTTCATTACCGGAAATCTCTAGAAATGTCGAAAGACAGATTAAAGACGATGTGAATTTTGCGCTGGATCATAATTTGTCGCGTCATTTTGATTGGGGCAAAACCCAATATGATTTGATGGTTGGTTTGGACATGATGCATGAACGCAGTGATTACGAACGTCGAAGTGATAAAGTGAAGACTCCATTTGATGCGGATAATCCGATCTATACGCCTATCGCAAAGGCGACCACGACCAAATCACATCAAATTACAGATACCCAATATATGGGCGTATACCTGCGTAATAATTTTAAAATTGATGATCATTGGATCTTGGGCTTATCGGGTCGTCATGACTGGACACAGGTCGAAGTCGATGACCTTTTCAATGATACGACGCTGAAAAACTCGGACAATGCTTTCACGGGTAATGCGTCCTTGATGTATCAAATCAATGATAAGTTCGCGCCCTATGTGAGTTATGCAACCTCATTCTTTCCTGTGAGCGACACTGGCGCTGGTGGAACACTATTGGACCCTGAAGAGGGAGGGCAGTTTGAGGTTGGGGTTAAGTTCCAAGGGCTGAATCAACGGCTGCAAGGCTATGTGGCTTATTATGATTTAACCCGTCAAAACGTGACTGAGTCGGATTCTACCCTGGGTTATTCTGTACAAATCGGTGAGCAAAAAACCAAGGGCTTTGAAACGGAGTTATCCGCTGCGTTGACGGATCAATGGAACTTGACCGCAACCTATAGTTATATTCCTACTGCGGAAACGACAGAAAGTACCACCACCAATGATATCGGCAAACGAATTAACCATGTGCCTAAAAATGCCGCCTCTTTATCAACCCAATACTTCTTTGCGGATGAGCAACTGGGCTGGAATATTGGTGCCAGTGCGAATTATCAAGGCGAGCGTACAGCACAACGTGGAACTTCTTATGTGCCACTATCGAGCTATACGCTGTATGACGTCAGTGCCGGTTATGAGGCGAAAAATTGGGGCGCAAAGTTCAGTGTAAAAAACCTGTTTGATAAAGAGTATTTAGTCGGCACCACGCCAAATGCGCAATTGGTCAATTGGGGCGATCCACGTACTTTCCGCTTCAGCTTAAATTTTAAATACTAAGCAGAATCACACCGCATCACATCTGGATTCAATAACAGTTGAGTCCAGACCATTCTTTCCAGTAAGCCTCAATCTTTGGTTGAGGCTTACTTCTAAAAACAGTGATATGAGTCCAGATTTAAATTTTATAGCATGGCGCTAAGTGTTTAGAGAGAAGCGTCATGCTTGCTTTTGTTATTTTTGTTTTTGCTGTCGCAGGCATGATTAAGGGCACCATTGGTCTGGGTTTGCCCGCCGTGTCGATGGGGCTTTTATCTTTGGTGATTAGCCCATTTCAAGCGGCAACTTTGCTGATTATCCCTTCCATGGTCACGAACTTTTGGCAATTGTTTGCAGAAGGGCGTGTAATGCGACTGGTACAACGCTTTTGGCCGTTGCTGGTGGGCATGATCATTGGTTCAGTTTGGAGTGTTTTTCCTACGCTCGGACATGGCGAATTTCAAAGTGAAGCGCTGTTGGGCGGGATGCTGGCTATTTATGGTCTATATGGTTTGTTTGCCAAAAACATGCCCAACTTAGCCCCGTATGAAAAATATTTATCACCGATCATGGGCTATTTGGGCGGTGCTTTGACGGTGGCGACAGGGGTGGTAGTGATTCCCGTAGTACCATATTTGCAGTCTTTGCATTTGAAACGGGATGATTTAGTGCAATCGCTCGGCCTTGCCTTTACCGTTTCAACTTTGTGTCTAACTGCATATTTACATCTGAATCCTGTTGAAGATACCCCAATTGACTATCAACTGTCGTTGATCGCACTGCTGCCTGCATTACTCGGAATGTGGTTGGGCACCAAAATTCGCTACCGCATCCCTGAGCAAGCCTTTCGTAAGGTGTTTTTTGTGGGCCTAGTCTTATTTGGCAGTTATATGGTTTTACATCAACTGGGCTGGCTTTAATGCGGACTGAGTTGGTCATGTTGGCTCAAGAGGAATTGACTAAAGCGTTGGTAATCTACTGGGAGCTGATCAAAACACCGTGCTGCTAATAGCAACTTGCGGTTGGCCCATTTGCCTAAGAGTTCAATTTGCTGAAAATCATACTGTGCTTTTAAACGCAGGGCTGCCCGCTTGGGAATAATCGCAATGCCGACGCCATTGGCAACGACTTGGGCAATCGCGGCAAAGTTCGGCACCCGTAGACGATAGTGGATGTCACAGCCTAAGCGTTTGGCTTGCGCTTCTATTGACTGTTGTAAGGAGTGATATTGCATGAGGCCCACAAACGGATGTTGCAATAATTCACCCAGCTCCAGTTGAGCCGCAGTGGCAAGTGGATGCTGGCTTGGGCAGATCAGTACCAACGGGTCTTCAGCAAACTCTTGAGTTTCAAGCTGCCCTGCATCAAAAAAACCGGAGATCAGCCCCAACTGCGCCGTACCTGTACTGAGGGCCTGAATGATGTCATTGGTTTCGGCTTCTTTTAATTCAATATGGAGCTTCGGATTTTCCATTAAATACTGCGGCAATAAATGCGGTAAGTACTCACTCTGCGCCGATGAGTTGCACCACAATATAATGTTGCTCGTTGCACTGTGGGCAAAGGGCAGCATGGCTTGTTGTAATTGTTGCTGTTGTTGCAGTAAGTGCTGCGCATGTTCCGCAAAGGTTTGTCCAGCAAGGGTCGCTTTTACCCCAGTTGCATGGCGGGTAAATAAACTGACTTCAAAATGGTGTTCTAATTTTTTAATTCGCTCACTGGCGGCCTGTAAAGAAATGGCGGAGCGTTCTGCACCCTTGGTCAGACTGCCTGTACTCAGGATATTGATAAACAATTGCAGATCAAAAAAATCAAGGCGCATGGCTGGGTCAAAGCGGAAAATGTTGCTTTATCTTAGTCTTTTTTGCGTTTTGAGGCATCCCTTTAGGTGTAATAGGAGTCAGAGCATTAGACCAAAAAAAGCAGCCCGAAGGCTGCGATCAACAATGGATAATCAAAATATCAGATAGATTAATCTTTTTGCCCTAAGCTGAAGAACCAGTTTAAGAACAACGCTGCAAACGTAGCAGTACCAATACCACCCAAGTTAAAGTTGCCAATTTGTAAGGCAAAATCACCTGTACCTAAAATGATGGTGACTGCTGCGACCATCAGGTTTTTGTTCTGTGAAAAATCGACTTTGTTTTCAATCCAAATTTTTGCACCCGCGATGGTAATCAAACCAAACACCACAATCGACGCACCGGTTAAAATCGCGGTCGGAATGGTATGGATGATGGCACCAAATTTCGGTGACAGACCCAAGAAAATGGCAAACACACCTGCGATGGCAAAAATGATGGTCGAGTAAACTCGTGTGACTGCCATGACTCCAATGTTTTCACCATAGGTGGTCATGCCTGGTGCGCCGACACCGCCTGCTAATGTCGTTGCGACACCATCGGCAACAAACGCTTTACCAATGTGCGGATCAAGGTTTTCACCGGTCATCGCACTCACGGCTTTAATGTGACCGAGGTTTTCTGCCACCAAAATTAACGCAATTGGTGCAATGATCATCATGGCATTGGCATTAAATTCAGGCGCATGGAAAGTCGGTAAACCAAACCAAGCGGCTTGTTGAATCGGGGTAAAATTAATCGCTGTGCCATAGCCCATAACATTGGTCACGATGAAATAGACCAAGTAAGACAGTAACAAACCAATTAATAATAAGAGACGTTGCAATAAACCACGAGTAAAGACGGCAATCGAGCCCATACATAATACGGTAACCAGTGCCATCCACATATTAAAGGAATTGCCCGCAACGCCTTTGACCGTCACTGGGGCAAGGTTGAGACCAATAATCATCACCACAGCACCTGTCACCACAGGCGGCATCAGTTTTTCAATCCACTTGGTGCCCGTTGCCATGACCATAAAACCAAACAAGGTATAGAGCACGCCGCAGGCAATAATACCGCCGCCCGCCATAGCTAAGTTTGGATTGAGTGCGCCTGTGCCCGATGCGGTATAGCCCGTTGCTGCAATCACGACCCCAATAAAGGCAAAACTTGAACCTAAATAACTTGGAACACGTCCACCCGTCATAATAAAGAACAAGATGGTACAAATCCCGGACATTAAAATGGCAAGGTTGGGATCGAAGCCCATCAAGAAAGGTGCAAGAACCGTTGCTCCAAACATGGCAAAGGCATGCTGCACACCTAAAATTGCACTTTGTGAAGCAGGGAGATATTCACTTGTGCCAACAGGACGTGCATCGATATTGCCTTCGTACGAGCGCCATTTGGGAAACCAATTGGACATTTTTTGAGCACTCTAAAGATAAATTGTGCACATCATACTCTTGTTTTTTAGAAGATTTAATCAGTGATACAAAAAATTGTTCAAACTAATCTTATGACTTTTCAGAACTTTTTACCACATGGTAAAAATTTATATTTTTAAAAATAATGATAAATCAAGGTTTAATTGGTAAATTTAGCCAATCGCTTATTCATAAATATTTATGATTGGATTGATAAAAAAAATTATAAAAGGTTTGACTATGCGTTCAATAAAAAAGCACATCATAGTGATGTGCTTTAAATGGAGCGGGCTTAAAACTTTATCCTGTGTTACGAAGACCCGCTGCAATGCCAGCGATACTTACCATAAGTGCATGATCTACAGGTGTATTTGTTTCCTGACGCTCTTCTAGATAACGGCGGCGACGTTTCATTAACTCTGCTTGGAGTAAATGCAGAGGCAATAAATACGGTTTGCGCACTCTCATTGACTGATCTAAAACTTCGTTGCTGCTGAGAAGCTTAGACTCACCTTTAAGCGCTAACAGGGTTTGCACCGCATACTTTAAGCGCTGACGCAGATGTTCACCGAGCACTTTCAAGTCCTCATCATCAGTCAGGTGCGACTCATAATACAGCGCTACATGAGCATCAGATTTTGAGAGCACCATTTCCAACATATCAATCAGGGTTTGGAAATACGGCCAGGCCACCAGCATTTCATCTAAGGTAGTCTTATGTCCTTGATCAATCACTTGGTTAATTGCCGCGCCTGTACCCAACCAAGCGGGTAGCATCAAACGAATCTGGGTCCACGCAAATACCCAAGGAATGGCACGTAAGGACTCAATGCCGCCAGTGACTTTACGTTTTGCAGGGCGTGAGCCAAGCGGTAACATTTGCAGTTCAAGCTCTGGCGTGACTGTACGTAAGTACTTTACGAAGTGCGGGTTTTCTCGCACAGTCTGACGATACACTTGTACCGACAAATCGGTCATGCTGTGCATCAACTCGCGCCACTCAGGTTTTGGGACGGGCGGTGGAAGTAAGGTGGCTTCTAAAGTGGCAGCGGTATAAATCTCTAAGTTTTGCAGCGCAATGCCTTCTAAGCCAAACTTGAAGCGAATCATTTCACCTTGTTCAGTGACTCGAATTGCACCTGAAATCGAACCGGGTGGCTGTGAAAACAGGGCTTGTTGCGTTGGCGCACCGCCACGGCTGATGGAACCGCCACGACCATGAAATAGTGTGAGTTTTACGCCATGCGTTTTTGCAATCGCGGTTAACTCTTCTTGCGCACGGTACTGTGCCCAATTGGCTGACATAAAACCTGCATCTTTTGCCGAGTCTGAGTAGCCAATCATGACTTCATGTTTGCCCTGAATATGCTGTTTATACCAATGCATATTGAATAGGGTATTCATGGTGGCTGCCGCGCCATCTAAGTCTTTTAATGTTTCAAACAATGGCACCACACGTAGAGGATGTTGGATCCCTGCTTCTTTTTGCAAAAGCAGTACCGCCAGCACATCACTTGGATATTCAGCCATCGAAATGATGTAGGCACCTAGACTTTCTTGAGGCTGCGCCGCCAAAGTACGCATGGTGGCAAACACTTCTTGTACTTCGGGTTGTTCAATTAAACTTTGCGCAGGTTCATTTAAATGCTTGGGCAACAGCGGACGTTTGCTTTGTAGTTCTTGCAATAAGAAGTTTTGGCGTGCTTGTTCGGTCCACGTTTCAAAATTACCCAGACCCAAATATTCAGTAATGGCCGAAATCGCTTGGCGATGACGTCCTGACTCTTGGCGAATATCCAGTTTCAGCAGTTCAATCCCGAAACAGTTCACCCGATGGATAAAGTCCAGCAGTTTCCCATTGGCAATTTCAGGCAGATTGCTGGCAATTAAAGAGCGATAACACAGCAGTAAAGGCTGTAACAGTTCATCTTTGGCTTTAATCACCAAGCTGTCATCGGCATCGGCACCGCGCAGTTTTTCTGCGAGCCAATGGCGCGTAGCTTTCAGCCGTTCGCGAGTATCACGTAAATATTCACGGTAGGGTTCAGGATGGTCTTGACCCAAGGCTTGACGTAGTTCATCGCTACAACTTTGAATCGACAGTTCCCAACGCAAGTCTTCAATGTCACGTAAGTAAAGATCGGCCGCTTTCCAACGCGATAGCCACAGGACTTCTTGAGTAATGTTGTGTGTCACATTTGGGTTGCCGTCACGGTCACCACCCATCCATGAAGCGAAACGTACAGGTGCCACATGTAAAGGCAGACGTTGCCCACAGTGCTCAATCACCATGTCGTCTAGTTCACGCATGAACTTCGGTACGGCATTCCATAAGGTTTGCTCAATGGTGGTAAAGCCCCATTTCGCTTCATCGACTGGGGTTGGACGGTGTTGACGGATTTCATCGGTCTGCCACGCCGAACAGATCAGTTGTTTTAAGTCTTCAAGGACTGTTTGGCGCTCACGAGGGGTCAATTTTTGCTGATCCATTTTAAATAAGGCATCGTTGATACCATCATATTTTTGGATCAGGGTACGGCGGCTAACTTCAGTGGGGTGAGCGGTCAGAACCAGTTCAATATTTAAATCACAGATTTGCTGGAACAGCGTATCGGTTGAAATGTCGTTATTTTTAAATTTAGCAAAGAGGTGGTCGAGCGGATTTGGAGAGGGTGCGGTCTCATCAAATTCACTTTGACGACGGCTACGGACCACATGGTATTGCTCTGCAATATTGGCAAAGTTCAAAAAGTGGGTGAAGGCACGTGTCAGCGGTAGAATTTCATCATCTTCAAGGCTGAAAAACAGTTGTTCCAGCTGCTTCTCGGCTTCAACTTGTCCATCCCGTGCCCCTTTGGATAAGGCCCGAATTTGCTCGACCTGATTAAACAAATCTTGTCCTGCATGCTCCTTGAGGGTTTCACCCAATAGGTTGCCGAGTAATCGGACATCTTCACGTAGTGGAGCATCAATTTGTTGAATCATGATTATTATTCCCTCGTTGTTCTTAATTTGACTATACCCCGATTCGATGACAATCCAAGTAGGGGCAGACAAAAGTAGGGGATTAATTGCTGAATTTAGAAGCAAATGAACCACTTAGGGCAAGCGATTGTTTTAAAATAAAGGTGGTTATTGATGGCAAGTGCTTGAATTTAATGTTAAAAAATGAAACTAATTAACTGAATCTTACGGTTTTTGTATGGGGTATTTTAATAAAAAAATCGCAATAGCCTCTTGAATCAGTTGCTCGCGTTGTTTGGCATTTGGCACTTCATTCATCCCCAATAACATTTCTTGGTGACGATATCCAAACAGCAGAGACATTAATAAGGTGATGACCTCGTTGACCTGTTTAAACTGAAGAACGCCTAAGGTTTGGGCTTGGTCGAAGAACTGTTCCCAAATCGCCCGCATTTTGAGGTGAGAGGCTTTATAGAAGTTCTCTAGCAATGGGTTTTGTTCAGCGGCTAGTTGTAATAGCAGGTGCTCCAGCTTGATGGCCTCAGGTAGGTTAATAATATGCATCGATAGTGCACAAATCTGTTCGAGCATGGGCACAAAGTCTTCGGCCCGTTGCAATTGAAATGAACGACCCAGCATCAGCTTTTCACAGGTTTCCTCAATTGCACAACTGAACAGATTGGCTTTGTCCTGAAAATGGTTATACACCGTGAGTTTGGTGACGTGCGCTTCCTTGGCAATATGGTCCATGCTGGAGCCGTGGTAGCCATGTTGTAAAAACAACTGACGTGCCACCTCCAAAATACGTTGCCGTTTTTCTAAATCCTTGGGACGTCCTGCTGAAGCTTGCACACATTTTCCTAAAAAAAGTTCAAAAAGTCATTTACATCTGAGCATATCTTTAATTAGTGTACTATGCAGTATATTAATTAAAAAATAACCAAGTTAAGTCTGGATATTGTGCCTGATTAATTGGTGGTTATGGAAGAAGAGCAGACTTCATGAGCAAAATTCAGACCCTTGTGGCAAGTATGATGGTGGTGTGTAGTATCACCTTGTGGGGATGTAGCAAAGACACGACTGAACCAGAGTCAGTGCCTTTGGTAATGGTGAGCCAACCGAATACCACGCATCTAGAACAAAAAAGCTATGCAGGCGAAGTGCAAGCCCGCCAACAAACGGCACTGTCTTTTCGTGTTGGGGGACAAGTCACGGAGCGTTTGGTCGATGTAGGTGACCAAGTCAAAGTTGGACAAGTTTTAGCACGCTTAGATGTACAAGATGCCCAGTTGCAATTAAATGCAGCCAAAGCACAGTTAGAAAGTGCCCAAGCGGCTGAAAAAAATGCGCTGGATGAACTCAAACGCTTTAAGCAATTATTACCGAGTAATGCAGTGAGTCGTTCACAGTACGACAGCGTTGAAAATCAATACAAAGCCGCACTGTCGAGCTTGAAACAAGCACAAGCCAATTATAACGTTACGCAAAACCAAACCAGTTATAACCAACTGATCGCCAATAAAAACGGCGTGATTACCGAGCGTAATATTGAAATTGGACAGGTGATTTCAGCAGGGCAACCCGCTTTTCAACTGGCCATTTCAGGTGATCGTGAAGTGGTAATTGGTGTACCTGAACAAGCCATTGCTCAGATTAAAGTTGGACAAGATGCAATCGTCACCTTGTGGTCTAAACCCGATGAACGTTTTGCTGCCTACGTCCGTGAAATTTCGCCTGCCGCAGATCAGTCACGTACTTTTAGTGTCAAAGTGGCTTTGCGTGAAGGACAAAATACGATTCAACTGGGACAGAGTGCACGGGTGTTTTTCAGCTCAACTGAAAGCAATGTGTTGAGTGTACCGTTAGCCAGTGTTTCCGCTGCGGGTAAAAATGCTTATGTCTGGGTGGTGAATGCTGACAACAGCATTCGTAAAGTCCCTGTCAGCGTGGGGGAGTATGGTCGAGACACCGTTACCATTCGTTCAGGTTTACAGCCAAAGGACTATGTCGTGGTGGGTGGGGTGCATTTACTGCGTGAAAAACAAAAAATTCAACCGATTAGCCGTGACAATAAAACGGTCAAGATTGCGACAGGAGGTTAAGCATGAACTATAACCTGTCGGAATGGGCCTTAAAAAATAAGGGCTTGGTCCTTTATTTGATGTTGTTACTGGGCATCGTGGGTGTGGTGTCTTATTCTAAACTTGCACAAAGCGAAGACCCACCTTTTACCTTCAAAGTGATGGTGGTACAGACCTATTGGCCGGGTGCAACGGCGCGTGAGGTGTCTGAACAGGTGACCGACCGTATTGAAAAAGAGCTGATGACCACGGGTAAGTATGAGCGCATTATGGCCTACTCCAGACCTGGCGAGTCGATGGTGACTTTTGTGGCACGAGATGCTATGCGCTCCAGTGAGATACCTGATGTGTGGTATGACGTACGCAAGAAGGTTGGAGACATCAAACATCAGCTGCCCAATGGGGTACAAGGACCCTTCTTTAATGATGAATTCGGCGATACTTTCGGCAACATTTATGTACTGACGGGTAAAGACTTCGATTATGCGGTGATGAAAGAATATGCCGACCGTTTACAGTTACAACTGCAACGCGTCAAAGATGTCGCCAAGGTCAACTTGGTCGGGTTGCAAGATCAAAAGATTTGGATTGAAATTTCCAACACCAAGTCGGCACAGTTAGGCATTCCTGTGACAGCGGTGCAACAAGCCCTGCAACAGCAAAATACCATGGCTAGTGCAGGCTTTTTTGAAACAGAGTCGGATCGTATTCAACTCCGAGTCACAGGGCAAATTAAGAGCGTTGAAGAACTGCAACGTATGCCTTTATTGGTGAATGGAAAAACCATCCAGCTTAGCGATGTGGCTGATGTCTATCGTGGCTTTAGTGAACCCGCTCAACCCCGTATGCGCTTTATGGGGGAAAATGGCATTGGTATTGCAGTGTCGATGCGTAAAGGTGGCGACATCTTGGCTTTGGGTAAAAACCTAGAAACCGAGTTTTCCAAGCTGCAAAAAACTTTGCCTTTAGGTATGGAGCTGAAGAAAGTTTCAGACCAGCCTGTCGCGGTGAAGCGTAGTGTTAACGAGTTCATGAAGGTTCTGGCTGAAGCGGTGATTATTGTACTGTTGGTCAGCTTCTTCTCGCTGGGTTTCCGGACTGGACTGGTGGTGGCATTCTCCATTCCACTGGTTTTGGCCATGACTTTTGCAGGCATGAATATTTTTGATGTCGGTCTACATAAAATTTCTTTGGGTGCCCTGATTTTAGCGCTGGGCCTCTTGGTCGATGACGCCATTATTGCTGTGGAAATGATGGCAATCAAAATGGAACAAGGCTACAGTCGACTACAAGCAGCAGGGCATGCGTGGCGAACGACGGCTTTCCCAATGTTGACGGGAACTTTGATTACCGCTGCGGGCTTTTTACCGATTGCTACAGCAGCGTCCAGTACAGGTGAATACACTCGTTCTATTTTCCAAGTGGTGACCATTGCCTTAATTGTGTCTTGGTTTGCAGCGGTGTTGTTTGTGCCTTATTTGGGTGACAAACTCCTGCCCGATTTTAACAAAGAGCTGATTCAAAAAGCGCCGTGGTATAGCCGTTTGTGGGCACGTTTGCGCAAACAGCCAGAACCTCAGCCGATGGTACATCATGCAGGTGAGCATCACGATCCTTATCAAACCAAGTTCTATCAAGGTTTTCGCCGTTGGGTCGATCTGTGTGTGACCTATCGCAAAACAGTCATTGCAACGACTGTGGCTATTTTTGTGCTCTCGGTGTTGATGTTTAAGTTAGTACCGCAGCAGTTTTTCCCACCCTCGAATCGTGCCGAAATTTTGGTCGACTTAAAGCTTGAAGAAGGTGCATCTTTAACGGCAACTGAAAATGCGGTGAAAAAAGTTGAACAGTTCCTGTCGAAGCAAGAAGGCATAGATAATTATGTGGCATATGTGGGCACAGGCTCGCCACGTTTTTATTTACCGCTCGATCAGCAGCTACCACAAGCCAGCTTTGCTCAGTTTGTGGTCTTGGCCTCTTCACTGGATGATCGCAATGAAATTCGTAAATCCTTAGACACCCAAATCCGCCAGTTATTGCCCGATGTACGTACTCGCGTCTCTTTACTTGAAAACGGCCCCCCCGTCGGTTATCCACTTCAATATCGCGTGTCGGGTGAAGACTTAACTCAAGTGCGTGCTTGGGCGGATAAAGTCGCAGCGATGCTGAGTGCTAACCCCAACACCACTAATGTGCATTTGGACTGGGGTGAACCAAGCAAGATGATCAATTTAGAGATTGACCAAGACCGTGCCCGCCAAATGGGGGTATCGAGTTTAGATTTGGCCAATTTCTTGAACAGCTCTATTTCGGGTGCCACCATTAACCAGTACCGTGAGAAACGTGAGCTGATTGAAATCCGTTTACGTGGCGATCAAGCCGAGCGGGTTGAAGTAGCATCACTGGCAAGCCTTGCCGTTCCAACCTCAAATGGCGGAACAGTACCATTGGCACAAATTGCAAAAATTGATTATAGCTTTGAAGAAGGTTTGATTTGGCATCGTAACCGCCTACCGACTATTACGGTACGTGCAGATATTCGGACCAAGTTACAACCGGCCACGGTGGTGGATGAAATGGCTGAACAGATGAATCAGCTGCGTGCGGAACTGCCGAATGGCTATTTGGTTGAAGTTGGCGGTACAGTGGAAGAGTCAGCACGTGGGGGTAAATCGGTTGCAGCAGGCATGCCTTTATTCTTGGCCGTGGTCATGACTTTGCTGATGATTCAACTGCGCAGTATGTCTCGTGCCACGATTGTCTTGCTCACCGCGCCTTTAGGTTTGATTGGCGTGGTGTTGTTCCTGCTACTGTTTAATAAACCTTTTGGCTTTGTTGCGATGTTGGGCACCATTGCCTTGTCGGGCATGATCATGCGTAACTCGCTGATCTTGATTGATCAGATTGAGCAAGATATTCAAGCAGGGCATGAATCATGGGATGCGATCATCGATGCGACGGTGCGACGTTGTCGTCCAATTGTGCTGACGGGATTGGCAGCAGTTCTGGCGATGATCCCATTGTCTAGAAGTATTTTCTTTGGACCTATGGCCGTTGCGATCATGGGCGGACTGATTGTGGCGACGCTATTAACCCTGTTCTTTTTACCAGCCTTGTACGCGCAGTGGTTTAAAGTAAAAAAAATTAGCCATAAGCCGTAAATTTATGCCAATATCAGGTGCGAAACGTTGAAAATTTCAATATAGTAGCACCTGAAATTTATGGCATTTTTATAAAGCAGTTTTTTGCTACACATTAAAAAATAAACGATGTGGCAAATGGGGTTAAACGCATGATGCAAGACAATGTAACCAAGTATCGCCGCTCTATCGCGATTTCTTATGTCTTCATGTTTTTGGCTTTGTTTACTGTGATTAGCGGCGCATTTTCCTATTGGTATGCTCGAAAAGTCACGCAAATTGATCATGCCGAAGTGTGGTTACAAGCGCAAGCACTTTGGGTCATGCGCAATATTGTGATTTATAGCATTTTGGCGTTATTTGCAGCGTTGTGGTTTATTCCTCTTATTTTCTTCACTTGGGACAGCGCATTGTGGGTGACTGCATGCACGGTTGCAGGTGTGGTTTTTAGCTGTATTGCATTTCTCTTCCTTCTAAATGCATGGTTTAAAGGCCTGTCTAAGTTTTTGAAAAATAAAGCAGTTTTCTAATTCTACGGATTTTTTTTCAAACACCCCCTTGTAAAACTTGGTTTGAACCCAATTTCAGACCACAGTTGAGTATTAAATAAATTCCGTGAGGAGCATCGCCAGACATGGCTAAACGTGATTATTATGAGGTTTTAGGTGTTGCTAAAACCGCTAGTGATGATGAAATTAAAAAAGCCTACCGTAAGTTGGCGATGAAATATCATCCGGACCGCAACCCTGACAATGCTGAAGCTGAAGAGAAATTTAAAGAAGCGGCTGAAGCTTATGAAATTTTATCGGATAGCGAAAAGCGCAGCATGTATGACCGTATGGGGCATCAAGCCTTTGAAGGTGGTATGGGCGGCGGAGGCGGCTTCGGTGGTGGTTTCAGCGCAGAAGACATTTTCAGTCAATTCGGTGACATTTTCGGTGGTGCATTTGGTGGCGGTGGTGGTCGTGGTCAACAGCGTGCACGTCGTGGTTCTGACTTACGTTATGTGATGGAACTGACGTTGGAAGAAGCAGTAAGAGGGGTGAAAAAAACCATTACTTTTACCGCACCAGCGCCGTGTGAAACCTGTGACGGTAAAGGCTCTAAAAACCCGAACGATGTTGAAACCTGTAAAACTTGTCATGGCGCAGGTCAGGTTCGCATGCAGCAAGGTTTCTTCTCTGTACAGCAGACCTGTAGCACCTGTCGCGGTCAGGGTAAGATCATTAAGAACCCATGTAATACCTGTCATGGTTCAGGCGTTAAAGACCGTCAACAAACCTTAGAAGTGACGATTCCTGCGGGCGTCGACAATGGTGACCGCGTTCGTTTAACGGGTAAAGGCGAAGCGATTCGTGATGGTCAGTCAGGCGACTTGTACGTAGAAGTGGTGGTGCGTGAGCACGAAATCTTCCAACGTGATGGTGCAGACCTGTATATGGATGTCCCTGTGAGCATTGCCGATGCTGCTTTGGGTAAAGAAATTGAAATCCCGACACTCGAAGGTCGTGTGAGTTTGAAAATTCCTGAAGGCACACAAACGGGTAAAATGTTCCGTTTACGTGGTAAAGGGGTTAAACCTGTACGTACCAGTATGCAAGGTGACTTACTCTGCCGTATCGTGATTGAAACGCCAGTCAACTTAACAGCACGTCAACGTGAACTGTTAAAAGAGTTGCAAGAGACCTTGGATGGAGATGATCACAAATCATCACCAAAGAAAAAGTCTTTCTTTGACCGACTGTTTGATTAATTAAATACGGTAGGTCTGAATTGGTGTTGAAAAGAGCGGGAAGATTTTCCCGCTTTTTTTATGTTATTGCGCTTCTGCGGGCAACTCAGGTTGATCGATCTCTTCAACCGATACCATTTCTTCGGCCATAGGTGCAGTGGCTGGTACTTGTTGCTCGGCCTGTGCTTTGGGATGTGTGCTGGTGGTGATCTTTACCTGCGACAAACTTTCTAAGGTATCGCCCGCTTGAACAGCGGGTTCAGCCTGAACTTGTGCCCAACTGCCCCCAAACGCCATCGCTAGAAAAAGTACCTTTGCTTTCATTCTATTTTCCTCATTTTAAAGTTGTTTTTAAACGCGAACCTAGTCTGCGTAAGATTGATTGCAAATTTGTGAAAAGCTTGAGAAATCATGTTTGAAAATAAAGCGATTTTTTCGATGAAAATGGCCAACAAACCTTAGTCTGGGCAATCAGTTTTGCTATAGTAAGAACAATTTTGAAGCTAGATTAGGAATATGTTATGTCAGCAGCTCCACGCATTGGTGTCTTAGGTGCCGGCGGCCGTATGGGTCGCATCCTTATTCAAGCGGTACACGAAGCAGGCTATCAACTGGCTGCGGCAGTGGAACGCCCTGAAAGCTCACTGATTGGTACAGATGCAGGTGAGCTTGCAGGTGTTGGCAGCCTCGGCGTGAAGGTGGTGGGTAGTCTGGAAGCGGTAGTGAAAGATTGTGATGTGATCATTGATTTCACTGCACCAGTAGCGACCGTTCAGCATTTAAAAATTTGTCGTGAAGCTGGGGTTGCCATTGTCATTGGGACCACGGGCATGAATGACGAACAAAAAGCCTATTTGGATGACTCGGCAACACAGACTCCTGTGGTCTATGCAGCCAACTATTCTGTGGGGGTCAATGTTTCGATTAAACTGTTGGAATTGGCGTCTAAAGTCTTTGGCGACACAGTGGATATTGAAGTGATTGAAGCGCATCACCGTCATAAAGTCGATGCACCATCAGGCACAGCGTTGATGATGGGTGAGGCCATTGCGGGTGCTTTAGGACGTGACTTGAAAACCGATGCAGTGTATTGCCGTGAAGGTCATACCGGACCTCGTGAGCGTCAAAGTATTGGTTTCCAAACCATTCGTGGCGGCGACATTGTCGGTGAACATACGGCGATGTTTATTGCCGATGGTGAGCGCGTTGAAATTACCCATAAAGCGACCAACCGTATGAACTTTGCTTCGGGTGCGGTACGTGCTGCGGCTTGGGTGGTAGGACGTGAAGCACGTAAATATGACATGAAAGATGTACTGGGTTTTAACGACATTCAAGTTTAAAAACCTGCTTCATTCGCCATAAAAACAAGATAAAAAACTAAAATAAGACGAAGAATAGAATGAAAAAAGTCATGTATATGGCTTGTGTTGTTGCTGTGATGACGACAGCACAGGCCAAACCTATGGAGCAAGCCAAACTCAGTATTCATAAAAATAATATTAAAGTTTGGACCTATCAAAATGCGCAAAATCCGGTCTTTTTATATAAGGCTGAAACCACGTTTGATGTGCCGATTGAAAAAGCAGTGTCACTGATCTTAGATGTTGACCATGCGGTGAAATGGGTGCCATATATGGGCAGTGTGAAAGTTTTGTCGCGCGATGATAAAAAAGGCGAGTTTCAGCTGTATATGGTGCTGGATTTTCCTTTTCCTTTAAAAGACCGCGATTTGGTGGTGCAGGGGAAAATGACCAAGGACAGTCAGGGCATTATTAGCATTAAAAATAAAGCGATTGATAAAAACATCCTTAAAAATCCAGATTATGTGCGCCTAAATCATTATGAGGGCGATTGGACTTTTCAGAAACTGGGATCAAATAAAGTCAAGGTTTCGACCTCAGGTTATGCCAACCCTGAGGGGTCGATACCACTGAAGTTTGTGAATATGTTTGTCCAACAACAACCCTATCAAATGCTGCAAAAAATGAAAAATCAATTGCTGGAACAAGAAGATACTCCTGCCCATTTACCAGCTGCCTTACGTTAATTTTAAAGACGAAGAAGCCTGCTATGCAGGCTTTCATGTTTTAAAACTTAAGGCTGTTGATAAGCATTCAGCAGCTCTAAGGTTGAAGCCTTAGGCAGGTCTAACTGAATTAAGCTGAGCATGGCATGTCCTTCACCAGCGAGCGAGATCTTGAAGTTTTCAGCACTGCTTTGGTCACATTGAAACTGTAAATTTTTCTGGCGGGGCAAGTTCATCTGCATTTCACGTTCATTGTTCAACCGATATTGATAAGTTCGTTGAGTCGAGGTTTCAGTCAAGCTCGGCGCTAAACTTAAAAACTGATAATCAGTTAAATTTTGCGTTTTCAGAAACCCTTCAATCAATGCTTTACAAATAAAATGCTGCTGTTGTACTTGCTGCGAAACATTTGGCGGTTGGCAAGCCGATAAGCTCAATAAGCAAAAGAGAGATATGATTATTTTTTTCATAAAAGTGCCTATTTATGGTTGTGAACGAATGACAGAAGCATAATTCTGTTGGCATAATGGATACAGATACATAAAAGTTAAAAAAATAGGTACAGATGAATGGCATTTCAGTATCAAAGCTTGGCTGCACAGTTGCTTGAAAAAATTCAAAATGCTGAATTACCCGCAGGGCAAAAGCTGTTGTCGTTACGCCAGTTTGCCAACTTACAAAAGGTCAGCTTGAATACGGCCAAGAGCTGTTATGAGCTACTCGAGTCGCAGGGGTATATTCATGTGAAAAATAAGTCGGGCTATTTTGTCAGTTATCAAAAAAATACCAGCCCATCTATTCCCGTACCACAGCATCCTGATTTTCAGTCTCAAGCTCGTGATATTTCTAACTTAGAGCTACAGCTGGAAATTCAACAGTCTTCCATTAATAGCCGTCTCATCCATTTGGGAGCGATTCAGCTTTCGCCAAAACATGTGCCTGTAGAAGCGCTTCGCCGCTCCATTCAACGCGCCTTAAAACACAGCCAACCTGAAGATTTTTTATATAGCGATAAGCAGGGCCATATTCGCTTACGGCAGGCCTTGTCTGAGCATTGGGCTGAAGATGGCTTCTATATTTCGCAGGATGATATTTACATCAGCAATGGCTGTATGCCAGCGCTGTCGGTGATGATCCAACACCTCAGCAAGGAAGGCGACAGCGTAATTGTACCGACCCCGAATTTTAATGGTCAGTTGCAAATGTTGGCGGGGTTAAAACGAAAAATTATTGAAATTCCAGCCGATACTCAAGGCTTTGATCTTGAACGTTTAGAGCAGGTCATGCAAAGTTCAGGCGCAAAAGCGTGCTTACTCACGGCCAATTATCAAAATCCATTGGGGTTTTGCTTAAGCAATGCAGAAAAAGAAAAAATTGCACAACTGGCTGCGCGCTATCAGTGCTATGTGATTGAAGATGATATTTATGGTGAATGTAGTTTCAGCTCGAGTCGTCCGCTGCCGATTAAGTATTGGGATCAGCAGGGTTATGTGATTTTCTGTGGTTCGGTTTCCAAGTCCCTTTCAACTGCGTATCGGGTAGGTTGGTTCTGCATTCCGCAGCGCTTAGCGCACTTGAAGGCTACGTTACTGATGCAAAATATTACAGTGAATACGCCTTTACAGTTGGCACTGGCCGATCTCATTTATAGTCGTGCTTATCGGGAGCATTTACAGCAGTTAAAGCCGATTTTGAAACAGCAAGTTGAGCAATACCGACACATGATTCAGCATGCCTTTAACGGAGTTGAGTTACGTATCAATCAACCTTTAGGTAGTTATGCGCTGTGGTTACAGCTACCCGAGTGTATCGATGGTTTAGATATGTACTATTTTGCTCAGCAGCACGGTATTAATATTGTGCCAGGCGAAGTCTTTGGTGAAGGGCAGCGTTATAAAAACTGTATCCGCCTCAATGCAGGTCATGAAATTTCAACAGATATTCGCGCAGCGGTCACCTTGTTGGCTGATTGGGTGAAAGCGCAACTCAGCAGTTCGACGTTGGTCAAACAAGCGGTATAAAAAAGCGCCTGTTTTGAGGCGCTTATGGATTAAAAATCAGCTTTGAGGACGATACGATAACGGGCTTTTCCAGAATGTAACCGTTCCAGTGCTTCATTCAACTGTGACATAGGGTACAGTTCAATTTGTGGCGCAATGTTTTTACGTGCAGCGAATTTGAGTAGCTGACGTAATGCAGTAGGGGAGCCAGTGGGTGAACCCGTGATAGATTTTGCTCCACCAATCAGACTACCTGCATTTAATTTGATGGGCTCTAGAGGCAAGCCTAGCAAATGGATCGTGCCATTTGGTGCCAGTGTACTGATATAGGCAGGCCAATTGAGCGTGACATTCACCGTACTGAGCAATAGATCGAATTTGCCTCGCTGGGTTTTAAGCGCATCCACATCACGGCTATTCACCACATGATCTGCACCCATGGCCTTGAGTTCTTCCGTTTTGTCGAGGTTCGAGGTAAACGCCGTAATTTCACAGCCCCATCCTCGAAGTAACTTAATAGCCATATGCCCTAAACCACCGATGCCAATCACGCCAACATGGTGAATGGCTTGAATTTGGTGTTTTAGAATTGGATCAAAAACGGTAATACCGCCACACAATAAAGGACCCGCTGACTCAGGATCTAGCTCTTCAGGTAAAGGAATAATCCACTGCCAACCGGCGCGAACTTTATCGGCAAAGCCACCTGCATGACCGACGATGGTTGCTGTTGACCCACCTGTACAGAGTACTTGTTGACCCGATACACAGGGGTCACAGTGTTGGCAGCTTTCTGCCGTCCAGCCAATACCGACGCGCTGTCCAAGTTTAAGCCCTTTGGCTTCGGAGCCTAGGCGACTGATGGTGCCAATAATTTCATGACCAGCGACAACGGGATAGACCGAAGAGTTCCATTCATTGTTAATGACCGAAACATCGGAATGGCACAATCCACAATATTCGACTTGGACTTCGACCTGATGTGGTTGCAGTTCACCCGCATCGAATTGATAGGGTTGTAGTGCTGCACCTGCTTGCATTGCCGCATAGGCACGAATGGTGTTATCCGTCATATTCTATATCCTTATTTTCCTGTTTTTTATGTACTTTTATTTAAAATGACAGCTGTTTTCATGATCATTGACCATACCAACCGCTTGCATAAAGGCATAGCAGGTGGTGGGTCCGACAAATTTAAAGCCCTGTTTTTTTAGGGTTTTAGACATATTTTGGCTTTGAGGTGTCTGTGCAGGCGCTGTACGGTAGTCAGGGACATCATTGTTGATTGCATGTTGCTCGACAAAGTTCCAGAGCCACTCAACGGGGTTAATGCCTTGTTGTTTCAGGGCTTGCCATGCAATCGCATTGTCACGAATGGCGGTCAGCTTCCCGATATGGCGAATTAAGCCGATATCTTGGACTTTTTCGGCTAAGTCTATATCACTTAAAGCCGCAATCTTTTCAATGGAATATTGAAAAAAATGGCGATGATAATGTTCACGCTTTTTCAGGACGGTAATCCATGACAGTCCTGCTTGTTGACCTTCGAGGCAGAGCATTGCAAATAATTGCTTTTCATCATGTAGTGGTTTACCCCACTCATGATCATGGTAGTCGATGTAAAGTGGGTCTGAGGAGCACCATCCGCAGCGTTGAGTGGTCATGAACATGCTCCTGATCTTTTTATAGGGTAAAAGGCGCCCATTGGTCGTGTTGATTGTCCCAATAAAACAATTGGGCGTGTTCGAGGTCGGAAAAGTTAATCCAAACATCTTTTCCAGTTTTTTCAGCAAATCCAGTGCTGATTAAAAGCGCATCTTCGGTAATTTCCATGATCCAACCTTGGTGGTTTTGTCCTGCCAAGATGATTTTTTGTTGATTGCCTGATTCAGCAAATTCGACCAGACGGTTGATCAACGCTTCTGACATGAAAAATTCCTAAAGTTAACGTAAATAAGGATAGGGATTTACTGCACCACGGCCTTTACCTTGTAAATAAAGTCCATAATGCAAATGTGGGGCTGTGTGCCTTGCATTGCCTGTATTGCCGACATAGCCAATCAGGTCGCCTTTTTTGACATAGTCGCCGACACTTAAGCCACGTTTATAGTCATCAAGATGAGCGTAGTAATGCCAAGTGCCTGCTGGCCCCATAATCCAAACCACTTTACCACCCAAATTGTTATTGCGTAAGTCTGCAACGAGACCTTCTGTGGCAGAAAAAACTTTTGTTCCACGTGGAGCCAGAATGTCGATGCCTTCATGCGTCCGTCCGCTACTGCGAGACGCTCCCCAAGTATCTGTGAGTCCATGACGTTTAATGCCTTGAACGGGTACAGGCAGCTGCTGAGCTAAACGCATGTTTTTCAGCTGTTGGACTTGTGAGGCCGGTAACTGGCTTCCACTTGGTGCAGGCGGCGCGGTACGGCAAGCTGCGAGTAACAGAATCACAAAACTTAAACTGGCAAGCGCAGAAAGGCGGGGCAAACAATTACGCACGAACAATCCTTTATTATTTCAGTGATCTAATTTTAAAGTCTCAGGGTAAACCCAATCGATCACCCAACTATGTCACAGTTGAATTGTCGAGATCAATTTTTTCATCGCAGTTGGGATGCCCATTTCTGTGACGTTTTGTATGTCTAGCCATGTGCTGGCCAATTCTATACTTAAATGTTCGAGTTGATCGGCATCGACCTCAAAGCAAAGCGCTTCCAGTTGCCAAGTGAAATGGGTGAAACTATGCGAAATTTCAGCGCGTTGAGAGACTTGTTTCAGTCCTAGACTTTGGCACAGTTGAATGAGTTCATCACCATTTTCAAAAATAGGTAAACACCATAAACCGCCCCACAGTCCACTATTGGGGCGCTGTTGCCACAGCCATTGATTGTGATGGCGCAGCACCAAAACTTGGGCAGACTTCACAGGCACAGCTTTCTTGGGCTTTTTAAAAGGCAATTCAGTTTCTAACCCTTGTGCATGGGCTTTACAGTGTTGCTGCATTGGGCAATATAAACACAGCGGTTTTTTGGGGGTACAGACAGTTGCCCCCAAATCCATGATGGCTTGGGTATAGTCGTGGTTGCGTTCAGTTGGACAGAGTTCAGTGGCTAGTTGCCACATGCTGCGTTCATGCACAGGTTTGCTTAGATCATCCTCAATGGCAAAAAAGCGTGCGAGCACGCGTTTTACATTGCCATCCATAATGACGCCGTACTGACGTAAACCCAAAGACATCAGCGCACCTGCGGTAGATGGACCAATGCCTGGCAGTTCAATCCAGTCCTCTAAAGTTTGAGGAAAGTGTCCCTGACGTGCCACAACCCCTGCGGCTTTATGCAGATTACGTGCACGGGCATAGTAGCCCAGACCTGCCCAGTAAGGTGCGACCTCATCCCATGATGCTGTCCCTAAAGCTGCAACCGTTGGGAAGCGTTCGATAAAACGCTCGAAGTATTGCAGCACGGTTTTGACTTGGGTCTGTTGCAGCATAATTTCAGACACCCAGACTTTGTAGGGATCATCGGCTACTTGCCATGGCAGATCATGTCGACCATGAACATCGAACCAAGTCAGTAACGCATCTGAAAAAGAGAAAGGAGACATCTGAGGCACAAGCAAGAAATTCGGCTTAGTATAACTGAATGTCTTTTCTGAGCCCGAGTTTTTGCGCATAAAAAATGGCGCTTACGCGCCATTTAAAACCATAAAAACTTAGTCTTTCGTCATGCCCCAACGTGCATCGAGTTTTAGCTCTTGGTCTTTGTAGCGTGGAATAATATGGATATGTAAGTGTTCAGACACATTCCCAAATATTTCACCATCATTAAAACCGATATGAAAGCCTGAAGGTTGATGACGCAATTGGAGTTCATTACGTGCCAGTTCTAGCAAAGACATTAAGCTTTTACGTTCTTTGTCGGTAATGTCAAAAAATGAGCTCACATGACGTAGAGGGATAATGACACAGTGACCTTTAGACAATGCATTGGGTTCGGGCAAAATTACCCCAAAGTCATTTTTATCAAGCACGTCATATTCATCAAAATTACAATATTGGCAGTGGGTCTCAGTCATTGTTATCTCCTCTAAAATCTAATTATGTATCCTGTTGAATCTGAAAAATCAAATATTTGAATTTTCAGCTCTAGTTAAGCACTGAGATTGCGTTCTAGCAAGTCATACATTGCATCTAGCCCTTGTCTTTCTGCTTCTGGGTTATAGCCCAAGTCTACGCCATTGGCTTTGGCACGCTCATCGGCCAATGGGTTGCTAAAACCGTGCTTCGCATCTTCAAAAATGATGACTTCATGGTCCACTTTTGCCGCATGCATTTCTTCACGGAAGCTGGCAACATCATCCAAAGTGACCATGCTGTCTAACTCACCATGTAAAACTAAAATTTCACCCTGAATTTGACCTTCGACCGCAGGGGCTTTCGGTGCCAATGTGGCGTGGAAAGTCGCCACTGCTTTTAGTCGTGCGCCTGAGCGAGCTAAGTCTAAAACCACTTTACCGCCATAACAAAAACCAATCGCCGCCAGTTGAGTGGGATTCACTTCAGGCTGGGCAGCAAGCGTATCTAAACCTGCTTGCGCACGGTTGACGATGGTGTCGGCATCCGCAAAAGTTTGCATCATCCATTCATAGGCTTGTTTGGCATCTGTGGTGACATTTTTGTCGCCGTACATATCAATCGCCAGTGCGGCATAACCGTGTTCAGCCAGTTCGCGAGCACGTTGTTCAGTATATTCATTTCGGCCCCACCATTCGGGTGCAACGATGATACTTGCATGCGGTGTTTGAGAGCTTGGTGCTGCAAAATAACCAACTAAGCGTTGTCCATCGGCTGCGTTATATTGAATTTCTCGAGTTTGAATACTGATTGTCATGCTCAAATCCTGATAGATGATCTGCTCTGATTAAAGCATAAAAACTTTTACAAGGATTTGAAAAATATTCCGATGTGCATGAGAAATGTGAGAAATTATTTTTAAAGGCACATATAAAAAAAGAAGGATCTGAATCCTTCTTTTTTCGTTATTAAGAGTTGTGTGCTTTAGACTTTGCCACGAGATAAAAACCCGACAATCGCAAGAATCACAGCAATCACCAATAAAATAATCGCAAAGTCTTTAGATAAACCTGCTACGCCGCCAAAACCAAGTAAACTTGCAATCAGTGCAATCACTGCGAAGATAATCGCCCAACGAAACATAATTTTTCTCCATAGATGTTCTTATTTATTACTCTATTAGTATAGAAAGAAGGTTCGGACACACTGTGTTTCTTTTGTTTAAAAAGTGTTCTTTTTGTATTTTAAGTTTATGAATATGATGTAAATATTGAAAATTTGATGGTGCTGAAAAGTACAGTTGCTATAGGGTATAATGTGCTATTGAGTTTATCGGCAAGCGTCATGTCACAGGAATTACGACCAGAGTTTTGGAAGCATTATGCGCTCACTGAGCTACGCTCAGCAGAGTGGGAAGCGTTGTGTGATGGTTGTGGTCTATGCTGTTTGGTGAAACTTGAAGATGAAGAAAGCCAAGAAGTCGCCTATACCAAAGTGGCCTGTAAACTACTGGACTGTCAAACCGCCAGTTGTCGTGATTATCCAAACCGTAAGCAGCATGTACCCGATTGTATCCAGCTCACCCCTGAACTTTTAGACACGATTCATTGGTTACCGCCGAGCTGTGCTTATCGTCGTTTACATGAAGGTAAAAATTTACCTAGATGGCACTATCTGAACACGGGTTCGCGTCAGAGCATTCTAAAAGCCAAAAAGTCTGCGGCAGGACGCTGTATTTCTGAAGAAGAGATCAATCAAGAAGAGATCGAAGACTATATTGTGCGTTGGGTTCGCTAGCTGAGAAAAGTGGCGTGAAATTGCATGAAAAGCTTGTGTCATTTGCCTGAATTTGCCATAACATAAGCATTCGATGAATGCATTTAAGTCTTAGTCCTATGTCCGATAGCAATATTCCTCTGCCTGAACGTTTACGCCCGCGTGATTTGTCTGAAATTATTGGGCAGGATCACTTATTGGGTGAGCAGGCACCGCTCTGCCAAATGATTGATCAAGGACATTTGCCATCTATTATTTTTTGGGGACCACCAGGCGTGGGGAAAACCACGATTGCTTTACTGTTGGCACAAGCGATCGACCGACCATTTGTCAGTCTATCCGCACTGAATACTGGGGTTAAAGAGTTACGTGAGATCATTGCTGATGGTGGGGACTTAATGCCACCCGTGGTGTTTATTGACGAGATTCATCGTTTTAACAAATCACAGCAAGATGCACTACTGAATGCCGTAGAGAAAGGTAAAATTACCCTCATTGGCGCCACCACTGAAAATCCATCTTTTGAAGTGAACAGCGCGCTGCTGTCCCGTTGTCAGGTCTACACCTTAAATGCGCTCGATGCTGATGCGATTCAAACTTTATTATTACAAGCGATTAAGAACGATAAGTTTTTAAAAGAGCGCTACATTCAGATTGAAGAATTTGAAGCTTTGGTGCAATTTGCCGCAGGTGATGCCCGCAAAGCTTTGAATCTCATTGAGTTGATTGCTGGGACTTTCGAGCCTGATGTTGAAAATATCGTGACCAATGCTATGGTGGTCAAAGTTGCACAGCAAAATATTGCCCGTTATGACAAATCGGGTGAGCAGCACTATGATTTGGTGTCGGCTTTTATCAAGTCGATTCGTGGCAGTGACCCTGATGCTACTTTGTATTGGATGGCACGTATGCTCAAAGGCGGAGAAGATCCCGTTTTTATTGCCCGTCGGATGTTGATTGCTGCCTCTGAGGATATTGGCAACTCAAACCCCAATGCACTGCTGCTTGCTGGAGAATGCTTCCGTTCTGTTCAAGCGGTGGGCATGCCAGAGTGTCGAATTATTTTAGGGCAGTGTGCGGTGTATTTGGCGACCAGTGCAAAAAGTAATAGTACATATCTTGCAATCAATAAAGCCTTAGATTTGGCTGAAAAAACGGCAAATTTACCTGTGCCATTGCATTTAAGAAATGCACCAACTAAGTTGATGAAAGAGCAGGGCTATGGTGTCGACTACTTGTATCCGCACAACTATCCAGAGCATTTTGTGATGCAAGAGTATTTACCACCTGAACTGAAAGGCACCAAGCTATATGAGTCGGCACGCAATAAGCGTGAGGTTGAAGGAGAGCGCTTACAACAGCGACGTTGGCAACAAGAGCAACAGCAGCAGTAATAAAAAAGCCTGATTCACAAATCAGGCTTTTTGTTTTTGGTGCTTAGGATTTAGTCACATTCATTGAGCAGTTTTTTCTTTAAGCACTGTAGCGTTTTTATGTTTCGATGTGCGTATTCATCAATTTTAATGCCGCAGGTAACACAGCGGCTAATAAGGCGATTGCCATCGTGATGTTAAAGCTCAAGGCAAAGCGTGGTTTCATCAGATATTGGCGTAAGCAAAGACCACCGATAGCCCAAACCCCGACACATGGAATCGAAACCATCATTAAAATCAGGGCTGCATAAAAGATGTTGCTGACATAATGGTTTAAAGCAAAATAAGTGGCAATGGTACTGATGGAGATGATCCACGCTTTGGGATTGACCCACTGAAATAGCCCACCTTGTAGAAAACCCATCGATGGTTTTTGTTCTAATTCGATGTTGAGTGGCCCACTGGATGCAATTTTCCATGCAAGCCATAGAATATAAGAAGTGCTGATCAAACTTAAAATAAATTGGAGCTTGTGTAGGGCCAGAAACACCTGATTTAAGCCGATGCCGATGGCGAAGAGTTGCACGGCCACACCAAAGGCAATGCCTAAAACCAGAGGTAGGGTTTTACTGATGCCAAATCGTGCACCAGACAGCATGACCAGTGCATTATTGGGTCCAGGTGTGCAGGTCATCACGACACAGAACAGCAGATAAGAGACAAACAGTGAAGCGTTCATAAAGGGGATGGCGTAATCAAATAAGTATCATTTTATTGTTGATCTAGCACAATTTGGTTGTATATTGAGCGTTAATACTGAATTTTATGCAATAAATGATTGAATTAGATCGATTAGACCGAAAAATATTGTGTGAGCTTGAGCGCGATGCACATTTAACCAATATTAAACTGGCAGAACGCGTGGGTTTGTCACCCTCGGCCTGTTTAAGACGCGTGCAAGAGTTAGAAAGAATTGGTGTGATCCGAGGCTATAAAGCGGTGATTGACCGTTCGCTTTTGGGTATCGGCTTAACGGTTTATGTGACCATTGGGCTGTCTTGTCACTCAAAAGAAAGCTTGAGTCAGTTTGAGGATGTGATCACTGCAACGGATGAAGTTACTGAGTGTCATACCATTACAGGCTCGGTCGAGTATTTGCTCAGGGTTGAAGTGGCTGACATTAAGTCTTATAAAAAGTTTCATACTGATGTTTTAGGAACGATTCCATCCATTAGCTCGATCACCAGTTTTTTGGTGATGGATACCACTAAAAATCGATATACCAATCTATAAAAGCTTAGGTGGAAAGGTAAAAAACCGAGCGAAATGGCTCGGTTTTTATCTGAGTGCATATAGTTTCGTGGGATCAGATCAAACAAGGCGCTTTATCTTTTCAACTAAGTATTGAATGTTGAATCATTGCTGCATCAAGCTCTTGAAGACTATTCAATTATTTAAAGTTACCCTCTAAAAACTGTTGCAGGCGTTCACTTTTGGGGTGAATCAAAACTTCTTTTGGATCACCTTGTTCTTCAATTTTGCCTTGATCTAAGAAAATGACATGATTGGATACATGGCGTGCGAAGCCCATTTCATGGGTGACCACAATCATGGTTCGGCCTTCTTCAGCTAAACTTTGCATCACTTTCAATACCTCACCCACCAGTTCAGGGTCTAGAGCACTGGTCGGCTCATCAAACAACATCACTTCAGGCTCCATTGCCAAGGCGCGGGCAATTGCAACACGCTGTTGCTGTCCTCCTGACAAAAAAGACGGATATTTCTTTTCGACACTTTCAGCAAGCCCAACTTTTCTTAAGTATTTTCGTGCACGCTCTTCCGCCTCACTCCGCTTTAGCCCCAAGACATGAATGGGTCCTTCAATA
Organism: Acinetobacter johnsonii ANC 3681; assembly: GCF_000368805.1. Classification (NCBI taxonomy): domain Bacteria; kingdom Pseudomonadati; phylum Pseudomonadota; class Gammaproteobacteria; order Moraxellales; family Moraxellaceae; genus Acinetobacter; species Acinetobacter johnsonii. Next base: position 358,117 of record NZ_KB849703.1, on the reverse strand, counting down.
ATATTTTCTAATACCGTCATATGCGACCATAAATTGAAATGTTGAAAGACCATCATCAGTTGGGTGCGCATTTTTTGCAGTTGTTTGGGATTTGTCGCTTTGAGATCGCCATTTTTAGCTAAAGTGGTCTCTAACTGTTCACCATTGAGCTGAATGCTGCCTTGGCTTGGTTGTTCTAGAAAATTGATGCAACGAAGAAAGGTACTTTTACCTGAACCTGAGGAACCAATAATACTAATCACATCACCTGCGCGTGCCTCAAGTGAAACCCCTTTTAAGACTTCATGATCGCCAAAACTTTTACAAAGGTCTCGAATCACCAGTTTTGCTGAATTTTCCATTGTTTCTCCTAATGATTCGATGGTTTTAAAAACGCCAACCAGCGTTGTTCCAATTTACGAAAGATCCAAATGAGGATAAATGCCAGACAGGCATACAGCACAGCGGCAATGCCAAAAGCATCAAACGTGGCATAAGTGGCAGCATTGACATCCCGTGCAATTTTGAGAATATCAGGCACGGTTGCAGTGAAGGCAATGGTGGTTGCATGCAGCATCAAAATGACTTCATTACCATAAAATGGCAATGCTCGGCGTAGCATCGACGGAATAATAATGCGGGTATAGCGTTTCCAAGGCGACATTCCAAAGGCTTTTGCTGCCTCAATTTCGCCGTAGGGAATCGAACGTATCGCCCCTGCAAAAATTTCAGTAGTATAAGCTGCTGTATTGAGTGCAAACGCTAAAATGGTGCAATTAAGCCCCTCTCTAAAAAACTCATCGAGCCGTTCATGGGCATGCACAAATTCGAGACTATAAATCCCAGTATAAATAATCAGTAGCTGCACATATAAGGGCGTACCACGGAAAATATAGGTAAAAAACCAAACAGGTCCACGTACAAAAGCATGCTCAGAAACTCGAGCAATTGACAAAGGCACAGCCAGAACAAAACCAATCGCAATCGATAAGACCAGTAGCCACGCGGTCATGGCGACCCCAGTCATTTGAAAACCATCGGTCCACAGATAGGACTGCCAGTATTGTTGAATAATTTCAATCATAGTTGTCCCTTTTTCACACCAGCAGAATAACGACGTTCCAGCCACATGAGAATCAAATTCGAAAGGGTGGTGATGGCCAGATAAATGACGGCTGCAACAATACTGAAATAGAACACTTGCATGCTGCTTCGACCTGCATCTTGGGTAATTTTGACGATGTCGGTCAAACCAATTAAGGACACCAAGGCAGTGGCTTTGATAAGGACTTGCCAGTTATTGCCAATTCCTGGTAAGGCAAAACGCATCATTTGTGGAAAGAGGACACGCCTGAAGACTTGAAATGGGGTCATGCCATAGGCATATGCAGCTTCAAGTTGACCTTTGGGGACGGCTTGAAATGCGCCACGGAAGGTTTCCGTAAAATAGGCCCCATAAATAAAGGCTAAAGTAATCACCCCTGCCACAAAGGGATTGATGTCAATTTGCTCCATATGGATCGATTCGGTAATCGAGTTCAATCCAAGTTGCAGGCTATAGAACAACAACAACATGATCACCAGATCAGGAACACTACGAATGAGCGTGGTATAGAGGATTGCAACATGACGTAAGATTTGAATACGAGAAAGTTTGGCACTTGCCCCAAACAATCCAATAATGATCGAAAGTACCAGTGATAACAAAGCAAGCTGTATGGTCATCCAAGTGCCACTGAGTAATACGGGACCATAGCCAGACAGAAACATACTCAGTTTCTCCGAGTAAAAATATAATATTTTATAAATCAGCAATATATATAGGGTGTCGGTATTTAATCGACACCCTATAAATTAATAAATGCTGAAGGAGAAGTATTTTTTCTCGAGTTTCTTATAGGTGCCGTCGGCAATAATTTCAGCTAACGCTTTATCAATATTCTTTTTCAGATCGACATCTTCTTTACGTAAGCCGATTGCAGCGCCTACACCGAGTGTTTTGGCATCGACAACATTATTGCCTGCAAAAGCAAAGCCTTTACCTTTCGCTGATTTTAGGAAACCTGCATCGACCATAATCGCATCTTGTAATGTTGCATCTAGACGTCCCAAAACCATGTCTTGGTAAAGCACGTCTTGGTTTGGATAAGGAACCACATTTACACCCTTAGGTGCCCAATAGGCTTTTGCATAGCCTTCTTGAATGGTGCCTTGTTGTACACCCACACGTTTGCCTTTTAAAGAGGTTGGTGTAGGGAGCAAAGGAGAGCCTTTCTTTGCAACCATGCGGGTAGGCGTGTTGTAAATTTTATTACTAAAGGCGATTTGTTTTGCTCGATCCGTAGTAACCGTCATTGAAGACAAAATACCGTCGAACTTTTTCGCTTTGAGCGCAGGAATCATCCCATCAAAGGAGTTTTCTACCCATACACATTTGGCTTTTAATTTGGCACAAATGGCATTGCCCAAGTCGATGTCAAAACCGACCAGCTTATTGTCTGGTGTTTTATATTCAAAAGGTGCATATGCGGATTCTGTGCCAAAACGAATGGTTTTCCATTCTTTTGCTTGGACAGTACTGCTCAGTGCTACGGCTACGAATGTAGTGGAAAGTAGTAATTTTTTTTGCCAGTTTTTCATTTTAAATATAGCCATCCGTAAAAAAACAAATCTAAGAAATAAGACGAAGATAGAACTTACCCTACTGAGTACTTTTGAATAAAAGCAACATCTATACCAGCTTTCGGCTCTTAGGAGATCGATGGATCTTGTCGCCATGAGAGATGAGCAAATAAGGGTATTTTTTCGGTTGGAATAATTTTTATCTGAGAACGTCCTGTTCATATGTTTTTATCATATTCAAAAATGAAGTTGAGACATAGCTGAAATATACCTGAAGTCTTGTGCGCTATGACGTACAGGATTGTTGATTTTTTAACAGTGGCTCAGTGTTTTACAAGACTATTTTTCAGTGTTGAATAGCTCACAAATAAACTGAAGTACAGCAATAGCTGTAGAGCTGAAAAAAAAACCGAGCGTTTAAGCTCGGTTTTTTGAGTGACGCAACTTAAAGGAGTAGTATTAGCTTAGAGGAAGAAGCTCATCTTTTAAGTTCAGCATTTGCTGCATCTGGGCGTGAATTTTTCGCTCAGTTTTTCGTACATTATGTGCATTAATTCTTTTGCTCATGGCTCGAATTGGAATAAATAATTTTTCACCCATACCATCGACCAAGACAAATTCGGGCTTATTATTTCGCCGCTCTGTATACATAATCCCTGCGATGTTGACCTCACCGAAGATAATGTGTAAGTCGCAGCAAAGCTGAAAAAAGTCATCTAGAGCTTTGGCGTGTTTTTCCTCAAATTGATGTGATTTGCATAACTCAAATAAAGTCATGCCTTCACCACTTGGGCAGACAATTTTTTCAGTCACAAAACCCAAGCCTACAGAAGTTTTCACAAAACCATAAGGCATTTCGACAGGAAAGCTAAAGATATTATTTTTATAATGATTTTTACATAGCTGTAGATATTGCAATAATTCACGACGGAATTGGCGATAAACGCCTTGCGACATTCTACGTTTAAGTTTGCCATGTCCTTTCCAGCCACCATCTTCATCCACTCGATTTGGATTCATGACTTTGATGATTTTGTTTTCATCCTCAGGATGCTGAAACACCATTTTTGAACAGCCTTGTCCGATACATTGCAGTTCATCTAATTGATAAATCATAGGGCCTTCTATCAGGAGATATACAAGAAAAGCATCATTAGAAATGTGACATTTCATGTGATTGAAATGACTATTTTACAAAAAAATAAATAAAATTTCATGAAACTTTAATATTTATGTCATATAGAAGGCTATTAGACAGAAAATAAAGGCTTGTATTGCAGCTATAACAAGGCATTGATCTAAAATGTGAAGAATAAAAAAAACCGAGCGATTAAGCTCGGTTTTCTTGAATCTGTAACTGATTAGATATCAGAAAGGTCGATACCTAAACGTGCAGCAACTTCTTCATAAGCTTCAACCACACCGCCTAAACCTTGACGGAAACGGTCTTTGTCGAGTTTTTTCTTGGTTTCTTTGTCCCATAGACGACAACCGTCTGGAGAGAACTCATCACCAAGAACAATACGATCGTGGAATACGCCAAACTCAAGTTTGAAGTCCACAAGTAGCATGCCACCTTGGTCAAATAAGTTTTTAAGCACTTCGTTCACTTGGTAAGTGAGGACTTTCATTTGCTCAAGTTGCTCAGCAGTTGCCCAACCTAAAGCAATCGCTTGAGACTCATTGACCATTGGGTCGCCAAGCGCATCATCTTTGAAAAATAATTCAAAAGTCGGCGGGGTTAATTCTTTGCCTTCTTCTACACCTAAGCGACGGCATAAAGAACCTGCTGCATAATTACGAATTACACATTCAACAGGGATCATGCTGAGTTTTTTCACTAGAACTTCTGTTGGAGAAAGAAGTTTTTCAAAGTGAGTCTCAATGCCAGCCGCAGCCAATTTATCCATGATAAAGGCGTTAAAACGGTTGTTCACCTTACCTTTACGATCTAGTTGTTCGATCTTTTCACCATTGAATGCCGAAGCATCATCACGAAAGACTAAAATCAGGTGGTCTGCACTGTCTGTTTCATAGACAGATTTCGCTTTACCAGTATAGAGCAAGGTTTGTTTTAACATGAGGGAACCTTTTTCAAAAAAAAATGCCTAGTACGACTAGGCTGGCCAATTTTGGTAAATCTGGGTTAACAATTCTGTGGCTTTTTCAGGCGCTGCAAAACTGTTATCGGCATTGAACACAGCGAGGTTGTTGCTGCTGCCGACCGCGGTCAGTCTTAACACATAGACCTGTTGATCGATTTTAATGGTTGCTTCATAACCATTTTTGCTTTGACCAACAATTTGATGGTTGAGGCTGCTGAGGGTGGCAAGCGTATATTGCCAAATTGTAGCAGAATTTCCCTCAATTTTGAGCAGCGGATTCTTATTTCCGTCAATAATCAATTGAGGGCGACTCACAGCTGTATCAACCGTTTCCGTTGATTCGGCATTCGACATGGCTTGAGCAGCTTGAGGGCGCGGCATTGCAAAACGGTTTCCGCGCTTGTTTTCAAGTACAGGTGCGTGTTCAAGAGCGAGCGCTTCAACCGTTGGAGCTGGATACAACGGCGTTGCAGGTCGAACCATAGAGCCTTCAGGGTACTTAAGAGGTTCTAAGGCTGCGGTTTCTTTATAGTCCAAACTACCGTTATTGACTGCAAGGGAACTACAACCCGCTAAACTGACGACTGAAAGTGCGAGAGTAAGACCTAAACGTAATTGCATATTGATGTGCTCTTTATTTAATGACACCCGCCGTTGTGAGTGCTTCACGGAGCGGTGTGCGATATTGTTCTGCAAGTGGTGTTAATGGTAAACGAATACCCGTTTCGATTAACTCCATTTCATGAAGTGCCCATTTCACAGGAATTGGGTTCGATTCGCAAAATAGAATTTCGTGTAAATTTGCAACTTGGGTATTTAGGTTTTCAGCTTTTTCAGCTTCGCCTGCCAGTGCTGCCGCGCAAACATCACTCATTTCTTTGGGTGCAACGTTTGCAGTCACAGAAATATTACCTTTTGCACCTGACAGAATCAGTTGATAAGCCGTTGCATCATCACCTGAATAGACGGTCATTGCCTTGCCAGCAAGACCTTCGAGCAGTGCTTGACCACGAGGGACATCACCTGTGGCATCCTTGATGCCCACAATTTGTGGAATATCAGCCAAACGAATGACCGTTTCATTCGCCATATCGACACCTGTACGACCAGGTACGTTATACAGAATTTGAGGAAGATCAACAGCTTCAGCAATAGCTTTATAGTGCTGATATAGGCCTTCTTGGGTCGGTTTATTATAATAAGGGGTCACCAGAAGAGCAGCATCTGCACCGAGTTCTTTGGCTTCTTTAGTCAACTCGATAGCTTCACGCGTTGAATTCGCGCCAGTACCCGCAATAATAGGGATGCGTTTGTTCGCGACACGAATGATTTCTTTAATCACTTGTGTATGCTCTTTCATGCTTAGAGTAGACGCTTCACCCGTTGTACCGACAGCAACAATGCTATTTGTGCCTTGTGCGATGTGCCACTCAACGAGCTTCTCTAGACCCTTCCAATCTACGCTGCCATCTTCAAACATAGGGGTGACGATTGCGACAATTGAGCCTTGGATGGTCTGTGCTTGCTGAGTCATTTTAAAAAAATATCCTATTTGTCCATCCAGTTAGGCCAGAAAAACATAAGATTGGATGGGTGCGTATTTTAATTTATAGCATTTTCAAAGCGCTGATGCATTGAATAATGCTTATGCAAATTATGAACGAACACAACATGAAGAACAATATGCTTTAGTCAAAGTGTATAAAAACTTTATCTTTCGCTACAAAAATACAGCTTGTTCAAATGGTAGACCAAGAAAAGCATCTTATTTTGCATCTGAAAAGAGCGTTTTGCATAACCTATGGCCATGGATTAACGCATTTAAAGAAAGGATCGCTTCATCTCAATCGAGCATTAGAAGTCGATCAAACTGAATATTGGGTTATAAACTTTTATAAACGTCAGGATTTTGCATGATTATGCGAGTTCTCTAAGTATGTGTGGCATCGTCCTTTTAACGTTATAGATCAATGTCCAGTATTTTGTTCTATATTCTATCTTCGCTTCAATTTGCCACAATACCCATTGCACTCAAGGCTGCGGTCATTTAATTTTGACCCGCGAGGATGAATACTGTTTTATAAATTAAGCTAAGCTTGGCCTTCGAGCGCAGAACTAAAAGGACAGAGAAGAATGCAGAAGAATATGGCATTGATTGTGGTGGATGTACAAAATGGTTTTACGCCTGGTGGAAATTTAGCGGTAGCAGGATCAGATCAAATTATTCCTAAAATTAATCAGCTTGGCGATTATTTTGACACTATTATACTCACCCAAGATTGGCATCCTGAAAATCATATTTCTTTTGCAGACAATCACCCCGATCAACAAGCCTTTCAAACCATTGAATTGGACTATGGCACACAAGTACTCTGGCCACGTCACTGTGTACAAGGCACACAGGATGCGGAATTGCATCCTGATCTCGACCTTGCCAAAGCGCAGTTGATCATTCGCAAAGGATGTCATGCGCACATTGATAGTTATTCTGCTTTTTTAGAAGCGGATCACAAAACCCAAACGGGACTCGCAGGCTATTTAAGAGAGCGTGGGATTGATACCGTGTTTATTGTTGGGATTGCAACTGACTTTTGTGTGGCATGGACGGCAATAGATGCCTGTAAACTCGGTTTTCAAACCTATGTGATTGCCGATGCCACCAAAGGCATTGATTTACACGGTTCTTTACAACATGCATGGCAAGAGATGCTGGCCCATGGTGTGAAACGTCTGTATTGCAAAGATATTGTGCAACAATATGCTGTGAACTGATGAGCTGAACCAATCGGCTCACCTCAATCACCAATATCGACATTATAAAAACATGCAATAGGGAAAGGTCATGGGCACTTTTTTAAAATTTACCGCTTGGATTCAAAAAACCTTTGCTCTATGGGTGGTGTTATTTGCAGGCATTGCGCTCCTGAGCCCTGAAACTTTTGTTTGGATGAAAGCTTATATCACGTGGATGTTGGGCCTGATCATGTTTGGTATGGGCATGACTATGACAGTAGATGATTTTAAAGGTGTGATGCAAAGTCCAAAAGCGGTTGCAATTGGGGTGGCAGCTCAGTTTGTGGTGATGCCAAGCGTGGCTTATCTGCTGTGTTTATTGTTTAGCTTGCCGACTGAAATTGCGATCGGGGTGATTTTGGTAGGTTGCTGTCCGGGCGGTACCGCATCCAATGTGATTACTTACATGGCGAAAGGCAATACGGCCTTGTCTGTTGCATGTACTACGGTATCGACCTTATTGGCACCTGTTCTGACTCCCGCGATTTTCTATTTTTTGGCCAGCCAATGGATTGAAATTAATGCATGGTCGATGCTGAGTTCAATTTTGCAAGTGGTCCTGTTCCCGATTATTTTAGGGCTGGTGGTACGCGCCGTGCTAAAACATAAAGTCGAAAGCTATATTTCGGTGATGCCCTTAATTTCTGTAGTGGCGATTGTGCTGATTGTGGCGGCGATTATTGGCGGCTCAAAAGCACAAATTTTAGAATCAGGCTTATTGATTTTAGCTGTGGTGGCATTACATAACGCGATTGGTTATTTACTTGGCTTTGGAGCAGCACGGATGTTTCACTTGCCACATGCTGACTGTAAAGCGGTCTCTATTGAGGTCGGTATGCAAAACTCAGGACTAGGCGTGGCTTTGGCTGCTGTGCATTTTGCCGCTTCGCCAATTACGGCTGTACCCAGCGCAATCTTTAGTTTGTGGCATAACATTTCAGGGCCAATTTTAGCCAGCTATTGGGCCGCGAAAGCAGAGGCCACTGCCAAGGAAAAAAGTGAAAAGGAACATATATCGGTTTGAATACTGTACGCTGTTGCAGCTTTAAGCATAAAGTCAGGATGAATTTTCTATTTGGCATGAGGTTGTAACTAAACTGTCATAAAGACTACCTAACATCCCTGCCAAACACTTCATAACAGACTGTTGCAAACAGCATTGAGAGGGTATGGATAATTTTCAGCATTCATCGGCGACGTATTTTAACCGAGAGCTATCGTTATTTGAGTTTCATCAGCGGGTTTTAGCACAAGCATTAGACCCGAGTTTGCCTGTGCTGGAGCGCTTAACTTTTTTAATTATTTTTTCACGTAATTTAGATGAGTTTTTTGAAATTCGTATTGCAGGCTTGATGAAACAACGCGATATGAATGTGATAGCACGAACCCCTGATGCTGTTCCCACTGAAGTGATATTAGAAGGCCTGTCCGAATCCATTCATCGTGCCGTCAAAAAACAATTTGAAATTTTAAATCATTCGATTTTGCCTGAGTTACAAGCACAAGGCATTCAGTTCATCCAGTTCCAAGATATTTTAGAAAAACATAAAGCGTGGATTGCAGAATATTTCGCTAAAGAAATCCAACCCGTTTTGACCCCAATCAGCTTAGATCCGTCACACCCTTTTCCTCGTCTCGTGAATAAAAGTCTGAATTTCATTGTGAGTTTACAAGGTAAAGATGCTTTTGGACGGAGCATTGAGATGGCGATAGTCCCAGCACCGCGCTCATTACCGCGTTTAATTCATATGCCGAAAAACGTGGCAGGCAATATCGACACGCAGATTTTTTTAACCGCAATGATTCAGCAGCACATCAGCGATTTGTTTCCGGGGATGAAAGCCACGGGCTGTTATGCTTTTCGTGTGACGCGTAATGCCGATCTGATTTTGTCGGAAGATGTTGATGATTTGGCGGTAGCACTAAAAGATGAGCTGTCTTCACGCCGTTTTGGTCGTGCGGTGCGTTTAGAAATCGAAGATGACTGTCCCGAAGCGGTGATTGATTATTTGCTCAAAGAATTTGATTTAACTGAGCAGGAGCTTTATCGCATTGATGGGCCCATCAATCTTTCACGCCTCAGTACCAGTTGTGACCGACCTGAATTAAAGCATCCAGTTTTTATTCCAGTCATTCCCAAAATTTTGCGTAAACAAAAAAGTACCTTTGATACCTTAAAAGCACAGGATGTGTTGCTGCATCATCCTTTTGATTCTTTTCAGCCTGTGATTGGTTTATTAAAAGAAGCAGCGAAAGACCCGAATGTGCTGGCGATTAAACAAACGCTCTACCGCAGTGGGCCTGACTCGGAAATTGTTCAGGTCTTAGCAGAAGCAGCACGAAATGGCAAGGAAGTCACAGCCGTGATTGAGTTGCGTGCGCGTTTTGATGAAGAGTCGAACATTACCGTGGCCAATATTTTGCAAGAAGCGGGTGCGGTGGTGGTGTATGGCATTGTCGGTTATAAAACCCATGCCAAAATGATTCTGATTGTACGCCGTGAAAATGCTCAGTTGATCCGTTATGCCCATCTGGGCACAGGCAATTATCATGCGGGCAATGCGCGTATGTATACCGACTATGGGTTGATGACCACACAGCCTGATATTTGTGAAGATGTACACCGTATGTTCCAAGAACTGACGGGGATGGGCAAAATGGCCAAATTGAAGGCGTTGTTACATGCGCCTTTTACGTTACACAGTGAACTGTTAAAACTGATTGAGCAAGAAATTCAGTTTGCACAAGCCGGTCAAAAGGCGCGTATCATCATTAAAGTCAATGCTTTAACGGAACCTCAGTTAATTGCCGCACTGTATCGTGCGTCACAAGCGGGGGTACAGGTCGATCTTATTATCCGTTCGATCTGCTGTTTAATTCCACAGGTCCAAGGCATGTCTGAGAATATTCGTGTGCGTTCGATTGTGGGCCGTTTTCTGGAACATACCCGCGTGTATTGTTTTGAGCATGGCGGTGAGAAAAAGCTGTACTGTGCCAGCGCAGATTGGATGGGGCGTAATTTATTTTCGCGGGTGGAAACTTGCTTTCCAATATTAGATCGCGTTTTGAAAAAGCAGATTTATAAAGACGGATTAATCAGTTACTTAAATGATTGTTTGAATGCTTGGGAGCTACAAGCCGATGGTCATTGGCTTAAAGTAGCTTGTACCGATCCAGAGCAAAGGTATAGTGCGCAGCAACATTTGATTGCGCAGAAACAACTTAAAATTTAACAGTTACCATAAAAAAGCCTGACATGCGTCAGGCTTTTTTATGGTTAGACCTAATTAAGAGGCTTTAGATTGTTTTGCTTTTAAAATTTCCGTTCTTAAGCTTTGCGCCAACTCTGCAGACTCCGCACCCATGCCATTGACCATAAAGGCATGGCGGGTCAAGACATTGGTTGGATTAGGTAAATTCACCAGTTGGTAACTTTCAGAAATGTCTTTCAATAATTCGTTGCTTAAATGCACCGCACTTTCTTTGGCAGACAACTGTTGGACCAAACGCTCAGCAGCTTGATTCGCAGACAGCTGCATCGCATCGACTGCGGTTGAAATGCCACAACGCGTTTGTAAAACAAAGCGCTTTTCTTCGCGATAGCGTTTATACAAAACCTCAGATAGCAGTTGGAACACACTGCTGATCATCATTAAACACGGCACTGCATTGGGTGTGTCTGTCGACATGCTGAGGGTGGCACCATGCTCATTAAAAGATTGAACTGTAGTGATGTCCGTGCTGTTGAGTTTGTAGTGTTTTAAACAAAGTTCTGTGCTTTTATTGAGGAAAATTTGACACAAATTAAAGTATGGAATCGACACGGTTTTATTCACTGAGTCCATCAACTGTTTCGGGTCATAAAATTGAATATTGAGCGCAACCGAATGATTATCCACGATCACTGGTTTCTGTTCTTTAGGCTTCGCACTGGTTTTGATCTGTTGTTGTGCTTGGGCAATCGCGACTGCCGTATGGTGTTTTTCTTGTTCAAGTGTTTGCGTTAAAACTTGAATTTCATGTTTTAAGCGGGATTCATTATTGATCCGTGCCAAATATTCGGTACGACTTGGGCGCGCAATGGCGCGATAAGCCAGCCACAATAAACCATGAATCGTTAAGGACAATAAAATTGCTAACCACTGAGTCCGTAAAATCTCACCCATACTTGGTTTAATGAGCGTGATTTCAATGCTACCCACTTTCTTTTCGTTTTGCAGCGCATCACGGACAAATACTTCACCATCACGAGTTCGAACTTGGCCACCTGTCGCCAAGACTTGATTGTTGGCATCCAAAATGCGAATGGAAGCTACGCTTGGGTTGGTCGCATAGCGATCCACCAAAAGCGCAAGAGAAACCGTGTTGGCAGGCTCCAGCTCTGCAAGACTGTCTGTGACCAATTGAGAGGTCATCAGTTGGCCTTGGTTGGCACGGTTTTCATTCAGTTGATGAGTCGTTGCCAATACCAATAAAAAGGTATGTAAAGCAAAACTTACAATTAATAGGCTAGCAAATAGCCCTTGTCTAGGCGCATTCAACGTAAACTTCCAAAGAAAATATATTCAATTTCGATTATGATTCTAACAATAGTCGTAGCTCAGACCCGAGTCAATTCATGCGAGAAATCATTCTTATTTCATTTTTAGGACCAGACCAACCTAATCAGTTCACTCGATTAATGCAGGTATTGTCCACTCATTCACTACAAATTTTAGATGTCGGACAAGCAGTTATTCATAACCAATTGACCTTAGGTATTGTTATTTCTTCAGATGACCAAACCGCAACAGCTTTGGCGATGAAGGAAATTCTAATTTTAGCACATGATATTGGTTTAACTGTACGTTTTAAACCAATCACTACAACTGAATATGACCAGTGGGTGAGTGAAGGTGGGCGGACGCGTTATATCGTCACGGCTTTGGCGCCAGAGCTTGAGGCGTCTCACTTACAAGCAGTTACAAATATTGTGTCTAACCAAGGTTTCAACATCGAAACCGTGACCCGTCTGTCAGGTCGTCCAGTCTTAAATGGCGAAGTCGATGGGCCGAAACGCGCCTGTGTTCAATTCGGTTTAAGTGGTCAAATGCTGGATGCTGCAGCTATGCGTGCAGCCTGTTTACGTTTGTCACATGAACTGAATGTCGATGTGGCGGTACAAGAAGACAATGCCTACCGTCGTAACCGCCGGTTGGTGTGTTTTGACATGGACTCGACCTTAATTGAGCAAGAAGTGATTGATGAACTGGCGATTGAAGCGGGTGTCGGCGCACAAGTCGCTGAAATCACAGAGCGTGCAATGCAGGGTGAGCTAGATTTCCAACAAAGCTTTCGCGCACGTGTCGCACTGCTCAAAGGGATGGATGCCTCTGTCCTACCTAAAATTGCAGAACGTCTGACCGTTACAGAAGGTGCTGAACGTTTAATTTCAACTTTAAAAGCATTAGGCTACCGCACGGCTATCTTGTCGGGTGGTTTTCAGTACTTTGCAGAGTATCTACAAGCCAAACTTGGTATTGATGAAGTCCATGCCAATGTCTTAGACGTTGAAAATGGGTTGGTGACAGGTGAAGTTAAAGGGCACATCGTGGATGGTGCACGTAAGGCATTATTATTACGTGAGTTAGCCGATAAGATGGGCATTTCTCTTGAGCAGGCGATTGCAGTAGGAGATGGTGCGAACGATTTACCGATGCTGTCGATTGCTGGCTTAGGTGTAGCTTTCCATGCGAAACCGCTGGTGAGACAAAACGCCAATCAAGCCATTTCAAGTGTCGGCTTAGATGGGGTGTTGTATTTATTGGGTGTGCACGATAAAGATTTAAATCGTGCTTAAAGCATCTCGGTGTTATCAAAAACGCAGCCTTTGAGCTGCGTTTTTTTGTTGCAAATTTAAGCGAAAAACGATGAGCGGTCAGTGAAAAATGTCGATAAAAACAACGATCAACAGAATTGGAAAAAATATTTTTAAGCGCTGAAAATACGGGTTTTATTTTGTAATGACACGCCAAGACTCAGCGCGTCTTTGTTTTGGAAAAGTTCAAATCTAAAAAAATGTAATGACAATATAATATGGCGACAAGGTATGTCGCATTCTAAAAATACAAGCCTTTTTTTCTTTTCAAAACTGCTCATAATGCATGCATAGAGTTTGAAAGCTACACAATCCATTAATTTTAAACGGTATCGGGGATGAGTTCAGCACAGTGTATCAGTCGCCTGAATTTATCTTAGACGGAGGTTTTTATGGTAACAGCGAATTTAGCAACCATCGTTGGCTTAAGTTTAGTCGCCGCTGCGTTAATTGCTGTTTTCTTTTCGCCTTATCGTCGCTGGTTGAGTTTTATGGTGGCGGGTATGGTGTTTTGGGGAATCTTGGAAGTCATTCGCCTAGGTGTGCAAGCAGTGTTTGAAATGCCGATCACTTATAGCTACTTAACTGCTTTAACTTCAGCGATGCTTATTGTGACGATGTTGCTTCTACGTGAAGACCGTCGCGCAGAACGTGCACTGGCGCAGCGCCGTTGTATTGAACATACACCTGTATATGAAGATGACCAACAGCAGTGTTCTAGCCGCTAAGTCATAACCTCATACCGTAAAAGAAGATGCCCTGTGCATCTTTTTTACGTTCTTACATGATTGTTATACAAAGCCTAGCGGTAAAAATGGCAACTTGTGGTAGCATTGAAAACAGTCAATTTATCAACAATTACAATAGGCTTTCATGTCATGAAACTATCTTCAATTCCTGTGGTTAAACTTCCATTGGTTGATGTCAGCACGGATCCGCTGGATTTAATGGTTACTGGTTTGGCACTTCGTATGAAACAGCTGGCGCGTACCAGTCCAAAATTTATTGAATTAGTTCATGAACGTCAGTTCCGTATTCAAATTGGTACGGATCTGGGTATGGCACGCCAAATTATTGTGAATAATGGTCAGATTGATACCGTTTCAGGTGATGCCGAAAAAGCCGATTTTATTTTACAGTTTGCGGACAGTGAGCAGGGTGTGAAAACTTTAATCAAAGGTGACCCAACCGCATTTATGACGGGCATGCAAAACGGCAGCATTAAAATGGAAGGTGATTTTGGTCTATTGGTTTGGTTCAACCAAGTTGCAAAATTGGTTCCACCAAAGCTACCTAAGCCTGTGAAAGCAAAAATTAAAGCCGCTCGCGCGTTTTTGAAAGAAAAAACGGGTAAGTAAAAAGATTTTTTAAACGTCTTGATTTCTCCTCCTTTATAAAAGGGAGATTGAGGGCGATGAAATCGAAAAAGCCCTCTATCGAGGGCTTTTTTATGCATGGTGTTTTTATTCGACTTCTAAATTGAAAGTCACGGGTCCATCATTGACCAAATGTACTTTCATGTCGGCAGCAAAAATACCAGTTTGCACATGCTCAAACTGGGTCTTGGTATATTCAACCAGTTGTTCGTATAAGGCCTCAGCATCATTTGGTGGCATGGCTGGTCCAAAGTCAGGACGTAAACCTTTTTGGGTTTGCGCCATCAAAGTAAATTGAGAAACTAGAAGAATCCCACCACCGGCTTGGCTGACATTCCAGCCCATTTTGCCTTGTTCATCGTCAAAAAAACGATACTTTAAAATTTTATCGATCAGTTTTTTGCCTTTGTCTAAAGTGTCTTCTTTCCCAAGGCCTAAGAAAACCAAGATACCGTGTTGAATTTCACCAGTGGTTTCACCATCGACCACCACTTTGGCTTCGAGAACGCGTTGTAATAAGGCCCGCATAACTGATTCTATCTACTATTTGATTGTGCAGATTGAAATTGTAGCAAAGCTAGTGCAGAACAGGAGAGATATCGATTGAAAAAAACAAGGCCGTTGAGTTTATATCCATAGCAATGTTTCAGGAAAAGAGCATAGGCCAAGCACGATGTCAGTAAAGACATCAACATTTGTATTCTGAATCAAGAGAAATAAGAAATGTCCCGAGTAATTGGTCGAATAGCAAGACCGAATTACCAAAACATGGCTATGCAGCTTAAAAAAATGTGCTTTAATGCAATAAGTTGCTAAAAACCGAAAATGATATGTCTGCCATCATCCAATCCTTATTAGATACTGATCTGTACAAATTTACGATGCTACAGGTGGTCCTGCATAAGTTTCCCCAAGCGCATAGTGTGTACCAGTTCCGTTGTCGCAATTTGGATGACACGGTCTATCCTTTGGTCGACATTCTTGATGATTTAAACCACCAACTAGATTTGCTCTGCCAATTACGTTTTCAAGACGATGAGCTGCAATACCTGCGTGGTTTGCGCTTTATCAAAAGTGATTTTGTCGATTATTTAGAGTTATTTCAGCTCAAACGCCGTTTTATTGTGGCCAGTATCGATCACCAAGGCCGTTTAGACATTCGAATTGAAGGGCCGATGGTTCAAGCCATGATGTTTGAAATCTTTGTGCTTGCCATCGTCAATGAGTTGTATTTCCGTCGTATTCGAAACGAAGAGGTGATGGCTGAGGGCAAACGTCGCTTACAGGCCAAAGTGGCCTTATTAAAACACTATGAAACATCGCAAACGCCAAATGATCCCCCATTTTTAGTCTCTGATTTTGGCACGCGGCGCCGCTATAGTTTGGCTTGGCAAAAACATGTGATTGAAGTGTTTAATCAAGCTGCACCGCATATTTTCCGTGGTACCAGTAATGTCTTAATTGCGAAGCAATTGGGCCTAACCCCGATTGGGACCATGGCGCATGAATTCCTACAAGCATTCCAAGCGCTGGATGTACGTTTACGTAATTTCCAAAAATCAGCACTGGAAACGTGGGTACAAGAGTACCGTGGTGATTTAGGTATTGCTTTAACGGATGTGGTGGGGATGGACGCATTCCTGCGAGATTTTGATTTGTATTTTGCCAAGCTATTCGATGGTTTGCGTCATGACAGTGGCGACCCGTATGAGTGGGGCGATAAAGCCTATGCTCACTATAAAAAGCTGAAAATTGACAGTAAAACCAAAATGCTGACCTTTAGTGATGGACTGAATTTAGAGAAAGCATGGGATCTGCACAATTATTTCAAAGACCGTTTCCAAGTCAGCTTCGGGATTGGCACCAATTTGACCAATGATATGGGACAAACGCCATTAAATATTGTGCTTAAATTGGTCGAGTGTAATGGCCAGTCGGTTGCGAAAATCTCAGACAGTCCAGGTAAAACCATGACCGATAACGATACCTTTTTGGCGTATTTACGTCAGGTTTTTGAGATTGCTGAAGCAGAAGTCAATTAATCCAGAATATATACCATGCCAGAATCCGTTCTGGCATGGTTGTATTAAAAAACTGGCGAATAGTGATATCTATAATTCTGCTAAAAGAATGCAAAAAATCAGAATAATTGTAAAAATGAGTTGTGCTAAGATCAAAGCATGATCTGAAAACATACGAATTAATATGACACATTCTGCCTTTGATTTTGGCTTGTTGATAGACGCAGAGCAATTGGTTCCGCATTTAGGGAATGACAAATTACGCATCGTCGATTTAAGCCGTGCTTCAGTCTATGACCAATTGCATATTCCACATGCTTTGCATTTAAAGCCGAAATTTTTGGTGCGCCAAGACGAACAAGCCACGGGATTACTTCCCGATGTAGACGGTTTACAGGAACTGATTCGTTATTTGAATATTTCACCCGAGCATCATGTGGTGGTTTACGATGATGAAGGTGGCGCTTGGGCGGGGCGTTTGATTTGGAATTTACACTGCTTAGGTTTTGAAAATACCAGTCTGCTGAATGGTGGAATTCATGCATGGCTTGCAGCAGGACTTCCAACCACTTCTGAAGTGGAACAGTTTGAACCTGTCAGTGCTTTAGTACAGGTCGATCAAGCCAAAATACAGCAGTATCGAATTGAATATGCTGAGTTATTAGAGAAAGTTCAAAGTAGCCAAGTCCAACTCTGGGACTGCCGCACAGAAGACGAATATACCGGCCTGCGTCTTGCAGCGCGACGCGGCGGTCACATTCCAAATGCACTACATTTTGAATGGAGTACTGCCCTTAACCGTGAAAATCATTTAAGATTGCACCCTTTAGAACGCACGCAGCAACGCTTAGAACAATTGGGTTTTAACTTAAATGAACCTGTGGTGGTGTACTGTCAGTCACATCACCGCTCAGGACTGGCTTATATTTTAGGTCGTTTATTGGGTTGGAATATTCAGGCGTATGACGGTGCGTGGAGTGAATGGGGCAACCGCCTCGACAGTCCTATCATTACCGGAGAGATGCCGTCTTGAGCCTCACATCACGCTTAAAAAAACAAATTTTCATTCAAGCTCAACGTGTTGTACCCCAACATCAGTTATCACGTGTCGTGGGCAGAGTCGCAGCGAGCGAAAATCCAATTGTGAAAAATGCGGTCATCACTGCGTTTAAAGCGCAGTATGGCATTGATATGTCGATTGCTGAGCAGAGCAATGCACTGAAGTTTAAGTCCTTTAATGAATTCTTTACCCGTGCATTAAAAGATGGTGTGCGTGATATTGATATCGATGCGACCAGTATTGTATCGCCTGCGGATGGTGCGATTTCACAGTTGGGTCCCATTGTGGAAGGTGATATTTTCCAAGCCAAAGGACAAAAATTCACCGTTGATAATTTAATTGCAGATCCGCAGTTGGCTGAACCGTTTAAAAATGGTCAGTTTGCAACAGTGTATTTATCGCCTAAAGATTATCACCGTGTGCATATGCCATTTGCAGGCACATTGACGGAAACCTTATATGTGCCGGGTGAATTGTTCTCGGTCAATCAAACCACTGCTGAAAATATTCCAGGCTTGTTTGCCCGCAATGAACGTATGGTTTGTTTATTTGATACGGAAATCGGCCGTATGGCCGTGGTCCTCGTTGGCGCCATGATTGTGGCGGGGATTGAAACTGTTGCGACAGGAAAAGTGAAGCCTACCGGCCGTTTAGAGCTAAATCAGCATGACTTGTTCTTGGACAAAGGTGCTGAACTCGGTCGTTTCTACCTAGGCTCAACCGCTGTGGTACTGTTTGAAAAAGACAAAATGACGTGGGATACTGCCTTTAAAGCCAACTCGACTGTGGTGATGGGTGAAGCGATGGGACATACAGTTTAATCATTTCAGCTCTCGATCTCCATCCTTGTTAAAGGGAAGGTGAGAGACAAAAAAGCACCGATATCGGTGCTTTTTTCATGCTTTTGAAGAAAGGCTTATTCAGGATTATAGGTGCGTTCTTTGGGGAAAATCACTTTAAAAATTGAGCCTTGATTTTCTTTAGATTCAATTTCTAAATGTGCTTGGTGTTGCATTAACACGTGTTTCACAATGGCTAGTCCTAAGCCTGTGCCACCCGTTTGTCGACTGCGCGCGCTGTCAACACGGTAGAAGCGTTCGGTTAAACGGGGCAGGTGCTTAGGATCAATGCCTATGCCAGTATCTTCCACGGTAAAATAAGCTTGCTCACCATTGTCATGCCAACCCATGGTCACCGTTCCGCCTTTCGGTGTGTATTTGATGGCATTGGTAATCAGATTACTAAAAGCGCTGGCCAACTCCATATCTGAACCGATTAAGTCGCAATGACTGTCGATATCGAGATTGAGCGTATGCCCATAATCAATATTATAGGCATGTGCATCGTCATAAAGTTGGTTCATTAAGCTAGGCATATCAATGATTTGATTTTTAGCAATTTGCTTGTCATTTTCTAGGCGTGACAGTAATAGCAAATCATTCACCAAGGCATTCATGCGTTTGGCCTGTGCCTGCATTTGGTCAAAGGCCCGCTTCCAACGTGGGTTGAGGTCTTCTTGGTCTGTAAAGGTCTCAATATAACCACTGAGTACCGTCAGCGGTGTGCGTAGTTCATGTGAAATGTTATCGACAAAGTCTTTACGCATTTGTTCGAGATTGTGCATGCGGGTCACGTCATAGGCGACCAGTAAGCGACTTTCACCACCAAAACGGGTCATTTTGACTTGAACATAATGTTCATCAAAACTGGATGACTTCATTTTTAAGCCATCTGGTGCCGCATCAATATTATTGTAATAATCCACAAAACTCGGTTGGCGTAATAAAGTCAAAATATTACGGCCACGGTCATTTTGTTCGATGCCTAATAACCGTTCTGCGGCAGGGTTCCACCATTCAATTTGTTGCATGTCATCAATCAGCACCACGGCTTCTTGCAAAGCGACCAATGATGACTGTGCCCGATCAATCAACCCGACCATTTCCGCTTGTACAATCCGTTCTTGGCGCTGTGCCCGATAGACATTGAACAATAACGCCCCCCAAATGCCCCCCAGGTTGGGTGGAACTTCGTAGGGACGATTGGAAATCCAGTCATTGACTAAATACAAAGAGCGCATTTGCAGAATAAAAAAAACGGCAAAAGCAAAGGAGATACACGTCCAAAAATAACCGACGCCAAAGCCAATTAAGCTTGCAATCAGCAAGAAAAAGGCAAGGAGACGTAAGTCCTGTTTGGCAAAGCCCCATAAACTGCTGTATCGCGTTTTTTTATGCTCGCGCGCAAGTTCAGGGACCGGGTAGGGTTCATACATAAAACAAAATTAACCTAGGGCGATATCCGCACGTGTAGAGAATCGATAGCCTGTACCCCGAACTGTTTGCACAAAACGATCTGCAGCATAAGGCTCAAGCACTTTACGTAAGCGGCGAATATGCACGTCGATGGTACGGTCTTCAATATACACGTTTCCGCCCCAGACTTGGTCAAGAAGTTGTGCACGGGTGTAGGCACGTTCAGGATGAGTCATGAAGAAGGCCAGTAAACGATACTCGGTTGGCCCCATGTCGAGGAAATTGTTGCCAAAGCTGACCCGTTGGCTGACAGGGTCTAAGATTAAACCATTGGCATCAATCGATTTTTCACCGCTGAGCGCATTAGCGCGGCGTAAAACTGCTTTAATCCGTGAAACCAATTCACGGGTCGAAAACGGTTTAGTCATGTAGTCATCTGCACCAGCGTCCAGACCTTGTACTTTATGGTCTTCTTCACCACGTGCCGTGAGCATAATCACTGGAATTTCAGAGAGATTTTCATCGCGCTTGAGACGACGACATAAGTCTACACCACTGACGCCACCAGGCATCATCCAGTCGAGCAATATCAAAGCAGGACGCTGATCCACAATCATTTGGTGGGCTTGTTTTGCATCTTCGGCTTGTAAGCATTGAAAGCCTGCCATATCCAACGAGGTGTGAATCATTTCTCGAATGGGAAGTTCATCATCGACGATTAAAATGTAGTCATCTTTCACAACGCAATATCCTATTGTAGGTAACGGCAGGCCGTTTTAATTTTATGACAGGCTTATTACAAAGATTAATTATGACAGTATCATTGCAAAAAACAGACGATTGATGAAATTTGCAAAAAAATGTGACAAAAAATCGTCATATTGGGATTCAAAATTAATGGAAGTTTAATCTAAATTGCATTCGAAAATGCCGATCTCATCCAAGTGAAAAGTCTTAGACATCCAATTTTGCCCGTGTATTCGGGTCTGAAAAGGTTTCTAGGAGTGAAATAAATACAATACGACTGGAGGTTAAAACTTCTTCAAAGGATTGTTTAAACCCACTGACCACCCAACGGATCGCAATTTGTGTAACATAGCCATTGAGGCCTGTGGCGACCAGCGAAATTTCTCGTTCGGACCGGTTAATTTGCGGCATCATTAGCATGACAAAGGCTTGAATCATTCGGTCAAAACGGGTCATGGTTTCATGAATGGTGGCTTGGTTATGTAATTCTTGCACCAACATCGCATCGATATAAATAATACGCGCCATGCGGGGATTGTCTTTTAAGGTAGTGAGCAGGGCACGCAGTCCTGCATCAATCATTTTGTATGGATCTGAAGAGGCTTGCATGATGGCTTGCATGACATTGTGCTGTAACTCATCGATCAGCTTTAAAAAAATGGTTTGAAACAGTTGCTCACTTTTTTTAAACGACTCATAAAAATAACGTTCAGTAAGTTTGGCTTCATTACAAATATCTTTCACCGTCACGGCAAAAAAGCCGTGAGTGCCGTAGGCTTCAATGCCTGCTTCAATGAGTTTTTCACGACGCAGCTGTTTACGTTCAGAAAGCGATAAGCCCTTGAATTGTCTTTCTTTGGTTTTATTGTTATCGCTGTTTTGTTGTACTGGTTCAGATGCCGTCATCAGATTTCATTGCCCTATTTGAAAGCCAAGGTTTTGCATAGTTTAGCAATAAACCACGACTCTACCTATGCGTAGGCTTTAATCTCTAGCTGGTTTTCATAGACTTGACACTTTTGGCTATTAAATTTATGACAATTGATATTGTCAATTATAAAAAAAGCATCTACAGTCGATGTACAAAGATAAAGGACAACCACAATCTCATGAAGAATTTTAAAAATAAAGTTGCGGCAATTACAGGTGCAGGATCGGGTATTGGCCAACAATTGGCACTTTTATTGGCCAAGGCGGGCTGTCATGTATCATTGAGTGATGTCAATGAACAAGGGTTGGCGAAAACAGTTGAACTGCTACAAGGCACCAATGTACGTGTCACCACGAAAAAATTAGACGTCTCAGACCGTTTAGCGATGCAAGCGTGGGCTGAAGAAACCGTACAAAATCATGGTTCTGTGAATATGATTTTTAATAATGCCGGCGTTGCTTTGGGTTCAACCGTAGAAGGTGCATCCTATGAAGAGCTGGAATGGATCGTGGGGATTAATTTCTGGGGTGTGGTCTATGGCACTAAAGAGTTTTTGCCTTATATTAAGAAAACAGGCGATGGGCATATCATCAATATTTCCAGTTTATTTGGTCTGACCGCTCAACCGACTCAGTCTGCTTACAATGCCACTAAGTTTGCGGTGCGTGGCTTTACCGAGTCATTACGCCAAGAGTTAGATATGGAAAACTGTGGCGTGAGCGCATTGTGCGTGCATCCGGGTGGGATTCGAACCAATATTGCCAATGCAGCCAAAGTGAACGATAGCTTGCGTAGTATCGGGATGAACCCTGAGAAATCTGCACAGACCTTTAATAAATTATTACGCTGTCCACCTGAAGAAGCAGCGCGTCAAATTTTAGAGGCGGTACAAAAAGACAAGCGTCGTTTATTGATTGGCAATGATGCGAAAACGTTAGATTTGATTCAGCGTATTTTACCAACGGGCTACCAAAAAGTGACGGCTTTTGCGACCAAATTAAGCCAAAGAAAGTCTTAATGTCGTGATGTAAAAAAACCCGCATTGGCGGGTTTTTTATGCTTATGTTAAAAAGTGTTGTGATCAAAAACGTCTTCTATCAAATATCTATTTAGCTTTAAATGAGCGTTTCAATGGTCTTTTTCTTCCAAACAAATTGATAATAAAGTCCTTGCATGATGCATAAGCTGACAAAGGCCAGCGCATAAGCATACCAAATCCCTTGCAGTCCCCACCATTCACTAAATAAGTAGGCACAGGGCACTTCAATCGCAATAATCGCAACGATATTGATCACCATGGGCATGGTGACCGTACCGCTGGCCCGCATAATAGAGGCAAAAATGGCACTTGCACCAAAGAATAAAATGGACCACAGCACAATAAATAACAGCTGTTGCCCCAGCTCGACCACCGCATGGTCCGTGATAAAGAGTGCCATGAGGTATTTGGAGAAAAGATAAGCCAAGACCACCAAGGAGCCTGTAATGATGATATTCATGCCGAGTGCCGTACGCGTGACTTTGGCTAACAGCTCAGACTTTCCAGCGCCAATGGCTTGTGCACCAAAAATCGATGCAGCAATGGCAATAGATAGGGCAGGGAATTGAATATAATTCAGAACCTGATTGACCGCGCCATAAGCTGCGGTCGCATCGGCCCCATGGCGGTTGACTAGACCTACAATCACAAGGCCTGCGACGGAGGTGGTGATCATTTGAATGCCTGTTGGAACTCCTAAGCGGAGAATGATTTTACTCAGCTGGCGGTCAAAGCGAATATGACGTAGCAGTTGTGCATCAAGCCTGAGTGGGTGCTGTTTATAGTTCAAATAGAAATACAAAAAGGTCAGCACAGAAACAAAGCCTAAAATGGTCGCAATGGCAGGCGCAACAATCCCCAGTTTTGGAAAGCCGAAATAACCCGCAATCAGAACTGGCGTGACACAAAGCCCAATCAAGATGGTCATGCCAGAGGCTATCAGTGGTGTCGTGCTGTCTCCGACACCGCGTAAAATTGAGGTATAAATAATATATACAAACAGTAGGGGACTACCTGCCAACATCCATTGCACATAAGGTAACGAGAGATGCATGACGTCTTCATCGATACCCAAAGCCGATAAAATTGGTCGCGCAAAAACTACCCCTAAAAATGCAATAAAGCTGCCACCAATGAGAGTCATAAAAATAGTGGAGCCGACCACCGCACGGACTTTTTCAATATTCTGTGCGCCCCATGCTTGACCAACCAAGACGGTAGAACCCGCAGATAGTCCAATTACGAAGGCCATTAAGCAAAATAGGATGGGGAAGAACACCGCAACTGCTGCAATCGCCTGCACACCCATCATCTGTCCGACAAAGATGGTATTAATTGTACCCGACAGATTTTGCAGAATATTGGTGGCAATCAAAGGCATCAGGAAAATAAAAAAGGCTTTCCATAGCTTTTGTTGTTGCACCAATGGGGTGTGTGCTGACATAGGTCATCCTGAGGTTATTTTTATTACATTTCTAAGGCTTACCCTAGCATAGTTCAGTGTTGAAAAGCCGATGTATTTCAGTAAGCGAAGCCTGTTCTTGTGCAAAAGCAAAGCTGAAAAAGGTTTAAACGCTTTGTAAAATTTCAGCTGCCTGAGCCAAGGTTTGATCGGTCTTTGCAAAGCAAAAACGAATCATGCGCAAAGCCTCTGGTGCCTGCTGATAAAACACCGAAACAGGAATGCCAACAATGCCATGCTGCTCTGCCAGAAAGCGGCAAAATTCAACATCGTTTAAATCGGGACGAATGCGGCTGTAGTCGACATTTTGAAAGTAAGTGCCTTGCGAAGGCAGCCATTGAAAGCGTGAGCCGGTTAAACCCTCAATAAAACGATCGCGTTTTGCTTGATAAAAGCCCGCTAGGTTTTGAATATGCTCAGGATGTTGCTGCATATAATTGGCCAAAGCCAGTTGTACAGGGGTCACTCCGCAGAAGTTGGCAAACTGATAGACCTGACGGAACAGTTGCATCAGCGCAGGTGTAGCAACGCAGTAGCCCGTTTTCCAACCCGTCACATGAAAAGTTTTGCCAAAGGAACCCACCACCACACTGCGCTCACGCAGTTCAGGAAAAGACAAAGCCGAATAGTGACGTTGACCATCAAATACCAGATGTTCATAGACTTCATCGGACAGGACTAAAATATTGGTGTCGCGAATCAGTTCAATTAGGGTGAGCCAATCTTGCTTGCTCCAAATAGCACCACTTGGGTTATGTGGTGTGTTGATAATGATCAGTTTGGTTTTGGCCGTGATGGCTGATTTGACCTGCTCCCAATCGACCGAAAAATGTGGGGGTTGGAGCGCAATATGAATGGCTTTACCCCCGACCAAAGCCACACTTGGCGCATAGCTGTCATAACTGGGGTCAAAAATGATGACTTCATCATCCGCATGGACTACGGCTTGAATGGTGGCAAAAAGGCCAATGGTTGCGCCCGGAGTGATGGTAATTTCAGTCATCGGGTCGAGCTGAATCTGATCGCGTTGTGCAAATTGCTGCGCCAGTTGCTCGCGTAATAACCAGACTCCATCGCCTGGAGCATACTGATTGAAACCACTTTGAGTGGCCTGTGCTAAAGCATCCAGCAGTTCAGCAGGGGCTTCGAAGTCTGGAAAACCTTGGGATAGATTTAGGGCATTTAAGCGCTGTGCCATGGCAGTCATGGTGCTGAAAATAGTGACGCCTTGTGCAGGCAGTTTAGATGAAGGCAACTGAATCATGAATGCTTAAAAGTGTCTAAATATCAGCCCAAAATAGCATATTCATCCCCTTTTACTTATGCAAATTTTGCATGTAGGGCAGGGGTGAAGCATGCATTTTTGTGGATTGCTTTTATAAGAGTTGTTCAACTGCCGCGCGAATAATCCCCAGTGCTAAGCCAATAAATGCACCGACCACCACACCATTGACCCGAATCATATGCAAGTCGCCACCGACTTCATTTTCGATCTTATCAATCATCACACTGGAGTCCCATTCGTGAATACGTTCACTGATAAAACGAATGACTTTTTCACTGTATTGGTCGCTGAGATTGACCGCAATGCCGCTGAGGCGTTGATTAAGTAAGTCTCTGACGGCTTGATTGGAGATGATGTTTTCCCCGATTTGTTGAATGGATACACGGATGTTGTGAGCAATGCCAGAGTCTGGTTTTTGTAAGTCTTGCTTAATGGCATCACATAAAATGACCACTGCACCGCTAATAAAATTCAGCACTTGTGGGCTATCTAGCAGGGCATCTTTGGTTTGGTTTAAACGCTGGCTGGCTTTACTGTCTGTGTCTGCCAGTTCGAGCATGAGCGCGTGCCCTATCTCTTCAATCTTTTGACGCCACGGATGCTCAGGATCGGCCAACATCGACTCGACTCGTTGAATGAGAGAGTCGATGGTTCTTTGCTGCACATCGATGCCTATCCAACTGGCCCCTTTGGCCAGTTTCCAAACCCCGAGTTCTTTGAACAAGGTTCGGGTCAACTCACGACTTTGTTCAGGATGTTGGGTCATCCAGTCATGCGCCAAGTCGAGTCCGCGTTGTAATACATCTTGATGGAAATCATTTTCTAGCACTGCACGAAGCATTTCACTGGCCAAATGATTGACCTGAGTGTTACGCACCCACTGCACGCTGTTACTTTGAATAAAGCGCCCGATTTGTTCTTGGCCCACAAACTCAAAGACTTTAGGCACAGTTTGTTGAATGACTTGGGTGACTTGCAGATTGTTTTGTGGGTTGGCAAGCCATTGGCCAACCGCCAAAGACAGGTCGGTACTTTGCAGGCTTTTTTCCACCACTTGTGGAGAAAGAAAGTTCTCTTGTACAAAGCGGCCCATAGACTCTGCAATACGGTCTTTGTTACGAGGAATAATTTCGGTGTGATCGCGTAAAAACTTTGGAATCGGCATTTTTCCAAAGGGATTACGGAACAGCACAGTAATGGCATACCAGTCAGCCAAGCCGCCGACCACACCTGCTTCTGCGGATAACATTAAAATATGAATGATCCAAACATTGTCTGTGGGGACAAACTTGGCCACGACCATCAGCAGCAGCCATGTCACCACTGCCGTGATCAAGGCAATGGTGGCAAAGCGTTTACTGCGTTTCAGACTCGATGGGACGGCTTGAGGTTCATTCATAGGCAGGCTCTATGCTTTATTTACTGGTCGACGCTGGACTGCTGGGTTCGGGCGGTGGGAGCACTTCACCAGTTGGACTCAAACCGTATTTTCCACCCAGCGATTTTAAAATCAGCGTGGCATCAAAGGCATCGCTTGGTGCCGATTTTTGGTCTTTAAAGCATTGAATGCTGTATGACACTTGCACGGGGTCAATGTCGACTACACGTGGTACATCGTAGAACGGATCAGGCCAAAAGGCTGGATGGCGAGAATAATAACCATATGGATAATAAGGCATTGGGTTTGAATACACCACGGCCTGCCTTGGTGGTTGGTTTTGGTTGCTCGGGTCATTCAGTACTTTAAAGAAGCGATAACCATTTTGCACCGTAGTTTGCGCGGCTTTGACCAAGGTAATTTCTTCAGCCGTGCCATAGCTCATATTTGGGCGCGCTTGGAAGCTGATGCGATAAGTCGAGGTGTTTAATGGCGTATTACTAAACCGACCTAACTGGTCGAAGGTTAAGGGCTTTGAGGGGGTAGAGGCACAGCCTACTAAACTCAGACCCGCCGCCAGTGCACAGGCGATTAAAATTTTCTTCATGAGATAGACTCCTTAGCACACAGGGAGAAGCCGAACAGTTAAAAATGACTGTTGGGCTGAGTCAAAAAATCCAGTTCTTCTTGGCTTGAGTTGCGGCCAAGGACTTGGTTCCGGTGCGGATAGCGTCCAAAACGATCGATAATCACTTTGTGACGCTGTTCAAAATCGAGGTTAATCGGATTGCCTAAGTCTTCGAACAATTTTAAAGCATATTGATGAATAAGTTTCGATTCACTATGCATAAAGGGCATATATAAAAAACTACGTTGTATGGGTGGCAGTGCTGCATCCAGTTTTAGCGTGATGGCTTCTTGTGCTAAAGCCAAGGCCAAAGCGTCCTGAGCAAAGGCCAAAGAACTGTTGCGATACAGGTTTCTCGACAGTTGGTCGAGCACAATAATTTCAGCCAAACGCCCTTCAGCACTACTGCGCCAAGACCATAGCTCTGCATGCGCAGCTTGTTGATGAATTGTCTTAAATTTTTCTTCGATGAGTGCATCGAACGCATCATTTTGGCTAAACCACCAGCTTTGGTTTTTGGGATCGAACCAAAAATCTAAAATTTCTTGATAATTCATAAAGTTTACAATTCTTTAGCATTTATTCTTCAATACAATCACACTTTTGACATGTCTAATAGCGTAACTTTGTGATAAATATTTTCCGAAAAAATAGAACAGATGGTTTACTTGAAAATAGGACTGGGTGTAATGTGCCGAATTAAAATCACGTTATACTGATATAAACTGATGATTTTATTTTATTCGTCGTTGTAATTGTTTCTTCCAAAAAGTGAGATTGTAATGGGTCAACCCGCATCTAAATCTACAGCTGTGTTACCGACTTGGGTCAATTCATCACTTTTGCAAGGGATGTTACGCGGGATTGAGCGTGAAAGTCTGCGCATGCAAAGTGATGGTTTTTTATCACAAGCCGATCATCCGCAAGCTTTGGGTTCTGCGCTGACTCATCCACATATCACGACGGATTATTCGGAAGCTTTATTAGAATTTATTACGCCGCCCCAGCCCAGCATTACCGAGGCGTTGCACTATTTAAAAGACATTCATAGCGTGGCGCATCGTCATCTGGAACATGGTGAAAAGCTCTGGCCGCTGTCGATGCCATGTATGTTGGATGACAATGACGATAAAATTCGCTTAGCCCAATATGGCAGCTCAAATATCGGGAAGTTCAAGACCTTATACCGTCATGGTTTAGGGGTACGTTATGGTCGCCGTATGCAAACCATTTCAGGTTTACACTATAACTTATCTTTTCCTGATCAGCTATTTGAACAATTACAACAACATGAAACAGATGAAGCACTAAAAGCCTTATCTGCACAAGACTATCGTAGTCACCGCTATTTTGGTTTGATCCGCAACTTTATTCGCCTTACGCCGTTGGTCATGTTCTTGGTCGGGGCAAGTCCATCGGTCTGCCAGTGTTTTATGACAGGGCGTGAACATCATCTGTTGCCATTGCTGCGCGGGACCTTGTATTTACCTTATGCAACTGCTTTACGCATGGGACGTTTTGGTTATCAAAACTCAGCACAAAAGCAGCTCGGGATTCATTACAACAATATCGATGGTTATCTCGAAGGCCTACAAAAGGCAGTCAAAACCGCTTATGCGCCGTTTAGTCGCTTAGGCCTCAATGATGCGCAGGGCGAACCGATTCAGATTAATGATCATGTCTTGCAAATTGAAAATGAGTACTACAGTTTGGTGCGTCCAAAGCAAGTACCGCAAGCAGGTGAAACGCCATCACAAGCGCTGAGCAATCGTGGTGTCGGTTATGTGGAACTGCGTGCGGTGGATGTGAACCCATATAGCCCAATTGGGATCAATGAAGATACCGCAGGTTTCTTAGAAGTGCTGGCGCTGTATTGCTTACTGCTGGATAGCCCAGATTTATTAGCTGAAGAGCAAGATCAAATCGAGAAAAACCAAGCGGAAGTGGTCAATCGTGGTCGTGCACCGAATGCTGCAATTGTTGTGGGTGAGCAATCGTTCCCGATTGAAGCATGGAGTCAGTCTCATTTAGAGGCGATGCAAGAATTGGTTGTATTATTAGATCAGTGCTATGACACCACACTCTATAGCAAAGCGATGACAGTCATGCAACAGAGAGTCGCTGAAGTTGATGATACTTTGTCGGCGCAGATGATCGAAGATACTTTGGAAGCGGGTGGGACATGGGGCTTTGGTAGCCAAATGGCTGCACAACATGCATCGAGTTATGAGCGTCATCAGTTGAGTGCAGAGACATGGGCTTATTTTGACGATTTAGCTACGCAATCACTGCAACAACAACAGCAATTAGAGCAAGACAGTCAACTGAGTTTTGAACAGTACCTTGCGCAATTTAGATAAAAAATTAAGAGGATTGACCATGCAATGGAGTTATCGCTTCGTGAGTGGTGTTTTGGTTTTAGCCAGTATCATTGGGATGGCCTTTGCCTTGTATTTAGAGCATGGCCCGCTACAGTTAAACCCATGTCCACTCTGTGTGTTCCAACGTGTGGGGCTGATTGGACTGGGGATTATTTCGCTGATTGCCTTTTTGCATAACCCAGCATCGAATGGTTTTAAACGCTTTTATGCATTTTTAGGCAGTCTCTCGATCTTATGGTCGGCCGGTGTGGCAGCACGTCACGTTTGGTTACAGAGCTTACCGCCTGATCAAGTGCCGAGCTGTGGCCCAGGCTTGGATTATTGGTTAGACACGTTGCCGCTGCGTGCTGTGTTTGAGCAAGTCTTAACGGGTTCAGGTGAATGTGCACTGGTAGATTGGACTTTCTTGGGTCAGTCTTTACCTGTGTGGTCTTTGGTGTTTTTTGTGGCACTGGCGTTGATTAGCCTGTGGCAACTGTTGCGTAAATATCCAAGCCACGCACAGAAAAAATAATAAAGATAAAAAAAGCCAACGTGATGTTGGCTTTTTTATTCGATGTATCAGTGGTTTAGGTGAGCGCAATGCCCTCCAAATCATCAAACCCGATCATGTATTCATGCACTTGACCATATTCCGTTTCGGTTGGATTTGGATAGAACCAATTGACGATTTGTTCGGCAACACTGGCATGGGTGTGTAGCTCAAAATGGTTTAAGCCGTAGAAAATGGCTTTATGTGAATCGGGGACTTTCAGTTGAAAGCGTGGATTCATATGCTCGCCTAAGGCACTTTTCACACTGACCAAGTAATCCCCAATCACATTGAGCGCACGATATTTGCGATGTTCAAACTCAATCGTACCTGCCACTAAGAAGGTATTGATATGGGAGGGCAAAGGGGCTGGTTTACGGTTGTCATCAACATGACCAATACGCGCTTCATTATGTTCCCAGTCATCGTCCCGTACACTGCCATGACGTAAGTCTAAAATACCGTTGCTGCGAATGTTGACGATATGTCCAATAATTTTGACAAAAGGGAAACGTCCCAATTTGTCCTGCAAATGAAAGCCAAAACGTTCTAAAGCCGCACCATGATGAGGAGAACCAATACAGACCATGTTTTCCACCACATGAATCCAGCTTTGCATATTTTGTTTGCCGTAGAACAGCGCACTGCGCGAAACCAGTCCACCCATACTGTGCCCAATCAGATCAATCGAGCTAATACGTGGGTTGCGGTTGAGTAAGTCTTGTAATGAGTTGGCAAAGCTACGCCCATTGGCTGAAATACGACGACCTGTGTTGTAGTTGAGATATAGCATGGTATTTTGTGCACGTTGCGCCAGCAGTTTTTCCCCTATACCGCCATAACGCGCCGTGCTCCAGTACAAATGGTTCATGCATAGACCGTGGACCATAATCACCACGCGACCAGACAATTCGCCTTGCTGGATAGCACCGTAATGATCATAAAACACCATCGGTAGCGCCACAGGGTTATGGTATTTCAGTAAATAGTCGCCCAAAACGCCGTTGATTGCACCGACTAAATAATGCATGGTTGGGGTTAAAGGTTTGCGATGCAAATTTGGAAATTTTTCAATGATATGACGCAAACTTGGTGCCAATAAATAGCTACCGTAGTTTTGCAGGGTATTGAAGGAAAACTGGTAAATTTTTTCAATTGACCGTGTCGACAGAAACTTCTTGGAACTGGTTTCATTCATCCCAAATAGACTGATTAAAATTTCACGCTGAATGGCCTGAATTAAATCGTGGACGACATCGCCTAAGCGGGTTGTCACCAACTGAGCAATCCCTTCAAGCAGGTCGGCTTGGCTGGGAGGAGTACGATCCCATTTACAATAGGTCTCGTGCAGAGGCGTTAAACTTGGCATTTTTTCTACCCTTGTGTTTCTGTGTCCAAAGGGACTTTATTTTTTTCAACGATCACGGTATAAATTCTTAGCACTCTAGCTTATCTAATTCATCTCGAACAACTTTTACAATAGCGATGAATACACAGATGACCTTATTTTTTTGTCTGACAATTTTTATATCCATACAAAATAATACAGTCGGCTGAAGCCATCTCTTTTGAGTTCAATAAAAATGATGTAGAAGAGTAAATGTACAGCATGAATATTATTTATTTACATGGCTTTCAAAGCAGTTCTTTATCGATTAAAGGTCAATTGCTGAAACGCTATTGCGAATCTCATCCACAGTGGCACGTGCATTTGCCAGACTTGAACATGCCGCCACATTTGGCCTTAGAAAAATTGGCCGCCTTGATTCAGGAGCTGGATCAGGTGGTACTGGTGGGCAGTAGTTTAGGCGGCTTTTATGCGACACAACTGGTCGCGAAGTTGGCAGTGCCGGCTGTGCTGATCAATCCAGCTATGCAACCATGGCATTTGTTCCGAGATCTATTTGGCGCGACTCAACTGCCCTATAGAGTCAATGAACATTGGACGCTCGATGATGCGCAATTGGACTATTTAGAACAGATTGAGCTGCCATTTGTGCAAGATGCAGACAAAATTTTAGTGTTATTGCAACAAGGCGATGAAGTTTTGGATTATCGTGAAGCACAGCGCTATTATAATGGCGCAGCGCTTGTGATCTCGGAAACGCAAGGCAATCATGCGATGGAAGATTTCGCAGACAAAATACCGATGGCATTACAGTTTTTATCGGACTGCTTAAAATAAGGAAACAGTACAACGTGTCTCAATATACGGCTCAATCGCTTGAAGTATTATCTGGTTTAGATCCGGTACGTCGTCGTCCCGGCATGTATACCGATACCACACGCCCAAACCATTTGGCGCAAGAGGTTATTGATAATGCAGTCGATGAGGCACTGGCTGGTCATGCCAACAAAATTACCGTCACCGTTTATAAAGATGGTTCACTCTCAGTCGAAGATAATGGTCGCGGCATGCCTGTCGATATTCATCCTGAATATGGCCAAAGCGGGATCGAGATCATTCTGACCAAGCTGCATGCAGGTGGTAAGTTCAGTACTGACAACTACCAGTTCTCAGGTGGTTTGCATGGCGTAGGCATTTCCGTGGTGAATGCCTTATCTAGCCGAGTCGAAGTAGAAGTTCAGCGTCAAGGCAACCTCTACCAAATGGCCTTTGAGCACGGTGAACCGACTGCACCCTTGGTGGTATTAGAAGGTAAAGCTCCGAAGCGTGCGACAGGAACCACCGTTCACTTTTGGCCTGAAGCTAAATATTTTGATTCACCGAAATTTGCTCTGAAAGCGCTGAAGCACAACTTAAAAGCCAAAGCCGTTTTAGCGGCAGGTTTGCAAATCAATTATGTCGACCAAATCAATGACGAAAAAATTGTTTGGCAGTTTGAAAATGGCCTCGTCGATTATTTGATGGATGAAATTGAGGATCGTGAGATTCTGCCACATCCAGCCTTTGTGGCAACAGGAGATGCTGAGCGTGCCAGTGCCGAATTTGCCATTTGTTGGAATGTCGATGGCGGCGAGTTGGTTCAAGAAAGCTATGTGAACTTGATTCCAACGGCGCAGGGCGGGACTCATGTGAATGGTTTACGTTCAGGCGTGACCGATGCGATGCGCGAGTTTTGTGAACTGCGTAATTTGCTGCCACGCAATATGAAGCTGTCGGCTGAAGATGTTTGGGATGGTGTGAACTATATTTTATCGTTGAAGTTCCAAGAGCCACAGTTTTCAGGCCAAACCAAAGAGCGTTTATCCAGCCGTGAAGCGTCAGGCATTGTTCAAAACATTGCTAAAGATGCTTTTGCACTGTGGTTGAACCAAAACTCCGATATTGCCATGCAGTTGGCGGAAATGGCGATCTCGAAAGCAGGTCGTCGTCTGAAAGCTGCGAAAAAGGTTGAACGTAAGAAAATTGTGGCGGGGCCGACTTTACCCGGCAAACTGTCAGACTGCGTTGGGCATACCTTAGAAGAGTCTGAACTGTTCATTGTGGAAGGGGATTCTGCAGGTGGTTCAGCCAAGCAGGCACGTGATAAAAACTTCCAAGCGATCATGCCTATTCGTGGGAAAATCTTAAATACGTGGGAAGTCTCTTCCGATGAAGTCTTGGCTTCGCAAGAAGTGCATAACATTGCCATTGCGATCGGGGTCGATCCGGGGTCGGATGATTTATCAGAACTACGTTATGGCAAGATTTGTATTTTGGCCGATGCTGACTCGGATGGTCTACACATTGCGACGTTGCTGTGTGCTTTGTTTGTGAAACATTTTCCGATCTTGGTTGAAGAAGGACATCTGTATGTGGCGATGCCACCGCTGTATCGAATTGATGATGCAAAAGATGTGCACTATGCCTTGGACGATGACGAGCTTGAAAGCATGTTGAAAAAATGCAAAACCAAGAACCCGCAAATTACTCGATTTAAAGGTTTGGGTGAAATGAATGCCAGCCAACTGCGTGAAACCACGCTGGATCCAAACACACGCCGTTTGGTGCAGTTAGACTTGGATGACAGTCATTTTACCGCAGGTTTATTGGACAAATTACTGGCAAAAAAACGCTCCAGTGACCGTAAAGAATGGTTAGAGCAGAAAGGTAACTTGGCCGAGTTGGTGGTTTAATATATTGATAAGCCTGCGTAAAGTGGGCTTATCTATTATGATGACTAAAAACTAAATTGGCTTTAAGAGAATAAAAATGGAATATCAAGAAAAACATTTAGCGGAAAATATACGAAATGATATGGGCATGAATGAAGAAGAATTACAGGAAATGCGTGAAGCTGATGTGGATGATGAAACACTACATGCCTTAAGCTTAGCAGGGTGTGTCGAATGGAAAAAAAGAATTTTGTATTATGCCAATTTATTAAATTCTGAGATGAAAAAAATTTTAGACAATGAGTTAGCACTAGGTAATCGAATCAGTGATGCACATTGTGATTATCCTGAACAAGGCTCAATACACGTTACCCTTGCTGAAAAGTTTAAAGGAAATTATAAAGAACAAAATGTTAAATATACGAAAGGTAATGATCCACATTATTGGTTTGAAGATTACACATCACTAAATCAACCTAGGCATATGATTCTGCATTAAATGCATAAATTGTGTTATTCGAACACTTTTAATCTAAAAATAAAAAGCCCGTACATTGCGGGCTTTTTGTTGCGCAGATGGGCCATAAGATTGCGCTTAATCTGTGCACAATTTTTCAGTCAATCAATTGAATTAGGCGAAATGAATTGATTTGGAACAAATGATGTATACAAGTTTGTATGCAGAAAAGTATTCATCTGGGCGCAAATCTATCTAAAATACAGTGCATTTAGAAATTAATAAATGATTGAAAAATATTAAAATAATTAAAAACTTTACAATGATTTTCACATCGTAAAACCTTGCTTGGCATAGAAATTGAATTGGTACTCATAGCGCGAATAACAATCATGCATTGCAAAATGCACCCTAAGTTTCAAGTTTGGAGAAAATCAAGATGTTCCAACAAAAATTACTCACTAAAACATTCCTTGCAACTGCAATGATGGGGACTATTGCTTTGACAGGTTGTTCAAAACCTGCGGAGAAAGCGGAAACAGCAACATCTGAGCCAGCAGCAGCAGTGAGCAGTGGTGACACCATCAAAGTCGGAATTTTGCACTCGCTCTCAGGCACCATGGCAATTTCTGAAACCTCACTCAAAGATACGGCATTGATGACCATCAATGAAATTAATGCCAATGGTGGGGTACTGGGTAAAAAGTTAGAACCTGTAGTGGTCGACCCAGCATCTGATTGGCCTTTATTTGCTGAAAAAGCACGTCAACTCATTACCCAAGATAAAGTCGCGGTGATTTTTGGTTCATGGACATCGGTATCGCGTAAGTCAGTGTTACCTGTGGTAGAAGAATTGAATGGTCTATTGTTCTATCCCGTGCAATATGAGGGGCAGGAACAGTCGAAAAATATTTTCTATACAGGAGCTGCACCGAACCAACAAGCGATTCCTGCGGTGGAGTATTTGATGAGCGAAGAGGGTGGTAAAGCAGAGCGCTTTGTTCTACTCGGTACGGACTATGTCTACCCACGCACCACCAATAAAATTCTACGTGCGTTCTTGAAGTCCAAAGGTGTGGCCGATGCGGACATCATGGAAGAGTACACCCCCTTCGGTCATAGTAACTATCAAACCATAGTTGGTAATGTGAAGAAATTTGCTGTGGGTAAGAAAACCGCGGTAATTTCAACCATCAATGGCGACTCCAACGTGCCGTTCTATCGTGAGCTGGGTAACCAAGGCATTAAAGCTTCAGATATTCCTGTCATGGCCTTCTCTGTGGGTGAAGAAGAACTCCGTGGTATTGACACCAAACCATTGGTTGGACATTTGGCTGCATGGAATTATTTCATGTCGGTGAAAAATCCAACCAACACCGAATTTGTGAATAAAATGAAGCAGTATGCGGTGCAGTATAAGCTGCCGAATGCTGACAAAATCGTGACCAATGATCCGATGGAAGCCACCTATGTGGGCATCAATATGTGGAAGCAAGCGGTTGAAAAGGCAGGCAGTACCGATGTTGATAAAGTTCGCGTTGCGATGGCAGGTCAAGAGTTCAAAGCACCATCAGGCTATACCTTAAAAATGGATGCTGAAAATCATCATCTACAAAAACCTGTGATGATTGGTGAAATTCGTGGTGATGGTCAGTTTGACGTGGTGTATAAAACACCAAATGTGATTAAGGCGGAACCTTGGAGTCCGTACATTCCTAAATAATTTTCTTAAGCGTTGAGCCTGCTGCGATTGCTGTGGGCTTTTCAGTAAGCACATCCCGATGTGGGATGTTTTAAGCAAGCTTAAGGACGTCATATTATGAATCTTAAATTTTTTTGTGCCGCACTGCTGTGCGCAATGGCACAGCTCGTGAGTAGCAGTATTTGGGCTGAAGAGGCTCAACTTTCTGCTCAGACCCAAAGCGTATCAGCATCGAATGATACGATTCAACGTTTTGTCAAAGCTGAGTTTGCTGAGCGCCGTGCCATGCTCAACCAATGGCCGGGGACGATTGAAGAATTTGATCGACTGGTGGCACTGATCGACAATGATGAGCTGTATCAAGACAGTACAGGTACGACGTATATTTTAAAAAATAATGAAAAATTATTGCGTTATCCCGATGAGCAAGTGATTGAAACTTGGCCAGTGGATTTGTCTCAGGTGACTTTGGTAAACACTTTACGTAAAGCTTTGAACTTTGGTCAGGCACAAGCAAAATTAAAATCTGAAGATTTTTCTCAACGTTTAGCAGCCATTGATATTTTAGAAAATAATCTGTCTGAACTGAATGTTGCGCAGATTAATCAGCTCTATCTGCATGAACAAAATAATAAAGTTAAACAGCGCTTGGCACAGCTCAAAGCGCGCCTTGACTTTGAGAATCCAGATGTTTTAGTCCAAATTCAGGCTGCTAAAGTCCTTACCGATTCCAACCGTCCCGAGGTGCTGGCACTGGTTGAGCAAGCTTTAACTCAATCAAATTTGAACCCAGAACTCAAAGCTGTTTTGGCGGATGCCAAAAGTCAGATTAAAACCCGCATCCAAGCCAGTGAATGGGTAGGGCATGTGTTTTCAGGTTTCAGTACAGCCAGCATTTTACTGCTAGCAGCGCTCGGGTTGGCCATCACTTATGGCCTGCTTGGTGTGATTAATATGGCGCATGGTGAGTTGATTATGATTGGGGCCTATACCACCTATGTGGTGCAAAGCCTGTTTAAGACCTACTTGGGTAGCTATGTCGATTGGTATTTGATTGCTGCAATTCCTGCGGCCTTTTTGGTGAGCGCCTTAATTGGCATGTTGATTGAACGGACGGTGATTCGTCCACTTTACGGTCGTCAGCTAGAAACCTTGTTGGCCACTTTTGGGGTCAGTCTGATTTTGATGCAATTGGTGCGGATGATTTTTGGCGCACAAAATGTTGAAGTCTCGAATATTTCTTGGTTATCGGGCGGTATTGCGCTGAGTCCAAGTTTAATGCTGCCGTATAACCGGATTGCCATTATTGTGTTTACGGTTGCGGTGCTACTGCTGTTGGTTCACCTGCTTAATAAAACCCGCTTTGGTCTGTTTGTTCGTGCAGTGACACAAAACCGTCAAATGGCACGTGCTGTCGGTATTCGCTCTAGCCGTATCGATATGTTGGCCTTTGGGCTGGGTTCTGGGCTGGCTGGTCTAGCAGGCTGTGCTTTAGCACAGGTGGGCAATGTTGGGCCTGATTTGGGTCAGAACTACATTATCGATGCTTTCTTGGTTGTTGTGGTAGGTGGTGTCGGGCAAGTTTGGGGAGCGGTACTGGCGGCGCTTGGTTTAGGGATCAGCGGTACAGTCCTTGAAATTGGGATGGGGGCTGTTCTTGCAAAAATTATTCTACTGGTTCTTGTGATTTTGTTTATTCAAAAACGTCCACAAGGTTTGTTTGCCATCAAAGGCCGTTTTGTGGAGTAAGCGCATGAAAATCACTTCTTTATTTTCCGATAAACCTTATAGTGCGTTCGCTATTGCGGTCTGCTTTACGGTGATGTTGATCCTGCCTTGGTTGCATTTGCTACCAGTAGATTCAGCCTTTCATCTCTCTGCGTATTGGGTCACCTTGATTGGCAAAATCATG
Source organism: Acinetobacter johnsonii ANC 3681 (assembly GCF_000368805.1). NCBI lineage: Bacteria > Pseudomonadati > Pseudomonadota > Gammaproteobacteria > Moraxellales > Moraxellaceae > Acinetobacter > Acinetobacter johnsonii. Next base: position 319,536 of record NZ_KB849703.1, on the reverse strand, counting down.
TGTTTGGCTCTGGTGGCTTTGGCGCTGGACTTGGTTTGGGGGTATGCAGGCATTTTAAGCCTAGGCCATGGCTTGTACTTTGCCCTTGGTGGCTACGCGTTTGGTATGTATCTGATGCGTCAGACAGCGGGTGACAGTCTGCCTGACTTTATGCGGTTTTTAAGCTGGACTGAACTACCGTGGTATTGGGTGGGTAGCAATCATTTCTTATGGGCTTTGGCCTTGGTGGTATTGGTTCCTGGTGTGGTGGCCTTCATCTTTGGTTTCTTTGCCTTTCGCTCCAAAATTAAAGGCGTGTATTTCTCGATTATTACGCAGGCCATGACATTTGCTGCGGCACTGTTGTTCTTCCGCAATGAAACAGGCTTTGGCGGAAACAATGGATTTACTGGCTTTAAGAGCATTTTAGGCATGGACATCACGTCTGCACCCATGCGTGCCACCTTATGTTCCTTAACGGCTTTGGTGTTGATGTTGTGCTTTGTAGGGTTGCGTCATCTCATGAATAAACCCTACGGTCGTGTGCTGGGGGCGATTCGGGACAGTGAAAACCGCTTGCAGTACTTGGGCTATCGTACGCTGTGGTACAAGCTTTCTGCATGGGTACTGTCCGCAGTAATTGCAGGTATTGCAGGAGCATTGTATGTGCCCCAAGCAGGCATTATTAACCCGAGTGAAATGAACCCCGTTAATTCGATTGAAATGGCGGTGTGGGTGGCTGCGGGTGGGCGTGGGACTTTGATTGGCCCAATTTTAGGTGCAGGGTTAATTAATGGCGTGAAAATCTATTTCACCGTGGCTTATCCAGAAGCATGGTTATTGATCTTGGGTGCTTTGTTTATTGTGGTCACCATTTTTTTACCCAAAGGTGTCATTGGTCTGTTTGACCGTTTTAAAAAGGAGCGTAGCGAATGAGTGAGCTAATACAACCTCATGGTGGCCATGCTTCAGACGGCTATGGACGTCCCAAAGAACAAGGCGCCGACTTCAGTCATGGGATTGCATTGTACTTGGAAAAAGTTAGTGTTTGGTTTGATGCTTTTCGTGCCTTAAATGATTTATCGCTGTACATCCAAGAAGGGGAGCTACGTTGCATCATTGGGCCCAATGGGGCAGGTAAAACCACACTAATGGATGTGATTACGGGCAAAACCCAACCGACCGAAGGCTCCGCTTTTTTTGGGCAAAACTATGATTTGGCCAAGATGAGTACCGAGCAAATTGCGGAAGCGGGCATTGGCCGTAAATTTCAAAAACCAACGGTATTTGAAAACTTTAGCGTGATGGAAAACTTACTGCTTGCTGCACCAAAAGATAAGCGGGTGAAGAAAAGCTTTTTTAGCAAACTTGACCCCGATGCACAGCTGGCTTTGGATGAGTCTTTGGCTCAAATACGACTCGAAGAATGGGTACACAAACCTGCGGGGCTGTTGTCACATGGGCAAAAGCAATGGTTGGAAATCGGCATGTTGCTTATGCAACGTCCTAAGCTGATCCTACTCGATGAACCTGTGGCCGGTATGACCGATGCCGAAACGGAACGAACAGCTGAGCTATGTTTAGAGTTAAAGAAAAATCACACCTTGGTAGTGGTTGAACATGACATGAGTTTTATCGATACCATCAGTGAAAAAGTGACGGTACTGGCTCAAGGGGCGATCTTAGCCGAAGGTACATTGGCTGAGGTACAGGCCAATGAGGATGTGATTGAGAAATATTTAGGACGTTAAGGAGACGACCATGTTAGAAGTCAAAGACGTCAATCAATTTTACGGTGGCAGTCATATTTTAAGAGATGTTTCATTTCAGGCCCCTGTGGGAGAGTGCTCCGTGGTGCTAGGGCGGAATGGCGTAGGGAAAACCACTTTACTGAAATGTTTAATGGGGATTTTACCGATCAAGTCCGGACAGATTCTACTTGATGGTCAGGACATATCGAAAATGAGTCCCGAGCAACGTGTGCGTGCAGGTTTGGCTTATGTGCCGCAAGGGCGTGATATTTTTTCAACCTTAACTGTCGAAGAAAATATCCTGATTGGCATGGCCAAGTTTAAGGGAGCGAAAACTCGAAGAGTGCCTGAGCATTTGTATGAAATTTTCCCAATTTTAGATGAAATGAAGCACCGCCGAGGTGGGGATTTATCGGGTGGGCAGCAGCAGCAACTGGCGATTGCGCGTGCTTTAGCATCAGAGCCTCGGGTATTGATTTTGGATGAGCCTACAGAAGGCATTCAACCTTCTATTATCAAAGACATTGGCCGAGTGATTCGTAAACTGGCGGATGGCGGCGACATGGCGGTGGTTTTGGTCGAGCAGTTTTATGATTTTGCCGAGGAGCTGGCCGATGCATATACCGTCATGGCCCGTGGACAAGTGATTGCGCAAGGGGCAGGCTGTGAAATGCCTGCAAAAGGTATTCGAGAATTGGTAGCGATTTAAGCTTTTTTATTCTCCCCCTCTTCCAAAGGGAGAGGGGGAGAATGATGAAAAATATTGAATGTTGTATCGTGATCTTAGTCTACTTTTAGAAATATACCGTCTGCCGAAACATTGTGCCCAAAACCACAGCTCATGTTATTGGTTTCGCTGACACGGATGGTGTGTCCCATTTTGGGATCGAAGGCGAACTTTAAATTAATTTTACAGTCATCGACCTGATATTGCGCTTGAGTTCGATTTAGCGGCATTGTGGTTTCAAATTCGCCAATATTGGGGCCATAGATGAGACTGCGTAGTCCCATATAAAGACCATTAAATTCAATTTGATATACATTCTTAAGCGGTTCTACCTCAATCTGATTCCACTGCCCAAAACCTGCATACTGTACATATTTGCCTGCCAGTGTTGCTGATTGTTTAGGGGGTGGCAGTTGCTTTAAATTAAATTGACTGGATTTAGACTCAGCATCACGCAAAAACCATGCTCTGGCCCAAAGCGGTTTCCCCAACTTGCTATAACTTAAACCGACATTGTTGTTGGCAATTTCGACATCACGTTCAGTGAGGGATACACCGCTTTCAGGTTGATTGATTAAACAAAAAGAAGACCACGTCGCCTGATACTGAAATTGTTCTAACGCTTTTTGATATTGTTTTTGATCATAAAATTTCTTACCAGAGTTGGCAGAGGTTTTGACTTTAGCACAACCTTGGCGAAGTTCTTGTTCAAAGGTGTCATCTGCTGAAGCGAGTGTGCTTACAGTCAAAAGTCCAATCAAGAATGGATACTTAAGCATGATTTGATCCCATTTTCGTTATGCTTTGAATAAAACATAGGGAGCTATTCGAAGTAAAGGGACAATCTTTAGGGGCTCATAATTATTCAAGATAGAGGGATAATGGAAACTGAAAAATTACTCATACAAATTGTTTGAGCAGTGTGCTTTTAGACGCGTTAAGCTAATGGAAAGCAACAACAATAAGAGCAGCCATATGGACACATTATTATTAAGTATTCCGCCCAATGCTTTGGAAATGTTGATTTTAGAATCTATTTCTGTCGACGATGTGCTGAATTCGGAGCACATTGAGTCACATCTGCTTTTAGGTAAAAACTGGAAAATCTTACAGACCTTATTGCAAGGCAGTTTTAAGTCTGGCACTTCGTTACTGGCTTTGAGTGTGCAAGCCGAGCATCACTTGGCAGAGCGCCAAAAACAACTTACAGAGGTACGTTATAACACCGCGGTTCGTGTGGTTGAAGTTCAAGAGGCTTTAGCAAAACTGGATATCGATGACTTTAAAAAACATATGCAAACCACGTGTTTGAAACGCTTAGAACAGGAACATGGCATCCAGACCGAATCGATTGAATTGCAATTTGCCGAGTTGAGTTTAGTCTTTGCTCAGCTGAGAAACTTTTATGAACATGCGGCCAAGCATACCTATGCCGTAATTAGCGTAACCAGTGACAATTTAGTCCCGACCTCACTGATTTAACAGTAGTTGCATCAACACCAGATCACGCCATTGCCCAAACTTCTGTCCGACTTGGGGCATATAGCCAGTTTGTACAAAGCCAAACTTTTCATGTAAAGCAATTGAAGCCAGATTGGCGTGGTCAATTCCTGCAACCATGACATGCATGTGCTGCATTTTTGCTTGTTCAATCAAATACGCTAAAAGCTGCTGGCCTAAGCCTTGGCGGGCATAGTTGGGTGAAATATAAATCGAGTGCTCAACGGTATAACGATAGCCTGAAAAATTACGGAAGGTGGCATAGTCTGCAAAGCCTGCAATGGCCTGCGTTTCTTGGTCTTCCACCACGCAAAATGGAAATTGGTTTTGTTGAAAGTGTAGTAGTTGTTTTTGGAAATGCGCTAAATCATAGGCATGTTCATTCCAAGTGGCCATGCCATGTAAAACTTCTGCATTATAAATATTTTGGATCGCGGGCAGATCGTGTTCAGTAGCTGGACGAATGAGAAAAGACATGAGGGCAAGGTTGTATGCGTTGGGAGGGGTATCATGCTGCTTTTGCATAAAAAAAAGCAAGACAGAAGTCTTGCTTTTGGATATTCACAAAAGTGAATTAGAAGTGGTATTTGATTAATGCACTTACGTCATTTTGGTCTAAACCTTTGATGGCGTATTTGTTGTTCCAAACTGAGTGCTCAACACCCACATAAAGACGTGTATCTGGAGAAATGTGTTTACCTACATTCCATTTCCATTGAGTTGTCCAGTTTAACTCACTTGCATGAGTTGCATTTTCACCTGTTGACCAGTCAAGGAAGCCGTCAATAAGAAAATCTTCTGAACCAAGTTTAACTGGGATACCGTAGGCAGCAGTCATTTGGTAGTCATCAGTAGTCCCTTTTTCATTGTCTGCTTTGTAGAAGTTAAGCTGAGCATATTGGAAATAAGGAATAGCAAGATCAAAACCAATACCATAGAGGTAGTTATTGAAGTCTGCACCTGGGTAGTTAGAGCTGTTCGCTTCCCATGTTCCTGCAATTAAAATATCTTTGATTGGACCAGCTTCTAATTTAGTCCCTGTCACTGCGCTTAAGCTTAAACGAGGAGAAAGCTCGAAATATGTGCTGTTTTCAAAGTCATTATGAGCACGGTCAGCAAAGCCGAAAAAATCACCATATTTTAACTTAGCAGTATATTCTACAGTTGCAGTCGTTTGCTGGTTGTTGTCATCCATATTTACAGGATGAGCATAGTTTTCACCATATAAACCAGTGATGCTAAAGTCTTGCCAAATCGGCGCAGCTTGAGAAATTGCCGCAGCAGAAGATAATGCTACGAAAGCAGCAATTTGAGTCAGTTTCATGAATATTTCCCCAAAAAATCGGATACAGGATACCGATTATTAAGCAAAAATAAAGCCAAATTTGACGAACATCATGAAAAATAGATATCAAAATGAGCCATTTTTTATACTTTTTTTACCAAATGGTTTAATGTTACCTTTCAGGCATGACACTTAATTTGATATGGACCTTTTTGGAAAAAATGTTAGGTGATTGAATAATAAATTTAGCAATATCGACATGATACAGCTCGGGAAAATCCTAGAATGGAACAGGGTTTGCACTTATTTGGGGATGTTTGCAAAGAATGAATGATCGATGTTTGCAGTCATTCCTGCCGTAATTGAAGTTGTCATAATCATTAGATTTTTTTGTTCATTCTAGCCAATGAAGTCACGTGAATAGTTAGAAGATGGAATCAAATCCATCTGTTTTTAGCCATGCAAGTAAGGGCTTGTCACAATAAGTATCCTTTTCATATTTTTTTAAAAATATCACTTGCATAATTTTCAGTTAGGCCCGATATTCAAAGGAGAAGGACACAGATCTGCAGACTCAAAAGTGTTCATCATTCAATCGATGGAGGTTACATTCCAAAGCAATTGAAGATGGTCGAATACTGTTAAAACAGTAAGTTACAAGTGTGCCAAGAGATAAAAATCTTCGTACAAAAAAAGAGTCGAATAAAGAAAGAGAGAGGATGTTATTTTATGAACATAGAAATCCGTACAGATAAAAACATTCAAAATAGTGACCGTTTAATTAGTTATATACGCGAAGAGCTGAATCAAGAATTTCAACGTCACAGTGAGCGCATTACCCACTTTTCAGTGCATCTAAGTGATGCCAATAGCCATAAAGGCGGAGATGACGACATTCAATGCATGATTGAAGCGCGTCCAGCCGGTTTAAAACCCGTGGTTGTAAATCATAAAGGTCATAATGTCGATACTGCGATTCATGGCGCGATCGATCGCCTTAAACGTAGTTTAGAACATACCTTTGAAAAAAATGATAAACCACGTGCTGGCCAACCTGTATATGCAGATCAGGATGATGGCCTAGTTGATGATGAGGAAGATTAAACCTCACCGAATTTAAAAAAAGCCCCTCAATCAGGGGCTTTTTTAATGCTGGGCACTCACTTTTATCCAACATTACGGATAACAAATGTCCCGTTTATTCGGCATAATAGAATAAACTGAATTGAAGAGCGTCATCTCCATGTTAACCGCGCAACAACAAGCTTTCGTGCAAGCACTTGAAGAATTAGATCTTCAACAAGTTCAACGTCTATTGACTGATGGGTTAAGTCTCAATTTTATCGATCCTGAAAAAGGACCTGTGATTTCTGTCTGGTCAGATGGCTTATTCAAATGGTGGGAAGCGATTTGCGAAGCGTATGAAGCAGGCGCACCGCTGTCAGAACAAGAAAAACAACAGACTCTAGCGGTACATTTAGACATTTTAGAACAACTGATTCATGGCAAAGCAAACTTGCATTTGTGGGATACAGAAGAAATTTATGGCCCACTTTGGGATGCTGCAAGTGCTGCATGTGCGCCCGCGGTCAAACGTTTATTGGATGAAAAAGTTGATCCAAACACCAAAGATGAAGATGGCTTAACCATTTTATCCTCCATTAGTGATTTATTCTTTGATTGTGAATTTGACGAAATTAATTGGGCCGAAGCATTGGCTGAAGAAAAGCAAACCTTAGAGTTGCTTCGTCAGCATGGTGCAAAAATGACAAAAGAATTAGCTTAAACAGCGAGATCATCATGATGCAATTAAAACATTTAGGTTTATGTGTAGCCGCTGGGTTCAGTATGAATGCGATGGCCGCAGATTTTTCCTTTGACCGTCCGGGTTCGGGCATAGGGACAGGGATTACGCCTGTGGGGCAGTTGGCTTGGGAGCAGGGCTTGGCCAATGCGCACTATGCTGAATCGACCACGGCTGATGGTGAAAAAGTCAAAACCACCAGCTTAAATGCAGATATGTTATTGCGCACAGGCTTAGCTGAAAACATCGAATTGCAATTGGGTTGGGCTGGGCCCTCTTGGCAACAAATGAAAGTGGCAGGCAATAAGTCTGAAACAGATGGTTTGGGTGATGTCAGTGTCGGTGTGAAAGCGGCGATTCCTTTGGATGATGAACGCTTGAGTATGGCGGTACTGGCTGAAGCGATTATTGCCACAGGTAATGATGGTTTCACCAATGAAGATGATATTTATAGCCTGTCATCTGTGGTGGCATATGATTATAGCGACCTCGTGTCGACATCCATCACCATGCGTTATGAAGTGCAAAATAGTGATTGGGCCATTTCTGCGATTCCGACTTTAGAATATCAATTTACCGATAAACTCAGCGGTTTTTCTGAATTGGTTTATCGTAAAGCAGAAAGTCAAGACAATGAATATGCGCTCGGTACAGGTGTCATGTATGCGGTGAATAATCGGATGCAGTTGGATGCAAGTGTTGGTGTCGACTTAAATGGTTCAGATAAAAGTTATTATTCAGGACTTGGCGTTTCATACTTATTTTAATTAGAAAAAAGAACATATTATGAAAAAGCATCTTCATCTGAAACAGGGGATGAGCGGCAAAACGTGGTATCTGGCACTGTTAGTATTGATTATCAATCTGTGTATCTGGACCAGTATCCTAAACGTTCATGCGGAAACTCCACTCCTTTCAGCTGAAGATGCTTTTCCATTTACAGTGGAATCTACGACTGAGCATACGGCTCAACTGCACTGGAATATCCCTGAGCAGTATTATCTGTATCAGCACAAATTTGAAGTACAACAGGCAGGTCAGCCGCTCAAACTTGAGCTACCGCCTGCGCATGATCTGTATGATGAAAACTATGGGCATACCCAAGTTTATTATCAACAAGTGCAATTTGACTTAGACACACAGGCTTCGCAAACTTATAAGGTGACTTGGCAAGGCTGTGCCAAAGATCGTATTTGCTATCCACCACAAAGCATTGAATTTAAAACGGATGTAAATGGTTTGGTCAGCCTGCAAAACCAAGCAGGTGGTTCAAAGCGACTGTTGGATTTAGCCGCGCAGTCGAATCCGCAATTTGGGCCGATCAACCCCACAGTCACTGCTGAACCAGCCGCAACGGCTTCCGATGCGATGGCTGCACAAGACCAAATTTGGTCTGAAGAGTTAGCCAAAAGCTCATTGGCCTATGGTTTATTGCTGTTCTTTGGCCTCGGGATATTACTCGCGTTTACGCCGTGTTCTTTACCGATGTTGCCGATTTTAACCTCTTTAATTATTCGCGATAGCAAAGGCCTCAAAGCATGGATGATTGCCTTGGTCTTTGTGTGTAGTATGGCCATGGTCTATGCCATTTTGGGCTTGGTGGCTTCATCCGCAGGTTTGAACTTCCAGCGTTGGTTACAACAGCCATCCACCCTGATTGCTTTTAGCATTCTCTTTGTTTTATTCGCGCTCAATCTATTTGGTTTGTTTGAACTTAAACTGCCGCAAGCCGTGGTGAATAAACTTGATCATATCCAGTCTATGCAAAAGGGTGGAAGCCTGATCAGTGCTGCGATTATGGGCATGATCTCCGCGCTGTTGGTTGGACCGTGTATGACGGCACCTTTGGCAGGCGCTTTACTGTTTATTTCGCAGACACAAAGTCAGTGGCAAGGGGCCATTTTGTTGTTCACCTTAGGCTTTGGTATGGGTACACCGCTGTTACTGGCAAGCGTACTGGGTGCTAAGGTATTGCCTCGTGCTGGGTTGTGGATGAATCAGGTTCGGGTATTCTTTGCTTTCATCATGTTGGCTTTGGCGCTGTATTTTGTGCGTCCTTTGCTTTCTGAGACATGGATGCAAGCACTGAGTCTGCTGCTGGGTTTAAGCTTTATTATCTATGTGTTGTATCGTTTGATGTGGCATAAAACGCAATTGCGTATGCTGTACATCGTGGCTTTAGTGATTGGCGGGACGTACATTGCTTATAGCCAATATCAGCAGAGTCAGCGTTTCTTTGAAGCGCCAGTGGCTACATCTGCGCGTTGGCATGTGGCAGCGACAGCAGCGGAGTTTAAGCAGCTCTTGGCACAAGCACCAAAAGGGCAAAAAATCATTATTGATGTCTATGCTGATTGGTGTGTTGCTTGTCAGCCAATAGAACACCGTATATTAAAGTCTGCAACCGTACAGCAAGCGCTTGCGCCATATTATTTGATTAAATTGGATTTGAGTCATTACGATGCAACCCATCAAGTGCTTTTAAACCAGTGGGATATTTTAGGACCACCGACCTATTTATTCTTAGATGCCTCACAACAAGAAATTCGTGGTTTACGTTTAACCGGTGCATTTACTGAGGCTGAACTTTTAGCTCAATTACAACGTTTTTAACCTGAAGGAGAGCGGGGGATGCAACGTTTATATATTGCCAATAAAAATTACTCCAGTTGGTCGATGCGAGCATGGTTGGTCTTGACTGCATTTGATCTGGATTTTGAAGAGGTACTGGTTCGCTTTGATGCAGAAGACCCGACCTTTAAGCAGCAACTGTCTCAGATTCATGCCAATGCTAAAGTGCCCGTATTGGTTGTGGGCGAATTTAAAATTTGGGACTCTTTAGCCATCTGTGAATATTTGGCCGAGCAAAATCCCGATTTAGCCCTGTGGCCTAAACAGACCCATTTGAGAGCACAAGCGCGTAGTATCAGTTGTGAGATGCACAGTAGTTTTATGGCACTACGCCAATTGTGCCCCATGAATATTCAAGCGCAGTACAGCATAGCTGAGGGGCAAGCTCTATGGGCGCAGCATGCTGAATTAAGAGCAGATGTCGAACGAATTGAACAGATTTGGGCACAGCGTGCGGATGAGCATACCTTTCTATTTGGTGATTTTTCTATAGCCGATGCCTTCTATGCACCTGTGGTGATGCGTTTCAATAGTTATGCACTACCTGTATCTGAACGCAGCCAGCAGTATATGCAACACATCATGCAGCATCCTGCGGTTACACAATGGGTCGATGCGGCACGGGCAGAAGCAGTTTAATTAGGTGAAATGTACTGTGTGTCTGCACATACGGCGCTATATTTGATCTCACCGGGATTGATTTCCAGATAGCATTTGATTTGATTACGTCCACTGGCTTTAGCAGCATAGAGTGCTTTGTCTGCTTGACTCAAAACTTGCTGAGGTCTGAGTCCATGGTGAGATTGTGCAATACCAAAACTAGCTGTAACGCGGATAGATTGATCTTCATCATTGCTAATGACTAAAGCCTCGATGGCTGAGCGACAACGTTCCGCAATTTGATAGGCTTTAGGGAGTGAAGCATGTTTTAAAATAAGGATAAACTCCTCTCCGCCAAAGCGCCCCACTAGGTCATGTTTTTGTATCTGGTTATTTAATTCTTGGCTCACAGCGATGAGCACGTTATCTCCCATATGATGTCCAAATTGGTCATTGATGCTTTTAAAATGATCGAGATCTAAGAGGATGACGGCATAGGGATTATGCGGATCTTGCTGATGCAAATACTCCAAACTTTGGCTAATACGGCGACGGTTAAATGTATTGGTCAGTGGGTCGATCTGACTTAAATGTTGAATGAGTCGTTCACGATGTCGCCATTGGCTAAGTAAAATTTCAAATAAAATCAGACAAGTGATTAGGATGGGAATAACGAAATACAGCATCGACAGGAGCCAAAACCCATTGAGAAAGAGTTGGCCATCAATCTGAAAAATAGGAGCATAAGGAATCACATCAATAAAACTGAGATAGCCTGAGAAGGTTAAGAAGCATGTAGCAGGGACTAACATCGCATACACGATCTTTCGCTCAAATAACACCAAACCCACAGCGATCAGACAAATATAGACCACCATAGTGACAGGGCTAAACACCCCAATCATATAACCGTTATAGCAAAGTGAAATGATTAAAATTCCAATCGCAATATAAGGGAGGAATCGTTTTACCCAAGCTTGTTTTTGTAGGGCATAGCAAGGGTAAATCAAACCCAATAACGTGATGAAAAAAATGGAATTAATAACCAATTTGTGGCGCAAAAGGTGAACATTAACGACATGCCAATATTCTGAGTTGAGAAGTACATAAGTCTCCCAAACTAACCAGATCAAATTGACACAACAGCCGAGAACAAGGATTAAAATACACTTTTTCAAGGTATCCCAGTTCATAATCACTTCCTCTTCAAGTAGATAATGAGAAAGTTTGCTGTTGCTTAGCTGTTTAGATATTGAGAACCATGAACTCATTCAATCGTTTCATCCTTGATATATCCGCTTTGTTTTTTAAATAATGCGATTGATTTCTTATACATTGCTTTCAACATATCACAATCTTATAAATAGACGGTATCAAAGGTGACGAACTGAGTATGTAGCTCAGCAGGGAAAGACCATTCTATTTTTAGAACATAGTGTTTTGAATAGGTCTATTATTCTAAGGATAATCTTATTTTAAAATGCAGCTATTCAATAAAGATTATGTTGGAACATCCCATGAAAGTTTTACACATCGATTCAAGTATTATGGCGGATGCCTCTGTATCTCGTCAGTTGAGCCAAGCCATTGTTTCGCAACTCAGCGAAAAGCATGCGCAAGTTGAGGTTGAATATTTGGACTTGGCAACGCAACCGATTCCACATTTAGACGCAGAAATTTTAATGGGTCAAAATGCAGAACAATCAGCTTTGGGCGAACGTATTATTCAACAGTACTTAGATGCGGACGTTGTGGTGATTGGTGCGGCGATGTATAACTTCGGGATTACTTCGACTTTAAAAGCATGGATTGATCGCATTAGTGTTGCAGGTCGTACCTTTAAATATACGGAAAATGGCCCTGTTGGTTTGGCTGGTGACAAGAAAGCCTATATTGCCAGTAGTCGTGGTGGTGTCTATGGTGAAAATAGTCCTGTTGACTTCCAAGAAGGCTTCTTAAAAACTGTCTTTAATTTTACTGGTGTGACCGATATTGAAATCATTCGTGCTGAAGGCGTGAATATGGGCCCAGAGCTGAAAGACAAAGCCATTGCAACAGCTTTAGCGCAGGTGCAAACGATCTAATAACAATAACTGTAGTTCCATGATTCCTCATTTGGTCAGCTTTAAGCTGACCTTTTTTTATGCGGAATTTGTCTAGTCTTGGTCTAGCGCTTGAGCAAACGTTGCGATGTCATCCAATGCCATTTTAGCTTCTGGAAACCATGCATTAAACATTTGAAAGTTATGCCACATGCCTGTGTATAGTTTAAATGTCACATCTATGCCGGCCTTGGTCGCTTTATCTCTAAACCGCTGGGCATCGTCCAAGAGAATTTCTTTCGAACCGACTTGTACAAGGGTCGGTGGGAGGTCTGCTAAATCATCAAATAAAGGTGAAACGAACGGGTCCGCTGGGTCAATTTGCTCAGGAACATAATAGTCGATGCCTGTTTCAAGGGCTTCGATGGATAATAGTGCATCAAGCTTGCTGTTATAGCGAATAGACTCACTGGTTAAGCTTAAATCCAAAAACGGCGAAAGTAGAATTAATCCACTGACTTGAGGACGTTGCTCATCACGAATGCGTAGTGCTAAGGCTAGCGCTAAATTTGCACCACATGAATCCCCTGATAAAATAATATCTTTGGCCTGTATACCTTGCTCCAATAACAGCAGATAAACATCAAAAAGCGCATCAATGGCTTCAGGATAGGGGTGTTCGGGTGACAACGGATAGTCAAGGTGAATGACTTGCATTTGTGTACTGGCTGCAAGGTCTGAGACAAACGCACGGTGGGTATTCATTGAACCTAAAAAGAAAGCTCCACCATGAATATGCAAAATGAGCTGAGTGGCTTCAGTTTCAGGTTTTAACTCTTCCGCACGCAGGCCTGCAAGACGTAGAGGACGAATCTGGATCGACTTATTGAGCGGAAATGCACGACACATTTGTTCAAGAAGAAAACGCTGACTACTGGGTGGGAGACTAAAGCGACTTGGGGTTCGAATCGTGGTTTTTAAAAACTGCTCTGTAATGATTTGTTTCCATGGATCGGCAATCTTCATAGTTATTCCATTTTGTTATTTGTTTTACCTTGAGTTTGTGTATTTACCAACATAATTTACAAGGTTACACTAATTGGTCACATTGAAAAATTGAAAAATTGTTGTGACTTTTTAATAATGATAGTCGTCTATACTAGACTAGGGAAATGACAAAAATGAAAAAAATTGCACTTGCACTAAGCGTACTAGGATTAACCGCTCTAGCTCATGCAGCAGATCCGCTGAATGGCACTGTTTGGAAAACGATTGATGACAAAACTAAACAAGCGAAAGCTTTGGTTAAATTCACTGAGCAAAAAAATGGAACTTTAACTGCGAGTATTCAAGGTATTTTGACACCAGGTGAAGAAAATGCATGTACCAAGTGTGAAGGTCCATACAAAAACAAATCGTTGAAAGGTTTAACGATTGTACATGGTCTGAAAAACGCGGGTGGTACAAGCTATGAAGGTGGATCAATTTTAGATCCGCAAACAGGTAAAACTTATAAATTAAAAGGCAACATTGCTGCTGGTGGTAAAAAACTAGAGCTTCGTGGCTATATTGGTGTGGCTGCATTAGGCCGTAACCAAACTTGGATTCGCGCGAACTAATCCCATCCAACAAAAAAAGCCGGGCAATTGCTCGGCTTTTTTTGTTTTTGTTAAGCCTTTAAGGCACGAATTGCATCTTCATTGAAACCCACAATAAAACCATCGGGCGTTGCAATCACGGGGCGCTTGATGAGACTGTGATGTGTGGTGAGGGCATCAATCAGTCCTTGCTCTGAAGCTAAAGCAGTGTCTTGTTCTGCTTCAGTCAGCTTACGCCAAGTGGTGCCTTTTTTATTCAGGACCACATCTGCCCCAATCTGATCGAGCCATGTTTTGACAGTCGTAGCCTCAATGCCTTGTTTTTTATAATCATGAAACTCATACGCTAAACCTAACTCATTCAGTAGGTCGAATGCTTTTTTCATTGAATTACAATTTTTAATGCCATACACGTTTAACATGGAAAACCCTTCTGAATTTTAAGCTGGGTTTAGAGTAACGGAAAAAGCAGAGCAGCTCTAGTGTCGCGATTTAAGCCAATAGCGTCATCGTCTTGTCATAAAAGCGTTTTAGAATTAAATCAAAGAAAAATAGAATATAAAAAGAAGAAGCATTAAAAAAGGCAGAGACTAAAAAAGAGAAAACCCGCATTTAATCATCCTGATCATGCGGGTCTCATTACAACGTCCATTGTCACATCCTTGAAAACCAACTATATCCATAGTTCGTTTTAATTTCATCCTACGGCGTCCTGTCCTTGTGCTGTCATCCTGACATCGTCCCTTTGCCGTGGAAATATAATGCACTGATTGATTGATCAGAAAAAGACTCAAAAAACGGCAGATAATGTAGGTTAAAAACTCATATTCAGTAAACATATGCTCACTGAATATGAGCTAAATACTTACATTTTTCTAGATTTTGTAGTCAATAATGACAGGTGCATGGTCGCTAAACCATGTTTCTTTATAGACCCAAGCATTGACTGTACGGGCTTTCCAGTCAGGTGAGCACGCCTGATAATCAATCCGCCAGCCCACGTTCTTCGCACGGGCTTGTCCACGGTTTGACCACCACGAATAAAGTTCAGCCTCTGGACGTACTTCACGGAAAGTATCGACATAGCCAAGTTCATCATAGATATGATCGAGCCAAGCGCGTTCGTGTGGTAAGCAGCCTGAGGCTTTTTGATTGCCTGTCCAATTTTTAATGTCGATGCGTTTATGTACGATGTTGTAGTCACCACAGACAATCACGGATTTATTTTCATCGCGCCATTGTTTCAAAATTTGTTTGTATTCTTCTAAGAAGTGATCTTTCCGCACTTGTGCTTCTTCACCAGAAGAACCCGATGGTAAATAGAGTGAACAAATATGCACGTTTTGGTCTAAGCCTAAGTCAAACTCAGCCGAAATAAAGCGGCCTTGAGAGTCGGCCAATTCAAAACCGAGTCCATCAGTAACTGAAACAAACGGTAAACGGCTATAAATAGCAGTGCCAGCATACCCTGGACGTTCAGCAGGGAACAGGTGAGTATGCCAACCTTCAGGTTTAAATTTATCGGTCCATTGTTCGTGGGTGATGCGAGATTCTTGCATGCAAATCACATCAGCATCTGATGTGGCAATCCAATCAAAAATCCCTTTTTTTTCTGCAGAACGTAGACCATTTACGTTAATTGAAACCACACGTAAAATTTTTTGATCACTTGGATAGCTACTCTTTGGTATCATGCGCAAGTCTTACCTCAATTTGAAAATACGGAGCACCGCATGACAACGCAAGCGACATTTAACCCTCAAGCTTTTATCGAACTCGCATTATCACGTGGCGTGCTTAAATTTGGTGAGTTTACTTTAAAATCGGGTCGTGTGAGTCCTTATTTTTTTAATGCAGGTCTACTTAATGACGGTGAAGCCTTGTCATTACTGGCGTCTGGCTATGCAGCCAAACTGACAGAATGCAACAATGTTGAAGTAGTCTTTGGTCCTGCGTACAAAGGGATTCCTTTTGTTGCTGCAACAGCAGTGGCCTTGTCACAAAATCATGGGGTAAGTGTGCCTTGGGGGTTTAACCGTAAAGAAGCCAAAGATCATGGTGAAGGCGGGGTCTTGGTTGGTGCGTCCGTTGCAGGTAAAAAAGTCTGGATTATTGATGACGTGATTACTGCGGGCACAGCAATCCGTGAAGTAGTCACCATTTTGAAAAATGCAGGTGCGCAGATTGCAGGTGTGTTGGTGGCATTAGACCGCCAAGAAAAAGGTCAAGGTGAACTGTCTGCGATTCAAGAAGTCCAAAAAGAATTGGAAATTCCTGTGCATGCATTGGTGACCATGAAAGATTTGATGAATTATTTAGAGGCTAAAGGTGAAACAGAAGCTTTAGCAAAAATGGAAGCCTATCGCGTGAAATATGGCGTTTAAGCGTTGAAACAAAAAAAGGAGGCTTCGGCTTCCTTTTTTATTCGCTCTCTCACTCGGTTGGCGTTTGGCTATGCGCACCTTCCCAGCCAATCATCGCGGTTTTACGTGTTGTCCCCCACATATAGTTGCCACGTTGCCCTGAAGACTGAATGACCCGATGACATGGAATTAAAAAGGCAACGGGATTGCTGCCAATTGCTGTTCCGACCGCTCGTGAGGCACGCTCTTGCCCAATCTCTTGAGCAATATGTGCATAACTGCTGAGCCGTCCCATGGGGATTTTAAGCAAACTTTGAGCTGAAAGTCGGTGCCTTTCAGATGCAGTTTAATCTCTGATAGGCTGTTTTGATCGTGCTGAAAAATTGCGAGCGCTTTGCGTTGTAATTCATCCTGATCTTCAATAAATGTCGCACGTGGGAACTGTTTTTTCAGATAGGCCAATGCATCCCGATCTACTTCGGTAAAGGCCATATGACAAATCCCTTTAGGGGTCGAGGCAATAATGACGGAGCCAAAAATGGTTTCGGCAAAACTATAGTGAATGTGGAGTGCTTCACCACCCTGTTTATATTCTGCGGGCGTCATACCTTCGATTTGGACAAATAAATCATGCAATCGACTGGTACTAGAAAGGCCAGTGTCAAAAGTTGCTGCAAAAATATTATTTTCTGTGTGATTCTTCAAAACCGACTTTGCATATTCCACACTAATATATTGCAGAAATTTCTTCGGGCTAATACCTGCCCATTCGCTAAAGATACGCTGAAAATGTGTAGGACTTAAATGCACGTGTTCTGCAATCTCAGCCAAACTGGGTTGCTGTTTGAAGTTTTGTTCAATATATTCAATCGCCTTTGCCACACGTGCGTAATTGCTATGTTCTGTCATGATTACTCGCGGAAATCATTTAACTTAAGAAAACACTAACAAATCCAGCGAGGCCTGAAAATCCGTTTCTTGCGTTTTATAACAAAAGGTTCAAAGCCAGCATTGTTTGGCTTATTCATCCCTTGCTAAGCATACGAAAGCGGAACAGCGACCTGTTCCGCTTGAGATGGCGTTTTAACTGCAGGGGTTTAGAACTGGTAGTTCAAACGCATGAGGAAGCTACGTGGTGTACCTGGCATAGAGTCAGAACGCCAGTATTCTTTATTGGTTAAGTTGCTGACAGCTAAAGTCACGTTCCATGGATCAGCACTATAACCAATGGCAGCATCGACGCGATTGAAACCATCCATCTTGGTCAAGTTATTGATGTTTGGATAGTAAGAGCCAACATAAGTCACGCCCACTTCACCATAGAGTTTTTCTGTAGGTAAGTAGCGCACAAATAGGTTACCTGTATTTTTAGAGGTATTTGCTAATGCATTCCCTACATTCTCAGGCTTTTCCTTATCCTTTTTCACTTCAGTATCGGTATAACCATAACCACCACGGACAAATAAGTTGTCCAGTACACGACCGATGAAGCTGAACTCTAAACCTTTGGCTTGATGCTCACCACCTACAGACCAAATGAAGGGTTGTTCTTTGGCATCAGGTTGATAACGAATATTCTTTTTACGAATGTCATAAACCGAAAGTTGTGTGTTTAAGCGTTGGTCTAACCAATCACTCTTAACCCCAATTTCATATTGTTCATTGTATTGCGGTTCTGCGTCATACAAGCTTGGATCAGTAGTGACATCAACAGAAATATTGCCACGACCTCCATAAGGGGCGAAGCTTTTATTGTATGAAGTATAAAAACTGTGTTGTTCTGATGGTTGCCATACA
The DNA here is from genome assembly GCF_000368805.1 of Acinetobacter johnsonii ANC 3681. Taxonomy (NCBI): domain Bacteria; kingdom Pseudomonadati; phylum Pseudomonadota; class Gammaproteobacteria; order Moraxellales; family Moraxellaceae; genus Acinetobacter; species Acinetobacter johnsonii. The sequence continues at coordinate 301,459 of NZ_KB849703.1, read as the reverse complement.
AAGCCAATATTAGGACTGAAGGTCGTATCATCATATTGTTTTGAAAGGTTCTGGATATGATTGGTCGATTTGAAATTGTACTGATCATAGCGCATACCTAACATCATTTTAAGTTCAGGTGTCAGGCTAATTAAATCTTGAGCAAAGAACCCCATTGACTCACCTACGTGATGATTATCAGAGGTTACAGGGAGACGTTCTGAGCTTGGTAACGTATTATATTGGTCTGCTGGATTGTAGGGGTTAATAAAACCATAGTAGCGAGGAACACCTGTACCACTTGAGTAATTCCCTAGTTTTGGTGAGCGGTCTTCACGGCTGACATCTGCACCGACGAGGAGCTGATGCTCTACAGCTCCAGTTTTGAATGAACCAGATATATCAAAAGTATTGGTAATGGTCTTATTCATGGTTTCTTGCCATGCATAGCTTTGACGCACGTAACCATTCCAAGTACATGCTTTCGGCGTTGTTTCTAAAGTGAGATTATTGTTGCAATAGGTGCCACCAAAGAAGTTGTCAAAGTTCTGATAAGCTTGGCGATAACTGAGCGCCCAGTGGAAATTCCAATTTGGCGCATATTGATATTTCACATCAGTACGAATAACTTGTAATTCATCTTCAATAAAATCGCCTTCTTGAGCAAAGCCAGTCTTGATTGAAATACCTGCGGGTAAATTACTATAAGAAGGCCCGCGGTCAGGGGTTCGATTTAATTTGTCATAAGTATATTGTGTGGTCCACGTGAGGGTTTCATCATCATTTTTATAAGTGAAACTTGGCGAGATCATTTCAATTTTACTGTCAATGCCTGAACGGAAACTATCCGCTTCACCGTATTCACCCGTCAAGCGCACAGCCCAGTTGTCATTTATGACTTGGTTAATATCTGCTGTTGCACCGTAGTTATCATATGAGCCTACGTAAGTACCGACGGAACTTTTCGAGTCAAAGTTGGCGTATTTACTCACCATATTGATCACACCACCGCCCGCACTACGACCGTAAAGTACCGAGGCAGGGCCTTTTAAAATTTCAATGCGTTCAATGTTGGATGTGCTGCGACGCACTTGGCCACTTTCACGAATACCATCACGATAAATATCACCCGAGTCGGCAGAGAAACCACGGAGGGTGATGCCATCACCACGCGTATCGTAGCTGGTGGATACCCCTGGTGTGCCTTGTAGCATCACACTGAGGTCGTTAGAGCCATAGATTTTATATTTCTGTACATCGATGGTGTCGATGGTTTGAGGAATGTCTTTTTTCTTTAAACCATTCCGTGTGACATTGGCCTGATCATAATCGACATAGCTTTTGATTGGATCAAGTTCACTCATCGCCTCAATTTTCAAGGTGGGCAAAACTGCTGCTGTATTCGATTTGTTTGTCGTCGCTTGAGACGAGGGGTTCTCATTATTTTGTAGCGTTGCTTCATCCGCATAAGCTGCATGCGCATTTAAAATCATAAAGCTGAGAAGGCTATATTTGAATAGGTTAGAACCACAAAGCGGCTGTGGTGAAAATTTCATCATGATTTAAGGCTCGGAGAGAGTGAATTGCCAATAAAAATGAGAAGTATAATCATTTACTAAAAATGAACAAGACTTACGGTAATATTCATTTTTTCTACATAGTTTTACTGGGTTGAAAAGTACAGCTGTACAGGCTTTTTGATTTTTCTAAAAAATTGATAAATAAGCATTAAAATTTGAAGAAAATGCAAAAGAATTATTTTTGTGAATTTTCCATGCATTTTTTACAGTTTAAAAGAACGCCTATTTTTTCTTGGCGCCCTTGCTCAGTTTGTACCCAAGGGCGGTTTTGCCACGGTGGAGTATGGCGGACATGTTGTGTGTGGCCACAGGCTAGTTCCGCCACCCAATGATGTTCTTCATCGAGATGAAAACCAACAATCGCTTGTTGCACTTAAGTATCTCCACTGGCGTGTTGGGTCTGGTCTAAGCCGTTTAAAAAACGCTGACACAGTTGATGGATGGCTACCAAATCATCGGGATCTAGGCCTAAAGAACATGCCAGCTCAAAAGGAATGGCCATAATTTTATCTTTGGCTAACAGTGCTTTTTCCAGCAGAACGACTTTTTTCATACGTTCATCTTCTTTGACGGCAACACGCTTTAAAAACTGCTTTTCTTCTAGTTTTTTAATAATGGGGGTCAAGGTGCCAGAGTCAAACAAGGTTTTTTGTCCAATCTCAGTCAGCGTCACATTGTCCTGCTCATATAAAGCCAACAAAACAATAAATTGCGGATAGGTCAGATCGTAAACCTGTAAGCGTGGACGGTATTGACGAACCATGGCATTGGTTGCGGAATACATGGCAAAACACACGCGGTTTTCTAAAAGTGGGGTGTCCGCCATGTTGCATGTCCTTGGGTGTTAATGTCTGTAAAGCAGTATAAATGAAATAGGGGTAAAAGTGTATTGTGCATAATAATCTTGTGCACAAGTTAATTGTGTGCGATATTTATTTGAGATTGAGGTCGGTTCAGAACTTGAAGCGACTTTAATTAATGACATTTGATGAATGGGAGAGATGTAATGACCACAATTTATGATTTTCAGGCCGAACTGTTGGAAGGCGAGCAAAAGAATCTGGCCGATTATCAAGGCAAGGTTTTATTGGTGGTGAATACCGCCAGCCAATGTGGTTTAACCCCGCAATTTGAAGGTTTGGAGCAGTTATATCAGGACTATCAACAGCAAGGCCTGCTGATCTTAGGCTTTCCCTGCAACCAATTTGCACAGCAAGACCCTGCGAGTAATGAAGAGATCGGCAGCTTTTGTCAGCGTAACTATGGGGTCTCTTTCCCGATGTTTGCCAAAGTTGATGTGAATGGTCCTACAGCACATCCGCTGTATCAGTATTTAACCACTGAAGCTAAAGGCATTTTAGGTAGCCAAAGCATCAAGTGGAATTTCACTAAGTTTCTCATTAACCAAAAAGGGCAGGTGGTGAAACGCTATGCGCCGATTGTTAAACCTGAAAAAATTGCTAAGGATATTCAACGTCTTTTGGCTTAATGGAGAAGGTGTGGAAAGGGGCTGTCGCGTGGTAATGGATGCATACTTTCCTTTGTTGCATCGCGCAGTTAGCATTTGATTCGTTGCTGCAAGATGTTGTAGTTATTTGAATAAAATAGATTTTTTAATCTTTAATTATTACACAACTAGTTGTACCCAAACTTGAAAACTTCGCTATACTTTTTGCCAAGTTTAAAAAATATGAGCGTGAGAATTATGCGTGTACTGGTAGTGATGGACCCGATTGAAACGGTGAATCTGAAAAAAGATTCCACCATGGCCATGTTATGGGCCGCAAGCCGTCGCGGACATGAGTTGGGTTATGCATTACAACACGATTTATATATTGATCAAGGCAAAGCCTTTGGTCTGATTTCTCCCTTAAAAGTGTTTGAAGACTACGATCATTATTTTGAGTTGGGCGAACAGCAAAAAGAGTCCTTGGCTGATTACGATGTGATCTTGATGCGTAAAGATCCACCGTTCGACATGAACTTTGTCTACACCACCTATATTTTGGAACAAGCGGAACGTGAAGGCGCGTGGATTATTAATAAACCACAGTCCTTACGTGACTGTAATGAAAAACTGTTTGCCACGCAGTTCCCCGAACTCCAAGTCCCTACATTGGTGACTTCACAACAAAGCCTGATTCGTGAGTTTATCAAAGAACATGGTGATGTGATTGTGAAGCCTCTCGATGGGATGGGTGGTATGGGAATTTTCCGTTTATATCAAGATGGTGTGAACATTGGCTCAACTTTGGAAATGTTGACGGAAATGGGCACACGTCCGATTATGGCGCAGCGTTATATTCCTGAAATTGTGGAAGGGGATAAACGTATTTTGTTGGTCAATGGCGAACCAATTCCGTACTGTTTGGCGCGTATTCCACAAAACGGTGAAGTGCGTGGGAATTTGGCCGCAGGTGGTTTGGGTCAAGCACGTCCGTTGACTGAAAACGATAAGGCGATTGCTGCAAAAGTGGGCCCCTTCTTACGTGAAAAAGGTTTGGTTTTTGTCGGACTTGATGTGATTGGCAACTATGTGACCGAGATTAATGTCACCAGTCCAACCTGTATTCGTGAGATTGATGCGCAATTTGGTACCTCGATTGCCGATACTTTATTTGATGTCTTAGAAGCAGGCAAAGCCAGCTAGAAAGACAGAAAAGGAACCTGAAATGGTTCCTTTTTTATTTCATGGAGGTGGTTGGTTTTGAAATAGAAGTGTACTTTGCCACGAAGTGTATAAATTTGGTTGAAATAAAGCGGATTATGTTGCTAGACACTACAAATTTTCATCCTACTCCAATGTATACGCTCAGATTGTATTTCTGAGCGATAAAATGAAGTGAATTGGATTTTAGAATTACGTTAAATAATTGATTCAAATCAGCTTCATTGTTTTATTTTTAAATATCGCCAATTGCGCTGTCGAGCCTGATTGTGTGCTGTCATTTGAGTAAAAATGCACATCTGATAACAAATCTAGTTTAAACTTGAAAATCAGTAGAAAAAAACAATCAAATGCCTGTTGAAAAAAAGTAAATAATCTTTCGCGGCTATGCGTTTGTGATTACAATTGATCGCTTAAAATTGAATTTTGTTTCCATATTTTTAGAATTGAAGAATTAGACTGTGACCGAAGCAACACAAACAAAGCCGAAACATGTAATGATGATGGCTGCCGGAACGGGCGGGCATGTTTTTCCAGCACTTGCTGTGGCTAAGGAATTACAGCAACAAGGCTGCCAAGTCTCATGGCTTGCTACGCCTACAGGTATGGAAAATCGTCTGCTTAAAAATCACGATATCCCGATTTATCAAATTGATATTCAAGGTGTGCGCGGTAATGGCTTAGTCCGCAAAGTATTGGCACCCTTTAAAATTTTAAAAGCCACTTTAAGCGCAATGCGTTACATGAAGCAGCTCAAAGTCGATGCAGTCGCGGGCTTTGGGGGCTATGTCGCTGGGCCAGGTGGATTGGCTGCGCGCGCACTGGATATTCCTGTGATTATTCATGAGCAGAATGCGATTGCTGGATTTACCAATACGCAGTTATCACGTATTGCAAAAACAGTGTGTCAGGCGTTTCCAAATACCTTTGCTGCACAAAATAAAATTGTGACCACGGGTAATCCCGTCCGTAAAGAGATTACGGAAATCTTAAATCCGTCTTGGCGTTATCAAGAACGTGAAAAAACAGGGGCCACGCTTCGAGTGTTAATCGTGGGTGGCTCGTTGGGTGCACAAGCGTTAAATGAACGTGTTCCTGAAGCATTGAAGCAATTGAATGTGCCGTTAAGCGTTTATCATCAGTGTGGACAAAACCATATAGAGGCGACCCAAGCGCGTTATGCCGATGCACCTGAACAGCTTCAGGTTGAAGTTCACCCTTTTATTGAAGATATGGCCCAAGCCTACAGCGATGCCGATTTAATTATTTGCCGTGCTGGGGCGTTAACCGTGACCGAGGTTGCGACTGCGGGTGTGGCTGCGGTGTTTGTTCCGCTGCCAAGTGCAGTGGACGATCACCAAACGGCCAATGCAAAGTTTTTAGCCAATATCGGTGCAGCCAAAATTTGCCCACAAGCAAATATGACGCCCGAAAGTTTAAAAGCATTATTATTACCCTTGATGAACCGTCAGTTATTGTCTGAAATGGCAGTGAAGGCACGTCAGCAAGCACAACCCGATGCAACCCAACATGTGGTTCGTTTAATTCAAGCATTGTAAACCGAGTATTTTATGTCGCCATCTACGCCTGCTGATCAAGCAAAAAAGTTAATTAAAGTGCCAGAAATGCGCCGTATTAAGCACATCCATTTTATTGGGATTGGTGGTGCGGGTATGTGTGGTATTGCCGAAGTGCTCAAGAACCAAGGCTACAAAGTCTCAGGTTCAGATATCAAAGCATCAAAAACCACGGCTCAGCTTGAAGAAAACGGCATCAACGTCTACATCGGGCATACGGCTGAAAATATTCAAGGGGCAAACGTGATTGTGGTGTCGACTGCAATTGATGCAGAAAACCCAGAAATTAAAGCAGCCATTGAAACGCGTACACCTGTGGTGCGCCGTGCAGAAATGCTGGGTGAACTGATGCGCTACCGTCATGGGATTGCTGTTGCGGGAACGCATGGTAAAACCACGACTACAAGTTTAGTCACGTGTATGTTGGCAGAAGAAAATCTCGATCCAACTTATGTGATTGGTGGTTTGCTGAACCGTACTGGTGTGAATGCTGCGCTGGGCGCGAGTCGTTTTATCGTGGCAGAAGCAGATGAATCAGATGCGTCATTCTTGCATTTGCAACCGATGGCCACCATCGTGACCAATATTGATGCAGACCATATGGACACCTATGGTGGTAGCTTCGATGTCCTAAAAGATACCTTTGTACAGTTCTTACAAAAACTGCCGTTTTACGGCTTGGCTGTGGTGTGTGGCGATGATGCCAACATTCGTGAAATCATGCCGCGCATTGGTCGTCCATTGATCACGTATGGTTTTAACGAAGACAATGACATTCGTGCAGTGGATATTGAACAAGAAGGCATGCAGTCGCACTTTACCGTATTGCGGAAAGATCGAGAGCCTTTGCGTTTAACCATCAACTTGCCGGGTTTGCATAATATTTTAAATGCACTTGCGGCGATTGGTATTGCAACCGATGAAGGGGTGTCTGATGCTGCGATTGCACGTGCGTTGGAAAGTTTCAGCGGTGTAGGTCGTCGTTTCCAAGTACAGGGCGAATTTGACATCGACGGCGGCAACGTGAAATTGGTGGATGACTATGGTCACCATCCAAAAGAAGTCGAAGCGACCATTAAAGCGGCACGAGCGAGCCATCCAGACCGCCGTTTAGTGATGATGTTTCAGCCACACCGTTTTAGCCGTACCCGTGACTGTTTCGATGACTTTGTGGATGTACTGTCACATGTCGATCAGCTGTTGCTGCTTGAAGTCTATCCTGCGGGTGAAAAACCGATTGTGGGTGCAGACAGTCGTTCATTGGCGCGTAGTATTCGTTTACGTGGCGATGTAGAGCCGATTTTGATCGATCCAGTCGAAGGTAATTTGCAGCATGCGTTGAAAAAAGTGTTACAAGCGGATGACTTGTTATTGACGCAAGGCGCAGGTAATGTGGGGGCTATCTCGGTTGAGCTTGCAAGCAATCATTTATATTTAAAATAATCACGTTTTGTGATTACTCAATGAATAAAACAGTCATAAAGTTTAAGGATATCAACGTGTCAAATGCTTCAAAATTCGGCAAAGTAGCGGTGTTGCTTGGTGGTAAGTCTGCTGAGCGTGAGGTTTCTCTAGATAGTGGTGCAGCTGTACTTGAAGCATTGGTTCGTTCGGGTGTAAATGCAGAAGCTTTTGACCCGCAAGAGCGTAGTGTGACGGAATTGGTCGGGTATGACCGTGCGTTTATTGTGTTGCATGGTCGCGGTGGGGAAGATGGTCAAATCCAAGGTGTCTTGGAGTGGCTCAACATCCCGTATACTGGAACAGGCGTACAGGGTTCTGCTATTGGTATGGATAAAGTTAAAACCAAGCAAGTTTGGCAGGGTTCAGACTTACCGACAGCGCCCTATCGCATCATTAGCCAAGAGTCAGATTTGGCTGAAGTGGTGGCGAATTTGGGTCTTCCACTGATTATCAAGCCGGTACACGAAGGTTCAAGTGTCGGCATGAGTAAAGTCGAAAAAGCAGAAGATTTGGCAGCGGCAATTGCCAAAGCGACCCAACACGATGCTGTGGTGATGGCTGAAAAATGGATTACGGGACGTGAATTCACGATTTCATTTTTAAATGGTCAACCGCTACCTGTGATTCGTCTACAACCGCCTGCGGATGTGGCTTTTTATGATTATGAAGCGAAATATCAACGTAATGATGTGGAATACGGAATTCCGTGTGGCTTAAGTGCTGAAGAAGAGCAAAAGTTACAAGCGCTTTGCCTCCGTGCATTCCAAGCGGTAGGTGCAAGTGGTTGGGGCCGTATTGATGCGATGCAAGATGAGCAAGGCAATTTCTGGTTACTCGAAGTGAATACAGTACCTGGGATGACCAGTCACTCTTTGGTACCGAAAGCAGCAAATGCAGTGGGTTATAGCTTTGATGCGCTTTGTGTCCAAATTTTAGAGCAAACACTGACAGGTGCGGCTCACTAAATGGCGCAATTACCAGCTTCTATGCGCCGTAAACGCGCAGCGATTACTTCAATACACGATAAACCACCGACGCGTAAGGAAAAACTTGCCAACTTCGGTGGTTGGGTGATGTTGGTCGTTGCCGTGGCGGTGCTGTTGGTTGGTATTTATGGCTTATATCAAGTCATGACAGATGCACGCGTGGCCGAACTTGATATAGTAGGTGTACGTTCTGAGGCGGAAAAAAATCAGGTGATGGGACATGTTTCACCAGCCATTACTCATAATTATTTCACCTCAGATTTAGAAGAAATTCGTGATCGAACTTTAGAGCTGGCTTGGGTTGATCGTGTGGTGGTTTCGCGCGCATGGCCGAATGCGATTCGCGTTCGCGTCATGCCACGGCATGCAATTGCACGTTGGGGGACAGGGCGTCTCTTAAGTGACAGTGGTGACGTATTTAGCGAAGTGACACCGAAAAATAATCAGAATTTGCCTTTATTACACGGCCCAATCAGTCAGTCTAAAATGATGATGCGCCGTTATAATGAAATTAATCAATTATTCCAGCCAGTCAATCTCCGTTTAAAAGAATTATATTTAACGGAGCGTATGACTTGGTTTATGCAGTTCGATTCAGGTTTACGTGTTATCGTAGATCAGGATCAAACCATGAGTAAGCTGCAACGTTTGAGTTATTTGGCTCAAAGTGATTTGAAGCCAGTTTGGGCCAAAGTATCTGCCATTGATTTGCGTTATCGGAATGGCTTGGCCATCCAATGGAAGAATGCTGCCGCACCAAAGATAGCAAATGGTCATTTTGTTGTAACGATTGATGACACAAGCATTGCAGGTGGAGCAGCAGCAAAGCCATAATACTTGGCTTTAAAACAGAGGCATAAAGCCATAAATTAAACAAACATGTGATGGTAGTAGTAAATAATGAATGAAGCGGTTCCCTCAGTTGTTGCGATTGACATTGGGACGCACAAAGTTTCAGTTTTGATTGGTAAGGTACATGCGCCAGACAATATCCAAGTGATAGGAATGGCAACTGCTCGTAACCGAGGCATGAATAAAGGAAAAATTGTAAGTCTTGATAAAGTCATTACAGCGATAAAAAATGCCGTGCAAGAAGCAGAAGATATGGCTGAATGCCGTGTCCATTCCGCGTGGGTGTCGATCCCAAGTGCTGAGTTAAAAAGCTTTTATGCCTCTGGACGAACGCCAGTTGAAAATACTGACCATACAATTACAACAAGTGAAGTGGTTCGTGCATTAGAGTTGGCCAAAGCCAGCCACATGACCTCGGATCATTATTTGGTCAGTGCTGTTCCACTGGGCTTTGAGCTGGATGACTCCACTGAGTGGGTACAAAACCCAATACGGATGTCTGCACACAGCATGATTGGTCATTATCAGTTGATGATGTTACCGATTAGCACCATGCAAAACCTTGATCGGGCCTTAAAAGGCGCGAACATCGGGGTAGAAAAACTGGTGGTGTCTTGTTTGGCAACGGCAGAAGCGAGCCTACTCAAAGATGAAAAAGAGTATGGCGTCTGTTTGGTTGATATTGGTGCAGGTACCACCAACATTGCGGTGTATTTAGATGGTCGTTTGGCTTTGACGCATACTTTGCAGCGTGGTGGCGAGCATGTCACCCGTGATATTGCTGCTGTGTTACAAACCACCACTGAAGAAGCTGAGCGAATTAAATTACTCTATGGGTGTGTCGACATTAAGTCGGTTAAACCGGACCATATGATCCAGATCCAAGGAATTGATGGTCCGCAAACGATTAGTCGTATTGAGCTGACTGAAATCGTGATTGCGCGTTATGAAGAAATCTTAGGCCAAGTTCGCCAAGAGCTAGAGCGTAATGGTGCGATTCATGGTTTGTATCATGGTGTGGTGTTAACTGGTGATGCCAGTCAAATCGAAGGTATGGTGACGTTGACTCGTCGTATGTTGGGTGTGTCTGCGCATTTGGGGAATCCACCTGTGCAAGTGACAGCAGATGAGCAAAATATTGCCGCACTGCGTCGCTCTCAGTATGCCACAGCCGCAGGTTTGTTGATGTTTAGTCAGAGCGAAACACAAGAAACTATAGTGGAACCAGAAGATACAGAAAAACTGTCTTTGATTAAACGCGTTGGACGTGCTTGGTCTGGACTCAATGAAAAGCTGAAATCTGTTTTTTAAGTTGAATTTTTTTGGAATATTGTTAAGAAGTTGTACAACGCATCGCTTAAACTTGACAAGTTATGGCTTGCACAGCATGCTTAAAAGCAATTTTGTTTATTAAGATCAAGGCAGTATACGGGCTTAAGTGACTGCCAATAACGAATTAGGAAATCTATAGGTCATGGCCTCATTTGAATTTTTAGAAGATGATCAAACCGATAGCAACGGTCAAGCCCGTTTTACTGTGTTTGGTGTTGGTGGTGCAGGTGGTAACGCCGTACAACACATGCTTGAGTCAGATATTCAAGGTGTAAAATTTGTATGTGCCAATACGGACAAGCAAGCGCTAGACCGTATGAATGCACAATTCAAAATCCAGTTGGGTGAGCAAAGTACTCGTGGACTAGGTGCAGGCGCCAATCCAAATGTAGGTCAAGCCGCGGCTGAAGAAAGTCGTGACTTGATTCGTCAACACCTTGAAGGCACTGACATGGTATTTGTCACTGCCGGCATGGGTGGTGGTACAGGTACAGGGGCTGCGCCAGTGGTTGCTGAAATTGCCAAAGAAATGGGCATTTTAACCGTAGGCGTAGTAACGACACCGTTTAACTTTGAAGGTAAACGTCGTCTTCAGTCTGCTGAGCAAGGTATTGAAGCATTAGAAGCGCATGTTGATTCCTTAATCATCATTCCAAACCAACGTTTGTTAAAAGTTTTCCGTGACATCTCAATGAAAGATGCCTACAAAAAAGCGGATGATGTCTTATTAAATGCGGTCCGTAGTATCTTTGATTTGGTAGTACGCCCAGGTCATATTAACCTTGACTTTGCTGACTTGAAAACTGCGATGAGCACACGTGGTTATGCCATGATGGGTGCGGGTTTAGGTCGTGGTGAAAACCGTGCACGTCAAGCAGCTGAACAAGCGATCCGTAGTCCATTGCTAGATAACGTCACTATTATGAATGCCAAAGGGATTCTGATTAATGTGACGGGTGGTGATGACGTCACGTTTGGCGAAATCGAAGAAATTACCGACGTTGTGAATCAAATTGTCGATCTAGATGAAGGCCAAGTCTTCTATGGCACCGTATTTGATCCAGATGCGCGCGATGAAATCAGTGTCACTGTCATTGCAACAGGTTTGACTCGAAATTCAGCAGATTCTGCTGAGCCAGTGAAACGTCCAAATGCACATGTGCAGGTAGCACAACATGGGCATGCAACGCAAGCGGTTGTTGAAGATGATGATGTGCCTGCAATCCAGCGTCAGAACCAAGACGTGGCTGCTGCAGCGAGTTCTGCATCGACAGTGAGTGCTGCACGTCCAACACCTATGAGTATTCAAGATTACTTGAAAAATCAACAACGTAAGTAGTATTTGTCTATGTGGTTTAACTACATGTGATGAAGAAAAGGTAGTCTCTGACTACCTTTTTGTTTTTTATCAATGGCTAAATATGCTAACGTATAGCGGTTTAGTGGTGAGATGATATGAAACATGTTGAAACAAAGAACTCTACAACGTGTCGTTAAAGCAAGCGGCATTGGTTTGCATAGTGGTCAAAAAGTCTTAATTAACTTTGTGCCACATCATGCGGACGGAGGAATTGTTTTTCGGCGTATCGATCTCAATCCACCCATCGACATTCGTGCAAATGCGATGTTGATCCAAGAAGCCTTCATGTGTTCAAACCTAGTTCAAGAAGATGCCAAAGTGGGTACGATTGAACATGTCATGAGTGCAATTGCAGGTCTAGGTATTGATAACCTAATCATTGAAGTGTCTGCCTCTGAAGTACCAATTATGGATGGCAGTGCAGGTCCGTTTATTTACTTGCTCATGCAAGGCGGTCTCAAAGAACTGGATGCCCCTAAAAAATTTATAAAAATACTCAAACCTGTAGAAGCACTCATCGACGACAAACGCGCCATTTTCCGCCCGCATGAGGGTTTCCAACTCAACTTTACCATTGACTTCGACCATCCTGCTTTTAAGAAAGAATATCAGTCTGCCACTATTGATTTTTCAACCGAAACCTTTGTTTATGAAGTCAGTGAAGCCCGTACTTTTGGTTTTATGAAAGATTTGGACTATCTCAAAGCCAATAATCTCGCTTTGGGGGCAAGTTTAGACAATGCCATTGGAGTCGATGAAACCGGTGTGGTGAATGAAGAAGGTTTACGCTTCTCAGATGAATTTGTTCGTCACAAAATATTAGATGCGGTGGGTGATCTTTACTTGCTCGGCCACCAAATTATTGCCAAATTTGATGGATATAAGTCTGGGCATGCTTTGAATAATCAATTATTGCGCAATGTCCAAAGTGATCCAAGCAGCTATGAAATTGTAACATTTGATGACGAAGATCAGTGTCCAATTCCTTATGTGAGTGTGACTTAAGTCATTGTCTTTATTGTGTGATGTTATATTGTAACAATAACAAGTGTGATGAATTTATCATTTTAAAAACGCAATTCTGAAGCTAGTCGCGACGAGGTTACTTTTTTTTGCTTGCCAAACGACGCATTGCTTGGCTAAGCTTAGGGTCGCTCACAAAGTCAGCAGCATCTCGAATTAAGTCTTGAGTTTCTGTGCTTAACGATCTTGAAATAGATTGTATCTTTGCGGGTGTTTGAGAGGGGATTCTCAAACGAACTTGGAGTTTTTGTAGGTCTTTAAACTCATCAAGTTTCGACAGTTGTGCAATATATTGTTTTTGAAGGTAACCAAGTTGACTAATCATCGCTTGATTTTCGCCGGTAATCGTCAAAATACCATATTGATAACAAACAACCTGCCACTGCTCTGGTTGCGGTAGGATAGGTTGAATCAGTTTTGTAAGTTTCTGCCATGCAGTCACTTGCTTTGAGAGAAACGTTAAGTTTCCTGTTTTTATGTGTTTTCTGGTTTGTTGAAAGAGATTCACTGGTTCTGACATACATATTTCCTTCATGTTAATGTCTTAATCTTATGCGCTTCTTTCGGTAGATATCAAGGACGAGATCACGCAAGAAACATTCGTAAGAACAGTTTTAAGAGGTTTTTTATGCATATGCGACGTATTTTGTTGGCTTTTTCTTTTGCGGCATCGACTGCTTCAGTAGCCTTCGCTGATTTGGTAGAACTCAATACAAATAATGCATCTTCGGATCGAATTGAGCAATTGACACGCACTTTATCGGAAGGTGCTTATACTGAATCGAATGATATTGATATCCCTGCCGAAACGAAAATGTCCGTTCAGCTCCGTGAAAAAACGGTTGAACTCAACAATGCTTCACTGGCGAAAAAATACGGTTCGGAATCCTCTGCAAAAAGTTTTTCAAATAATCCATATTCGTGGTTAGTGACACACCCGCTTCCAAGCGCACGTGTTAGCTCAAGTTACGGCGGCCGAACCATGAATGGTCGTGCTGAGCGTCACTCAGGTCTAGATCTTGCTGCGCCAAGCGGTACACCGATTTATGCGACAGGTCCAGGGATTGTGACCAAGTCAGGTTGGGGTACGGGCTATGGTCAATACGTTGAAATTAACCATGGCAATGGTTACATCACGCGCTATGCCCATGCATCACGTTTAATTGCTCGTGTTGGTGACCGTGTAGACGCTGGTGAACATATTGCCAATGTCGGATGTACAGGTCGTTGTACTGGCCCACATTTACACTATGAAGTAGTGAAAGATGGTCAACGCAAGAACCCATCGACTTATTTAGCAATGTTGCCTTAATCCGATTTGATCGGATGCTGCGAACTTACCGTTGGTCTGATGCTTGAAAAAGGAATACAGCTCTGACGAAATCTAAGTTAGCATCAAAAAACAGCATTAAATGTATAAAAAACCGCCTAAATTTGCGGTTTTTTGTTATCTTGGGTAACGAATGGTCAATGACTATTTAGTTGCTAAATAGTAGGGCTTAGCCATATTCAGCTGTAGCGATACTCTTATAGGACGAAAGTATGATACATATTAGCGTATAAGATTAGGATATCGAAATAGGTGAATTATGGCGTTTTATGGTGATACTGACGCGCAAGAAACGCAAGAATGGCAAGATGCGTTTGACTCCGTTTTACAACACATGGGGACTGAGCGTGCAGCTTTTCTACTGGAAAAACTGTATCAACAAGCAATCGCTAAACATGTCCCTATTCAGCGATTAAATACGCCTTATTTAAATACAATTTCAGTGGCTGAAGAACCTGCAATGCCGGGCGATCAAGACATGGAGCGTCGTATCCGTGCGTTGATTCGTTGGAATGCGCTAGCGATGGTACTCCGTGCTAATAAAACGGGTGATGACTTAGGTGGTCACTTGGCAAGTTTTGCATCTTCAGCAACATTATATGATGTCGGTTTTAACCACTTTTTCCGTGCCAATAATGACAACTTTGGCGGGGACATGATTTATTATCAAGGTCACTGTGCGCCAGGTATTTATGCGCGTTCGTTCCTTGAAGGTCGTTTGACTGAAGAGCATCTAAACAATTTCCGTCGCGAAGTAGACGGTGTTGGCTTACCTTCTTATCCGCATCCATACTTAATGCCTGATTATTGGCAGTTCCCAACGGTATCGATGGGTCTTGGCCCAATCATGTCGATTTACCAAGCACATATTCAAAAATATTTGATGAACCGTGGTTTGATTAAAGAAGAAAATCGCAAAGTTTGGGCATACCTTGGCGATGGTGAGATGGATGAGCCAGAAAGCACAGGTGCAATTTCACTTGCGGGTCGTGAAAAATTAGACAATCTCATTTGGGTTGTAAACTGTAACTTACAGCGTCTAGATGGCCCAGTACGTGGTAACGGTAAAATTATTCAAGAATTAGAATCTTTATTCCGTGGTGCGGGCTGGCGTGTCATTAAAGTGGTTTGGGGCCGTCATTGGGACCCACTACTTGCAAAAGACAAAACTGGTGCTTTAAAGTCGGTTATGGAAGAAACACTGGATGGCGAATACCAACGCTTACAAGTGAAGGGCGGTGCATATGCACGCGAAAAATTCTTTGGTAAATACCCAGAAGCGGCTGAGTTGATTAAAGACTTAAGCGATGAAGATATTGATAATCTAAATCGTGGTGGTCATGACCCGTACAAAGTTTTTGCAGCCTATGCAGAAGCATGTACAGCCAAAGGTCAACCAACTGTAATCTTAGCGAAAACTGTTAAAGGTTATGGCTTATCTGATGAAATTGAAGCGGTAAATAAAACGCATCAAATCAAAAAGATGCAAATCGAATCTTTAAAATATGTACGTGATCGCTTCAATTTGCCATTTAACGATGAGCAATTAGAAGAAGTGCCTTTCTATCGTCCAAGCGAAAACTCGCCTGAATTGAAATATATGAAGGCACGTCGTGAAGCATTAGGTGGTTACTTACCTGCACGTCGTAAAGAAAGTGAACAGTTGGCTATTCCAGAACTTTCTGTGTTTGATGCAGTCTTAAAAGGCTCACAAGGCAAAGAACAATCAACCACCATGGTGATGGTTCGTTTAATCGCTGCATTGTTAAAAGAAAAAGCCATTAAAGACCGTGTTGTTCCTATTGTTCCAGATGAAGCACGTACTTTTGGTTTAGAAGGTATGTTCCGTCAATTGGGTATTTATGCAGCCAATGGTCAGCATTACACGCCTGAAGACCAAGAACAGTTGATGCATTACCGTGAAGCAAAAGATGGTCATATGCTTCAAGAAGGCATTAACGAAGCAGGTGCGATGAGTGCTTGGGCGGCATTGGCAACCAGTTATTCAACCAATAACTTACCCATGATTCCAATGTACATGTACTACTCTATGTTTGGTTTCCAACGTATTGGCGACATTGCATGGGCTGCAGGCGATGCACAAGCACAAGGTTTCTTGTTGGGTGCTACAGCAGGCCGAACCACGCTAAATGGCGAAGGCTTACAACATCAAGACGGTCACTCACATATTCTTGCAAATACAATTCCGAACTGTGTGTCGTATGACCCATGTTTTGGTTATGAATTAGCAGTTATTGTGCATGATGGTTTACAACGCATGTATGTGAACCAAGAGCGTATTTTCTATTACTTAACGGTAATGAACGAAAACTACGAGCATCCTGAAATGCCAGTAGGTGCTGAAGAAGGCATTAAACGTGGCATGTACTTACTTCAGAAAGATGAAAAAGCCACTGTTCAGTTGATGGGTTCAGGTGTGATTCTGCGTGAAGTCATTAAAGCAGCACAAATCTTACGTGATGAATACCAAATCCATTCAAATGTATTTAGCGTAACAAGTTTCAATGAACTTGCACGTGATGGTATGGCATGTGAAGAATATAACCGCTTGCATCCAATGAGCGAGAATGTGAAAGAGGCTTGGGTGACTGAGCAACTGCGCGGTACAGAAGGTATCGTGGTTTCTGCAACAGATCATATGCGTGCTTATAGCGAACAAATTCGTGCATATCTTCCAGACAACCGTCCATTCGTAGCATTGGGTACAGATGGTTATGGTCGTTCAGATTCACGCGCTAAATTACGTAGCTACTTTGGTGTAGATGCAGCGCACATTGTTGTTGCCACACTGAAGAAATTGGCTGATGAAGGTGAAGTGGATGCACGCTTAGTGAAAGATGCCATCTCTACATTTGAATTAGATACGGACCGTCCTGTGGCTTGGGCTCCTCAAGCAACGCCATCTGTACACGCTGTAGCTGACTACAAAGAGGAGAAATAAGTATGCAAATTACAACTCCTGATATTGGCGTAGATAAAGCCGTTGTTGCTGAAATTTTGGTCAAAGTTGGCGATACCATTGCGGTTGATGACAGTGTCGTTCTATTAGAATCAGACAAAGCATCTGTTGAAGTGCCTAGCACTTCAGCAGGCGTTGTTAAAAGCATTTTAGTAAACTTAGGTGACTCGGTTGCTGAAGGTGCAACGCTGATTGAGCTGGAAGCTGAGGGACAAACTGAAGCGCCAGCAGTACAAGCACAGGCTGACGTTGTACAAGCTGAAGAAAAGACTGCACCCGCTGCTGTTGCTGAAACGGTTGCACCTGCTGCGACTACAGCATCACAAGTGGTTGATGTGCAAGTGCCAGATATTGGTGTAGAAAAAGCAACCGTTGGTGAAATTTTGGTGTCGGTTGGCGATCAAATTGACGTTGATCAAAGCATCCTTGTGGTTGAGTCAGACAAAGCGACTGTGGAAGTCCCGAGTACGATTTCAGGCACAGTGGAATCAATTAGCGTTCAAGTTGGTGACAGTGTTAAAGAAGGCGTAGTGATTCTGACTGTAAAAACAGCAGCTTCAGTTGCACCAGTGACTGCTGAGCCTAAGCCAGTTGCAACACCCCAAGCCACTCAAGCTCAGCCTGCTGAAGCGGCGCCACAAGTTGCTGCTGCGCCTGCAGGTGCAGTTGAAATTGCAGTGCCTGACTTGGGTGTGGACAAAGCGGCTGTTGCTGAAATTTTGGTGTCAGTAGGTGATACGGTTGAAAAAGATCAAAGTATCATCGTGGTTGAGTCAGACAAAGCAACGGTTGAAGTGCCTAGTACAACAGCGGGTGTGATTAAAGCCATTCATGTTGCATTGGGACAAAATGTATCGGAAGGTGTGGCTTTGGTGACCATTGAAGGTGAATCTTCATCAGCACCCGCTGCTGCACCTGCGGCGGCTTCTGCTCCAGCGCCTAAAGCTGAAGTTAAAGCGCAGCCTGCGCCAGCAGCACAGTCAGTTGCGGCTCCTGTGTCAGAACAGGGTGCAGACAAGCTGACGAAAGCGCAGAATGACGCCAATGCGAAAGTCTATGCAGGCCCAGCTGTACGCAAGCTGGCGCGTGAATTAGGCGTCGTATTGTCTGAAGTAAGCGCGTCTGGCCCGCATGCGCGTGTCATGAAGGAAGACCTGAAAGCATTTGTCAAAGCGCGTTTAACTGCGCCTCAGGCTGCTCCAGCCGCTCAGGCTGCTGCTCAAGTTTCTGGCTTGCCAAAGCTTCCGGATTTCACAGCGTTTGGCGGTGTCGAAGAGAAAGTGCTGACACGTCTGCAACAAGTCTCTATTCCGCAGTTGTCTTTGAACAACTATATCCCGCAAGTGACTCAATTTGATTTGGCGGATATTACTGAGCTTGAAGCTTGGCGTAATGACCTTAAAGGTAACTTTAAGAAAGATGGCATTAGCTTGACCATTATGGCGTTCATTATTAAAGCTGTTGCGCATTTGCTGAAAGAAGAGCGTGATTTTGCAGGTCACTTGGCTGATGATGGCAAGTCTGTACTCTTGCGTAACGAAATCCATATGGGCATTGCTGTAGCAACACCAGATGGTTTAACCGTTCCTGTATTGCGTAATCCAGACCAGAAATCGATTAAAGACATTGCGGTAGAGCTCGGTGTATTGGGTCAGAAAGCACGTGATAAGAAGCTTTCGCCGAAAGATCTACAAGGTGCAAACTTCACGATTTCAAGCTTAGGTGCAATTGGTGGTACGGCATTTACACCATTGGTGAACTGGCCACAAGTCGCAATTTTGGGGATTTCTCCAGCGACGATGCAACCAGTATGGAATGGTCAAGGTTTTGATCCGAAACTGATGTTACCGTTGTCACTGTCTTATGATCACCGTGTGATCAATGGGGCCGATGCTGCGCGCTTTACCAATAAGCTGACCAAGTTGCTGAAAGACATCCGTACTTTGCTGATCTGATGATCTGGTTTTTTGGCCTGTAGGTTTCTCTTCTCAAAAGAGAAAAATAGCGGCTGGAAGCACTGCAAAAATACTTTAATAAAGACTCTGCTTCGGCAGGGTCTTTTGTATTTAGAGATTGCCAAAAAACGTATTTTCGCCTAACATGGTGTTACTTCATTGGGGAGTAGCCGCTGTTCCTAAGAACAGGTGATGATCAACATATTTGCTCTAAAACGAGCATGGTCATCATAGCAAAGAACCAAATGAGCTTCTAAAGAGCTTTCTTTTGTTGGCAAGACCTTTGATTTACCACTCTGCAGATTTTTGGCTAGCAGGAGCGGTGAGTCATTGGTATTTGTTATGCTAGCCAGAGAAAGACATCATGTATGAATTCCTCCTCTCCACAGCCATCGTGGCTTTAGCTGAAATGGGCGATAAGACCCAACTGCTCGCATTGTTACTTGCTGCACGTTTCCGTAAACCCGTCCCAATTCTATTGGCTATTTTGCTGGCGACCATTATTAACCATGGCGTCTCTGCTGTTTTAGGCCAATGGATCACCACAGTTTTAAGCCCTGATGCGCTGATCTGGATTCTCTCGATTGGTTTCATTGCTATGGCGGGTTGGATGTTGATCCCTGATCAGTTGGATGATGAGTCAGGCAGTATTAAGAAATGGCAGAAACTAGGGGTATTTGGTGCAACGTTTGTGTTGTTCTTCTTGGCCGAAATTGGAGATAAAACCCAAATTGCTACCGTGGCTTTAGCGGCACGTTTTGACAGTATTGTTTGGGTGATGTTGGGTACGACTTTAGGGATGATGTTGGCTAATGCGCCAGCGGTCTTTATTGGCGATAAGTTGGCGACCAAGTTGCCAATTGCCTTAATTCATAAAATTGGTGCGGCCATTTTCTTGGTCATTGGTGTTGCAACACTTGTACAGCATTATTTCTTCTAATTTATCGTAAAAAATAAGAATCCCGACTTAAAAAATCGGGATTTTTTATTGAAAAATGATCTTCAATTTATTGATATATCAAATGATATTAGTCGCAAATGCATTGTAAGTTTGTGTAAATCCATATATGTTGTAGGTATTAAAAAGTCTTTTAAGAAAAACAGCATTTTGAGGGGATGGGCATGGCATTTGACCGCACAACGTCACAGGTTTTATATGATGATGGCACACATAAGTGTATTAGCTTTACCAGCTTGGTCAAAGGCGAGGGTGTACAGGCAAATCAGTTTTTAATTATTGACCATGAGCGTGCAGCAGTCTTAGATCCGGGTGGTGATTTAACCTATGTGCCGCTGACCATGGAGTTGAATAAATATACCCGTTTGACTAATCTTGATTTTGTGATGGCCTCACACCAAGACCCTGACATTATTACCTCAATGCCGCGTTGGTTGGTCTATACCGAAGCGAAAGTGGTGGCTTCTAAACTTTGGGCACGCTTTTTACCCCACTTGAACTCTGCTTTTATGAGTGAGCGGATGAAAGGTAACTGGCTGGATCGTTTAGTGGAGCTGCCTGACCACGGTCAGGTGATTACGTTGGGACAGTCCTCGATTATTGCTGTGCCGGCGCATTTTTTACATTCGGTGGGTAATTTTCAGTTTTATGACCCGATTGCCAAGATTCTATTTTCAGGCGATATGGGGGCATCGATGGTAGAGGATGCCTCAAAACCTTTGGAAAACTTTGCTGCGCATATTCCTAAAATGAAAGGGTTTCATCAGCGCTATATGTGCAATAACAAAGTGATTCGTTTATGGGTCAATATGGTCCGCACCATGGATGTTGAAATGATTGTACCGCAGCATGGGACACCATTTATTGGGCACGAGCAGATTCATCAATTTTTAGATTGGATTGAGACTTTGGAGTGCGGTACGGACTTGATGGATGAGAGTGTTTTTACCTGTCCAACTTAAGTGACAAAATAGTCGTAAATTTTGCTTGTTTGGCAACCACAATTTTTTTAATATTTTCTTCCAAAAAAAGTTTTTGAAAATGAGAATATAAAGGATGTTGTCTCAAGTTCCAACGGAAGATGCCTGTTTAAGCTGCGGGGCATGTTGTGCCTTTTTTAGAGTCTCATTTTACTGGGCTGAAGGCATCTCCATGCCTGAACATTACACAGAGCCAGTGACGGCTGTGTATTCATGTATGGTTGGAACCAATCAAGCCAGCCCACGCTGTATCGCACTGCAAGGTACCATTGGTGAGCACGTTAGTTGTGGGATGTATGAACAGCGTAGCTCTTCATGTAAAGAAGTTCAAATCGCTGATGATCAATGCAACAAAGCGCGACGTGCGCACAATATGATTCCATTTGTACAATTGGAAGCGAGCATTCCAGTCAACGATGAAGGTTTTGATCAAGTGTGTTAATCGGTAAAAGCAGAGTCAAGGCTCTGCTTTTTTGAGTTTTAGAACGTCAATTGAACCCATCTCAAAACAAGAAATAAAAAAATAAAGGTGAAAATGAAGGTGTCAAATAAAATATAGGTTTTATCACTTTATTTTCTAAGATAAAAAAATAAATTTTCAATTGAAATGAAATTTAAGTTCATATTTGTTTATAATAGCGCACGGAAATTACCAGTGAGACTGCCATGTTGACCATCGTTCAAGACGCGTTAACTTTTGATGATGTCCTATTACTCCCTGCCTATTCTACTGTTCTCCCAAAAGATGTCTCATTAAAGACACGATTCACGCGCGGCATTAATTTAAATATCCCCCTTGTTTCAGCAGCAATGGATACGGTGACTGAATCACGTATGGCGATTGCGATGGCGCAAAACGGTGGTATTGGTATTTTGCACAAGAACATGGATATTGCTGCACAAGCTGCAGAAGTCCGTCGTGTGAAAAAATTTGAAGCAGGAATGGTGAAAGATCCAATTACTGTGACACCTGAAACTACAGTGCGCGAATTGATCTCGATTACTCAAGCCAACAACATCAGCGGTGTGCCTGTTGTGAAAGATGGCAAAGTGGTCGGTATTGTCACAGGTCGCGATACACGCTTTGAAACGAACCTTGAGCAACCTGTAAGCAACATCATGACTGGTCAAGACCGCCTTGTGACTGTTCGTGAAGGTGAGTCGAAAGAAAATATTCAAGCTTTACTGCAAAAGCATCGCATTGAAAAAGTTTTGGTTGTTGGTGAACATAACGAACTCAAAGGTTTAATTACAGTCACTGACTTCCGTAAAGCGGAAAGCTATCCAAGCAGCTGTAAAGATGACCTTGGTCGCTTACGCGTAGGTGCTGCAGTCGGTACAGGTGTAGAAACACCAAGCCGTGTAGAGGCTTTGGTTGAAGCGGGTGTTGATGCAATTGTCGTGGATACGGCGCATGGTCACTCTGCGGGTGTGATCGAGCGTGTACGTTGGGTGAAAGCGAATTACCCACAGGTCCAAGTGATTGGCGGTAACATTGCAACTGGTGATGCTGCATTGGCACTCCTCGATGCAGGCGCAGATGCGGTCAAAGTCGGTATCGGCCCAGGTTCAATTTGTACCACGCGTATTGTGGCGGGTATTGGTATGCCGCAGATTTCTGCGATTGATAGCGTTGCCAATGCACTAAAAGATCAAATTCCATTAATTGCAGATGGTGGTATTCGTTTCTCTGGCGATATGGCGAAAGCGATTGGCGCGGGTGCGAGTACGATTATGGTCGGTTCACTCCTTGCCGGGACTGAAGAAGCGCCAGGTGAAGTGGAATTCTTCCAAGGTCGTTACTATAAAGCGTATCGTGGTATGGGTTCATTGGGCGCGATGGCAGGCGCAACAGGTTCTGCGGATCGTTATTTCCAAGACTCTAAAGCAGGTGCTGAGAAACTTGTTCCTGAAGGGATCGAAGGTCGTGTGCCATACAAGGGACCAATGGGTAACATTGTGCACCAAATGATGGGCGGTTTACGTTCTTCTATGGGTTATACGGGTTCATCTGTGATTGAAGATCTTCGTCAAAATGCGAAGTTTGTGAAAATCACTTCGGCAGGTATGTCTGAGTCACATGTTCACGACGTAACGATTACTAAAGAAGCACCAAACTATCGCGTTGGCTAATAAAGTTATACGAATTGTTGAATGTAAAAGCCGTCATTTTTATGACGGCTTTTTCGTTTTGGTGTAAAGTGTCGTGAGTAAAAAAGTGATGATTTAGATCACCATTAAGAAGTGAGTAGAACATGAGTTATTTTGGTACCGATGGTATTCGCGGTAAGTTTGGCGTCCTCCCTATTACCCCTGAATTTGCACTCAAATTAGGCTTTGCCGCAGGGAAAGTTTTAAAACGCCACAGTAAAAAATCAAAACCATTGGTGGTACTCGGAAAAGATACACGTTTATCGGGTTATATTTTAGAGTCAGCATTACAAGCGGGTTTAAACGCAGCAGGGGTTTATGTACATTTACTAGGCCCATTGCCAACCCCAGCGATTGCACATTTGACCCGTGCTTTACATGCAAGTTTGGGCATTGTGATTTCAGCATCACATAATCCTTATTTTGATAATGGGATCAAGTTCTTTTCCAGTGAAGGTAAGAAACTACCAGATGCTATTCAAGAAGAAATTAATCAAGAACTTGAAAAAGAATTAGTGATTGAAGACACGGCAAACTTAGGTAAAAGTGTCCGCGTAAAAGATGCCAATGGCCGCTATATTGAATTTTGTAAATCCACATTTCCATACCATTTAGACTTGAATGATTTAACCATTGTGGTGGATTGCGCCAATGGTGCTGCATATAGCGTGGGTCCATCGGTGTTTCGTGAGCTCGGCGCCAAGGTCATTGCCATTCATAATGAGCCTAACGGTGTAAATATCAATGAACAATGTGGTTCGACCCATCCTGAGCATTTGCAGCAACTCGTAGTGAAGCATAAGGCTGATTTGGGCATCGCCTTTGATGGGGATGCAGACCGCGTTATTTTGGTGGATAAAGATGGCAAGCTGATTGATGGCGACCATATTTTATATATCTTGGCGACACAGAGCGCTAAAAAGCCTGCTGGAATAGTGGGTACCTTGATGTCAAACATGGCTTTGGAATTGGCTTTGGAAAAAGCGGGTGTGGCGTTATTACGTGCCAAAGTGGGTGATCGTTATGTCCTACAAGGTCTCGAAGAAAAAGGTTGGGTCATTGGCGGTGAGCCATCAGGACATATCTTAACCTTGGATAAAAGTACCACGGGTGACGCCATTATTGCGGCGCTACAAGTGCTTACCGTGATGGTCGAGCAGAAGAAAGCGCTGCATGAATTGGTTGCTGACTTTAAGCTTTTACCGAATGTGTTGGTGAATGTACGTTTAGAGGCGATGTTTGACCCTTATGCGGTGCCTGCTTTGGTGGCGGAATTTGATAAAGCAGAGCAACAACTCAAAGGTCGTGGTCGTTTGTTGATTCGTAAATCAGGTACTGAACCTGTGATTCGTGTCATGGTGGAAGGAGATGATCTCGATGAAGTCAGCACTTTAGCCCATACATTGGCTGATGCTGTACGTGCGAATGCAGCTTAATAAGGAGTGAAAAATGAGTGATTTAATTAAAGATCTCAGCGAACTTCGTTTAAATTACCAAAAAGGCGAGCTGCTTGAAGAGCGAGTAGAAGCCAATCCACATGCCCAGTTCTTGCTTTGGTTTAATCATGCTTTAGAAGCACAACTACACGAACCCTATGCTATGTCACTGGCGACAGCGAGTACGCTGGGTCGCCCGCATGTGCGAACGGTATTGCTGCGTGGTGCAACTGAGGCGGGGTATGATTTTTATACCAATTATGACAGCCAAAAAGGCAATGATTTGGCTGAAAACCCATATGCAGAGTTACTGTTCTATTGGCAAGAGCAGGAACGTCAGATTCGCATTGGCGGTAAAGTAGTCAAAATTTCTGCAGCAGAATCGACGGACTACTATCATAAGCGTCCACGAGATAGCCAAATTGCGGCACATATCAGTACACCACAAAGTGGTGTGATTGAAAGCCGTGAAGTCTTGCAACAACGTTTTGCGCAATTGCAAAACCAAGTTGAAGGTAAATCAGAACTGAATAAACCTGTCTTTTGGGGTGGCTACCGTCTTGAACCTGACTACTATGAGTTTTGGCAAGGGCGTCCGAACCGTTTACATGACCGTTTAAGTTATGAAAAACAGCAAGATGTCTGGATGCTGAAACGTTTGATGCCATAAATGTCAGCCATTCAAATTAAGCAAAGACCCTTTATGACCTGTCCTGAATTATTTCAGGACATTCCTGCGTTTATTGCAGAAATTTTAGCCCGCCGTGGGGTGGCGTCAACGCAGGAGCTGGAGTTAAAGCTCAAGCATTTACTGGTCCCTAGTCTGAAAGGCTTAAATGAAGCGATTCAGTTGATGGATGCTGCAATTGATCAGCAACACAAAATTGTCATTGTGGGTGATTATGATGCAGATGGTGCAACTAGCACCGCTTTAATGATCTTGGCTTTGCGAGAAATGGGGGCGCAGGTAGAGTATCTGGTTCCAGACCGCTTTAAATATGGTTATGGCTTAACGCCTGCGATTGCGGATTTAGCATTTACCACCTTTACACCTGATTTATTGATTACTGTGGATAATGGTATTTCCAGTCATGACGGCGTGAAACAAGCGCAAGATCATGGTATGCAGGTGATTATTACCGATCACCATTTGACCACCAAACCGACTCCCAGTGCCCAAGCGGTAGTGAATCCGAACCAGTTGGGGTGTGATTTTCCAAGTAAAGCCTTAGCTGGGGTCGGCGTGGCCTTTTATGTCTTGGCTAACTTATCAACCTATCGTAAAAAACTGAATAAGTCTTCGGCAGTCATGAGTCAGTATTTGGATTTGGTAGCATTAGGCACCTATGCCGATGTTGCTAGTCTTGACTATAACAATCGTATCTTGGTTGATGTTGGCCTGAAGCGTATTCAACAACATTTATGTCGTCCGGGCATCAGCGCTCTACTGGAGATTGCAGGTCGAGAAGCTGCAAGTTTAAAAGCGCAAGATTTGGGGTTTGTACTGGGACCACGTATTAATGCGGCAGGTCGTATGGAAACCATGGATATCGGTATTGAATGTCTGTTGGCACAGGACTTTGCTTCTGCTTATCCATTGGCAGAACAACTGAATCAGTTGAATGTGGAACGTCGTCAGGTTGAAGCGACGATGAAACAAGAGGCCTTACTAGCCTTGGATCAAATTCAACTGGATGATACGGTCTTACCTGCGGCTTTAATTATGTTCGAACCGCATTGGCATCAAGGGGTGATTGGCATTGTTGCAGGGCGTTTAAAAGAACAGTTTCATCGTCCGAGTATTGTTTTTGCTGCAGATGAAGATGGGGTACATATCAAAGGTTCTGCACGTTCGATTGAAGGAGTGCATATCCGCGATGCCATTGAGTGTGTTGCTGAGCAATATCCACATTTGGTCAGCCACTTTGGTGGGCATGCTGCGGCAGCGGGTTTAACCATTCAAAAAGTCCATTTTGAAGAGTTTAAGCAGGCCTTTGAAGCACTGATGGCAGCTCAGGATGAAGGTTTATTTACGGCGACTTTATGGACCGATGGTGAGTTAGCAGTACAGAATATTCAGGTTGAAACGGTCGATCTTCTACAGCAAATTAGTCCATGGGGGCAAAAGTTTCCAGCGCCTATTTTTGAAGGAAATTTTAAAATTTTAGATTTCCGCTGGCTGAAAGAAGTGCATTTAAAATTACGTGTTGCTTTAGACAATGGACAGGTCGTGGATGCCATTGCTTTTAATGCGGCGGACAAATACCAGTTCAATGAGATGAACCATCAAATTCGTTTGGTCTATGAGCTGGATAAAAATGAATTTCGTGGCAATGTCAGCGTACAACTTCGCATTTTGCATTTAGAACAATATTAAAAAAACCGCTCTATAGAGCGGTTTTTTTAATGCATTTTAGTTGCAATTAGAAGCGGTAAGCACCACGTAGGCCAAACACATTGTCTTCATCAGCAAAGTCAATCGAACCTTCTAGGCTGACTTGTTGAGTGAAGAACTTTTTCGCACGGATGGTAAATTTCTCAGCATCTTTTTCATCGGTATCAGAGAAACCAAGGCCTACACTAAAAGTTTTATTTAAGTATAAGTCAGCATCAAGGTTGTAGTAATCGATGTCACCAAAGACTGCACCACCTTCAAAGTTCATGTCATAAGCACCCACTTGAGTGACATATTTGGCACGTAAAGTTGGATCGACATCATCGCCATTATCATTATCGTAGCCAAATAAACCAGCTGCAACCAATAAGCCAGGAACAGGTAGATAACCTACTTCAGCAGAATAAATGGTGGTATCTAGGTCTTCAACACCATCTGCTTCATGTTTGGTTTGCCCAATATTACCGTTCAGGTAAAAATCAGAGTTTGGAATAAAATACTCAAGTCCAAAATTAAAGTCTGTGACTTCGTAATAATCATAATCAATGTATGAAACTTCGCCATTGAGATTGCTTGAGCGATTTAAGAATGCAGCTTCATTCAGTGGGCTATTTTTGACTTGAACAGGGTTGAAGTAGTACGTGCCATCTACGCCAAAACCTATTGAAGTGTCCCCATGATCAGGATCAGCCACAGCAATGGTGCCACCAATTTCCGCTTGGTAAGCATGTGCAGTCCCGAAGCTTGCGATTAGTGCTGTAGTTAGCGCAATTTTTTTAAGCATTTTAGAGGTTCTCTCTTTGTTATAAAAATATGGCTGTTCTATGACAGTTGTAACGAAGTGTACAAAAAAGTAGCAAGGAGTCAATCTTTATTTATAACAATGCTTTATAGAAGTGCAAAAAGCCCATTCGAAAATGGGCTTTGAGTATTCAAGGTTTTCTAATGGGTTTTAGAAGCGATATTTAGCAGCTAAACCGAATTTGTTGTAGTCGTTGTTGCCATCTTCACCAAAACCAACACGGCCTTCAAGGCTGACTTGCGGGGTAAAGAATTTACGTGCATTGATACCAAATTCGTTCGTATCACCATAGTCACGGTCTTTGCTGTAGTAGTCTACACCTAGGCTTAAGGTTTTATCGATGAAGTAATCTGCTGCAAGATTATATTCGTCTAAATCACCAAAACCTGCGCCTGCTTCTAAGTTAATGTCTTTACCATTGCTTAGAGAAGTGACATATTTAGCGCGAAGGGTAGGATCTACGCCGTCGTCATAATCGTTGTCATAGCCTTTTAGACCCGCAGCAATTAATAAACCTGGTGCTGGTAAATAACCAACTTCAGCGCCATAAACGGTCTCATCAAAATCGCCACTGCGGTCAAATTTCCTATCATCGCGACCAACATTACCACTCACATAGAAATCTGAGTTAGGGACAAAGACTTCAGCACCGACGCCATAACGAT
Organism: Acinetobacter johnsonii ANC 3681; assembly: GCF_000368805.1. Lineage (NCBI taxonomy): Bacteria > Pseudomonadati > Pseudomonadota > Gammaproteobacteria > Moraxellales > Moraxellaceae > Acinetobacter > Acinetobacter johnsonii. Next base: position 272,986 of record NZ_KB849703.1, on the reverse strand, counting down.
GACGTTCATTATCACCAACTTCGTCATACTGATATTTTGCGTTAACGTTACTTGCACGGTCTAAGAATGCTGCTTCTGCAAGTGGCGCATTACGTGTTTGAACTGGGTTGAAATAGTATGTGCCATCTACGCCAAAAGAGCCGCTTGAACTACCGTTGTCTGGATCAATTAGGCCAGCTGAAGCACCCACCTCTGCTTGGTATGCATGTGCAGTACCTGTGATCGCTAGAGCTGAAAGTAATGCTGAAGCAATTGCTAATTTTTTCATGGTATGTACCCCTCGTAAGTGGACCCGTATTTCATTAATTTTTTGTTACAACTTCAGTCTAGGGCAAAATAAAAAAGCGTCAACCAAAGGAAAGTTAATGCTCTGTATCTAAGGTTACATCGTGTAATTTTTTAAATTTAAATGATTGATAATAAATTATAAATTTATAATGTTTTGTTTTATTAAAATTGTGTAGATTCTGTGGATTTCATAATTTTTGACGCTATTTTAACCAATTTTAACTCAAAATGTTTAGTCCGTTTGTCTGTTGAGAACACTTCTCAGGTGTGTGTTTTGTGGGATGGTTCGCATTTATATGCAGCTTGATTGCGGTTTAAGAGAATGCTTTTTTGGAGGCTAAATAGTTTTAAGCTCTAGAAAGAAGGGTGTGATTTTGTCGAATTTGAGATGAATAATCCTAGCCGTCGACTGTGATATAATCAGCGGCTATTTTTCGCTTTATATTGATTGAGAGTAATTCACGTGGAAATTAATCCGTATCTAAACCAATTAAAAGACTTAAACGACCGTGGTCTCACATTACGGGGGTATCTTTGACTACGATCTGAAAAAAGAGCGTTTAGAAGAGGTTCTCCGTGAATTAGAAGACCCAGCGATTTGGAATGATCAAAGCCGTGCACAAGCCATGGCCAAAGAAAAAGGCGAACTTGAAAACGTCTTAAATGTGTTAGATGGTTTGGCAACGCAGCTTGAAGATGCGCAAGCGATGCTTGATTTGGCAGTAGAAGCAGATGATGAAAGTCTGTTGGCTGATGTCCAAGCTGAATTGACTTCTGCAGAAGAAGAGTTAGCGAAGCTTGAATTCCGCCGTATGTTCAGTAACCCAATGGACCCAAATCCATGTTATGTGGAAATTCAAGCCGGTTCAGGTGGGACAGAAGCACAAGACTGGGCTTCAATGCTACTGCGTATGTATATGCGCTGGATTGAACGTCATGGTTTTAAAGCTGAATTGATGGAAGAGTCAGACGGCGATGTGGCTGGGATTAAGTCAGCAACGATTCGTGTTGAAGGTGAATATGCCTATGGTTGGTTGCGTACCGAATCGGGCGTGCATCGCTTAGTCCGTAAATCGCCATTTGACTCGGGTAACCGCCGTCATACGTCATTTTCTGCTGTGTTTGTCTCGCCAGAAGTCGATGATAACATTGAAATTGATATCAACCCATCTGACGTGCGTACCGATACCTATCGTGCTTCTGGTGCAGGTGGTCAGCACATTAACAAAACAGACTCTGCGGTACGTTTAACCCACGCGCCAACAGGCATTGTGGTGGCGTGTCAGAACCAACGTTCACAACATGCCAACCGTGACCATGCGTGGAAACAGTTACGTGCGAAGTTGTATGAGTTGGAAATGAGCAAACGTAACGAAGCAGCGCAAGCACTTGAAGACTCGAAGTCGGATATTGGTTGGGGCAGTCAGATTCGTTCTTATGTATTGGATGACTCGCGTATTAAAGACTTACGTACGGGTGTTGAAAACTCCAACACAGGTGCAGTACTAGATGGTGACCTTGATAAGTTTATTGAAGCAAGCTTAAAACAAGGTTTGTAATTTAAATGATGAATGAAAGCAAAGGGTTATCAGTTATTTTACAATATATCTAAAAAAATCGATATTAAAATCGAAAAAATGCGATATATTAAGTAAAACAAGCTGACAACGCTTTGTTGCCCATTAAACGTGTCTTGAGTATGGATATAGATTTAATTTTTAAAGCCTTGGCTAATCCAACGCGTCGCCAAATTTTGGAATGGTTAAAAAAACCGGAACAATTTTTATCGAGTGACGAATGTGGTGACTTTAGACGCGGCGTATGTGCAGGTCATATCGAACGGTTGGGAAATGTATCGCAATCGACGATGTCGAACCATTTGTCCGTTTTACAGCAGGCCGGTTTAATTCAAGTGGAAAAATATGGACAATGGTCTTATTTTTCTCGCAATGAAGCGTTGATTCAGCAATTTATCGAACACCTACAACAACACCTTTAACAGGTGGGAGTAACGATGGCTGAATTAAATTCTCCTTTAACGCTCGGTGCGTTAGAGCTTAAAAACCGTGTCATCATGGCGCCGCTGACCCGTAACCGCGCAACTGCTGATCGCGTTCCAACCCCAATGATGGTTGATTACTATGCGCAACGTGCAAGTGCTGGCCTGATCATTTCTGAAGCTACAGTGATTTCTGAAGAAGCCAATGGCTATTTGAATACTCCAGGATTGTTTACCGATGCTCAGGTCGAAGGCTGGAAAAAGGTCACTCAAGCGGTTCATGAGAAGGGCGGTCTGATTATTGCCCAGCTTTGGCATGTTGGTCGTGTATCGCATCCGGATCTGTTAAATGGTAAAACACCAGTCTCTGCAAGTGCAGTACAACAGGCGGGTCATGTCAGCTTACTACGTCCAAAACGTCCTTATGTATTGCCACGTCCTTTGGAGGTTTCTGAAATTCACGCGATTACCGAGCAATATAAGCAAGCCGCGATTCGTGCTAAAGAAGCCGGTTTTGATGGTGTGGAATTACATGCTGCCAATGGTTATCTTATTGACCAGTTCTTGCAAAGCAAAACCAATCAGCGTGAAGATGAATACGGCGGTTCAGTTGAAAATCGTACACGGTTCCTGCTAGAAGCCACTGATGCACTGATTGAAGTATGGGGTGCAGATCGTGTAGGGGTGCATTTTGCGCCGCGTTGTGATGACCATGACATGGGCGATGATAATCCACGTGAAACATTTGGCTATGCCATGGAGCAGCTGGGCAAACGCAAGATTGCCTTCTTCTTTACCCGTGAATATCTGGCTGAAGACAGAATTTCTGAATATATGAAAGAGCGTTCTGGTGGAGTGCCTTATATTGCCAATATGCAACTGAGTCGTGAAGATGCGATTCAGCTGTTGGCATCAGGCAGGGCTGATGCGGTGTCTTTTGGTAAGGCGTATATTGCCAATCCAGACTTGTATGAGCGTTTACTGCAAGATGCACCACTGAATGAACTGAAACTGGAAAATATGATTGGAACGGATGTCGCGGCAGGCTATGTGGACTATCCGACTTTAGCTGAAATGGAAACTGCTGCGGTTTAAATTGCTTTTCCGTTAAATTCGCGACAAGATAACAGCGCAATTCATGGGATAATATGAGTTGCGCTGTTTAATTTTTGCATTGATTTTTGGAGCACGTATTTGGCTACTCCTTTTTGGTATAACGCAGCACTTGCGCTGATCAAACCGCTGTATAAGTCTAAAATAAAAAAACGTGCAGAGACTACAGAACAATTTCAACAAGAATGTCTCGAACGTTTCGGGCCATTTCAACCGGTTAAAAATCGCCAAGCGATTTGGTTCCATGTGGTGTCGGTGGGTGAAACCAATGCAGCGCAGCCTCTCATCGAACATTACTTAAAAGCGGGTCATCCAGTCTTGGTAACCAACACCACCAAAACGGGACAGGCGCGGGCCAAATCCCTATTTTTAAAAGTACCTTATTTAGACCTGTTCCAAGCTGTATATTTACCTGCAGATCAAAAGCCTTTAGTTCGTCAGTTTTTTGCATTGTATCAGCCCAAACTCTTGGCTTTGGTTGAAACGGAACTCTGGCCAAATTTAATTGCCCAAGCAGGGCAGAGTCAGGTGCCATGTATCTTGATTAATGCGCGCCTCTCTGAAAAATCAGCCAAAGGCTATGCCAAAGTATCTAGCCTGACGCAGCCGATGTTACATGGGCTAGATCAGCTCTTGGCACAAGATCGGGCAACTGCAGAGCGCTTTATTCAGCTCGGTGCAGCGCCATCGGTGACACAGGTCGTGGGGAGTATTAAGTTTGATATTCATGCGCCAGAATCTTTTGTCACACAAGCAGCTCAGCTCAAGCAAGAATGGTCGCTCACTGGGCGTAAGATCATCACTATTGCCAGTACCCATGCACTCGAAGAACAAAAACTGTTAAGTGCGCTTAAGCCATATTTGGATGCGCAGTCTGAACTGTTGTGTATTGTTGTGCCGCGTCATCCAGAACGTTTTGATGAGGTCTTTGCTGTTGCACATAGTTTAAATTTAAATACCAGTCGCAGAAGTACGGGACAAAGAATAGAGGCGGACACCCAAGTCTATTTAGCCGATTCGATGGGGGAGATGTGGTTATGGTATGCCTTATCTGATGCTTGTTTTGTCGGGGGATCACTAAATGAACCTGGTGGAGGACATAATATTTTAGAGCCAATTGCGTTACATGTGCCGACGGTTTTGGGCAAAAACTATTTTAATTTCCAAACTATTGTCGATGAATTTGTACAAGCCAATGCAGTGAAAGTTGTTGAGGATGCTGAACAAGCTGCCGTGGTGTTGATGACACTGTTAGATGATGCCGAGCAGGCCAATACACTGAATCAATCTGCACAAAAGATTATGCAATTGAATACGGGCTCTCTAGCCAAACATATTCAAGTGATTGATGGTTATTTATAAAATTTGACTGAGTCTGTTTTTACTACAAATACTGTAGATTTTATGGATGGCTTTGCGTAAGTGGCTCCTACTTTTCAAAGATGAAAAGTAGCAAAAATCTTTTGCTGTGCTGAAGGTACATCCTGTATCTCAGCACAGCGGGCGACATCCTTGTCGCCTTTCACGATGACATGTGCTGATTAGGCCTCCACTGTTTGGATTTTTTCTATTTATTATGAATATCGTTCTCTTAGACCCGCGACAAACTGAATCTGAACTCTGGTCCATTAGTGCCAAGCGCCAGCTTGAACATTTACATCGTTATTTAGAGCTTAAAGTCGGTGATACTTTAAAAGTAGGAATACAAAACGGGAAGCGTCATCTTACGCAAGTGGTTGATGTTTCCGAAACAGCTGTACGCTTAAAACCCTTATATGAAGAACCTGTACCAGCCAAACTGCCCGTGACTTTAATTGTCGCGATGCCACGTCCTAAAGTTCTGCGTCGTTTGATTATGGATGCGGTGACTTTAGGGGTTGAAAAAATCATTTTGCTGCACAGCTATCGGGTCGATAAAAGTTATTGGCAAACCCCATTTTTACAACAGTTGGATCAATATGTGACTTTGGGGCTAGAGCAGGCAGGCGATACGGTTGCACCGAAAATTGAAATTTATAAACGCTTTAAGCCTTTTGTTGAAGATCAATTGCCAAGCCTGATTTCAGCCGACTGTCCTGCCTATGTGGCACATCCCTATAGCGATGCCAAAATGCCTTTTGCAATTCAGCATCCGTGTACGATTGTGATCGGGCCGGAAGGTGGATTTATCCCTTACGAAGTTGAATTACTTGTAGAAAACGGCTGCCAAGCGGTGAGCTTAGGCAACCGTATTATTCGGACTGAAACCGTGATCCCTTATGTTTTAGGGCGCTTATTTAGCAGTTGAAGTTTCTGTCGGGTAACTGTCATTTTTTGCGACGCGAACTTCTTGGACTGGGTAAGGAATAGAAATCCCTTGCTCAGCAAAGGCCTGAACCACATATTCTTGTACCGAACTGATCGAGCCAGATACCGTGGTTTCTGTGGTGTTGACCCACCATTGAACTTTGAGGTTCACCGAAAAATCTGAAAGTGCAGCGACGTTCACGCTAAAACCTGGTTGACTTAAAATGGTCGTATCTCGGTCTAAAATGCCTAAAATAATATCTTTGGCTTTTTTGATGTCATCTTCATAACCAATACCGACCAAGAACTCGCAGCGACGACGTGGATAGGCGGTGTTGACAGTGACCGCACTGGTATACACAGTCGCATTCGGAATCACGATACGACGACCATCTGGCGCACGTAAGTAAGTGGCACGAATTTGAATATCTTCAACGTTGCCTTCCATACCCGAGACAATGATGTCATCGCCAATCTTAAATGGTTCACCCAGTAAAATCAGGATTCCTGAAAGTAAGTTTTGGAAGATATCTTTAAATGCAAAACCAATGGCAACCGAGCCAATCCCCAAAGCACTCATCAGCTGACCAGGGGTGAAGCCCGGAATCGCAATCACCATGGCAATCAGGAAGCCAATAAAGACGATGGCCGAACTGCCGACACGGTTCAGGACAAGGACAAGGTTTTGCTTGGTATAAGAACGATCAGACAGTGCTTTACGAACAAAAAGTTTAAACAGCTTGGAGAGCAAATAAAAAATGACGAAGGTAATCAGCGCAATACAAAAATAAGGCATACGCTCCCAAAAACTATCGACAAATTTGTCGATGGTGGAATAGGCGTCATTATATTTTGCCGTATGTGCAATTACACTTTGCGTGGTTTTCGCTGTCGCGTCATGTAGCATCTCTGACGTACCTTGAGCAACCTCGCTCAAGGTATTGGTTTGTTCTGACACTGGTGCTCCAATCGCTGAAAATTTGGCATATTTTGCCTGAAAATTGTGTGTATTTAATAGAGAAAAGCGTATGAAATTATCGCATTCTGGTTGATTGATAGACGGATAAAAATCTATCTCTCTGTTTTTTAAATGCTTGAGTTTTGGAATGAAGGCGCTGAGCCATGCTTCTATGTATGAAATAGCGCAGCCTGAAGTGTAACAATCTGCTTAAAAAAGCCTAGCTGGAGCGACTTTACTGAGTTCAGTTTTGTTCATGTTACGGATTAAACACAGGATCTCATTGAAAGATCACTATAAAATGTGTTTTAAATTGTAGAAATAATATACGACCAAAGCCGTGTTGATCTGTTTAAAAAACAATCGTCATACTGTGGTTATGCAGTCCAATAATAAACCAATAACTGTGGCATGAACTCTCGCGATTAGAGTCAGAATATAAGGAAGTATGATATGAAAGAAGTCTATCCTGTACCTGCTGAATTTGAAAAAACTGCGCGCACCAATGAACAAGAATATTTTGAACGTTATCAAAAATCGATAGAACAACCTGACGAGTATTGGGCTGAACAAGCGTTGAAACTCGATTGGATCAAGCCTTTTAGTCAAGTTAAAAACACCAGTTATGATAAAGATAATTTTAAAATTGAATGGTTTGCCGATGGTCAGCTGAATCTAAGTGCCAACTGCCTTGACCGACACTTAAAAGACCATCCGTATAAACCTGCCATTATTTGGGAAGGTGACCATCCCTCACGCCATAAAATCATTTCCTTTGCTGAACTGTATGACGAAGTGTGTCGTTTTGCCAATGTCCTGAAAAAGCATGGTGTGGTGAAGGGTGATCGTGTGGTGCTGTATATGCCGATGATTTCAGAAGCGGCCATTTCGATGTTGGCCTGTGCCCGAATCGGTGCCGTGCATTGTGTGGTGTTTGGTGGCTTTTCACCTGACTCATTGGCGAGCAGGATTGATGACAGTCAAGCCAAAATTGTGATTACTGCAGACTCTGGGATGCGCGGGGGGAAACCGATTCCGCTGAAAGAAAATGTAGACGCAGCATTGAATCTACCCGGGACAGACTCAGTACAGAATGTGATTGTGGTGCACCGGACAGGCAATCCGATTACGCTGAAAGAAGGGCGTGATTTGTGGTATCACATGGAAATCATGACCGTTAACGAGATTTGTCCACCTGAACCGATGAATGCCGAGGATCCCCTGTTTATTTTATATACCTCAGGTTCAACGGGTAAGCCCAAAGGGGTGCTGCATACCACAGGGGGATATTTAACTTATGTGAATAGTACCTTCCGTGAAGTATTCGACTTAAAACAAGATGATGTATTTTGGTGTACCGCCGATGTAGGCTGGATTACGGGACACTCTTATGTGCTGTATGGCCCCTTGTCGAATGGAACCACAACAGTGATGTTTGAGGGGATTCCACAGTATCCAAGTTGGGCACGTACAGGGCATATTGTCGACAAACACAATGTGACGATTTTATACACGGCCCCGACAGCGATCCGCGCCATGATGCGCGAAGGGGATGCCTTTGTCCGTGAGAGTGACCGTAGCAGTTTGCGTTTAATTGGTTCCGTCGGAGAGCCGATCAACCCTGAAGCATGGAATTGGTACTACACAGTGGTGGGGGAAAGCCGTTGCCCAGTGGTGGATACTTGGTGGCAAACTGAAACAGGCGGGATTTTAATTTCTCCACTTCCGGGTGCGACACCACTTAAACCAGGGTCTGCAACGCGTCCTTTATTTGGGATTCAACCCGCTTTGGTTGATGTTGAAGGCAAAGAGTTAGAAGGTGAGGCCGAAGGCAATCTGGTGATTAAGGATTCATGGCCGGGACAAATGCGAACCATTTGGGGGGATCCTGAGCGGTTTATCGAAGCGTATTTTGCAACTTATCCGGGAACGTATTTCACGGGCGATGGTGCACGCCGTGATAAAGATGGTTATTACTGGATCACAGGTCGAGTCGATGATGTACTGAATGTGTCAGGGCACCGCTTAGGCACGGCCGAAGTGGAAAGTGCTTTGGTGGCACATGAGGCGGTTGCTGAGGCTGCGGTGGTGGGAATGCCACATGAAATCAAAGGGCAGGGAATTTGTTCCTTTGTCACTTTACAAGCGGGCGCAGCGCAAACGGAAGAACTCCGTGCAGAGCTGATTCAGTGGGTACGAAAGGTACTCGGTCCTGTGGCGACACCAGATGCCTTACATTGGGCACCGTCTTTACCCAAAACACGTTCAGGCAAAATTATGCGCCGTATTTTAAGAAAAATTGCGGCGAACGAGTTAGATAGTTTGGGCGATACATCGACGCTGGCTGAACCACAAGTGGTCGAAGTGTTGATTAAAGAAGTATATCCAAACGGATAAATGTTGGCTGAAGCCAAAAAGCCCATGCCTTAAATTTTAGACATGGGCTTTGTCTTTGTGAACGAAGAGTTGTTCAAGTGCTTAGTTTTTATGTTTGGAGAATTTATAGCCTTGATCGCAAAGGGCAGTTAAGACCACAAATAAACCTGCTAGCGCTAAAATTAGAATCACGCCTGTCGTCGAATTGGTTGGTGAAGCCGCCACCAACGACAAGGCACCTAAAGGTGCTAAGCCCCCTGCAATTGCTGTTCCAATTTCGCGGCCTGTACTCACTCCAGTAGAACGATTTTCCACGGCAAACTGACGACTGAGAAAAGATCCCTGTGGTGCGAACATCATAGGCGCAAGAATACCTGTCCCTATCGCTAAAGCGATGTAGATTGAAGTATTGTCACCTGTTTCTAGTAACTTCATAAAAGGATAGGCAAACAGGATTGAGAGAAAACCACCTAAGATCAGAACATTTCTACTGTTCCATTTGTCACACAACCAACCGAAGAATGGTACGGTGAAAATGGCAACCAAACTTGCAATGGTCACGGATAATGACGTGACATGTGCCGTAACACCTTGGAATTGAGTTAAATAAGCCAAAGAGAAGGTTTTAAAGATATAACTCAAGGCGTTATAGCCAATTGCAATCAGAAAGACCACGCTTAGACCTTTCATATTGGTTTTTAGGATCTGTTTAAATGGGTTTTCAGTCGACTTTTCGACGTGTGCTTCAGCATAATCAGGCGTTTCAGGCAAACTCTTACGGACCCATAAACCAATAATCACCAGCACAAAACTGAGAATAAACGGAATACGCCAGCCCCCATTAATTAAGAATTCATCACCATTTAGGGTTAGTAAAAAGACTGTAAGTGAAGAGAGCAGGAGACCTAAGTTTAGACCCAGAGCAGGCCATGCACCTTGACTACCGCGTTTATCTTCAGAAGCATGTTCATACGAGGTAATCGCAGCTCCTGCAAATTCAGCCCCAGCACCTAGACCTTGAATAATACGGAAAGTCACCAACAGCACTGCTGCCCAAATACCGATAGATTCATAAGTTGGAATGAGTCCAATAGCCGTAGTGCACAGCCCCATCAATAAGAAGGTGACAAACAGCATCTTTTTACGGCCATATTTGTCGCCAAAATAGCCAAAGAACAGCCCCCCTAGAGGGCGTGCGATAAAGCCAATCGCGAAAGTCGCAAAGGCTTTCAAACTGGCACTACCTGGGTCTGAAGTGTCAAAAAACACTTTAGCAAAGACAATTGAGGCCATGGTGGCATACAGATAGAAGTCATACCACTCTAACATGGAGCCAACAATGGTTGCAGTTGCTACTTTTTTGAGTCGCTTCTTTTTTTCTAATTCTGTTTCATGAGTATTGCTCATTTGATATTCCTTTATGAGAGTCAGTTTTTTATTAGTGGTGAGACATGACTTCGCGCACAATATATTCGGCAATCGCTAAAGAGGAGGTCGCACCCGGAGACGGGGCATTACGAATATGGGTGATATTGCCTTGTTTGTGAATGACAAAGTCATCGACCAATGAGCCATCTGCTTCCATCGCTTGAGCTCGAATGCCACGTGTTGCAGGTTCAACAGAGACGTCAGCAAGTGATGGCACATATTTAGCTGCTTCTGCGACAAAATTGGTTTGGCTGAGGACCGTTCTCAGCTCTCGTACCGCTGCGGGCATGTTTTTAGAGGAGAATTTCCAAAAACCTTTGTAAGTGAGGAAGTCGTAAATATCGGTGAGGTTAAATTTATTACCGGTATAGTTTTCACGGCCAAACGAAATAAACGCATTTGGTCCAATGGTCATCTGACCATCAATTCGTTTGGTGAAATGTACCCCTAAAAATGGATATTTAGGATCGGGTACAGGATAAATCAGACCTTTGACATGATTTTTGAATTGTTCATCAATCACATAGTATTGACCAAAGAATGGGACAATTTTTGGCGTGGCAATATCGCCTGAATTGCTCGCAAGTCGGTCAGACTGTAAACCTGCACAGGTTACGACGTAGTCAAACTGGGTTGGATAGACCTCATGATCGTCAAAATGTACGCTGACTTTATTATTTTTTTCCGTCAAATTAATGACTTTTCGACCCAATACCAATGTGCCATTTTTCTGTTTAATTTCTTCTGCAATTTTTTTCGCAATTGCACCGTAGCTGACAATTGCGGTACGTGGGGAATAGAGGGCTTTGGTCCCAATACAATTCGGCTCGACGTCTTGAATTTCGCCAGCTTGCAGAATACGGACATCAGGAACTTGGTTGGCCATCGATTTTTTGTAGATTGCATCGAGACGACCTTCTTCATCTTTAGTGAGTGCCACCACGACCTTGCCACATTCATCATAGGGAATTTGGTTTTCAGTACAGTATTGTTGAACCAGTGTCGCACCACGACGGCATAAGCGGGCTTTTAAGCCCCCTGGTTCATAATATAGTCCAGCATGTACTACACCTGAATTATGGCTCGATTGATGCATGGCAACATCAGTTTCTTTTTCAAATACCGTGACACGGGCATCTGGATAGTCCAACAGAAGTTGGCGGGCAACAGCCAATCCATTGATTCCCCCCCCGATGATGGCATAATGTTTATTCAGCATATTGATTCCCTTTGTAAAACCTCATGAAACTGATCCAAAAACCAAAAACACTAACTGAAGAAGCTTTTGAAATTTTGCAGGATGCAATTATCAATAATCACTTACAGTTCAATGTCTTGTACTCAGCAACAGAATTGGGTCAGATGCTTGGCGGCATTTCACGCACACCTGTACGTGAAGCAGCGCAAATGCTTGAAAAGATTGGTATTGTGAAAATCGAGAAAAATAAAGGGATACGTATTATTCCGACAACATTCACCACAATGATTGAATCCTTTCAAATCCGATTGATGCTGGAGGTTCCTCTGGTCTACCGTGCAACTAAGGTCAGAACAGAGCAAGATATTGAACATTTGAATGCTATTTTTGAGGAGTTCAAACTGAAGGCGGCCTCAAATGACATTACAGGGACTCTAAAAGCTGACCGGGATTACCATTTAGCGTTGTTACAAATTGTGGGCAATCAGAAAGCGATTGATATTATTAGCAATACCCGTAACCAAGTGTTAATCGCGGGTTCTGCAACTATTCCGCATTCGCGAAATTGTATACAGACCTTTGATGACCATTTAAAGTTACATCATGCATTTGTGAGTGGAGATGCTCAACAAGCCGCTAACTTGATGAAAGCTCACATAATAAATACCGCTACGCTACTGATAAACCAAGAATCGGAAAAACGTGAAAACTGGTCAGATTACAGTACCAATGACTATCTCAACTGGATCTAAAATTGATAGTAGCATGTTGCATGCAACATGTAAATTTTGAACAATCTCTCCTGTGCGGAAATTTTATACGACTTTAGTCGTAGTTTTTGGCAGCGATTATTGATGTGAAATATGAAGCTCAACCCTTAGAGATTTGAACTGAGAAGGATCGAAAAGGGGTATGAGTATCGGTAAGTTGATTGATGCTTAATATTTAAATTATACGTATATCATTTTGATAAATAACATTTTTAAAATACAGAAAACGCCTGAGTTAGGCGCTTTTGTACAGCTGTAATGTCAAAAAACGCAGTTTAACGCTGATGGATACTTTCTAAAGTGTCGACCATCGTCCGTGTCATCTGATCAATTTCATAATTGACCGCATCGCCGACTTGTACCGATGCCCACGTGGTCAGACGTAAGGTTTCAGGAATCAAATCAACTGAAATTTCATGGCTGTTACGATCAACACGGTTGACGGTGAGGCTACAACCATTCAGACCAATAAAACCTTTTAAGAAAAAGTATTTAATATTGCCTTCTGGAATGTGAAGATCCACATGCAGAGTCTCGCCGTGACGGCTCAGCTGCTTTACTGTAGCCGTTCCTTCGATATGTCCATACAAGTTGTGTCCCCCATTTTCCATCCCGACTTTGGCTGAACGTTCGATATTCACCTCATCGCCTGTCTGTAAAGCCCCTAACGTGGTCAGGCGTCGAGTCAAATCTGAAACATCAAAATGGACTTGATTGGCGGTAAGATCGATGTGCGTTGCAGTTAAGCAGGTGCCATTGATGGCTACACTTGCACCGATGAAGACATCGTGAAAAAAGTTGTGTGTATTTGAAACCACAAGGGTGCTAAAACCGTCGCCTTGACGGACATCTAGAATTTTTTCTAAGCCTTGTACGATACCTGTGTACATCAGAAGTCTTCCTAATTCGGGGGTTATGTTTAATGTAAATGATCTACAACTTGATGTGGCATTATTTTGAGTTGAGATGTGCTAAAACTGTACCTTTGATTGGATTTCGACGCCAATAATAGGGCCGCAAAAATCGGAGCAACAGACGTAAGGGCGTCATCCATACGATGCGAGTATGGCGACGTTTATTCTCTAAAATACGTTGGGCCAAATAGTGACAGACCACTTCAGGTGGGTCAATAATAAACAAAAAAAGCCGTTTCATTTTGTTCCAGTGCTGAACATTGCCATTTTGCCATGAGGATACCAGTAGGTCGGTTGCCACCATTCCGGGACTGAGCGTACCGACTTGAATATTGGTCTGTTTGGTTTCTTTAAACAGGGCTTGACTAAAGTACCCTACGGCACGTTTGGTGGTGGCATAGGCGGTCATGCCTGCACTCCATTCGCCTCGAGTACCCCAACCTTCCATATTGAAAATTTGACCATAGCCTTGTGCCAGCATGCCGTTTAAGGCCACTTGTGAGCCGAACATACTGCCGAGAATATTGGTTTGAACCACAGTCTGTATGTCTGCTGCTGCGAGATCTTTAAAATCTAGTGTCGCTGTACAACTGCCTGCATTATTAATCCAAATCTGAACAGCACCAAATTGTTGAATGGCTTCATCCCAAAGCTTTTGTAGTTCATGAATCTGCGTGACATCACAAGTGACGGCATGAATCAGCGCAGCAGGAAAGCGATGCCGTAGCTGTTGCAGGGTGCGCTGCAAATCTGTGCTATTTCGCCCAGAAATCACGACGGCTTGTTGTTGTTCTAAGAAGGCTTGAGCTAAACCCAAGCCGATACCTTTAGAACTGCCTGTAATGATGATGCAACCTGATTTTGAATTCATATGGAGCCTTTACTTTGTGAATTAAAGGACGTCGCTTCTTGGTTGTGAAGCATGCAATAACAAATGGATAGACTGATCATTGCAAGGTTCATGACCACAGGATTAAAAGCACGAATGAGACTGTCTGGGATCAGAAAAGCGACCAGTGCAAATAAAAACACTAAGCTAAAGATACTGAGGTAATGCAGATATTTACTGGAATTAAAGAGGAACAATAAAGCAAAAACACACTCAAGCACACCTGAGCCCTGACCTGCTAGTTGGGCCTGTGTGTAGGAAAGCCCAAAAGTTTGCCAAATGGCAATCTCATCGGGATTGATAAAAAGGATTTTAGGAATTAGACCTTGATAGCCCCATAAAAAGGCCAAAGAGAGATTAATGAATTTAGAGAGTTGGCTGTAGTTCATATCAAGTGGTTATTTTTTACTTTGTGTGGATTATACACCAATAAAAAAACCCTCAAGCCGAGCCTTGAGGGAAGAATAGAGTCACCTATCATTATTATTTTTTAGTTCGTGTCTGCTGCTTACCGAGCTAAGCAGATTTGGCAGTCTCAACGGATTGCTGCTGAGCTTCCAACTCACGAACCAATGGCAACACTTTGGCACCGAAGTATTCAACCTCTTCGATAAAATGTAAAAAACCTGAAAGGATTAAATCCACACCAACGGCTTTTAATTCCACAATACGTTCGGCAATTTGGCGTGGTGTGCCAATCAAATTGGTTTTAAAGCCATCATTGTATTGAACCAAATCTTCAAAGGTCGATTCGGCCCAATTGCCTTCACCTTCAAGTGTTGCTGCACCCGCTTCACGGGTGGCATCGCCAAAGGCATGTACCGCTTGAATATTGGCTTTATCAATAATTTCTTGCAGAACCGTTTTCGCTTCTTCCTCGGTATCTCGGGCAATAATGAAAGCATTCACTCCAATTTTGACCTGATGGCCATTCTGTTGGGCTTTTGCACGAATATCATCAATCTGTTTTTTGAGCTCCTCAGGGGTGTTGCCATTGGTGAAATACCAGTCTGAAACCCGTGCAGCCATATCCCGTGCAGCGCGTGAACTGCCGCCTTGGAAAATTTCAATATGCGGCTTTTGCACAGGTTTGGGTGACAAGGTGTAGTCTTTGAACTGGTAGTACTTTCCATTGAAACTATAGTTGTCTTGGGTCCAAACGCCTTTTAATGCACGAATAAACTCTTCCGAGCGGGCATAGCGTTGGTCATGTTCAGGCCATACTTCACCAATAGCATCAAATTCGCCACGGAACCAACCACTGACCACATTAATCGCAATACGTCCTTGGGTTAAGTGGTCGATGGTTGCAAGCTGTTTTGCGGCAAGCACGGGTTTCCACGGGCCAGGTAAAATAGCGGCAATGACTTTGAGTTTGCTGGTTTTAGCTAAGATACCGTGACTAAAACTGACCGACTCATGTTGGTTTTCTGCGTTATAACCCGCAGTAAAACGAATCTGAGTTAGAGCATAGTCAAAGCCATTTTTTTCCGCAGCCTGCGCTAAACGAACGTTATAGTCATAACTCCAGTCTGTGCGCTGCTCAATATTACTCACCACTAAGCCACCGCTGACATTGGGAACCCAATAAGCAAACGTGATATTTTTATTTTGTTGTGACATGTGAAAACCCTCTCAATGCTTTTCTGCGTTAAGCGACCTGTGGTTTGGCTTTTTTCTGATGCAAGCGGGACTCGGCTGCATCTAAATTCGGGACCGCGGCTGAAGGCAGCACATCGTCTTGTTCGATTTGAGTGTTGATACCCAAGTTCTGATTGGCAAGTTGGGTCTTTTCTTTAACCACTTCTGCACGTTGACCTTTGGCAGGTGCCCATTCTAGGATGGGTAAAGCGCGGGCCACAGCAAGGGTGATGCGATCTCGTAATAATTCACTTTGGATGGTATACGCTGGGGTAAAGTCTTTGTCTGTGGCATAGACCCCAATCGGTAAAGTTTGTGCTTGGAAGAAACTGAATAGTGGGCGAAGTTGGTGCTCCAGTACCAGGGCATGACGTTCACTGCCGCCTGAGGCTGCAAGTAGTACCGGTACATCGACCAGCGCCGTTTGTTCAACAAAGTCGAAAAAGTGTTTAAACAAACCAGTAAATGAAGCACGGTAAACTGGTGTTCCAACAATCAAAGCATCGGCAGCTTCGACCGCGGCTAGGTCATCTTGCACACGTTGTGGCAGTTGGTTGCGGTAAATCGCGCCACCGAGTAAATGGCCAATTTCGCTGAATTTAATGAAATGTACATTGATTGGGGTTGCATTGCCCAGTTCATTTAATATTTCTTGTACTAATGCCTCAGTTTTAGACGGGGTATTTAAACCACCTGACACAGCGACAATATTGAGTGGTTTTTGCAGTAAAGTAGACATAAGAAAAGCCCTAAAGTGTTGTATCTCGGAATGGGCTTATTTATCTAATATCTGCATTTGGTCTGTAAAATAAAGAAATAGCGTTAAGTTATCTGATTTTAAGATATATCTGTTGAGGTTGAAAAAGACGATCTAAATTTTTATTAAATGGTTGTATTTTTTATATATATTTAAATTAAATAACCTTTTTCGATGTGCTGATAAATTTTATATCAAAATGTGATTAGTTATTTATATTTCAAGATCGACTTGGAATTGAGGCTATTTTTCTGAATAAAGCGTGATAAAGTGAAAAAAAGTTAGACTTTGCATATCCTTATCGGCACTTGTATGGTTAGAATAGTCAAGACTAGTGCACTCGAAATCTCTCGTTGCTTATGAATATATTAATCGTTGATGACCATCCGCTGTTTCGCCATGCGTTAATCCAAGCTGTTCGTTATAGCTTACCGCAAGCTCAAATTCATGAAACAGCCGCAGTAAACGAGTTTTATGAACGCCTTGAAAAAGGTCCTGAACCTGATTTGGTGCTATTGGACTTAAACTTACCAGGTGCTTCAGGTTTTTCTGCATTGGTACACGTTCGTGCCCAGTATCCATCATTACCGATTATTGTCGTTTCAGCACATGAAGAGACTTCAATCATTCAGCGTTCAATTGCGCATGGTGCGATGGGGTATATTCCAAAGTCGGCACATCCAAGTCATATTGGTGAAGCAATTCGCGAAGTCTTAGATGGTGAAATTTGGTTGCCGCCAAATTTACCTGCTAACATGAACTTTGATCCACGTGCTGCCGATGAAACTGCACTGGCTGAGCGAATTCAATCCTTAACGCCGCAGCAGTTCCGTGTTTTGATGATGGTGGCAGAAGGTTTGCTGAATAAGCAGATTGCCTATGAACTCGATGTTTCAGAAGCGACGATTAAAGCGCACGTGACTGCGATTTTCCGTAAGCTCGGGGTACAAAACCGAACTCAAGCGGTCCTCGCGATCAATGCTTTAAATATTGAAGAAAAACGAATGTAAGCTGATCTATTGAATTAAAAAAAGCGCTGAATGATCAGCGCTTTTTTTCGGTTTTGAGTTTAAGCCAAGCAGTTTTGTTTGCTGGTGACATCGGTACAAAATAAAGGATTTAAAGCACATTGTAAGTCATCAATTTGCTCTTCAGAGACATAGCCCTGTTGTTTCAAATAAGCGGCAACACGGTCATCACGCAGACTTAAAAAGGCCGCATCATACACGCCAAGATCGACAAATAAAGCCGCCGTTTCCAAGCTGTTGAAACGGTCTAAGTAGATTTCGTTGTCATACATGAGGAAAATATGGTCTTGTGTTCCTTGCGCATCAATACTTAAGCGATCCGCCAAGACTTGCGGTGGTGTTTTAATAAAGAGCAGATCCGACAATTGGTCAAACTGGGTGGTGTCGAGTTGATCCTGATCGGTTTTGACTTTACCGAGCCATGCTTTAAACACCAAAACTGCACCGCCGCGAAGGAGCATGCTCCAAATTTGATGGCGCACATCTTCACTGAGTCCGCTGGATTCGGCTTCCAATGCCAGCAAGAACGGGTCTTCTTGTTGCTGAAGTTTTTCAAATAGACCTAAACCTTGCGGTTGGTAAGCCGCGGGGCGAAACACATCAAAGTCGAGTTGTTCAAACACTTGTAATGCGAGGGGAATAGCGGTGTGATACAGCGTATCTAAGGCCTGAACATGAGTCTCGTTGAGTCTACTTTGTTTAAAGAGTTCGACCCAGTCAATACTGGGTAAAAAGGCATTGGCACTATACTGGCGCAAAAATTGTTGTGATTGATCTGAGCCATGTGGCATTGCTTTAGAAATGTTCATCATAAAACTCCAAGAGAAGGATGATCAGTTTCTTTAGCGAAGGAAGAGGTATATAGGTAGAAAAACTGATCTTTTCTTAGTCCTAGTTATCTGCCAATCCCCTGTGGAGATGAATGCGACTAAAGTCGTAGTTTGTGTTTTTATGCATATTTAGTTTAAATAAAACAAATACTTGAAAAATTGTAACTAAGTATACAAGTGTTCACTAATGTAAGTGGTGTATTTTGCCATAGTAAAAATGGATGTGTAATTTTTAGTCAATATTATTGGGCTTCAAAGAGCTGGAAATGAGCACTTTGGTCGAAACCGTTAAAACTTTAGTCAGTTTGCCATATATACAGGGCCTAAAAAAGACAAAACCCAAGTCAGATGACTTGGGTTTTGTGAGCGAATGTAGTGAATTTATTCAGGATTTGAAATTTTTAAACCCGATAACCATGCTCGTAAAGAGGCTGGTTTTAACGGTTTTTTCAACAGTACGATATTCATATCTTTGACTCGTTGTGGCAGTTCAGGATCTGAGTCAGCGGTAATCAAAGCGACGGGGACATTTTCTTGGCGATTGGCCAAAATAAAGTCCAAGCCAATTTTGTCATGATTTAAGTGCTGATCGACCAACCAGACCTGAATGTTTTCTTGCTGAATCATCTCAAAAGCTTGCTCAGGCTCGGTTGCCTTAAACACTTGATAGCCCCATTTGGTGAGTAAAGTTGACATCCCTTCTAAAATGGTTTCGTCATTGTCCAAACACAAAATCTTATAGGCTTTGGTTTTGAGTGGTACCGCTTGTACAGGCGCTGCTACGACTTTTGGTGGATCAATGATTGGTACTTCAATCATAAAGCATGACCCTTTGCCATACTCTGAATAGACATGCACTGGGTAGTCGAGTAGGCTGGTCATCCGTTGTACGATGGCCAAACCCAAGCCAAGCCCTTGCTCACCCCACGGTGAGGTATGGCCACAGCGCTCAAACTCTTGGAATAGTTTAATCCGTTGTTCTTCTGCAATCCCGGGTCCTGTATCCCACACCCCAATCCGGATATGGCGTGGCTTGTCCGTGGAGCGGAGTACACCCACCACCACTTTGCCTTTGGCAGTGTAGCGTAGGGCATTACTGACAAAGTTCTGAATAATACGGCGAATCCATTGTGGGTCGGTATCTATCCAGAATTGCGCATCATGTACGCTAAAACGAATACCGCGCTGTGCGGCAATGGATTTAAACTGCAATTCAAGGTCGCTGAGTAAATCATGCAGCGGATAAGCCTGGCGATTCGGTTGAATGGTGCCACCTTCAAGACGGGCAATATCCAACAGGGCAGACAACATACTTTCTGCACCGTGTAAGGCACGATCAAGCTGTTGTAGCGTTTTACGGTCTTCTTCACTTTGTACGCTTTGTTCTAAAGCCGTACTGAACAGACGTGCAGCATGCATCGGTTGCAATAAGTCATGACTGGCCGCGGCAATAAAGCGGCTTTTCGACATATTGGCTTTGTCGGCTTGTTCACGCGCCAGTTGTTGTTCAGTCAATGCATCTGCTAGCTGTTGAGTTCGGTCTTGGACACGCGCCTCCAGCATGGCTTCATTTTCACGGAAGGCGGTAATGTCGGCAAAGGTGGTGACGAATCCACCGCCTTCAATTGGGTTGCCGCGCATTTGAATGACACGGCCATCTTTACGAATCCGTTCAAACTCGTGTGCGCTACCGACTTGCATCCAATGCATCCGTTTCCGTACATGTTCTTCGACCGAACCCGGGCCACATTCGCCGCGCTCTGCGTTATACCGAATCAAATCGGAAATCGGACAACCGACATAGACAATATCTTTTGGATAATCAAACAGTTTTAAATATTGATTATTCCACGCCACCAAACACATATTTTCATCGACCACACTCACCCCTTGGGTCATGTGGTCAATCATGGTCATGATCAGGTTTTGATTAAAACGTTGCCACTGTGAGGCTTGGTCTAGAATGTTTGCCACTTGCCCCAAAGCGAGGCCATTGTTGACCATTGCGGTGGTGAGCAGGGTACGTGCCGATGCAGCACCAATAGTGCCTGCCAAATATTGTTCGGTAAAACGCCACCACATGCCGTTGGCATTGCTGTTTTCATTCAGCACCACATTGTTCTGGGCACAGAACTGTTGGAAAGCGCGCATGGTTGCGCCATCGCCTGTAATCCGTTTGGCTAAGGTAATTAAATCACCAACTTTTAAACGTGCAACATCGTGATGAATGTAGTTGATGTCTGTAGACGTGCTCTGGGTTGGCAGTGGCTTGGTTTCATAATAGAAAAAGCTTTCTGCTTGAATTTGTTCGGCCACGCTGGGGCGGAAAATTCGAGAAATCCAAATGTATAAAATAATATTCAGACCCAGTGCCCACACCACCCCATGGGTGAGTGCGGCAAAGGATTCAAAACCGAGCAGAGCTTCAGGGCGTAACCAGTTAATGCCCATGGGCCCGAAATTGAGAAAGCTTTCGGTAAAGTGTGAATATTCAGCAGGCAAACTGCGCAGTACAGTGGGTAACAACAGGGTGTAGGCCCACATACCAAAACCGGCCAATAAACCTGCATAGACGCCTTGTTTACTGCCGCCACGCCAGTACAGACCACCTATGAGGGCAGGTGAGAACTGAGCCACCGCACTAAAGGCCAACAAGCCAAAGACCGAAAGTTGGTCAATGTCATTGAAAAAATGGAAGAACAAAAAGCCCAATAACATGACGGCTAAAATACAGACCCGACGGGTAAATTTAAGTACCAAGGGTAAGCGCTTATCGTGGCGGGACAGTAAATTGGTACGCCATAAGGCAGGCATGATCAAATCATTACTGAGCATGATCGACAGGGCCACTGAAGACACCAACAGCATACCCGTTGAGGCAGAAAAGCCACCTAAAAAGGCCAATAAGGTTAACCAGTCTTGGCCATAACTTAAAGGTAAAGACAAAACCGCTACATCGGGAATCGCTAAGTAACCTGGCGTTGCATGCAGCGCCCAACTGGCAATCGGGATAATGGCAATGATGGTTAAAACTAAATAAACTGCGAACCAGCGCCGTGCCCCACGAATATGCTTTTCATCACGCAATTCGACCACAGCGACGTGGAACTGACGCGGTAAACAAATGATCGCGAGTCCAGCCAACAAGGTTTGAATCCAAAATGTATCGGGTACACCAATGAGTTGTACTTGATGGAACGTTTCAGCGACATCCTTAGATATTTGATGGATGTTTTCGGGTGCAGCAAACACAAAAAAGATTGCGACACACAGCAAGGCGAACAATTTGACAAAAGATTCGAAGGCAACCGCTAACATCAGACCGCCATGTTGTTCTGTATTGGCAATCTGTCTGGTCCCGAAAATCATGGCTAAAATGGCCAAGATACCAGTGAGGAACAGTACACCGTTGGTGGTCGAGGCGATACTGCCTGCGGTGGGCTCTAAAATCACCGCAGCACTAAGTGCAATAGCACGTAGCTGTAGGGCTAAGTAAGGGATAATCGCAATGACGGCAAGGATGGTCACCATCGAGGCCAAAGGCCCACTTTTACCATAGCGTGCAGCAACAAAATCGGCAATCGATGAAATAGCATGGTGCTGACGGACGCGGCCTAAACGACGCCAAATGTCATAGCCCAGTGCGACGAAGAGTAGTGGGCCAAGGTAGATTGGCAGAAAGATAATGCCTTCACGAACTGCTGCACCTGTTGCGCCATAAAAGGTCCAAGACGAACAGTAGACCCCTAAAGTTAAACTAAACAATAGCATGCGCCCACGCGTGCTCAGGCGGCTGGCGTGTTTCTCACCAAAAAAGGCGCAGATAAAGAGTAAGACGATATAGAGGGCCAATACCCCGATAATGAGCCAGCTGTTCATTTTACCTAAAGTTTTTCCTTCATCTTGGCCATCATAGCGCATCTCGGATAGTGGCTGCTGAGCTTGTTTAAAATTTACAGACCAAAGTCTAAATTACAACCAATACAGAAGCTTGCTACTTTAGCAAATGTAATAATTCGAATTAAAAAATTGTATCTACGGTTGGATACAGACAGGAGTATGGTTATGGATGAGAGACAAGTAGAACAGATTCTACAAAATCCCAAATTCAAGGAAATGGTTAGTCGTAAAAGTAAACTGAGCTG
This sequence comes from Acinetobacter johnsonii ANC 3681, assembly GCF_000368805.1. Lineage (NCBI taxonomy): Bacteria > Pseudomonadati > Pseudomonadota > Gammaproteobacteria > Moraxellales > Moraxellaceae > Acinetobacter > Acinetobacter johnsonii. The sequence continues at coordinate 250,366 of NZ_KB849703.1, read as the reverse complement.
GACACTGACAACTATTATGTTGGTTGTATACGTTGGTTTCATGTTGTTGGTCGGCTACAACAAAGAATTTTTAATGACTTCAGTCAGTGGTGGGGTGACCACGATTGGCATGCCATTGGGTCTAAGCATTATTGTATTGTCTTTTGTTTTGTGTGGTGTTTATTCGTATATCTCGAATAACAAACTCGACGCATTAAATGAAGAAGCAATGCGTGAAGTCGAAGCCATTGCGCAAGAGAAAGGACAGCACTAATGAAATGGAATTCATTGAAAGCGCTTGCAGTCGCTGCTACAGCACTGTTGGCTTCGAGCCTAGCAGTTGCAGGCCCAGATTTGGGTGAGGCTCAACAGCAAGCGACAAACTGGCATGCCATTATCATGTTCGGTATTTTTGTCGGATTTACTTTGCTCATCACTAAATGGGCAGCAAAACAAACCACCAACACTGCTGACTTCTACACAGCAGGTGGCGGGATCTCAGGTTTCCAAAATGGTTTAGCGATTGCGGGTGACTATATGTCCGCAGCATCATTCTTGGGTATTTCCGCAATGGTTTTCAGTTCAGGCTTCGACGGCTTGCTGTATTCATTGGGTTTCATGGTGGGTTGGCCAATCGTATTGTTCTTGGTGGCTGAACGTCTACGTAACTTAGGTAAGTTCAACTTATCTGACGTGGTGTCATTCCGTTTAGCGGAAAAACCAGTACGTACGCTTGCAGCAGTAAGTTCATTGGTTGTTGTTGCTTTCTATCTGATTGCTCAGATGGTGGGTGCAGGTCAGCTGATCAAACTGTTATTTGGTTTGAACTACAACATTGCGGTGGTGATTGTTGGTCTTCTGATGATGGCTTACGTGATCTTCGGTGGGATGTTGGCTACGACGTGGGTACAGATTATTAAAGCTGTAATGCTTTTGTCTGGCGCGACATTCATGGCTTTCATGGTGATGAAAGGCGTGGGCTTCAGCTTCTCTGAAATGTTCACCCAGTCAATTCAAGTTTTCTCTAAAGTACATGACATTTCTTTAGCAGAAGCGGGCAATATCATGGGTCCAGGTAAACTTGCAGCGAACCCAATTGATGCCATTTCTTTAGGTTTGGCTTTAATGTTCGGTACAGCGGGTCTACCACACATCTTAATGCGTTTCTTTACCGTTAAAGATGCTAAAGAAGCACGTAAATCAGTGGTTGTAGCAACGGGTTTCATTGGTTACTTCTACCTTTTAACTTTCATCATTGGTTTTGGTGCGATCCTTTATGTATCGAACAATCCACAGTTCCTTGATGTCGCGAAAATGGCAGTAACTGGCAAGCTAGAGCTTGTTGGTGGTAACAACATGGCAGCGGTTCACTTGTCTGATGCATTGGGCGGTGACTTGTTCATGGGCTTCATTTCAGCAGTGGCGTTCGCAACGATTCTTGCTGTTGTTGCAGGTCTGACCTTGTCAGGTGCTTCAGCAATCTCACATGACTTGTATGCAAACGTGTTCAAGAAAGGTCAAACGACTCCTGAATCTGAACTTCGTATGTCTAAAATCGCGACTTTAGGTCTTGCTATTTTTGCAATGATTTTAGGGATTCTGTTCGAGAAACAAAACGTTGCCTTCATGGTCGGTTTAGCATTCTCTGTAGCAGCATGTGCCAACTTCCCAGTGCTTGTACTGTCAATGTTCTGGAAAGGTTTAACCACACGTGGTGCGGTGATTGGTGGTGTGATTGGTCTAGTGACTGCAGTAACACTGATTATCTTATCTAAAGCCGTTTGGGTCGATACATTGGGCATTTCTGAAACCCCAGTGAACCCATTCAATGGTCCAGCAATCTTTGCAATGCCATTGGCGTTCTTCTGCTGCTGGTTGTTCTCTGTGACTGATAACTCAGCACGTGCACAAGCAGAACGTAAAGCATTTGATGCGCAGTATGTACGTTCACAAACAGGTATTGGTATCTCAGGTGCTTCAGATCACTAATCTGAACCTGAAATAAAAAAAGCCCCATTCATTGGGGCTTTTTTTATGGTGTTGACGCTCCTAACTGTGTTGGCTTTGAATGCTGAAAGACCTAGATTGTGATATTCAGTACTCAAGCAGTACTCAAATTATTGGGCAAAATGAATCGACTGACACGAATAAAAAGCATCGGTTTCAGTGGCTATTCATGCTAAGTTTAAAAAGCGAGAACAAGAACCAATCAAACTTGGCTTTAAAAATAACAGGCTGCATATGCAAGTATTTGTCGAATTTTGGAAAGGCTTCCGTCTACTGCCTTCAGCATGGTTACTGCTGTTGCAATTTATTATGCTGATTTTGGCGCTGTTGAGCGGCCATAGCTTGTCCTTACGTGTATTGGTTTGGGGCTTAGGTGTTTTGGTCCTGTTACTCATTGCCAAGGTCATTCGTCAAACTCCCGTGTTTACCATCCTCGGCTTGAGTTTTGTTGGTGGGGCATTGTTCTTTTCCTTACTGATTTTGCTGGGTGCGCGAGATCCGATGCTGTTGGTGATTAGCCATGCCTTTGAGGCGATGGCCTATTTTATTGCGGCCTATGGCTTGCTGCGCTATATGTTTGCAGATCGTTATTTGACCAAAGATGAGCTATTTGCTGCAGGGGCAGTGTTTACGCTTATTGCATGGGGTTTTGCCTTTTTATATAGCATTTGCCAGATTTTAGAACCCAATAGCTTTTTAAATGCCAATGTGGCGGGTGCACAGTCATGGCTCGATTTATTATTTTTAAGCTTTAGTTTGCAGTCGGCGACAGGTTTGTCCGATCTAATGCCACTGACACCGCTGGCTCGTATGATTGCGATGTTACAGATGTTTTGTGGGGTGATGTATTTGGCTTTAGTCGTCTCACGCTTGATTGCCTTGCAGTATATTCAGCATCGACCCAATGATCATAAAGAGAATTAAACTGTTACAGGATTCGCACTGCCTTATTTTTAAACATAAATTATGATGGAACAGAATCGTTAAATTTTAAGCTATTCATTCTTCACTCTTTATTAGACTCGTCTAATTAACCATTTTGGTTATATCTTTGTACTAAAAATAATTTTCTGGGGGAATTATGCCTTCCATAAAGCCATCGCTGTTTGCAAACATCAAACGGAATGTATTTCTCAGCACTGTCGTGATTCTGGTGCTTTTTCTGGCCTTGATTCTTTTTGACCCAAGTGGTTTTGAGGCTTTAACTAAACATTTAAATCAATGGATTATTGACTCATTTAGCTGGTTTTACGTTTTATCTGTCGCGTTATTTCTGATCTTACTGATCTTTATTGCACTCTCCGATATGGGGAAAATCAAACTCGGCCCTGATCATAGTCTGCCTGAATATAGCAGTGGTTCTTGGTTCGCCATGCTGTTTACCGCAGGGATGGGGATTGGTTTGATGTTCTTCGGTGTTGCTGAACCCGTGATGCACTATGTCAACCCGCCCACGGGCGATGGGCAAACCGTAGATGCTGCACAACAAGCGATGCGGATCACCTTTTTCCACTGGGGATTACATGCATGGGCCATTTATGCACTTGTGGGCTTGTCACTGGCTTATTTCTCTTTCCGACATAATTTACCTTTAAAGGTTCGCTCCGCTTTATATCCTTTGGTGGGCAAAAAAATCTATGGTGTAACGGGAGATGCGGTTGATACCTTTGCAACCTTAGGCACCATTTTCGGGGTTGCGACCACACTTGGTTTTGGGGTGACCCAAATTAATTCGGGACTGAATTATCTTTTTGGCATTCAGCAAAGTATTGGCATTCAGGTCGGGCTAATCATTTTTGTCACTTTTTTAGCTTCGCTCTCAGTCGGTTTTGGTTTGGACAAAGGCATTAAACGGCTATCTGAATTGAATTTGGTGCTGGCAGTGGTTTTACTGCTATTTGTGTTTTTTGCCAGTTCTTCCATTTATATCTTACAAACCAGCATTCAAAATGCAGGGCAATACGTATCCAATCTGTTCACGATGACCTTCAACTTATATGCCTACCAACCCAATGGTTGGATTGGTGGTTGGACCATTATGTATTGGGCCTGGTGGATTTCGTGGTCGCCTTTTGTTGGAATGTTTATTGCCCGAGTGTCTAAAGGTCGAACTATTCGCGAGTTCATTGTCGGGGTGTTGTTCATTCCAACAGGTTTTACCCTGATTTGGATGGGCTTCATGGGGAATGCAGCGCTGTTCAGTATTATTCAAGATGGGCACACTTCTTTAATCTCAGCGGTACAACAAGATTCATCCGTCGCACTGTTTGAATTTTTGACCCATTTACCTTTCTCTCAAATATCGAGCCTGATTGCGACCGTTCTGGTGGTGCTATTCTTTGTGACTTCAGCCGACTCAGGCTCATTGGTCATTGATTACTTAACCGCAGAAACAGAAAATTCACCCTTATGGCAAAGGCTATTTTGGACCATTTTGATTGCGTTACTGTCGATAATCTTACTGATGGCAGGCGGACTTTCAGCCTTACAATCGGCCACAATTATGAGTGCCTTGCCCTTTACTTTGATTATGTTACTGGTCTGTTGGGGCTTAGTGAAAGCACTGCGTTTGGATGTCACCAAAATGCGTGCACTACAAGATGCGCGAATCACGCCACGTGCGATTCAAAATCCACGCAGTTGGCAACAGCGTTTAGGTCTGATTATGCATTATCCACATACCCAGTCTGAGGTCGAAGAGTTCATTGGCCAGCAGGTACAACATGCATTTTCAGCGGTACAAAAGGAATTTCAGCGCCGTCAGCTAGACGTGACCATTCAACCGATTGAGCATGGCTTGCAGTTACGTGTAGATCACCATAATGAAATTAACTTCATCTATCAGGTGGTTGCCCGTGAAACCCAGCCACCCAGTTTTATGGCAGATCGACTTGAAGAACAGCAGTTTTATCAAGCTGAAGTTTTCTTAAGAGAAGGTGGACAGAATTATGATGTGATGGATTGGACTTTAGATGATCTCTTGCAAGATATTATTGACCAATATGAGCGTCATTTACATTTCTTAAATTTAGTCAGAGCCACAAACTAAAAAAAGGACGCTTTAAGCGTCCTTTTTTCTATTCAGTTTCTAAATTGAATTAGAAGCGGAATTTAGCGTTTACGCCAACAGATTGTGTATCAAGATTTGCACTTTCAGCATTAGCATTTACATAGCTTGCGCCTACAGCAACTGCTGGAGTGATGAAGTAGTTAACGTTTGCACCCCAAGCTGAATCTGGAGTACCAGCAAAGCTTGATTCAACATAAGAAGCGCCAACACTTAACGCAGGAGTTAAGTAAAGGTCAGTTTTTAATTGGTAAGCAGTGTCGTCACCATAAACAAGGCCAGCTTCTAAGCCAAGCGCCATGTTAGTACCGTCGATGTTACCTACGTATTTAGTACGTGCAGTAATCGCGTCTTGGTCATCACCGATTGTTACAGTTTCACCAACAGCTTTAACTGCGCCATTGCTCATTACATTGAACGCATCAAGAGCAAATTGGTCAGCAACGCTAGTATAACCTACAGCAACCAAGAAGTTTGGAGCAGCTAAAGCACCCACTTCAAGAGCATAACGGTCGCCTTGGTCATTTGACTCGCCATTTTTACCATCAAGAACAGTGTGGCTGTAAGACGCGCTTGCATAAGCAGGAACGAATTTAGTTGGTACATAAGCTTCAGCTTTAGCGCCATAGTTGTGAGCAACTACGTCAGCATCTAGTTCAGCATAGTTATACGCTACAGATACATTAGACGCTTGGTTTAAGAAAGCAGCTTCAGCTAAAGGGCCTTTAGATGAATCAACATCTTTAAAGTAGAAAGTACCTTGCAAACCGCCAGTAAAATCTTTGTCATTTGCAGCAGACGCATCGAGGTATTCAGATTGACCTTGTACTTCGAATTGGTATGCTTGAGCACCGGTCATGGCTAATAATAAAGCAGTGGCTAAACCGAGTTTTTTCATGATATTTACCAGATTGTTAACATTGGATTAAACTAAGGCTATTCTATTGTAACAATTTATTAAGTCAATGAACTCTAATGGTATTACATTATTGAGTAATTACTCTAACCGTGCTAAAGGTTAAAAAGTGCTCAATTGAGTATATTCATGTCAACCAAAAAAAACTTACAGCAGAACAATAGGGTATATCTATTTAGAAAACAGAGAATGCGCGATATTGAATTGTACTGAACTTGATTTATGATTGATAAATTAGATTGAAATAATAAGAACAAACGGTAAAAAAGTTAAACGAAGTGCCTCAAACATAGGCGTTTTTGTGTTCTAAGTCTAAAAAATGCCTAAAATTAGCGCAGAAAACACGGTTTTTGATTGCATAATGTACATATCTTCTCTGTATTTGTGATAATTCTCACAATAATTATGCAATTATATTAATCCATAGTGCTTTGGTTGGCTTTACAATAGAGCAGATTTATTTCATAATAATTTTAGCGAATCATTTAACAATATTGTTGTTTTCTGAGAAGCTAATTCTCCTCAAACAGTTTTTGTTTATCTGCCCAACTTTCCCCAAGGTTGGGCTTTTTTTTATTTAAATTTTCGAGATCTTCTTTTTTTCTGAATAAAAACATATTGAAATTTGGTGCGCTATATTGGTGCAATTATAAATCTGAATTTTTCATTAAAAACTTTTATTTGGGTAAAAAAAAACCAACTTCTAAAAGAAGTTGGTTTTTTCCGCCAAAACTTGTGGGAAAATTAGAATATCTGCTGAGGATATACTCTAATTCGCCCCAATACTGTGCATTATGCACCTAAATGTTGCATGTGTAAATATAGGCACTTTAAAAAATGGGAAAATTAGAAAATATTGAATGAGATTCACACTAAACATGAATATTATTAAGCATGGATTGACTTAGCTTTCATAGGTGCGTGAAAGTTTAGCCGTGATCATTTGGGGCTGATGAAATCTTAAAACGATGCAAAACAAAGAATTAATCACTTAAATACACGATATACTGTTCGTATAATAAACAGTTAATTTGGTTTTCTTTTATTTTGGAATGGGGCGTGGTTAAAGTATGCGAGAAATACGCTCTGAGTATTTGAGTCAAAAGCTGTATATTGCAATGAGCATTATTATTTTGTCATTGTGCAGCTTATCCATTCCGTTGATGGTCAAAAGTTATCGCGATTACATCAAAACCAACCAAGCTTTAACTGAAATACAAGCCCTACAAGCTGTTGCAGACTTGGCCAATAAGATTTCACGAGAGCGTGCGCCAGCCAACAAACTCATGTCGAGTAATCAGCAAGACTTTGCCCAGCATGTGCTTGAGTTAAAACTGTATCGGCTCACGGTAGATGAGCAGATGCAAAAGACCTTAGAGGTTTTAAAGCATTCGAATCTCCCAAATTTAGATTTAAGTTTATTTGACCGTTTAGATGAAGCTTTAACGCAAGGCAGACAACAGGTAGATGCCTATGCGGCTCTACCACGTGAGCAACGTAATGCCGAGACTATGGATCAAGCCATCCTAAAAATGTTTAATGCTTGGGATCGTAGTCATGATGTTTTAAAAGACGTAATCGCTGTATCTGAAGGCAAAGACACCGCTGTTTCAAACTTCTATGTCCAAATTTTATTATTAGCGGACTTACGCGATCAGGCTGGTCGTGCTGCATCCAATGTAATGGCGCATGTAGCTTTTAAACAACCGATTCCTGAAACCAATTTAGCGCGTTCTTTACAGACTCGGAAGCAAGTGATGTATTTGTGGGAACTCATTGATACCTTACAGCCCGAGCGTGATAAAACCGAAGAATTTAAAGTGCTGCATCAAGCGGTTTATAACGAGTTTTTAGCCAAAGGGCTATTGATTGTTGAGCGCTTGATGAATGAAAGTATCTACCATCGACCGTACTATTTAACGGGGACACAGTTAACCGAAGCAATCGTTGATAAATTTTCGACCGTGGTGGAATTGCAAAATTATTTACTCAAATATAGCGTTGAAAAAGCCATCATTGAAAAGCATAAAGCACAAAATATTTTGCTCACAACGGTGGGTATTTCACTTATTTCAATTTTTGCGGCACTGTTTACCATGATCTATGCGCGCAAGAGAGTGTTTAGTCCACTCATTCAAGCGCGTGAAATTTTGTTTGATTTATCCCATTCCAGTATTCGGCCCAACCCGATGGATACCAAAGATCAACCAGCCAATATGTATTCTTTATTTACAGCGATTCAGCAGTTAAAACAGACACTTCAGCAGCGAGATGCGTTGGAGTTTCGACTCAAGAATATTGCGCATTTGGATTCATTAACCGGGGTTGCAAACCGTTATGCACTGAATGAATACATTAAGCTTTTGGAAAATCAGCCCACTCAATTCTCTGAGACTTGTTTAATGGTGATCGACATCGATCACTTTAAACAGGTCAACGATGTGTATGGGCACCTGATGGGGGATCAGGTGATTCAGTTTGTGGCTGAAAAATTAAAAGAAAATATTCGGACATCTGACTTGTTGGTACGTTACGGTGGTGACGAATTTATTGTGCTGATTGAAAATGTTGGAATGGAGCGCGCTTTAAAAATCGCGGAAAAGATTCGTTCTGAGATTTATGAAGCGAAGTCAGTTGATAATGTACGCTGCCCTGATTTGAAAGTTAGTATTAGTATTGGGGTGGCAATTGGTGCGACCAGTTGGATGGCACTGTTAGAAAAAGCCGATCGTGCTTTGTTTCAAGCCAAAGAGCAGGGTAAAAATAAGGTTGTGGCTTATTCAGTCGATGAAGTGAATGAGTCATATTATATTTGAAAGAATTAGATCAAAATAAATAAGTAAATTAAATAACAGTACAAAAGAATAAATGAGGGGGAAAATGGGAACAGACTTTATTTTTTGTCAGATGACACGAAATGAAATACCTTGCCATATTATTGATAGTAATGATGAATTTATAACATTTCTCACGATATTCCCCAATACTTTGGGTGCAGCTGTTGTAATCCCCAAAAAACATTACACAAGTTATGCTTTTGATTTGGATGATGATGTTCTCACCGAATTGATACTTTACACCAAGAAAATTGTGAAAAAGTTAGACGGGTTTTTTGAAGACGTTGGGCGGACTGCAATGGTATTTGAAGGTTTTGGCGTCGATCATATACATGCAAAATTGTTCCCTATGCATGGAACCAAGCAAATGCATGAAAACTGGAAAGCTGTAAACTCTAATGTTGATAAATATTTTGAGCAGTACGAAGGCTATATTTCATCACATGATTTTCAGCGGGCAAATGATGAAGAGTTGGCTTTGCTTGCTGAGCAGATTCGAGCTTTTGAATAATAAGTTGAACGATTGGTATTAATGACTGTCGTTTTAGAGCATCTTCCTACTGGATTGTTGGCTTAATTGCCATTGTGTAGCGTTATCTCATTTTTACTAGGCAAAAGTGACAAAACCCACTTGTTTGACTAATGCTTAGTCCCTTGAGCATAGTCAAACAGATGACATTCATGTTGCCTGTTATGTGGAAGGAGGAAATTCCCCCTCTTCAAGTGGGAGAATCCCAGAATCACTTCAACATTGGCTTTAAAAACTTCGCAGTATGTGAAACTTTATTTTTCGCCACTACCTCGGGCGTTCCTTCCGCGATAATCATCCCACCACCTGCACCACCTTCAGGGCCTAAATCAATTACCCAGTCAGCAGTTTTAATCACATCCAAATTATGCTCAATCACCACAATGGTATTGCCCTTATTGCGTAGCTCATGAAGAATATCTAACAGTTTAGCAATGTCATGGAAATGTAGACCTGTAGTGGGTTCATCCAAAATATATAGCGTTTTACCCGTATCACGTTTCGCAAGTTCACGAGCCAATTTCACACGCTGCGCTTCACCACCTGACAGTGTCGTTGCAGACTGACCTAAACGAATATAGCCCAAACCCACTTGATTCAGTGTTTCCAAACGACGATGAATCACTGGAATCGCATCAAAGAAATGCATGGCATCTTCAACAGTCATATTGAGAACATCGGAAATATTCTTACCTTTATAACCCACTTCTAAAGTTTCACGGTTATAACGTTCACCATGACAATTATCACAAGGCACATACATATCAGGTAAAAAGTGCATTGCCACTTTGATCATGCCGTCACCTTCGCAGGCTTCGCAACGACCACCTTTCACGTTAAACGAGAAGCGTCCCGCTGCATAACCACGAGCCTTAGCTTCAGGTGTTTGTGCAAATAATTCACGAATCGGGGTAAACAAACCCGTATAGGTTGCAGGGTTAGAACGAGGTGTACGACCAATCGGGCTTTGGTCAATATCAACCACTTTATCAAGGAATTGCAGACCATCAATTGAATCAAACTTTTCAGCGGTTAAAGTGGTCGCACCATTCAGCTGTGTTGCTGCCAAAGGCAATAAAGTACGATTAATTAACGTCGACTTGCCTGAACCAGACACACCCGTGACACAGGTCATCACACCTAAAGGAATGACTAAATCCACATTTTGTAGGTTATGACCCGCAGCACCCATTAACTTAATTTGTTCTTCAGGCTTTGGTGGTTCAGTGCGCTTTTTCGGCACTTCAATTTTCAGTTTGCCTGATAAATACTGACCTGTAAGTGATTCATTATTGGCAAGGATCTCATCATACGTTCCTTCAGCAATCACATGACCACCATGAATACCAGCACCAGGACCAATATCAATAATATGATCTGCTGCACGAATCGCATCTTCATCATGCTCAACGACCAAAACCGTATTCCCTAAATCACGTAAACGGACTAAGGTTTCAAGTAGGCGATCATTATCACGTTGATGCAGACCAATCGATGGTTCATCGAGGACATACATTACACCCATCAAACCTGCGCCGATTTGCGAAGCCAAACGAATACGTTGCGCTTCACCACCAGACAATGTTTCTGCTGAACGAGAAAGACTTAAATAATTCAAACCCACTGAAACTAAGAAATGTAAACGCTCACGAATTTCTTTAAAAATCTTATCGCCAATTTCACCTTTTGCACCATCAAGATTTAAATCTTGATAATAACTTTCCGCATCACCAATCGACATTTTGGTAATTTGGGCAATGGTTTTGTCTTTTACTCGAACATGACGTGAAATTTCATTTAGACGTGATCCGCCGCAGGCATCACATGCCGCATTAGACAGGTACTGTGCTAAATCATCACGAACATAGTTTGACTCTGTTTCACGATAGCGACGTTCTAAATGTGGCAAAATTCCTTCAAAAGGTTGTACACGATTATGTTTACGACCACGCTCATCGATATAACTTAAATCAACTTTTTCTTTGCCTGTACCGTATAAAAATTTCTTTTTGGTATCCGCATCCAATTCATTCCAAGGCGTATCCAAAGAAAGGCCAAAATGCTCAGCCACTTTTTCAATCATGCTGTAGTAGTACGGACGTTGTCTATCCCAACCACGAATAGCGCCTTGGTTAATCGACACATCAGGACTTGGAATGAGTTTTTCGGCACTAAAATGGCTACGGGTTCCTAAACCATCACAGGTTGGGCAGGCACCAAAGGGGTTGTTAAATGAAAATAAACGCGGCTCAAGTTCCGCAACAGCACGGTCACATTCAGGACACGAGTGTTTAGCCGAAAAGACCCGATCTGGGTGTTCACCGTTCATCCAAGACAAAACAGCAATATCACCACCTAAGCGCAGTGCCGTTTCAAAAGATTCTGCAATCCGGTTGCCGAGGTCATCACGAACTTTAAAACGATCCACCACCACTTCAATGGTGTGTTTTTTCTTTTTATCGAGTTCTGGAATTGGGTCGAGATCTACAATTTCACCATCGACGCGCGCTCGGACAAAACCTTGACTTTGTAATTGTTCAAACAAGTTGGAATATTCGCCTTTACGCTCACGCACCACTGGTGCAAGCAGCATCAGTGCTGTCCCTTCATCCAATCCTTTTACGGCATCGACCATTTCCGATACGGTCTGTGCCACCATCGGCAAATCATGCTCTGGGCAAAATGGCGTGCCGACACGTGCGTAGAGTAGACGTAAATAGTCATAAATTTCGGTAATGGTTCCCACCGTAGAACGTGGGTTATGGCTGGTTGACTTCTGTTCAATCGCAATTGCAGGGCTTAAACCTTCAATTGAGTCAACTTCAGGTTTTTCCATTTGTGACAAGAACTGGCGCGCATAGGCCGAAAGCGATTCGACATAACGACGCTGGCCTTCGGCGTACAGCGTATCAAATGCAAGCGATGACTTACCTGAACCAGAAAGTCCCGTGATCACCACGAATTTGTCGCGGGGAATATCAAGGTTCACATTTTTTAAGTTATGGGTACGTGCGCCTCGAATACGGATATGACTTTGGCTCATAAAACTATCTCGAAATTGTGCAGATGAAGGAGGTATATGATAACGACTTATGCTTTATTCAAGTGTTAAACATGATTTTATAGCGACAAATCATGTCGGCCAAAAGAAAATTGATGCTGCTAGACTGTAGCTAGATTTCAGTGTTGAAACAAGTCTCAAGCTATCGATATTGGCTGCGACTGAAGACAGAAAGGTATTTATAAGTTCCCTAAAAAAGAGAGGATCACCCATTCGGCGCAGAGCAAAAGTTGTATCATGGTTGTGCTATTTTTGGTTTGCCATACGCCTTCAGGGATAGAGTGTTGTTGTGGTTGCAGCATTTAGCATGCTAGCGCATAAGGACGTTCAAAGATTGAATCGACCGTCTCAAAAGCAAAGGGACGGATAATGTCATGATGGAGGCGGGCATAGAAATTGACTTCGTGCTCAAGAGTTTGTAAGAAGGCGTCGTAGTCATTTTCAAAGTCTGGTAGGTCGAGTAAGTCTTGTTCTCGACTTAAAACGCAATGATATTTTTTAATAAACGCCAACATCAATTTTTGAATATGTGGATTGGTATAATAAATGAGATAGGTCGCGGCAGAACCGCAGTGTAAACAGCCTTTTTCAAGGTAAATTTCTTCGTTATTCAGCCAGCAACATTGTACGGTAAAAAATGCACGAATGGCTTCAGTACCTAGAGTATCAGGATGCATGAGAACGGCCCTCGAAAGTTAATTATGTAAATGATAATTATTATCATTATTGAAGTTTAGTTTTAAATGCTTAAAATAGCAATCGCGCCTTCTGAAAAAATACGATATTCGGTCAATAAAAAGCCCTGAAGGGTTCAGGGCTTTTTGGATCATTTTCGCTTTTAAGCGTGGTCTAAACCGAGCCATTGCTGCTGTTTATAAGCGCTGTCCCAGAACAACCATTCCAGTTCAGCCCCTTTACGGTAGGCTTTATGCATTTTCTCAATGGTATCCGCATCGCAACGTGCAGCCACTTTATCGATGGTTGCAATTACATTACGTACCGCTTGGTTGAATTCTTCCCCCGCGTAAGTATCAATCCACGCTTGGTACGGGTTGTTGGCGATAGAGTTATCCACAATGTCTTTACCCACTTCAGCATAAATCCAAAAACAAGGTAAGAGTGCTGCTAACACTACAGGGTAGCTTTCAGACCATGCTGTTGCCGTTAGAAATGAAGTGTAATGGTGACATGCTAAAGTTAGCGGTGTTTCTTCAAACTGCTGCTTTGAAATATCAAAATTTTTCATAAAGCCATCATGTAAACTGCGTTCCACCACAATCGCTTCTTTAGCCCCTTGGCTAAACTGAATAATGTCGTCAGCCTCATACGCTTTGGCACCACACACCGCTAAAGCACGACCATAAGCCACCAAGTAGTGCGCATCTTGAATCACATAATGGCAAAACGCTTCTTTATTAAGTGTGCCTGAAGCCAATTCTTGGTTAAAAGGTAAAGCCAGTGTTTTTTGATATAAGTCGACATTACGTTGCCAAACGTCTTGGGAAAAGGCCATGATTAGATCCTGAGGGAAGCCAAAATATGGGCAAGACTATAACAACAGTTTACGCGGAACAACAGACCATCTCCGTACATCGGTGAGATAAGTAAAAATTAACGAAGATGTTTTGGTTTCAGGCGCAAAAAGCGTCATAATTGCGGCCATAAAACTCAACCTGTTTTTTAAGTTTTCGTTCATCTCCAAATTTTTTTATAGGTCGATCTGTCATGATGAAACATTTTGGTTTCTCTATCATTTTTACGATCGTGTGTCTTGCGTTGTCTGCGTACTGGGGTTTTACCCATGGACCAGAAGCGGGCTTAAAGACCATGTTTACTGCTTTGACCATCACTGCAATTTTAGCGGTGATGGAGGTCTCGTTATCTTTTGATAATGCCGTTGTCAATGCATCTGTGTTACGAGGTTGGGATCATTTTTGGAAAATGTTATTCCTTACCGTGGGTATTTTAGTCGCTGTATTTGGTATGCGTTTAATCTTCCCTGTCGCAATTGTGGCGGTAACTGCAGATATGGGCTTCGTTGAAGTTGTTCAATTGGCTTTAAATGATCCAAAAACCTACTCACAACGTCTGATGGATCACCACCCTGAAATTGCTGCGTTTGGTGGAGCATTCTTGTTACTTGTGTTCTTAAACTTCTTCTTAGATGAAGAGAAAGACACGCACTGGTTCCGCTGGTTAGAACGCCGTTTGACTAACTTAGCCAATGTTCCTGCAATGTCAGTCTTCCTTGCACTGATTGCACTTTTGGTGATGGCGGCTAATGTCGATGAAGCCAAACGTCTGGTGGTGACCATGGCGGGAATCTGGGGCATCGTGGTTTATATTGGTGTACAAGTCTTAAGTCATTTGTTGGGCGGTGAACCTGAAGTTGATGAAGACGGCAATGCAGTTACGCATGATGCCAATGGCGCAACTACAGGTGTGGTCAAAGCAGGTATTGGTGGTTTTTTATACCTAGAAGTACTCGATGCATCGTTCAGTTTTGATGGCGTAATTGGCGCGTTTGCCATTACTTCGGATGTCGTGATTATTATGCTGGGTCTCGCGATTGGTGCGATCTTCGTGCGTTCGATGACCATTTATTTGGTCGAAAAAGGGACTTTGGATGCCTATGTCTTCCTTGAGCATGGTGCACACTACGCAATTGGTGCTTTAGCATTCATTATGCTGGCAAGTGGTACAGGTCTACATGTACCAGAAGTCGTCACGGGTTTAATTGGTGTGGCCTTTATTGTTTGGGCTGTTATTGCATCTATTCAATACAAAAAACATCAAGCCGCTTAAAGCAGATTGCTTTAAACCGAAGAAAAGCGCAGCTCTGGCTGCGCTTTTTGTTTTTCAGATCATGAAGGCTTTTATTAAACATAAAATTCATGCCGCTAGTCGGATTGAATAGCCTATAATCTTGATCCAAGATTAATTCAATACAGTCTGTCCTCGTTTATGATGAATGCTTTAGAACGTCGTTCAACTTTTGCCTTAAGCAGTATTTTTGCCTTACGCATGTTGGGTTTGTTCATGATCATCCCTGTATTTTCTGTGGCAGGGCAGACCTATGAATATGCAACGCCTGCGTTGCTCGGTTTGGCTGTGGGGATTTATGGCTTAACACAGGCTATTTTACAGATTCCTTTCAGCTTGATTGCTGACCGTTATAGCCGTAAGCCTTTGGTGGTTTTTGGGCTGCTTCTATTTGCTTTGGGTGGTGCAATTGCAGCGATGTCCGACACCATTTATGGGGTGATTATTGGTCGTGCCATTGCGGGTGGGGGGGCAGTATCTGCGGTGGTGATGGCATTACTGGCGGATGTGACCCGTGAAGAAAACCGTATGAAAGCCATGGCAACCATGGGCATGAGTATCGGCGTTTCTTTTGCTGTGGCTTTTAGTTTGGGGCCGTGGCTTACGGGTTTAGTGGGGATTTCAGGATTATTCTGGGTGACCACCATCATGGGTTTGGCGGCCATTTCGATGTTGTTTTTGGTGCCAAAAGTCACCCGCCATCATCGTAATTATCAGCAAGGCTATTTGGCTCAGCTCAAACAAGTCTTAAAAATGGGCGATCTGAACCGTCTGCATGTATCGGTGTTTAGCTTACATTTATTGCTGACGGCAATGTTTATTTATGTCCCATCGCAACTCATCGACTTTGCAAAAATTCCACTAAATTCGCATGGCTGGGTGTATTTACCGCTGTTGGTGATTAGCCTATTTTTTGCGTTCCCAAGTATTGTGTTGGCTGAAAAATATCGCAAAATGCGAGGCATCTTTTTAACGGCTATTGGCGGCATTATTTTAGGCTTAGGCATCCTAATTTTTGGCTTTGAGTCGAAGTATATTTTGCTGACAGGTTTGGGCTTATTCTTTATTGCTTTTAATGTCATGGAAGCGTTGTTGCCGTCATGGTTATCGAAAGCTGCGCCGATTCAGTCTAAAGCGACTGCGATGGGCGTAAATGCCAGCAGCCAGTTTTTAGGCGCATTCTTTGGTGGTGTCACAGGTGGTCAGTTGTTGCTGTTAAACAATACTGCTTTGGGTTGGAGCATCCTGACTGGACTTGCGATTGTTTGGTTATTGATTAGTTTTGGCTTGGCACAACCGCGCTATTTGTCTTCGATGGTATTGCGTTTACCTGAACATAAACAAACGGACGAATGGACTTCACAGCTTTTAGCGATTCGTGGTATTGAAGAGGTCGTGGTGATGTCTGATCAGCAAGTAGCGTATGTAAAAGTCGATAAGCAGCAAATAGATGATGCTACGCGACAAGATTTAACGCAGTTGTTGGGGAAAGAGGTAGCCATTTAAGCATAACTCTTATAAAGTAAATAATAGAAATAGATAGGAAGTAAACATCAGATGCGCGGTGTAAATAAAGTTATTTTAGTGGGCACATTAGGCCGAGATCCAGAGACGAAAACTTTCCCAAACGGTGGTTCGTTGACACAGTTTTCAATTGCAACGAGCGACTCTTGGACAGACAAAAGCACAGGTGAGCGTAAAGAGCAAACCGAATGGCATCGTATTGTGTTACACAACCGTCTAGGTGAAATTGCGCAACAATACCTACGTAAAGGTTCGAAAGTTTATATTGAAGGTTCACTACGTACTCGTCAGTGGACAGATCAAAATGGTCAAGAACGCTACACTACAGAAATTCGTGGTGAGCAAATGCAGATGCTAGACAACAACCGTCAGCAAGGTGAGCAAATGCAAGGCGGAAATGATGGTTATGCACAACCACGTTTCAACAATAACCAAGGTGGTGGTTATAACAATAACAACAACCAAGGCGGTTATGGCGGTAATCCAGCAGCGGGTAATAGCAACAACCAACAAAGTGGTTATGCGAACAATAACCCAAGCGGTTTTGCACCAAAGGCGGCATCTCAGTCAGCGCCTGCGGCAGCACCAGCAGATATGGATGATGATCTTCCGTTCTAACTTGTGCAGTTAGTAAATGTTGTATGAAGTAAAAAAAGGATTTGATTTATATCAAGTTCTTTTTTTATGGCTAGGCAAATTTGGTATTTAAAAAAGAGCTTTATAGAATAAAAATGTTCAGCTAATACGAGTGACATAGCATACTTTTCCTCTCTATAAAAAAGGGACCTCTGATGAGATCCCTTTTTAAAAAGACGAAATGCTAATAAATCATGATAAAGATTGCTGAGGATGAACCATATTTTTGATCGATAGCACATCAGCCAAAATTTGATCAGACAATAGGTTTTCAGCTTTAATTAAAGCCAATACACTTTGACCAGTTTCATTCGCTTGTTTTGCAATACGAGTCGTTGTTTCATAGCCCAAATATGGGTTGAGTGCAGTAATAATGCCAATTGAATTATCTACATTTGCCTGACAGTGTTCAGCATTGGCACGGATGTTTTCAATACATTTGTATTGGAACATTTGCATAGCTTTACCTAACAAATCGATCGATTCGAACAGTTTAAAAGCAATTAACGGCTCCATCGCATTGAGCTGTAACTGACCTGCTTCGGCCGCCAAAGTAATGGCTAAATCATTGGCAATCACTTGAAAACACACTAAGTTCATGGCTTCTGGGATAACAGGATTCACTTTGCCTGGCATAATTGAACTGCCTGGTTGGCGCGGTTCTAAATGGATTTCATTCAGACCAGTACGAGGGCCACTAGAAAGCAAACGCAGGTCATTGGCAATTTTTGAGAGTTTAGTCGCGGTACGTTTTAAGAAGCTCGATAATAAAACGAAATCACCCATATCTGAGGTTGCTTCGATTAAATCAGGTGAACTACTGATCTGCTTTTGCGTAATTTCAGACAATGCTGCGATGGCATATTCACGATACTTAACTTCGGTATTGATCCCTGTTCCAATTGCTGTTCCGCCCAAATTTACAACACTTAGAGCAGACGGCATGATGTCATTGAGCTTGTTTAAATCATTTTGTAAGGTATTTGCAAATGCGCCAAATTCTTGACCCAAGGTCATTGGAACAGCATCTTGCAATTGGGTACGACCCATTTTTAAGATATGCGAAAACTCATCTGACTTGTTCTTAAAACTTTGAATTAAATTTTGAAACGGGCTGTTCAATTGCTCTATTGCAAAAATTAAACCCACTTTAATTGCCGTTGGATAGACATCATTGGTTGACTGAGACATATTAATATCATTATTTGGATGTAAATATTGATATTCGCCTTTTAAATGATCTAAATGTTCTAATCCAATATTAGCCAGTACTTCATTGATATTCATATTGGTGGATGTTCCCGCACCACCTTGAATCATATCAATTGGAAATTGGTCATGATACTTATAATTAATAACTTGTTCACATGCATATTGAATGGCATTGTATTTATTTTCTTCAAGTTTATTGAGTTTAAAATTGGCTTCTGCGCATGCAGCTTTAACCATTGCAAGGGCATTAATAAAAACAGGGAATTGATTGAGTTTATTTGGACTTAAATTAAAGTTCTCTAAAGCTCTTAAAGTTTGTACGCCATAATAGCAATGAGCAGGAATTTCTTTATGTCCTAATAAATCCTTTTCAACGCGTGTGTTAATCTTAATGTTCATTTAAATAGACTCTAATCTCGAATAAATTGATATTAATGTGCGCACGGTTTTTTTTCTAATGTAAAAATATATTACTACATGCATTTTTTGCATAATAGATTATAATTGATCAAAGGATGAGTGAAGAATGAGTTATGACTTTAGAAATTCGATGGATTGAAGATTTACTTGCGTTAGAGCAAGAAAAATCGATATCTCAAGCAGCAGCTCTACGACATGTCACACAGTCTGCCTTTACGCGTAGAATTCAAAATATTGAAAACTCACTTGGTTTCCAAATTTTGAAAAGATATAGTAAAAATATTGATTTCACAGAAGCAGGCCAAGTTTTACTGGCTTCGGCAAAAAACATACAAAATCAACTAACTACAACAATAAAGTATTTAGAAAAGAATGTGAAACATGATGAGTTAACCGTCAAGTTTGCAGTGTCACACTCGCTCATTACCCAGTTTTTCCCCCGCTTTATTCATGAGTTAGCGATGGATATGACGGACTTAAAATTGGAAATTATTGCCTCAAATTTCAAACAGGGGATGCGCTTATTAAAAGATGGCTCGTGTGATTTTTTAATCAGTTATTGTGATCAAAAAACATTAGAACAATTCGATCGTTCTTTGTTCGAATTTTATGAAATTGTTGAAATGGAAATCCTCCCTGTGACAGCCTTAGATCATGACGGGACTGCCAAATATTCACTCGATCAGTCTTTTCCTTTGTTGTCTTATAGTAAACAAGCATATTTAAGAAACTGTGTGGATGAAGCGATTGAAAATAAGTTGGATTATAGAACTTTATATGAGACGGATAATGCAGGTGATTTAAAAGAGCTGGTGTTGCAAGGTTTAGGTGTGGCATGGCTGCCGAAATTATTGGTTGAAAGAGAGATTCAAGAAAATAAATTAAAAGTACTGGACGGTAAGCAGTACTATTTATTCCAAGATGTCTATCTGGTTAAGCGTGAAATGTCATTTTCAAATCGAATTGATTATATTTGGAATATTTTAATTCAGAAAAATAAATAATTGGATTTTATGGATTATTTTATTTAATCATTGTGAGATATATTTTAATAATAAATAAGGTGATTTTATGAATAGTAAATAAAGGACTTTACTTACTATTTAAAAATCACCTTTTATTTTCTCTATAAATAATTCTAACTGTTATCGGCCAATTGGTTTGCAGGAGGAAGGTTGTTCACCATGTTGCCTTCTTGCTCCGTAAACTCATCTTTATTGCCCTCAGTGCGTGCAATCACGGCCGTTGCAATACTATTTCCAATCACATTGGTTGCCGTACGGCCCATATCTAAAAACTGATCAATCGCCAAAATTAATAGAATACCAGCTTCAGGAAGCTTGAACATAGCCAGTGTGGAGGCAATCACCACAATGGATGCTCGTGAAACACCTGCAATCCCTTTACTCGTAATCATGAGGGTAAAGAGTATGAGCGCTTGCTGGGAAAAACTTAAATCAATGTTATAGGCTTGTGCAATAAATAACACGGCAAATGCCATATACATCATCGAGCCGTCGAGGTTGAAAGAATAACCTAAAGGGAGAACGAAACTGGTAATGCGTTTAGGCACACCGAATTTATCCAAAGCTTCCATGGTTTTTGGATAAGCCGATTCGCTACTTGCGGTCGCAAATGCCAACATGGTGGGTTCACGCACGATTCGCATCAATCTAAAAATATCTTTTTTCAAGAAGATATAGCCGAAAGCAATCAGGAGAGTCCAAAGCACCAGTAATCCGACATAGAACTGTCCAATGAAAATACTATAATCGATAATCAGCTTAGGGCCTTGGATAGTAATAGCGGAAGCAATGGCTGCAAAAACGGCGATAGGGGCAAATGCCATGACATAATCTGTAATTCGGAACATTACCTTGCAGAGTTCATCAATAATTTTACCAATGACGGTCACTTCACTTTGATGTTGCACATAGGCAAGTGCAGAACCAAAGAAAATTGAGAAAACCAAAATCTGTAATATCTCATTATTGGCCATGGCTTCAGCAAAACTACGCGGGAAAATATGCGTAATGAAGCTTTCTAAGCTCAGACTTGTCGCACTGACACCGATATCAACCGCTGTTTGAGGAATGGTGAGATTCATCCCAGCGCCAGGTTGGAATAAATTGGCTAAGCCCATGCCCAGTAAAAGTGAAATAAATGATGCACCAATGAACCAACTCATGGCCTTTAAGGTAATTGATCCCAAAGAAGAAGATTTTCCCATCGAGACAAGACCGGAAACGATTGTTGCAAATACTAAGGGTGCAATAATCATTTTAATTAATCTTAAGAATACATCGGTCACAATTTTAAAATAGGCGGCAAGTTCTGTGGTTTGTGCAGTTGTTAAAGTGCTATGAAAAGCCCAACCAATCAGTATTCCTGAGATCATGGCAATCAGAATATATTTCAGTAATTTCTTCTGCTTCATACTTATCGTTCCTTCTTTAATCTTCTTTTCATCAACTTTTGGCCTGATATAGCAAGGCATTGATGACATTCCATGTTGATCAATTTATAGAGGCATTGCTTTAGATATTGAGTGCTAAATCGTCGATTGGGGATTTAACTGTGGCAAGTGTTACTTTTTTTTTAAAAAAACGACAATGCAATTTTTAATTCAGTTATGCAAAAAATGCATGAGATGATTCTTTAGTTTTACTTGATATAGGTGAGCTGTTCTTAATATAAAGACCGAATATTTATTTTTTTAATTCTGATTGGTGATAGGAACGATATTAAATTTCCTGATTCTGTGAGGAAGAGCCAAGGTCAGAAAGCGAAGTCAAAGTTAATGAATGCACGAACTCAAAACCAAGCTTTCGCTCATCATTTTCCCACGGACAAAACCATTGAATTGCCCGTTTTATCTAATATTTTAATAATTAGATTATGACCTTAAATTGCCGATATAAATAGATAATTAAAATAGGGATGTAGCCTGTTGATGACGTTGATTTAGCAATATCATGACTTTTCACAGCTCGCGCACGAGGGCTGATGTTTTCATTCTTTCCTTTCGTATATCCACAAAAAATTATCTATGCGCAATTCATTGTTAAAGCGACAGAATTTCTAAACATGAATTTAGTTCACTTTGGTGTGAGATTAAATCATTTTTATTCATGTGATCATTCAGGTATAAATTAAACCACGCTCTTAACGATAGATCATATTCATCGTTGCTTCTTAGCCTGATGGTCAGAAAAATCTGAGAAGGTTGAAAAGACGATTTGCTAGAAAGATCCAAAAAGAAAATTGGACAGTCTAGAAAGAGCATGAAAGAAATTCAGTTTTATCGCAGAAATATAGGGTAACAGATCGCCATGAGTACAGAGTTTGCATGTTCAATTAAACGCATTCGTTTTGATGAGAACTATCAACCAGCAGATAACACACGTCTAACGACGAACTTTGCTAACTTGGCGCGCGGTGAAAGCCGTGAGCAGAATCTACGTAATACACTTCGTATGATTAACAATCGTTTCAATGCCTTAGCACAAACAGATAACCCGAATGGTGATCGTTATTCGCTTGAAATCGATATTATTTCTGCAAATTTAGACATTGAGGGGAATGGTCAAACTTTCCCAATTATTGAAATGTTGAAAAGCACGATTAATGATCATCATACCCATCAGCGTATTGAAGGCATGATTGGGAATAGCTTCTCATCTTATGTACGTGACTACGATTTTAGCGTGGTGCTGAAAGAACATAATAAAGAGAATTCGACGTCGTATGCACCTGAAGGTTTTGGTGATCTACATGGCAAACTGTATCAATACTTGGTGAACTCAGAGACTTTTAAAGCAGAGTTTAATCAACAGCCTGTGATTTGTTTGAGTGTTTCAACAGCGAAGAAGTATCACCGTACTGCCAATGAGCATCCTGTTTTAGGCGTTGAGTATAAACAAGATGAATATTCACGTACCGATGAGTATTTCCATAAAATGGGCTTACAGGTTCGCTTCTTTATGCCAAAAGGGAGCGCTGCACCTTTAGCATTCTACTTTGCGGGTGATTTACTGCGGGACTACACCGATCTTGAGTTGATCAGTGCGATTAGCACCATGGAAACCTTCCAAAAGATTTATCGCCCTGAAATTTACAATGCAAATTCATCAGCGTCCCAAGTCTATCAAGCCAGCCTAGAGTATCCAGATTACTCATTAACACAAATTGTCTATGACCGTGTTGAACGTGGTCAGCTCGCGGTTAAGCAAGGTAAATGGACTGAAGAGAACTTTATTAAGCCTTATCAAGACATCCTTGAACAATGGGCTGCGAATTATACCGTAGACAGCAACGCTGCTTAATTTAACTGAAATAGAATATTGAAATAGAGATTTAAAATGGCCATTTTATTACCAACATCAACTGCGGGCAGTTTGCCGAAACCTTCTTGGCTTGCTGAGCCTGAGAAACTTTGGTCACCTTGGAAACTCGAGGGTGAGGCATTACTCGAAGCGAAACAAGATGCCTTACGTTTGTCATTGCAAGAACAACTCCATGCAGGCATTGATATCGTTAGTGATGGCGAACAAACCCGCCAACATTTTGTGACGACGTTTATTGAACATCTGGATGGCGTTGATTTTGAGAAACGCGAAACGGTTCGTATCCGTAATCGTTATGATGCGAGTGTACCTTCAGTGGTAGGTGCAGTAAGCCGTCAAAAGCCTGTTTTTGTTGAAGATGCTAAGTTTTTACGTAGCCAAACAAATCAGCCGATTAAGTGGGCGCTTCCTGGTCCAATGACCATGATTGATACGCTGTATGATGGTCACTATAAAAGCCGTGAAAAACTGGCTTGGGAATTTGCCAAGATTCTGAATCAAGAAGCGCGTGAGTTAGAAGCTGCTGGCGTGGACATCATTCAGTTCGATGAACCTGCATTTAATGTGTTCTTTGATGAAGTGAATGATTGGGGTGTTGCAACGCTTGAGCGAGCACTGGAAGGTCTGAAATGTGAAACTGCGGTTCATATTTGCTATGGCTATGGCATCAAAGCCAATACCGATTGGAAAAAGACCTTGGGTTCAGAGTGGCGTCAATACGAAGAAGCATTCCCTAAACTGCAACAATCTAAAGTTGATATCATCTCACTTGAATGTCAAAACTCGCGTGTGCCGATGGATCTGATTGAACTGATTCGCGGTAAAAAAGTCATGGTCGGCGCGATTGATGTGGCAACCAACACCGTTGAAACACCAGAAGAAGTTGCGAATACACTACGTAAGGCGCTTCAGTTTGTCGATGCAGATAAGCTTTATCCATCGACCAACTGTGGCATGGCACCTTTAGCACGTGAAGTGGCACGTGGTAAGCTGAATGCGTTAAGCGCAGGTGCAGAAATTATTCGTAAAGAACTTTCGGCTTCATACGCAGCAAGCGCGTGATGTGAAAGGGCTACCTGTTTGATAAAATAGGTAGCTTTTATCTGAGTCAAAGCATGTGTCCGTTCTACTGAGGAATAAAATGATGATTGAAGCAACAGACTTTAGAGATGCAATGTCTTTGTTAACCAGTGCAGTGAGTGTCGTAACTACGGCAGGCATGGCTGATCGTCATGGATTCACAGCATCTGCCGTATGCAGTGTGACGGATACACCACCGACATTATTGGTCTGTATGAATAAAGCATCGCGTTCACATGCACATTTTGTCGATAATAAAATCCTCACTGTGAATGTGTTAGGCGCACAGCATCAGCATATTTCGAATGTCTTTGCATCTAAAATGACGTCTGAAGAGCGTTTTAAACATGGTGTTTGGACAGAGTTAGAAACGGGTGCACCTGTTTTAAAGGATGCTTTAGTCAATTTTGACTGTGAAATTGATGACATTCAAGAAGTGGGAACACATACGGTTTTTATGTGCCGTATTGTCGCGATTCAACAAAGCCAGCATGAGCAAAGTTTAGTTTATTTTAATCGTGCTTATCATCAGGTCGGGCAGACGGAAACGGCTTAAATTCACTTTGTATTGAACATCAACGCTTGGAAATGACCTTTTAAATCATAGATTTTCCTCGGCTTGACTCTGGATTTGACTGTATTGAGCTCATTTGGATAATCGAAAGGTTTTCATTTAGACTACAAAACGTTGAGAATTAGGGACCAGTGTCGGGAAATAATAAATCTAAAAATCCGATAGAAATAATAAAAACTTACTATTTTACCAATTTTAGATTTGTGCGTATTCTCGCTTCATCACTTAAGCACTCTCACAAATCTTTTGAGGACAAATACATGAGTTTAATCAATACTGAAGTTAAGGCGTTTAATGCAACAGCTTACCAAAATGGTGAGTTCATTGAGTTGTCTGAGCAAAACTTAAAAGGCACATGGTCTGTCGTATTTTTCTATCCTGCTGATTTCACCTTTGTGTGTCCAACAGAATTGGGCGATTTAGCTGATCACTATGCTGAATTTCAAAAACTGGGTGTGGAAATTTATGGTGTATCGACCGATACCCACTTTACCCATAAAGCATGGCACGACACTTCAGATGTGATTGGTAAAATTCAGTATCCATTGATTGGCGATCCAACCTGGACTTTGTCTAAAAACTTTGACGTGCTGATTGAAACAGAAGGTCTAGCAGACCGTGGTACTTTTGTGATTGATCCTGAAGGTAAAATCCAAATTATTGAAATTAATGCGGGCGGTATTGGTCGCGATGCGTCTGAACTATTACGCAAAGTGAAAGCAGCACAATATGTGCATGCACACCCAGGTGAAGTATGTCCTGCAAAATGGAAAGAAGGTGAAGCAACCCTTGCGCCGTCAATCGACTTGGTTGGTAAAATCTAAGCTGACCTCAATGGTTGCATCGTGCTGAGTCATGAGCATGATACCTGTAAAAAATCAGCCCAAGTGGCTGATTTTTTTATGCAGGGTTCTTTTAGCTTTTACAGATGGTAACCCTTGCTGGTGCTGGCAAAGTCTCTTAAACCCTGAATCAAATGCTCAATCAGTTTCTCCATGACCAAACGTTGTCCTTTACGTGAAGCATAGACTAACTGTACGGTTCCAATATTGGAACACCAGTCGGGCAAAATGTGAACTAGGCGACCTGAAGCAATATCTGCCTCTACCGTTAAGTAAGGCAGGTTGGCAATGCCGAGTCCATCCAGAGCCGAGTAATACACGCCTGCGACATCATTACTTTTGACCCGTGGTTCTAAAGGAATCACGATCTGTTCATTACTCTGGGTATGATGCAATAACCATTGATAATCGGACTTTTGTACCCCCAGTGCGAGTGTTGGAAAATCATTCAGCTCGGTAGCAAATTGAATTTCACGGCCTTGTAGCAGATCAGGGCTGGCCACCAAACAATGCGTGGTTTTGACCACATCACGGACCACAATACTCGAGTCTTCATTGGCACTAAAATTGGTCCGAATGGCAAGATCAATGTCATCATGCAAGACATCGACACGACGGCTGGTCAGCTCCATTTCCACTTGGACTTTGGGATATTGTTTTAAAAAATGATTGAGTAAACTTCGCACTTGATAGCGCATCATCACAAAAGGACAGCTGATCTTGATTAAACCTTGCGGTTCACTTTTCTGTTTCAGTAAAACATTGTGTGCACTTTCGACTTGCTGAATGATTTGACGACATTCTTCAAACAGCTCTTGTCCCAAGGGGGTGACTTTAAAATGTCGTGTTGAACGCTGAATCAGGGTCACGTTGTACTTGGCTTCAAGGTCTAAAATACGGCGACTAAGCTTAGACTTGGTGATGTTCGAGGCATCACTTGCTGCACTGAAACCGCCGTGTTTGACCACAAGATAAAAATAATAATAGTCGTCAAATGAATGCATGATGGGTTCAAGCCTGTATTGATTTGTGACCGAAGGCAGTCTGTGATGGATGATCTGATACTGTATCATCGCTAACGATTGCGCACGACAAAAAAGCGATCCGAAGATCGCTTTTGCTCAGGTTGAATTATTTCTGCGCTGTATTTTTGCTATAGCTTTGAATCAGGTTTTTATAGTCTGGAATATGCGCTGCAAAGAGTGAACCGAGGCCTTCAATATCATTACGCCAGTCGCGGTGTAATTCGCAAGCTGCACCAAACCATGACATTAGCTGTGCGCCTGCCTGAGACATGCGATCCCATGCTGCATCACGGGTGATGGGGTTAAAGGTTCCCGATGCATCAGTAATCACAAAGACATCAAACTCTTCTTCCAGTGCCGACAGTGCAGGGAAGGCCACACAGACTTCAGTTACTACACCCGCAATAATCAATTGTTTTTTACCTGTGGCTTTTACGGCTTGAACAAAGTCTTCATTGTCCCATGCATTGATTTGCCCTGGGCGTGCAATATAGGGTGCATCGGGGAACATTTCGACCAACTCAGGGACCAAAGGACCGTTTGGACCCTCTTCAAAACTGGTGGTCAGAATGGTGGGAAGATTAAAATATTTCGCGGCAGCAGCCAGTGCGAGTACGTTATTTTTAAATTTGTCAGGGTCAATGTCACGGACCAGTGAAAGTAGACCCGCTTGGTGGTCAACCAAAAGAACCGCTGCATTATCTTTATCTAAACGAATATAAGGTTTCGCCATTTTTCTGTCCTCGTTGTGATTATCAGTCGAGTCTCAGGGCAATCAGTAAGAAGGTTAGTGCCTTGAGCTTGAACATCATCATAGGTAGGAAAATGAGACAATAAAATAAGCCAAACGAGATGCTTAATCTTAAAAATAGGAAAATTTGAGCAAAAATATGCCATAAAGATAAAGAAAGGCTTTGTTTTTAAATTGGTTTTTATGTGGGTGATACGATTTTAACGAGATTGTCCTATTCGTGTGATTGTGTGTACTAGCGCAGTGCTATAAGACGGATGAGGAAAGGGGTAGTATAGATTGCATATTCATCCTATCGATATAGGAGTTCCAAGATGAAAAAAGTAATTGGTGTTTATCGTAATCAAGACATGCATTGGGTTGGTGATGGTTTTCCTGTCAAAAACCTCTTTTCATATGACCGCTTAGGACAAGCGATTAGCCCGTTTCTACTTTTGGACTATGCAGCACCTTACAAATTTGATCCAACCACATCGCAACGTGGTGTGGGTTCACACCCGCATCGTGGTTTTGAAACGGTTACCATCGCCTATAGTGGTGAAGTGACGCACAAAGACTCTAGCGGCGGCGGTGGTACCATCAATACCGGCGATGTACAGTGGATGACTGCGGGTTCAGGTGTGGTACATGAAGAGTTTCATTCTCCAGCCTTTGCTGAGCATGGTGGTCTGTTTGAAATGGTGCAACTTTGGGTGAATTTGCCAGCCAAAGACAAAATGACCACACCACGTTATCAAGCCTTGACTGTGGCGGATATCCCACGTATTGAAATGGATGATAATGCTGGACATCTCCGCGTGATTGCGGGTGAGTTTGGTGGTCATCATGGCCCTGCTCAAACGTATAGTCCCGTCAATGTTTGGGATGGTGAATTAAAAGCAGAGTACGAAACTTTTATCCATGTACCCGTCACGCATAACACGATTGTGGTGGTGCTCAGTGGTGAAGTGCTGATTAATGGCACGCAAAAAGTGGTGGATAGTTCCATTGTGATGTTCGCTCAAGATGGCGAAGCTGCAATTCAACTACAAGCGCTGCAAGACACTAAGTTTTTGGTGTTGACCGGTGAACCCCTGAATGAACCGATTCAAGGTTATGGTCCATTTGTGATGAATAGCAAAGCGGAAATTGTGCAAGCCTTTGATGATTTTAATCGTGGCAAGTTTGGTGAAATCCCTGTTGCTGTGGTGGACTAAAATCTTGTCGCTAAAAAGAAGAAATCCCTACTCGGTCAAAGGTAGGGATTTTTTAGGCGCTGTAGTCTTCTTGTTTTGCATAGTTGGTCATGGATTATTGTGTGATGTATTTATCGTTTTTATGCGAGGCGCATCTTAGCGCCTTTTCGCCAGTTTGTAAAACAGATGTTATAAAAATAGTTAATTTATATACCTTGTTTTTAAACAACTTATATTTTTATTTGAAATAAAATGTATAAAAAACGCGTGCTTATTTGAGTGATTTTTACTGTAATGAAATGTAATTTAAGCAGATATCGTCCTATCGGTGCGGCACATGAAAAAATGTGATTCTGGTATTTTTTAATAGCCCTATTTTTTCGACATTGGGTCATAATTTCAGTCAATATAAGTCAGACTGACGGATCATAATTTTGGATATTGCAGTTATTGGTAGCGGCATGGCCGGTCTTGCTACCGCAAGAATTCTAAAGGATGCTGGGCATAATATTACTATTTTCGAAGCACTGACTGGGCGAGGGATGGATAGCCACAGTACAGAGTTTGAAGGTGGTCTGATTGATGCTCCGTTACGTGTCATGAACCCACACTTATGGAAAAACACCTTAAGTCTTGCGACTTATTTAGGCATCAAAACGTATCCAGTACGCACCTACATGGCGTGTAGTTGGTTGTTTGAAGACCGTACAGAAACATGGTTAACTACTACGCGTAGCCGCATTGGCAATTTCCCAATTATTAATAACCGTAAAGGCCTACAGCAGTATGGATGGCGCTTGGTTAAAGGTATGTTGCAGCTTAAAACCGCGATTGCTAAATTTTTCAAATCTAAAGATCAAGACATTACCTTGGCTGAATTTATCAACCAGCATGACATTGAAGAAGTGTTTTGGCATGGCGCAGTGATGCCTGTGCTCTACACCATCTGTACCTGTAATCCAAAAACCATCGGCGAATGGCCAGCGAAACCGCTATTGATCTTTTTACGTCAGTTGACGGATGGCGATGCTTTATTGCGTATACAAGGGGGAACACCTGCCTTGGTCGATAAATTGATTGAAAACATCAATATCCAAAGCGGATCGGCTATTAGCAAAGTCACTGAACAAGGTGACAAGGTTTTGGTTGAAAATAATAAGGGCGAACAGCAATTGTTTGACCGTGTGGTAGTGGCAACGCCAACTACAAAAATTGAAGAGTTTTTAGATCCTGTTCAGTTTGCAGATGATATTGCGCTGTTAAAACAGTTCCGTTTTGAGCAAGGTCAGTTGGTGATCCATACTGATCCTTCCGTGATGCCGCCTAAGCGTAAAGACTGGTCGGTGCTGAGCTATATGATGGACCGTAAGTTTACCCGTCAACAGTTCACGGTTTGGCTCAATTCAGTCGAACCAAGTCTGGTTGGTAAAAATGCTGTGTTCCAAACGTGGCAGCCTGTGACCGAGATTGATCCGAAAAAAGTGATTTCAACTGTAACTTTGACCCGTGCGGTGGTGGACTCGCAAACTGTGGCTTTGAATAAAGAGTTACAACAACGCCATAAGAGTGCTAACCGAAAAGTCTTCTTCTGTGGTTCATGGTCGTGCGATGGTCTGCCTATTTTAGAGTCTGCCGTCACTTCAGCAATGCATATTGCAGAAATTTTCGGTGCACCATTGCCGTTTGTTGGATTAAAACCTAAAGTTGAGGTTGCCCCACAACTCGGCTACTAAAGCATGAAATGGCTCCAAACCTTACAGCGACATTTGCCCAAACATAAATATGCAATTGATGCAAAACAATTGGGAGACCACGCGGTATTGGCTTGGAGCAATCTTGGCTATTGGGATGATGCAAGGTCATCCTATCCTGAGGCTTGCCAAACACTGGCAATACACCTTGCTGATCGATTACAGCTAAAATCAAATGACCGTGTTTTAGACTTGGGTTGTGGGCAGGGCGCGAGTCTATTGCTGTGGCAGCAGCATTACCATGTTCAGCAACTTTGTGCGGTTGAGTTGCAAACCGAATGTGTTCAGCGTATACAACAGACTTTAAATTCAAAGATACACATCATTCAAACGTCATTTTTAAATTTAAATTCAAAGCTATTTTCAGCACCTTTTGATGTGGTGTTTTGCCTCGATGCCGCTTATCACGGTGATTTAAATTCATTTCTAAGATCAATCCATTCTGTTTTAAATTTAAAAGGGCGTATCGGTTTTCACTATCTGATGTTGAGTGATGCATTTTTGAATTTAAATCGTTTTGAGAAGCTTCAACTGAAAATGCTGTTAAAAGCAGCCAATGTTCATTTGGAACATCTTCAGTTAGAAGAGAATTTGCAGCATTCGATAGAAGCGCAAGGCTATCAGCAGGTTACTATTGAAGATTTATCAGATGTAGTTTTGGCGGGGTTTTCTCGTTATTATCATGTGCATTTAGTCCAACAGGCCGCTCAAAATTTGGATTACTTCAAAATTAAAATGACGGCTAAGCTCTGTCAAAAATTATTTGAACAGGGCATCGTGCGCTATGTTCAAATTACAGCAGTTAAAGACATTTAAAATGAAATAAAAAACCAAAGGGCCAGAAACAACAAAGCCTCACTAAAAAGCGAGGCTAAGTATAAAATGGTGCCGGCACACGGATTCGAACTGTGGACCTACTGATTACAAGTCAGTTGCTCTACCAACTGAGCTATGCCGGCAACGTGGTGAGAATAATAGCGGATTTTCTTGAAAACGCAAGCCAAAAAGTGAGCGATTGAAATGCACATGATTGTTTGTGCAAACTTCACCCACCAAAGGGTGGGTGAAAGCTAAGAATAAAATTTGGGGGCTGTGATGAAACTGTTTTTTAAATAAGGTGAAGTGAAAACATGGAACTTATTTGCTCCTTAAAATTTGATCGAGGTCTTGGGCACATTCTTCCAACGTAAAAGCCATGTCGAGTTGCATTTGAGGTTTGAGTTCATTGGCCAGCGTTCTCCATTGTTCAATCAGACGAATTGCTTTTTGAATTTTATGTTTATTGACATCCTTTGCAAGGGTTGGGGTATAACCGCCTCGTTTAGCGTTTTTAATTTGTTTGACATAATTGGTGCTGTTATTCATTCTGACTCCCGAATAGCAGTTTTATTGGTCAATTTAGTGTTTCGCTAGTTATATACCGCAAATGAATTGTGCTTCATAAACATTGCATCTAGATGATCATTGATGATTTATTTTAACCTCCCTTAGAAATTGTTTTAGCTCAAGTTTGAATCAGGTTCAAGCGTTTATTTTTGAATAAATATTTCACTTTGTGGTGCAAATGATTCTGTTTTGTGAAGAGTCGTTTTTATGAAGCAGACTTTGTGCCAAGTCTAAATAAGAATGTTCAGCATAAAAAAAAGACCTTAATCTTTCGATTAAGGTCTTTAAAATTTTGGCGGTGAAAGAGGGATTCGAACCCTCGAAACGCTATAAACGTTTACACACTTTCCAGGCGTGCTCCTTCAGCCACTCGGACACTTCACCATGGCGGAGGATAATATCGAAAAACATAGCCATCGACAAGGTGAAACAATTGAATTCGAGCAAAAGTTTTAGCTCAATGATATGATTCGCAAAAATAGTGTCGATAATTGAAGACAAGCTTATGCAAAGTACTGCAAAAAAAGCCGCCTTGCCTGCGATGACCTTGGCAGCATTAGGGGTCGTGTTTGGGGATATTGGAACCAGTCCACTCTATGCATTGAAAGAGTCCTTCCACGCTGCACATGGCTTGGGCATCACCCCTGCAAACGTATTGGGTATTTTGTCCATTATCTTCTGGACCATGACCATGGTCATTACCATTAAATATTCTGCAATTGTAATGCGTGCAGATAACAATGGTGAAGGCGGGATCATGGCATTGCTTGCACTGAACTTGCGCAATACCAATTTTAGCCATCGGAAAAAATTACTGTTAATTTCGATTGGCTTTATTGGGGCTTCACTATTTTTTGGGGATGGGATCATCACCCCAGCCATTTCAGTCTTGTCTGCCGTAGAAGGCTTATCCATCGCAACCGATGCACTTGACCCTTATATTGTGCCGATTGCAATTAGTATCGTCACTGCTGTATTTGTCATGCAAAAGTATGGGACAGCCTTTGTCGGTAAGTTCTTTGGCCCGCTGACCTTATTGTGGTTCTTCTCTCTCGGTCTTCTTGGGATTTCGAGCATTATTCAAACGCCTTTGGTTTTGGGCATGCTGAGCCCACATTGGGCATTTCAGTTTATCGTGACCAACCCTTTAATGGCCTTTTTCATTATGGGTGCGGTAGTGTTGACCGTCACAGGTGGCGAAGCCCTGTACGCAGATATGGGACATTTTGGTCCTGTGCCGATTCGTTTGGCTTGGTTTATTGTGGTTTTGCCATGTTTACTGCTTAATTATGCAGGACAAGGTGCATTGCTGCTGCGTGATCCGACTGCGATTGAAAATCCATTTTACCTGTTGGTGCCAGAGTGGGGCTTGTACCCAATGATCTTCTTGGCCACTATGGCCGCAGTTATTGCTTCACAGGCGGTAATTTCAGGCGTCTTCTCTTTAGCGCGTCAGGCCATTCAATTGGGTTATTTACCACGTTTAAATGTGAAGCATACTTCAGATTCGGAACAGGGGCAGATTTATGTACCATTACTGAACTGGATATTGTTGGCATCGATTATTGTCTTAATTTTAATCTTCCAAACCAGCTCACAGCTTTCGCATGCCTATGGTCTAGCGGTCACCATGACCATGCTATGTGACACCTTATTGATTGCGGTATTTATTCGTTATACATGGAAATGGAGCATGCCAAAATTGGTGCTGCTAATTATTCCATTCCTTGTTTTAGATTTGGTCTTAGTGAGCGCGACCTCACTTAAAGTATTATCGGGCGGTTGGGTTCCATTGCTGATTGGCGGTATTGCATTCATGTTATTAATGACATGGAAACAAGGTCGCGAGTTAACTTTTGCCAAGCTTCAGCAAGATACATTGCCACTCGATTTATTTGTACAAAGTATTGGTGAACAAGCCAATTGGGTTGAAGGCGAAGCAGTCTTTTTAACAGGGACACCGACTGTTGTGCCACATGCCATGTTGCACAATATGAAGCACAATAAAGTACTGCATCAAAAGAACATTATTCTCACCGTTAAAATTCAAGATGTTCCTTATGTGGAAGAGTCCAATCGCTTCCATGTCGAAACCATGAATCAGCATTTTTATCGTCTTGAATTGTACTATGGCTTTAAAGATGAAATGAACATTCCACAAGCGCTTGAAGCGGTGTATCAAGCGATTGATCTGGAATATAACTTAATGCAGATCAGCTTCTTTGTATCGCGTGAACGGATTATCAGTACCGTGGGTGATGGTATGGCGCCGTGGCGTGAAAAGCTCTTTATCTCAATGCAAAGGAATACCAGTCCTGTGAGCGACTTTTATCAGATTCCACCAAACCGTGTGGTTGAGCTCGGTAGTCAGATCGAGATTTAAAACCTCAATAAAAAAACCAGCGCATATGCTGGTTTTTTTTGGAGGATAAATCAGCTGAAGTCTTAGTTCATTGGGTCATTTACAGGTGCTTCAGGCATCGCTTGGGCAGGCTGTTCTGCTGAAGCGTCAGGAAGTGCCTGTGCAGGGGCATCAGGTGATGGTAGTGAATCAGGCTCAACCGCATTGACAGGTGCTTCTGCTGATGAATCTAATTGAGGTGCAGCAGCAGGGGCAGCATTCATGTCTGCATTTGCCGTGGGTGCGACAGCATCACTTAACGCCGCTTCAGCTTGTTGTGCTGAGAGTTCCGCATTTGGTACCAGCGGATGTTGCTCTGTTGGAGTCGCAGCGACGTCTTGTTGCGCTGTGGTATCAGGTGCGGCCTGTTGAACAGGAGCTTCACTCTGTGGTGCGATTGGCATCACTGCTTGGTCATTGGGTATACCTTGGCCCGCTGGGCTGATAGCTGCTGCATTTGGATCAAGCAATTTAATTTGCCCTGAGCTTACGAGTTCTTGAATAGAACCCGGTTGACCATTAACAGTAGTCGTGACTTTGGCTTGAGAGAGACTTTCTAAGGTGTCACCCGGTTGGATAGGGGGCTCGGCGAAGGCTGAAGCACTTATCACTGTGCCGATTAAACCAAGAGAAGCTAAAATCTTAGAATGCATAAGAACTCCGTAAATTGCATGTATTATTTCGTTCGATTCATTTTTACCTTGGCATATTTTTTGAAGCGACAGCAATCAAAGATACGCAATCGCATCACGTTGCCGTAGAAAAACTCTACAAAAAAGACATTTTGTTACATGCAAAATCATCTAAATATGGCGTTTTGTTTAATTGTTATGCGAATAGAACTCGAGCGATATACTTCGTATACGCTGATTGTTAAGCTCGTGAAAAACCGATGTTTATTGTAGTTGTGATGGCGAAGAAGAAAAGTAGTTCAGGTAAGTCAGTCTTTAACATGTTTAATCAAAATGGCCTGAAAGTGATTTTAGGATTGGTGGCAACGGGAAGTTTTGCAATTGCCTTTGGTCAAGAAAAAATTCAGCAATACGTGTCTTTAAGCCCAAGCTCAAATTCAGCCTGTTTAGAACAATTTTATCGGGAAATTCCACCTTATTTACTTAAAGAAAGTTTAAGTAAACACAGCTATGCACTGTGCTTTAACGGTTTTAATGTGATGTATTCGGGCGTTTCGAAAACCCCCCTATGGGTTGCAGAGGCTCTGACGCCACAGCGCCTGAGCCAAAAAATTCCACGTGAAGATAGTTTTCACGAAGAAAATAATGTTGCAACCGAACATCGAGCGACATTGTCGGACTACCGTGGTTCAGGCTATGACCGTGGACATATGGCACCGAATGCTGATATGCCCAACAAAGCCGCACAATTCGACAGTTTTTCTTTGGCCAACATGGTGCCACAGGCCCCTAAAAATAATCAGCAAGTGTGGCGTGAATTGGAAGAAGCCACACGGGCGCTTGTGACCAAGCAAAAGCTGGATGTTTTTGTGGTAACTGGGCCTGTATTTCAGGGCAAAAAGCTCAAGACCATTGGTCAGGGAGTGATTGTTCCGAGTGCGGTTTACAAAGCGGTCTATATGCCAAAAACAGGTGCAATCGGCGCTTATTACGCACCGAATGATAATTCACAGCAGGTAAGAATTGTCAGTGTCTGCTATTTGGAAGAGCAGCTGGGTGTGAATTTATTTCCGCAACTGACAGAAGAGCAAAAACGTAATACCTATAAACTACCGTTGACAGCAACGGCGGTAAAAGCCAATAGTGCAATTCAATACTCACATTGGGATGCGGAAAGTCAGTGTGCAGAAGAGGTTTCATCCGAGCAGCTCAAAGCCTTACAAAAAAACTTTAAATCGGGCTCTACTCAGTCGAGTAGTGGTAGCACAGTCAAAACAGGCACGGGTATTGATGCGGCGGATCAAGATGCGATTGTGAAACAATTGGTCGACGCCTTATTGCAATATATTTTGCAGCTGTTACGTTAAAGTTCTATGCAGTTGGATGTATAGACCTTCGACTGCAGTGCCCAATGCCTGAAAAACAAACAAGAGTAAAAATAAAATGTTTAAACCTTTTGTACAAGGTAACGAGTCCCATGCCATTCATGATTTGACCCTTGAAAATGACACGGACTGCGTTAGTATTTATGGCAATTTACAACTCACCAAAGACCAAGCTGGCCTAGCTGCGGCCAAAGCATTGCAGGCGTATCTGAATGCCATTGTGCAACAGCTTGAAAGTGAAGCTCAGCTTCCTGAGAAAATTGAACATCCGCAGTTGGGTGAAATTGACAATCCTTTTTTATAATATAGGCCTATCTATGTTCCATGTGGAACAATAGGAAAAGCCCACAGATTGTGGGCTTTGTTATTAATGGGGAGAGAAAAAATTAATCCTCGCCAGAGATATGTCTAAGTGCAAAGGCACCCGTTAAAACGGTTAAATCAAAGGCAAGAGCAACGCCAAGAAAGCCGATGCGCAACTCAGGAAAAGCAGGTGCAAAAATGGCACTGCCACAGCCTCCGAAGACCAACCAAAACGTTCCGATGAATTCAGCAAGATATTTATTCATAATGCGCTTTTTGTAGTTATTGATGTTTTATTCGCGTAGAACTTTATATTTAACGAGAAATGCTCATTTTTTTAATAAATTTAACAAAAAAAACATGACATCCTGATGACGTGGATCAAACAGATCAGATTTTAGTGAAAATGCTGGATACGCCACTGCTGAGGTGTGACTTGGGTCCAGTGTTTAAAGGCACGTTGAAAAGCACTTTGTTCAGAGTAACTCAGCAACAGTGCAATTTCCTGTAAGCTGAGGTGTGGATCTCTTAAGTATTGCTCCGCCAAGATGCGTCGGACTTCTTGCATCCGCTGTTGGTAGGTCGTGCCTTGTTGTTGTAAGTAACGTTGCAGTTGTCGGACTGAAAAATTTAGTTGCCCAGCAATATGTTCAATTTGATATTGGTTTTTTTGTAGTCCCGTTAAAATCGCATGCTGTAAGCGCTGGTCGATGTGGGTGGAGTTGGGAAGTTTTTCCAGCAATGCTTCGGCTTGTTGTAAGAGCAGCTTTTGCAGGGTTTGATCACCTTGCTGAAAGGGCATGGATAATTCGCTTAGGGGAATCATCATCATAGGTCGGCTTTGAGAGAAGCGAACTTTACAATTAAAGTACTGCTCATACAGTGCCGTATTTTTCGGGGCAGGGTGAGTAAAATGAACCTCGCTGAGCTGGATGTAATCATGGGCGACAAAGTGCTTCATAAACTGAATGATCAGCGCCATTGCCACTTCATTGCTGAGTTGGGTGGTCAGTTCAATCGGCATCTCTACCCAACCAAAGCACAGATTTTCACCTTCAACTGCCACATACAGTGAACTGCCATCATAAATGAGACGGTGAAAGTCATGATAACGGGTGAGCGCTTCGCCTAAATTTTCGCAGGACAGTGCAATATAGCCCAAAATGCCTAAATGTTTGGGCTGTACATACTTTGCAATCTCGAGTCCGAGCGCAGGGATGTGCAGATGGCTGTCAAGATCATTCAGTAACTCTAACCACAGGGCATAATCAAAACGTTCTAAGTTCTGTGCTTTTTCAAGCTGTTCAGAAATTGGGTAACCCACGGCTTGGCAATAGGCATAGAGTAAATGCCCCAGTCCACCGTAGACAGAACCTGTGTAGTCTTTGAAATGTTGCATTTATTGGCTCTATTGTTCTTGTCGTGATTTGTCAATGAATTTGAATACTAGGGTCAATATTTAGCATAGTTTCCATATTATATTCAATCTGAATATAGGAGGAATTTGCCATGTGGAAGGGTTTTGTCGCAGGACTGGTGGTTACCAATGCGTTTGAGTGGGTTGCACATAAATATATCTTGCATGGAACACACCGTGCTGGAAAGCCACGCTATAGCCCCGTGCCTGACAGTATGAAATCGCATTGGGAGCATCACCGAGAAGTGCGGAAAACCACATTTCATGATCATGGTTATGTTGAAGGTTGGAGCAATTGGCGTACCAAAAATGAAATCGTGTCACTCGCAGTCGTGGCGGGTGTATTTGGGACATTATTTTATCCTGTCTCCAAAGGCATGACTTTGTCTGTGTTGTACAGTGCAGGAAATTATTACTACATCCACCGCCGTGCGCACTTAGAGCCAGACTGGGCAATGCGTAAGATTCCTTGGCATTATGATCATCATATGAACTCCAATCAGGATGCCAACTGGTGTGTGACCAAGCCATGGTTTGATTATATTTTAGGAACGCGGGTCATTTCCTCATTGGATTTGCAAGAGCAAAATCCGTTGGGTATTGCTTTACCCCAAGTGGTGTCGGATAAGCTCACCCAGTGGGTCAATCAGGTCTTCCCTGCAAAATGGGTTAAGGCACCTGAAGCGATTCCACTGAACTCAGCGCAGACGACTGAAACGGTTGCAGGATAACTGAATGGGTATTTTGTCGTGATTTGTCAATAATATTGGTGTGTATTGTCAATATTTCGTCATTTGAACATTCTATAGTAAAGCTGTTGATGAGGTGAGATCATCTCATGAGCACTAGTACGTCATTTTTCATTTTCCAGTTTAACAAGACAATGTTGTCGTTATTCTAGGTTTATAGGGAGTCGCAAGACTCCCTTTTTTTATCTCAAAAATTGAGAGCATAATTGTGGTCAAGAGCCAGCGAGCATTCTAAGCTTTAACATCTACTGCATAATCGATAGTACTGTTCAACTCAGCGTTAGCTCAGCTGTGCCGAAGTACAGCGTAATTGAGTCTTTTAATTCGCCTGCTTTTTAAAGTCCGTTAAAATATAGCGATCCATTTCATCGGTATAGTCAGGGGAAAACTGAAAGCACACATGCTCGTTGATGTTTAAGGTTTTGAGATCAGGGAAGCTTTGTCTGGCACGTGGACTATTGCTAAATAAAAAAGCTTGTCGATCACTCTGAAAGTAAAACACTTTTTCAGTGCTGATGTTGTGCCGTCGGTAATGGGTGACCTCTGACCATTGTGTAAAAATACCACAAGCCCGAATTTGATCAGGTGCAATCAACGCTTTTTCATAATACTGTTTAAGCTGATATTTGCAGAAGCTGATATAGCTAAACAGGCATAAACCAAGGAGTAACAGTACAGCCAGCATACCGAAAGGGCGGTCAGCATATTTCTTCATCAAAAGGATGAAAACAAAACAGATCAATAGACCACAAATAAATAAGATTAGCTCTAAGTGATACATTTTTTCTCATCTTTAAAATGATAAAAAAGAGTACTCGAAAGTACTCTTTTCATAGGTTTTACGGTTATGGTCTGTTTATAGACGCATTTCAATACCTTGCTCTGCAAGGTATTTTTTCGCTTCAGGAATGGTGTGTTGTCCAAAGTGGAAAATCGAAGCAGCCAGTACAGCGTCTGCACCACCTTTTAAAATACCATCGGCCAAGTGTTGTAAGTTTCCGACACCGCCCGAAGCAATGGTTGGAATGGTGACGCGGTCATTGATTTGACGCATCAGCTCAAGGTCATAACCTGCTTTGGTGCCATCGGCATCCATCGAAGTAATCAGCAGTTCACCTGCACCAAAGTCGGCCATTTTCACGGACCATTCAATTGCATCAATACCCGTTGGTTTACGGCCGCCATGGGTAAAAATTTCCCATTTATTCTCGCCTGTTTTTTTTGCGTCAATGGCAACCACAATACACTGTGCGCCAAAGCGTTGCGATGCTTCTTGTACAAATTCTGGGTTAAACACCGCTGCTGAGTTAATGCTGACTTTGTCCGCACCAGCATTGAGTAAGAGACGAATGTCTTCAACTTTGCGAACGCCACCACCGACCGTTAAGGGAACAAAAACCGTTTCAGCCATGCGTTCAACCGTACGATAAGTCGTGTCACGACCATTCGAAGTTGCGGTAATGTCTAAGAAGGTAATTTCATCAGCACCTTGTTCGTTATATCGACGTGCTACTTCTACTGGGTCACCTGCATCACGAATATCAAGGAATTGAACACCTTTCACTACACGACCGTTGTCTACGTCGAGGCAAGGAATAATACGTTTAGCTAGCATAATTTTTTCCAAAAATAACAGCCGATTATGAAACTTCGCGACTTAGATGCTACACCTTAATAGTCGGAGCGGGTATTCTATCAAACTTATGTAAGTTTTTTTGCAGGTTTTATATGTCGGTTTATACCACTTTGACTTTACAGGAAGTTCAGGCGTTTGCAGCACCTTATGGACTTGAGGTAATCGATCTGATCCCAATTCAAGGCGGTATTCAAAATACGAACTATTTTATTGTGTGTGAAAATGCTGTGCAGTATGTATTGACTGTATTTGAAGAAATGGATGAACAGGGCGCAGGCGAGTTGGTTCCTGTGCTTGAGCATTTAGGTCAGGCTGGTTTAGTGGTTCCTGTACCTTTAAGTCACTCAGGCAAAGCCATTCATAGTTTAAAAGATAAACCTGCCCAAATTGCCCCACGGATGATGGGCAAACATCCCATGCCTGCGACCCTTGAGCAAGCCGAGGCGATTGCGGTTGCACAAGCGCAAATGCACGTCGCACTGCAAGATTTTCCATTGGAGCGTGCAGAATACCGTGACCATGATTACTGGCTCGCTGTAGCGTTACAAATGAAACCGACATTAAGTGAGGCGGATCAAGCACTACTCAATAAGTTATTGGGGTTATATGACGCATTATCGGCGGTTTATCCGAATCGTCCAAAGGGCTTTATCCACTCAGATTTATTCCGTGACAACACTTTGTTTGAGGGCAATCAGCTCAAAGGCATTTTAGACTTTTATGAACTGAATAAAGATGAGTTCTTGTTTGATATTGCGATTACCCTGAATGATTTCTGTACCGAATATCCAAGTGTGCATTTAAATGAAGACAAAGCCATTGCATTCTTAAACGCCTATGAAAGCATTCGTCCTTTGACTGCCGATGAAAAATCTTGTCTCGAGTTGTATCTTGCAATGGCCGCTGCGCGTTTTTGGATGATGCGTCTACAAGTGGCACAAAAAAATGCTGAACAAGGCCGTACGGGGGATGACATTTTGCAGAAAAATCCTGCCGAAATGCGTAATATGGTGATTGACCGCCTAAAATTTGTAACTGCTTAAATAGGAAAGAAAAATGCGTGACCAAGGACGACTCGTTGAATGGTTTGATGAAAAAGGCTATGGCTTTATTCAGCCCAACGATGACAGCAAAGATCGCGTGTTTTTACATATCAAGGACTTTGCTCGGCAAGGTCCTCGTCCTATTTTAGGCTGTGCGTTGGAATACAACGTGCTTGTGGATGCGCAAGGGCGTTATCGTGCACAGCAAGTTAGTTATTTAAAAGCATCACAAACCCAAAAGAGCCGTACCTCAAAAGTCTCATCGATAAAGACCGAACAGGGTCAACGCTGGAGTCCAATGCAAATTACGTCGGTGGCATACATCGTGTTTTTGGTGCTATTGGTATTGCTGGGGCGTTTGAGTGGATTGGTGCTGCTGTTGATTAGTGTGATGAATGCGGCCAGTTATTGGTTCTATGCGCAAGATAAAGAAGCTGCGCAAAATGGACAGCGCCGTGTACCTGAAAATACATTACATCTCCTTTCATTTTTGGGCGGTTGGCCTGCAGCATGGTTAGCGCAGCAAAAGCTACGACATAAAACACAAAAACAACCCTTTAGAAAGATTTACTTTTGTACAATTCTATTCAATATTCTTTTAATTTTATGGCTTATTTCTCCTTTCAATAGTTTGCCTATTTAAAGTTCAAGCCCACTTCATGAGGGACAATATGAATTATTCAGTCGATCAAGATCCGAATCGTAGTCTGACTTTTATTCTTTATATTTTGTATATCGTTGCGATTTTTTCCGCAGGGATTTTAGCCATTATTGCTTTAGTGATTAATTATGTGAAGCGTGGCTCTGTGCGTGGTTCCATTTTTGAGAGCCATTTTACTTGGCAGATTCGCACCTTTTGGTGGTATTTGATTTGGAACGTGATTGCCTTTGTGCCATTTATTTTCTTATTCTTTACGGGTGAAAATGCCACCGCTTTCGCAGGTGTCGCACTCGGTGCTTCAACCTTCTGCGTGTCTGTGATTGGGTTGTCATGGGTGTGGATTGTATATCGTGCCATTAAAGGCATTATTCGTTTAAACGACAATCAACCCATGTATCAATAACAAGTGATGGGATTTAAAAAAGGGCAGTGTGCCCTTTTTTTAGGTCTGTATCTTTTGGGATGAGATTTATGCACCGAGATGAACCCAGCTGATGCAGCAGTGTCTCTATTTTTGCGCAGGCTTTTAAAAAGCACCTTACTAAATTGAATTTAAATATTTACCTTTTTATATTAATAAATTTACTTTTTTAATATTTATAACTTACATTTTTATTTATAAATAATTACTTTTTTAATAATAATAACTTACATTTTTAATAAATTAACTTTACATTAATGTACAGTTATTTATATGAATATATGCGTAGAGAATATTATAAAAAATAGTCCTTTTTTGACTAAGCGTAGAATCTTCCTCGACGACGTTTTAGTCCCAAAACATGGATGGCACGAACCAAAACTGCATAAGAAACAGAATAGCCAAAGTGTTGTTCAAAAAGTGGAACTAAATCGCTAATATTTTGAAATTTTGTATTTTTAACAAATACTTGAAATGCACTCCAGTCTTTTATATGGCTGGGTGCTCCACGGCTTTTGGCTACTTTTGGAGACAAGCCGCCTGTTTCTTCTTCGAGCTTAATCCATGCGTCTAAGGTCACACGAGAGATGTTGAATTCCTTGCAAACGGCAACCTTATAATCCGTGAGTTTATAGCGTTGAATCGCTGCTTTTCGGGTTTCTAAATCGTACTTTGGCATTTAATTCAATATTTTTAAAATAGCGAAGCTGTTATTATATGGCATAGTTGTTGCAAAAACCAAAATCACTAGATTAAAAATGAAAGATGGTGATTTCGGTGAAAAATGCAGATTTTTCTTTAAAGAAAATGTCACTATGGCAAGTGGTCATTATTGGTGTGGCCTATATGACCCCGATGGTCGTGTTTGATACCTTTGGGATTGTGTCTGGGATCACCGATGGGCGTGTGCCATTGGCTTATATTTTGGCGTTGGTTGCAATGTTACTGACCGCATTTAGTTATGCACGTTTTAGCCGAATCAGTGGTGACTCAGGTTCTGCCTATAACTACACGGCACAGTCGTGTGGAGCTAAAGCAGGCTTTTTTGTCGGCTGGTGTTCACTGCTAGATTATATTTTGTTGCCCTTGGTGAATGCCTTACTGGCAAGTATTTACTTAGAAGCTGTGATCCCGAGTGTGCCGTATTGGCTATGGGTAGTTCTATTCACGGGTTTGGTTACGCTGATTAACTGTTTCCGAATCAATATTTTGGCAAATTTAAGTCTGTTGTTTGTACTTTTACCCTTACTGCTGATGGTCTTATTTATCTATCTAGTCATTCAAGGCGTGGGTTCTGAACAAGGCTATGATCATGTACTGACTTTAGCCCCGCTATTTAATGGAGACAGTTCTGTTTTGCCTTTGATTGCGGGTGCATCGATTTTATGTTTTTCATTTTTGGGTTTTGATGCGGTCACGACCATGTCCCATGAAACCAAAGATCCGCAAAAGAATATTCCACGTGCCGTGTTGCTTACCACGTTGCTCGGGGGCGGAATTTTTATTAGTGCCTCATGGTTTATCCAGCTGTATTTTCCAAGCAATGTGCGTTTTAACAACCCTGACGAAGCTTTACCTGAAATTGTCCTCTATGTGGGGGGGGCACTTTTCCAAGCCGTATTTTTATGTGCCCAAATCATGAATACCTTTGCTTCAGGTTTAGCCACTCATGCCAGTGCCTCACGTCTGATTCATATTATGGCGAAGGATGGCATTTTCCCTAAAGCAACCTTTGGGCAGCTCCATGCAAAATTAGGTACGCCACTTTATGCCGTCTTAAGTATTGGCTTGATTTCGCTATCGGCCATTTTTCTAGATCTTGCGACGGTGGTCAGCATGATTAGCTTCGGTGCTTTGATTGCTTTTACGGCGGTAAATTTCTCGGTTTTTGTGAAGTTCTATCTGTTGGAAAAACAAACCCAAGGCATTAAAAACAAATGCCTCAATTTGATTCTGCCTCTGTTATCTGTATTGGTGATGCTTTGCCTTTGGGTCAATTTAGAACGAAATGCGCTAATTTTTGGTTGCTCTTGGCTGGCGATAGGCATTGGTCTATTTATTTATAAGAAATTGAAAAGACAAAACATTGTGATTGGAAATGCATATTAAACCCTGCATGAAAATGAGATAGATATTGAGTGTGAATGAAATGAATATGAATAAACCGACATTTTTAGACGACGTGGAATACAAAGCCAGTTCTGCAACGCAAAGTGGTAAAGAGTG
This sequence comes from Acinetobacter johnsonii ANC 3681, assembly GCF_000368805.1. Lineage (NCBI taxonomy): Bacteria > Pseudomonadati > Pseudomonadota > Gammaproteobacteria > Moraxellales > Moraxellaceae > Acinetobacter > Acinetobacter johnsonii. The sequence goes on along the minus strand of NZ_KB849703.1, from coordinate 205,551 downwards.
GAATTGGTTGAACCCGCAGTGTGCTGCGTTTAGTCATCCAGCCAATTACTATGAAAGTTCAATGCATGTATGGCATGAGTTTGAGCCTTTAAATGCAGATATCGAATGTGACGTGGTCGTTATAGGCGGTGGCTTACTGGGAGCATCGGCTGCACTGCATTTATCGGAGCAGGGTGTCGATACGGTCTTGGTTGAAAAAAACCGAGTGGGCAGTGCTGCCTCAGGGCGTAATGGTGGGCAACTCACACCGGGATTGGCACGTTGGGAAGCCGAAACCATGATTGAGCATTTCAGCTTTGAAGAGGCTAAAAAGTTATGGCACTTTACCTCAACGGAAGCGATGGCTTTGATTGATAGCATCACTGAAAAATATGACTTAGATGTGCAACGTAAACATGGACACTTGACGGCTGCGGTACACCCTGGACATTTAGATGCACTGCGTGAAGGGATGAAAGCACGTCAGTATTTAGATGAAAAAAATACCTCAATGCTGACCCAAGATGAATTACATGAGCATGTGCAATCCGACAACTATTTTGGCGGTCAGTTGGATCAACTTGGGGGGCATATTCATCCTTTAGCCCTGACGCGTGGTTTGGCTTATGGCTTTTGTCAAAACGGCGGCACGATTTATGAACAGACGGAAGTACAGTCAATCCAAGAACGTGCCGATGGTATTTATGTGACCACAGAGCAAGGGGTAATTAAAGCACGTAAAAGTGTGGTGATGGGCGTACACCATGCCTCATTTAAACTATTAGAAGAACGTAATCAAACCACCATTCCTTTTTATACTTATGTGTGTACCACTGCCCCTTTAGCACTGGATTTGAAAGAGCTATTGCCGACGGATCTGCCTGTATACGACACCCAGTTTCAAATTGACTACTACCGCGGGGTCTCAAAAAACCGATTGTTATTTGGCGGTGAAGGCACGGGTTCGTGTTGGAGTCCTGAACAAACGCATGACTATTTGCTAGGACGTATTCAACACGTATTTCCTCAGTTAGAGCAAGTCCAGCTTGATTTTGTGTGGAGTGGCACGACCGATTTAACCGTTAATGGTGCCGCGGATAGTCGAAAATTTGGTAGCCAATACCCAATCTATGCTGTTCAGGGTTGGAGTGGACATGGTGTTGCGCAAACGGTGCGTATTGGTAAAGCCATTGCCGATGATTTCTGTGGTGAAAGTGATGACTTTAATATGTTGACCCGTATTCAACATCAGAACATTCCTTTTGGTCGTGCACTGGCGCCGTTGGTCATTCCAATAGCCAAAAGCATGTATGGACTCGGAGCAATGATTAATCCGGGCAAGATGGTGTCATTCTAACCACCTGACCATACTGCTGAATTGGTGGCCATTGATCACTCGATTCAGCAGTTTTTTCGTTTCGGAGATGGGCTAAAGTTGTTCGACGTTCTTTTTCGACTTCAGCAGTTTCGGTTTCCATTCACTGATCATAATGCCAAACACCACCAAAAGCCCACCCAACAAAGCCAGTGGTGCTAAGCGTTCTCCTGCAAGACGCCCAAACAGTGCCGCCCATACAGGCTCTCCTGCATAAATAATTGCCGCTTGAGATGGATTGACTGAGCGCTGTGCCCAATTCATTACATATTGAATCACGGCACTGGCAAGACCCAAGCCGAGTGCGATACTCAGTAAAGGCCATGAAAAGTCTGGAATGTGGTGTTCACCTGCCAATGGCATGGCTGCAAAGGCGAGCACAGAGGCAACGGCCAGTTGAATCACCGTCACTCGACCAATATCGACTGTTGGAGCAAAATAACCAATCAGGATAATTTCCATCGCTATAGCGATTGCACCGAGTAGGGTTAAGGTCTGGCCAAAATTCAGTGAAATTGAATTCAGGCTATTGCCTGTAAGTAAGACTAAGCCCATAAAAGCACAGAGCGCACCAATCCAAATCATAAAATGGGGTACTTTACGAAAGATCAGCCACAATAATACAGGTACCAAAGGCACATACAGTGCAGTTAAAAAGGCAGATTCACTGCTACTGACTGTTTGTAGTCCGACCGTTTGTGTGCCATAACCAATAGTGACCATACAGCCAATGAGTGCACCTGCCCACAAGTCCTGTCGGGTGATGTGTTTTAAATGTTGATAGGAAAATAAGCCAATAATTGTCGCGGCGCAGGCGAAACGACAACCCACAAAGAACATGGGGGAGCTGAAATTTAAGGCATATTTCACGGCCAAGAAAGTACCGCCCCAAATAAAGGTAATTAGAATCAGCGCAATGACAGGCGCTTTAGAACCGAGCTGAGTATTCAACATAAAAGAACTAATGTGCAATATATTGCACATAGCTTGTCATGCTTTGTTTTTGTGTGCAATATATTGCTCAATGTTTTTTGATTTAACTTTATGAAGTCTCCTGCGGTACTACAACACGTCAGTCAAAATGTGCGTCATTATCGAAGTTTAAAAGGCTTGAGCCAGCAACAACTGGCGGATTTGGCTGGTTTAAGCCGTCGTATGGTGGCTGGAGTTGAATCAGGGCAGGACAATATTAGTTTGGCGAAACTCAGCTTGATTGCCGATGTGCTTGAGGTCGATTTTGTACAGATCATTGCTGCGTCTGAACAGCAAGGTCAAGCGGTCGTCAACGTTCTGGCTTGGCAGGGTACACAAGCACACAGTGAAGCAAAATTAATGGCCTCTGCAGCAGCAACACAAAAAGTTGAACTGTGGACATGGGTACTTGCCCCAAATGAACACTATAGTGCAGAACCCGACCCAGTCGGTTGGCGCGAAATGCTCTATGTGATGGAGGGGGAGCTAACTTTGGATTTGGCAGGTGACATAAAAGTCTTAGGTGTAGGTGAGTCGATTGTGTTTTCGAGTGCCATCGAATACCAATATATCAACCGTGGAACTGTACCGTTAAAGTTTATTCGTAATGCAATTTATTAAGAAGCAGATCTTAAAAACTGATATTTAGCGCGTAAAAAAGAGGTCAAAAGACCTCTTTTTTAAATTCTACAATTAGAGCGATTGTTCATCTAACAGCAATTGTGCTTCACGTAGGTTTAAACTGCCTTCATAAATCGCACGACCGGTAATTGCACCCAAAATACCAGGTTGACCTTTGAGGTTACGTACGTCATCAAGGTTGGTCACACCACCTGATGCAATCACAGGTAGACCAGAGTATTGTGCCAGTTGAACAGTTTGCTCAACGTTCACACCTTGCATCATCCCGTCACGCGCAATGTCGGTATAGACAATGCTCGATACGCCCGCATCGGCAAAACGTTTGGCCAAATCGGTTGCTTTCACATCGGTCACATTGGCCCAACCATCGGTGGCCACCATACCATTCATGGCATCGATACCGACAATGATATGACCTGCAAATTTCTTACATGCTTCTTCAACAAACTCAGGGTCTTGAACTGCCTTGGTGCCAATAATGACAAAAGACACACCCGCTTCTAAGTAGTGTTCAATGGTTTCTAGTGAGCGAATACCGCCGCCAATTTGAATTGGCAGTTCAGGTTGCGCGCGAGCAATGGCTTCAACCACAGGTTTATGAATTGGCGTACCAGCGAAAGCACCATTTAAATCGACCAAATGTAAGCGACGCGCGCCTTCATTTACCCAGTGCTGTGCAGTTGCAACAGGATCATCAGAAAAAACCGTATCGTCTTCCATACGACCTTGTTTTAAACGAACACATTTGCCATCTTTCAGGTCAATTGCAGGGATGATCAGCATGCTTTCGCTCCTAGCCAAATCTTAAATAAAATCAATGTCCGTCATCTTAGCAAAGTATTGGCAATTTTCTAAGCATCTGTTACAGCTTTTCATGACGACAAGGTTTTGTTGTTTTTTCTAATTCTTTGGAAATATCTTTTGGGAGTCGCTCTAAACACCGCAATTCTTCAAAAACCAACAACGCGGCATAGGCATCCGCAGCGGCATAGTCAACTTGTTCAGGCGTGAGTATTTTCCTCGCCCAATTTGAAGTGCTGACTTTTTTGCTTTTGGGGAAGTTGAGTTGAAACAGCAGGGCGATGGCATTTTTAATGCCGACAGGGTTGGTCAACCCAAAGCTTGCAAAGCATTTTGACAGCTCAACCATTCCTTTGAGCTCAAAACCTTTTTTGCGGAACAGATGGGCATCATTTTTTAAACCAAAACCCACTTTGAGCTGGGCGGGATTCGCCAAAAATGGTGCAAGGAAGTTCCAAATGGGTGGACTCATTTGAAACAAATAAGCACGCTCGACACTGGCCAGTTGAATTAAGTGCGGACCTGTGGAAACTTCTCCCACTTGAAAGGTCGGTTTGGACTCGCTGTCAAAACCGAAGATGGAAACCTGTTCCAGTTCAGCACGGATTGCTTCACACTGTTCTAAGTTTTGAATGACATGAATTGCTTGTTTTGGCAAATTTTGAAAACGAGGAAATTGTTGAATTTCGACTTTGCTGGGAAGGATGTGTTGAAAAGAAGAATCCATCATGCTTTGACTATGCCATTGTTGCTTAAGCCTAAAGCTTTTGCATTGATTTAGCAAAACAGCCGACCTAGGCAGGCTGTTTTGCACAGGTGATTTTAGGACATAAAACCAGCCGCAATACCGCCGATAATTGCTAAAACGAAAATCACGATGTAAATCCATGCCAAAACGGCTTCCCAGCCTGCGGTTGGGCGTGGTGAGCCATAGCTGTTGCTACGATCATCGCCTGGTGCGAAAATCAGGTAAAGCATTAAGATCACGTTGGCAAGAGGCACCAACATCAACAGTGATAACCAGCCCGTATGGTTGCGGTCATGTAGGCGACGAATAGTAAATACAAACGTGAAGTACATCAGCGCAACATAGATCAGGATGATAAAAATCATGCCGCCACCGAAGTTGCCTGTTTCCAAGTTCACGAATGTATTAGGAAAGATGGCGATGAAAATACCAAGAATAATTGACGCTACAATGGCAAGTAGACAGTTCCATGCTAGGTATGAAAAACGTCCGAAACGACCTGCGGCATTCAGCGCAGATTCTTGTGCATATTGAGTCATAGTGACTTACCTTATCGTTGTAAATTAAGTTTTTTATAAATAAAAATGTCTAAAAAGCAGGCAAATCATAATCAAATTTGGTGACAATGAAAAGGCATCTCAGCCATCTTGAGTACACTAGTCTGCTGTAAAGCAAAGATTTTATACATTGAAAGGCACAGGAGTGGGGTCACATGCCTCATTTACTTAAGCTGTTTCTGATTTATTTTTAGTCTAGATGCATCAATTTTGGATAAACAAAAGCTCAACCGAAGTTGAGCTTTTTCAATCAAACAAAGGCTGGAATAAATTAAATTTTCCATTCCACAAAGTTTTTCAGCAGTTGCAAACCTGCGGTATGACTTTTTTCAGGGTGGAACTGGGTCGCAAACAAATTTTCTTGGTGAATGGCGGTACAGAACTCTAAACCATAGTCACAAGTTGCAGCCACAATGCTAGAGTTCTTCGGTTCAACATAAAAGCTGTGCACGAAGTAAAAACGTGCATCTTGCTCAATGTCTTTCCACATTGGATGACTCGGATCAGCCTGATGAACTTGGTTCCAACCCATATGTGGGACTTTCAAGCCGTCTACATCAGGAAAGCGTTTCACGCTTCCTTCAAAAATACCGAGAGCATCCACTCCGCCATTTTCTTCAGAGCGTTGCATCAGCGCTTGCATACCCACACAAATCGCTAATACAGGCTTATTAAATGCTGCATGACGAACGACTTCATCAATCCCTGCTTCATGCATGCCTTGCATACAGTCACGCATAGCACCTACGCCGGGGAATACAATTTTATCAGCTTGAGCTACTAATTTGGGGTCATTGGTTACATCGATTGTTGCACCAACATGCTCAAGCGCTTTTGCTGCTGAGTGTAGGTTACCCATACCATAGTCAAGAAGGGCAATACGGGTCATTACAAACTACCTTTGGTTGAAGCAATGGTGTTGGTTGCACGTGGGTCAATTTCACAGGCCATACGAAGTGCACGCGCAAACGCTTTGAACACACTTTCAATTTGGTGGTGGCTGTTTTTCCCTTTCAGGTTATCAATGTGTACTGTCATGAGCGCATGGTTCACAAAGCCTTGGAAAAACTCAGAGAATAGATCCACATCAAAACGACCAATCATGGCGCGGGTAAATGGAATATCCATAAACAAACCCGGACGGCCCGATAAGTCCACCACAGCACGGCTTAAAGATTCATCTAACGGTGCATAAAAATGACCGTAACGACGTAAACCTTTTTTGTCACCTAAAGCTTTGGCAAAAGCCTGTCCAAGCGTGATACCACAGTCTTCAACCGTGTGGTGATCATCAATTTCCAAGTCGCCATCACATTCAATATCAATATCAAATAAGCCATGTCGCTTGATTTGATCAATCATATGATCTAAAAAGGGAATACCTGTGTTGAGCGTGCCTTGACCCGTACCATCGAGGTTTACACGAACTCGAATTTTGGTTTCGTTGGTATTTCTTACCACTTCACTGATACGTTCTGTCATAGACACGTTCCTCAAAGACGTCAAATAATTGATGTAAAATGTTTCGCCGTAACGAAGTCACCGCATATTAGATTGCTCAGGAGGGTTTATCAATGCCTATTACCGTACACGCTTATACTTCACTGGAAAAAGAAGAGTTGCGCAGCCAGCTAGAGCGACTGTACGACACCAGTCCTGAATTTGGCGATGGGCATGATGCCGTAGAACAACTTGAGCAAAATCTAGCTCAGTATAACTTACTTTACACCGCAGAATTTAATACTAAAGTCATTGGTGCCATTTGGTGTAGTGGGCAGGGTGAAAATAAAACCTTAGAATACATCGTAGTACATCCTGCAAACCGTGGACGAGGGGTTGCGGAGCGGTTGGTTGAAGAAGTCTGTCGTATGGAAGAAGCCAAAGGTGTGAAAGTGTTCGAGCCGGGCTGTGGTGCGATTCATCGTTGCTTAGAGCACATTGGTAAAATTTAAGCTTTTTTAAAACAGTCTTTGGGCTGCTTTTTTCATGAATAACGATGGTGATGCGCTTTAAGTGCAAAGAATGACTCAAAAAATGTACGAAGGGTGCTGGGTTTGCTGTAAAAGTAAACACTCAACTGATTTTTTTGAAAACGGACTTGACGCTGCTTCGCTTAAACTGTTTAATACGCGACATCGGCGTGATAGCTCAGTAGGTAGAGCAACGGATTGAAAATCCGTGTGTCCCCAGTTCGATCCTGGGTCTCGCCACCATATTCAAAATCTTATTTAAAGATTTCAATCCCTGATCCCATCAGGGATTTTTTTTTGCCTGAAATTTATTCGATCAAATAAAAAAGTGATGATTTTTATTGACTATTCATCCGAGATACGGCTTAATACACGGCATCGGCGTGATAGCTCAGTAGGTAGAGCAACGGATTGAAAATCCGTGTGTCCCCAGTTCGATCCTGGGTCTCGCCACCATATTCAAAAAAGCCTCAAACAATGTTTGGGGCTTTTTTTTGTCCCATGAAAAGTGCGATTGTATAAGATGTTGGACAACATCATGCTTTGGTTAATGGGAAATGTGCTAATTTTGAGTCAAAAAGAAGACTGAGAATGGCTTATGAAAGACCGCTTTTCGTCAGGAAGTCAGCTTTATCAACTCGCACGGCCGAGTTATCCAGCGAATTTGATTCAAGAAATACTCAAGCATGTGGCGACTCCTCAATTTGCATGGGACTGTGGCGCAGGGTCGGGGCAATTGACTCAATTGTTGGCGCCGCATTTTGATGCCGTGGTGGCGACAGATATCAGTGCTCATCAGTTACAACATGCACCTTATTTTGAAAATGTCAGTTATCAAATTCAGTCTGCAGAGCACACCAGTTTTGCCGAGCAGAGTTTTGATTTAATCACAGTGGCCCAAGCCATTCATTGGTTTGATTTTGATGGTTTTTATGCAGAGGTGCTGCGGACTTTACGACCTGAAGGCATTTTGGCGGTCATTGGCTATGGTTTAATTCAGCTGCAGCAACCTGAGTTACAGGAGTGTATTGAGCGACTTTATTTTAAGACTTTGAAAGGCTATTGGGATGCCGAACGACGTTATATCGACGAGGCCTATCACACCATTCCTTTTCCCTTTGAGGAAATAGCGACACCTGAATTGTCGATGTTATTTCAATGGTCTGCTGCTCAATTGTTGGATTATTTAAATACATGGTCTGCACTGAAACATTATCGAGCGAAAAATTCAGATGACCCCTTATATGAGTTCAAAGCATTCTTTGCGTTGGATGATCACGTGAACCAAGTTTTTGAGCTTAAATTTCCAATTTTTTTAAGATTGGGTCGTCTACCTGGATCGGCGCATTGAGTGTCTGAGCTTAATCGGCAATCAGACGTTTACCAAAGCACACGACTTCGATTTCCTCATAGCCTAGCTGCTCATAGAAGCTTTGCACGTCGATATTTTCTTTACGTACAAGCAGTTGTAGTTTGGGGCAACCTAACGCAATCAGGCGCTTCTCGAGCTGCTGTATGAGTGCGGTTGCGACCCCATTGCGTTGAAAGTGTGGATGTACCGCCAAATAATTAATCCAGCCGCGATGGCCATCATAACCACCCATCAAGGTGGCGATGAGTTGTTCATCTTTAACCGCCAATAAAAATAAACCATCTTTTTGTGCGGTTTTTCTAAAAATATCAATTTCAGGGTTGTTCCAAGGGCGAGTGAGGTCGCATACCTCCCAAAGTGCAATGACGTCTTCTAAATCTGTTTCGAGATAGGGGCGAATAATGAACATGAGCTTGGCATTTTTATTTTTTGGATGCCTTTAGATTAATTGAGTTTTTTTATTTTGATAAGTGTTTTCTTACACTTTTCAACAGACATAAAAAAACGCCCAAGAGGGCGTTTTTTTTAAACTTCAAATTAAGCTGATTTTGCTTCTGCTTGAACAGGAAGCATGTGGCCTGTTTCTTCAAAGTTAGAATGCCAAGACAACGCTTCACGAAGTAAGTGTGGAGTATGACCACCTTTTGCACATGAACGATCAAAGTAGTCGTTTAATGCATCACGATACAGTGGGTGTGCACAGTTGTCGATAATCGCACGAGCACGTTCACGCGGTGCTAAACCACGAAGATCTGCCAAACCTTGTTCTGTTACCAGGATGTCAACATCATGTTCAGCATGGTCGATGTGCGACGCAAACGGTACGATTGAAGAGATGTCGCCACCTTTCGCAATTGATTTGGTCACGAAGATTGCCAAGTGCGCATTACGTGCGAAGTCACCTGAACCACCGATACCATTCATCATTTTCGTACCGCAAACGTGAGTTGAGTTTACGTTACCGTAAATATCAAATTCAAGCGCAGTATTGATGCCGATAATACCTAAACGACGAACCAATTCAGGATGGTTTGAGATCTCTTGTGGACGTAAAACCAATTTATCTTTGTACGCTTCAAGGTTGTTAAATACTTTCTCACCATATTTTGCAGAAAGGGTAATTGATGAACCTGAAGCAAACTTCATTTTACCGGCATCGATCAATTCGAAAGTACAGTCTTGTAGGACTTCTGAGTACATGACGAGGTCTTCGAAGTTTGAATCTTTAAGGCCTGTAAGTACAGCATTGGCAATTGAGCCAATCCCTGCTTGTAATGGGCCTAAGTTCTTCGGTAGACGCTCTTCAGCCACTTCTTTTTCAAAGAATGCGATTAAGTGGTCTGCAATGCCTTGAGTTTCATCATCTGGCGCAGTTACTGTTGATGGAGAGTCGTGCAAGTCGTTGTTGATGACGATACCCACGATTTTTGCAGGATCGATATTGATCGCGTGCGTACCAATACGCTCATCTACTTGAGTTAATGGAATCGGTTGACGGGTCGGACGGTAAGTTGGGATGTAAATATCGTGTAAGCCTTCAAATGCAGGGCTTAAGTTGGTGTTGATTTCAACAATCACTTTTTCTGCGAAAATTGCGAAGCTTGCTGAGTTGCCTACCGACGTTGTTGGAATGATGCCACCATCTTCAGTGATCGCAACCGCTTCAATGATCGCTACATCTGGCTTTTTCAACTGAAGGTTACGCATTTGCTCAACTGTTTCAGACAAGTGTTGGTCAATGAACATCACTTCGCCATTGTTGATGGCTTTACGTAAAGTGTTGTCCACTTGGAACGGTAAACGACGTGCCAATACACCCGCTTCAGTCAATTGCTTGTCTAGGTCATTACCTAAAGAAGCACCAGTAATTAATGTGATTTTTAAAGGATTTGTGTGTGCACGTTTAACCAATGCCAAAGGTACAGCTTTCGCTTCGCCAGCACGAGTGAAGCCACTCATACCTACAGTCATGCCATCTTCAATAAAAGCAGACGCTTCTTCCGCACTGATGACTTTATCGTGAAGTGAAGCTAAACGGATACGATCTAAAGACATGGTTTACTCTCGTTAATATTCTGGATCTGGCACCGATTGTACCGATCAAGAACGACATTGTGCATACCTGTTAGGCTAAGGTCTAATTTTTTGAAAAAATGTGGGTATAAGGGATTCTGATGATTTGTAAGTGGTTGAAATATATTTGGTAAAATTAAATTGTTGAATAGTTGAACAAAATCATTTGATCAACTATTGTACAAAGTTTAAAAATGCTCAACCAAGGTTTGCTTTAATTTTTCGAGTGGATTGTTGCTGGAAATTTCAACATCTTGATTGTGATGAAGAGGTAGCGAAATAATTGCTTCAAGTCCGCCTTGTTCCCGATTATGAATGTTGAGCTGACCTTGGTGAATATCGACAATGCGTTTCACAATGGCGAGACCTAAACCACTGCCTTGGACTGTTCTGGCTTCATTGCCACGCACAAAAGGTTGCATGAGCTCTTCAATTTGATCGTCAGGAATGCCTTCACCATGGTCTGCTACGCTAATTAAAATATGTTCATTTTCCACTGTTGCGGAAAGTTCAATCGGCTCAGCACCGTAGCGTTTTGAATTATTAATCAAGTTACCAATCAGGCGTTTAAGAGATAGACTACGTGCCTGAATAATCGGTAATTCAGCAGGTTCAAAACGAATATCCAGCGGTTTGAATTGCACCACCAATTCTTGTAACAGCATATTTAAATCGGTGTCTTGGATTTCCTCATCCGAGCCGTCACGCATATAGGAAATGAACTGATTTAAGATCGCGTCCATATCTTCAACGTCATAAATCAGCCCTTCTTTTAAAAAATCATCATCGGGCATCATTTCTGCACTGAGTCGAATACGGGTCAGTGGGGTGCGTAAGTCATGTGAAATCCCTGCCAACATAATCCGGCGGTCACGTTCAGTCTGATCTAGGGTGTAAATCATGTGATTAAACGCTTGGTTGACCTCGCGAATTTCTTGAGGGCCGTGATTGGTCTCTAAATACGGTGCTGTGCCTGTTTTACTATAACTGTTGGCAGCATTTTGCAGACGACGCAGCGGGCGATTGAGCTGACGAACCAAGGTTAAAATAATGGCTGCTGCAATAAGTGGTACGCCGAGTAACCAGCCGAAAATTAGCTCAGGACTGTAGTTGGCATAGGTTTTCAGTGGTTCGCGGACCCAGTTGCCGTTCATTTCAGGGGTTTGAATCCAAATGCGCGGGCTAGGTTTAAATTGAAAATACACCGTGGCATGTTCGACTTTTAATTCTTTGGCCAGCTTAGCTTCAATTTGGTTGGTAAAGAATTCGGCGATGACCTTATCTTTGACATTGGGATATTCTTTGGGATCGGTGACGTATTCAATGCCAACACGACTTCTTAGCCAGTCATCGACATCGACTTCAGTATTTTGATGATAAATCCGTAAATCGGGGTTGTTAAGAATTTCTATTTCAACAGCAAGATAACGAGCATGTTGTTGAATTTCTGGAAGATATAAGGTGCGCCAAAAGAACCACAAAGACATAAATAAACTGAAAAATACAATGAAGAGTACCAGTACGGTGGTGCGCATGGCAGCAGAACGCGGCTTGATTTTATCTAAAAAGCGTTCCCAGCGTGTGCGTTTCCGTTCTGAATACGCTTCGTAATCTGTAAATTTTTGAGGGTCGATGGGTTCGAGTTTCACGTGATTTCCTGTTTCTATGTAAGTGACATAGTTCAATGGTGACAGGTATGCGATACGCGAAAAGTCATCTGCAATTGTTCGAGGCAGGAGGTCTGAATGTTATAAAGTTTCTGCGAGCATGATGTTGAAATGCAGAAATATGCCGAGTTTTGCAGATGACAATGGTTTTGCTTACTTTTGTCGAAACAAAAGTAAGGCGAACCGCAGGTTAATCGATAAAGTTGAGCTTAATTTTAGGACTCCGTCGTGCTGATTATTGCTACTCAGCTTAAAAAGACCGAAGCCGTATTTTTCAGTTTTGAATTATTCCGCGCCATCTGGAACGAACACATAACCTACACCCCAAACGGTTTGGATATAACGTGCACGCGCAGGGTTTTCTTCCACAAGGCGACGGAGGCGCGATACTTGAACATCAATCGAACGTTCCATTGCGCCCCATTCACGGCCACGCGCAAGGTTCATCAATTTGTCACGAGTTAAAGGCTCACGTGGGTGTTGTACCAAGGCTTTCAGTACCGCAAACTCACCTGTAGTTAGGGTTACAACTTGACCTTCACGCGTTAGAGTGCGTGTTGATAAATCAAGTGACCATGGACCAAAGCTGACTACTTCCATTTGTTGGCTTGGTGCGCCTGGAACTTCACGGACTTGGCGGCGCAGTACAGCGCGAATACGTGCTAACAACTCATTTGGATTAAATGGTTTCGGTAAATAGTCATCTGCACCTGCTTCTAGACCTGCAATACGGTCTGAATCACTGCCACGTGCGGTGAGCATAATAATAGGTGTATCAATATTGGATTGGCGTAGACGACGGCAGATACTTAAACCATCTTCAACAGGGAGCATGAAGTCGAGCACAATCAGTGAAAACAGTTCGCGCTGTAAGAGACGATCCATTTGAGTTGCGTCATGCGCTGTTTTTACCACAAAGCCTTTATCTTCTAAAAAGCGTTGAAGTAGCGTACGTAAACGCACATCGTCATCTACCACTAAAATGCGTTCAACGCGATCTGCATCGCTATGTACAGCATCTGTTTTTTCAGCAGGTACAACTAAACTCATTGAAGTGCTCCTTTATTCTTTATTGTCATCGTAAACAAAAGTCGGGATAGCCTTGAGTATACGACTCATTTGTATGTCTTTACTATGCTCTAAAGCAACAAATATTGCAGGTAAAATCAAGACATATATACCAAATGTATACATCTTAGCCCATAGAAAAAAATGGCAAAGAATACCTAAAAATAAGATTTAACACTGAAAATGAGATGGATTTATGAAATTTGCCTGAAATATGTCACATTTAAGCCATTAAATTAATAAAAACAGTTGTGGATTTTATAGTCTTGGTCTTTATAATCATGGCTTTTAGTACATATCCTTGTGGGATCACATACGATGACTGACTTAGTTCAGCAGTTGGCAAAAGAAATTGCCGTACGTCCAAATCAAATCGAGGCTGCCATCAAGTTGATTGATGAAGGTGCTAGCGTTCCATTTATTGCGCGTTACCGTAAAGAAGTCACGCAAGGCTTAGATGATGCGCAGTTACGTCAGCTCGATACACGTTTGGCTTATTTACGTGACTTATTTGAACGTCGCGACAAGGTAATCGAATCATTAAAAGAACAAGACAAATTGTCTGATGATTTATTGGCACGTGTAAATGCTGCTGAAACTAAAAATGCCTTAGAAGAAATTTACGCACCATACCGTCCAAAACGGACCAGTAAATCATTTAAAGCCAAAGAAGCAGGCTTAGGCCCGATTGCAGAGAAAATCTTTGCAGAAGCGGTTGATCCAGCTGAAGCATTGGTAGGCTTTAGCCATGAAGATTATCCAGATCTAGAAAGTCAGTTGGATGCGATTCAACATATTCTAATTGATGACTGGGCGCAGAATATTGCACTGACCACTGAACTTAAGGTCACGTTTGCAAAAACGGCCACTTTAAAAAGTTTAGTGGCAAGTGATGAGAAAAAAGAAGTTGGCAAAAAATTCCGCGATTACTTCGACTTTTCTGAAAATTTAAATAAAGTCCCGTCACACCGTTTATTGGCTATGTTACGTGGCCGTCAAGAAAACGTTTTAGGTTTAAAAGTTGATGGCGAAGATGATGCACCATTGGCGCGTATTGAAACAGAATACAACCTTGAAACTGCACAGCCGCAAGCACGTCAAGACTATTTAAAACAAACGGCTAAATTGTTCTGGTTAGGCAAGGTTCGTCCAAGTATCGAACATTCGTTACTCACCGAAAAACGTCTTGCAGCTGAATCTGAAGCAATGGATGTTTTTGCTGAAAACTTACGTCATTTGCTGTTGTCTGCACCCGCGGGCGCACGTACAACCCTAGGTGTGGACCCTGGTATCCGTACAGGGGTGAAATTGGCTGTGGTAAATGCATCGGGTGATGTACTTGCACATAGCACGATTTATCCATTTGCACCCAAAGATGATAAAGCGGGTTCAATTGCAGAACTTGCCCGTTTATGCCGTGAGTTCAATGTTGACCTGATTGCCATTGGCAATGGTACAGCAAGCCGTGAAACAGAAAGCGTTGTGGCTGAAATGATGGCTGCAAACAGTGATTTAAAACTGACACGTGTTTCTGTATCAGAAGCGGGAGCATCGGTTTATTCAGCATCTGAATTGGCTTCTGCGGAGTTACCAGAGTTAGATGTGTCGATTCGTGGTGCAGTGTCGATTGCACGTCGTTTACAAGACCCATTGGCTGAACTGGTGAAAATCGATCCAAAATCGATTGGTGTAGGTCAGTACCAACATGATGTGAACCAAACGGGTTTAGCGAAAACCCTTGAAGCAGTCGTTGAAGACTGTGTGAACTCGGTAGGTGTGGATGTTAATACTGCATCATCTGCTATCTTGGGTTATATCGCAGGTTTGAATAAGTCGATTGCGCAGCAAATTGTCGATTTTCGTAAAGAAAATGGCCGTTTTGACAACCGCCAAGATTTGAAAAAAGTGCCACGTTTAGGCGAGCGTACTTTTGAACAAGCGGCAGGTTTCTTACGTATTCAAGATGGTTCAGAGCCACTGGATGCTTCTGCTGTTCACCCAGAGTCTTATGCGCTGGTGGGTAAAATTGTTGAAGCGAAAGCGACGACAGTGAAAGACATCATTGGTAACTCTGAAATCATTCGCCAAGTGAATGCTGAAGAATTTGCAGATGAGAAATTTGGTTTACCAACCATTCAAGATGTACTGTCTGAACTGGAAAAACCAGGTCGTGATCCGCGTCCAGAGTTCCGTACAGCAAAATTCCGTGAAGACATTACCGAAGTTGCGCAACTGACTGAAGGCATGCAGCTTGAAGGTGTCGTGACCAATGTGACGAACTTCGGTGCTTTTGTGGATGTGGGTGTACACCAAGACGGTTTAGTCCATATCTCAGAATTGGCCAATGAATTCGTTGCAGATCCGCATAAAGTGGTGAAGCCAGGGCAAATTGTACAAGTTCGTGTACTCACTGTAGATGCTGAGCGTAATCGTGTGAATTTGTCGATGCGCCCTGAAGGTGCTGAAGCGCCTAAAGCTCCACGTCAACCACGTCGTGAAAATACAGAGCGTAGTGAACGTAAACCACAAGGTAAACGTCCACAACAAGCACGTCTGCAAGGCGAGCGTGCTCAAACAAACAAAAAGCCGCAAACGGCTAAACCTCAAGAAAATAAAATTGGTGGTTTAGGTGCATTGTTACTTCAAGCAGGCATTAAAGGTTCGAAATAATCTTTAAGATTTGAATAAAAAAACCTCCCAAGTGGGAGGTTTTTTTTATGGTTACTTTTATCCGTTGATGATGGGCACGATCCAACTGGTGATAATCAGCATAATGCCAAAGTGCCCAAGCTTTCGGCAAACTTTGACAAAGGTTGGAGCGGGTTGTTCCAGTCGAGTAGCATAATCTTTGAGGCTTATGGCTTGGGTACTGCGGCTATGCCACAGGAAAACAGCAAGATCGATACAGATTAGAATCGTCCCGACATTGGCCACGATATCCATCATCACATAATCTTGTAAATACAGGCTACTGCCTACTCGGTAGCAGAGATAAATCGCAAAAGCGATACACACATATTGCAGTACGAAAGTAAAAGCGCGCATAAATTCACAAAATAAAAAAAGACGGCTGTTTATAACACAAAAAGTAGAAGGGGCACGTCGTCTTTATCTTTTGTCCACAAAAAAGGTATGAGTCTTAACTGATTAGGCTTTGTCCAATCAGGCTGGAAAAAATTGAGATTAAACCTATTTTTGAAAAAATATTGCTATACATGCTTGGGGGGTGTGAAGTTGGCCCAGTTTCTGTTTCTAGTGAGCGTATTTCACTCGTTAGTGGGGTAGTCTGTTGTGGTGCGTGTTGGCTCTTAAAGCCGAATTCGAGCAAGATCATCAGCAAACCGCCATGAATCAGCACTTGCCAGATTGAAATATGAGAGAGGGTAAGTTCTGTATATAGATTAAAAGCGGTGGTTGTAGCAAAGATGAAGCAAAAAAGCTTGAATAAATAAAGTGCCTGCATTTCTTTTCCCCTTTTATAATTGCTTTTATGATGAGCTTTTTTTCTTAAGCGAATATTAAGAACTATAAAAGAGTTTCGAAAAATTTAGCTACCCAACCTTTGATCAAAGGTTGGGTAAATTGTAAGAAAACTTACCAGTGTTCACCTGGGAATAAGCGTGCATACGCTTTTTGTACCCAGTTGAGTTTTTGCTGTTCGCCTACCGACGCGGTAGAACTTGGGAATAAGTTATAACCAATCGACATGAGCTTATTGTTGATGTCTGGTGCAATTGAATAAGTAATCGATGCCAAACGACCTAAGTTAGTTGCGACCTTCTTCGGACGTTTCACAATCGCATAAGCAACCAGATCTGCTGCTTGTTCAGGCGAAAGGGTAGGAACGTATTTATAAATTTTCGTCGGCGCAATCATCGGGGTGCGTACCAAAGGCATATACACCGAAGTAATCGCAATTTTATGTGAATGCACTTCGGCAGAAAGACAGCGACTGAATGCATCTAATGCGGCTTTAGACGCCACATAGGCTGAGAAACGAGTGGCATTTGCCAATACGCCAATCGAGCTAATGTTAATAATATGCCCATCACGACGAATCATCATTTGTGGCAGGATGTTCATGACTAAACGTACCGCACCAAAGTAGTTAAGCTGCATGGTGCGTTCAAAGTCGTGGAAGCGTTCCGCTGACTCATGTACAGCACGGCGGATCGAACGACCAGCGTTATTAATTAAAATATCAATATGATCGACTGAAGCTAAAATCTGCTTAGAGACTTCATCAATCGAGTCTAAATCATTTAGGTCACATGGAAAAACAGAAGCTGAACCGCCTTTGGCTTCGATTTCTGCTTTAACTTCTTCTAATGTTTCTTTGGTGCGCGAAACTAAAAGGACGTGTGCTCCTGCGTCAGCCAGTTTGTGCGCAACGGTTAAACCAATACCACTTGAAGCGCCTGTAATTAAGACGGTTTTTCCATTTACACGTTCTTTAAAAAGTCTATCCATTCTTGAATTCACGTTATCATTCCTGATCTAAGTCAAATATTTGAGGGTTATGGCTGTTTTTATATTCGATTATTTAGGCTGCATTTTCGGAGAAATGTAGCTGCTTTCCTTCACGGTATAATACCTAAACTGCTTAAAAATATCACGGCATAAGTTATTGAAATAATAAATAATTTTAGAGCAAAAGCTCTATTTTATTTGTTCTAATTACTTGTTTTTACCACGAATTCAAGCGAAGTGAAAGGGCTATAAATATAAAAGACAAGCGTATAAAAAACCTCAATCATGTGATTGAGGTTTTAAGTTTAGCGGTCTGTATTTTAGACTTGAGCCAAGGCTTGCTCTAAATCTGCAATCAAATCATCAATATGTTCAATGCCTACAGATAAACGTACCATATCAATACTCACTCCAGCAGACTTTAATTCCACTTCATTCAGTTGGCGATGTGTGGTGGTGGCAGGGTGGCACGCCAAACTTTTGGCATCGCCAATATTGACCAGGCGAGTGAAGAGTTGCAGAGCATCAATAAAGCGGGTACCACCTTCACGGCCATCTTGTACCCCAAAGGATAAAATTGCCGAAGGTTTTCCTTTGACATATTTTTGCGCCAAGCCATGCTGAGGGTGATCTTTCAGGCCGGCATAGTTGACCCATTTCACTTTGGGGTGGGCTTGTAAATATTCTGCGACTTTCTGCGCATTCTCAGTATGACGTTCCATACGCAGATTTAACGTTTCTAAGCCTTGTAGAATCAAGAACACGCTTAAAGGGCTAATCGCAGCGCCGGTATTGCGTAATGGCACCACGCGGGCACGCGCGATATAAGCTGCTTCGCCTAAAGCTTCGACATAGTTCACGCCGTGATAACTTGGGTCTGGCGTATTCAGCACTTTAAAGCGCTCAGGATATTGGCCCCAAGGAAATTTACCACTGTCGACAATCGCACCGCCAATTGAGTTACCATGCCCGCCAATATATTTGGTTAAGGAATGCACCACAATATCTGCCCCATATTCAAACGGTTTCAGCAGCGCAGGGGTTGCGACGGTATTATCGACCACCACAGGCACGCCATACTCATGTGCGATTTTGGCAATCGCGTCTAGATCAATGATATTGCCGAGTGGATTGCCAATCGATTCAACAAAGACCAACTTGGTTTTTTCATCAATTAAACCGCGTAGGGCTTCAGGATCTTGATAATCAAAGAAACGCACTTCGATGCCTTGTTTCGGTAGAGTGTGGGCAAACAGGTTGTAGGTGCCACCGTACAAGGTCGAAACAGAAGCAATGTTATCCCCTGCTTCGGCAATGGTTTGAATGGCGTAAGTAATGGCTGCCATGCCAGAGGCTAAGGCCAACGCGCCAATACCGCCTTCGAGTGCGGCTAAACGTTGTTCTAGCACCGCAGTGGTCGGGTTCATAATTCGGGTATAAATATTGCCTTGGACTTTTAGGTCAAATAAATCCGCACCATGTTGCGTATTATCAAAGGCATAAGACGTAGTTTGATAAATCGGTACGGCCACAGCTTTGGTGGTGGCTTCGGGGCTATAACCAGCATGGATAGCCAAAGTTTCATCTTTATAGGTCATGGGACTTCATCTACGTGAGTTAAATATTGCACAGTCTACCATCAATGAATATGAGTGAAAGTGTGAAAATAATGAATATTTATCTAAAAAATTCATAAAGATGAGATGCGAGCAGCTTCTTGTCTGCGGAAAAGTGAGATAAAGTGGTTGTTTAAAAAACAACCGTGCTGAAAGTTGTAACATTGCATTGAAGATCGGTTTCATGCCTTATTTTTTCAACGTATTCATCGTATAATGCCCGCAAATATTTTTTCGCTTCTTGCGATTTTTTGGTTTTTCTATTGAGGAGTCCTACGTGGCCCAATATATTTATACGATGAACCGAGTGTCTAAAATGGTCCCGCCTAAGCGCGAAATCTTAAAAGACATCTCTTTGTCATTTTTCCCGGGTGCAAAAATTGGTGTACTTGGTTTAAACGGTGCAGGTAAATCGACCTTGCTTCGTATTATGGCGGGCGTAGACAAAGATTTCTCTGGTGAAGCGCGTGCGCAACCGGGTATCAAAATCGGTTACTTAGAACAAGAGCCGCCACTTGATCCAAATAAGGATGTTCGTGGAAACGTAGAAGATGGTTTACGTGAACCATTGGATGCTTTGGCGCGTTTGGACGAAGTATTTGCTGAATATGCAGCAGAAGATGCAGACTTTGATGCATTGGCAAAAGAGCAAGAAAAACTTGAAGCGATTATCCATTCATGGGATGCGCATAACCTTAGCAACCAAATGGATCAAGCTGCAGCTGCCTTGAATCTACCAGCTTGGGATGCGGATGTAAGCTTGCTTTCAGGTGGTGAGCGTCGTCGTGTTGCATTGTGTCGTTTGCTTTTATCTAAGCCAGACATGTTACTTCTAGACGAACCAACGAACCACTTGGATGCAGAATCGGTGTCTTGGTTAGAGCGTTTCTTGAAAGACTTTGCTGGCACGATTGTGGCGATTACGCACGACCGTTATTTCTTGGATAACGTGGCGGAATGGATTCTTGAGCTTGACCGCGGTATGGGTATTCCATATCAAGGCAACTATTCTTCTTGGTTAGAGCAGAAGAATGCGCGTCTAGAGCAAGAGAACAAACAAGAAGAATCTTTTGCTAAAGCATTGAAGAAAGAACTTGAATGGGTTCGTTCAAATGCCAAAGGTCAGCAAAAGAAAAACAAAGCGCGTATGGAGCGTTTTGAAGAGCTTAACTCACGCGAATTCCAACAGCGTAACGAAACTTCTGAAATCTATATTCCACCTGGCCCACGTCTAGGCAATAAAGTCGTAGAAGTGGAAGGCATCAGCAAATCATTTGATGGTCGCGTACTGTACGAAAACCTAAGCTTTACCGTACCGCCTACAGCAATTGTGGGTATCGTGGGTCCAAACGGTGCGGGTAAAACCACACTGTTCCGTATGATGACTGGTGAACAACAGCCAGATACAGGTACGGTGACTTTGGGTGAGTCGGTTAAAGTAGCGTATGTGGGTCAGATTCGTGACACCTTAGATAACAACAAAACCGTTTGGGAAGAAGTTTCTGGCGGTTTGGATATCTTAAGAATTGGCGATTATGAAATTGCATCACGTGCTTATATCGGTCGCTTTAACTTCAAAGGTCAAGACCAGCAGAAGCGTGTAGGTGAGTTGTCAGGTGGTGAGCGTAACCGTTTACAACTGGCGAAAATCTTGCAAATGGGCGCAAACGTGATCTTACTGGATGAGCCATCGAACGACTTGGATATCGAAACCTTACGTGCACTTGAGGATGCAATTCTTGTATTCCCAGGTACGGTAATGGTGGTGTCGCACGACCGTTGGTTCCTTGACCGTATTGCAACGCACATCTTGTCGTTTGAGAACGAACAGCCTGAATTCTACGAAGGTAACTATGCTGAATATGAAGCCTATCGTTTAGCGCGTTTAGGTGATGCTGCGGTTCAAAAACGGACCAAATACAAAAAAATTGGCGGTTAATTTCCCCGCATAAAAAAACCAGCCTTCGGGCTGGTTTTTTTATGCTTAGCAATTGCCGCTTAAGGCGTTTTAGGAGCATTCACTTGTAAGCTGATAATGGTGTAATACTGATTTTTAGGTTTTACTTTGGCATCGACTTTTTCGCTCACTTCAATCAGGTATTGCCCAGCTTGTGCAAACGTGAGTGTGGCATGGCCTTGTGCATCGACAGGTGTGCTTTTCGCTTGCTGCTCAAGCTCACCTTGAGCGCGAACCATGAGTTCTGCATGTGCGAGGGCTTTGCCTGCTTGAGTAATTTTCAGTTGTACAGGCTGTTGCACCGTAATTTCATTTGGATGGGTTTTGAAGTTGACTTGAATTGGGGCTGGTGTTATAGCAACAGGTGTGGTGCTGTCTTTGCTCACATAGCTTTGAATGCTCCATTCGCGAACCGTAGAGACCTTACTTGGCACTTTGCCTTTAAAGTCACTTGGTATGACATAGTCACGCTCGCTTAGGGCAGGGACTTTGTCTGCTGCGACATCGGCAAATATTTTCCATTGATGATTATGTTGTACATATTCAATTGGATATGAAGTTTTGGCAAAAATGGTATAGGTGCCTTTTTCTGGTAGTTTAAGATCAAATGTAGTTGCAGACTCTAAGTGCTTTTGTGCTTGAATCGTAGTCTGTGTTTGGTTTGGTTGGAAAACGCTGAACGAAATATCTTTTAGGGCATATTCAGGATGAAAGGCTTGTTCCGCATAGGCGCTCAATACAGGGACTTGGGTATTTTCAGTGTGATACGCCAGTGGAGCGACATAGGGTTCATGCGCTTGAGCCACTGAACAGAATAAGAGTGTGCAGAGTAGAGCGTTTTTCATAGAGACTAGGCCTAAAAATATTTCGTAAGATAAGGCTTTTGATTATATCGAGAAAAACTAACAGATGATAATAATTATTATTTATTCTTTGGGTGGATAAAAAGGGGGTGCATAGACTCCCCCTTTTGGATGCAGGTTCTAAGTTAAGGCTTAGATTTCCCACTCATGGTCGCACTCGCGACATTTCCATTTTTTCTGAGACTGCATGAAGCCTTGCATTGAAATCTTAAAATCAGGAAGGTCGCGGTAAAATAAGAAGCCTGCAATCACACACACGATGAAAACCACAACCGTTGCAATTTGTAATGTTGAGCCAGCGCCATTCCCGAATAGCCACATTGCGATGCTAATGAGCACCAAAAGTAATAATACAAAAATGGCTGGAACTAAAAAAACCAGACTTTTAGGCACGACAGGGCGTGTTGCTGGAGCCCCTGCTTGAGCAACAGGCATAATTTTTGGGCTTTGACATTGAGGACAACGATATTGCATTACAACTCCAAAATTTGAATCTATGCCGTATTCTAATCGGATTGGAGTAGAAAGCCAAAAAAGCGTGGTAATGAAGTGCTGATAATTTTGAGGCAATAAAAAACCCAAGTCATAATGCTTGGGTTTTTTACCAGATGTTGCCATCTTAAATATGGCGTCCCTACGGGGATTCGAACCCCGGTTACCGCCGTGAAAGGGCGATGTCCTAGGCCTCTAGACGATAGGGACTTATTGAGGCATCACGTTGAGTGGTTAACACCGTCTCTCTGTGTGAGCGCTATATTAGGGATATAACGCCCATGCGTCAACAAAAAAATCAATTAAGCTTCATCAACTGCGTCATTTTTCGGCAATTTTAGACTTTCATTGAGTTTTTCCCAAACTTTTGCTTCTTTTTTGCTTGGACCACCCACAATTTCAAGGGCATGGCGTAAGCGCGCGAAGGTTAAGTCAGGGCCAATGGTGACCATGGTTTGCATCACAGGGGTCGAAGCGGTTGAACCGGCAATCGCAATAAAGAACGCTGGCATAAAGTCACGGAGCTTAATTTCCATTTGGCTGGCTAAGTCCATCAAGGTTTGACTTACGGTGTCATTGTTCCATGTGAACATGCTTTCCAAACGCCAAATCGCAAATTGAAGACTTTGACGAACTTGTTCTTCGCTCATTTTCTTGCTTTCAAACTGTTCTTTAGTCAAGCTTGGGAACTGGTTAAAGTAATGCGCAGACCAGTTCACCGCTTCTGAAAGCAAGTTGATACGAGGTTGAATCGCTGCGGCGATGTCTTCGAGCATCTTACGATCGGCTTTCCATGCCAATAAAGTATCTAACAGTTCAGCAGGGCTTAAGCCTTTGATCCATTGACCATTGAGCCAATTCAGTTTTTCCACATCAAAAATTGGACCACCGAGGGATACACGTTGAATATCAAAGTGTTCAATCATCTCCACCAATGTGAATTTTTCGCGTTCATCTGGCATCGACCAGCCCATGCGGCCTAAGTAGTTCAACAAGGCTTCAGGCAAGACACCAATATTTTTGTAGTAATTAATAGAAGTTGGGTTCTTACGTTTCGACAGTTTTGATTTGTCTGGGTTACGTAATAATGGCATATGACCCAGTACAGGCATTTCCCAACCAAAGTATTGATACAGCAACTGATGTTTAGGTGCAGAAGGCAACCATTCTTCGCCACGGAAAACGTGGGTGATTTGCATCAAATGGTCATCGACAACATTGGCAAGGTGATAGGTCGGTAAACCATCTGTTTTAAGCAAGACTTGCATGTCCACTTGTGCCCAAGGGATTTCTACTTCCCCGCGCAGTAAGTCATTGACTGTACAAATGCCTTCTTCTGGCACTTTCATACGAATCACGTGTGGCTCACCTGCAGCAAGGCGGCTTTGGATTTCTTCAGCAGATAATTTTAAACCACGACCATCGTACTTTGGTGTTTCACCACGTGCCTGTTGTTCTGCACGCATTTGATCCAACTCTTCGCTCGTTGCAAAGCAGTAGAACGCATGACCTTTTTCAACCAAATCCAGTGCATATTGTTTATAAATATGCATGCGTTCAGACTGGCGATACGGTGCATGTGGCCCACCAATGTCTGGACCTTCAGACCAATTCAATCCTAACCAACGCAATGAATCTAAAATCATTTTTTCAGATTCAGGAGTCGAACGAAGTTGGTCGGTATCTTCAATCCGCAGAATAAATTCACCACCATGTTGCTTGGCATAGCATAAGTTAAATAACGCAATATACGCTGTGCCCACATGCGGGAAGCCAGTTGGAGAGGGTGCAATACGAGTACGAACAGTCATAGCCAATTATGATTCAGAATGTAAATTGAGGTCTATTATAACGAAAAAGCCCGACCACTTAATGCTTAATTCAACATTCAGTGATCAGGCTTTAGTACGCAAATGTCATAACTTGAGAGTGGTTACGACACTGTGGCTTATTTTTAGTTTAGAGGAACAATGATTGCACAAAACGGCTAAAGCGCTGGTTTTGTGTAGCAAAGAAATTTTGTGTCGGTGCAACTTTGATTGAGGTCATGATTTTTAAATCATTATCCGTCATCGTGGTTCGGTCACTGCCTTTTTGTTGACTGAGCGCTTTTTCAATCAACGATGTTTTCTCAGTGGGCATCGTCGCTTTGTCATTGCTTTGAATGGCTGCACTATGTCCCAGTTGGCTAAAACAAGCCAAGCCGATACTCAACGTAACGGTATGTAAAAATGTTGCTTTCATGTCCTTTTCCCCCCTCTCAACATGGTATTGGAACAGATTTTTATTAAAGTCATTGGTAATCTAGTTTCAATTTAACCGATTTCAAAAATAAAAAAGTAGAACTGTGTCACACAATTTACAAAATTATAAACAAATTTGGGCTAAATTGACATTTAAACATCAAATATAAATCATTTGGCTTTTTGTACCAAATAACTGTGGAGATAGCATGGAGATTTTGAGCTTGATCTGTGGAGGATGGATATGGGCTTATCCCTAGAAGTGCACAAAATAGTCCTTTTAGAGATATCTTTTTATCAGATATAAAAGCTATAATTAATTATAAATAGATGATTGTATTGATTTTTTGTTGTTTATATAGTGAGCAAATTCAGTTCGAGTATAAAGCAATGAAAAAAATATTAGCGACATCTATTTTAGTATTACTTGGGGGCTTTGCAGCCAGTGCTTATGCAGCAAAAGATTTTTTAAATGTGTCTTATGACCCGACCCGTGAGTTTTATCAAGAATATAACCAAGCCTTTGGACAGTATTGGAAAAGCAAAACTGGGCAGGAGGTCAACTTTAAGCAGTCTCATGGTGGATCGGGCAAGCAAGCACGTGCCGTTGCAACGGGTCTACAAGCAGATGTGGTGACCTTGGCCTTGGCCAATGATATTGATGAAATTGTGAATACTGGGCAAATTGATAAAAACTGGCAAAAAAAATTTCCAAATAATTCAGCACCTTATACTTCAACCATTGTTTTTTTAGTGCGTAAGGGTAATCTGAAACAAATTAAAGACTGGAATGATTTAACCAAGCCGGGGGTTGAGATCATTACCCCAAATCCAAAAACAGGCGGTGCGCCGCGTTGGATCTATTTATCGGCTTGGGGTTATGCATTAAAACAACCGGGAGGTAATGATACTAAAGCCAAAGAATTGGTGAAAAAACTTTATCAAAATGTCAAAGTCCTTGATTCTGGTGCTCGAGGTTCATTGACCACGTTTGCTGAACGAGGCATAGGTGATGTGTTGTTGTCTTGGGAAAATGAAGCTTTACTGGCAACCCAAGGCCTCGGTAAAGACAAATACGATATTGTTTATCCGTCTATTTCGATTTTAGCGGAACCGTCAGTTGCGATTGTGGACAAAACCGTGGACAAAAACGGCAATCGAAATTTGGCCAAGGGCTATTTAAACTATCTATATTCGCCAAAAGGGCAGGAGTTGGCGGCGAAGCATTTCTTCCGTCCACGAAATAAACAAGTGGCGACCAAATACCTTGCGCAGTTTCCAAAGCAAAAAACCTTTAATATTAATGATGTCTTCGGAGGGTGGGCCAAAGCGCAGAAAACTCACTTTGTAAATGGTGCGATCTTTGATCAAATTTATACTGAAAAATAAACGTGCTGTAGTTTGACGCGATCACGTTCGGACAAAAAAGTGGATATGCTCATATCCACTTTTATTATATTTTAAGCATAAAAATGTATATAATAAGAATAAGTAAAGTGTTTGCTATTATTTTAAATAAAAACAATTCATTAAGTCTTAGTGGTGTAAAAATAATGTGTATTTAAAAAACAAAAGTGAATTGCGATTTATGATTTTGTTTCATATATTTAGCATAATTCTTGATATTTAATTTAATACGCCATGAAAACGCATTTGAAATCTCTCTGGGCTGCTGCCGTAGTGGCAACAGGTCTGACATTTAGTATGACATCAGCTCAAGCGGCTGACCGTACTATGCTCAATGTCTCCTATGATGCAACACGTGAATTTTACGATGAGTTCAATAAATCCTTTGGTGCCTATTGGCAAAGTCGTACAGGACAAACGGTCGACTTTAAACAGTCACACGGTGGTTCAGGTAAACAAGCCCGTTCGGTCGTGGATGGTCTAAAAGGGGATGTGGTGACCTTGGCCTTAGCCAATGACATTGAAGAAATTGTCAAATCAGGTCAAATTCAGCCGGGTTGGCAAAAAGAGTTCCCAAATAACTCCGCACCTTATACGTCGACCATTGTGTTCATGGTACGCAAAGGCAACCCGAAAAAAATTAAAGATTGGTCTGATTTAACCAAACCGGGTGTGCAAATTATTACGCCTAATCCTAAAACAGGCGGTCTACCGCGTTGGGTGTATCTGTCTGCTTGGGGTTATGCACTGAAACAACCTGGCGGTAATGAGGCCAAAGCCAAAGAATTCGTGGGTAAAATGTACCATAACGTGAAAGTCATGGACTCTGCGGCACGGGCGTCTATGACCACCTTTGCAGAACGTCGTATTGGTGATGTGTTATTGACTTGGGAAAATGAAGCCTTAGTGACACAAAAAACTTTAGGTAAAAATCAGTTCGATATTGTTTATCCATCGATCTCGATTTTAACTGAGCCTTCGGTGGCAATCGTGGATAAGACCGTGGCGAAAAATGGCAACAAGTGGTTAGCACAGGGTTATATCAACTATTTATATTCACCACTGGGTCAGGAAATGGCGGCGAAACACTTCTATCGTCCACGTAATGCTGCGGTTTTAGAAAAATATAAAACGCAATTTCCACCGTTAAAAACCTTCACCATTGATGAGGTGTTTGGTGGTTGGGCCAATGCTCAAAAGACCCACTTTGTGAATGGGGCGACTTTCGACCAAATCTATAATAGCCGTAAATAATCCAGTTAATTATTTCAGCTGCTGCTTAAAAAGCCTCCCTTGGGAGGCTTTTTTGATAATGAATGCCGTTTAAAAACGGTTTTGTCTATGAAAAGTAATATTTCCCTACAAAAAGTCGTTTGGAGCTTTGTTAAAACAAGGTAATAATGTGCAGTTACATTTTTCCTTCCGATCATATTGAGTCTTTATGTCGCATATTTCTGTATTACTTCACGAAACTGTTGATGCTTTGGTAGCAGATCGCAATACAGGGATTTTCATTGATGGGACGTTTGGTCGTGGCGGACATACACGCTTGCTGTTGTCTAAGCTGGATGAAAATGCACGTGTCTATGGTTTTGATAAAGACCCGCAAGCACTGGAAACAGCCGCGATTTTAGAACAAGAAGATCCACGTTTTAAAATTATCCATGCCAGCTTTGCTGACCTTAAGCATGAGTTAGAAGTACGCGGCATTGGCTTGGTCGATGGGGTTATGGCCGATTTGGGCGTGTCTTCACCGCAGCTTGATCAGGCGGAGCGTGGCTTTAGTTTTATGAAAGATGGACCACTGGATATGCGTATGGACAATTCAAAAGGTCCAACTGCAGCGCAGTGGCTGGTCAATATTGAGGAAGAAGCGTTAGCCAATATTATTTTCCAATACGGTGAAGAGCGTTATAGCCGTCGTATTGCCAAAGCGATTAAAGCGGCTGGGTTGATTGAAACCACAGCGCAGTTGGCTGAAATTGTGAAAGTGGCGCACCCGAAATGGGAAAAAAATAAACATGCCGCAACACGAACTTTCCAAGCAATTCGTATTGCCATTAATAAAGAATTAGAAGATATTGAAGTTTTCCTACCGCAAGCGGTAGAAGTATTAAAACCGAATGGTCGCTTGGCTGTGATTAGCTTCCATTCGCTAGAAGATCGATTAATTAAACAATTTATTCAAAAAGAGTCGACACTTGAGGAAGACATGGGTTGGGGTATGCCACAACAACGACCAGATACACGTCGTTTAAAGAAAGTATCACGTGTGAAAGCAAGTGATGCCGAGGTTAAAGCCAATCCACGTTCACGTAGTGCATGGCTTAGAGTTGCAGAGCGCTTAGCACTTAAAGGCGAATAATGAAAACTGAAGTCGTTGAAAAAATTCCAACAAAGTTAAAGTTTAAGAAGCTGATTGCCTATGTCATTTTATTGGTGCTGGTGTTTATCAGTGCCATGATGGTGGTGTTCCAAGTGTTTGAATACCGTCATGACTATCGCGAAATGAGCTCTTTTATGCGCGAGCGTGATGACTTAAATGCAGAGTGGGGCCGTTTGCTGATTGAACAGCAAACTTTTGGCGCAACTGCACAAATTGGAACGCGGGCGGTGACGCAACTGCGGATGTATTCACCACCTGCGGCGCAAACCGTAGTGATTTCTTTACCCACGACTTCAGAAGACAAAAAATAAGGCCGCTGTAACATGGTAGAAAAGCGTAAACCCACTCGTAAAAAACAGCAAGCGGTGACTGAAAAATCGGCTCTACAGGTTGAAATGTGGCGCTTTTATCTCATGTGGGCGGTGGTTTTAGCTTGCTTTATTGCTTTGGTTGGACGTGCTTTTTACGTACAGGTCATCAATACCGAGTTTTTGCAAAACAAAGCCAATGCCAATATTTTAAGAACTGAAAAAATTAAGGCCATGCGCGGTGTGATTTATGACCGTCATGGTGTGCCTTTGGCGATCAGTACGCCGATTATGAAAGTGGTGATTGACCCACGTGATTATTTTGATAATAAAAAGCTGTTTGATGAAATTACCGCTGAATTAGCCAAAGATCCACACAATCGTAAATTGAAGCGTCAATTACCAGACAAAAACTTAAATCTGGATGAGTTGGCTGATGCCGTGGGCATGGATCGTGCGGAACTGAAGCGGAAACTGAATGAACGTCCGCGTTCGCGCTACTTGGTCTTAAAAAAAGAAGTGCCACCTCAGCAAGCTGAACTAATTGCGAAACGTGAGTTCCAAGGGGTGTATACCGAAAAGAACTACAAGCGTTACTATCCACAGCCACAACCGAATGCGCAAATTATTGGTTTGACCAACAGTGAGGGTTCGGGCATTGAAGGTTTAGAAATGCAGCTGAATCAACGCCTGTCGGGTATTGATGGTGAGCAGCAAATTGTTCGAGATAAAAAGGGCAATCGTTTTAAAGATGCAGAGGTAATTAAAGAAGTTGAGCCAGGCGAAAATATTACGCTCAGTATTGACTCGCGCCTTCAATACATTATGTACCGTGAACTGACCGCTGCTGGTGTAGCCAATAATGCACGTTCTGCAACAGCAATTGCGGTCGATGTGAAAACAGGTGAAATTTTAGCGATGGCGTCTTGGCCGTCGTATAACCCGAACGATAAAAATAGTTTGTCCAATAAAGACGCCATGCGTAACCGTGGTGCGGTTGACTCTTTCGAGCCGGGTTCAACCATGAAGCCTTTGACTATTTCAATGGCTTTGGAAAGCGGAAAATATATGCCGAATACAGTGGTCAATACCACTCCGGGCTCAATGCGAGTCGGTAACCACACCATCAGAGATACGCATAACTACGGTCCACTAACTTTGGGTGGGATTATTCAAAAATCGTCTAACGTGGGTGTGGCTAAAATTGCTTTGTCTCTCCCTTATGCAACTTTACCGACTTTTTATAAACGTCTCGGTTTTGGTCAGCGTTCTGCGGTTAAATTTCCGGGTGAAAGTGGTGGTTTAATTCTTCCGCCAAGTAAATGGAATGTATCGGAAGTCGCGACCATGGCGTATGGCTATGGCTTAAATGCGACTGTGCTGCAACTGGTGGATGCTTATGCCATGTTGGCTAACAAAGGTGTGAAAATGCCTTTGAGTTTGTATAAGTTAGATGCGCCGCCCCGTGGTGAACAAATGATTGATCCAAAAATTGCGGATCAAGTTTTGTTGATGATGGAAACGGCAACTTTACCGGGTGGTACCGCGACTCGTGCGACTATTCCGGGTTACCGGGTGGGGGGTAAAACGGGAACCGCGCATAAGTTACGTGCTGACCGTAAAGGTTACTCAACCAATGAATATCGTGCACTTTTTGCTGGTGTAGCACCAGTCAGCGACCCGCGTTTAGCGATGGTGGTTGTGGTCGAAAACCCGCAAGGGACCTACTATGGTGGTACGGTGTCTGCGCCTGTATTTGCCCGTGTTATGCAAGAATCCTTACGGTTAATGAACGTGCCTTTAGATAAACCTTTAGATGCTCCTGTAATCAAGAGATAGGTGATGAATGTCCATTACATTTCAACAACTCTACACCGCTAACTTCAGCGCTGGATGGATGGCACAGCCATTTCAAGGTTTTGTTCTTGATAGCCGTAAAGTACAGGCAGGGCAAATTTTTATTGCGCTGACATCACTTTCACAACCTGAAAAAACCGTGCAGTTTGCACAAATAGCCTTGGATAAAGGGGCTTTAGCGGTGGTGAGTGAAACTGAGCTTGCACTTGAAAACAGTATTGTGGTGCCGAATGTGCGTCACTTGATGGGAGGCTGGCAAAAGCAATTTTTGTTGGCCACTAGCCAAGTCCAGCCTGCTCGTATTTTAGCGGTGACAGGAACCAATGGTAAAACCACCATTTCTCGTTTGGTTGCTGAACTGTTGATGTTGCAAGGTCAGTCTTGTGCTGTGATGGGCACGACAGGTAATGGCATTTTACCGAATTTAGAAGCATCGTCGCATACCACCTTGGATGCGCTGCACTTACAAAATGCACTGCATAGCTATGCCAAGCAAGGGGCTGAATTTGCATCGATTGAAGCCTCTTCACATGGTTTGGAACAAGGCCGTTTAGCGGGCAGTGAAATTGAAATTGCTGCGTATAGCAACTTAAGTCGCGACCATTTGGACTACCATGGCACGCTTGAGGCCTATGCCGAAGCTAAATCTCGCTTGTTTCAATTTCCATCATTGAAAGTTGCAGTCATCAATCTGGATGATGAGTATGCTGGAGTTATGATTCAAGCGGCACAAAATAATCCAGCCCAACCGAAAATTTTAACCTATTCAACCACGCAGCCTGCTGACTATCAGGTGAAGAATATTCAATATAGCCTGACGGGTGCAAACTTTAGCCTGTGTACGGCACAGGCCGAATATCAGGTGCAGAACCCATTATTGGGTCATTTTAATATTGAAAATTTGGTCGCAAGTTTAATTGTAGTTGAACAAGCGGGTTTTGATTTAGCCGATGTGGTTGCTACGACAGCACAGCTCAAGGGTGCACCAGGTCGTATGCAAGTGATTCGTGATGATGCGCGTTTGTTTGTGGTTGATTATGCGCATACGCCTGACGCTCTGGTGCAAGTCTTAAGCACGTTGAAGCGCCATGTGGAACAGCAACTCTGGGCAGTATTTGGCTGTGGTGGAGACCGCGATCGTGGCAAACGGCCACTCATGACCCAAGCTGCTTTAAATGGAGCGGATGTGGTGTTGTTGACTTCAGATAACCCACGTACAGAAAATCCTGATCAAATTTTTGCCGATATGAAAGCAGGTGTTGATTTCTCAAACCGTGTGGTTCATGAAATCCATGATCGTCGTGAAGCGATTAAATTTGCCGTTCAACAGGCTCAAGCGGGTGATATTATCGTGATTGCCGGTAAAGGTCATGAAAACTATCAAGAAATAGAGGGTGTTCGGCATTGGTTTGACGATGTCGTCGAAGTGCAATCCGCGATTGATGCACAGCACCACACTATTGATTCTGCTTATCTTGCACACTAAGGAAGTCGTATGCATACCTCAACAACTAGCACAGTGCCTTTAGTGTCATGGACCGCCGCACAGTTACTCGAAGCCACCCAAGGTTATTGGCTAAATGATCAAGCGCCAAATACTGAAATTAAGCGTATTTTGACGGATTCACGTGATGCAGAAGCAGGAGATGCTTTCTTGGCACTCAAAGGCGAACGTTTTGATGCACATGCTTTTATTACGCAAGTTGCTGAACAAGGTTGCCAAGTGGCCATTGTGAGTCAGCCTATAGAGGCAGAGATTTGTCAGTTGGTGGTGCCTGATACACGTTTGGCATTGGGACAGTTGGGGGCTTATCGCCGTGCACAAAACCCACAGCTAAAAGTGATTGCGCTGACGGGTAGTAGTGGTAAAACCACCACCAAAGAAATGTTAGGCAGTATTTTGTCACGTATAGCACCAACGTTGGTGACCCGTGGCAATCTGAATAACGACTTGGGTGTGCCAGTCATGTTATTGGAATTATGTCCTGAGCATCAATATGCAGTGATGGAGTTGGGTGCAAGCCATCAAGGTGAAATTGACTATACTTCGAATTTGGTCCAGCCCTTGGTTGCAGGCATTATCAATATTGGTACAGCACACTTGGGTGAGTTTGGTGGACGCGATGGCATCTGCCGTGCCAAGTCTGAGATTTATGCGCATATTGCCCCAAATGGGACATCTATTGTTCCTGCGGCTGATGATTTTGCCGATAGTATTCGTCAAGCAGTACAAACTGAACAGATGCTCAGTTTTGGTGCGGGTGGTGAAATCTTTGCCACTGAGATTGAGTTACAGGCACAATCGGCAACGTTTAAGTTGAATACCCCGCAAGGCGTGCGTCAGGTGAATTTACCATTTGCTGGGGAGCATAATGTTCAAAATGCAACCGCTGCGGCAGCTTTTGCTTTAGCGATTGGTATTAGCTTGGATGATATCGTGCTTGGCCTTGAGCAAGCGGTCGGTGCAAAAGGGCGTTTGAACTTTATTCAACAAGGCCGTCATTTGTTGATTGATGATACCTATAATGCCAACCCAACTTCTATGCGTGCCGCTGCTGAAGTGCTTGCACAGCAAGAGGGGGTTCGAGTGATGGTGATGGGTGATATCGGTGAGCTAGGTAGCTCTGCTGCACAGCAGCACTATATGCTGGGGCGTGATTTGGTCTCGGTGAAAGGGCTGAACTTCGTGGTGGCTGTCGGTGAATTTGCACCTGCTGCACAAGAAGGCGCACGCAGCACCCAATATGGCAAAAAAATGCAGGCTTTTTTAACTCAAGAGCAGGCTTTGCCGTTCTTACTCAGTTTAATTGAAACACATCAACCCCAGTCTATGAGTTTCCTGTTTAAAGGTTCTCGTTATACCCATATGGAAACGTTGATGGCTGATTTGATGGAGAAACTCTAAATGTTGTTATGGTTATTTGAACAACTGGCGGGCTACCATAGTTCGTTTCAGGTGGTTCGTTATTTAACATTGCGTTCCTTGCTCAGTGTTTTAACCGCACTGACCATTGGTCTAGTGCTCGGTCCTGTGATGATTCGCAAGTTGCAAGCACTCAAATATGGTCAAGCCGTGAGTTCATATGCTCCTGAAAATCATGCCAAAAAAATGGGTACACCAACCATGGGTGGTGTGTTGATCTTACTCTCAATTGGTATCTCTACACTGTTGTGGGCAGACTTATCCAACCCTTATGTATGGATTGTCTTGGCAGTGATGGTGATTTTTGGTGCAGTGGGTTGGGCCGATGACTGGATCAAGATTCGCTATAAAGACAATGCCGGCTTACCTGCCCGTAAAAAGTTCTTCTGGACGTCGCTTGCGTCACTGGGCGCAGGTATTGCGCTGTATGTAATTGCGCAACAACAGAGCAATCCTGTACATACCGCAAATATGCTGGATCTGCTGATTCCATTTTTTAAAGATTTAAGTATTCCTTTGTCGCTGATCCCGTTGGGTATTGGTTTTATCATTTTCACCTATTTGGTGATTAATGGTGCATCAAATGCCGTGAACCTCACTGATGGTTTGGATGGTTTAGCGATTATGCCTGTGGTACTGGTTGCAGCGGGTTTAGGCGTATTTGCATATCTGGCTGGTGATGTCCGTTTTGCCAATTATTTACATATTCCTTATGTACGATTTGCCTCTGAATTAGTGGTGATTTGTGCAGCCATGATTGGCGCGGGTCTAGCCTTCCTCTGGTTTAATGCGCACCCTGCGCAGGTTTTCATGGGCGATGTGGGTGCATTATCATTGGGCGCAATGCTCGGTACAATTGCGGTCATGGTTCGTCAGGAAATTGTCTTTGCCATTATGGCTGGTGTGTTCTTGGTCGAAGCGATTTCAGTCTTCTTGCAAATTGGTTCTCTCAGAATGCGCAATAAACGCGTATTCCTGATGGCGCCATTACACCACCATTATGAGAAAAAAGGCTGGCGTGAAACCCAAGTGGTGATTCGTTTCTGGATTATCACAATTATGCTGGTAGTTTTAGGGCTAATGACCTTAAAATTGCGTTAAGCAAAAAGTATGAAAAGAGTCGGTATTTGCCGGCTTTTTTTATGCCTGAGGTAATGTCTTGGAGAAAATAATGAATCTGCTCATGTGTCCTGTGTGTCGTGAGGCTTTAACTTTAAACGAAAGAACATGGCGCTGTGCGAATTCACATAGTTATGATGTGGCGAAACAAGGCTACGTCAATCTGCATGTTGTTCAACACAAGCACAGCAAAAATCCGGGGGATACACCTGAGTCGGTACAAGCCCGCCGTGCATTCTTAAGTGCAGGTCATTATGCGCCACTACAGCAAGCAGTGATCAATAAGGTGCGTGAGTTACGCATTGAAAATTTACTTGATATCGGCTGTGGTGAAGGCTATTACACCGATGCGATGCAGGCTGAAGTGCTGCAATGTGTCGGTGTAGATATTGCAAAAAATGCGGTTCAAGTGGCTGCGAAAATCAATAAAAATATCACGTGGGTGGTGGGTACGGGAGCAACTTTACCCGTGTTGGATCAATCGATTGATCTGTGTAGTAGTTTGTTTAG
This sequence comes from Acinetobacter johnsonii ANC 3681, assembly GCF_000368805.1. Classification (NCBI taxonomy): domain Bacteria; kingdom Pseudomonadati; phylum Pseudomonadota; class Gammaproteobacteria; order Moraxellales; family Moraxellaceae; genus Acinetobacter; species Acinetobacter johnsonii. Next base: position 170,176 of record NZ_KB849703.1, on the reverse strand, counting down.
CCCGATTCCAAAACAAGAGATTTTAAGGGTGCTCAAGCCGCAAGGATATTTGTTGGTGGTGACGCCTGCGCCTCAGCATTTATATGCAATGCGTGAGGCTTTGTTCGAAGAGGTGAAGCCGCATGAACCGAGCAAATTTGTAGAGCAGTTGAGTGATGCGTTTGATTTGGTGAGTGATGATGTTGTCGATGCTGAATTTAAGCTTAATCAGCAGGACTTAAAAAACCTGATTGCCATGACCCCTTATGCCTATAAAGCAAAACAAGAGCGCCGTGAAGCTTTAGAGTCGCAAGCAGCTTTTGACTTACAAGCACAGTATCAAATTTTACTGTTTCAGAAAAAAGCATGAGTATAAAAAAGCCCGCATCTGCGGGCTTTTATTATTGGACTTGATCAATTAAATGATCGAGCGCATCTGATTTAGGTTTCGGTTGTTCTTTGGGTGCTTGCATGGTGGGTGGAGTACTATTCTTTGGAACCAGTGTTTCCTCTTCACCTGGCAAATCATCAAAGTCACGCTCAGGAGCACGTGGAACCACCACTGGTGCAGGGCGATACAACGGCTGCGCCAAAGGTGGGGTTGGTCCTAAGTTGCTCTGAGGTGTTTCTTTCTGATGGCGTTGAATCGGTGCTTTGGCTTTAGCGTCGAGTTGAACCCAAGCCGAAGGCGTGCCTTGTAAGGCTTTGGCCATGAAGTCTGTCCAAATCGGGAGCGCAGCCACACCGCCGTATTCGCGGCGTCCCAAAGTTGTTGGTTGGTCGAAACCGACCCACGCTACGGTCACCAATTTGCCATTAAAGCCGGCAAACCAAGCATCTTTTGCATCATTGGTGGTTCCTGTTTTTCCGCCCAAGTCATCTCGTCCAATACGCAATGCAGCACGGCCTGTACCATGTTGAATCACGTCTTTTAAAATATTCGCCATATCATAAGCAGAGCTGGATTTTAAAATACGTTGCGCTTGACGATAGTCACTGTTGATCTCAACAGGATTTGCCGATTTTTCAGCAGGGTTTAGATCTTGGTTGGTGACTTCAATTACTTCATCATCAGGCGTGATGGTGTCAGCAGACTGAGGATTTGATTCTAATTGAGAGATACAACTGATACATGCATATTCAGGGTTGTTCTGATAAATGACTTTGCCATAGGCATCTTCAATACGATTGATGAAATGTGGTTGAATGCGATAACCGCCATTGGCAAAGGCTGAGTAACCTGTGGCCATTTGAATCGGTAAAACCTGAGGTGTTCCGAGGGCAATGGTGTAGTTACGCGGAATCTGTTCATCAGTTAAGCCAAAGTCCATGAACAATTGACGTGTACGTTCAATGCCCACGGTTTGCAGGAGTCGAACTGACACGGTGTTGCGCGATAAATATAGTGCACGACGCAGGGGAATCATACCTAAATAGCGACCATCGGCATTACGTGGTGACCATTTCCCAATGGTGATCGGGCTGTCATTGACCATGCTATACGGTGTCATACCGCGCTCTAAAGCGAGTGCATAGACAAAGGGTTTAATAATCGAACCTGGTTGGCGCCAGCCTTGTGTGGTTCGGTTAAATTTAGATTGATAAAAATTATAACCACCAACCAATGCTTCTACAGCGCCATTGTTTGGGTTAAGTGCAATCAGCTGACCCTGAACTTTAGGCAGTTGCACCAAAGCCCATGAGGTTTTGTTGTCATTGGGGCGCAGACGTACAATGTCTTTTACTTTAACAATCTGAGATGCTCTTGATGGTGCACCGCCTACGGCATTCGCGTTGCGATAAGGACGTGTCCAAGACATGCCAGACCATGGTACGGTTACCGTTGAGCCATCTTGCATTAAGGCATCAAAACTATTTTGATTGACACGGGTAACTTCGGCAGGGAAGGTGTTGGCAAATGCACTAAAGCTACTTAAGGGTTTGTCATGAGCTTCCGCACCACGCCAACCATGACGACGGTCATAGGCTTCTAAACCATCTTGTACCGCTTGTTCGGCATAGGCTTGGCGTTCACTGTTGATGGTGGTGTAAACCTTATAACCAGAGTCAATCGCGTGCTCGCCGAACTTTTCAATCAGTTCGCTACGGACCATTTCACCGATGTAGGGAAATCGGTTGCTTACCCCGCGGTCAGGCATATCGAGGTTAATTGGTTCTGCAATGCCTTTTTCATATTGGCTTTGGTTAATGTAGCCTAGCTGGAGCATACGACCCAAAATCCAGTTACGACGTTCTAAAGCACGTTCGGGGTTGACCACTGGATTGTATTTAGAGGGCGCTTTAGGCAGACCTGCTATCATCGCCATTTGTGCAATGCTGAGTTCGTCTAAGCTTTTGTTGTAGTAAATTTTAGCTGCCGCTGCGATACCGTAGGCATTTTTACCCAAGAAAATCTTATTGACGTAGAGGGTTAAGATTTCCTCTTTCGTTAAATTTTGTTCAATTTTTCGGGCTAGAAAAACCTCAGTCAACTTACGTTTTAACGTACGCTCGGGACTGAGATAATAGTTTTTTGCCACTTGCATGGTGATGGTCGAGCCACCCGTTTGGACGTTTGACCCAGTAATACTTTCACTGACTGCACGTCCTAAACCTTTAAAACTGATACCACTATGCTCAAAAAAAGAAGAATCTTCCGCCGCTAAGAAGGCATGAATAAAACTTCGTGGGATCTGATCGTAATCTACGGGTACAGATAGCTTGCCACCGTATTCCGAAATGAGTTGGTTATCCGCACTATAAACTTGTAAAGGTTTTAGTAATGGCGCCTTTTTTAGAGTTGTCATTTGCGGCAAAGATGGGGCAATATAGAGATACATGCCATAAAAACCCATTGGAATTGAGACCAACATTATAATAATGATCAAAAAAAATGGATGAACACGGCCCGAACAAGATAGCTTTTTCATAACAAGTAAGTTTTAATAAGAGCTAATGGCAAACTAATTAGCGGTCAGTATATCCTGTACACATACGGAATGTTAGATGAGTTATTGTATCCGTATAAAATTATAGACGCGGACTAATTAGTGGGTTACTTTTTTTGGGGATAAAAAAATAATAGGAATGATACTGTGCTCAGGTTATATCGTAAGCCAAGTAAGGGGTTAATAGGAGTAGATATTAGTTCGACTTCTGTTAAGGTATTGGAACTTTCTGTTAAAAATAATCGGTATTGGGTGGAGAGCTATGCACTAGTCCCATTACCAGAAGGAAGTGTGGTCGAAAAAAATATATTGAATCCAGAAGCAGTTGGTGATGCCCTTGAGCGTGCGGTAAATTTGGCCAATGTTCAATCGACAGACGTAGCACTGGCAGTTCCGACTTCCATGGTGATTACTAAAATCATTGAAATGGATGCCGATATGAACGATGACGAACGTGAAATTCAGATTCGTGATGATGCTGAGCAATATATTCCATTCCCATTAGATGAAGCGAGTTTGGACTTTGAAGTCCTTCCAGACCGTTTAGCCAATCCCAATCGTGTCAATGTACTCCTCGTTGCAACCCGCATTGAAAATGTAGAGGCACGTGCCGAAGCATTGGAATTAGGTGGTTTAACGCCTAAGATTGCCGATGTTGAAAGTTTCGCCATTGAAAATGCATTCAAAGTCTTTTCAGATACGCTTCCAATGGGTGTAAACACCGTTGGGATTCTGGACATTGGTCACACCATGACGACCTTATCTGTCATGCAGAATAATAAAGTCATTTATACCCGTGAACAGGTGTTCGGTGGTAAACAACTGACGCAAGAAATTCAAAACCGTTATGGTTTGTCTTTTGAAGAAGCTGGACGTGCCAAAAAAAGCCGTACTTTGCCTGACGACTATGATATTGAAGTACTTGAACCTTTTCTTGAAGCTGTGGTGCAACAAGCAGCACGTTCTTTGCAGTTCTTTTTTTCGTCCTCTCAATTCAATGAGATCGACCATATTTTATTGGCAGGGGGGAATGCCAATATTCCAGGACTGGCGAAGTTATTACAACAAAAATTAGGTTATCGGGTCACCATTGCCAACCCATTTTTACAGATGGGCTTTTCTCCACAAATCGACATTAAAAAAATTGAAAATGATGCTTCATCACTCATGGTGGCATGTGGATTGGCATTGAGGAGTTTTGATTAATGGCAAAAATAAACCTACTCCCTTGGCGTGATGCGTTAAGAGAGAAACGAAAAAAAGAATTTATTGCCTATTGTGTTGGGGCTGCATTAGTTGGGGTTTTAGCTGTTGCATTGGCTTGGTTCTTTTACAGTCAAAAACTTGAAGATCAAGAACAGGCCAATCAGTTGGTGGTGAGTACCAATCAAAACTTAGATGTTCAATTAAAGTCATTGGAAGGTCTGCAAGAGCAGCGCAATGCGATTGTAGAACGGATGAAATTGATCCAAGGTTTGCAAGGTCAACGCCCTGTAGCTGTGCGTTTAGTGGATGAAATGGTACGTGTCACTCCAAGTAATATGTACATTACTAAGTTTGTGCGTACAGGTGATAAATTTACCATTGAAGGTAAAGCGGAAAGCCCGAATACAGTTGCGGAATTCTTACGTAATCTCGAAGCATCGGCATGGTATCGCAATGCCTTTATGAATTCATTCTTGGTTGCTGAAGAGAAAAAAGATAAAGCACCAAGTTCCATCGTGCCACGTGTTGAAGAAACCTATGGCACCTTTGTGGTCACGGCTGATTTAGATGAGATTGCTCAGCCAGTATCGCCTGATGCGACGACACCTGAAGCCGCAAGTACAGTTAATAATTCAACAGCGGGGGCAGCACAATGAGTCGCGATGAATTTGAAGAGTTAACATCAGAAAACCATGCTGTAACCAAGAAGAAAATGACGGTTGATAAGTTTTTTCAACAGTTCAATACTTTAGATCCAAACAATTACGGTAGTTGGCCCTTTTCAGTCAAATTGACTTGTTGGATTTTTATCATTTTAGTAATTGGGGCATTGGGCTATTTTGTCGTGATTAAGCCGAAGCTTGATGCGATTTCAAATGCACATGCACAAGAACAAAATTTACTGAATGAGTTTCGTGAAAAAGATTCAAAATTACGTAATTTGCAGCAATATCAAGTGCAATTGCAAGAAATGGAAGCCAATTTTAATCAGCAGTTAGAACAGCTGCCGAAAGAAACTGAAATTCCTGGCTTGGTTGAAGATATCAACGTGAGCGGCGTAAATTCTGGATTAAAGTTTAAAAATATTCGTTTAGAACCAGAAATTCGCCAAGAGTTCTTTATCGAACAGCCGATTTCCATTGAAGCGACGGGTGATTATCATTCTTTTGGTTCATTTGTCAGTGGAATTGCAGCTTTACCGCGTATTGTTACCTTGCATGACTTCGATATCTCAGCATCAAGTAACAATGATAAAAAGACGGATATTCCGCAAATTTCATATAGTGTAAAAGCGAAAACCTACCGTTATGTCGGGGCAACGGCTACAACGGATGTTGATGTAAAAGATACAAAAAATGATAAGAAAGCCGATGCGGGAGGTGCCAAGTAATGAAACATCAAAACCTCTTACTTAGTCTCTGCGTAGGACTATTCCTTGTCGGTTGTGATTCACGTATTGATGCGGTCAATATGCAAATGGCTGAAATTCGCAATCAGCCACCATTGCCGATTGAGCCAGCGCCAGATTTCCCACCTGTACCAACCTTTAACTATGCTGCGCACCAATTAAAGAGCCCGTTTATGCCAAGCTCGTTAGCGGCTGAACTGAAGATTATGGCTGGAAAGCGTGTCTATCCAAACCTATCGCGCCAATTACAACCCTTGGAAAGTTATGCGATTGAATCGCTTAACATGAAAGGAAGCATGCGCGGACAAAATGGACAAATTTTGGCGTTGATTCAAACACCGGATGGTGAAATTGAACGCGTGCAGCGTGGTAGTTATTTGGGGATGAATCATGGTCGTGTGATTAATATCACCGCTACACAAATTGATTTGATTGAAATTATTCCGGATGGGCGTGAGGGCTATGTCGAGCGCCCGAGAAGCCTAGTATTAATTGGGCCGGCGCCTTAAAAAAGGAAAAGGAATAAAAATGAAAAATAGTGCTAAAGATTTTATATTTGGGGATGGCAATACGATGAACCATATGTTCCGTCAGTTTTCAATGGGTGCAATTGCAATGGCGGTGATGCAGGCTGCAAGTGCGCAAGTCGGTATTACGAATATTGTGCCGATGCAAATTCCGGGACAGGGAACAGAAATTCGTGTCATGTTCAACGGTTTGCCACCACAGCCGCAAGCCTATCAGTTGGAACAGCCATCACGTTTGGTTTTGGATTTTGATAAAGCGCAGCAGAGCTTAAAACAAGGCAGTATTGCGGTGGCAACGGCTGAAGCAAGTACAGTAGATGTAACTTCAGATGCGCAGCGTTCACGTTTAACTGTAAATTTGGCTGATGCTGGTGCATTTACTACACGTGTTGAAGGTAATACCTTTATTCTGAAAATTAACTCAGTGAACCCAGCGCTAGCAACACCTGTTGCTGCAGCGCGTTCAGAGCAAGGTATTTCAAATATTGGATTCCAACGTGGTTCAGACGGCGAAGGCCAAGTTGTCATTGATTTAAAAGGTAGCAATACCCCTGTCGATGTGAAACAACAAGGCAGTAAAATTGTGGTGCGCGTTTTGGGGAATAAAATTCCTGCCCACTTATCGCGCCGTCTCAATGTGAATGATTTCGCAACGCCTGTATCGACCATCGATGCACAAAACGATGGCAGTAACGGCCTGATCACGATCCAATCGAATGGCAGTTTTGAATATATGGCTTATCAGGCAGAAGATAAGCTCACCATTAGTTTAAAGCGTCCTGAAGATAAAAATCCAATGAAGCCTAAAGCACCAAGTGCTTATACGGGCAAAAAGATTTCTTTAGATTTCCAAGATATTGAAGTACGCCGTGTATTACAGCTCTTAGCTGATTTTACAGGCATTAACATGGTGGCCTCGGATACGGTACAAGGTAATATTACCTTGCGCCTTAAAGATGTACCTTGGGATCAAGCACTTGATATCATAATGAAAACCAAGAATTTGGATAAGCGACGCAATGGTAATGTGATTTGGATTGCACCTGTAGCTGAGCTGATTAAATCTGAGGAAGAAGAGGCGAAAGCCATCGCGCAAAGTATTAAGCTTTCACCCATTCAAACCGATTATATTCAATTGAGTTATGCTAAATCGGCGGATGTACTGAAGTTATTGGAGGACTCTCGTGATAGTAAAGGAGGTGAGTCGAACCGAACAGCGGGTTCAGACTCCTTAGCTTTGGAAAGTTTATTGAGTGCTCGTGGTAGTGCGGTTTCTGATTCGCGTACCAATACTTTAATTATTAATGATACGCAGCAAAATATTGACAAGATTCGTCGCATGATTGACTTGCTGGATGTCGCAGTTAAACAGGTGATGGTCGAAGCCCGTATTGTAACGGCGTCAACAGATTTTTCTCGCGAATTGGGGATTAAGTGGAGCGCGAAGAAGCTGGGCAATAGCCCAGTATGGGGCGGAGATTTCCAGCCAAGTTTTGATTTGGGGGTGGATTTAGCAACAAACACGGCTGGTACGTTTAACTTTGGTTTACTGAAGATCTCAGATTATATGTTAAACCTTGAGTTAAGCGCACTTCAAGCGGATGGTCATGGTGAAGTGTTATCAGCACCTAAAGTACTGACTGGTGATAAACAGAAAGCCTATATCTTGCGTGGTACAGAGATTCCTTATCAAACATGGAGTGCGACGGAAGGCTTAAAAACCGAATTCCGTGCGGCTAACTTAAAGTTAGAGGTGACTCCAAGTATCACCCCTGATGGTAAAGTTCAAATGGCGCTCATGGTTGAGAAAGACTCGATTGGTGATATCACCAATGATGGTATTGCAATTGATACCAGTGAATTACAAACCAATGTCTTAGTTGATGATGGTGAGACTGTCGTGCTTGGTGGTATTTTTGATGATACGAAACGTAATGACTATCAAAAAGTACCATTCTTAGGAGATTTGCCTGTGGTGGGTAACTTATTTAAGAATAATGTCAAAACGACGATACAAACGGAGTTGTTGATTTTTGTCACACCACGAATTGTTAATGACAGTGTTTCAAGAAATCATTAATATATTTTCAATTTGAACAAATCTAAAAGGTGACTCCTTGCCAAGCAAAGAGTTTGAAACCCTACCAAATATTTATTTGGTAGGGCCTATGGGGGCTGGAAAAACAACGGTAGGACGACATTTAGCTGAACTGTTAGGGCGCGAGTTTCTTGATAGTGATCATGAAATTGAGCGCAAAACAGGAGCAACGATTCCATGGATCTTTGAAAAAGAGGGTGAGCTTGGGTTTCGTAGTCGTGAAACGGTTGTAATCGATGAGTTAACTTCTCGACCCAACTTGGTTTTGGCCACAGGTGGTGGGGCGGTGACTCAGGCACCAAATCGTGCATTTCTCAAACAACGTGGTATCGTTGTCTATCTTTATACTCCTGTCGAAATTCAACTACAGCGAACCTATCGTGATAAAAATCGCCCACTGCTTCAAGTGGAGAATCCTGAACAAAAGTTAAGTGACTTGCTCAGCGTTCGAGATCCTTTATATCGTGAAGTTGCCCATTATATTATCGAGACCAATCAAGGGGCTGCACGTGATCTTGCGCAGCGTATCTTAAACTTGATTCTTGTCAAATAGTTTTGATTCAGTTTTGAAGTGATTTGATCCATGCAAACCTTATATGTTGAACTTGGCGAACGCCGTTACCCGATCTTTATTGGTAGTGATTTAGATCCAAAAGCTTTACTTGAACCGTATATTCATGGTCGTCAAGTCATGATTGTGAGTAATGAAACGGTCGCGCCTTTGTATTTAGGTCGTTATGTCACAGCAATTGAAGCGTTGGGAAAAACAGTTGCAACGTGTATTTTGCCCGATGGTGAAAAATATAAGAATATTGAGCACCTCAACCTGATTTTTGATGCATTGTTAGCGTCAGGCTTCAACCGTGATTGTACAGTTTTAGCTTTAGGTGGTGGTGTGATTGGTGATATGGCGGGCTTTGCTTCAGCATGCTTCCAGCGTGGGGTCTATTTTATTCAGGTGCCAACCACACTTCTTTCACAGGTTGATTCGAGTGTCGGTGGTAAAACAGGGATTAATCATCCGCTGGGTAAAAACATGATCGGGGCATTTCAGCAACCACAAGTGGTCTTGGCAGATATGTCTCAACTCAAAACGTTGCCAGCACGTGAGTTATCTGCAGGTTTGGCCGAAGTAATTAAGTACGCACTCTTGGGCGATGCTGACTTTCTCGCTTGGTTGGAACAACATATGGATGCTTTGGTGCAGGGTGATGAAGCTGCACTGGCTGAAGCTGTGTATCGTTCTTGTGCCCATAAAGCGCGTATTGTTGCCAATGATGAAAAAGAACAAGGTGAGCGTGCCTTATTGAATCTTGGGCATACCTTTGGACATGCGATTGAATCTTATCTAGGCTATGGTGAATGGCTCCATGGTGAGGCTGTGGCAACAGGTATGGTGATGGCAGCAGATTTATCGCAGCGTATGGGATGGATCAGTGCAGAAGATTTGGCGCGTACAAAAAATATCATTCAACGCGCGAATTTACCGATAGTATGTCCGCAGATTCCCCTCGATGACTTTTTAGCGTATATGGCGCATGATAAGAAAGTCTTGAACGGGCAGCTTCGTTTGGTTTTGATGCAAGCGGTAGGACAGGCCATCATTACCAAAACATTTGATGTAGAATTGATGAAACAGGCGATTTTAGCCAACCAAGAACAGGCATAACTTTATTATGGCAACAACCCTTCGAACTCAGTGGCAGACAAAGCAAAATTATATTTGGCTTGCATTCGGAGGGGCATGCTTGTTTGGCGCTTTAGTCTTTTGGGCTATTACGGATCAAGAGGCTGTGGTTGAAGTTGAAAAAAAAGCTGAATCCGAAGTTGAGTTGCAAATTCAGCCAGAAAAAGTCGCAACAACCGCCCATTTAGGCTCATTCCTCGATGAAGTAAAACCTTTGGATATGACGACACGTGTTGTAGCAATCGCGCAGCATGAAGCTGAATTCCGCGGTACCAAGTTTATTCAGGAAAATAAAAAGAACAGTACAATTGAACTGTTTAGAGTTTCAGAAGAAGCGATTATTAAGCGTTTTTTGCAGAGGCAATCTGATCGTCAGGCTTTTAGCTACTTAAGACTGACGGGTGAAAACCAAATTGAGCAATATGTGCTGATCTATGGTGTGTATAAAAATACCAATGAGGCGCAAAAGGCATTGGCTGATTTAAAACTAACGTTGCCGAAGTCGGTGCAACCCAAAGTTGAAAAAATTGAAAGTTATGCTGAATATGTCAATGACCTCGGTTCTGATGAACTTGGACTTAGCAATAAGCTCTATGCCGTGCAGTTGAAACCAGCCGCTGTGCCTGTGATTGATGAAGCCACTCTTGCTGCGCGTCAACAAGCGGCACGTGCAGCAGTTGCACAAAATAAACAATCGACAACATCGACGACAGTTACTCGTCGTGATGCGGATGGAAATGTGGTTGATGTGCAAAAGTCACAAACAACCGTAGAGAATGCGCCACAAAATAAAACAAATGAACCTGAAGTGACCGATCCATTTAATTAAAATTGGTTCATTATGGCGCACCAAAAAAAGTAAATCTCATATACGCACAAATATAGTGCAATAAATGGATTGTCTTCGAACTAAATTTTTACGTAAAAAACACAAACCTAATAAAACTAAAGTGTTTAACACACAAAATAAATAATTGGCATAAAACTTGCTTTAATGGTGCATGAATTGAGTTGATGTCACTGTTTTGGCGCAAAAAAGATTCGATTTATGAGCGAAATAGTAGCGGCCAAGTGCCTTAAATAAGTGCGTGACTGCTGCATACATTTTTTCAATTAAGACATGCATAAAGACGAAAATCAGTCTATCTTGGGTGTGAAGAAAAAATGCTGTACTTCAATCAGAATCTGAATATGAGTCAATTGAACGAATCGGCAAGAAGTAATTAGATTGTTAGACGCCCGACAGGGCCTGTAGAAAGAAGGGTACGCTATGCACATGCCATCGCCTAATACTGTAGCTCCCGCTCAAGGTTTATACCAACCGGATGAGTTTAAAGATAACTGTGGTTTTGGTTTAATTGCCCATATGCAGGGTGATGCTAGCCATGATCTTGTCAAGACTGCTATGCACAGTCTGAGCTGTATGACCCACCGCGGTGGTATTGCTGCAGATGGTAAGACAGGGGATGGTTGCGGTTTACTCTTGGCAATGCCAAAACAGTTTTTCCGCGAAGAAGCGAAAAAACTCAGTGATATTACACTTAGTGAAGTTTTTGCTGTCGGCACGGTGTTTTTAAGCCTCGATCCAGCAATTGCAGCACATGCAAAACAAATTCTAACTAAAGAAATTGAATCTGAAGGTTGCCGAGTATTGGCGTGGCGTGTGGTCCCGACCAATAACGATGCTTTAGGTTCGATTGCGATGCAGTCACTTCCTGCATTTGAGCAAATTATTGTGAACTGCCCAATGGGTGTGTCTGAAGTTGAGTTTAACCGTAAACTCTTCTTGGCACGTCGTCGTGCAGAACAGCAGCTTAGCAATGACTCATCATTTTATGTAACCACATTATGTTCAACAGTGATTAGCTATAAAGGCTTGATGATGCCTGAAGCGATTGCTGACTTCTATACAGACTTGGCAGACCCACGTCTTGAGTCACATATTGTGGTGTTCCACCAACGTTTCTCGACCAATACTTTGCCGCGTTGGCCTTTGGCTCAGCCATTCCGTTATCTTGCGCACAATGGCGAAATTAATACCATTACAGCGAACCGTAACTGGGCGATGGCGCGTACGCCAAAGTTTGAAAACCCATTATTGCCTGGTTTAACTGAGCTCAACCCAATCGTGAACCGTACTGGCTCGGATTCTTCAAGCTTAGATAACATGCTTGAAATTCTTGTGGGCGGCGGTATGGACTTGTTCCGTGCATTGCGTATGTTGGTTCCGCCAGCATGGCAGAATGTGGAAACTTTAGATGCCGATTTACGTGCATTCTATGAGTTTAACTCGAAGCATATGGAAGCGTGGGATGGTCCTGCTGGTCTCGTGATTCAAGATGGTCGTCATGCAATTTGTATGTTGGACCGTAATGGTTTACGTCCAGCACGTTGGGTGATTACCAAAAATGGTTACATCACACTGGCATCTGAAATTGGTGTATGGGGCTACGAGCCTGAAGATGTGATTTCTAAAGGTCGTGTCGGACCAGGTCAAATTCTGGTGATCGATACTTTCACAGGTAAAATGCTCGACACTAAAGATGTCAGCACGCATTTGAAAAAAATGCGTCCTTATCGTGAATGGTTACGTGAAAACTCGGTTCGTGTACAAGGTAGTCCAGAGCTTGAAGAATATTTATGTGATCAAGGCTTAAAAGGCGACGACCTTAAAGCATCACAAAAAATGTTTATGGTGACCTTTGAAGAGCGTGACCAATTGCTTCGTCCAATCGCTGAAAGTGGTCAGGAAGCAGTGGGTTCAATGGGTGATGATACGCCAATGGCGGTTTTGTCTCGCCAAGTACGTCATGTGTCGGATTACTTCCGTCAACAGTTTGCTCAGGTCACTAACCCACCAATCGACCCATTACGTGAATCGATTGTAATGTCATTGGAAACGTGTTTAGGCCGTGAGCAAAACGTTTTTGAACAAAGCCCTGAGCATGCAGATCGTTTGATTATTTCAAGCCCAGTGTTGTCAAATTCGAAAATGCATCAAATCCGTACGCTGGGTCGCAAGGGTTATGAAATTGCAGATATCGATTTAAATTATGCGGAAGATGAAGGTTTAGAAGCTGCAATTGCGCGTATCTGTGAAGAAGCAGCGCAAGCGATTCGCGACGGCAAAACCTTATTGGTGTTGTCTGACAAGAAAATCCGCCAAGGTTTTTTGCCTGCCAATGCATTGATGGCAACTGGTGCTGTACATCACTATTTAATTAATGTTGGTTTACGTACTGATGCCAACATTATTGTTGAAACAGCATTGGCACGTGATCCGCACCAATTTGCGGTTATTCTAGGCTTTGGTGCGACAGCAATTTATCCTTATCTTGCTTATGACGTGATCAATGACTTGGTTGCCAAAGGTGAGCTATTGGGTGACCCAATCCAAGCGCAAGTGAATTTCCGTAAAGGCATTGAAAAAGGCTTGTTAAAAGTCCTTTCAAAAATGGGGATTTCTACGGTTGCCTCTTACCGTGGTGGTCAGTTGTTTGAAGCGGTGGGTCTGTCTGAAGAAGTGGTTTCAAAATGCTTCACGGGTGTACCGAGCCGTATCAAAGGTGCAACCTTTGTTGACCTTGAAAATGACCAAAAGAAATTGGCTGATACCGCATGGAAAACACGTAAACCAATTGATCAAGGTGGTTTGCTGAAATTTGTCTTCGACAAGGAGTACCATGCTTTCAACCCAGACGTGATCAATGCTTTGCATAAATCAGTGCGTTCTGGTCAATATGCAGACTTTAAAGAATATGCTGAGCTGGTGAATAACCGTCCAGTGGCAACAATTCGTGACCTATTAAAGTTAAAAACAAATAACTCGATTGCTCTAGATCAAGTGGAGTCTGTAGAAGCGATTTTACCGCGCTTTGACTCTGCTGGCATGTCTTTAGGTGCATTGTCTCCTGAAGCGCATGAGGCGATTGCGATTGCGATGAACACCATTGGTGGCCGTTCAAACTCTGGTGAGGGCGGTGAAGATCCAGCGCGTTATGGCACCATTCGTAACTCGAAAATCAAACAGATTGCATCAGGTCGTTTTGGTGTAACACCTGCGTATTTAACCTCTGCTGAAGTCTTGCAGATTAAAGTAGCGCAAGGGGCTAAACCGGGTGAAGGTGGTCAATTACCAGGTGGTAAAGTGAATGGCTTAATTGCACGTTTACGTTATTCAGTACCGGGTGTGACCTTAATTTCTCCTCCACCGCACCATGACATTTACTCGATTGAAGATTTATCACAATTGATCTTTGACTTAAAACAAGTCAATCCTCAAGCGATGGTTTCAGTGAAACTGGTGTCTGAGCCGGGTGTAGGCACCATTGCTGCAGGTGTGGCAAAAGCCTATGCTGACTTCATTACCATTTCAGGTTATGACGGTGGTACAGCAGCATCGCCATTGTCTTCAATTCACCATGCAGGTTCGCCTTGGGAGTTGGGTCTTTCTGAAGCGCATCAAGCACTTCGTGTCAATGACCTGCGCGGTAAAGTTCGTGTTCAAACCGACGGTGGTTTGAAAACCGGTCTAGATGTGGTGAAGGCAGCTATTTTAGGTGCAGAAAGCTTTGGCTTTGGTTCTACACCAATGATTGCTTTAGGTTGTAAATACCTGCGTATTTGTCACCTGAATAACTGTGCAACGGGTGTTGCAACTCAACAAGATCATTTACGCCAAGAACATTATATTGGCGAGCCACAAATGCTCATCAACTTCTTCACCTTCATTGCTGAAGAAACACGTGAGTGGTTGGCAGCGTTGGGTGTTTCAAGCCTCAAAGACTTGATTGGTCGTACAGATTTGCTTGAAATGCTTCCAGGTGAAACGGAGAAACATGCGCACCTTGATTTGAGCGCATTACTGGAGTCACATCCTTCTGCGCAAGGTAAGGCGCAGTACTGTGAAGTTGAAGGTAACGCACCGTTTGATAAAGGCTTGCTTGCTGAGAAAATGGTGGCAGAAATGTTGCCAGCAATTGAAGCTGGGACTACTGGTGAATATCACTTCAGCATTGGTAACTGTGACCGTTCAATTGGTGCTCGTATTTCTGGTGAGATTGCGCGTCGTTATGGCAACCTCAGCATGGAAGCGCACCCAGTGAAGATGAACTTGGTCGGTACTGCGGGTCAATCCCTCGGTGTTTGGAACGCAGGTGGTTTGCACATTCGTTTAGAGGGTGATGCGAACGACTACGTGGGTAAAGGTATGGCAGGTGGTCGTGTGTCGATCTTCCCACCAAAAGGTTCGCCTTTCCAAACCCAAGAAACTGCAATCATTGGTAACACCTGTTTATATGGTGCAACTGGCGGTAAATTGTTCGCGGCAGGTACGGCAGGTGAGCGTTTCGCGGTACGTAACTCAGGTGCTTTTGCTGTTATTGAAGGTGCGGGCGATCACTGCTGTGAATATATGACGGGCGGTATCGTAACCGTACTCGGTAAAGTGGGGCACAACTTCGGTGCAGGTATGACAGGTGGTTTTGCTTACGTTCTTGACCTTGATAATGACTTCGTCGATCATTACAACCATGAACTGATTGAGCTGAATCGTATTTCTACAGAAGCAATGGAAGAACACAAAGAGTTCTTGAGCCGTATCTTAGATGAACACATTGCAGAAACTGGTAGTGCTTGGGCATACAAGATCCGTAATGAGTTTGACTTCTACAGTCGTAAATTCTGGTTGGTGAAACCGAAAGCAGCCAATTTACAGACCTTGTTGAAAACCACTCAAGCTGATCCACAATAATTCCACTACTGCTGATACATAGGCAGGTGCAGACGATAAATAAACGGTACTGCACCTACCCACGGAGAGAGACATGGCAGAGCGCCTAAACAATGACTTTCAATTTCTGGATGTAGCACGCCAAGATCCAGAGAAAAAAGAGATTCAGGTCCGCAAAGCAGAGTTTGTGGAAATTTATAAACCTTTTACAACGGAAGTGGCAGCCAACCAATCGCACCGTTGTTTAGGGTGTGGTAACCCATACTGTGAATGGAAATGTCCTGTACATAACTACATTCCAAACTGGTTAAAGTTGATTGCTGAAGGTCGTATTTTCCAAGCAGCAGAGCTGTGTCACCAAACCAACACGTTGCCAGAAGTATGTGGTCGTGTTTGTCCGCAAGACCGTTTATGTGAAGGGGCTTGTACCTTAAACGATGGTTTTGGCGCAGTAACGATTGGTAATGCTGAAAAATACATCAATGACACCGCATTTGCACTGGGCTGGCGTCCAGATATGTCCAATGTAAAATGGACTGATAAAAAAGTGGCGATCATTGGTGCGGGTCCTGCAGGTCTAGGTTGTGCAGACATTCTGGTGCGTGCAGGGGTTAAGCCAGTTGTATTCGACAAACGTCCTGAAATTGGTGGTTTGCTGACTTTTGGTATTCCTGAATTTAAAATGGAAAAAGATGTGATGAAACGCCGCCGTGAGATTTTCTCAGGTATGGGTGTTGAATTCCGTTTGAATACTGAAATTGGTACAGATGTCACCATCGACCAGCTTCTGACAGAATATGATGCGGTGTTCATGGGTATGGGCACATACACGTACATGAAAGGTGGTTTTGCGGGTGAAGATCTTGATGGTGTTTATGATGCCCTTGATTTTCTCATTGCAAACGTCAACCGTACGCAGGGTTGGGAAAAAGACCCAAGTGAGTACATTAGTGTTGAGGGTAAAAAGGTGATTGTTCTTGGCGGTGGTGACACTGCGATGGACTGTAACCGAACTTCAATTCGTCAGGGTGCAGATACAGTAAGCTGTGCATACCGTCGTGATGAAGAAAACATGCCAGGCTCACGTCGTGAAGTAAAAAATGCCAAAGAAGAAGGCGTGAACTTCTTGTTTAACCGTCAGCCGATTGAAATCGTGGGCGAAAATGGCCAAGTCACGGGCGTGAAAGTGGTAACGACACAACTGGGTGAACCAGACAGCCGTGGTCGCCGTAGTCCAGAACCAATTCCGGGTTCAGAAGAAGTTTTGCCTGCAGATGCAGTTTTATTGGCATTTGGTTTCCGTACCAGCCCTGCGGATTGGTTTACAAATGTGAATATTAACCTTGATGGTTCAGGTCGTGTAGTTGCGGCTGAACAGCAAACCTATAAATTCCAAACCTCAAACCCGAAGATTTTTGCGGGTGGTGATATGGTTCGTGGTTCAGACCTTGTTGTCACAGCAATTTGGGAAGGCCGTCAAGCGGCTGAAGGTATTTTGGATTATTTAGACATTTAATCTAAATCGTTCAACACAAAAACCCGCTTCGGCGGGTTTTTTTATGATCACGACTTGCCTGAGATGATATGAAAGAGGTGGATCGGGATAAATCGAAAAAGATCTGGTGGAGAGTCTGATAAAAATGAACGAATTTGCAAACGCACTAAGCATTTTTGCCATATGTGAAGGGCCTCTAAATTCAGATACTGAAGATCGCTCGGTTAAATGTTAGGAAATGGACATGACTCAAGTGACGACAGAAAAACTATATCAACATCGTCCAAAAGCTCAGGGTATTACGATTCGGCGTTTGCAATTCAATCCCAAAGCCATTCGTCGGCATTATTTTGCCAATTCACCAGTCATGTCGCATTTGCTGACGGCATTGTCTTCGACGTTTCCCATAGGCGAGCAGTTCTTTGTGCATAGTGTGCGCAATGTACGTGACCAAGTGAAGGATGACAATCTGCAAGCGCAGATTGCGGCATTTATTGGTCAAGAGGCGATGCATTCTCAAGCACACACGGCATTTAATGCTGCATGGCGCCGTGATGATTATAATCTCGACCGTTTTCAGGCATGGTTGGCGCGTAAAGATGATTATGTGAAAAATCTGCATCCTAAAATTCAGCTCGCAATCACCTGCGCTTTTGAGCATTTTACGGCACTGCTAGGCGGCTATATTTTAAGGCATCCTGAGGTATTGAGTACCTTGGATGATGATGCGGTTAAACTCTGGGTGTGGCATGCCATTGAAGAAATTGAGCATCGTGCGGTTGCCTTTGATGTTTATCAAAATGTGTATGGTGATGACAAGATTCGCCGTTTAATTATGCGCAGTGTAACGACAGGTTTCGCCAGTTTAACTTTTTACTCGGCCAGTCGATTATTTTTACAAGACCACAAAAAGAGTATACCTAAATTGGGCGGGAATCTGTTTGGATTGTATTTGCTGGCGAAGATGTTTGTGCAATTGCTGCCTGAATATTTGTCGTATTATAAAACCAACTTTCATCCCTCAGATATTGATTACACCCAACTGTTGAAATACTGGAAAACCCGTTTGGCAGACGACTATCAACTCGAAGGTTTTCAGCAGGAATTGCAGGCGGCTATTTAGTTTAAGTATAAAAATAAATAATCAAAACCGAGTGAAAATCGCTCGGTTCTTTCATTTTTAGCTACTTTAACTAAAAGCAACAAAAGGATAATCAAATGTGTTTACAATCAGGTTATTGCAATAAATACAAAAGAAAGAGGATAGCTGAATGAATTTTATGAAAAAAACTGCTGTCGTTGTTACCCTCGCGAGCACGTTAACGCTATCGGGCTGTGGTTATAATACCTTGCAGGTCAAAGATGAGGCAGTTACAGCTGCTTGGTCAGAAGTGCAAAACCAATATCAGCGCCGCGCAGATTTGGTGCCGAACTTGGTGAATGTAGTGAAGGGGTATGCTAAGCATGAAGAGCAAGTCCTAACCGAAGTCACACAAGCTCGTGCCAATGTGGCGGGTTTAAAAGTCGATAAAGAAGTATTAGAAGACCCTGCATTATTCCAAAAATATCAAGAAGCGCAGGCGCAAATGACAGGTGCATTGTCGCGTTTAATTGCGGTCTCAGAAAACTATCCAGACTTAAAAGCCAATGAGCAATTCCGTGATTTGCAGGTTCAGCTGGAAGGTACCGAAAACCGTATTGCTGTGGCGCGTAATCGCTATATTACTACGGTGCAAGACTTTAACTCCTATTCACGCCAGTTCCCACAAGTCATGACTGCCAAGGTGATTGGGATGGACACCAAACCGAACTTTAGTGCAGAGCAAAGTGCGCAAAAAGCACCAACGGTGTCATTTAACTAATTGACACCTCAGTGACTTAAAGTAATCGTAACCATAGGGTGAATGAATGATAGGACAGCAGCAGTTCGTACGCTTTTTATATAAATGGATGCTTGCATTCATTTTATCAGGACTGTTGTGTCTAAGTTCGTTAACATGGGCAGAGGTTGCTACAGCAACAGATGGTGCTGCGGAAACAGTCGTTACTGCAAAAATTATTCAAGATCAGCAAGAGGCGAGTTCTAATAATGTAAGCTCTACAAATGCCGATGCTGTGTCACAACTGCCCGTTGCCAATGATATGGCAGAAGGTGAATCGATACGGGTGTTACCAACCTTAAATGAACCCGTGATTGATCAAGCACATATTTTAAGTGCTGAAGATAAGCAAGCCATTGACCAGAAAATTCGTGCCTTGCATGACGCAGGAAAAGCCCAAATAGGCGTAGTGATTGTCCCGACCACAGGTCAAGAGGATATTTTTGGTTTTGCCATGCGTATTGCAGAGCAGTGGCAGCTCGGTTCAGCAAAGCAGGACAACGGTTTGCTGATAGCAATTGCCGTTAATGACCGACGTATGCAGATTCTTACGGGTTATGGTTTGGAAGGAGTTATTCCTGACATTATTGCGAATCGCATTATTAACCAACAAATCACACCGTATTTTAAGCAAGCTCAGTATGCTCAAGGGATCAATGCAGGGCTTGCTGAAATTGAACGGATTTTAAATCTTGATCCTGAAGTTGCAGCCCAAGCAGCGCAGGAGTTACAAGAACGCCAAGACCAAGCCATTCGCGAGCAGGAAGCCAAAAGTAAAACTTTTAGTATGGCTTTATTTATCTTAATTGCTGGTGCAATTGGCTCATTTGTGGTGGGCAAGCGTTTAAGTGCTTCGACGGCTGCAGTTGCAGGAACCGTTGCAGGCTTGGTGAATGGAGCAGGCTTAATCACCAGCTTACTGATTGGTGGCGGGATCTTCTTTTTACTCATCACGGCCTTAGCCCAAACGATTTTTCAGCTCTTTCTCTCTTCTGGCGGTGGAGGTGGGAGCGGAGGTCGTGGCGGCGGCGGTTTTGGTGGAGGTGGGTATAGTGGCGGGGGCGGCGGCTTCGGCGGTGGAGGAGCATCAGGGTCATGGTAACAACAACTGAAACGACGGAAATCGTCACTAAACCAAAGCTAGATGAAATTGTACAACCCAGTTTTAAACGTTGGCTAAAGCATTTATTACATATGCCAGCGAGTAAACGCTTTTTTAATCAGCAAGATCAGCATGCGATTGCGCAAGCGGTGGCTGCTGCTGAACATGGGCACATTGGGGAAATTCAGGTAGTAGTCGAAGGGCATATGCCTGCACGAGAAGCCTATTATTTGGATACTCGTGGACGTGCGAAACAACTTTTTTCTGAGCTTGGTGTGTGGGATACCGAGTTGAATAGTGGTATTTTGCTTTACTTAAATTTGTGTGAACGCAAAGTCGAGATTGTCATTGACCGTGGGATACAGCAAGCCACGACGCAGCAAGTGTGGGATGAGGTTTGCCAAAGTATTATTGAAAAAATGGCACAGCAGCAGTATCGACAGGCTTTAGTCGATGCCGTTACTGAAATTGGGACTATTTTGGATCAATTCTATGCCAATAAAATAGAAGACAAAGCTGATGAATTGAGTAATTTACCAATTATGTTGAACTAGAAAGAGGTAAACCGACAATATTTGTCAGTTTTTTACATAAAAATACAATGCTCAAAAAGAAATTTTTAAATATTGAAATAAAGTGCTGTTTTTTATTTGAAAATAAATATAATAAAAGTTGGCATAATACATGCTAATTACAAAGTAGCTTAAAAAGCTTATAAAAAATTAACAAAACATTTGTGGAGAATGTTATGAACGCTCAAAAGGGTTTCACTCTTATTGAATTAATGATCGTTGTTGCAATTATCGGTATTCTTGCTGCTGTTGCGATTCCTGCGTATCAAGATTATACAGTTCGTGCAAAGATTTCTGAACTAATTGTTGCGGGCTCATCTGCTAAGTCGGCAATCTCTGAAGGCTTTCAAACGAATGGTATGGATGGTGTAAAATCAGCTGCAGCTTCAGTTGCTAAAGGAACTACAGCTGCACCTGTAAGTAAATATTTAAAATCAGTTGCCGCATCTGATGCTGGTGTGATCACTTTAACAACAACTTCAGATGCTAGTTTACCTTCAGATGCACGCGGTAAAACTATTATCATGTCACCATATGCTCGTGCAGCAGGTACAGCTGGTGCAAATGCAGCGTTGGCAGCGGGTGCGGCAGGTTCTGTTGAATGGGCTTGTGCGTCAGCTACAAACGTTCAAGCAGTTGCTCGTTTATCAACATTAACTGCAACAGGTGATTTGCCAGCAAAATATGCTCCATCAGAGTGCCGCTAATTTTTATTTTAAAAATAAATGATTAGTTATTTAAAAAAGACCAGATAATCTGGTCTTTTTTATATGAGTTACTATACAAAAACATTAGAGTTGCATGTTCTGAATGAAAGTAAATTTATTTTTTAAAAATGATATAGGTAAATTGAAATTCAAAGAGTTAATTAAGATTATTTCAATTCTTATTCTACCTAATATCATTTTTTTAATTGTAGCCTATTGGACTGCTACTTCTAGACCATTAATTAATATAGACTATTTAATTGCTGTTTTTTTTCTTTTTATGCCTTGGAAAATCATTCGCTATATTGGTTTATTTGTTTTAATAGGCGCTCTATTTTTTGACTCATTGATGTTGCTTATTCAAATATTTCCATTTATGGACTTTGCCGCTATACGATATTTATCTTCTTTTATTGCACTTGCACCAAATTTATATAAATTTGGTTTTATATTTTTTTTAATTTTTCTGTTTACGATAGTAGGAGTCATGCATCGTCTAACTTTTAAAATTGATCAAAGAGCTCAGGCTGTTTTCATAAATTCTATTTTATTAATAATTGCTCTTTTTTTTATGCAAACTCGAATAACTTATGCAGAATTTAGAGCTATTTTGGGACGGGATAATTATTTTGTTGCGTATAGCCAGTTAAGATTATATCAAGAAGTTAGGAAGGATGCATTTTGGAGCGATTCAGATATAACGCCAAAAATGGAACCACTAAAGAATCAAAAAAATAGTGCAAGATACTATTTATCCCAACCAAATTCAGAAAAAGTGTTATATATCATTGCTGAGTCTTGGGGGAGCTTGAAAAATAATGAAATAAATAAGCAAATTGTAAGAAATATTGTGAATCAAAAAAAAGACCTGCAATTTATAAACATGGGGTCTTTTTACACGATGGGAGCTACTGTTGCAGGTGAGTTACGTGAATTGTGTAGTATTGAGTTAATGAATAATGGTTTTGCATTTTCTCGTTTAAATCCATCTGCTTTTTCTAAGTGTTTACCCAATCAACTTTCTCATAAAAGTTATAAAACCATAGCCTTGCATGGTGCAAATGGGGTTTTGTATGATCGAAAAGATTGGTATAAACATGCTGGATTTCAGGATGTGTTATTTGGTGAAAATTTTATAGGTTTGCAGCGATGTAAGGCGTTTAATGGTATATGTGATGAAAAATTATTTAATGTCGTAGGTAATAAATTCCGTGAAAATATCAATGAAAAACTATTTTTTTATTGGATGACATTAACTTCGCATAGTCCTTATGTAGAAAATGATATACATAATAGACGAATTGATTGTGAAAAATTTGCTATAAATAGCGATGGAGAAATGTGTAGAAATATCCATTTACATGCCCAATTTTTTGATGATTTAGCTAAGTTACTCCAAAAGCCTGAAATGAGGGGTGTTGAAGTCATGGTAGTGGGAGATCATCAACCGCCTTTTTTTACACAGGATTTTAAGTATGTAAATCCATTAACTGTGAGTTATATACATTTAAAAGTAAAAAAATAATAAGTATTTAATGTTAATAGGATTTTACATTAATTCGGAAATTTGCGTAATAAACTCTTAATAATAGAGTTTGAAACTGTCGCACCTCATGTTTGAATTCGCCGGTATATATATGTCCAAACGCCTTAAATTTTTTCTTAGCCATTTATTTATTTCATTTCTAATTGCAGTATTGGTTATAGGAATAGTTTTTTTTATCTGGTATCCGTCGCCACAAGCAAATGCTGTTGGTGTTACTCAAATTTTTTTAATGATGATGGTGATAGATGTTATTGTCGGGCCAATGCTAGGTTGGTTGGTTTATAAAGAAGGTAAAAAAACACTAAAATTAGACTTGAGTGTGATCATATTTTTACAAATTGCGGCATTGCTCTTTGGGTTGTTTAGCATTGAGCAAGGTAGACCAGTTTGGATTGCCTATAATGTTGATCGTTTTGAATTAATACGTAAAAATGAACTAATTATAGAACATCTAGATCAAGCAGAAATTCAATTTCAAAAAACTTCATTTTTAAGACCTCAATATGTAGCTGTTGAATTTGCTAAAGATAAATTACAACGCGAAAATGATATGTTTACTGAAGCATTAGGCGGAATTTCGATTGCTCAAAAACCTGAGCGTTATGTGGATTTTGTGCAAGCTATACCTAAAATTAAACAACGAGCAAAAAATGTAAAAGAACTCGTGCAATACAATGATCCACAATATGTGCAAAAGATTTTGGAAAAATATCCTCAAGCCACAGGATATATTCCATTAAAAGCAAATGCTGTGGATATGACAGTATTAGTTAATAAAGAAACTGGTGTGGTTATAAAAATCGTTGACCTGCGCCCTTGGAATTAAATGCTGACAATGAAAAACCCGCATCTGCGGGCTTTTTATTAAGTTTAAATCTGACTTTGAATATAATTTTCTACACCTACAGTCTCAACCAAATCGAGCTGTGTAGTTGTCCAATCTAACCATTCTTCTTCTTTTTCTAAAATCTCTTGCACGAGGTCACGAGTGACGTAGTCTAGTTGTTCTTCGGCAAGCTTGACAGCGGCTTGAATGGATTCAATGTTCTCTTTGGTTTTACGGACATCACAGTTAAGGACTTCAACAGTATGTTGACCGATGTAGAGTTTACCCAAGTGTTGTAGATTTGGTAGACCTTCTAAAAAAAGAATACGCTCGATGATTTTATCAGCATGCTTCATTTGACGGATTGACTCTTTATATTCAGCTGAACCGAGTTGCTCAATCCCCCAGTCATTAAACATACGAGAGTGTAGGAAATTTTGGTTAATGGCAGTTAAATGATGATAAAGCACCTGATTTAACTGATTAATTACATCACGATTGCCTTTCATGAGAAAGCTCCATTCAAACTGCGGCTTAAAAATAATATCAATAACTTATGAGAAATATCTTAAACAACAAAGTGGTCTTTGGCGAGTAATTTATAGAACAGCAAATGAAAATCGCAATCAAAAGCATACGAGGTGGAAATTTGATTTTTAGACATTTAAAAAAAGAAAACCCGCCTAGAGTCATAAGCGGGGGAGGAGCTACTCATAAAGAGTAAGTTTATAATTATGGTTATTTAAAAAATGAATCAAATATCTAGGCAGCAATGGCTAAGCGTGAGGCAATAGCAGAGACTTCTGCGCTGATGATTGAGCGCGCTTCTGGTGCACAGCGACCACAGCATGTGCCGAGATCGAGCATCTCGCGAACTTCGCGATAACTGCCCGCACCATTTTCAACAGCGTCTTTAATATCTTGATCTGTAATACCACGGCATAAGCACACGTACATTTCAGCAAGCCACATGAAAGAAATAAGATAAGTGATATTATTGATAATTGTTATCGTTTGTCAATAAAAATCATTTGAAATCTCATTTGTCTTTATTGGAGTTTTGGATAAAAAAAAGCCACTCAATCGGTGGCTTTTTCTTAAAAAATATAACTTATTGATTAATAATCACAATACCATCCATTTCCACCAATGCATTTTTGGGTAGGCTTGCCACACCGAGCGCTGCGCGTGCAGGGTAAGGTTGTGCAAAATATTCACCCATAATTTGGTTGACCAACTGAAAGTTTGAAAGATCGGTTAAGAAAATATTCAGCTTAGCGATATCGGCCAGTGTTCCACCAGCAGCTTCGCAGACGGCTTTTAAATTATCAAACACACGGCGAATTTGTGCTTCAATGCCTTCAACCAATTCCATACTGTATGGGTCTAAACCGATCTGACCAGAAAGGTAAAGTGTATTGCCGACTAAGATTGCTTGCGAATAAGTGCCGATCGCAGCAGGGGCATTTTCAGTATGAATTACTTGGCGGGACATCGTGTTCTCCTATTATATTCACCATCAATCATAGCCTGGATTGGCATTAAAAGGTGCGGATTTAAACAATTAACTCGCAATCGATGTTTCGGCAATGCTCACAGGTTGAGCCAGTCGACTGATACGCGGGAAGCCAAAATGCATGCGTAGATCGCGAATGATTTTTGCAATTTGCTTGCGGTTGTGTACCACAACATTGACATAAGTCTTGTCATCTTGATTACGTACCATTTCGACCCCAATTTTTTCTTTACGACATTGATAAATCAGGTCGGAAATTTGTTCGTCATCCATCGCCATGTTAATCAATAAATATGCAGTGAAACTAATTTCTTCTTCATTCTCATTAGTCCACTGCAACGGCATGATGTTTTCAGGGTGCAGATGTTGTTCATGCAGCAGATTGTGACAACGTGCACGATGCACAATAAGACCGCGGCGTGATAAATGTCCTTGAATTGGGTCACCCAACACAGGGTTACAGCAATGTGCGTATTTGACATCGACACCTTCAGTACCTTGAATGAGTCGGTCAGATTCCTGTGCACTTTGATCATGCGCAAACAAATGATTCGCGACCAACTGCGGCAGTAAATCGCCCACGGCAATTTGCTCGAATAATTGGTCTTTACTTTCGATATGTCGCCATTGTAAAAGCTCTAACCAATCTGATTCGGTTAAATCTTTAATGGATACATTGAAGAGCTTTAAAGCGCGATTTAAAGCTTGCTGTCCAACGAGGCGTTGTTCTTCGATGTCTTGTTCACGCAATATATTTTGTAAGGCACGACGGGCTTTTTGCGTATTGACGAAGCTGAGCCAATCAGGGTTTGGGGTGGCCAAAACATCAGTAATAATTTCAATCACCTGACCACTGTGCAATGGCGTAGAAAGTGGTTTAGTTTCCCCATTGATTTTCGCACCTACGGCATGGTTACCTAAAAATAAGCTAGCAGAATATGCAAAGTCAACTACCGTTGCCCCTTGCGGTAACTCGTGTAGATGACCTTGTGGGGTATACACCCAAATTTTCTCTTGGTGTAAATAATCGAGCAGTTCGCTAAAAGTGGTTTTAGCACAGGCTCCATCGATCAAGACATTCAAGTTCTGCATCGAGGCTTGAATCGCAGAGCGGCAAGCTTGTGGAGCACTGTCGCCCAGTACTACACCAAAACGCGCCGCTTTACGCATCAGCTCGGTTTGAATGGTGACTGATAATGTTGTGTTTTCACCTTTTAAGCGTAGTAGCAGTGATTGGTTACCACCTGGGAGGGGTTTACGAATATGGTCTGCAAAATGCAGAACTTGAAAACTCTCTCGCAACACATCGGCTAAGCGGTCACAGTCAGCAATACTATTTAGAATAATTTCAAAGGCGTGACTATGCGTGAGTTCATGTAGATCAATGTCATTTTTTACAAAGTGGCGTAACAGTTCGATATTGTTATTTTTCTTTTTAATTCGACCTGAAATTTGATGGGTTTTTAATAGCTCAGTAAGATTGTTTTCCCATTTGCTTTGGTATTCACAGCGTTTGGGTTTGGTTTGCAGGAGGGCTTCTTGGACATTGTTATACATGTCGAGATCAAGATTTTGATAACACAGATGCTCGAGGTTATCGCCCATTTCATTCATGCCAACAATACGTGCCATCGGGACAAAAATATCAAAGGTTTCTTGGGCAATACGCGCACGCTTATCCGGGCGTAGTGCATCCAAGGTAGTCATATTGTGATAACGATCAGCCAGTTTAATAATAATGACACGTGGGTCTTGTAGTGTGGCTTGCAGAATTTTTCGGAAAGAAGCGGCTTTATTATATTCTTTATCACTGGATTGGCTAAGTTTGGTGACGCCATCGACCAGTTCGGAAACGGTTTTTCCAAATTTTTCTGCAATATCTTCTTTGCTAAAGTCTGTGTCTTCAATCACATCATGTAAAAGTGCCGCCATCAGGGTTTCGGCATCTAGACGCATATGCGCTAAAATACAGCTTACCGCAATCGGGTGCAAAATATAGGGTTCGCCACTTTTACGGGTAATACCATCATGGGCAATATCCGCATAATCACAGGCCGCAAGCACTCGCTCGACGTCGCTTTCAGTTAAGTAAGCATCGATAATAGTTTTGAGCTGTTGTTTAGCTTGGCTGACCATTGGGCCTGGCATAAAACACCTTTAAGACGTAGCAATTACAAGAAAATTTTACTGATCCTCTAATGAAAAACATATTGCATGAGTTGTCAAATTTTTCATTGAGAGAAAAGCAAAAAAGATACACCTAAACCACGATGAATCCTATCTTCTAGTTATAACGTGTATTGCACAAATATAAAAGTTATCCAATAAAAAAGCCTAGTTAAAAACTAGGCTTTTAAGCGATAAACTTTTCTTATTGGAAAGAAAAACCATCTAAATTCAAATTGTTTGCAGAAAGTGCAAGATCAAGACTCGAAGTTTGGTAGTCTTGCTCACGTTGTTTCAAAATATCTTTAGAAACATGACCGATTGCGATTTCACGTAATGCAACAACAGTCGGTTTGTCATTGTCCCACTCAACAGTAGGTTCAATGCCTTGACGTGCCAATTGACGCGCGCGTTTGCTTGCCACTAGTACAAGCTCAAAGCGGTTGTCTACATGGTCTAAACAATCTTCAACGGTTACGCGTGCCATAAGAGTTCTCGTTACAAAGGCTAAAATTAAACAGACTGTGCAGTATAAGGTGCTTTGTCTGTAGACTCAAGTTTTAATCACTTTTCAACAGGGGTGATCAGCTCAGAAATCATTTTCTGATGACGGCTCGCTTGCTGTGTAATGACTAAACGATTGGCAATAATCACAGACTCAAGATCGTGCAAAGCTTTATTAAAGTCATCATTAATAATCACATAGTCGAAGTTAACATATTGTTGCATGTCTTCAACTGCACAGCCTAAACGACGCTCAATCACCTCAACCGAGTCTGTGCCACGGTTAGACAGACGTTGACGCAGATCAAACTGGCTTGGTGGTAAAATGAAAATTTGTTTAGAGTCAGGAAAAAGCTTACGAACTTGCTGTGCGCCTTGCCAGTCAATTTCCAGTAGGACATCATGACCTTTCGCCAGTTGTTCTTTTACTGTAGCTTGAGCTGTACCGTAGTAATTACCAAAGACTTCGGCGTATTCAATAAAACCACCTTGTTCAACCAAGGCTAAAAATGAGTCTTTTTCGGTAAAATGGTAATGTACACCATTAAGTTCGCCGGGACGTTGCCCACGTGTAGTATGAGAAACAGAAACGTGAAGATTCGTTACACGGTCAAGGAGGGCTTTTACGAGGGATGTTTTGCCTGTTCCTGAAGCTGCAGAAACGACAAACAAGAGACCCGACATGATATTTTTCCTGATATGATAAAATATCTTCTCTATTTTAGAGCAGACAAGGTTTAAACGAAATAGCAAGGCGTCACTTTGTTTGCATTTATTTTATTAGTTTCCGCTGATTGAAAAGTGGTATCGAGGAACATATGGAAATTGTATTGGCCAATCCACGTGGTTTTTGTGCAGGTGTTGACCGTGCGATTGCCATCGTAAATCGTGCGCTTGAGTGTTTTAATCCGCCCATTTATGTACGACATGAAGTGGTACACAATAAATTTGTCGTGGACGATTTGCGACAACGTGGCGCAATTTTTGTTGATGAGCTAGATGAAGTACCTGATGACAATATTGTAATTTTTAGTGCGCATGGGGTTTCTAAAGCGGTACAGATCGAAGCTGAACGTCGTGGTTTAAAAGTTTTTGATGCAACCTGTCCATTGGTGACCAAGGTTCATATTGAAGTTACAAAATATGCCCGTGAGGGAGTTGAGGCCATCTTAATTGGCCACGAAGGACATCCTGAAGTTGAAGGTACCATGGGGCAATATGACCTGAAAAATGGTGGTGCGATTTATTTGGTGGAAGATGAACAAGACGTGGCCGAGCTTCAAGTCCATCATCCTGAGCGCGTGGCTTTTGTTACTCAAACCACCTTATCGATCGATGATACTGCAAAAGTGATTGATGCTTTACGGGCGAAATTTCCTGAGATTCAAGGGCCGCGTAAAGATGACATTTGTTATGCGACTCAAAACCGTCAAGATGCGGTGCGTGATTTAGCAACCCAATGTGATGTGGTTTTGGTGGTCGGTTCACCAAACTCATCGAATTCTAACCGTTTACGTGAATTGGCCGAGCGAATGGGTAAAGCCGCTTATTTGGTTGATAATGCAGATGAACTTCAGCAGGCATGGTTTGAAAATATCGCCAAGGTTGGCGTCACAGCGGGTGCATCTGCACCTGAAATTTTAATTAAGCAAGTGATTCAACGATTACAAGATTGGGGTGCAACGCCACCACAAGAACTTGCTGGAACGGAAGAAAATATTACCTTTAGTTTGCCAAAAGAGTTACGTATTGCGGTAACTCAAGCCTAAAAGGTGGATTGGTTAACATTCTAATTTTATTGAAAAATTGACAGATGATTGTAAATTGGCAATCATCTGTTTTTTTATGCCTTTTATCCTGTATTGTGCTGATTGTATAAAGAATTAGAATATGATTTTAAATAGGGTAAAGTTTTGTTGCCTTGGGGAGGGAGTATGCAAAATAAACATAAAGGTTTCACCTTAATTGAGCTGATGGTGACGATTGCTGTTATGGCAATTATCGCGATGATGGCCGCTCCTTCTTTTATGCAGCAGATAAGAAGAATGCAACTCAATAATGATGCTCAAGAGGTTGTTCAGCTTGCTATTGAAACCCGCTCAGAGGCTATTTTCCGAAAACAGGATCAGCAAATTATTTTGACTTCTAGTAGCGGTGCTGGATTTAAAAATTGGCAGCCTTCTGAAAATACAAACTGGGTAACCACAGCTATTCCAGATGCTATGACATATAACTTTTTTGGTTATTTAATAGAAGATGCTGATTGTGTGATTTTGGAACATGTAAAAGATAACTCTTTGCACGCGGTGATTCGTTTTAATAAAAATGGCTCTGTTATTTATAACAAAGCTGCTACTGGTTGTGCAGGATGAGAAGAATGAAAATGATAAAAAAAACTCAAACTGGCGTTGGTTTAGTTGAAGTCATGATTGCTTTGTTGTTGCTTGGTGTAGCCGTGCTTGGTTTTATTGCATTACAAGTTCGGGCAATTTCAGCAAGTGAGGAAGCAGGGCAAAACGTACAAGCAATGAATTTGGCAAGAGATTTATCAGAACGTATGCGTATGAATAGAGAAGGATTACTATCTTATGAGCCTCCATCTACAACACCTGCTGCTTGTGATGAAGCACGATATTGTAGTCCAGCAGATATGGCGCATTTTGAATATGGGCAAGTTGAAGAAAGGGCTGCGCAGCAAGGGATGACAATTAATGTTTTAGACTGTCAGGGCGTTAATAATACTTTTAGACGTAAGTGTATATATGTTGCTTGGGGTAAAACGGAAGCTAATGATGCCTCAGATACCTCTTCTTCTTCTGATGCTTCAAGTGATGAAAGTACAGCATGTACTAATGGAACATCTTATGAGCCCAATGCCCAGTGTGTAATTATGGAGGTTTATAACTATGAATAAATCTTCTCAACTAGGTCTAACTTTATTAGAACTGATGGTCGCACTGGTCTTAGGTTTGTTGATTGTTGCAGCAGGCTTGGCAGTTTTTTTGAATGCTCAAAGATCAATGGGTTTCCAAACCAGTATGGGGGACATACAGCAAAATGCTAACTTCGGTTTATCCATGCTTACACAAGATTTACGTCATGCCAATTTAAATACTCCGTCAGCCCAAAGAGTAAATAACAAGCTTGTTGGTTCTGGCATTGTTTTTGTAGGTGATAACTTACCTGAAAATGCTAGAGATAGCACCGAGGATCTTCTTACGGCGCAAGGCGTTAGTGTAGATGCGACTAAGGAAGATGATAGTGATCAAATTACGATGCAATTTATGCCTGATATCAGAGGGGATGGTCAGTTTGATTGTGAAGGGACAGCTATGGTTGCGGGTAGAACATATGTTTATCGTTACTATTTAGATAGATTGCCAGATAATCAGCAAATTGAGGGAAGCTTGGATCGATTCGGTTTGTACTGTGATGCTGGGTATTATGTCTCCAACAGCATGGTAGGGCTAGGCGAGAATGGTCAGCTGATTATCCAAAATGTAGATGCTTTTAAAGTCCGCTTGTTGGTTAAAAATTCTGATGGGAATTTACGTTATACGACAATAAATGATTATCGAAACACCTTGATGCCAGCGTCGGTTGTAGATGAAAAATTATATGTGAATGTAGTTGGGGTTGAGTTAGGGCTATTGGTTACCTCAGCTCAATCCATTGGTGCAGATGCTTCATTCAATACAAATGTTGAATACACGATCGCAGGTCAAGAGGTTGAATTGAAAGATAATGCAAATAATGGCAAATATCTTAGACAGGCGATCACTCAGATGGTTGGTCTGAGAAATACTTTAGGGGCGGAGTGATGAAAAAGCAATTGGGTTCGGCTTTGATTATTGTGCTTGTGATTTTGGTACTCGTTACTTTAATTGGCACACTCGCGGTTCGTTCAGGTATTTTGGGCTTAAAACTAGCAACAAATAGCCAAATTCAGTCTTTGTTGTTAGAAAATAGTAATTCTGCATTATTTAACTTGGAAAATCCTGCTCAGGTTAAGCGTCAGTTAGCAGGTGATGGAATGTATTATTATTTTGATAAGAGTGAAAATTCTTCGGATGAATTGGTTTTTTGTTATAGAGCGTCGCAAAGCCAATTTTTTTCTATGAATAATGCCAGTGTTATTGATTCATCAGGTGGGATTACGAAAAATGGTGTTGGTGGGTTTTGCAAAGCGAATGAGTTTGCTACAGGGCGTTCAGCTATTTTATCGCAAGTATATTTAAAAAAAACAAATCAAAGTAATTCGCCCCCCTTGTCAAATCTACCTCTAGGTTCGAGTGTTGGGGCGAATGAAACATCAACAGCGTTAAATGATATTTCAGCAACGGTTATTTCTGTGTTACCTAGCTTCGCTGATGCATCAAACGCTGAAATTCAAGAATGTTTTAAACACAGAGCTTCTGCAGTTAAAGAATGTTTTCAAGAGTTGAATATTCCTTTCAATATTCAACATGCAGACTACAAGGTTGGTGCACAACCTAAGCTGAAGTCATAGGTGTTAGGGTGTTGAGGAGTAATAAAATGAAAAAGTATAGCTATACGGCACTTACTAGCATGGTATCTATGAGTGTGACACTTATGATCTGCCAAAGCGTCACGCATGCAAGTGATATAGAAATTTATTCAAATTCTACAAATGGAAAAACAACAATTACGCTCATGTTGGATACCTCGGGGAGTATGTCAATTGAGCAAGTTGGTAGTAGTGCATGCGATATTCCAAGTGGGGCTACAGGAACAGTAAGAACCGATAGTATCTCATCTGGAACAACGCCATCGTATACACGGCGTTATTGTGAGGTTGGAAGTAGTTCAAATCAAAAGATGTTTTACTACAAACGGGGACCGATTAGTAGGGGCATAGCTTCATGGTATAGCTGCATAGATGTAAGCGGCAGTGTAGATCGAAATAAGTGTAATGTAGGTATATCATCCCAACCTAATTTGAATGGGTATGAAAGTGTAAGATTTAGAGATAATGGTTCTGAACGCGACTGTAATGACAGCAACGATTGTTATTTTTACAAAAATGTAAATATTTCTGGTGAGAGGTATTACGATCGTTTAACCCGTCTTAAAGATGCAATTTTTGCCTTACTGGATAGTAATCTTATTGATCCTAGCCGAGTTTCACTTGGTATAGGGAATTTCTCTGCACAGAGTGGTCATGATAATGTTTATACTAGTGCTGACGGCTCTTCTGGGAAAATATTGGTTCCTGCAGCGCTATTAAGCAACACGCAAAAAGGACTTATTAAAACTGCTGTTGCTGACTTACGTGGCTCGAATGGTACGCCAACGGCAAATGCATATGCAGAAGTAGGGGCGTATATGTTAGGTACCACTACCAATGCGAACTATGCTGTAGAGCGTGAAACCCATGTTTATGCTGGCTATGATAGGAATGGAAATTATTATGGTACTTGCACATCGTGGTCTGGTGAAAATTGTTCTCGTTTTAATACCCCCTATGTGTATAGGGGAGGGCGTAGTGAACGTGCTTGTAATCTAAACTGGGGTGACAATAGAACTTGTCTAGTGGAATCAGTTAACACTAATACAATAACAAATGGAACCAGTGGTTTCGCTAAATCGATTTCGACATCTAACAATGGTACAAATTATACTTCACCGTTGACTACAAACAATCAGTGTAATGGGCAAGGAATCTACTTTTTAACGGATGGTGAGCCTAACAGTTCACCAAATCCATTACCCTTAATGAAAGCGGCTTTAGATACAAATGGATCAAGCTTTAGTATTCCTTCAACAGGAACTTTGCCAAACGGATCACAGGCTGGTCACGGTATGCCATTTGTAGGTGAGTTTGCTAAAGCATTAAGAAGTAAAACACGTAATCCGAAGAGCATGGAAATTAAGACCGCTGTAGTGGGTTTTGGTTCTGTTTTTGATGTCGATAAGCAGGCTGATTTAGATAAACCTGAAGCTGATCGCGTAATTCGTTCTTTAATAGATACGAAAGGTATTCTTAGAGAATATTATAACTGCTCTAAAATTCCGACTAATAAGATTGATGCGCGAAATGCATGTAATTGGGGTGCTCGCTCGCATACATCTTTACCAAATGTAGGTGGATTTGGTGAAGGCGGGTTTTACTCAGCACAATCTTCTGATGATATTATTACAAGTATTGTTAAGTTTTTAGATGAAGTGAAACCAGAGTTTGACCCTGTTGTCACTGGTAGTCCGACCATCCCTGTGGATAGTTTAAACCCAACGACAGTACTGCCATATGCTTATTACTCTTCGTTTATTCCGAAACCTCAAGAAAGTACACAGTTATGGGCGGGTAATTTAAACAAATATAATATTTTCAATGGCCAGCTCTATAATGCAGATAATACAATTAAATTAATTAAAACTGATGGTTCTATTGATAGAACTGCGACTGGTCTTTGGGGGGATGGGGTCGTTAGCCGTTTGCCATTAAGAACGGGTATGGTTGATGATGTTGAGTTTACTCAACGTAAAGTATTTACGAATAGAGCTATTGAAGGTTCTGCTTCGCCTTATACTGTAGTTTCTCAAACAAATAATTTGGTAGAGGTAAGTTTAGATTCACTATTTAGTAATACCAACAATATTGATGATTCTGGTTTGTTGAAAAATGATCCAGATAAGAATTATTGGTTGAATGTGCTTGGGTATAATGT
Source organism: Acinetobacter johnsonii ANC 3681 (assembly GCF_000368805.1). Lineage (NCBI taxonomy): Bacteria > Pseudomonadati > Pseudomonadota > Gammaproteobacteria > Moraxellales > Moraxellaceae > Acinetobacter > Acinetobacter johnsonii. The sequence goes on along the minus strand of NZ_KB849703.1, from coordinate 135,589 downwards.
TCCGATCACTGAAAATGTGTCACGTGACCGCTTAACTGAGAAGCCAGAGTTAAGACAGTTAGGGAGTGTAATGCATTCAACCCCAATTCAATTAACACAAGAAGGGCGAGTGTATGTAGATCGTAATAATCAAATTAAAACGGAAAAACGAAAAGATTATCTTTTATTTGGTTCGACTCAAGGGATTCTGCATGTTGTAGACAGCACGGGCAAAGAGGTATTTGCTTTTGTTCCAAATGAAATCATGGAAAGACAAAAAGTCTCATTTTTACCAGAGTCTAGTTCTACAGGTGGGAAAAATAACTTATTTTATGGGGTGGATGCACCTTGGACTGCATATACAAAATATGTTTCTAAAACGGATGGAACTCTGACTGTACAAGATTCGGGTCGACTTATTAATAAAGATGATGAAAATAACGATGAGACCATCAAAGGATTGCAATGGGTTTATGGCGGTTTAAGAATGGGTGGCTATAGTTATTATGGACTAGATTTAACTTATGTTTTAAAAGCGAAGCTAGATGAATCTAATCCTGCATCTGCTACACAACAGCCAAAATTAATGTTTGTTATAAACCCGAAAGCAGAGAATGCTTCTGAAGCTTTACAACGCATGGGTCAAAGCTGGTCTAAACCAACCATTACGCATGTTAATTGGAATGGTGAGAAGCGCTTAGTGATGTTTGTAGGTGGTGGTTATGATCCAATTTATGAAGATCCTGCTGCGAATCCAACAACATCTTTTGGTAATGGTGTTTACATGTTTGATGCAATGACTGGAGAGTTACTGTGGTGGGCAAGTTCAGAAGCTAAAACAGGTGCTATACAGCAAACTATAAATACAGATTTAAACTACAGCGTTGTATCTCAAATTAATATTTTAGATAGAGACAGTGATGGTTTGGCGGATCATTTGTATTTTGGCGACTTAGGTGGCCAAGGTTTCCGTGTAGATATAAATAATGCAAAAGATACAGATGTTTTTGCACCACGTGTCGTGACTTTATTTAAAGAAGCTCCTGAAGGACAGTTAAAACCGCGCTTTTATGATATGCCGAGTGTTTCGATTCACCTTGCAGGTGGGAAATATTTTGCAGCAGTTGCCTTTAGCTCGGGAAATAGAAGTTCGCCATTAGCAGGGTTAGCAGGTTCCAATACTGTTAGTGCTAAAGATGGTCTCTTTGTTGCATTTGATAATGATGTCGCAAAATCAACCTTATTTGATGCTGATGTGACATTAGACTCTGAAAATCTAAACTTAGAGGTATTGAACTTAGGTACTGGTGTACAACACAGTGATACTAATGGTTTTAAAGCGGGTTGGAAATATTATTATTCAAATAATAATGGTGAATATAAAGGAATGAATGGCCTCTATGCTTTAGATTCAATATTATATACGAATGTGTATCATCGAGATGGTGTGGGTATTGGTGGCAACTGCGGTGCAGGAGTCAAAGGTGACTCATATCTATATCAATTTTGCTTACCTACGGGGCGTTGTAGCTTCTATATAGCCGCAACAGCTGTACCAAATCGAGTCAAACTCGGTGGAGGGATTTTAGGTGCTGGTGTCGGGCAAGGTTATTTAAATCAGGATGGTACTCTCGGTTTAGTTGTTGATCGAGATATTGATAAATGTAAGTTACCTGAAAATAAAAATAAACCTGAGTGCCAGCTATTTGACAATAGTTCAAAATTGAAACAAATGCGCTGGTATGAGACACAGTAGGTAAAGCTTATGAAAAAAGGATCAGGTTTTACCTTAATTGAATTGATGATTGTTTTGGTGGTAATCGCAGTTTTTGCTGCGATTGCTGTACCTAGCTATCAATCATATATTCAGAAAAAAGACTTAGCCCTGGCGAAGCAAGAAGCTCTGAAAATAGCCAGTGAATTAGAACGTTTCAAAAATAAGAACTTTAGTTATAAGGGGTTTGACGCAACTTATCTTTATCCAAGTTATGATGATGCGACGGGTGAACTCTATTTACCCGTAGGTGGTGATGAAAGTGAAGCTAAATATAAGTTAACGGTTGTTGATTTAGAGCAAAAGGAAAGTTTATCGGATGATTCTGCCACAGTATTGGGTTTAAACTGGGCAATAAAAGTAGAGAGAGTTGCTGAAGATGGAAGTACTACATTAAAACAGCCTAAGAATTATGATCTATTGCTTACCAGTACAGGTATACGTTGTATGACGCGTACGGCTGATATGGTTAAAGATTATGAAGGATGTGGAGAGGGTAATTATGAAAAATGGTAAATATACAGGCTTCACATTAATTGAACTCATGATTGTTGTTGCGATTATTGCAATTCTAGCTGCTATAGCTTACCCCTCTTATACATCTTATAGGGTGAAGACCAATCGTGTGGATGTTCAAACCCAAATGATGAATATTGCTCAACGTTTACAGAGCTATAAATCTGTAAATCATAGTTATACTGGAGCAACTTTAGCAGGTCTTGGTATTTCATCTACGTATCCGCACAGTGGTGAATATAATTTAGATTTAACGATTGATGCGGATAACCAAGGTTATTTATTAAAAGCAGAGCCAAATAGTTCGACAATTCAAGAAAGCAACGGTGAAATCTGCTTAAATCAAGAAGGGTTTAAATTCTGGGAGAAAGGCAGTGATTGTGATGCTGACGACTTAACGAACCAATCCTCTTGGGACGGCAGATAAAATCCAAATTCAAAACTGTGGATAAACAAATTTTAATCTTTCTTTCGCAGCAAAGATAACGTAAAATATTGCCCTCTATGAAAGGGGTTTGAAATGTTCCGGTGGTCGGGGCAGGGATAATCCGTAAAAACTATAAGGTTGTATCATGGTAGTTATTCGTCTTGCACGCGGTGGTGCTAAAAAACGTCCGTTCTATCAAGTTATTGTAACTGATAGCCGTAATGCACGTGACGGTCGTTTCATCGAACGTATTGGTTTCTTCAACCCAACAGCTCAAGGTAAAGCAGAAAAACTTCGTTTAGATGCTGACCGTTTTGCACACTGGGTTGCTCAAGGTGCTCAACCATCTGAACGTGTTGCTTCTTTAGCTGCTCAAGCTAAGAAAGCTGCAGCTACTGCATAATTTTTGCTAATTAAGTAGTAGGTAGCCCATGACACCAACACAGAATGTTCCCGAAGATCGTATTCAGATTGGACAGTTACGTTCAGCATATGGATTAAATGGGTGGCTCTGGATCTATTCCAATACAGAACCGATGAGCAACATCTTTGACTATCTGCCTTGGTACATTGAAACCAAAGCAGGTTGGCAAACAATAGATGTAAAACGTTGGAAACCGCATGGCAAAGGCTTAGTTGTTTCGCTAAAAGGCGTCATTGATCGCACTGCAGCAGATAACCTAGTTGGCGCAAATGTCTGGATTTCAAAAGCGCAACTTCCTAAAGCAGGAATGGATGAGTTTTACTGGTCAGATTTGAAAGGCTTAACAGTGTTAGGTTTGGATGATGAAGAACAAGAAGTAAATCTCGGAAAAATCCATGAAATGTTTGAGACAGGTGCCAATGATGTGATGGTAGTTCACGCAACACCAGACAGCGTTGATGCTGAAGAGCGTATGATTCCATGGCATAAAGATGTGGTGCAACGCGTTGATCTCGAAGCTGGTCGTATCTACGTTAATTGGGGCGTAGATTACTAATTATTTTTGGAAATACGGGGGGTCTGCGATGTTTTTTGCAGTCATTACGCTTTTTCCTGAAATGTTTGAAGCGATTACAGCCTACGGTATTAGCGGGCGTGCAGCAAAAAGTGATTTAGTACAAGTAAGTTGTATTAATCCTCGTGATTATGCTGAGGGCAACTACAAACGAGTGGATGAACGTCCATTTGGTGGTGGTCCAGGTATGGTGATGATGGCTGAGCCTCTGGCAAAAGCAATTCAACATGCCAAAGAGCTTGCCATGCAAGCAGGTGCAGTTCATGTTCCTGTGGTGTATATGTCACCGCAAGGAAAAACCTTAAATGAGCCTGCAGTACAACAGTTTGTCGACTATGATGGATTGATTGTATTGTGTGGTCGTTATGAAGGGGTCGATGAACGTTTGATCCAAAAATATGTTGATCAGGAATGGTCCATAGGGGATTACGTTTTATCGGGTGGCGAGCTTCCTGCGATGGTTTTATTAGACAGTATTATTCGGAGACTCCCGGGTGCAATGTCTGATGAACAGTCTCATGTGCAAGACTCATTTGTGGATGGTCTTTTGGACTGCCCACAATATACCAAGCCAGACCATTTTGAAGGTTTAGATGTCCCTGAAGTCTTAAAGTCGGGACATCATGCCAATATTGAGAAATGGCGGTTTTTGCAGCGTTATCAACGAACACAACAACGCCGACCTGAGTTGGTGGAAAATGTGGAGTTGACGAAGCAGCAAAAGAAATGGCTAACAGATTTGAATACTTAATTCAGAGTATTCTTTTAATAGGCTCTTTGTGCATTGAAGTGGTCAAGCATAAAGAGAAAGATAATCGGGTCTATGCGATTTAGCCTCTATACCCAGCGGATATCAGACCTCTTCTGACCCGCACATATTGGAGATACCCCATGAGCGGTAAGCATCCTTTAGTACAAGCTGTTGAAAATGCACAGCTTAAACAAGACATCCCAGCTTTTGCACCAGGCGATACAGTTATCGTTCAGGTTAAAGTAAAAGAGGGTGACCGTGAGCGTCTTCAGGCATTTGAAGGTGTTGTAATCGCGAAGAAAAACCGTGGCTTGAACTCTGCGTTCACAGTACGTAAAATTTCTAGCGGTGTTGGTGTTGAGCGTGTTTTCCAAACTCACTCTCCAATCGTTGCTAAAATCGAAGTGAAACGTCGTGGTGACGTTCGTCGTGCTAAACTTTACTACCTACGTGAATTGTCTGGTAAAGCTGCACGTATTCGTGAAAAGTTACCAGCTCGTAAAGTTAAAGCTTAATTTTAAGTTTTATACGAGTAAAAAAATGCGCCCAATGGCGCATTTTTTATGCCTAAATTTTAGAGTCCTTGAAGCTTCAAACGGTTGGCGTGTTGACGATAAACATCCACAGGGTCTGGAGCAAAAATAGAACGTAGACCAAAGAACTGGTTAATCACATCTAAATGGTTCCAATTATAGTTATCGCGCACGGTCTTGCCATATTTGGCACTACAACGTGAGACTAAGCCATCATTATCATTTGGCGCTTGCATGAGTAAGCCTGTCGCACCCAATAATGAGTCTGGATCAAGAATATTGGTTAATGTTGAGTTGCCAGAGAAAGAGTAAAAATAAACCCCATTCTCTTTCGCTAAACCTTCGCCACAGCTTGTTTTTGGCATACCCAATGGATATTTCTGTGCAAAAGCTTTAGACCCAGCTTGACTCAAACTTTTACCAGCCCCGAGTGCATCATGTGGAAGTGAGTTCGGATTTTGCTGTTGTGCCCAAACAATAGCCTTGGACCCAAAGTTGATTAAGCCCACCAACGGTTGTTCTAGCGGCGTACCTTGCGCGGAAATAATCAAATCCGCCACAGGAGAGCCTTTTAAAGGACTAGAAATGGCTGTTGCAGACGCGATTTTATTGGGCATAACATTTGAGACATAGGCAATACTATGTCCGCCGTGACTATGACCAAGCAAATTGACTTTGGGTGCTCCTGTAATCGCTAAGATTTCATCAACTTGTTGCAGCAGTTGTTCACCACGAACTTCAGATGTGTTGAATGGCGAAACGCGTGTTGCCCATGCGTTTGCACCGTTACGGGCTAAATCTGGCAAGATTTGATACCAGTAATCCACACCAAGTTCATCGGTTCCTGCTCGAATCCAGCCACCCATACCATGTGCAAAAACCAAAGGGTATTTGGTCTTTGCATAATTAGAGGCAACGTAGTTTGATTTAATTTGTGAAGCAGCTGCTTGCGTTTGTGTAGCTGCAAGTGCGCAGGTCGACAGCAGTCCAGCTATCAATAATCCATATTTCATTGATCATCCTCGTTTTTTATTTTTTATGACGACAATTTAAGTTGTCAAAAATGAGTATAAAGGTGAGGGAGGAGGAGCGTAGAGAAATCCGATTAAATTAAATACAGTTTGTAACTGGATAATTCTAGGAGGCATCCCTCCGAAACGTTGAAGATTCGAAGGGAAAAATAGAATTAGAGTCCTTGCATTTTTAAGCGATTGGCATGCTGGCGATAGACATCAACAGGGTCTACGCTAAATAGACCACGTAGCCCCATAACTTGATTGACCTCATCTAAATGGTTCCAGTCATAGTTATCACGGATGACTTTACCGAAGTGTGTACTACAGCGTGCCACTAAACCATCATTGTCTAAATGGCCATAGGCCAAAGGCCCCAACAGTGAGATCGCACTATCTGCAACATCGAGAATGTTCGTGACCTGAGACGTACCTGTCCACGAATAGTAATATACGCCATTGCTGGATGTTGCACCGCTCTTGTTACAGTCTGAAGCCAGTGCTGATGTTGGATATTTCTGATTAAAAGCACTGGAACCTTGCTCGCTAATCGAGGTGAGCGATGCCTTTAAATTGCTTTTTAATGCAGGGTTACTTTGTCCATAAGCAAGCATAGGACCAATAATATAATCCGCCGCTAGGCTGAGTAGTTGTGTTCCGCCTTGATTGGCAAGAAGCTGATCCGCCACTTTTGAACCTCTAAACGTTGCTCCCACGCCTGTCAGTGAGGCCACATATTGCGGTTTAACTGCTTCTACATAGCGAATGGTTGGTCCACCATGGCTATGCCCAATCAAATTAACTTTGGGCTTGCCAGTCAGGGCGATGACCTCTTCAACTTGTTGTAGTAACTGTTCGCCCCGTACTTCAGTTGACTCTAAAGGTGAAATTTGTGCTGCAAAGGTGGTTGCGCCATTTCGAGCCAAGTCAGGTAAAATTTGATACCAGTAATCCAGTCCAAGTTCGGCAACGCCCACTCGGCTGAACCCAAACATGCCATGGGTAAATAGCAATGGATATTTAGTTTGAGCATAATTACTTTTTACGCTTGCAGTTACCGTCTGTAATCCAGCTGTGGCTGTGGTTGCGCTGAGTCCAAGGCTGGTAACCAGACCTACGAGTGACATTGTTTGTATCATTCTTTTCGTTATAAACATTTTTTTCATCCTGAAAAAGTCAAACACGGTATAGCTTTAATCTGCGAACGGAAGTTTTCCTCCCGTGTCATGTGTGGTTTCAAAGGCTCCTAGTCGAAGTTGTTCTTGCGAATTATTAAACTGTTGATCACGTAGTTTTTGAATGGCTTGTTGCTGCGCGTCTTGACTCATGTTGCTGTTGAGAATGCTGTCGCGTTGTTCTAAGTAAGTATTGACCCGAGATTTCCAATTGTTTCGATCTTGGTCGAGTTTTTCTAGGCGTACGGTCGCTTCGGCACCGACAAGATTCTGGCGCATTTGGCGAATTTCTTCGGCAGAGCCGCCGCGCGCTTTAATATCTGAGGTCAGTTTACGCAGATCTTCGAGTTTGGAGAGTTGTTCTAGGTTTTCTTTCCAATCTTCAGGCAGTTGAGCAAACAACTCTTTCAGTTTCTGCGCTTTTTGTACTTCGGTCAGGGACTGATCTGCCATGATGCTCATGCGGTCTAAGGTATATTCATGGTAGGTATTTTCAGCGCCAAAGAGACCTTCGATTTCATAGTCAGAAAAGAACTGGCTGCGTAGGTTTTTCATCAAAGTAAAAATTTTACGATAGTACTCAGGGTCTTCTTTATTTAGGTTTGGCTCCTTCAGACTACCCAATTGCACACGATAATCTAAATAACGAGTCCAAAGATCTAAAATTTGCTTAAGCGCAGGTTCTTGATAACCTTGCTGGATATAGGCTTTAAAATCTTGCTTGATCTGGTCAATATTTTTTTCACCATATTGGGTAATAAAATATTCAAAACAATTACGAGTTTGTTCATTTACAACTAAGCGATTACCTTGGTCGAGCACCAGTTGGCAGTTGACTTCGGTGTCCTGTTGGCTGTTACTGACAAAAGGCAGCCCTGAAGCATGTGGCAAGTCTGATGCTGCGGGTAATAAGCCTGTCGTATTTTGAGCGCTAGAGCGAATCGGCCCTTGGTTTGAGCCAACAGTTGCATTGGGTGCGAGCCAAATGAGAAAACCAAGAATCACAACGATGATCACGGCGAAAATGAGCCATAATTTCTTTTTTTGCATATCCTATGCCTAACATCCCTATTGTATTTTTTATTTGGTTCATATGACTGAACTCGATTTATTCTGAAACAAAAGGGCAAATAAACAACAGAAAAGTTGTAAAACTAGACAAGCGGTTGATAGTATTGCGGCAGCTTTAAGACGTGTCTATGTTATGAAATCATCTGCTTCAAAAATCCAGCGCCGTGCCGTGAATGGTGTATTTTTATTGAATAAGCCATTGGGAATCAGTTCAAATGCGGCATTGCAAAAAGTGCGCTGGTTATACCGTGCGCAAAAGGCGGGGCATACAGGAGCGCTTGATCCATTGGCATCGGGACTGCTGCCGATTTGTTTGGGCGAAGCGACCAAGTTTTCGCACTTTTTGTTGGACTCGGTGAAGCGCTATCAAACCATCATTCAGCTAGGGCACAGTACCACCACAGGTGATGTGGAAGGCGAACGGTTGTTAGAGCAGGCTGTACCTGAGTTAACCAAAGAGTTGATTGAAGCCGTTTTGGTTCAGTTTATGGGTGATATTCAGCAAGTGCCACCAATGTATTCCGCTTTGAAGAAAGATGGTCGTCCTTTATATGAGTTAGCCCGTAAAGGGATTGAGATTGAGCGTGAAGCACGTCCAGTTACCATCTCTGCGATTGAGCTGCTTTCATTCACAGCAGACAGTGTCACCCTCGATATTACCTGCTCGAAAGGCACATATATTCGTGTTTTAGGCGAAGATATTGCGAAGGCATTGGGTACTTATGGTCATTTAACTTATTTACACCGCATTAAAACGGGTCATTTTGATCTCATTCCAAGTTATACCATTGAGTATTTGGAAAGTTTGTCTGAACAAGAGCGCGAAGCACTGTTGTTACCTGTATATGCACCTGTAGATCATTTTCCTAAAGTACAAGTTCCAGAAGGACGCAGTGAATACTTTAGTCGCGGTATGGAAAGTAATATTGAGCATACAGCCGAAGTACAGGTCTTGGTTTTCGATGGGGAAAAATGCTTAGGCTTAGCTGAAATTACTGATAAGAAAAGATTGGTTCCAAAGCGGGTTTTAAATCTATAATCGAAATATATCACTCGGTAAAAAGGACAAGGCGTGGACATCGACATTATTATCAGTCTGATCTTTTTTGCCTTTTGTGCAGGCGCAATTGACGCTGCCGTCGGTGGTGGTGGGCTGATCCAAATTCCCGCTTTGATGAATGCATTTCCGTCAATGGCACCTGCCACTTTATTTGGCACCAACAAATTAGCGGCAGTGGTGGGTACAGCCACTTCAGCCGTTTCCTTTGCCCGCAAAGTGCGCTTTGAATGGAAACTTTTGGCTGTGGTCGCAGTGTGTGCCACCATCAGTTCATTTGGGGGCGCGGCCAGTGTCGCCATGATTCCAAAAGAAGTCCTCCAACCCTTTGTCTTGGTCATGTTGATTGTGATGGCGGTATATACCCTCATGAAGAAGCAATTTGGGCAAGTGCATATGGCACAGCGTGTGACGCCTAAAATTTTGCTGTTGGCGGGGATTGGAAGTTTAGCCATTGGCTTTTACGATGGTTTGTTTGGCCCAGGTACGGGCAGCTTCTTTATTTTCTATTTTATTCGCTATTTACGCGTTGATTTTTTGCATGCGGCGGCATTGGCTAAAATTGGCAATGTGATGACCAATCTTGCAGCGCTAAGCTTTTTCATTCCCTCGGGGCATGTGCTCTTTGCTGTAGGAGGCACGATGGCCGTCGCAAATATGATCGGGTCTATTTGTGGGGTAAAAATGGCGCTGAAATATGGCAGCGGCTTTATTCGTATTTTATTTCTTATTTTGGTGACGATTCTGATTGTAAGATTGAGCTATCAAATGTTTTTGATGTAATGGTGCGATACCTTTAAAACTTCATTACAAAAAACGCGCAGTCTGTGACCTCATTTCTCGTTTATTGCATTTAAGATCAATACAGCGCACTCAATGCTGTGCCAAGAAGCTTTTCAATAAAAAATGATGTTTTAAGTTGAACTGAACTGGAGCATAGAATGAATATATTTGAAGCCTTAAGAGAAAGTCACGTTATACAACGAAATTTGGCTGAACGACTACTCCAAACTTCAGGGGATACGCCTGAGCGCCGTGAGCTATTTGAACGCCTTAAAAATGAATTATTTGCCCATGCTGTGGCAGAAGACCGTTATTTTTATATCCCTTTAATGATGACTGATTCGGGTCTCAACATTACCCGCCATGCTTTGGCAGAACACCATAAAATGGATGAGTTATTGGAACAATTGACCGAGACGGAGTTCTCCAATCCGGGCTGGTTGGCAATTGCAAAAAAATTATCGGAAACTGTACATCATCACTTACAAGAAGAGGAGCATGGTTTTTTTCAGCAAGCCGGAAAAATTTTACTCGATGCTCAAAAGACTGCGCTCGCCAAGCAGTATCAGCAGGAATACAAAAAGTACAAAAAAATTGAAAAAGATAGTTTGGTTTAAGTCCATTTTAAACAAAAGATGGCGAGTGCCATCTTTTGTGATTAAATCGCGTCATCACTTTGCTGTTTGGCTCTAAAGGTAACCCCAACAGAGGCAATCATAATGCAAACCAACGCCAACGTTTGCCACATGCTAATTTGTTCTTTCAGTAGTAACCAACCTGCCAAGGCTGCTAAAGCCGGTGACAAACTTGAAAGCGTCCCATAGCTGAGTTTACTTAAACGTTTCAACGCCATGAGGTCTAGAGCATAGGGAATGGTTGTGGCGAGTAGTGCAATCAATAAGGCTTTGGGCCAGTATTCCGTTTGCATTAGCGCTGTAGGGTTATGCGTGGCACTAATGGGCAGAAGCACCAAGGCTGAGATCACAATAGCAATACTGAGAGCATGCATGCCGATATTTTGACGGACGACTTTTTGCCCAAAATAAATATACAGCGCCCAGCAAGCACCCGCTGAAACCGCAAATGCGGCTCCTAAGAAGGAGAAGTTGGTTGCATTGGCTTGATGCCACGGCACCATCAGTGCAATGCCTAAAATCGCTAATCCGACCCAAATATAATCACGACGTTGTTTGATCGAGAGTAGCGCTAAAGTTAAAGGGCCTAAAAACTCTAAACCTACGGCAATACCTTGCGGCAGTTTACCCAGCGAAGCGTAGAATAAAATATTCATGAGGCATAAAGCTGCCGTATAGCTGAGTAAATCTTTCCACTTTAAATGCGGTAAGCGTTTGATAATCTTCCATGAGCGGAACATCAGTACAATTAAAATTGCGGCAAAGCACAATCTAAGAGTCACCACGGTGAGAGGATCTAGCACGGCAATCAACTGCTTGGCAAAAGAAGCACTGATTTGATAGGACAGCATGGACAAGACCATGAACATCACTGCCATCAGTTGAGAATTAGGCATCATGCACACATTAGGTCATAGCGACCTGTTATTTTAAGAAGGTGGATTAGTATAACGATTCAGCACCCAAGTTGGATGCTGAATAAGCTGAATTTTTTTTAATGCAACGACATGAATTTAAAAGTAATTGATAGAGCCGTTGGATTTAAAAGCTAAATTCAAATGCTGGATCACATGGTTTAAACTGCGGCTTGGCGGTTTTTCTGGGCTGTATAAGTACAACCAATAGACGCCATGATAATCACGCTGAGTGCAAGCCACTGTGACCACAATAGTTGCTCGCCTAGAAATACAAAACCGGATAGTGCTGCGATAGCAGGTTCAAGACTCATGAGCGTCCCAAAACTTAAAGCGGTTAAATTGCGTAGCGCAATCATTTCCAAGCTAAAAGGCAGAGCGCTGGCCAAAACTGCCAAAGCTATGAAATAAATCAAGTTTGAGGGTTCAAAGACATTTGTGGGTAAACCACTGAATAGGGCAAGTGGCATTAATATCAGCATGCCGACAAACATGCCTAAGCACACGGTATGATTTCCCGAAACACCCGATGGGCGCTGTCCCGCCACGATATACAAGGCCCAACATGCACCTGCACCTAGTGCAAATGCGATCCCAAGAGGGTCTAAAGGTTGAGCTGCTTGGTCGAAAGGAAACAGTAAAACCAAGCCTAAAATAGCCAGCCCGACCCAAACAAAGTCAAAGCGTTGTTTGGCATAAAACAGAGCAACACTGAGCGGGCCAATAAACTCAAACGACACTGCAATGCCGAGTGGCAGGCGAGCAATGGATAAATAAAACAATAGGTTCATGCCTGCCAAAGCAAAACCATAGCTGAGAATGGCTTTATATTTGACTTGCTTAAAATCAACCTGCCAAATTTTAAACAGCACAGCCAAAATGATTGATCCCAACAGCAAGCGCATGGCGGAAACGGTTAAAATGGGAAATTGATCAAACAGCACTTTGGCCAGTGAACCACTACTTTGCAAGCTGAGCATTGCAATCAGCAATAAAAAGGTCGCTTGGAGGTGGGGAGTACTTTTTAGATTTGGCATTATTAGAATACTAGATAGAGAAGTGAATACTTGCGAAAAGTAGCGGAGAATGTGCTTGGGTGGCACATAAAATTTTAACAAGTATTCAAAAATAAAAAAACCACAGCTTGGCAGCTGTGGTTTTTAAATAGAGTCGAATTAGAACAATACGCGAACGCGGATTGTACCTTCAACGTCTTGTAGAGTATCTAAAGCTTCTTGAGATGCTGTTGCGTCTACATCCATCACCAAGTAACCAACATCACCTTTGGTCATTAAAGACTGACCAGAAATGTTGATGCCGTGTTCAGCAAACAAGTTGTTGATTTTTGACAACACGCCTGGCACGTTTTTGTGGATGTGAAGTAAACGGTGTTTGCCTTCGGTCAACGGTAACGCGATTTCTGGGAAGTTCACCGCAGATAAAGTCATGCCTTTATCTGAATAAGAAACGAATTTCTCAGCCACTTCTAAACCAATGTTTGCTTGCGCTTCCATAGTCGAACCACCCACGTGAGGAGTTAAGATCACGTTTGGAATATTACGTAGTGGAGAAATGAACTCTTCACCATTGGCTTTTGGTTCTTTCGGGAACACGTCAACCGCAGCACCAGCAACATGACCTGATTTCAAGGCATCTGCTAAGTCTTCAATCACGACACATGTACCACGTGCAGCATTGATGAAGATTGCACCTTCTTTCATTTGTGCAAACTTTTCTTTGGTCATGAAGTTACGTGTAGACGGAACATCAGGCACATGCAAAGAAACAACATCAGCATTGGCTAAAAGTTCGTTTAAGCTACCGACTTGACGTGCATTACCTAATGGTAGTTTTGTTACTGTGTCGAAGTAGATCACTTTCATACCCAAGCTTTCAGCAAGGACAGAAAGTTGTGAACCGATTGAACCGTAACCGACAATCCCTAAAGTTTTGCCACGAGTTTCGAACGAACCAACCGCTGACTTGTTCCAACCGCCTGCATGTGTATCTGTCGATTTTTCAGGTACACGGCGAAGAAGAAGAATAGCTTCAGCAAGTACAAGTTCAGCCACTGAACGTGTATTTGAGTATGGTGCGTTAAATACTGGAATACCACGAACCATCGCAGCATTTAAGTTCACTTGGTTGGTACCAATACAGAAACAACCAACAGCGATTAATTTATTCGCTGCTTCAAACACTTCTTCAGTGAGTTGTGTACGGGAACGAATACCAATGAAATGTGCATCTTTAATCGCTTCTTTCAACGCTTCACCTTCAAGCGCAGTTTTACGATAATCGATGTTGGTGTATCCGGCAGCATTTAGTGTGTCGATTGCGTTTTGGTGAACGCCTTCTAACAACAAGAAACGAATTTTATCTTTAGGAAGTGAAAGATGTTGGCTCATTACGGCTCCGCTACAAAGGCCAAATTTAGTGGCGATATAATAGCACGTACCGCGCCCGATATACATTTCCTTTATGCGGACTCTGCTGGGTATTTTTAGCCTCTATGGTGCGTAAAAAAGTCTTTTTGGTCTAATTAAACTAATCATTTCAAAGGTATCCTGAATAAAACAGCTTTTTCTGCGGGAAACAGAAAAAATGCCTTATAATATGACTCCGTGAAAATAAGCCAGTTGCACACTGCTGCTTAAATCCTCACGAACTGCCTGAGCTTTAGGGCATGGAAAGACTGAAATGAAGCGCTTTTCATGCAGAGAACCCTAGTGCCACAAACAACTTGTTTACTTCTTGCAAGGTCTGAAAACGATGAATGCTCCAGTCGCTTTAACCCCAGAGTTATTGACCCAATTGACAGCAATTGTAGGTGAAAACCGCATTAAAACCGATGCGGATAGCCTTGAAAATTGGGGACGCGATCATACCAAACATTTTGATCCAAACCCGTCAGTCATCGTTTTTCCATCGAGCACGGAACAAGTGCAAGCGGTTGTGAAACTTGCAAATGAGTTTAATGTTGCGATTACACCATCAGGTGGTCGTACTGGCTTATCTGCCGGTGCAGTCGCTGCCAACGGTGAAATTGTGGTGAGCATGGACAAGATGAACCAAATCTTGGAATTCTTCCCAGCAGACCGTATGGTTCGCGTCCAAGCAGGCGTGGTGACTGAGCAGTTGCAAAACTATGCTGAAGAGCAAGGCATGTATTACCCAGTTGATTTTGCTTCTGCGGGTTCGAGTCAAATTGGTGGAAATATTGGCACCAATGCAGGCGGTATTAAAGTGATTAAATACGGCATGACGCGTAACTGGGTACTCGGTTTAACTGTAGTCACAGGTAAGGGTGATGTGCTGCGTTTGAACAAAGGCATGATCAAAAACGCGACTGGTTATGCACTGCAACATTTATTCATTGGTGGTGAAGGGACACTGGGCTTAGTGACTGAAGCTGAAATCAAGCTGGAACGCCAACCGCAGGACCTTCAAGTAATGGTATTGGGCGTACCTGACTTTGATGCTGTGATGCCTGTACTGCATGCTTTCCAAGCAAAAATTGACCTGACTGCATTTGAGTTCTTTGGTGAACTTGCAATGCAAAAAGTGTTGGCACATGGTCATGTACAACGTCCATTTGAAACTGAATGTCCATTCTATGTATTGTTAGAATTTGAAGCGCCATTTGAGCCAATTATGGATAAGGCGATGGAAATTTTTGAGCACTGCATGGAACAAGGCTGGGTACTGGATGGCGTGTTGAGCCAAAGCCTCGATCAAGTGGAAAGCTTATGGCGTTTACGTGAAGACATTTCTGAGTCAATTGCACCATTTACACCATACAAAAATGATATTTCAGTCTTAATTACGCATGTACCTGCATTTATTAAAGAAATTGATGCGATTGTGGCAAGTAACTACCCAGACTTTGAAATCTGCTGGTTCGGCCATATTGGTGATGGGAACTTACACCTAAATATTTTAAAACCGGCTGACTTAAGCAAAGACGAATTCTTTGCCAAATGTCAGGTGGTGAATAAATATGTCTTCGAAACTGTGAAAAAATACGACGGCTCAATTTCTGCGGAGCACGGTGTTGGTATGACCAAAAAGCCATACCTTGACTACACCCGTTCAGCAGAAGAAATTGAATATATGAAGGCATTGAAGCAAGTTTTCGATCCAAACGGGATTATGAACCCAGGTAAATTATTCGACCTTTAAGTTCGAATTGAGTTTTAAAAGCGCATCCACCGTGATGCGCTTTTTTTATGGCTGAAGGAACTGAATTACATTTACTAAATAGTGTAATAGGCCTAAAAAAGGCATGATGGATTGATAAATAATGAATTTTGGGTGGAATTTATGTTGCGTCTTATTTTAGCTTCAGCCGTATGTGTGGGATTATTGTCAGGTTGTGCGACGACCAAAGAGTTGGTGAATAAAGTTGGTTCGTCAGATACGCCGTTGGCTCAGGTACTCAAAGAGCGTCCAGATTTGCGTAATGAGTTGGCTACGGTTGAAATTCGTCAGTACTTTAATACGGTTGAGTCACCGACTGCGGCAGAAGTTAAAGTGACTGAAACAGGGTTGTTAGATGATTCGGTGAAGTCAGTACGTACCGTGTATAACTTTAAGTTGGTCGATGGTGACTGGGAAAAAACTGCGACGAAAACCTCTTACCAATGTGCGCGCGGTAAAAATACCAAGAATTTCCAAACGGCGAAGTGCTCATAATAAATCTTTGATTTATAGTTGAACTTTAGACAGTTTTGATCCATAAAAGCGTATTGACTAATGCGCTTTTTATTTGAGGGGGTAAATATGGATCTAGAAAGCTTAAGTAAAGTCTCAGATGGTTTAGTTGATAAATTATTAAAAGGGGCATTAGAAGTATCTAGTTTTTTTAAAGATGCATATAAGTTTAATTTAGCCAAAGAAAACTATTTAGATAAAATTTCACAACTACAATATGTAAGAACATTGAATGATTTTGAGGAGTCTGTCAGTTTATATGAGTTTTATGTACCACCTCATTTGGCTAATGCTAAAGAAAAAAAAGTATTTCAAGTTAGGAATCTCGAAGATATTAAAGCACATAGAAAAATTTTAATATCAGGTATCGTGGGGCAGGGTAAATCTGTGTTAATGCGCCATTTGGCAATCAGTGAGGTGTTAGAACATAATAAGATTCCATTGTTTTATGAACTAAGATATTTACAGAAAGGACAAAATTTAGAACATGTGTTGAAGCAACTATTTAGCGAGTGGCTAAATATTAAGAGTCAGAAGCTTATAGAATATGTGTTATTGACAGGTCAAGTGACTTTATTTTTTGATGGATTTGATGAAATTCATATTGATGATATGCCAAAAATTGTATTAGGACTGGAGGGATTGCTGAGAAAATATCCGAATTTAAACTTTGTTGTATCCAGCCGACCTGAGAATGTAATTGATTCTTCTACAATTTTTCAAAATTTTCAAATTCAAAAATTAGATTTTAACGCTCAGAAAAATATAGTTAATGCATTATTGAAAGATAAAAAAATGCAAGTCGCTGTTATATCTGGAATAGAATCATCAAATATTGAAGTTAAGGATGCATTAATAACACCTTTGATGGTTAATTTATTTGTTTTTATATATAAACATGAAAAAATAATACCAGAACATGTGAAAGACTTTTACGATCGGTTATTTGATCTAGTCCTTAGAAAGCATGACAATACAAAAATTGACTTTAAAAGAGATAGAGCAACTAAATTAGACAATAAGAGTCTAAGAAAAATTCTTCAATTGATATCTTATATGTGTTGTAAGCAACAAGTTTTTGCGTTTGATGAAAGTGTATTTAGGCGGTTAGTTGAAAGAGCAATACAAATAAATAAATTAGAGTGCAGTGTAGATGATTTAATTTATGATTTAACAGGAGTTCTGTGCTTTATTGTAAGAGAGGGATATCTCTTTGCATTCATACATAAAAGTATTCCTGAGTATTTTGCGGCAGAATTTATTAGAGATAAAGGTGAACCAGAAAAATTATATCATGAGATTTATATTAAATATGACCAATATGAAAAGGTCGCAGAGTTTTTAAGGGTAATAGATGAGTATAATTACAATCATTTTTTATTAAATAGAATTTACGAAGAAAGTTTAAGCTCTATTCGAAGTAAAGATTTTCTTGATTGTACATATGTCAGTTTTGTTAAAGAAGTTCCTGAGCTAAGAATTATTTTTAAAGACTATGTTCATGATTATTTTAGTAATTATTTGAGAAATAATACATCAAGACACTTGATTGTAGATATTAAAAAGAACTACTCAAATATTAAAAGATTCAGTGTTTCGGTTATCTCAAAAGCAAAAAATGAAGAGTATGAAATTGCTGAGCAAGAAGGAGTTTTTAAAGATTATTTTTCGAGTGTAAGTGATAATAATATCAAAGGAAGAATTGATGGGAATGCACTTGAAAAACATTTACAGGAATTTTCATTTAAAAAAATTAGATCCGCTAATATGGCTGGTAAATTTTCTAATACATTAATATTTTTAAATTCATTTATAAGTGATGTTGAAAAAAACTATGTTGAAATTCACAAAGTGCTAAATATACATCAAGTCGATGATTATAGCTTTTAATTAATGAAAACCCTTGCCTTTATTCACTCAGAAAGTACACGGACGGCTGTTGGCGACTTTGCCCCAGTCGTCTCCGTATTTTCACACTATGAACTGGGGAATTCGGTTTCACCTTTTCTATTGCTGGATCATATAGGCCCGAGTTATTTACAACCAACTCGCTTAAAAAAGGGCGTGAGTGAACATCCGCATCGTGGCTTTGAAACCGTAACCATTGTTTATCAAGGTGAACTCACCCATCAGGACTCTACAGGCAGTGGCGGTGTGATTGGGGCAGGGGATGTACAGTGGATGACAGCAGGGGCTGGAGTACTACACGAAGAAGTATTTAGTGAGGCATTTTCCAAAACAGGTGGGGCATTTGAAATGATCCAACTGTGGGTCAACCTACCAGCCAAAGACAAAATGAATCCTGCACGTTACCAACACTTGAGTCATGAAGCTATTTCAGAAGTTGAGTTGGCGAAAGCTCAAGGAACGGTCAGGGTGATTGCAGGGACGTATGAAAACCAGACAGGGCCTGCTCAAACGCATAGCCCTATGACCGTGTTGGATGTTCAGCTTGCAGCGGATACGAAAACAGTTTTACCTGCATTGGAAGGCGAAACGACACTGCTGTATATCCGTAGTGGTCGTCTTCAACTCAATAGTGGCGAAACCGTTGAAGCACAGCAGATGGCAGTCATGTCCAATCATGGCGAGCACCTTGAAATACAAGCGGTACAAGACAGCGCTTTTTTATTACTCAGTGGGCAGCCTTTAAATGAACCGATTTATGGACGCGGTTATTTTGTCATGAACACCTTCACCGAAGTTTTACAGGCGTATGAGGACTTAAAACAAGGGCATTTTATTGCGCCTAATACAAAACCAAATGCGACAGATGAAACTTAAAAAAGTAACAATACAAACAGATGCAACACTGCTAAAATAGCTTAACTGAGCTTTGTCAGTGTCACCGCTCAGTCTATTTTAATAACACCTTTTCTAAAAACGCTTTGTGAATACAGCGTAAAACCAGTGTGCATTTCTCGCACCCACACATTTTTTATTCAATTTTACAGTGCTTGCCATTGGGCTTAGTCGTCTCTCCCTCTAACTGACTTTGCTCAGGCTTGTACGCATTTTATATGTAGATAACAATGCAAAACGTACAAACTTTAAAGTTAAGCCGTGTCACATTGATGTTTCCTTTGGCATTGGTTTTATTCGAATTTTCGGTCTATATCGGTAACGATTTAGTCCAGCCTGCTATGCTCGCGATTACCCAAGACTTTGGAGTAAGCAGTGCGTGGGCACCATCCTCTATGTCCTTTTACTTACTGGGCGGTGCTTGTGTCGCGTGGCTGCTTGGACCACTCTCAGACCGTTTAGGCCGTAAAAAAGTGTTGCTCGCAGGTGTGGCATTTTTCGTGCTGACCTGCCTCGCGATTTTACTCACTCAAAGCATTGAGTCTTTTTTGGCGCTCCGCTTTTTACAAGGCGTGGGGCTATCGATGATTTCTGCGGTGGGTTATGCCGCAGTACAGGAAAGTTTTGAAGAGCGTGATGCCATTAAAGTCATGGCACTCATGGCCAATATTTCTCTGCTGGCACCGCTGCTTGGTCCCGTAGTGGGCGCATTTATGATTGACCATGTGTCATGGCATTGGGGCTTTATTGGCATCGCCTTTTTGGCTTTTTTAAGTTGGTTTGGTTTAAACGCCAAAATGCCTGCGACACAGCAGCGTCATTCTAAAAAGCCGCTGCGCTATATTTGGGATGACTATAAAACGGTCTATAAAAATAAGACCTTTTTGGCGCTCACCTTTGGCCTACCCATGGTCGCGATGCCATTGATGTTGTGGATTGCACTATCACCCGTAATCTTGGTCGAAGAACTTGGCTTAAGCAGTATGCAATACGGCTTAGCGCAGTTCCCCGTCTTGGGTGGTCTCATTCTAGGTAATATTGTGCTGATTAAAGTCATCGACAAAATGGCACTGGGTAAAACTGTGTTACTCGGTTTGCCTTTGATGTTCGTCGGTACGCTGTTGGTGGTGCTCGGCACCATTTTCCAAAGTTATTTCTTGCCGTTACTGATTGTGGGAATGACTTTGGTGAGCTTTGGTGAAGGCATTAGTTTTTCGGTGTTATACCGCTTTGCGTTGATGTCATCGGAAGTGTCCAAAGGGACGGTTGCCGCAGCCGTTTCGGTTCTGATGATGTTTACGTTCTTCTTCGTGATTGAACTGGTTCGCATGGCTTATGTGGCATTTGGTCTTTGGGCTTATAGTTTAGTCTGCCTCATTTTGATTGCACTTTGGTTTAGCTTTCCACGTGCGACCGTGAAAAAAGTGATGCAAAAACGTCTTGAGCGTGGTGTTTACTAAAATTTTATTCACTGAATTCAGCGAAGCTCACATCATAAAAAAGCGCGCATTCATTTGAATGGGCGCTTTTTTATTACTGCTTTAAAAAATCCTTTTTAAAGCCAGTTTTTAAACTCAGGCTTCAGCTTGCTCAGGTTCTAATTTTTTAATTTTGGCATCAAACACAAAAGGACCAAAGGGTAAGATTGAAGCGATCAGACCTAAAATAAACATCTTCAAAGACCATTTTTGCTTTTCACAGACCACAAACAGTACGATGAGAAACAGGATAAATAATACGCCATGCCCCATACCCACGTATTTGACTAGGATCGGGTTATCAAAGATGTATTTCATTGGCATCGCAACGAATAACAACAGTAAAAAAGAAATCCCTTCTAAAAATCCTACAACACGTAATGTCTGAATGTTCATGGTCAAAAAATCTATGAGAATGAAGCTCGAGTGTACGCAAGAACCAGATAAAAATGAACCACAATACACCCGTACATCATGAAGCTTTTAAAGATCGACGTTGTGTCGTCCGTTTTATTTAATATCTCGGGCCAGTAGTTCAGTTTTTAACTTCAGCAATTCGGGCAGAGTTTCCAGTAGTAGACTGATTTGTTTGAGGACCAAGTGTAAATTCTGATTCATTGTTTCTTGAGCATTTAAGCGTTTAATCTCTGCCAGTTTTTGCTGGATGTCGAGTTCAGCTAATGCCTGCTGATAGAGCAGTACATGATTTAGCGTATTTTGACACCACAGCATGAGTTCCAGCACTTGTGTATCCTGCACCAATTCTCGGTGACTTCCCAAAGCAGAAATATAACTGAGTTGACTGTGGCTATATACCAAGTAGCGAAAAGCATGATGTACCAGTTCTGGGTTTGGATTGGGCTCGGTACTGAGACTGGAGATCATGTTCGCCAGTTCAGTTTGGGCATTATGCGCAGTACGTCGTGCACTGCGGTAAGCCAGACTATTATTTTTGCCGTGTTGATATTGCTCACAGATGGCATTGAAATAGTTGAGGGTTGTATCGGATGCTTTTTTAATGGTGTTGGAAATATTGCGGAAGTCCCAATCGGGCCAAATAAAACTCACTGCGAACCAAGCAATGGCACAGCCAATGAGGGTATCTATAATTCGCGGTAAAATAATGGCATAGCCTGCACCTTTTAAGTTAAAAATCAGCAGCACCATGAGTGTTGCCATCAGGGTCGCCATGGCATATTTCTTGGAACTGAGATAGAAAAAGCACACGCCAAAAATAATGGTCAGTAACAGCTGTCCTTCAATACTTGGGACGAAATACAGTAGCGGAATCCCTAAAATAACGCCCAAAATAGTGCCCAAGGTTCGCATTTTTAAGCGACTCTTGGTGGCAAAATAACGCATTTGGCAAACAAATAAACTGGTGAGCAAAATCCAATAGCCATGTTGCGCAAAGGGCAGAAGCGAGATGCCATAACCGACAGCAAAGACAAAGGCGATACGCCCCGCATGGCGAAACAGTGCGGATTGGGGAGTGAGATGTTGGCTGAGTTTGAGCCACAGATCATGCCAATCATGAATATCATCATCATATAAGTTGAGGTTATCAATATGCTGTTGATAACGCTGTTCTTGGCGCGATTGTAGTTCGTTGAGGTGCTGAAAACGTTCATGCACACTGTCCAAATTATTTAAAATCAGTTGTAGATTTTTGACTTCAATATTGTGTGGATGATCTCGAATCCAGTCCTGCATGGAACTGTGTAAATTCAGCAACGCCTGAGTGGTCGTTGGATCGGATACATAGGTTTGATTGGCTAAGATACACCGTGCCAAAGCCTGACAGGCAAGGGCTTGTAGCCGAATATTTTTTTGAATACGAAAAATGAGGTCAGTACGGCTAAAGTTTTGATGTAACTGCTCATAGTGTAAATAATTAGAGCTGGCTTGTTCATGAATGTCTTGAACGAGAAAGTAGAGGTTGAGCCAATAAATCGTATTTTGGTTGGCGCGAGACGCTTTTAGTCGCGTCAGTAGTGAACTTTTGGTGTGGTTAAAACTTTGCACCACAGTACTGTTTTGTAAGGATAAATCGTAGAGCAGCGCTTCTACATTGTCTCGATTGTCTGGGTCGAATAGACGTGCTTTTGCGTTGAGCAAATCGGCAACTTGATTAAAACAGCGGGCTAAGTTGTCCTGAACGGCCAAGGTGGGTTTAAGGATATAAAACACAATGGCAGTACAGCCATACCACAATGCCCCTAAGACAAAACAACTGGGTTGAAAGTACCAAACCGAATATTCACCTAGGCCAAACATGCTGTATAGGGAAAGTAGAATGGTGCCAAAGCTCATTGCTGCATAGCGTTGCCCCAGTGCTCCCAGTAAAATAAAACAAGCACTAGACAGTGATAAGTATAAGATGAAAAAGAATTTATAAGGATGCAAAAAATCTAAGATGCTACTGACGCTAAAGAACAAGACACAGACATAGGCAAGGTTTCTGAGACGAATGCTAAGCCGATCGTCGAAGTCGGTCAGGGCTGTTGCAATTGCACCTAATGTGGTCGGAACAATAAGCTGTTGTAGTCCTAAGAAATATAAACCTAAGGTTGTACCACTCAGCACAATCAAAATTTGCAAGCAATACATAAAAATTGCATTGGACTGAAACCACTGACGAAAATTGTTCACGATGTAATAGTCTAGGCTTAGTTTTATTTTGGTTTTAGCCTGAACTTTTTTCAGGGCACTGTCAATTTAATGCTGTGGTCCATTGCATGAAAAATTCACCTATGACAATAAAAATGCAGCGGAGCATGGCTCCGCTGCATTGTGTGTATAAGTCGAAACTTATCCACAGGTGTGAGGTCAAAACACTACTTTATTTACAGTGCACGGGGCGATAGAGTTACTTAATCACGCCACACGCGATACGGTCACCGCCACCGCCAAGTGGTTTAGGTGTATCTGAATAGTTATCACCACCTGCATGTACCATCACCGCTAAGCCCTCAACGTCAGCTAAACTTAAGCGAGGAGCGAGTAAATTGACTTTTGCATTACCTGCTGAGTCGACATTCAAGATTGGTAAATCACCCATATGGCCATTCAGTGGTGTGCCGTGGTTTGGCGCTTTTTCTGGGTTAAAGTGTCCCCCAGCGGCTAAAGCAGCCACTGGTTTTTCTTCTTTTTCAGCCACATCACACGAACCTTTTTCATGGATATGAAAACCGTGTGGGCCGGGTGGAAGTTGAGTCAAATTGGTTTGAATCGCTAAACCAACAGGGCTATCAATAAAACGAATGGTACCAATTTTTTGTCCCACACCTGCAGTTGAAACGGCGTGTACATCGACGTCTTTGACCATCGTGTTGGTTTCAGTTGGAGTCGTGGTACATGCCACAGTCCCTAAACCGATTAAAGTCACAAGTGCGCTTAGTTTGAAAGCAGAAGACAACATGTTGGGTCCTTTTTTCCTTAAAATTCAGAACCATTCAAACAAAGGCAGGGCTTGGGTTCAATGTTGTCCGTAGAGTGTTTTTGTATCTGACATAAAAAAACGCATGCTTTCAATGAAAGCATGCGTTCACGTCATTTAACTGAACTTATTTTTTGGGTGTATCTAAAGGCTCTTCAGGAGGATCATAGGCCAATGTCGCTTTCGGCATCATTAGGGGTTCATTGACTTGTTCATGTAGCCATTCGCGCCAAATGGCTAACAGTACCGCTAGAATCACGGGTCCGACAAATAAGCCGACCATACCAAAGCTGGCTAAACCACCCAATACACCAAACATGATGAGTAAGAATGGAATTTGCGTTGCACCTGAGATCACCAATGGGCGAATCACATTGTCTGCCGTGCTGACCACACAAACACCCCACGCCATCACTCCAATCGCTTCAATGGTTTGCCCTTGAGAGAATAACCATAAAGACACGGCGCTATATGCCACAGGTGGGCCAAAAGGAATGAGTGCAAAGATAAAGGTTACAATGGTCAGTACCATTGGGTTTGGGACACCAGCAACAAAATAGCTCAGGCCTGCCAAGAGTGCTTGCGCAATTGCAGTCAGGCCAACTCCATAGACCACAGCACGCGTTGTTTCAGAAATAGTATCTAAATAGTGGTGGATACGTGGGCCAATCACCATTTCCAAAGCTTTACTGACCTGATTTAAAATGGTTTGTCCGTCACGATAGAAGAAGAATAACGACATCACCGCAAAGCAGAGTTTAAAAATATTTTTACTAATTTCACTCAGCACCAAACGACCATAGTTTAAGTGGCTTTGAAACCAGCCCGAGACATTTTGTACAATACTGTTCGGATCGGTGTTGATTTCTTTTAAGGTACGGGTGACTTCTTTACCAATGATGGGCAAGTCCCGAATAAATTGAGGGACATCTAAGTGACCTGAGAACACTTGTCTTTGTAGTTCATAAAATAGATTACGGCCTTCATGCTGCAGCATAAAGATGGCAAAGGTCAGCGGGATACCGACAACTAAAACCACCATACTGATCATGATGGTGGCGCTTAAGGTTGGACGTGGTCCACAGAGTTTCTGCACTGAGTGATATAAAGGCCATGTGATGTAGGCAATAA
Source organism: Acinetobacter johnsonii ANC 3681 (assembly GCF_000368805.1). Taxonomy (NCBI): domain Bacteria; kingdom Pseudomonadati; phylum Pseudomonadota; class Gammaproteobacteria; order Moraxellales; family Moraxellaceae; genus Acinetobacter; species Acinetobacter johnsonii. The sequence goes on along the minus strand of NZ_KB849703.1, from coordinate 110,400 downwards.
TCGCAGCCCAAAGCACAGGTACAATAAAGTATTTCAGGACTTGAAAGCTCAAATAGAACAGAATAAAAATCAGTCCAAATAACAATACTTTTTGTAAGGCTGGTGCGTATCGTTGCACGGTATTCACTGCTATATCTCTAAGGTCAAAGTCATATTAACTGAAAAAAATGCGCACGAGAACGTACCCTTGGTAAGTTCTCGTGAATAACCGACTATAAATAGGGAATAGTCCCGTTTTATCTATAGCAAAATATTTTAGAACCAAGCACTTGGGTCATCGACAATGGCGTTGAGCAGCGGTTGCCATTGGCTTTGAATGGAGAGGTAATTCTTTTGTGTTTTATCAAATACGCTTAAACCCTGCATTGCCAATTGGCCATACGCGGTACGTTCTGAAATCCACGCTACAGGCTGTTGTTCAATTTTTGCAAAAAAATCTTGGATGTCTTTGGCACTGGCACTGTTGGCTTTGACCCGATTAGCCAAAAGCAAAATTTGCACTTTGCCTTTACGAATGCGTTTAATATCTTGTAAATGCTTTAAAAAACGACGGGTACTGTCAATATCAAAAAACGAGGGTTGCAGTGGGGTCACAATCGCGTGTGCTTCACTGACCAGTTGTTCGGCATGTTCACCAGACAGCGCACCCGGCGCATCGATAATTAAATATTCAATGTTTTTAGGCACTTCACCAATCGACTTCTCATGGCGCCAATCTAAACTTTGAATATGCGCCACTTGCTCTGGACGCTGTTTTAACCACTGACGAGCAGATTTTTGATTATCGGCATCGGCCAAAGCCACTTTATAACCTTTTTGTGCGAGTGCCGAAGCTAAATTGATTGCGGTTATCGTTTTGCCACAGCCACCTTTTTGGTTGGCGATTAATATCGTTTTCATGACCTTAAATGATTTTATTCTGCTCACCCCTAGCATATCATTCTTTTGTGTGTCGGATATGACACCAAACCAAAGTTGTAAGTTTAAATCTTGCTACCTGTAGCACAAAATTAGGAAAGAACCATGTCCATATGGATGGCAATGTTGATCGGTGCAGCAATTGGTGTGGTTTTGACCACCCTTATTTTAAGTCACAGCCGAAATGGACGCATCAAAGCAGAATATGAGCGCTACATTGCCGAATTAGAATTAGAGCATCAGCAGACTTTGGCTCAAGCACAAAAGCGCAGCGTCAATACCAGCCGTGCAGTGCTTAAAGGCAAAATGGCGGAGCAACTTGCACCGATTATGCCCCAGTTTGAATACTTACCTAGTGATGCTAAGTTTTTGGGTGATCCTGTCGACTATGTGGTATTTGATGGCTATACCGACCTGCGTGATGGTGAAGGGAGACCAGAGGACATTGAAATTGTTCTCATTGATATTAAAAGCGGTGGGGCGAGGTTAACCAAAGGACAAGTTGCTATTGCGCAAGCGATTCAAGCAGGGCGGGTTCGTTTTGAAACGGTCCGTATCGACTTCGATACGATCGAATAAGCTTGAAAATGTCTACCCATGAAAGCATTTGCTTTATATAGCAGATGCCTTCTACATAGCTATCATGACCCATCGCTTGAATGTGGCTTTTGAGCACGTGCAAAAAACATCAGTTGTCCGAGTTTCGGAATACCTTCGGCATAAAAGTAGTGCTGTTCTATCATATTAAATCCTGCTGCTTTTAAGGCCTGTTCAATGTTTCGATTGAGATGGCAGCCATCGGCTAAACGCTTTTGCACAGGCGTGAGTAAGTGTTGTAGGCACTGAATATAAAGGTTATTTGTATTTAATACGTGCTCCACCACATGTAAGGTGCCACCCGGTTTGAGCACGCGTAATATTTCCGCCAAAGCCTGTTCTAACTCAGCAATACTACACAGTGTCCATGTACTGACCACATGCTCAAGGCTCTGGTCAGCAAAAGGCAGCTTTTCCGCACGGGCTTGTACATGATGCACTTCAAATGCTGCTGCTTGTACCCGATCTAAAGCCAAATGATAAATCTCTGGACTGGGTTCAAGGGCAAAGACAGTATCGACATTTTGATAAAAGGGTAGATTCAGTCCTGTACCAAAACCAATTTCCAATACCTCTCCCTGAATCGGCAAAAGCAGTTCGCGGCGCTTGTCCATTAAGCTTGGTACTTGCATGACCTGATTCAGGACATGCGGAAAGATGTGTTGTTGATAGTATTTATAAAGCATGTTTGTTTTTGGGATCTGTTCTTCAGCTCTAGCCTAACTGAAAAGTACTGTGGCTCAAAGTAGACTGCATAATTCGTTCACAATGTTACTAAGTTCATAAGCTTCTTTTCAGGAAAGTGGACTAAGATGAAATTGGTTCATATTTTCCTAGGTCGATGGGAATGAGGTTTGCAATGAAATCTAAATTTATCCTGCTCGGTTTACTCAGCAGTTTGCTGTTGCCCATCAGTGCAAGTGCCACTGTGGATTACAACATTGCCAAAGGTTTAGCGCCGACCTCTAAAGATCAATCGATTTCGGTATTGAAACCGTTTAAAGGTGATTTTCGAATTTTAGGTTCTAAAATGTATTCGGATGATGCACAAGCGAAATTCTCCCCGATTGACTACGCCGTGAGTTGGGGCTTGTTTGCTGAACCTGAAATTGCACGCCATATTACCGTGAATCAATACGACCGTTATCTCAACTGGAAAATCGATCGTTTGCCTGTGCCTGCCGAGCAAGCCATGCAAATGGTGTCGAATATGCACATTATTCCAGCCAACCCAGAAATTGCTAAACAAATTAAACACGTGAAACGTGGCGATTTGGTTCGTTTAAAAGGTGAGTTGGTTGAAATTAAAGACAAAGATATGGTCTGGACCTCATCCTTAACCCCGACTGATACTGGCGATGGTGCGTGTGAAGTATTTCGGGTCAGTTCAATTCAATGGATCGAACGGGTAAAGGGGTAATGTGGAAGTAGCGCTGAGTTACTTCATCGTGCTGTTTTAATGTTTTCTAGGCGATTAATAGCCATATGAAGTCTTGCTCCACGTGAAACCTACTTGTCAAATCTGTGGATGCTTATAGGTGTATCAATGTTAATAGTGTTTATAAATATCTGATAATAAAATTAATATTGTATTTGTTTAAAACCACGTTCAAGTAACTTGAACGTGGTTTTTTATCTTTATTTTGCAGTTAATGCCGTACCATCAAACTCAATACCATCCCATCCATTCAACATGAACTGACGAATATTTTGATGATCTGTTGCATCAGGTGTCGCTAAAACAGAAGCATAGTGTTCTGCAAATAGGCTTAAAGTTTGCGCTTGATCGAGGCCTTGAAGCTGTGCAAACGAAAACACTTTTGCGCTGCCTTGGTTTTCAGTTGCCGCATTGTGCTGCAAACCATTTTTAAATGCAGTTGGTGTATGTGTATAGGCTGCTTCAATAAAAGCCAATACATCTGAAAATCTTGCTTCGCCCGCTGCAAGCTGAGCCAATAGTACCTGTGCCATGCGTCTATTTCCGACTAAATTTATGTCGACATCATACCCAAAAAATGCATGTTTGGGAGTTTTTGCCTGAGAGAAAACCTTCTGTTTTGCATGAAGAACCGGTGCTAGTGATTTTGTGAATCTATGTTGTATTGGTCATAGAGTACATTAGGGGAAGTAAAGATATTCGGCGATGCTAGGTTTAATACCCCATGTAAAGCATGTGTGAGTTTGAATGCTGATGTTCACTTTTGAGAGTGAGACAGCAAGATATGTAGGGATCAACAACCGATGTTGAAAAACCTTGAAGTACGAGGATTGATTCAGGTTTAATAGCATTATAGTTGATGAACTGTGGATAACTTCGGACTTATCCATACCGCATTTTGTAAAGAATAGGATAGGTCAATGAATTGGATCTTGGTGGCAATGGGGGGCGGAATAGGGGCCTGTTTACGCTACGGTGCAGGATTATGGTTGTTTAAACCGAGTATGAGTTTTCCATGGCCAACATGGTGGATCAACATCATCGGTTGTTTTGCTGCGGGTGTTTTTTTTGCATTTAGCCAGAAGTTTCCAGTACTGCAACAAGAAGCACGTTTATTTTTGATGGTGGGTATATTGGGCGGTTTCACGACATTTTCTAGTTTTGGCCTCGAAACTTTTCAGTTATTTAGACAGGGACAAACTGTCCTAGCGTTGAGCTATGCGCTGTCGAGTTTAGTGGTGGGTGTCATCGTGCTTGGGATCGGATTTTATCTGTTAGATAGTGTGCTTAAACATTAAGAAAAACGCTGGTCAGAACCAGAAAAGAACGCATAAAAAAGAAGCCTAAGCTGGAGGAGGTCTTAGGCTTCTTGATATCTTTACTATAACGCGTATAGCTTAAAGAAAAATGAAATTATTGTGAGCGTTTGAAACGCGCGAAACGTTTATTGAAGCTTGCAACACGACCTTCATTACTAGTTTGACGTTGCTCACCCGTATAAAACGGATGTGAAGCACTTGAGATATCTAAACTGACGTAGGGATAAGTCTTGCCCTCATACTCACGAGTTTGATGACTTTGTAAGGTACTGCCGATCACGAAAAACGCGTCGGCATTGGTGTCATGGAACAGGACTTCACGATACTCTGGATGAATATTGGCACGCATAGACTTCTCCTTAAATATATTATTTTGAAATGTTATAATATAACAACAAGGAAGTCAAAATAAACCCAGTGACTTTATGTAACTGGGTTTATTGAGTTGTAGCGATTTTATCGTGCCCGCAGTCTTTATTTAGGCAGGAGGCGGGACCAACTCTTCAAATAGATCATTGAGGTTGTCGTGCACTTTGAGATGAATCAGGTTCCAATAATGCCCTGAGACTGTGCGATTGACCATTAGTGTATCGGGTGAGGGTTTAAACACATCCCAGTATTTTAGCGATGGTTTGACCAGTTCAATACCATCATGATGCGCTGAGTTCTCAGCAAAGTCATACAAAGTAGTCAGTGGACGCATGAGTACTTCTAACCATGCTTCATACAGTTCGGCAGGGAACTTGCCTTGCTCAGACATAGAGTGTAAAGCAGTCAATTGCTGTTCCATAGCCAAGATATCACTGTCGCGCGCTGCTTGAATCAGCTGCTTAAAATGCATTACGATTTCAGTCGATAGGGTTTTGACACCGCCGTAGTCATATACGATCACGCTACCATCTTCACGAAAGGCAAAGTTGCCCGGGTGGGGGTCGCAGTGAAAGCGTTTTAGAAAGAAAATCTCACGACCAATGGCACGGAATAAACGACGGCCCAGTTCATTGCGCGTTTCTTGTGACCATGTACTGGCAGTTTCAATACTTTCGCCGTGCTCTAAGCTTAAGGTCAAAATATGGCGGCTTGAATAGTCTTTGTAGACTTGAGGAATAATAATTTTAGGGTCTAAAGCTTGATGAAAGGTGCGTGCGACCTCTAAGTTTTGGGCTTCTATTTGATAGTTTAGCTCATTGTCCAAACTGTCCTGAATTTCTTTAAAGAGTTGATCTTGCAGCTTACGGTCAATTTTAAGTACACCCATTAGGCGTAGCGCTAAACGGACTTGTTTTAAGTCGCTTTCACAGGCCTCTTCTACACCCGGATATTGAACTTTAACCACAACTTGCTCACCACTCGGTAAAGTGGCTTTATGCACTTGGCCAATGGAGGCTGCGGCAAAGGGTTGTTCATCAAAAGAGGTAAAAATTTGATTGAGCGGTTTGCCGAGTTCTTTTTCAACTTGAGCTTTGATCTCTTGAAAAGGCATCGCAGGCGCTTGTCGTTGTAATTTACTAATTGCACGTGCCACTTCAGGCGGAAAAATGTCTTTGTATTGAGATGCAATTTGCCCGACTTTCATCACGGCACCTTTCATTTCACCTAAGGTGTCTGCAATTTGAAGTCCAATGTCCTGAAAAAGCTGACTGCGCGCCGCATTTTTTTTATCTTCATCGGCATTGAAGTTTTTAATTGAATTGGTCACAGTCTTGGTTGCGATACTTGCCGTCATGCTGGCAAGTTTCATAAAGCGACGACCGGGCGTACGAGTCGTATTTGCCATGCGATATTCCTCGGGGCATCTCATTACATCTCAGATTTGATCATAGGCGACAAATGCAAAACTGCCTACTTTAAATTGTTAAGCTGATGTTTCTATTTAAATAATAGTGGTCAATTGAGTGAATTGCACACAGGATGTCTCTGCATTTAAAAATCGCGTTACACTGTGCGAATAATTTTGAGTATGAAATAAATGAAAGTTTATCGTTATTTTACAGGCAAGGACGATGTGCATTTTTGCGCGCGCGTCACCAAAGCACTGAATGAAGGCTATAGTCTGTATGGTTCACCCACCATGACCTTTAATGGTAGTGAGGTGATCGTTGGGCAGGTGGTGGTTAAAGACGTTGAGGATGAGAGTGAAGTGCCGCAAGGTCTGAAAGACGCTTTGGCACAGCAGTAGAACAGCTGGAATAGGAGAAGAGGCTGACTCCTTCCTATTCAGCACAAGGCATAACTTATGGATAGTCCTGACTGAGGCGTTTATTGTTGTTATAAAGTCGGAGCAAGAGCAGGGCACACGCCACGCTTAAACCGACAATCAGTCCAATCCAAACACCTGCCGCACCTATATTGGTGTAGCGCGCCAAATAGATACTGACTGGGAAAGCCACGATCCAATAGGCAACCATTGTGATCCACATTGGGCCTTTGGTATCTTGCATGCCACGTAAGCAGCCTGCAGCACTAATTTGCCAAGCGTCCATCAGTTGGTAGGCGAGTGCGAACAGCAGTAAATACATCGCAACTTCCGATACTTCATGATCCGAGGTATAAATCGCCACAATTTCAGGACGAAACAGTGCAATCAGTAGCATGGTCATCAGCGCCAAAACCGTACCTGTAGCCAGTCCGAGTTTTTGCACCTTTCGCATAGCCTCCCAGTTTTTCTCGCCATAGTAAGTCCCGACACGAATAGTCAGGGCGATGGCAAGGGACATCGGAATCATAAACAACTGAGAGGTGACCGACATTGCAATTTGATGCGCTGCCACAATGGTTTCACCCAATGGACTGAGAATAATTGCAGCGGTACTAAAAATACTGACTTCGAAGAAAATGGCTAAGCCAATGGGTAGGCCAAGTTTTAAAATACGCTCGATCCAATAGCGATCCATCTTCTCCCAAGTGCTAAACACTTGAGTTTTTTGATACGCCGAGGCTTTAAAAATGTAAGTGGCTAAGGTGAAAAACATGATCCACTGTAAAATCGCAGTGGCAAATCCGCAGCCTGCTGAACCGAGCGCTGGAATTGGGCCGAAACCATACATAAAGACAAAGTTCAGTGGAACCAAAAGAACCAAGGCCGCTAAGCTAATGACGGTCACAGGACGTGGATGGCCGAGCGCTTCTGAGTATCCACGCAGTGCTGCATACATAGTCACCGCAGGCATGCCAAAACCAATGGCATGTAAAAATAGGCTAGCTTTCGGCAGTAAGTTTGCAGGTACACCCATGAGTGGCAGTAAGAGTGGCATGCTTTGTAAAATTAAACCCGCAATGCTCCCCAAAATAAAGGCTACCCAAAGGGATTGACGGGCAATGGTGGCGATTTTTTCAGGGGTGCGTGCGCCATTGGCTTCTGCCACCAATGGTGTTGTCGCAATCATGATGCCGCTGAACAGCAACATCACTGGTATCCATAAACCGACACCGACGGCAATCGAGGCTAAATCAGTAGGGGATAAATGTCCAGCCATGATGGTATCAATTAACCCGAGACCCGCTTGAGAAAACTGCGTGATCAGGATGGGTAGCATTAACACCAATAACTTTTTTAATTCGAAACGATGGGACGTGATTTTATTTGTAGTCGACACAAAAATTACTCATATTCATTATGTGCTTGGTCTAAATAAATTCAGCGTTGTAAAGTGAGAAGCACACCAATAAAAATTACGACGCCACCAAGTAAACGCTGCCAATTGACAGGGGTTTTTTCGGTACCAAGTAGACCATAATGGTCAAAAATCACGGAGGTCAGGATTTGTCCAAAAATAACCAAACCTGAAAACGTGAGAAAGCCTAATTTAGGCGCAGTATAGATGCTTATACTGATGGCATAAACCCCTAAGCAACCACCGAGCCATAAGTACCATGGAATATTGGAAAAATCATGTAACTGTGGTTTGTCCACAGGTTGGAGTACAACCAAAAGCGCTAAAACGCAGGTTCCAATGAAGAAGGATAACAATGCGGCTTGTAGTGGAGAGTAAAAATATTCTCTGAGTTGTGTATTTAGTGCCGTTTGAAAAGTCATAGCAATGCCAATACCAAAGGCCAGTGGTAGCATAAACAGCAAGTGGCTCGATATTTTCATCATTTTAAACCATTCATTCTTCTTGTCTTTTTATTAGTCTAATCCAAATAAACACAGATTTCATAAGTGTCTTGATGCAGTCATGTTAAAATATGCAAGATTATCGCTGTGCTTTAGAGTCTCTTCCTTGACTGATTTACATCCTGCAAATATTCCGTTGTCTTTATATATTCACATGCCGTGGTGTGTGCGTAAGTGTCCCTATTGCGACTTTAACTCGCATGCGGTGCCAGATGGCAAACTATCTTTAGATTTACAGCAAGAATATTTATATGCTTTGGTGAAAGACTTTAAAACTCAACTTGAGTTTACTCAAGGGCGTCACATTCATAGTGTGTTTATTGGCGGCGGAACGCCGTCTTTGATTTCAGCACAAGGGTATCAATGGTTATTTGCCCAGTTAAAAGCATTACTGCCTTTTGAGGCGGATTGTGAAATTACCTTAGAAGCTAATCCAGGTACAGTCGAACATGACCCTTTTACCGATTATTTGGCAGCAGGTATCAATCGTTTGTCGATAGGGGTGCAAAGTTTTAATACTGAACATTTAACCAAGTTGGGACGAATTCACAGTAACGCCGATGCGATTTCAGCAATTGGCCTTGCGCGTGATGCAGGTTTTAAACGTATTAATGTCGACCTGATGCATGGTTTACCTGAACAGACTTTAGAGCAAGCTCTACTGGATTTGAAGCTTGCCGTGGACAATGGTGCAACCCATATTTCATGGTATCAACTCACGATTGAACCGAATACCGTATTCTTTAGAACCAAGCCTGTCTTACCTGTGGACGATGTGCTTGAAGAGATTCAAGCCCAAGGTGAAGCTTATTTAAAAGCGCAGGGTTTTATCAATTATGAAGTTTCGGCATGGCGTAAAGAGCAGCCTTCCGCGCATAATTTGAATTACTGGCAGTTTGGCGACTATTTAGCGATAGGTGCAGGTGCACATGCCAAAGTGACCCAGCCAGATGGGGTCTATCGGTTCCAGAAAACTCGTTTACCCAAAGACTATTTGGCTAAAGTCCCTGCGGAGCATGTGCAGTTTAAGCGCATTGAAGCCGACGAACTTCCATTTGAGTTTATGATGAATGCTTTGCGTTTAAATGATGGAGTTACTGCTGAAAATTATGCGCAGCGGACAGGTTTGAATCTGGATAGTCTGGCTGAAACTTTAGACTCACTACGCAGTCGAAAATTAATGGTGGATGATGCGACGCGTTTAGCGTGTACCGAGCAAGGGCATGTATTTTTAAACTCAGTGTTGGAAGAATTTATCTAAGTTTTTTAAGTAAGCTATCTTTTAATAAGGCATATTTATTCGTCGGTATAGAGGGAATGAATATGCCTTTTTCTATGGAATCAAAAATTTAATAATACAGACTCTTTGTTTAACAGAAGAAAATGGCAAAGACTGGATTTAGAAGAAATGAGAACCGTAGATGAAGAATCTTTCAATTTAGATTTAACAACCATTCATTTGAGTGGTGAAAAAGAATATTAAAAAATGATAAAAGTACCCAGTAATTTATAATACTAAGGGAATAATATGAAAAAAATAGGACTATTATCACTCATAATGCTTGGAGCGGTAGGCTCTACGTCGAATGCAGCGATTCCAGATCAAGTTGCTGAAGATGCTTATTTGTATGGCTACTCCATTGATGAAGCCTATAAATATTTCTATAAAACAACGGTTGAAACTAACACCCCATTAAATCGGTTCCAAAATATTCGTCAACTCGCGGATGATACATATACTGCTCACCCAAGTATTAATAATGATACCTTGCACTTAATGGGTTGGTTAGATGTAGGTACAGAACCTGTTATTGTGATTATTCCAGATTTTGATAAGGGGCGTTATTGGATTTTGCACACCATGGACATGGGTCACTACACTACAGCCATGATTGGTGCCAGAACGCGTGGCACTAAAGGTGGTCGTTTCATGTTTGCTTCAAAATCTTGGAAAGGTACTGTACCTGAAAGTGTCGACCAAGTGATTTATGTCGAATCTGATTTGCAAAAAATGATGGGTCGTATTATGGCGACAGGCAAAGAAGATGAGAAAAAAGCCCTAAATTATATGGATCAATGGAACATTCGAACTTTATCTGAGTATTTGGGTGAAGCAGGGCCAAAACAAAAAGAAAGAAACTATCCAAACCCAGAAAATACTTCTTGGTTAGAACGTGTCAACTTTATGCTTTGTGAAGGCACAATGGCAGAGGCAGATAAAAAGTGGGTTAGCCAATACAAGGCAATGGGTATTGCACCTTGTAATTATAAGTTTACTCAAGAGCAATTGGCGGCTGCTAAAGTAGGTGAAAAACTTGGTATGCAGCATCTTAAAGACCTTTTACCTAAATTGTCCAATTCTAGTAATTTATTAGGTACTCGTGAGCAATTGGGTGATGGCCCTCGCGACCTATTTGCAGAAGGAACCTATATTGGTCAGTGGGGGTTACCACCAACTGAAACCGTGTACTTAAAAACTGATGTTGGATCAGATGGTAAAAATATTAATGGCTCAAATGGTAAAAAGTACAAAATACACGTTAAAGCGCCAGAAGTGAGTCAGTTCTGGTCATTTACGGTCTATGGTTCAGATAATAAGCTTATGGCACATAACGAAATGAATCGTCATAGTCGTGGTGACCGTACACTTAAAGCGGGTGCAGATGGTCTGTACACCATAGAATTAAGTTCTGATGAAAAAGCTAATGCCAACAATTCAAACTTTCTACCGATTCCAAATAAAGACAGCTATATCATTTTAAGAATGTACGGTCCAAGTAAAGCCATGCAAGAGGGTAAATATTCAATGCCTGTGATAGAAGTGGTGAAGTAAGACTTTGATGTAATAGTCTATTCAAAAAAGCTCAGACTTCAGTTCTGGGCTTTTTTATCAATATGAGATTGATTTCAATTGTTTTTAATTTATTCACTTGTCATCATAGATCAGATCATCTTCATGCACATTGATAAAGTCAGGTTGCGGATTTGTATCAAATTGAACCGCAGAAATCGACGCCTTGCCTAAAATCTTTGCTTTTCCCACTCTGTGCATACCATCCATCAAGCGACCTTGAGAACATAAAATGATGGGATAAGATAAATCTGCCTCTTGAATGAGTTGCATATGCGCAATAATTTCATGAGTGGTTGGGTGAGTATCTGGATACCAATAAGCTTCGTCTAATTCCTTGATGTCTGATAGCGGAACTTGTCTGACTTGAAAAGATTGAGTGAGTTCGATCAAGCGATCGACATCCCAAATATAGGTATCGTTTTCAACTTTTCTAAAATGATATTGCTTTCTCATCAGGATTAAATCCAGATAAAATACACAAGAATTAAAACATAAAGTCTAAAAGAATACCTGCGCGTGAAATTAAGCGAGTTAATAATCATCAGGCTTTAAATGGTCAGCCATTTTTGATTCGGCCGATAATGAATAGCGTTGATTCATTTGTACGAATTAGCTTACATCAATTCCCGCTTTTTGCGCCTATACGCATGCTTGTAAATTTTCTAATATAGAACCATAGAGAGCAGGATGCTCCAATAGAATAACAATAAAGATCAGCTCAAGGACGAAGGTACGACAGGAGTCATACCTCAGCACTTAATACGAAAAACCCCGACAGGATGTCGGGGTTTTTTATTGTCCAAATGTTTATCTTGTCATATAGGCAAGCTTATATTTACATCTTAAAACAGAGCCACTTTGAAACTTTGTTATGCTGAATAAATGAGCTGTAATACAGAACTCTAGGTTTCGTAAAACTGAAAATAACCAAGCAATAATAAAGGAGAATCAGCATGGCACAGACCAGCCAAGACCGTAATCCAAGCCCTGATTTAGCTGAAGATAATGCATTCTTTCCATCGCCTTATTCACTTTCCCAATACACCGCCAGTAAAACCGACTTCGATGGAACCGACTATCCAACACCCTATATTGGGCATAAAAAAGTTTTGATGGTCGCAAGCGATGAGCGTTATCTACTGATGAAAAATGGCAAGTTCTTCTCCACAGGCAACCACCCAGTAGAAACTTTACTGCCTATGTATCATTTAGATCGCGCAGGCTTTGACATTGATATTGCTACGTTATCCGGCAATCCCGTTAAACTTGAAATGTGGGCGATGCCCCATGAAGATGCTGTCGTGCCTGCAACATTTCAAAAATACTTAGCCCAATTTAAGAAACCCTTAAAACTGGCAGATGTACTGAAAAACAGTTTAGGTGATGACTCTCCCTATTTGGCCGTTCTTATTCCCGGTGGGCATGGTGCTTTGATTGGTTTACCTCAAAGTGAAGACTTAAAAACCTTACTGAAGTGGGCGGTGGCAAAAGATAAATTTGTCATTTCGCTGTGTCATGGGCCAGCAGGCTTATTGGCTGCCGCATTTAATGAAGCCCCTGAAAATTATATTTTTAAAGGGTACAAAATGTGTGTTTTCCCCGATGCACTCGATCAAGGGACCAACTTAGAAATTGGCTATATGCCGGGGGAGTTACCATGGTTACTGGCAGATCGCTTAGAAAAGTTGGGTGTTGAAGTGGTCAATAAAGAGATGTCGGGACAGTGTATTCAAGACCGTAAGCTAATTACAGGAGATAGTCCTTTGGCATCGAATACCTTGGGTAAAATGGCAGCACAAGCGCTTTTGGCCGAGGTTCAGTAATTATTGTTTTCTGAAATCAAGAGCGCCGTGGCGCTCTTTTTTATGTCTGATTTGCTTATTAAAGGTTCTATTATCTAAGCTTGGAAACTTCTCTTTAATGTGGATAAAGGCTTAAATTTAAAGATTTATTTGCTCCAACCAAACTGTTTAAAAATCGCACTGCCTTGAGCAGAACTTAAAAACGTAACAAAACTTTTTGCTTCAGGATTTTTTAGACTGTGCTGAGTTAGTGCAACACCTGCATCACGGTAAATCACCAGTTCAGGTTCGATCGGAATAATTTGCCCAATGTCTGGATTACTGACTCCCCAAATATTAAACACCAACCATGCATCATAGCTGCTGTCCGCTTCCCATGCTTTTTTCGCTGCGCCTGTATTGGGTGCATACATGGCGATATTTTTACGGAATGATTTTGTGAGCTGAATATTACCCGTTCTACCCGCAATATCTTCCCACATGCCCACTTGGCCTGCGCCATGTGTGACTAAAACTTTAGTGTTTGGCTTACTTAGATCTTTAAATCCCTGAATATGTTTGGGATTGCCTTTTCTGACTAAAATGGCAGCAGGGCGTAAGTAGAGTGGTTCAATTGAGTCCTTTACGATTTTGTTGGCAAATACGCTTTCAAAATCAGACATCATCGCTTCCGAACCGCTATAGATGACGTCTGCATCGAGTTTGGCTTTGTCGGCCCATTGTGAAGTAGGACCAGCGGTTACATGGACATCTATCCCTGTCTTATTTTTAAATTGTTTCGCTGCTTCATGCATCGCTGGTGCTGGCCCACCTGGACCATAAACATTGATTGCCGCAATAGTGTCCATTGATAAAAAGCCCAGCATGAGCGGAAAAATATAGTAGCTCAGCTTATATATTTTTAACATTGTTATTTACTTTACTGATATTTGAATGCTGATCATATTTGTTTTTCTGATGTAATTGAATATTTATATTATTTTTTCTGTTAAATGATTTTTGCAATATGTGAAAGAGAACAGCAGCAACTACGAAGTTGCAGGTTTATGGAAATATAAGGTCGAACAAGAAATAAAAAGAGCGCCTAGGCGCTCTTTTTATCGGTCTAATACTGTTAATTAGTAGTCAAAGCTAAAGTGTTCAGGTGCTAAAGAAGTCATGGTTTTTGAAGGATTGACCATTGCTTCGGCATGACCTTGGGTCCGTGGCAACAAACGTTCGAAGTAGAAGTCAGCGACTTTAATTTTCGCTTTATAGAATTCAGCAGATTCTTTACCCTCACCAGAAGCCAGTTTTTCTGAAGCCACAGCCGCTTGTTGTGCCCAGAAATACGCCATCATCACATAGCCAGAGAACATCAAGAAATCGACAGAAGCTGAAGATACCACGTCACGGTCTTTACGAGCTGCAAGCATAATGCGCACCGTTAAGGCATTCCATTGTGCGCATACTTTGGTTAAGTCCCATGCAAAACGACGCATGTATTTGTTGCGTGCCTGTTGACCACAGAATTTTAAAATTTCAGTGGTGTAGTCGCGAATCACTTTACCTTTAGAGGTCAGAAGTACTTTACGACCAATTAAGTCCAGTGCTTGAACACCAGTTGTGCCTTCATACAGTGTCGCAATACGTGCATCCCGTGCAATTTGCTCCATGCCCCATTCTTTAATGTAGCCATGACCGCCATAGACTTGCATACCGTGGTTTGCAGCTTCCAAGCCCAATTCAGTTAAGAAGCCTTTTAAAATTGGGGTATAGAATCCTAAGTGATCATCATGTGCTTCAAATGCAGCAGTATCGCCACGCTCAAGCGCATCTGCCATTTTGTCGGCAATTTGTGCTGCATAATAAATCATTGAACGACCGCCTTCAGCAATCGCTTTTTGTGTCAGCAACATACGGCGAACGTCAGCGTGATGAATAATGGCATCCGCGACTTTTTCAGGATCTTTTTTGCCAGAAAGTGCACGCATCGACATACGTTCTTTGGCATATGGAAGTGCACCTTGGAAAGAAAGCTCAGCATGTGCAATACCTTGAATTGCTGTACCGATACGTGCGGTGTTCATAAATGTAAACATGGCATGTAAGCCTTTGTTTGGCTCACCAATCAAGTAACCGACAGCATTGTCAAAGTTCAGCACTGCGGTTGCAGAAGCGCGAATCCCCATCTTATGTTCAATCGAACCACAGGTCACAGGGTTACGTTCACCAAGGCTGCTGTCTGCATTGACCAAGAATTTAGGCACAATGAACAGTGAAATTCCTTTGGTGCCTGCAGGTGCATCTGGAAGACGAGCAAGTACGATGTGAATGATGTTTTCAGTTAAATCTTGCTCACCTGCAGAGATGAAGATTTTGGTGCCTGAGATGTTATAAGTGCCATCGGCATTTAATTCTGCTTTGGTCTTTACTTGACCTAAGTCGGTGCCACACTGAGGTTCAGTTAAACACATGGTACCTGACCATGTACCTGCCACTAAGTTAGGCATATACAGATTTTTCTGTTCGTCAGTACCAAACTGTAAAATGGTGTTCATACAGCCAACGCTTAAACCTGGGTACATTTGGAATGACCAGTTTGCTGTGCCCATCATTTCTGATTTGATCAGATTTAAAGATTGAGGCAAATTTTGACCGCCAAATTCTTCTGGAAAAGACAGACCTTGCCAGCCACCTTGGACAAACTGGTCATAAGCGTCTTTGAAGCCTTTTGGTGTTTTCACTTCACCATTGTCGAAGGTACAGCCTTCTTCATCACCCGATTGGTTTAAAGGAGATAAAATATTTTCACAAAAATCTGCTGCGCCTTCTAAGATCATATCTACCGTATCAGCGTCGGCAGCTTCACCATTCGATAGGGTTTGATAATGTGCAGGATAGTCCAGCACTTCATTCATTAAGAAGCGAATATCATGTAAGGGAGCTTTATATGCAGGCATGTGTGTAATCCTAATTTAGAAATAGTATTGGATTATTTAAATCGATCATTTCATTATTCATACATCGTATCAAAATACATTGATAGATCCGACTTGAGAAAATGTCAGAAAGGCGAATTGGTAGATAAAATCATCAATCTAAAAAGACAGTTCTGTTACACTGACTCGATGGTCTTTTGATCATGTACTTTTTTAATAAACTATAATTAACTCAGGTTTTCAGCAAGTATTATGCGCTTAAAATATATAACACTTTGTTTATTGGGTTTGAGTATCAGTGGGTGTACTCAGCATGTCATTAAATCCAATGCATCTTCAGATCAGCAGCTCGGGCAACAAGCCACGCATGGTCTTAATGCCATGTTTGAAAATGCCAGCTATGATTTTAAAGGTCAATTCTCTATTCAATCTGACTTTAATTTTAATGAGTCCAAGCCAAATACTCAGTCAAATTCCAAGTCCAATGTTCAGTCAAATGGGACGAACTTAGACCCAGAGTTGAAAAAACAATTAGATCAACTATTAAAAAATCAAAAGATTTCCTTTACCGCCAAAGAAAAACAAGCTTTATATGATGCACTTGCGCGTGAACAAAATCCGTATGCATCGCTGTATGGCAGTGGTGAATCACGTTCTGCTAAGGTTCAAATCGCAGAATCTTTGGTGAATTTACTCAATGACTTACAGTTTAGTTATCAAGGCTCTGTGCATTTCCGTCAAAAATTGGCAGCATTGACTTTGCAGTTAAGTTATCAAAAACCAACCTTACAAGTGCAAGCACAGTTGCCGATGGTGGTTGATTTTAATGACTATAAGTTTTACACCAACTACTTTGCCTTTATGCCGTTCATGGTGAATCGTGAAAGTCAGGATCGTTTTGCTTACATTGACTTTTCTAAGCATAAAGAAGCATTCGGTAATATTGATTTTAAAAAGTTTGCTGAATACTTAAAGCAGATGAATGCACTGCCATATGCTTTGGCAGAGCCAAATCAGGTGCATAGTGTTGATTTAAGCAAGTCAGAAAAAGAAGCGGGGCTAAGCAAGAAAATTCGCTATATGGGTGACTTAGAAACAGCACAAGTACAATTGGGCTTATTTGAATACGTCAATAAACTGCATTATACCCAGCAGATACAAGCTTTTGATGCTGAGAGTCTGATTGAAGATGCCGCAAAAACACCAAGTGCAGCGGATGAAACAATGCAGGCGGCGAAAGAAGCAGAGAGTGCTGCAAGTAGCGCAAGTGAAGACCCGGCCTATGATTCACTCGAACGTGTCAGTCATTTGGTGAACCAAAAAATGCAGAACTTGCGTGGTTATGGGCAGAGCGATGAACAAGACATTGTTGTAGATGCCGCTGCCGATGCTACGGTTGATGCAGCAGCAGATGTGGCTTATGCGCAGGCCGCGACAGAAGATGCTGATGAGACAGCAACTGAAGTGTCTGCTTCTGTAGCACCAAATACGCTATCTGAAGAAGCTTGCGATGCGCTCATCAACAGCAAGAGCATTCCTATTGGTAAAGTGACCGCATGCCGTGATTATCAAGATATTGATGTACTTGCACCTAAAGTAACCAATCAATCTGTAGATGAAGAGACTTTTGGACAAGTAGCGACCAATGTTTTGGAAGAGTTGAAACCACTCTTTACCGCGTATCAAACAGAGCAACTGGTAGACGCACAAAGCTTTAAACAACTTTGGCAAAAACATCAGGCTGAAATTACACCGATCATGGCACAGCTGGGTAGCGAGCGTTCACCGTTTGTGATGGATGTTGGACTCGACCAAAAAGGTCGTGCGCAAAACATGGATTACAACATTGTGATTAGCGATGAGCAAATTGGTAAGCTACAAATTAAGAGCACCAATCAGGTATTTAATTATGGCAGTGCGACGGCCATTGACCGTCAAGCTTTAAGAAATGCCAAATCGATTGAGGAAGTGTCTAAAGGTTCATTACTGGAAAATGTAGTGAAAGGCATGCTGGGCCCGTTAGGTGCAGATTCATCAAGTGTAGAGAGCGCATCATCAAGCACAACAGAATTACCTAAGGCTATTTCAGATTATTACCAGCAGGCAGCGCAGCAAAGCTATGCACGTCAGCATTCTGAAGTTAAAGCGTATCAAGCGGTATTTGCTTTGATGTTTGCCGCACAACGTCCAGAGTATATTCGTTACTATAGCTCAGCGACCATCAATGAAATTTCAGAAGTGTATGCCTATGAGTTCATGGATGTTGCAGAGCCGAAGGGTGCAGCACTTAAACGTCTGAATCAGTTACGTCAAAAACATGCTTTACAACATGAACAAGACTTTGATGAGCTGGGTGAAAGTATCGCCAATATCGTTAATGATGCACTGGAAGATGTACAAGAAAATCAGCAATGGAAGGATTTGGCGAAGAAATACAAAACCAAGCAAGCGGTCTTTGCTCAAGTCTATCAAGACAAATTTACCAATACCTATGAAATTGACCAAGAGCAAACTGCATATTTGACTCAGTCTGCACAAGTCTTTGCTAAAGCATTTGCAGATGACTTAAAAGGTCAATTGACAGAAAAATCGTTGCAAGGTTTGAAGCTTGAACATGACGACTTCTTTAGCGATTCGACCTATTACGAGACCTATAAAGCCGTACAGAAACACATGAACTAATCTGAAAAAAAGAACCTCTGCGGAGGTTCTTTTTTATTTGTGCTTATAAAAAATCTTTCAGATTGGGTTTGACGCTATTCCAAATTGAAAAAGATTCAATCGCCTGACCAACCAGCATGCCGTAGCCTTCTGAGGTAGGTACGCCGCGAGCTTTGGCTTGATCTAAAAAGGTTGAGGGTTTGCCATAGGCCATTTCATAAGCATGTTGAAAGTGCAAAGCTTCAGGCAGAATGAGGGCATCGCCACTTAGGCTGGCAGAAGTTGCGTTAATTACTAGATCAAACTGACCTTCGAGCGCATCTAAGCCGATGGCTTGCAATTCGGCTTGCGGTACAGCTGTTTTTAAGTCAGCAACCAGTTGCTCAGCACGGGCAAGGGTACGATTGGCAATCATAATTTTTTTCACCCCTGCTTGGACCAGCGGATAAATGACGCCACGAGTTGCACCACCTGCACCGATGATCAGTACATCTGTCTGGTCTAAGTTCCAGTCCAAAGCATGAATGGCATCGACTAAGCCTTGTCCATCGGTGTTGTCACCATGTAATTGACCATCAACCATCCACAGCGTATTGACTGCTTTTGCGATTTTAGCGCGTTCAGTGAGGACTGCGCAGGCTGCAAAGGCTTGTTCTTTAAACGGGACAGTGACATTAAGACCCATGCCACCCTGTGAGAAAAATTCTTGGATATTTGCGAGGAAGCCATCGAGTGGCGCAAGACGTTTACTATAGTTGAGGTCGAGCCCCATTTTTTGTGCAAACGCATGGTGAAGTTCAGGTGAGCGAGACTGCTCAATCGGGTTGCCAATGACAGCGAATTGTTTGTTCATCGCACCAAATCCATGTGGAAAATGCTGTTCAATATACGGCAAATTACACACAGGCTAAAGCGTTCAGTGGTTTTTTATCAACAGAAAAAAGAAAGGCGACTTATGGGTTACAGATGCTGTGAATCGCATCAAACAATAATTTTGCTGCGGTCAGGGTTAAGCCGATACCTGCAAATACGGTGATGCTGATGGATGCATTGTCATTAAACGCACTTTCAGAAAAAATCGTGGTACTGATCGAGCTTAGCAACACAATAGCAAAGCAGAAAAGAACCATGGCGGTCGAGCTAACTCTTTTTGCGAACATGTTTGGGACCTCAGAGAACAGCAAAGGAGGATACTAAAGGTTGATGTCATTAAAATGAATACATTGAAAATGACTTAATTTAGCTTACGGTTTTTGCGAACTTAAAAGAACCCAGTTGCTGTTTTAAACCTGTGACAATGCTTTAATAAATGCAAAGAAATGACGCTTTGTGTAGTGGCCATTCTACGAGGAATTGATCGGGAAATATATAAAATTTAATATATAAGCTGCCCTAATCTGGTGAAAAGGGCATGCGTGGGGGATATAGAATTGTAAGCCTGTGTGTCTATTTGAGTAGCTTGAGCCAATCTTGGGGTTTTAGGTAAAAGTCGGTCAATTTTTTCTCAGCGGAATCGGCCTCCCATTCAGGTCGATATGACCAACCGGCCAAATTTGGCAAGCTCACTAAAATCGATTCAATTCGGCCACCTGTTTGTAACCCAAAGAGCGTGCCGCGGTCATAAACCAAGTTATATTCGACATAACGACCACGACGATAGATTTGAAAGTCGCGTTGCGCCTCGCTAAATGACTTGTCTTGGTTACGCTGGAAGATTGGAAGAATGGCATTCAGATAGCCATTGCCCACGGCTTGGATATATTGGAAACAGGTTTCAAAGTCCCATTGATTGAGATCATCAAAGAACAATCCACCGACACCACGTTGTTCGTCACGGTGTTTTAAATAGAAGTAGTCATCACACCATTGTTTATGTTCGGCATAGACTTCAGCGCCAAAGGGCGCACATAAGTCATGCGCTGTCTGATGCCATGACAGCACATCTTCATCATTTGGGTAAAATGGAGTGAGATCGAAACCCCCTCCAAACCACCAAATTGGATCTTGACCTTCTTTTTCAGCCACGAATAAGCGCACATTGGCATGTGAAGTCGGGACATTTGGATTTTTCGGATGGATCACTAAAGAAACACCCATGGCCTGTGCTTTGGCGCCTGCAATTTGTGGATGGCGCTCAGTCGCTGAAGCGGGGAGTTTAGAAATGTTGATGTGTGAGAACATCACTCCACCTTTTTCAATCACCGTACCATTTTGCAGTACGCGTGAACGACCCCCACCGCCTTCAGGACGCTCCCAATCATCTATTTCAAACTGCGAAGTCCCGCCACCAGTACGTTCTTGTTGTTCAAGTGCGGCACAAATACGAGCCTGTAAGTCGAGGAGAAATTCGCGAACGCGTTGGATATCCGCAGACGTTGGGTGCTGCATGAAAAGCCTCATGGGAAAAGATGAAAACTGCCTACATCAAAACATAAAACAGCAAAAAGATTAAGAATATTTTCCGAAGAGTCCTACTGCAGCATTCGATGTCGTGAAGCAAGTTAAAATGAAAATGCTGCCATGCGAAAAATAACCTGACCAATTTGCTAGGTTGAATTCTGATTCTAAGCTCAGCAGAATAACCACAGTACAGACCTGAGTTTGGCGATGCAGAATAGGCTGCATCTTCTGAATGCGGAAGAGCTGATGGTAAATATGAGCGATTCATTGATTCAAAAATACAATGTTCCTGGTCCACGTTATACCAGTTATCCAACGGTGCCGTATTGGGAAGAGGCGCAGTTTTCCTTAGATCAATGGAAACAGACGCTGAAAACATCGTTTGCTGGATCGAATTCGACTGAAGGCATAAGTCTGTATCTTCATCTGCCTTTTTGCGAAAGTCTCTGTACTTTTTGTGGCTGCCACAAACGCGTGACCAAAAAGCATGAGATGGAACTGCCCTATATTCAGGCGGTTTTGAAGGAATGGTCTCTTTATTGTGAATGGCTTGAAGAAAAGCCGCGCATTAAAGAAATTCATTTGGGTGGGGGAACGCCAACTTTCTTTTCTCCAGCGCATTTAACTCAGTTAATAGAAGGCATCCTTGCGCAGGCAGAGATTGCCGAACAGCATGAGTTTAGCTTTGAAGGGCATCCGAATAATACCACACGGGAGCATTTGCAAGCCTTGTATGACTTGGGCTTTCGCCGTGTTAGTTATGGAGTGCAGGATTATAATGAAACCGTACAAAAAGCCATTCATCGGATACAGCCTTTTGAACATGTCGAGCAAGTGACGCAGTGGGCACGTGAAATAGGCTATAGCTCAATTTCACATGATTTGGTCTTTGGTCTGCCTTTTCAAAACCTAGATGATGTGCTCAACACCATTGATCAAACCAATCGTTTACGTCCAGATCGTTTGGCATTTTATAGTTATGCGCATGTGCCATGGATCAAAGGCAATGGGCAACGTGGTTTTAAAGACCATGATGTGCCGAAAGATGAAGTAAAACGCCAGTGTTATGAAGAAGGAAAAAATAAGCTGCTTGCGCAGGGGTATCATGAAATTGGTATGGATCATTTTGCTTTAGAAAGTGATGTGATGTATCAATCATTTCAGGCAGGCACTCTGCATCGCAATTTTATGGGTTATACCGCATCGAAAACCCAAGTGATGATAGGTTTGGGTATTTCATCGATCAGCGACAGTTGGTATAGCTTTGCGCAAAATGAAAAAAAACTCGAAGATTATTATGCGCGACTAGAAAACAATGAAATTCCCGTCTATCGCGGGCATATTTTGAGTGCTGAAGATCTGATGATTCGTCGTCACATTTTAAATTTGATGTGTAGCTTTCAGACGTCGTGGGCAGATTCAGATATGCAATTTCTAGAATTGGCTGAGGTCTTGGGACAACTGGAAGAAATGCAGGACGATGGTTTATTGGAAATTAGACCACACAGTATACGGGTGACTGAGAAGGGCAAAGCCTTTGTACGCAATATTTGTATGGCTTTCGATTTGCATTTAAAACGTCGTCGACCAGAGAGCCGTATTTTCTCCATGACGATCTAATTTGATTGAAGTGCTCTAAGCCGGCCTTTTTTAAGCAGGCTTAGAGTATGTTTTCAAATTTTAAAAATCATCTTTCTTGTACAAATGTGCCATACGTTCATGTTTGGTTTTTAAATATTCTTCATTGAAGGGGTTTAAACCGACCGTCAAAGGCACACGATCCACCACATTGATCCCTTGCTCTTGCAGTGCTGCAATCTTCAATGGATTGTTAGTAATCAAAAGGACTTGTTGAATATTGAGATGATCCAACATAATGCTGACCATGTCATAACGGCGCGCATCGGCAGGGAGGTTAAGCATTAGATTGGCATCGACAGTGTCATGCCCTTGGTCTTGTAGCGCATAAGCACGAATTTTATTGGTGAGCCCAATGCCACGACCTTCTTGGCGCAAATACAGAATCACGCCTTGCCCAGCCTCATTGATCAGTTTTTGCGTGGCTTGCAATTGTGGACCACAGTCACACTTCAATGACGCAAAGGCATCGCCCGTGAGACATTCGGAATGAACCCGAACTAAAACGGGTTCTGTGATCGGCTGATCCAAACCTTTTGAGAGTGCAACATGTTCTTCACCGGTCTTAGGATCTTGAAATACGGTGATGTTAAACTCACCAAAAGCAGTCGGTAAACGGGATGTAGCAACAAATTCAATAGGCACAGCTAAACCTGTAAATAGTTCAGAAATTGGCTAAAGTATAGCGTAATGCATCGACATTGGTAGAATTGCATCCATGAATTTATGCAGAAGATTTTCTTTTTTGTATAAAGCGAACGATAATAGTTGATAAATAGTAAGATTATTCAGGATAATCACCTGCACTAAACGAACACCCAGTGAGAGCACTGCTCAAAACTGCATCGCTAGAAATATGGCTGATTGAAGGTGATAGCATTCGACGATATGATCGAATTACCCATTTGACCTAGCTAGATTTGCCAGGCTTTAGAAGGCTTTGCCATATTATGTTGTATACAGAAATACCAGCTCATCGCCCTGTAACACCGTTGTTGGATACGATTGATCATCCTCAACAACTTCGCTCGCTTGAGCAAAGTCAATTAGCACAAGTGGCAGACGAGCTACGTCAATTTATTCTGTATGCCGCAGGACAAAGTGGGGGACACTTTGGTGCAAACCTCGGTGTAGTCGAACTCACCGTGGCATTACATTATTGCTTCAACACGCCGAATGACCGCTTAATTTGGGATGTCGGTCATCAAGCCTATCCGCATAAAGCTTTGACTGGGCGTCGTGAACAGCTCACCACGATTCGTGCCAAAGATGGTTTAGCTGCCTTTCCTGCGCGTGATGAATCGGTATTTGATACCTTTGGGGTTGGACATTCTTCGACTGCGATTTCAGCAGGTCTAGGTATGGCGCTGGCACGTCGTTATCAAAACAATCCATGTGAAGTGGTCGCGATCATTGGCGATGGGGCGATGACAGCAGGTATGGCTTTTGAAGCCATGAACGATGCAGTCGCACATGATGCGGACCTGGTGGTGGTGCTGAATGACAACGATATGTCGATTTCATGCAGCACAGGTGGTTTTGCTAAACATCTGGCTTCGATTTGGGAAAGTGGACAGTCCATTAATATTTCAGCGGATGGCGAAGCTTATGTACAGCCACATCCTGAATGGATCTATAACTCACGCTTACACAGTGCAGCGACAGATGCGGCCGACAACGTCTTCAAAGCGATAGGTTTTGATTATTTTGGGCCTTTCGATGGGCACGATGTAGAGCAGCTGACACAAGTCTTTACCGCATTAAAAAAACGTAAAGGGCCACGTTTAATTCATGTCTATACCAAAAAAGGCAAAGGTTTCGCCCCTGCTGAAGCTGACCAAATCAAATACCACGCGATTACAAAAATAAATGCCAAGTCTGCGCCACAAGCAGCGCCCAAATATTCAGATGTCTTTGGTCAATGGTTATGTGATGAAGCTGCACAAGATGAGCGTTTACTGGCGATTACCCCTGCCATGTGCGAAGGCTCAGGTATGGTGGATTTTGCTAAACAGTATCCACAGCGCTTTTTTGATGTCGCGATTGCAGAACAGCACGCTGTAACTTTGGCTGCGGGCATGGCGTGTGAAGGCTTAAAACCTGTGGTGGCTATTTACTCGACCTTCTTGCAACGTGGCTATGATCAATTGATTCATGATGTGGCTCTGCAAAATCTAGATGTTACCTTTGGTATCGACCGTGCAGGTTTAGTGGGTGAAGATGGCCCGACTCATGCTGGGGCCTATGACTATGCCTTTATGCGTACGGTGCCGAATTTGGTGATTATGGCGCCAAAAGACGAAAATGAATGTCGTCAAATGTTGCATACCGCTTATTTATACAATGGCCCTGCCGCAGTGCGTTACCCGCGTGGCAATGGTCTCGGTGTTGAGATTCAACAACAGATGACCCCGATGGAAATTGGTCAGGCTGAAATTGTAGCGAGCTTTAATGATGCCCAAGACGACGTTATTAGCATTCTCGCTTTTGGTAGTCGTGTTCAGGCCGCAGTAGAGGCAGCACAGAAATTAGCTGAACAAGATTTGGCGGTTCGTGTGGTGAATATGCGCTTTGTTAAACCGCTTGATGAAAAGATGATAGCGACTTTAGCACCATCAACGGCTTTATTTGTTACGGTTGAAGAACATGCGGTGATGGCGGGTGCGGGCAGTGCAGTCAATGAATATTTGGCACAGGCTCAAATCGTAAAACCAATGTTAAATCTCGGTTTAGCGGATACATTCATGCATCAAGCGACTCATGCGCAAATGTTGCATCAGGCAGGACTAGATGCAGAAGGCATTGAAAGCTCAGTGCGCCAAGCCTGGTCGAAACTTGTACATATGGTTTAAGCACCGTTTTTAAATTTTAGAAACATTTTTTCCCTAAAAGCCCCGATCTTTGATAAGATGCGCGGGCTTTTATGCATTATTCTTTATCAATATCTTCAAATTGTAGTGGGTGTTCAATGGAACCTATGGTGGTGATGGCTGCGCGTGCGGCTCAATTAGTCGGTCAAGAGCTTTTAAAAGCGCATCAAAATCGTCATAAGCTCGATCTACAAGTCGAAGAAAAAGGAATTGATGGTCCTGTAACGCGTGTAGACCGTTATTTGGAACAATTGGCTATCGATACCCTACGTAAAAGCTATAAAAATCACAGCTTCCTTGGTGAAGAGTTTGGTTTTCAAGAAGGTAAAGGTCACGACGCAGATTGGTGTTGGATCATCGACCCACTTGATGGCACTCTAAACTTCATTAACGGTGTTCCTCACTTCTGTATCTCTATTGCAGTTCAACATAAAGGCATTACTCAACATGGCGTAATTTACGACCCTGTGAAAGATGAGTTGTTCTCTGCAAGTCGTGGTCGTGGTGCCATGATGAACCAACGCCGTATTCGTGTAAATGTGAAAGACAGCCTTGAAAATACATTCATGTCTGTGGGTCATGCTTACCGTGCAAAACGTAATGGTGAAGTGATTTCTTATGCAAAAAATCATTTTGATTCATTGTTAAATGTGACTGAAGCTGGCGCGCAATACCGTCGTACAGGTTCTGCAGCATTAGATTTGGCATATGTTGCAGCAGGTCGTTTCGATGCGTACTTCGAACTTGGCTTAAAGCCTTGGGATATCGCAGCTGGTGAGTTGATCGTGAAAGAAGCGGGCGGTACAGTAGTTGATGCACGTGGTGGTAGCGAATCTATGGAAAATGGCCAAGTACTGGCATGTTCTATGAAAATGTTGAAACCTCTGATGAAAGCAGTTGTACCTGCTTGGGGTGAAGCTGCTAAGTAATAGCATGTAGATTGTGTTTTAAGACATTGAAAAAGCCCTCAGAAGAGGGCTTTTTCTTTGATATGGATGAAAAAAATAAAGGTCTTTGTGGTGATTTACTTTCTGGCTTTAACCTCTATAGATTGTAAAACATAGGCTGTGCCAGATTCTGATTACCTGTTAATGAAGATCACGCTATACAGAAATAAAGCGGGTTAAAATTAACCAGTGTATAGATACCTATTTAAGCTTGTTGTGTCTAATGTTTATGACAGGTCAGATAGCATGTCAAATCACGGCAGCATTAGAGCAAGAGCTAGTACAATTAATTGCGTCATATGGCTGATAGTTGAGGAAAGAGCAAAGAATACTATTCAATATTTTTCTAGATGGTCAAAAAAATTAAAGTGAAAACCTGCATTTATTCAATCTTTGAGGAAAATATTGTATCAATTTCACGAAAAGAGGTGACTTTTAAAAATATCCTGCTATACTCCGCCCACGCACTAAATTTCGTTCATTACCTGAACATTCTCTTCTATCATTGTGTATGCGCGTCCGGTCCAAAGAGAGGACATTATTTCGCGCCCCACCCAATCGCTTAAGCGATTCCTTCAGGTTGCGGCTGTAATCAAATGTGCGTTATACGCATCGTCGTTCTCGGATCGCCGCTGATTCTATATTTTCAGCGATTATTGCTGTGCCGCTTTTTGCCGATGTCCATCAGACCATATATTTAATGGAGCACCCATTTTTCGGGTGAAATACTCTATGAGCAAAACTTTTGCTGATTTTCCTTTACATGAATCGTTACAACAAGCTTTACAAAGCTTAGGTTTTACTTCTCCTACGCCTGTACAGGAACAATCGATTCCTGCAGCTTTAGAAGGTAAAGACCTTTTAGTATCTAGCCAAACAGGTTCAGGTAAAACTGCAGCGTTCTTACTTCCAACGTTAAACGCACTTGCAGCCCAAGAGACTTTCGTTCCGTTCAAAGAACGTATGAAAGCAATTACACAACCGAATATCTTGGTTCTTTGCCCAACTCGTGAGTTAGCGCAGCAAGTAAGCCAAGACGCGATTGGTTTTGTCCGTCACATGAAAGGTGCACGTATTGCGGCGATCATGGGTGGTATGCCGTTTGGTAAGCAAATCCAACAGTTAAAAGGCGCGCAAGTTGTTGTTGCAACACCAGGTCGTTTACTTGACCTTGTAAACCGTCGTCAAATTAAATTAGACCAAGTTGATGCGCTTATTGTTGACGAAGCAGACCGTATGCTTGATCTAGGTTTCTCTGAAGACTTAGAAGCAATTAGCGATCTTGCTGCAAACCGTAAACAGACTTTAATGTTCTCTGCAACATTTGCTGGTCGTATCATTACACTTGCTGAACGCATGATGAATGATCCACAACGTATTGCAATCGAAACTGGTCACTCTACGAATACTGACATCACTCAGACTTTACACTGGACTGATGGCTTTGAGCACAAGAAAAAATTACTAACGCATTGGTTAAGTGCTGAAGACGTAGATCAAGCTGTTGTATTCGCTTCTACTCAAGAAGACACCGATATGTTGGCTGAAGAACTTGCTGAAGCAGGTTTATCAGTTGTAGCACTTCATGGTGCTATGCCACAAACTGTGCGTAACCGTCGTTTACGTAGCATCCGTGAAGGTCGTGCAAAAATTTTAGTTGCGACTGACGTTGCTGCACGTGGTCTTGACGTACCAACCATTTCACACGTAATCAACTTCGGTCTTCCAATGAAGAACGAAGACTATGTACACCGTATTGGTCGTACAGGTCGTGCGGGTCGTACTGGTAAAGCAATCACTTTAGCAACTTACCGTGAACGCGGTAAAATCCGTGCTTTAGAAGATTTCTTAGATGCGCGTTTGAATGTATCTGAAATTGAAGGCCTTGAGCCATCTCCACCTCCTGCACGCGGTAGTCGTGATGGCGGCGGTCGTGGTCGTGATGGTCGTGGTCGTGATGGCGGCGGTCGTGGTCGCGGTGGTTTCGGTGGTCGCGATGGCGGCGGTCGTGCTCGTTTCGAAGGTGAGTCTAACTTTAAACGTCGTGAAGGTGGTGATGACCGTCCACGTCGTAGCTACGATGACAAACCTCGTGGTGATCGTCCATCATTTGGTGGTGAAGATCGTCCACGTCGTGAGTTTAATAATGATCGTCCACGTCGTGAAGGCGGTTTCGGTGATCGTCCACAACGTTCTTTTGATGACCGTCCAAAACGTGATTTTGGTGATCGTCCAGCGCCACGTCGTGAAGGCGGTTTCGGTGATCGTCCGCAACGTTCTTTTGATGATCGTCCAAAGCGTGAATTCAACTCTGATCGTCCACGTCGCGAAGGCGGTTTCAACGATAAACCACGTTTTGACTCGAATGATGACAACCGCGGTAACCGTGTAGACTACAAACCACGTCGTGAAGGTTCTTTTGGTGACCGCCCAAAACGTGATTTTGGTGATCGTCCAGCGCCACGTCGTGAAGGTGGTTTTGGTGACCGTCCACAACGTTCTTTTGGTGATGACCGTCCAAAACGTACTTTCGGTGGTGAAGACCGTCCTAAGCGTACTTTTGGTGGCGAAGACCGTCCGAAGCGTGAATTTAATTCAGATCGTCCACGTACTGAAGGTGGTTTTGACCGCCCACGTCGTAAGTTTAACGACTAAGTCTGAATGAATAAAAAAACCAGTGGAAACACTGGTTTTTTTTTGTCTACGGCTGTAAAAAAATAAATTAAAATGTATACTGAGTCATATTTTAATTGTATTGATAATAATGATGCACAATAATGAGGTTGAATCAATCGCCACACTCTCTGACGTGAAAGAGGTCAATATGGCACATTATCTCGGACTCTTTTTGCTTATTTGCAACATTCTTTTCTTTGTCTATAGTCGTTATGGATGAAGCAATTCATCTTATGTAGCTTGTTTTCGCCGTTCAAATAAATATAAATACAACCAACTGAAATCAATTCGTGCACAAAATTAGACACGGAATACGCTAACATATCGTTTTTTAATCCTTTATAGTATGCATGCTGAAAAAATGCAGGAAAACGCACAGCTATGAATAATCAAGCGCCTCTGACTGCTCAAGCCCTCATTGAGGTCAAAGACCTGAGCTTTAAGCGAGGGGAACGTGTCATTTATGATCAGGTCAATTTAAAAATTCGACAGGGTCAAATTACGGGCATTATGGGACCATCGGGTACAGGTAAAACCACTTTACTACGTTTAATTGGCGGTCAATTGACCCCTGACCAAGGTGAAGTGCTTTTTGATGGGCAAAATATTGCGAAAATGTCACGCAAAGAGTTATTCGCTGCGCGTGCGCGTATGGGTATGCTTTTTCAAAGTGGCGCTTTGTTTACTGATATGTCGGTATATGAAAATGTGGCCTTTCCCATAAGAGCACATACCAAGTTACCAGAACATTTACTGTCAGAAATTATATCTTTAAAACTAGAATCTGTCGGCTTACGTGGCGCAGAACAGATGATGCCTTCTGAGCTCTCAGGCGGGATGAATCGTCGTGTTGCTTTGGCACGTGCAATTGCGCTAGATCCTGAGCTGATCATGTACGATGAGCCATTTGCAGGACAAGATCCAATTGTGAAGGGTGTACTCACACGTCTGATTCGATCATTGCGAGAAGCTCTTGATTTAACAACAATTATTGTTTCACATGACGTGGCTGAAACCTTATCGATCGCAGACTATATCTATGTTGTTGCTGAAGGTAAAGTGCAAGGTGAAGGCACGCCTGAACAATTGCAGGCGAATGCTTCTCCGTTT
Source organism: Acinetobacter johnsonii ANC 3681 (assembly GCF_000368805.1). Taxonomy (NCBI): domain Bacteria; kingdom Pseudomonadati; phylum Pseudomonadota; class Gammaproteobacteria; order Moraxellales; family Moraxellaceae; genus Acinetobacter; species Acinetobacter johnsonii. The sequence continues at coordinate 80,132 of NZ_KB849703.1, read as the reverse complement.
GTTAAACAGTTTTTAACAGGTGCAGTTGAAGGGCCTGTCGATTATCAATTTAGCCATAAGGCATATCTAAATACTGAGGTGCAAGCATGAATGCGATAGCACTCTTAGGTCGACGCGTGATTGAACGGGTTCGCGGCATTGGTGTTGCCAGCCTGATGTTATTACAAATTTTATTTTCGATGCCCACTGCTTTAGGTGTTCGGTTATTTGTTTACCAAATGTACCGTGTTGGGGTGTTATCACTGCTTATTATTGTGGTGTCAGGGCTATTTATTGGCGCGGTACTGGGCTTACAGATGTATAGCATCTTGGTGACCTTTGGTAGTGAAGCGATGCTGGGTACAGCTGTTGCATTGACCTTACTCCGTGAGTTAGCACCTGTGGTTGCAGCATTGCTGTTTGCAGGTCGTGCGGGTTCTGCATTAACGGCTGAGATTGGCTTAATGAAAGCCACAGAGCAGCTGTCCAGTATGGAAATGATCGGGGTTGATCCACTTAAACGTGTGATTTCGCCGCGACTTTGGGCAGGTATTTTTAGTTTGCCGATGCTGTCTGTCATTTTTGCTGCGGTGGGGATTATGGGCGGTAAAATGGTGGGTGTGGACTTCTTGGGTGCAGATGAAGGCTCTTACTGGAGTGGCATTCAAAGTAGCGTAGAGTTCTATAAAGATGTCCTGAATGGCACTATCATTAAAAGTTTTGTTTTTGCTTTAATTTGTACATGGATTGCGGTGTATCAAGGCTATGCCTGTGAACCGACATCTGAAGGTATTGCGACATCAACCACACGCACTGTGGTGTATTCATCGCTCTGTGTTTTAGGTTTTGATTTTGTGTTGACTGCGGTCATGTTTGGAGGTGTTTAATGAAATCACGTGCAAGTGAGCTGGCAGTCGGCATATTTGTCATTTTATTCGGTATCGCTTTGTTCTTTATTGCGATGCGAGTGAGTGGTTTGGTGGGATCAAATCTCAGTGATCGCTATGAAATGAGTGCAACCTTCGATAACGTAAATGGTTTAAAACCACGTGCGAAAGTGACGATGAGTGGGGTAAAAATTGGCCAAGTCGATCAAATAAGCTTAGACCCTGTGACACGTTTAGCGACGGTTTCTTTTTCTTTAGATGGTAAATTAACGACCTTTAATGCAGCACAACTCAAAGAAGTTGAAAAGAATGCACTTGAAGAGCTTCGTTACAGTAGCGACTATACCGCTGCGGATGCTGCGCAACAAAAAGAAATGGAAAAGCAACTTATTGCGAACATGAAGTCCATCACCAGCATTGATGAAGATGCTTATATTATGGTGGCAACCAATGGTCTGCTAGGTGAGAAGTACTTGAAAATTGTTCCAGGGGGTGGTTTGAACTACGTAAAACGTGGTGAAAGCATTGGCAATACCCAAGGCACAATGGACCTAGAAGACTTAATTACTAAATTTATTACGGGTGGTGCAGGTAAATCGAAAGATGCTTCAGCAACAACTGAGCAACCTGAAACCGCTGAAACAGCAGATGCCAACGTGTCATTTGTTGAATGATTTGAAGAGGACCAATTGTAGTGAATACTTTATTGAAACAAACACTGACAGCTAGCATTTTAACTACAATGTTTGCAGGGACTGCTTTTGCAGCACCAAGTGAAGCACCACCTGCTTTTGTTAAAAAAGTGGCAGATGGTTTGATTGCGCGTTTAAAAGCGGATCATGCCAAGCTACAAAACAACCCAGCTGCTGTGAAAGCGATTGTTCGTCAAAACTTAGACCCGTATGTGGATTCACAAGCATTTTCTCGTATTGTGATGGGGACTTATGCAACCAATCAATACAGTACTGCTGCACAACGCGCGAAGTTTGAAAACAATTTCCGTGAAACACTGATTGAAAACTACGGTACTGCATTCGCCAAGTTCAGCAATCAGACGTATACCATCCGTCCGTATAAAGAAACCAATAGCAAAAACCCTGTGGTGACGATCGACTTTAATAACAAAGGCGAAAAAATCCCAGTGTCTTTCCAGTTAGCGGATAAAGGCAACCAATGGAAAATCCGTAATATCAATGTGTCGGGTATCGACCTTGGCTTACAGTTCCGTAATCAGTTCGCGGCAACGGTTAAACGTAATGGCGGCGACCTAGATAAAGCGATTGCAAACTTCCAACCTGATGCAGAAGCAGCGGTTGAAAAGAAAAAATAAGTAGGTGAAAGGTGATTAACTTTAGCAATCAGGAAATGCAGCTTTCAGGTCAGATTACATATGACAATGCTGAAAGTTACTATCAACAAGGTTTGAAGGTGATTCAGTCACAGTCTTATCCTGTGGTGGTGAATCTGGCCCAGCTTGAGCATGGTAGTACATTGGCACTGGCAGTTTTGGTGCGTTGGTTGCGTCAAACACCCGATGCACATAGTTTACATTTTAAAGCTGTACCTGAAAAAATGATGAAAGTGATTCAAGCCTGTCATTTACAGGATGACTTAAAGTTAATCCCTTAAATAAAAAAAGCACCCTAAGGTGCTTTTTTTATATGTTGTGTTTCTTAAATCTATGAGGAAAAGCAATGTTTTAACGTGTATTCAAATCCATTTCTTCCAGCGGAAGTAAATGAGTGGGCCAATCAGGAAGGCCATTAAGATCAGGCTTACTACAATAAAACTGGTGCCACCTTTGGCAAAAGGCAATACATCGGTGTTCATGCCGTAAATACTGGCAATCAGCATTGGTGGCGCGAGCATACTGGGTAAGATAGAGAAGCGACGAATCGTGTCATTCTGCTCGGTGTTAATGAAGCCTGAGGTGGTGTCCAGTAAGAATCGCACTTTTTGGAACAAGAAAGCATCATGCTCAACCAGTGAGCGAACGTCTTCACTGAGCTCTCGAATATCCGCATCATAAATATGACTGCCTAAAGCACGCGGGCGTGATAAAAAGGTCAGTACACGGCGTAAGTCAATCAAACATAGCTGTGCTTTTCCAAGCATATCTTCCAAGTGTGCCAGACGGGTAATCATGTCATCTAAGTCGAGAATCATCTCACGGTGACGGTTATTTAGTACTTCTGTGGAATACTTTTCCAAGTCCTTGTGGATATCTTCTAAGATATCCGCAAGCTCGTCCAGCTTCGCCTCGAGTAAACCGAGTAAGATCCACGTTGGATCTTTATAGTCGATTTCGTAGTCATTGCGGCGCGCACGCGCACGAAAGGCACGGAACGCCACCAGTTTTTCCCCGCGAAGGGTAAAGAGACGTTCTTTATGCAAAATGAAAGCGACAGTTTGTACCGTGGCAAGGGCACCGCTGCTTTCTTCAGGCTCACCATCGACTTGATAGTTTTTATTTTTCGTTAAAAAATACGTACTGATATGCAAAATACCGTCGTCATCACGGTAGAATCGAGCTGAAGATGAAATGTCTTCGAGTGATTTTAGCGTAGGTAAATTTTGTTCATATGCATCTAAAATCCACTGTTGTTCTTCTTGGGAGGGAGCAATGAGGTCAAGCCAGACCAAATCGGGCTGAAGATCGAAATCGCCATTAATGGTGATGTCTTCTAAGCTACCGCGCTCTGTGGCGTAAAAGGCTTCAAGCATGCCGTCTTTCTCCTTTGCGCAGTAATGGTTGAAGTGGATGGGTGTATTTTAGACAAGGATTGCAATAAAAACACTGATCGGATGGTTAAATTGCTAAAAAATATCCATTCATTTTAGTGAAGTTGCATGACAATTAAATATCAGAGTAAAAAATGACAAATTCAATTGCGATCTTTTGTGGTTCCGCATTAGGTTCAGATCAAATCTTTTCCGAAACAGCACGTCAGGTTGGACACACCATTGCAGAACAAGGCAAAACCTTAGTCTATGGTGGTGGTCGTTCGGGCTTAATGGGTATTGTGGCAGACAGTGCTTTAGAGGCAGGTGGTCAAGTGATTGGCGTGATTCCACACGTGCTGGTGGATCGTGAGTTGGCGCATCAAGGCCTGACCGAGTTACATGTCGTCAAAGACATGCAAGAGCGTAAACTGAAAATGTCAGCCTTGTCGGATGGATTTATTGCAATGCCAGGCGGCGCAGGGACTTTAGAAGAAATCTTTGAACAATGGACGTGGGCGCAGCTCGGCATTCACCTCAAGCCGAATGCCTTTTTAAATGTAAATGGCTTTTATGATGATTTACTTAAATTTCTGAAGATGACCACCGACAAAGGTTTTACCCATGCACGTTTTACCGATAGCCTGATTGTATCGGATTCGGTGAAAGCCATTTTAAAGCAGATGGATCAGTTCCAAGCACCTGAGCCGAAGTGGGGCATGGTTGATCCTGAGTTGTTGGATGTCAAAGCATGAAGGTGATTACGGTCGCTGCGGCTATTATTGTGAATGAACAGCAGCAGCTTTTATTGGTGCGTAAGCAGAACACCGCGTGTTTTATGCAAGTGGGCGGTAAGCTTGAGCCCAATGAAGCACCTGAGCAAACCATGCTGCGTGAGATTCGGGAGGAAATTGGAAGTGATGCGACGATTGAACAGTTTGTTGGTCGTTTTGAAACAGCCACCGCCAATGAACCTGATTTTAAATTGGTGAGCTATGTTTACCATGTTCAGCTTCAGCAAGCGCCACAAATTGCGGCTGAAATTGCAGAAATGAAATGGGTCAGTTTGAATGACCAACAGACTACACTTGCACCGCTGACCACTGAGGTGGTCATGCCATGGGTACGTCAACATTTGATGATTGAAGTCGTTTAATTATTCAAGCGCATAGGCAATACACGCGGCGCTGACTTTATGACAACCCAATTGTTCAAGCTGTAAAGTCAGTGCCTGAATCGAGCTGCCTGTGGTCACGACATCATCCAAAATCAAAACACGTCGGTAACGTTTTGCATATTGGCGTTGCTGTGGATCAATTTTAAATTGCTGCTGAATGTGATCTAAGCGTTCCAGTCGACTGAGTCCTTTTTGTGAATGTTGATGCAGTCGTATCACAGGTTGCCAAATGGGAACATTTAACTGTTTGGCTAAGTCTTTGGCGAGGATCATTGATTGGTTATAGCCACGTTCCGCTAAACGCTGAGTCGAAATCGGCATAGGAACAATTGCTTGTACTTTAGGTAAGCGAATTTGCTGAAGAATGCCTGACAGTAGAGGCTGCCAATGCAGTTGCTGTTCATATTTAAACTGCTGAATCAGATGATCTAAAGGATATTGATACTGTCCTGCGACATGAATACTGAGCTCTTGTTTTTCAATGGTCTGTGGATGCAGTGGGAGTTGTTGCCAGCAGTCCAGACAGACCGAATGCAGATCTGCGCGTACAATGCCGCACAACTGACAAGGCTGTGCTTTGTGTAGCATCTGTTTGGCGGTGTGCAGTAAATGACTAAACATAGGCATAGCGTGGTGCTTCAGGCAGCCAGCGTTTCAGTAAGGCTTCAGCATTTTGTGGATAGTCTTTTAAAATCTGAGCTGCGACAAAATGGGCTTGATTGAGCAAATGATCATCGCGTTCTAGTTTCGCCACACGAAAGCCCATATCACCCGTTTGTTTGGTACCGAGCAATTCACCGGGACCGCGGATTTCCAAATCTTTTTCGGCAATTAAAAAGCCATCATTGGTTTCACGCATGATGCGTAGGCGTTCTTGTCCATTTTGAGACAGCGGGCTTTTATATAATAGGGCACAAAAACTAGCTTTGGCACCTCGACCGACACGGCCACGTAATTGGTGTAATTGAGAGAGTCCTAAACGTTCCGCATTTTCAATCACCATGATTGAGGCATTTGGTACATCGACCCCCACTTCAATCACTGTGGTCGCAATCAAGAGTTGTAATTCATTGGCTTTAAACTGTTGCATCACTGCTTGTTTTTCATCGGCTTTCATTTTGCCATGTACAAGGCCAATGTTGAGTTCGGTGAAACGTTCTTTAATTTCTAAATAGGTCGCTTCAGCAGCTTGAGCATCTAAGGTTTCAGACTCTTCAACTAAGGTGCAGACCCAGTAAGCTTGTTTGCCTTCTAGGCAGTTACTGGCAATACGTTGTAAGACTTCCTCTCGGCGGTCGAGAGGAATAGTCACGGTTTGAATTGGCGTTCGTCCAGGGGGGAGTTCATCGATCACGGACGTGTCCAAGTCTCCATAGGCAGACATGGCTAAAGTCCGTGGGATAGGGGTTGCGGTCATGACCAATTGATGTGGGGTCATATTCTGCGCACCTTTATTGCGTAGGGCTAAGCGCTGATCGACCCCGAAGCGGTGCTGCTCATCAATAATTACTAATCCAAGTTTGGCAAAGCGGACATTGTCTTGAAACAGGGCGTGTGTACCCACCACCAGATGCGCTGTGCCATCTACAATCGCTTGTTCGGCTGTGGCACGGGCTTTGCCTTTTTGTTTACCTGAAAGCCAAGATACACTGAGTCCCAAAGGTTCAAACCATTTTTTAAAATTGAGATAATGTTGTTCCGCCAAAATTTCAGTCGGTGCCATTAACGCCACTTGCCAACCTTCCTCTAAGGCATGGCAGGCTGCGACTCCTGCAACCAAGGTTTTGCCTGCGCCGACATCGCCTTGAACCAAACGTAACATCGGTTTATTAAGTTTTAAGTCTTGTACAATTTCTTTGGAGACACGCTTTTGTGCATTGGTCATTTCAAAAGGTAGGCTGCTGAGCAGTTGTTTGGCAAACTGACGACTGGCAGAAATACGTGGCGCTTCAATTTGTTGGATATAGGCACGACGGCTTAATAGACTGACTTGATGCGCAACCAACTCTTCAAAAATCAAACGTTGCTGGGCAGGGTGTGAGCCTTGGCTCAGTTGCAGCATATTGGCATCTACAGGAGGATGATGGATGTAGTCCAATGCCTGTTTAAGTGCATAGCCATTGGCAAATTTTGCGGGCAGCAGTTCAGGTAAATCATCACTGTGTTTAGTGAGGGCCTGTTTGATGTATTCACGAAACTTCGGCTGAGTCAGACCCTCTGTGCTGGGGTAAATCGCAGTCAGTTGGGTTTGTGGAAGCGGCATATGTTCTGTAATGATTTGAATTTCTGGGTGATACATTTCTAAGCCACGCGCACCCACACGGACTTCACCAAAAATACGTAGACGATTACCGATCTTTGCACGGTCCGTTAAGCCTTTATAAATATGGTAAAAGCGCAAAGTCACTTTGCCAAAGTCGTCTTGCAGTCCAATCGCCATGGATTTTCGCTTACCCGGTGGAAAGTCCACACCTTGAATCGTACCTTCGAGTAGGTAGCTACGCCCAACCGTTAATTGGTTCATGGGGATGATCGTGCTACGATCTTCATAGTCTCGTGGCAGATGAAACAGCAGATCATCTGTAGTGAAGAGATTCAACTTTTCAAGTAGTGCAGCAGAGGCAGCTCCGACCCCCTGCAACTGATGGACTGCAGCCATGTCCCCTCAACTTTGTCTGTGATTTGGTGCTAAATGCATATTTTATTTATAGGTTATGGTAAAACATCTCAGCGTGTTGCTAAACAGTTATTTCAGCAAGGCCACCAAATTACCACAATTAGCCGAAGTCCGAAATCAGATGATTGGGCTGAGCATTTGACTCAAGATATTCATCAGTTGGATTTGTCTCAAGTCGCACCGATTGATGCCGTATATGTCTTACTCTCGCCTGAGAGCAGTACGGTGGAGGCGTATCAGCGAACTTTTGTAGACTCGATTGCACCCATGCTACAAGCCTTAGAAAGTCATCCTTTAAAAAAAGTGATCGTGGTTTCTTCTTCACGTGTCTATGGTGAAAGTGCAGGGGAGCGGGTTGATGATGACACGTGTCCCCAACCGAGCGATGCGCAAGGACAAGTGCTATTGAACATGGAAACTTTGTGGCAACAGGCTTATCCCTCTGAATGTGTGATTGTACGTCCAACAGGAATTTATGGAACCTCAGTTTCACGTATGATTAAACTTGCAGAAACTACAAAGTCTTACCCAAAACTGCATTGGTCGAACCGAATTAATATTGATGATTTGGCTGCTTTTTTAGTGTACTTGCTTCACGTGGAACATACTGAAAAGTCTTATATTTGTAGCGATAGCCAGCCACTGCCTTTACATGAAATCATCCAATGGTTCCAACAGCAGTTAGGATTTCCAGCTTTGGGTTTGGAGAGTGATGTGCCATCAGGCAAGCAAATTTATGCATCACGGATGCAGCAGATGAATTTTGAGTTGCAGCATCCTCATTGTTTTGATGATTATTTGGCATTTTTAGCCGAGTGTGAGTCAAAATAATTTTTACTTTCATTCATGAAAAAATGTGAAACGTAGCTGAGAAAATAGCTATAGAGCGTGAAGAATCATAAAAAAACCTGTTCCAGTACGCTGAACCCCTGAAATTTATTTGACTAAGATATTGATTGTTATAATAAAATTTCAATAATTTCGTATATGGTGTATTATGTTAATTTTAGTAAAACTTAAGTTAGAGTTTTCTATTCGCTTCATCATTCAATCCATTGAGTGATTCTAGAATCTTGTAAATGTGAGTATTTATAGCGATCATAGAATGTAAAACAGACATGTTCATTGCTATTTTGACGACTTAAATTCCCATCAAATCGCATTAACCGTGAATATTTAGAACCATCTACGCGAATTTGAATTCGCTCAAAGGGATCACAACGTGTTTGCGAACGACCACTACAATTTTTATAATATTTATAACCAATCACAGTGCCACAGCTTTGAGAAAGTTGCATCGGTTGCTTTTCTTTCATTCCCATCCCGATGCTATAAGAAATCGTTCCAACAACAATAAATCCACCCATTGTCAGAAAGGGTAACATTGCCCAGCGTTCATTTTTCTCAGCTTTGGGCATCACGACAGCAAGCACAAAAATAAAAGCAATAAAACAAAAGAAATATAAAACTAACCCTATAATAATCAAAAAATTAGACATAACTCATCAGATATATATTTTGCGACTCAATCTAACACAAAAGCGAATTTATTAGTAATCGATAAAATTCATTTAACCTCAATAAGTATATGTTTATAATAAGGATAATAAAATTAATATCTTGTGATTAATATGTCATTAAGTTCAAAAAAACTAGTCGAGTTTTCTATACTTGCCATATTGGGTTTTACGCTTTATTTCGGGGTTACCGCTTACCATAATTGGAAATACAAACAGGCGTTAAAATCTGATAATCAAATCAGTGAGTGTGGTGAATTTATTGAAAAAACAGAAATAGTCAGAGAACGCTTTGGACGATCAGATAGTATTGAACCGGTCTATACCTTCAAGAATACCCAAGGCAATTTATTCAGTTTTAGTGGTAGTAAACAAGTCATCAAGCACTTGCCTCGCCTCAATATATTACAAACGAAACAAGCTATCTGCTTTCAATATGCAACGATATCGAAAGATAAAAATGGTTTTTTCACTCTCACTAATATTCATTAGAAGCAAGTTTATTTAACATAATAGAGCTTAGGCGAAACAGATTTTAATTTTTATTCAAACACTTAAAGCACAGGCACCTACCTTTTTTAGATACCTATGCTTTTAAAAAGAAATTACTTCTTCTTACGTTTCAAACGCTTTTTCGCTTGTTCAGCAGCGACTTTGTCTAGCGTGTCTTTCAGTTCTTCATCGCTGAAAGTGGTGATGTGTTGCAACATTTGTAGCGTGACATCATCCAGTACCAAGTTGGCATATTGCGCAACGTTTTGAAAGTTTTCATCAAACACAATCGCGTTGTCCGAGTTGGTACTGATATAACCCTGTTGCGTGAGCACTTTAATAAAGCTTTGGAACAGGGCTTTATCAAAGAATTCAGGTGAATTGAACTCATATAGGACAGACAGACGCTGACCGACCAAATGACTGAGTTCTTCAACTTGACGTGCTGAAATATTCCCAGAACCACGCTGTGTAATCAGCGCAAGCGTCATATAGTAACGTTCGAGACTTTGCATTACTGGCGCTGCCAAGACCACCAATTGGTTATGATCTTCACTGTTTGGAGCAGGAGAAATCAAGTGGCCTTCAGCATCTTCAGAAATCAGCTTGGCTTGAATCAAACCATCTACATAAGCACAAATTTGATCTTTGAGCTCAGCATCTTCCCATTTTAAAAACAGTTCCGCCTTTAAGAATGGATATAGCGTGCGAATCACATTGATTAAATCACCACGGCCAATGGTTCCATTGTGTTCAACCAAAGCAGCAACGAGTGATGGCAATACAAAGGCATGCAAAATGTTATTACGGAAGTAGGTCAGCAGTACTGCTTGATTGTCCGCAATCGCAATAATGTCACCGAGTACGTGATTGACACGCTTGATCAGTTTCAGCTTTAAACCATAAGCAATGATTTCTTTACCCGATAATGGCGTGACCAAGAGGCGCTCATCATAAGGAAGTGTCGTCAACAACTTGCGGTAGGTATCGAGCTGTTTAATACAGATTTCTTCATCAAGGGTATGCTTTTCAGTGGCCAGCATAACCAAAGACAAGAGTGAAACAGGATTCACCACAGCCGCACGGTTAATATTTTCTAAAATTGCATGTGCTGAACTGTTGACTGCATCAGAGACTTCTTGCGGAATTGGATCATCATTTTTAGCAATTTGTACATTCTCAGCGCCATGCTTTTTCAGCATGTCATCGAGGAAAACGGGCTCACCAAAGTTGAGATGGACTTTCCCGAAAATACGTTCAATTTTGCGTAAAGTTTGCAGAATCCCAAAGACAGACTCGGCTTCTTTGGGTTTACCGTTCATCTCGCCGACGTAGGTTGCACCTTCCATCAAGCGTTCATAGCCAATATAGGTCGGAACAAAGACTATCGGTTTGGCACGCCCACGCAAGTGACTGTGCACCGTCATGGCTAACATACCTGTCTTCGGAGGTAGCAGACGACCTGTACGTGAACGACCACCTTCGATGAAGTATTCTAAAGGCGTGTTACGCGACAAAATGCTGTATAGGTATTCTTTAAAGACCGAAGTGTAAAGTGCATTACCACGGAAGGTGCGGCGAATAAAGAATGCACCGCCACCACGTAAAATTTGCCCAACAAATGGCATATTCAGGTTATCGCCCGCAGCAATATAAGGCACCATCAAACCACGGTTATACACCACATAAGACAGCAGTAAATAGTCGATATGACTGCGGTGACATGGGGTATACACAATTTCGTAGTCTTTAGCCAACTCACGAACCGTATTGAAGTTATGCACTTCAACCCCGTCGTAGAGCTGCGTCCATAATCGTGCCAGCGCCATTTCCGCAAAACGGATGGTTGAATGTGAGTAATCCGATACGATTTCATTGACATAACCAATGGCACGACGTTCAGCATCCAACATGCTAATTTTGCCGCGGATACTTTCGCGGCGAATCGCATCTTGTACATCATTGGCTTTAATCAATGAATGCATCACGTTGCGACGGTCAGAAAGATCGGGACCGAGTACGGCTTCACGGTGTGCATCGAGCTGATTATTTAAGGTATTTAGAATGTAGGTCGCAGGGGATAAATTCGGATAGGTGGTTTTTGCAAAGTCAACCAAAGCACGTAAAGACTGACTTTCATGAAACTCTAAAAATGACTGACGACCATGTAAACCGATATTCATCAGCTGTTTCACCGTACTTGGAGTTGCCCAAGTGTCGGTAAATAACAATTTAAACCAAGAGTCTTCTTTATCTGGTGAACGTCCCCACAGTACCGTCACAGGTACCAGCTCCACGTCTAAATCGGGTTGTTGCTCTAAAGCTTCAACTAGACGTAACAGGCGCGGTGGAAAGGTGTGTGATGAAGGGTTAAGTAAATTATTTTCATCGTTATGCTGTAAAAACACGATCGATGCTTTTTCTTGATGTGTCCCCACGACCAAAGGATCGAGTGCAGGAGCAAGCTTTAAACGACGTGTTTCACCATCCACCAACAGCGCATTACTGCGTGAGTGATTTTGAAGCACATAACAGACAATTTTTTTGGGATGGCCTGAAGCTGCTGGGTCAGCATCTGTTGCTGTCGGTTCTGTTGGAACCTCACCCAATACATGTGGGGTTACTATGAGGTCAAGAAGCTTACTTGAAAGCTTTCTATACATTTGACCAAAGCCACTTTTGGACATATACACTCCTGCTTAAATGACCAATCCCGCAGTTTGTCTGAAGGGGTATTTATTTTGCGTAATTGTAAACATAAACCGTATGTCATTTCCTGACAAATTTGTTTTATATGGTGAATTTTATCGTTAAAAATCGTATTTTTAGTCGGAAATAACGAAAAAAACTTATGACAACTCAGTCAAGCAATCTATAGGGTTTTAGTCTGAATTTATGGCAAAATAGATTTTAATATCGATATCATACCTCATCACTTTACAGAAAAATCTGGTCTCTCACCATTAAGTAGGTTGCTTATGAATGACTTAACCCAAGAGTTGGTTGAATTACTGAGCCTCGAAAAAATTGAGGAAAATATCTTTCGTGGACAAAGCCGTAATTTGGTTGGGAAGCGTGTTTTTGGCGGACAAGTCTTAGGTCAGGCCCTACGTGCGGCGTCATATACGACGGATCGTCCAGCTCATTCTTTACATGCATACTTTTTATTTGGTGGCGATGTGAACGCGCCGATTATCTATGAAGTTGATCGAATTCGTGATGGTCGTAGTTTTGTCAGTCGCCAAGTGCGTGCTATTCAGCATGGTAAAACCATCTTTATGTGTATGGTGTCTTTTGCTGACAATGAAGAAGGGCTGAATTACCAAATCGGTGAGCCTGAGTATCCAGCACCAGAGTCTTTAAAGTCTGAGGCTGAACTGAAAAAAATGATGGTGGAATTTGTGCCCGAAAATGTGCGTGCAAGTTTCATGCGGGATCGTCATGTGGAAATTCGTCCAATCAATCCACAGAACCCGTATCAACCGCAGCCTGAAGCACCGGTGTATGCGCACTATATTCGTACGCATGACCGTATAGCAGCAGAGGTGGATGAGATTTCATTGCATCAGGCGATTGCGGCATTCTATTCAGATTTCACTTTAATGACCACGGCACTGCGCCCACATGGTTTAAGTTATCTTTCGCCAAGTTTACAGTGTGCGAGTATCGATCATGCCATGTATTTCCATAAACCCTTTCGCGTGGATGACTTTATGTTGTATGACATGGACGCTACAGTGAGTGCCAGTTCACGTGGTTTAAACTTTGGACGAATGTGGCAAAACGGTGAGTTGGTGTGCAGTACTACGCAAGAAGGTTTGATTCGGCTCCGTGAAATCGAAGCCCAATAAAGTCTGAGTACAGAAAAAGCTGAGTGATATGACTCAGCTTTTTTTATGACCGACTTTATGACTGAAAGGTGGTCAGAGCTGAGCTTCAATTGTAATGGTCTCATCTTTTTGGGAGAGTTATATGGGGAAATGTGCAGTACTTGTGACAAAAAAATGCTCGATTCTAGTCCGTTCACATGGCATAGTTTCCCAAAGAAATCTTTGAAAAGCATGAAGCTATGAGCTTAAACACGCAAATTCTAATTGCCGCGATCTTCGGGGTCATCTTCGGATTTATTCTAAATCTTTTCCCGGGTACCGCTTTTTTAGAGATGAGTTTGTATGGAATCGGGGTGGTCAGCAGTATTTTTATTGGTCTATTAAAAATGCTCTTGATTCCCCTTATTTTTAGCTCAATTGTGGTGGGAGTATCTAACTTACAAGCGGGCGGACAACTCTCCCGTGTTTGGAAAATTACGCTGGCATGTTGTGTCACCACCACGACTTTGGCCTTGATATTGGGTTTAAGCTGCGCGCATTTATTTGAAGTTGGCAAAGGTGTCGATATAGCTATGTTCCAAGACGCCATGGCCTCTCATCAAACTCCAGATACGCTCACCCCATCTTCGTTCTTCACCAACTTTATTCAAAATACGCTGATTAACCCGTTCAAAGCTTTTGCCGAAGGCAATGTTTTAGCGGTGGTGGTTTTTGCTCTGTTCATTGGAGTGGCACTGGTTAAAGGCGGAGAAAAATTCCGTACGGTACGTAAGCTGAGTCAACAGTTCTTTGACATCATGATGTTGATGATTGGTTGGGTGATGAAGCTAGCCCCGCTAGGAATTTTTGCCTTACTTGCTAAGTTGATTGCCACTGAAGACATTTCGGTATTGAGTCGTTTGGCTGAGTTTGCGGCTGTGGTAACGGGCACCACCATTTTTCATGGTCTGGTGGTCTTGCCGCTATTACTGTGGATTTTTGGCAAGATGAATCCGATGACCTTTTTTAAAGGTACACGTGTGGCGTTAATTACGGCTTTTGCCACCAGTTCAAGCTCGGCGACCATGCCTTTATCCCTCAAGTGTGCGCAAGAAAATCTTGGTGTACGTCCGCAAACGGCAGGCTTTGTGATTCCGTTGGGGACGCAGCTCAATATGGATGGTACTGCGCTGTATGAGGCAGCGGCGGCTTTGTTTATTGCCAACTTGATGGGACTGGATTTGACCTTGAGTCAGCAGCTGGTGGTGTGTCTGACGGCAATGATTGCCTCTTTAGGTGCTCCGGGGATTCCGAGTGCGGGCATGGTCACCATGATTATGGTATTGCAGTCTGTCGGGCTTCCTGCTGAAGCAATTGCGATTTTATTGCCGATTGATCGCTTGCTGGATACCGTGCGTACTGTGGTGAATGTACAAGGTGACATGATGATTAGTGTGGTGGTGGATCGACATACCCAAGATCTGGATGCACCTTTGCCCAACTTATCGAACTCTTCTTAAGCCTTGCTCTAAAATAAAAAAAGCAGCTGATTGAGCTGCTTTTTTATTTTAGGGGATTAAGCGACTTTGAGTATGGCACGTTTAGCCGCTGGGGATTGGTCTAAGTAGGCAATCGCATCTTCTGTTTTGGCTTCGTGTACAGGGTCATACCATGGTACCAAATAGCCAAATTGCTGGGAGACTAGCCAGAGTGGACTTGGCAGCACTTGATGATTTCGTTTAGAAATAGACAGCCACTCACGCCAAATCCAAGGTTTAAACAGACTGGGTTGAATCGACTTAAAACGGTCATCTTGTTTCATAATATGGGCTGCACCATCGACCCATAAACCCAGCACGGCAGCAATCACCACCAGACTCAAATAATAGCGCGCAATATAGCCTCCACCTAAATGTCGGTACAAATCAAATGCGACGGTACGGTGTTCAATTTCTTCTGCGCCGTGCCATTTGATTAAGTCTAGCATCGCAGGGTCAGCGCCCATTTTTTCCCATTCGGTGTTGTCCAGTGCATATTTTCCAAGGACACAGGTCATGTGTTCCACCGTGGCAATAATACCGAGTCGAAACAGATCCCACTGGTGCTCAAGTGCTTTAGGTACAGTGAGATCAAGTGGTTTATCGGCCAGTAATTTTCCAAATAAGAAATCCATCAACGCTAGATTACGGGAGACATCAATATTTCTTTGGCTGAGATACTCTTTATTGGCTGAGTTGTGTGCCTGCGCATGCATGGCTTCTTGGCGAATAAAGGCTTGTACATCTTGCTTCAGCTTTTCATCGCTAATTTGTGGTAAGACTTTGTTATAGAGGCGGCAGAACCAGAACTCACCAGCGGGCAGGATCATATTAATTTCATTGATGAAATAGCTGGCAAAAGGGTGGTTGGGAATCCAATCAATCGGACTGTCTTGCCACTCAAATTTAACTTTGCGAGGCTTAATGGTGTAGGCAATAGAGGAACGAATTTTGTTTTTTTTCAAGCGAGACCATAATTTCATATGCTGACCTATTTTTATATGTATTGAATTTTTTTCACGTGCTGAATAAAGTCAGTATAAAAAAAAGTCCCCGATTGCGATTAGCAATAGGGGACACAGATACAGCAATAGATGATGCTTTTATAGGTTGGCGTTTAAAACTTAAGCCTCAGGCTGTGGTTTGGTTTCCACATCGTCTTCAGCATCAAGATCCATAGCGGCTTCAGGATCTTCATCGAATTCGTCTGCATCCAGCTCATCTGCCGTCGCATCTGGAATGCTGCTTAAGTCAAAGTGTTGGGCTTGGTCTAAAGTAAAATTCAGTCGTCCGCCCATCACACTTGCCAGTTCTTCTAGGCCTTGTTTATTGAGGGAAGAGAACAATTGAATTGAGAAATCCAGTTTCATCTTTTTCAATTGGGCTTTAACTTCTTGCAATGCTTTAGAGGCAGGGCCACGGTTGAGTTTGTCAGACTTGGTGAGTAGCACATGCACAAACAATTTACGTGAATAAGCCCATTCCAACATCATCACGTCAAAGTGCTGTAGTGGATGACGAATATCCATCAACAAGACTAAGCCTTGTAAGCTTTTACGCTGAATCAGGTAATTTTCTAACTCTTTTTGCCACACGATTTTCATTGCTTCAGGCACGGCCGCATAACCATAACCGGGTAAGTCGACGAGACGTTGGTCAGGATTACCCAGACTGAAAAAGTTAATCATCTGCGTGCGCCCTGGTCTTTTCGAGGCACGAGCCAATTGCTTTTGGTTGGTTAAGGCATTGATCGCACTAGACTTACCTGCATTTGAACGACCCGCAAAGGCAATTTCATAGCCTGTATCTTCTACACACAGGTTGAGCTTCGGAGCACTCATTAAAAATTCTGCTTTACGCAGCCAGTTGAGAGCGCGCACAGCATATTCAGTAACTGCAGAATCTACCTTTTTTTCATAGCTAATTTTTTGCTTTGGGGCAGCAGCAATTTTACTGTTTTTGGATTTTCCTCGGCTGTGGTGCATAACTCAACTTCAATTTATGATCTACAATCAGCCATTATAATGGAAGTCGAGCAGGCAATCGACCTTTGCAGCGTAAAGTCCGTAATCTTGTCTATAAAAGACCTTAATCGGCGAGATTGATCAGGTTAATCGGCGAGTGGGTCGTGAACTTATTCTGAGCTTCAGTACCCAGTACATCCGCTAAGGTATATTGGTCTAAGCTGTGATAGAACTGGTCTAGCGCTTGATCTAAGATCCCTTTCAGTCCGCAATTCGAACGGAGTACGCAAGGCGGGGTATTGCATTCCACAATATTCTGATCCGCTTGCAAGACCCGCACAATTTCGCCCAGTCTTAAATGTAGGGTTTCTGGATTGAGTCGAATCCCACCGCCACGACCGCGTGCGGTAATAATCCACTGCTGTTTCGCCATAAAGTGTACGATTTTCATCAAGTGGTTTTCAGACACTTGTAGAGCTTGCGCCAGTTCTGCGATGGTATGCGGCAGCGCTTTCGGCTGTGAAACATACATCAGAATTCGCAAAGCATAATCGGTAAATTTATTGAGCTGCATGAGGGTACTGATCGTTGATAAGCAAAAAAACAAAGGGCTAGCCTAGCATAACCTGACTAACCCTCTCTATTTTATGCTGATGGCATGGGTTAGTGGTGAACACCACCTGTGCCAAAAGCTTCACTGTGAATATTTTCAGCAGGAACACCACGGGCAATCAGGGCTTTTTGTTGTTCTGCCATAAATGGCATTGGGCCGCATAAGTAGTAGTCTGCTTGAACAGGTAAAATTGCGCTATCAATGGTACTCAAATCAAGGCGACCCTGCGCATCATAATCTTGACCCAAAACATCGCTTTGATGTGGGAACTCGTACGCAGTAAAGGTACTTAAACGTGGGTATTTGGCTTTTAAGTCATGAATATGTTGTTTCATGGCATGCACTTGTTTGCTACGGCAGGCGTGCACAAAAGTCACAGGCTCTGGCATATCCAAAGTCACCAACTGATTTAGCATCGCTACCATTGGCGTGAGGCCGACACCACCACTAATAAAGACATTGCGTTTGTTTGGGTCAATCAGGTAGAAGTTACCTGTTGGTGCAGACACTTCAATTTCAGCACCTTCGGCTAAAGCATGCAGGGTATTTGACACCCAACCGCCTGCCAAATCACCTTTTTCATCTTCGCGTTTGACCGAGATACGTAAATAGTCAGCTTGAGGGCTGGTTGAAAGGGTGTATTGGCGAGGTTGTTTTAGACCAAGTTCCTCAACAAATACACGTACTGAAATGTACTGACCTGCTTCATATTTTGGTAAATCACCACCGTCCACAGGGGCAAGATAGAAAGACGTGATTTCATCGCTTTCAACCACTTTTTTCGCAATTTTAAAGTTGCGCCAACCTAACCAGCTCCCTTTGGTTTGTTGATGTTGCTCATAAATCGCTTTTTCAGTGCTAATGAATAAATCAGCCAATTGACCATACGCCGCAGCCCAAGCATCAATCAATGGATCTTCCATTGAAATACTTAAAACTTCACTAATCGAATGGAGAAGGTTTTCCCCAACAATGTTGTAGTCGGGTGCTTGAATATTCAAGCTGACATGTTTGTGGGCAATCAGCTCAACCACAGGGAGTAATACTGAAGGATCTTCAATGTTTTCTGCATAGGCCAACACAGCACCCGCCAAAGCTTGGGCTTGAGCACCACTGCGTTGATGCCCCATATTAAAGGTTTCTTTTAAATTAGGATTGTTGCCTAACATGCGGTTATAAAAATAACCTGTGAGTGCGACACCATTTTCACGAAGGACAGGAACAGTTGCTTTTACAAGGTCAATTTGCTGCGGAGTCATGTTTGATCTCTCTTGGCTATCATTTATAAGATGTATTTAAAATATACCTTTAAGGATGCAATGTAAATACATCTTTAAGTAAAAGCTTAACTTTTATATGGGATATATAAATATCCCATAAATTTTGATTTTTAGATTTAAAAAGTAGATCACTTACGACCAAACAATGAGCCGAGTAAACCACGGACGATTTTTTGTCCCGTACTGCCCCCAAGGCTACGTGCTGCACTTTTAGCAAAGGTTCCTACTGTGTCTTGAATTAGCTTCTCACGCTGTTTTGCTTCACGTTCAGCTTCTTTCTGCTGTTCTTTCGCAATCCGCTCTTGCTCACGTGCTTGTTGCTTCGCTAGTGTTTCAGCTTCTTTGGCCTGCTGTTTCGCTAGCGCCTCTTGTTCTTTGGCTTGTTGTTTCTCTTGCTCTATCTGTACCGCTTGTTGTTGGCGTTCAACCACTTTATTTTGTAAAAGTTCAAAAGCGCTTTCACGGTCTAGGCTTTTTTCATAAATGCCTGCCACGATACTTTGTGAAATCAAGGCTTGACGTTGCTCTGGGCTAATCGGAGTGAAAGACGAGTAGGGTGGCATCACCCATGCACGCTCTACGACTTGCGGCGTGCCTTGTTCATCTAGGCAACTAATCAAAGCTTCACCCACAGCTAGCTCGGTGATGGCTTGCTCAACTTTAAATTCAGGATTGGCACGGAAGGTGTCTGCAGCTGTTTTAACTGCTTTTTGATCTTTCGGGGTAAAGGCACGTAAGGCATGTTGTACGCGATTGCCGAGCTGCCCTAATACGCTTTCAGGCAAATCCAGTGGATTTTGCGTGACAAAGTAAATACCAACCCCTTTGGAGCGGATCAGGCGCACCACTTGTTCAATTTTTTCTTGCAGCGCTGCACTGGCATTATCAAACAGCAAATGCGCTTCATCAAAGAAGAACACTAGCTTGGGCTTGTCCATATCGCCAACCTCAGGCAGCTGTTCAAAGAGTTCAGAGAGCATCCAGAGCAGAAAAGTGGCATAGAGCTTTGGAGTATTCATGAGCTTGTCTGCGGCTAGAATATTGATATAGCCATGACCATTACTGTCGGTCTGAATAAAGTCTAGAATATTTAAGCTGGGCTCCCCGAAGAATTGATCACCGCCTTGATCGGCCAGTGCCAATAAATTCCGTTGAATTGCGCCAAGGCTGGCAGGAGATAGGTTGCCATATTCGGCTTTAAACTCTGCGGCATGTTCACTGACATAACCAATCATGGCTTTTAAGTCTTTAAAGTCGATCAGTAACATGCCTTGATCATCTGCAATACGAAATACCGCAGAAAGTACCCCTTCTTGGGTGTCATTTAAATTCAGCATACGTGCCAGCAACAGTGGGCCAATTTCGGTAATCGTGGTACGAATAGGATGACCTTGTTCAGCAAATAAATCCCAAAACACCACGGGTGATGCAGCAAAGGGAATGCTGTCGATGCCTAAACTTTTAATGCGTTCATCAAATTTTGGGTTGGATGCGCCTGCCTGCGCTAAGCTGGAAACATCACCTTTGGCATCGGCTAAAAATACGGGCACCCCGAGTCTGGAAAAACTTTCAGCCAACACCTTCAGGGTTACGGTTTTACCTGTCCCTGTTGCCCCTGCAATTAAGCCATGACGGTTGGCAAACTTCGAGTGTAGAACAACATCTTGTTGGGTATTCGTGGTTTTCTTGGCAATGATGATCGGGGTGCTCATACTTCTTCCTATTCAATTTTTTTGTGATGGTTATTCAGTTGTTTTAGTGCGTTTTCTATATCTTGAATTAAATCGGCAGGATGTTCTAGTCCTATACAAAAGCGAACCAATAAACCTTGTTGTAAATGTGTATGCTCAAGTGCACGCATGTCTTTGAGGTCATACAGCATCACCAAACTCACAGGACCGCCCCAACTAAAGCCGAGTTTGAAGAGTGACAGGGCATCACAAAACTGACGAATATCCTGCAGATCAAATTCGGGCTTGAAAATGACACTGACCAAACCTGCACTGTGTTGATCGACACAAATGTCTTTCCAATATGAATGACCTGCAGCACTCGAGTCAGCAGGGTGTAAGACCTGCACAAATTCCGGTTGTTGTTTTAGCCATGCTAGGAGTTGCAGCGCACTTTCAGACTGTGCGGCATAACGAATGCGCATTGATGCTAGACTGCGTTGGACTTGAGCAACATCATCCCCAGAGACGCTAATGCCTTGAATGGCATGCGTGCGAAAGAGTTGATGATGTAAAGCTCGCTCGCGTGTCACGACTGAGCCCATTAAAATGTCTCCGCCGCCACTTGGGTATTTGGTCAAAGCATGTACCGTCACATCTACACTTAAGTGCGCATCACTAAAATCAAAAGCATTAAAGGCAAGACCTGCGCCCCACGTATTGTCTAAAGCAGTGAGCACATGATGCGTTTGTGCCTTTTTCACCAGTCCGACCAAATCTGGAAACTCCAGTGTGACCGACCCTGCGGCTTCTAGCCAAATCAGTTTTGATTTTTCCGTCGGTTGGAAAGAAGACACATCAATAGGGTTATAAACACGAACATCAATGCCATAGCGTTTTTCTAGATTACGAAGATGCTCCATGTTTGGCCCGTAAATATTATCCGCTACCCAAACTTCATCACCATGACTTAAAAAACATGAGTTCACTAGGTTAATGGCAGATAAACCACTTGGTGCGAGTAGGCAGTACTTTCCACCCTCAATTTGTGCAATGTTATCGCCCAATGTAAATGTGGTGGGGGTGCCATGGGTGCCATAACTATAGTCATAGTCATCGGTCCAATGGCGATTAAACAGTGCATCGGTATCTTCAAAAATAATCGTCGATGCACGATACAGGGGAGGTTGGACCGTTGAAATGTACTGAGGCGCTTGTCTTGGTGCATGAACTAGGGCGGTTTGCGGATTTTTTTTCACGAATCGACTCATCATAAAGCGCTAAATTGTTTTTAGCTTAAGAGAAAGTTTCAAAATAGGCGAGAAAATTGAACAAATGTGAATAAAGGTAAGCAAAATAAAAAGTTGGCTTCAATTTTGCTAAATCATCGATAAGGATAGTAAAAAGAAGGCATAAGCGCATGACGTCGCATTTAAAAGTACATTATTTTCAGCATATTGCTGGTGAAGGGTTCGGCAGTTGCTATACATATTTAAAACAACAAGGTGCAGTGATCAGTGCAACCGAGTTTTTTGCTTTACCTATAGATCAAGCCTTAGAGATAGAGGCCTTACCGAGTATTGAGGATGTTGACTTACTCATCATTATGGGCGGTACCATGAGTGTGAATGATGAAGCGAATTTTCCATGGTTGAAGATTGAGAAGCGTTGGTTAAGGCGTTACTTGGCCGCAGGAAAGCCTGCGATTGGTTTATGCTTGGGTGGGCAACTGATTGCCAATGCACTTGGAGCTGCGGTCAGTCGCAATGAACAACAGGAGTTGGGTTGGGCAACAGTACGCAAAATCCAGCATGTCCCAACAGAATGCTTTGAGTTACCTGAACAGTTTAATGTGATGCAATGGCATAGCGAGACCTTTGAAATTCCAAAAGGTGCTGTACATTTGGCTGAAAATACCGTCTGTCGCAATCAAATGTACCAAATTGGAAAGAATGTATTGGGTTTTCAATTTCACCCAGAGATGGTGCCAGAAACCTTAGCACTTTTTTTAGAAAATGATGACGAGCTGAATAAGTTTTCGGGGCAATACGTGGCAACTGAAACCGAATTGAAAAAATCGCCGAAATTAAATTTTATTGAGGGAAATCAAATCCTTAATAGTGCAATTGATTATGTGTTGCGGCAAACAGTCTATTGATGCTTTTTTAAGCTACTGATAATCCAAACAAATTGAATATATTGTAAAAAATCAAAAATGGATTTGCTTATGCATTAAACAATGGCTATAATGAGCGACCCTTTAATGAAAGGGGGTTGGCTGCGAATAAAGTAGTTAACATCGTGACAGTCGTGGCATCGATCATGACCTTAGTGATATTTCACTGCTCTTGACACTTACCTTTTAGTGGGGTGAGATGCGTCAGGAGTGATTCTTTATATATTTGGCTTGGAGTTTACTGGTATGTCTAACCAGAGAATTCGTATCCGTTTGAAGTCTTTTGATCACCGTTTAATTGATCAATCAGCTCAAGAAATCGTAGAAACAGCAAAACGTACTGGCGCACAAGTTTGTGGTCCAATTCCAATGCCTACACGCATTGAACGTTTTAACGTTTTAACATCACCACACGTTAACAAAGATGCGCGTGACCAATACGAGATCCGCACTTATAAACGTTTGATCGACATCGTTCAACCTACAGACAAAACTGTAGATGCATTGATGAAGTTAGATCTTGCAGCTGGTGTTGATGTTCAGATCGCATTGGGTTAAGGCTTTCGGGTTAATTAACGCTCTAAGTTAATTAGGCCGCTTTTTTAGAGGTTTATGCACATGGCTATTGGTTTAGTCGGTCGCAAGTGCGGTATGACACGTATCTTTACAGATGCTGGTGTTTCTGTGCCTGTTACAGTGATTGAGGTTGATCCTAACCGCATCACTCAAATCAAAACGCTTGAAACTGATGGTTATCAAGCGATTCAAATCACTACTGGTGAACGTCGCGAATCTCGCGTAACTAACGCTCAGAAAGGTCACTTCGCGAAAGCGGGTGTTGCTGCTGGTCGTCTAGTTCAAGAATTCCGTGCAACAGAAGCTGATCTTGAAGGTCGTGAAGTTGGTGGAACTATCGGTGTAGACATGTTCACAGTTGGTCAAGTTGTTGACGTAACTGGTCAGTCGAAAGGTAAAGGTTTCCAAGGTGGTGTTAAGCGTTGGAACTTCCGTACGCAAGATGCGACTCACGGTAACTCACTTTCTCACCGTGTTCTGGGTTCTACAGGTCAAAACCAGACTCCTGGTCGCGTGTTCAAAGGCAAAAAAATGGCTGGCCATTTGGGTGCTGAGCGCGTAACTGTACAGGGTCTAGAAATTGTATCTATCGACGCAGAACGTTCAGTTTTAGTAGTGAAAGGTGCGATTCCTGGCGCTACTGGTGGTGACGTAACTGTTCGTCCTACGATCAAGGCCTGAGGGGAAATAACGTGAATTTAAATACTGTTTCCGGCTCTGCTGTTGAATTATCAGAAGTTGCGTTCGGTCGTGAATTCAATGAAGCTCTTGTACACCAGGTTGTTACAGCTTATTTAGCTGGTGGCCGTCAAGGTTCAAAAGCTCAGAAATCACGTGCAGACGTTTCTGGCGGTGGCAAAAAGCCATTCCGTCAAAAAGGTACTGGTCGCGCTCGTGCTGGTTCTATTCGTAGCCCAATCTGGGTAGGTGGTGGTAAAACTTTTGCTGCTCGCCCACAAGATTGGTCTCAAAAAGTTAACCGCAAAATGTATCGCGGTGCAATGCAATGTATCTTAGCTGAACTTGTTCGCCAAGATCGTCTTGTATTGGTTGAAGAGTTTGCTGTTGCTGCTCCAAAAACTAAAGAGTTGCTTGCAAAACTTAACGACTTGAATGCTACTCGTGCATTGATCGTTACAGAATCTGTAGATGAGAATCTATATCTTGCAGCGCGCAACATTCCACACGTTGATGTGGTTGATGCTGCTGCTATCGATCCTGTTAGCTTGATTGCGTTCGATAAAGTTGTTATGTCTGTAGCTGCTGCTAAGAAAATTGAGGTAGAACTCGGATGAACAACGAACGTATCTATCAAGTCCTACAAGGACCTGTATTCTCAGAAAAAGCACAAGTTTTAGGCGAAACTGCTGGTGTTCAAGTTTTCAAAGTTGCACTTGATGCAAACAAACTTGAAATCAAAAAAGCTGTTGAGCAATTGTTTGGTGTTCAAGTTGTTAAAGTTAACACAACGATCACTAAAGGTAAGACTAAACGCTTTGGTAAAACATTAGGACGTCGTTCTGATGTTAAAAAAGCATACGTCACCCTGAAAGCTGGCCAAGATGTTGAAATGGCTGACTTGGGCGATACCGCTGAAAGCGCAGCGGAATAAGGACGAGAATTATGCCAATTCAAAAATGTAAGCCAACGTCTCCTGGACGTCGCTTTGTAGAGAAAGTCGTTCACGACCATCTTCACAAAGGTGCGCCTTATGCTCCGTTGGTTGAAGCTAAAAAACGTACTGGTGGTCGTAATAACAACGGTCACATCACGACTCGTCACGTTGGTGGCGGTCACAAGCAGCACTACCGTCTAGTTGACTTTAAACGTAACAAAGATGGTATTCCTGCAACTGTAGAGCGTATTGAATACGATCCTAACCGTACAGCACACATTGCACTAGTATTGTATGCTGATGGTGAGCGTCGCTACATCATCGCGCCTAAAGGCCTTCGCGCTGGCGATAAAGTTCAATCTGGTAACGATGCTCCAATTCGTCCAGGTAACTGTTTACCGCTTCGCAACATGCCTATCGGTTCTACTCTTCACAACATCGAACTTAAAATCGGTAAAGGCGCGCAATTAGCTCGTTCTGCTGGTACTTCAGTTCAGTTGTTGGGTCGTGACGGTTCTTACGCTATCGTTCGTTTACGTTCTGGTGAAATGCGTAAAATTCACGTTGAGTGCCGTGCAGTTCTTGGTGAAGTTTCTAACCAAGAAAGCAACCTTCGTTCACTTGGTAAAGCAGGTGCAGCACGCTGGCGTGGCGTTCGTCCTACCGTTCGTGGTATGGCGATGAACCCAGTAGATCACCCGCACGGTGGTGGTGAAGGTCGTAGCAAAGGTATTCAACCTGTAAGCCCATGGGGTCAAAAAGCTAAAGGGTACAAGACACGTACCAATAAGCGTACGACTAAGATGATTATTCGCGACCGTCGCGTTAAGTAACAAGTAAAGGAATCTGACAATGCCTCGTTCTCTGAAAAAAGGCCCATTCGTCGATGCGCACTTGTTCGCTAAGGTTGAAGCGGCTATCGCGGCTAATAACCGTAAGCCGATCAAAACTTGGTCGCGTCGTTCGATGATCCTCCCAGATTTTGTTGGTTTAACAATTTCTGTACATAATGGCCGTAACCATGTTCCAGTGATCGTATCTGAACATATGGTTGGTCACAAACTTGGTGAATTCGCGCCAACTCGTACCTATCGTGGTCACGGTGTTGACAAGAAATCTAAACGTTAAGGTGCTATGATGGAAGTTACTGCTAAATTACGCGGTGCCGCTATCTCGGCACAAAAAACTCGTTTGGTTGCAGACCTAATCCGTGGCAAATCTGTTGCTCACGCGCTTAATATTCTCAACTTCAGCAACAAAAAAGCTGCAGTTTTGGTTAAAAAAGCATTGGAATCTGCAATTGCAAACGCTGAACACAATAACAGTTTAGATGTAGACGACCTTAAGGTTACTACGATTTACGTTGATGAAGGCACTAGCCTTAAGCGTATTATGCCACGTGCTAAAGGCCGTGCAGATCGTATTACTAAGCGTACTTGTCACATTACCGTTAAGGTAGGGGTTTGATATGGGTCAGAAGGTTCATCCAATCGGTATCCGCCTTGGTGTTGTAAAACGTCATAACGCCAACTGGTATGCGAGTCCGAAACAATACGCTGAATACTTGCTTAAAGATCTTCAAGTTCGTGAGTTTTTAACTAAAAAACTTAAGAATGCAATGATCAGCAATATTCTTATCGAACGTCCTACGGGCGCTGCTAAAGTAACTATTAGCACTGCACGTCCTGGTATCGTTATCGGTAAAAAAGGCGAAGACATTGAAAAATTACAGCGTGAACTTACTCAAATTATGGGTATTCCAGCGCAAGTAAGTATCAATGAAATCGATCGCCCAGACTTAGACGCTCGTTTAGTTGCTGAAGCTATCGCTTCTCAATTAGAAAAACGTGTAATGTTCCGTCGTGCTATGAAGCGTGCGGTTCAAAACACAATGCGTGCTGGTGCTAAAGGTATCAAAGTTGAAGTATCAGGCCGTTTAGGTGGTGCTGAGATTGCTCGTACTGAGTGGTATCGTGAAGGTCGCGTACCTTTGCATACACTTCGTGCAGACATCGATTATTCAACTATGCGTGCTGAAACGACTTACGGTACGATTGGTGTTAAAGTTTGGATCTTCCGTGGTGAGATCTTGGGTGGCATGAAACAAGTCATGAACCCAGTTCCAGCTGAAGAACGTCCAGCTAAACGCGGTCGTGGTCGTGGTGAAGGTCAAGAGCGTCGTGGTCGTCGCAATGATCGTTCTGCTGAAAAAGGAGAATAATCCATGTTACAACCTAAACGTACTAAATTCCGTAAAGTGCAGAAAGGCCGTAACACTGGTCTAGCTCACCGCGGTAGCTCGGTATCTTTTGGTACAATCGCACTTAAATCTGTTGAGCGTGGTCAAATGACTGCTCGTCAAATTGAAGCAGCGCGTCGTACAATCAGCCGTCGTATTAAACGTGGTGGTAAGATCTTTATCCGTGTTTTCCCAGACAAGCCGATTACTTCTAAGCCTCTTGAAGTGCGTATGGGTAAAGGTAAAGGTTCTGTGGAGTACTGGGTTTGTCAAATCAAACCAGGTAAAGTCTTGTACGAAATTGATGGTGTTAACGAAGAATTGGCTCGCGAAGCGTTTACGCTTGCAGCTGCTAAACTTCCGTTTAAAACCACTATCGTGACTCGGACGGTAATGTAATGAAAACTAAAGATCTACGTGAAAAGTCGGTAGAAGAGTTGACAGCTTTGCTTGATGAGCAACAGCTTAACCAATTCCGTCTTCGTATGGCAAAAGCAACTGGTCAATTGGGTAAATCGCACGAAGTTGCACTTACTCGTAAGACAATTGCTCGTATTAAGACACTCCTTACCGAAAAACAGGGGAACGGACAATGAGTGAACAAACAGTTCGCACGTTAACCGGCAAAGTAGTAAGCGACAAAATGGACAAGTCTATTGTTGTACTTATCGAACGCCGCGTTCAACACCCGTTGTATGGCAAATCAATCCGCCGTTCAACTAAATTACATGCTCACGATGAGAACAACACAGCTAAAACTGGCGACGTTGTGACTATCAAAGAAAGCCGCCCAATTTCTAAAACTAAGTCTTGGACTCTAGTTGAAGTTGTTGAAGCTGCTGCTGAGTAATTAGACGTATCTGTTGCATCATCGGTTAATTTCGAGTACTCTTTGAGCCTTTCGAAATTGTGACCGGTGATGCTCGGTTTTGGAGTAGGGCAATGATTCAAACCGAAAGTATGCTAGACGTAGCAGACAATAGTGGTGCTCGCCGCGTACAATGTATTAAAGTACTTGGTGGTTCACACCGTCGTTATGCTTCTGTTGGCGACATTATTAAAGTTACTGTAAAAGAAGCTATTCCACGCGCACGTGTTAAAAAAGGTGACGTGATGAATGCTGTTGTAGTTCGTACAAAATTCGGTATCCGTCGTCCAGACGGTTCAGTGATTCGTTTCGACGATAACGCTGCTGTTATTTTGAACAACAACAAAGCGCCGATTGCAACTCGTATTTTCGGACCAGTGACTCGTGAACTTCGTACTGAACAGTTCATGAAAATTATTTCACTGGCTCCTGAAGTTCTATAAGAGGCAATCATGGCTAAGATTAAAAAAGGCGATCAAGTTATTGTGATCGCAGGTAAAGAAAAAGGCAAACAGGGTACTGTTCTGTCTGTTTCAAATGACCGTGTTATGGTTGAAGGCCTTAACTTGGTTAAGAAGCATCAAAAGCCGAACCGTGCAACAGGTGCTGAAGGCGCTGTAGTTACACAAGAAGCTTCGCTTCATATCTCTAACGTGGCAATTTTTAATGCTACAACCCAAAAGGCTGACCGTGTTGGTTACCAAGTGACTGAAGGCGTGAAAACTCGCGTTTACAAGTCAAATGGTGAATCAGTGGCGGTAGCGAAGTAATAGGTTGAAAAGGCAATGGCCAGACTTAAAACGCGTTACAACGACGAACTTAAGGCTCAATTACAAGAGACTTTAGCCGTTAAAAATGTGATGGATATTCCTCGCATTACTAAAATCACGATCAACATGGGTGTTGGCGCAGCTGCTGCTGACAAAAAACTCCTTGATGGTGCTCTTGCTGATATGCAAGCTATCGCTGGTCAAAAACCAGTTCTTACGTTAGCTCGCAAATCAATCGCTGGTTTCAAAATCCGTGATGGTTGGCCGATTGGTTGTAAAGTTACTTTACGCGGCGAACGCATGTACGAATTCTTAGACCGTCTAATCTCGATTGCGATCCCTCGTATCCGTGACTTCCGTGGTTTCTCTGCGAAATCATTTGACGGTCGTGGCAACTACTCAATGGGTCTTAAGGAACAAATCATGTTCCCTGAAATCGATTTTGATAAGATTGATCGTATTCGTGGTATGGATATTACCATCACTACGACTGCTCGCACCGATGACGAAGGCCGTGCGCTTATGCGTGCATTCGGCTTCCCGTTCAAATAAGAGGTCGATATGGCTAAGAAAAGTATGATTAATCGCGAATTGAAACGCGAAGCTACTGTTGCTAAATACGCTGCAAAACGTGCTGAATTAAAAGCTGTTATTGCAAACGTAAATGCTAGCGACGAAGAGCGTTTCGAAGCGATGATGAAATTCCAAGCATTACCACGTAATGCGTCTCCAGTACGTTTACGTAACCGTTGTGGTTTAACTGGTCGTCCTCATGGTTACTTCCGTAAGTTCGGTTTAAGCCGTAACAAATTACGCGATACAGTAATGCAAGGTGATGTACCGGGCGTTGTTAAGGCAAGCTGGTAAGGAGCGCTATAGATGAGTATGCAAGATACCGTTGCCGACATGTTAACTCGTGTTCGTAACGCGCAAATGGCAAAGAAACAAACCGTTTCTATGCCTAACTCTAAGTTGAAGGTTGCTATTGCAAACGTTCTTCAACAAGAAGGTTACATTTCAAACGTAGAAGTTGCGGATGCTGAAGGCAAAGCAACTCTTACTTTGACTTTAAAGTATTTCGAAGGCAAACCAGTTATCGAAACTGTGAAACGCGTAAGCCGTCCAGGTTTACGTCAGTATCGCGGTAAAGATGCACTTCCGAGCGTTAAGCAAGGTTTAGGTATTGCAATTGTTTCTACAAGTAAAGGCATCATGACTGATCGCGCTGCACGTGCTGCAGGTATCGGTGGTGAAGTTATTGCTTTTGTTTCTTAATAGGTGATTCCTCATGTCTCGTGTGGCTAAAGCCCCAGTAACTGTACCTAACGGTGTAACAGTTACTCAGAACGGCCGGCAGGTCGAAGTGAAAGGTAGCAAAGGTACTTTGTCTTTCACCCTGCATGCGCTGGTCGAGCTTAAACAGGAAGACGGTATTTTAGCGATTGCTCCAAAAGCTGAGTCGAAAGACGCTTGGATGCAAGCTGGTACTGCTCGCGCTGTGCTTAACAACCTTGTAAAAGGTGTGAGCGAAGGCTTCGAACGTAAGTTACAACTTATCGGTGTTGGTTATAAAGCTGCGGTTAAAGGTAACATTGTTAACCTTAACCTTGGTTTCTCTCACCCGATCGACTATACGCTTCCTGAAGGTGTAACTGCTGAAACTCCTACAGCAACTGAAATTGTTCTTAAATCTGCTGATAAAGCACGTTTAGGCCAGGTTGCTGCAGATATCCGTGGTTACCGTCCACCAGAGCCTTATAAAGGTAAAGGTGTTCGTTATTCTGACGAAGTTGTACTTCGTAAAGAAGCTAAGAAGAAATAAGGCGCGAGGTTCTTATGAACGAAAAGAAACAATCCCGTTTGCGTCGTGCGAAAAGCACACGCTTGCACATCCGTGCGTTGGGTGCGACTCGTTTGTGTGTAAACCGCACTCCGCGTCACATCTACGCTCAAGTTATTTCAGCAGATGGTGGCAAAGTTTTAGCGCAAGCTTCAACTTTAGATGCTACTTTACGTGCTGGCACAACTGGTAACGTTGAAGCAGCTACTAAAGTAGGTGCTTTAATCGCAGAACGCGCTAAAGCAGCTGGTGTTACTAAAGTTGCATTTGACCGTTCTGGTTTCAAATATCATGGTCGTATCAAAGCCTTGGCTGATGCTGCTCGTGAAAACGGCTTGGAGTTCTAATCATGGCTAAAGTTGAACAAAACGAAGGTCTTGTTGAAAAGCTGGTTGCCGTTGATCGTGTAGCCAAAGTTGTTAAGGGTGGTCGTATCTTCTCTTTCACAGCATTGACTGTGGTTGGTGATGGTAATGGTCGTGTAGGTTTTGGTCGTGGTAAAGCACGTGAAGTTCCAGCTGCTATTTCTAAAGCACTTGAAGCTGCTCGTCGCAACATGATTACTGTTGACCTTGTTAACGGTACTGTACAGCACCCTATTAACGCGCGTCACGGTGCAAGCCGTGTTTACATGCAGCCTGCTTCTGAAGGTACTGGTGTAATCGCTGGTGGTGCTATGCGTGCAGTTTTAGAAGCTGTAGGCGTACGTAACGTATTAACAAAATGTTATGGTTCTACTAACGCTGCAAACGTAGTAAACGCGACTTTTAACGGTCTGCGTGATATGACTTCTCCTGAGAAGGTTGCTGCGAAACGTGGTCTTACAGTAGAACAAATTCAAGGGTAATCAATCATGAAAACGATTAAAGTTACCCAGACTAAATCTTCTGCGCATCGCTTGAAAAATCACAAGCTTAGCCTACAAGGTTTAGGTCTGCGTCGTATTGGTCATACTGTAGAAGTGCAAGATACGCCTTCTAACCGTGGTATGATCAACCAAGTCTACTATATGGTTAGTGTAGAGGAATAAGCCATGACTCTGCGTTTAAATGAGCTTGCACCTGCTGAAGGTGCAAAACGTGAAAATCGTCGTCTAGGCCGTGGTATCGGTTCTGGTGTTGGTAAGACTGGTGGCCGTGGTGTCAAAGGTCAGAATTCACGTAAGAGCGGTGGTACTCGTCCAGGCTTTGAAGGCGGTCAAACTGCGTTATATCGTCGTTTACCTAAATTCGGTTTCACTAGCCAAATCGCTTTGAAAACTGCTGAAGTACGTTTATCTGAGCTTACTAAAGTGGAAGGCGACATCGTTAGCCTAGAAACTTTAAAAGCTGCAAACGTTGTACGTAAAGATATGTTACGTGCTCGTATCGTACTTTCTGGTGAAATTACTCGTGCATTCACTGTTCAAGGTGTTGCTGTGACTAAAGGCGCTAAAGCTGCTGTTGAAGCTGCTGGCGGTAAAGTCGAGGAGTAATCGCTAGTGTCTATGTCTCCTAGTTCTTCAGGTCATGTCAATATGATGAAAGGCCAGCCATTTCATGTGAAATACCGTGAAATTATTCGCCGCATGATGTTTCTCATCGGTGCATTATTGGTTTTTCGACTAGGAGCACATATTCCAGTACCAGGCATTAATAATGCCGCACTTGAAAATCTTTTTAATGCAAACCAAGGCACGATCCTTGGTTTGTTTAACATGTTTTCAGGTGGTGCATTAGAGCGTATGTCCATTCTTGCTCTTGGGATTATGCCGTACATTTCTGCATCGATTATCGTGCAGTTAATGTCTACAGTTATTCCTTCGCTGGAAGCTTTAAAGAAAGAAGGCGAACAAGGCAAGCGTAAGATTAATCAATATACGCGACAGGGTACATTGTTCCTTGCACTCGTGCAGGCAATTGGGATGTGTGCTGGTCTGATCAGTCAAGGGATTACCTTAACTGCAGGTCTGGCTTTCTACGTACCAGCTGTAACCTCTTTGGTTGCAGGTACAATGTTCTTGATGTGGTTAGGTGAGCAAATTACCGAACGTGGGGTGGGCAATGGTATTTCCATGATCATCTTCGCCGGTATTGTTGCAGGTTTGCCGAATTTAATTCTGCAATCAATATCATCAGTAGATAATGGTCAAACCAGTCTAATCGGCTTGGTAATTTTTGGCGTGTTGTCTCTGGCTGTATTAGCTGCAATTGTGTTTATTGAGAAGGCGCAACGTCGTATTCCAGTAAACTATGCTCAAAAACAACAAGGACGTCGTGTATTTACTGCACAACAGTCACATTTGCCATTAAAAATTAATATGGCGGGTGTGATCCCTGCGATTTTCGCAAGTTCATTGCTTTTGTTCCCTGCGAGCTTAGGGCAATGGGTGGGTAGTGCAGATCCGAATGCGGGTATTATCAAACGTAGTTTGCAAGATTTGGCATTGGTGCTTTCGCCTGGTCAGCCGTTGTATTTGGTGCTCTTTGGTGCGTTAATTATCTTTTTCTGTTACTTTTATACAGCGCTTGTATTTAGCCCGAAAGAAGTATCGGAAAACTTGAAACGCAGCGGGGCTTATGTACCTGGTATTCGTCCAGGTGAGCAAACTGCTCGTTACTTAGATCATATTCTTAACCGTTTGACATTTATTGGCGCGATTTATATCACCATCATTTGCTTAATGCCGATGATTTTACAAAGCTCATTTGGTATTCCATTCTCTTTAGGTGGTACCTCTTTGCTTATTGTTGTGGTGGTAGTGATGGACTTTATGGCTCAGCTGCAAGCACATCTCACCTCGCATCAGTACGATAATCAAACGTTAATGAGAAAAACGACTGCTCATCCTAAGGGATAAGCGCACTTGAGGTTTCATCATGAAAGTACAAGCTTCTGTAAAGAAAATTTGTGGTAGCTGTAAAGTTATCCGTCGTAATGGGGTTATTCGCGTAATTTGTAGCGCAGAACCTCGTCATAAGCAGCGTCAAGGTTAATCTGATCAAGACCTGTTGATTTCAGTAGGCTAATTAGGTTATTATCCGCCCCTCAAGATTTTTGTGGGGCGGTTGATTGTCTTAACTGCCTTTTTGGAGAAAATTGAATGGCTCGTATTGCCGGTGTAAACATTCCGGATAACAAGCATGCTGTTATCTCTCTAACGTACATCTTTGGTGTAGGTCGCCACACTGCTAAGAATATCTTGGCTGCTGTTGGTATTGCGCCGACTACAAAGATCCGTGAATTAGATGACGCTCAGCTTGATGCGATTCGTGCAGAAGTTGCTAAGGTTCCGACCGAAGGTGATTTACGTCGCGAAATTTCCATGAACATTAAACGTTTAATGGATTTAGGCTGCTACCGCGGTCTTCGTCATCGTCGCAGCTTGCCTGTCCGTGGACAACGCACCAAAACTAACGCACGTACCCGTAAAGGTCCGCGCAAACCTATTAAGAAATAAGATTTCTGGAAGCTAAAAGATGGCTAAAGATACTCGCACACGCAAGAAGGTCACTCGTACCGTCTCTGAAGGTGTTGCACACATTCACGCTTCTTTTAATAACACCATTGTGACTATTACCGATCGTCAAGGTAATGCACTGGCTTGGGCTACCTCTGGTGGACAAGGCTTCCGTGGATCACGTAAATCAACTCCGTTTGCTGCTCAGGTAGCTGCTGAAGTTGCTGGTAAAGCTGCTTTAGACTACGGTTTGAAAAACTTGGACGTCCTTGTAAAAGGTCCTGGTCCTGGTCGTGAATCTGCGGTTCGTGCTTTAGGTGCAGTGGGTTATAAAATTAACAGCATTACCGATGTGACGCCAATCCCGCACAACGGTTGCCGTCCACCTAAAAAACGTCGCGTGTAAGGAGAAACATTCATGGCTCGTTATATTGGTCCAAAATGCAAACTCTCTCGCCGCGAAGGGACAGACCTGCAATTAAAATCTGGCGTTAAACCATTTGACGTCAAAACTAAAAAAGCTGCTAAAGCTCCTGGCCAACATGGCGGAGCGCGTGGTGGCAAACAATCTGAGTACTCACTACAATTACGTGAAAAACAAAAAGTACGTCGTATGTACGGTGTTTTAGAGCGTCAATTTAGTAATTACTATAAAGAAGCTGCTCGTGTGAAAGGCGCAACTGGTGAAAACTTGTTGAAACTGCTTGAAAGCCGTCTTGATAACGTCGTTTATCGCATGGGTTTTGGTTCTACACGTGCAGAAGCTCGTCAGCTTGTATCTCACCGCTCGATCACTTTGAATGGCCGTCGTGTTAACATCGCGTCTATCCAAGTTAAAGCTGGTGATGTAATTGCTGTGCATGAAGGTGCTAAACAACAATTGCGTATCAAAAATGCAGTTGAATTAGCTGCACAACGTGGTATTCCTTCTTGGATGGAAATTGACCATTCTAAGTTGGAAGGTACGTTTAAAGCTGCACCAGATCGTTCAGATTTACCTGCTGAAATCAACGAAAGCTTGATTGTAGAATTGTATTCTAAATAATCCTTGAGGTAGCAATATGACGCGTACTGCAAATGAGTTTCTAACTCCGCAAGCGATCAAGGTCGAAGCGGTTAGCGGGACCTCGGCAAAAGTTATTCTAGAACCCTTAGAGCGTGGCTTTGGTCATACTCTGGGCAATGCTTTACGTCGCATCCTTCTTTCTTCTTTACCTGGCGCTGCTGTGGTTGAAGTTGAGATTGAAGGTGTCGAGCACGAGTACAGTACTTTGGAAGGCTTGCAGCAGGACATCGTCGAGCTCTTGCTGAACCTAAAAGGATTGTCTATTAAGCTGTTCGATCAAAATGAAGCTTATTTGACATTAGAGAAACAAGGTCCTGGCGACGTAACTGCCGCTGACCTTCGTTTACCTCATAATGTTGAAGTGGTTAACCCTGAACATTTGATCGGTACTTTAAGTGCTTCAGGCTCATTAAAAATGCGCTTGAAAGTTTCTCAAGGTCGTGGTTATGAAACTTCTGACTCGCGTTTCCCAGAAGGCGAAACTCGCCCTGTAGGTCGCTTACAGTTAGATGCTTCTTATAGCCCAATCAAACGTGTGTCTTACACAGTGGAAAACGCTCGTGTAGAACAACGTACAGACCTTGATAAATTGGTCATTGATCTTGAGACCAACGGTACAGTTGATCCTGAAGAAGCGATCCGCAAAGCGGCAACAATCTTGCAACAACAAATTGCAATTTTTGTTGACCTTCAGAAAGATCAAGCTCCTGTTGCTCAAGAACCTCGTGAAGAAGTTGATCCGATTTTGCTTCGTCCAGTAGATGATCTAGAGCTTACTGTTCGTTCTGCTAACTGTTTGAAAGCAGAAAACATTTACTACATTGGTGATCTTGTACAGCGCACTGAGGTTGAGTTACTCAAAACTCCTAACCTTGGTAAAAAATCGCTTACTGAGATCAAAGATGTTCTGGCTTCAAAAGGCTTACAACTCGGCATGCGTTTAGAGAACTGGCCACCAGCTAGTCTCCGTATGGACGATCGTTTCGCCTATCGTAGCCGTTAATTAAGTAGGACTATCACCATGCGTCATCGTAATAGTGGTGTGAAATTAGGCCGTACAAGCAGCCATCGTAAAGCGATGTTTCAAAACATGGCTAACTCTTTGTTTGAGCACGAGTTGATCAAAACAACTGTGCCTAAAGCAAAAGAGTTACGTCGTGTAGCTGAGCCTTTAATCACTTTAGCTAAAAACGATACTGTTGCAAACCGTCGCTTAGCGTTTGCTCGTACTCGTTCAGCAGCAACTGTTGGTAAATTATTTACCGTTCTTGGCCCTCGTTACAAAGAACGTAACGGCGGTTATCTACGTGTTCTTAAAGCGGGCTTCCGTGCAGGTGATGCTGCGCCGATGGCTTACGTTGAACTAGTAGATCGCGAAGTTAAATAATTTCGTAGAACTGTTCAGTTGTTCTTAGAAAAAGACCAGTGTTTCACTGGTCTTTTTTTATGGGTTTTGTTCGACAATCTTTGTATTTTGGCCTGTAGTGACATATTTTACGAAAGATCTGCTTAAACTTGACATTGTGTATTGTCAGTTTTATGGTTTAATAAGAACAGAATATAAGACAGGATAAAAACAACATGGATAAGCACGTCGATCTGCTCATTGTAGGTGCTGGTATTTCAGGCATTGGCCTTGCGGCACATTTAACCAAGTATTGTCCACAACGTTCGTTTGAAATTATTGAACGTCGTGACAGCTTTGGTGGAACATGGGATTTGTTTAAATACCCAGGTATTCGTTCTGATTCCGATATGTCGACCTTTGGTTTTAATTTTAAACCGTGGCAACAAGCCAGCGTTTTGGCAGATGGTTCTTCGATTAAGGGCTATTTGGCGGAAGTCATTGATGAACAGAAACTCAAAGAAAAAATTCATTTTAAGCATCGTGTACTCAGCGCCAATTATGATTCTGCTCAGAAAAAGTGGCAGGTCGTGATTGAGAATGCAAAAGGCAAAAAAGAAAACTGGATTGCAAATTTTGTGTTTGGCTGTACAGGCTATTATAACTACGACCAAAGCTACCAACCTGATTTTCCAAATAAAGAAGTATTTAAAGGCGAGTTTGTAAATCCACAGTTTTGGCCTGAAAAATTAGATTATACAGGTAAAAAAGTCGTCATTATTGGTAGTGGTGCGACAGCGATTACACTGGTGCCTGCGATGGCCAAAGGTGGGGCGGCGCATGTCACTATGCTACAACGCTCTCCAACCTATATTGCTTCGGTACCATCGATTGATTTTGTGTATGACAAAATGCGTAAAGTGTTACCTGAAGATGTGGCTTATAAGCTGACCCGTGCACGTAATATTGGGATGCAGCGCGGGATTTATGCACTCGCGCAGAAGCAACCGAAATTGCTACGCCGACTGCTGCTACAGTCGATTAAGATGCAGCTCAAAGGTAAAGTGGACATGAAACACTTCACCCCAGAATATAATCCTTGGGATCAACGTTTATGTGTGGTGCCAGATGGTGATTTATTTAAAATTCTTCGTTCAGGTCAAGCCAGTGTTGAAACAGATCAGATTGAGCGCTTTACCGAAAGCGGTCTTCAATTAAAGTCTGGTCAGCATTTAGAGGCCGATATTGTCGTCTCAGCCACAGGTCTAGAAATTCAAATCTTGGGTGGTATACAAGCAACCATTGATGGCAAACCGTTAGATACCTCTAAACATATGCTGTATCAGGGCGTGATGGTGAGTGATGTACCGAATATGGCGATGATTATTGGCTATATTAATGCGTCATGGACCTTGAAAGTGGATATTGCTGCTGAATATATTTGTCGTTTACTCAACTATATGGATCAAAAGCAGTGGGTAGAAGTAATCCCGCAGGGGGATGCGACAGAGCTCATGGATGATACGGTTATGGGTAGTTTGAGTTCGGGTTATATTGCACGTGCCGCTAATGTGATGCCAAAACAGGGTAAACATGCGCCATGGAAAGTCAGCAATAATTATCTTGCGGATCGGAAAACATTGAAAAGTGCTTCTTTTGAGGATGGAGTCCTGAAATTTGCTAAACGTGATGCAGCATTGAACCAGAAACCTAAACTGGTGTCTTAGGCTGAGTGGTTGATTTTAAAAGGAGCGTAACGCTCCTTTTTTATGGAAATGACTTTAGGGTGTTCTGTTTTTACTTTCTTAAACTGTAGGACTGGTGGATGATTTTAAAAACTTAAAAGATAGGGAATATTTTGAATATCTTAGAACAAAGTTACCAAGTCCCATCTGTGTCAAACATGATTCATGCCAAGAAATGGCACACTGATGCAGCAGATCACGCATTAGCTCCGATTATTTTAATGCACGACTCATTAGGTTGTGTGGCTTTGTGGCGGGATTTTCCTGCCCGACTGGCACAAGCGACTGCGCGTGTGGTCTATGCCTATGATCGCTTAGGTTTTGGTCTATCTGATGCGAGTACACAGCCACTGGCGCATAGTTTTGTCATCACTGAAGCAGAACAGACCTTTAAAGCTGTATTGGATTATTTTTCGATCCAGGATTTTGTCATCCTCGGGCATAGCGTGGGTGGGGGGATGTCTGTTGCGATTGCTGCGGCTTATCTAGAGCGTTGCCAAGGATTAATTTCAATCTCTGCACAGTATGCGGTTGAAGCGCTGACACTGGCGGGTATAAGTGAAGCAAAAATTGGCTTTCAACAAGCGGGACAAATGGAACGTTTAGAGAAATATCACCCTGAAAAGGCGCAGTGGGTGCTTGATGCATGGACTGAAACATGGCTGTCGCCCATTTTCCAAGATTGGAATTTGGCCAGTGTGATTGATGGTGTGCGTTGTCCAACGTTAGTTATTCATGGTGAACTGGATGAATACGGCAGTACGGCACAACCCCAGCAGATTTTTGAAGGGGTGTCAGGGCAGGCTGAACTGCACATTTTAGAAGGTTTACATCATATGCCACATAAAGAGCAACCAGAGTTGTTGGTTGCTTTGATTGCGGAGTTTCATCGAGCACATTGTTAAAAGTAAAAGCCCATCGAAAGAGGGGCTTTTTGATCTTAGAGTGAACGGGAAATTAACTCTTTCATAATTTCATTGGTTCCTGCATAAATGCGATTGGCACGATTATCTAGATAAGCTCGTGCAATCGGGTATTCCAGCATATAACCATAGCCACCATGCAGTTGTAGACATTCATCGACAACTTTAGAAAACATCTCGGAAATTTTATATTTGGCTGCTGCAGCGGCATCAATCCCGAGACTCTCTTCCAGTTGCAATTGCATACAACGGTCAAGGTAAGCACGGCAAAAATCGATTTCTGTGCGTAACTCTGCCAGTTTAAAGCGAGTATTTTGAAAGCTTGAAATTGTTTTTCCAAAAGCTTTACGCTCTTTGGTGTATTGAACAGTATGCGCAAGTGCTGCTTCTGCACCTGCTTGACAGATAATGGCCACCAACATGCGCTCCCAAGCCAGTTCTTTCATCAGCATCATAAAGCCCATGCCTTCCATACCGAGCAAGTTTTCTTTGGGCACGCGTACATGATCAAAAAACAATTCGCAGGTGTCTTGTCCTTTCATTCCAATTTTATTGAGAGGTTTACCTTTACTGAAGCCTGCACGATCAGCTTCAACGATGATTAAAGAGAGATTGGCTGAACCTTTTTCGTTATTGCCTGTCTTACAGACCACAATCGCCATATCGCAGAGATAGCCATTGGTAATGAAGATTTTAGAGCCATTGATAATGTAGTCATCCCCGTCTAAAACAGCCGTTGTTCGTACCGCTTGCAAGTCTGAGCCTGTGCCGGGTTCAGTCATCGCAATGGCTGTGACGGTTTCACCCGAAGCCATTCGCGTTAACCAATAGTGTTTTTGTGCTTCACTGCCAAAGTTATTGATATAGTTTGCGACAATGTCCGAGTGTAGTGAAAATCCAGTTGAGGAATCCATGGCATAGGCTTGCTCCTCAATCAAAATCATACTGTACAAGCGGTCTACACCTGAGCCACCATAAGCTTCAGGCATGGTGGCACACAGTAGCCCCATGGCACCTGCTTTATTCCATAGCTCACGATCTACATGCTGCTGTTGTTCATATTTTTCAATATTTGGAACAACTTCTTTGGCATAAAACTTTCGCACAGTTTCTCGAAATGCCTCGTGTTCAGCATTAAATAAGTTGCGCGGTAGCATATTGTTTAAAGGGCGAATTGCGCCTGATTGCATGGAAGCTCATCCTGATGTTGTTATTTTGCTAAGAGAGTAGTGAAAAGCAGGACATGCGACAATGGACTGAATGCTCAAATCTATTTGATTTTTTGATGAGTTTTGCCAGTTGTTAAAATTGCGACATTTAACTAGTGGCGAGGGCGGTGTGATCGGTTAAACTAAGCCGTTTCAATTAATTTGGGGAATATAATGACTGAAGAAATGAGCTTAGAAGAGCGTAAAGTAATCTATCGTGCACGTCGTGGTTTAAAAGAAATTGATGTGTACTTTGACCCTTATGTGAAAAATTATTATCTTCAGGCAGATCCTGCGGAAAAGGCCATGTTTGCGGCATTGGTTGAACAGGAAGATCCAGATTTGCTGGATTGGTTTATGGAAGTTTCTGAACCACCACGCCCTGAAATGAAAACCTTGATTCAAAAATTAAAGCATTATGTACACGGATAAGTGCAATGGAACATCGTCATTTTCAACTTAAACCCAGCCGTTTGGCTTATGTGTTTCAGTTGTCGATTTATGCCGTTCTGATGCTGGTCTTGTATCAGCTACTTCCTTTTGGACTGTGGCTGATCACTTTGGTTGCTGGCTTTGTGCTGTATTTGTTTTTTCTACGTGGGCCGCAACATTTTCAGCTTCAGCATTTAGATGGCCGTGATTGGTCTTTGTCACTTCAGAAACAAACCAATGTGCAACGAGTGCAAATCAGCCATATTGTTGATCATCGTGCTTATATTGTGATTTATTTTCAACACTTTAGAGCAAAACCGATGTTGGTTTGGTGTGATCAGTTACCCATCACGCAATGGAAAGCCCTGAAAATACTCACTAAAATGCAATAATTGTTGGACAATTTTAATTCGTAATATCCATCTAAACTATTGAAAAATAATAAATATAACCATATCTCATTTTCTGTTGTCTGACATATCTGAAGAAACTGATGTGCTTTTTTGGATTGTCAGACAACTTTCCTACAGTTTTTTGATCTTAAAATGTACATTCAAATCACCAACAGCAAACAAGGAAAATCGTATGATGATCCCAACTTGGATGTTTCTAGTGGTAGCAATTGTGTTAGCGATTGTTATAGGACGATTAGGAACTGTGCTGAAGGAACGATTTGCACCAAACAAAGCCTAGCTAGGCTTCCCAGTTGATAAGTAGCATGTGCCGAACCGTCGCTATGCTACTTTTTTTTGCCTAAAAAAAAGTTGAGGCGTCATTTTAGTCAATTTTCCG
This sequence comes from Acinetobacter johnsonii ANC 3681, assembly GCF_000368805.1. Taxonomy (NCBI): domain Bacteria; kingdom Pseudomonadati; phylum Pseudomonadota; class Gammaproteobacteria; order Moraxellales; family Moraxellaceae; genus Acinetobacter; species Acinetobacter johnsonii. The sequence goes on along the minus strand of NZ_KB849703.1, from coordinate 38,774 downwards.
CTTTTTATTTCATGGCAGAGTAGTGGTCTGATTTAGAGTAAATACTCTTTTCTTCGGAAAATGCTTCTGCTATGTTTGTCAGCATGGACACATACAATTATACAAATAGAGGACAGGAAAATGTCGCAAGTCCAAAAAATAGGCCAAGGTGTGGCTGTTGTAGCGCTTACAAGTTTATTATTTTCGGGTTGTTCACAAGTGGTTAAAACAGGTGCCAATGTTGCGCTTGGGTTTAGTGAAAAACATATAGTACCGCCTATTTTAGCCATGGAAGACGCTGAGATGGTGTGTAATTCAGGCAATGCTTTGACTCCAGCGATTATGTCGACCAAAGACATGGGGGCAGATCCAACACGTGTGGCAGTTCTACTTTATTCAGCATCAGGTATTTGTGCGGAGAATCAGGCGCTTGAGGCAGAGTTACGTTATTTGCGTGCCTCGAAAGCAGGCAATGTCTCTGAAGCACAGGATGCTCGAATTGAACAAAAGCGTTGGGCGGCGACTGCAGCACAACGCCAATATACTGGCTATCAACTTTTTCAAAACCGCTGGGAAAAGAAATATAAGAAACCATTGGGCGAAGGCTGTCCAAAAATGAACAGCGATTTGGATCAAACTGTATATATGCTGGGGATGTTGAGTGGGTTACAAGCCATGACCAATGATATTAACTCAGGTGGTGCAGTCAATGTTCCTAAAGACATTGCGGCTATTGTTGAACGTGGGATGGTGTGTCTAGACAATGAAAAGTTTTGGGGTGCGCCCAATGCAACACGTGCGGTGATTTGGACCTTATTGCCAGGTGCGGGTGAAGGTAAACCTGATCCGTATCAGACCTTGAAACAATCGATGCAAATTGGGGAGCAAAAAGGGGTTCGTTTATCTCATGCAATGTATGCTATAGCGGCTCAAGCCAGTGGGGACGATGCCAAGATTCGAGATGCATTGAAAAGTTATGCGGCCTCTTATAGCGATGAAAAACAGAGTAATCCACAATTTAAACTGATTGATAGTATGGCCTCGAGTATGGTTCAGGGGATTTCGGATCGTTATTGGACTGAACATACCGGGACACGAACTGGGGATGGTGGTATGGCGCATTTCTGGGATGAAAAAGAAGACCGTTCTGAGCTAGATGAGTTGTTTAGTGAAAGTTAACCAATTTTAAACTGAGCCGAAGGGCAGAAAAAATAACAATAAATAAATGAGCAACACGATAAGGACATGTGATGCATGATCAATTTCTGAATCGAAAAATCATTTTGATTGCGTTTGTCGTGTCGATCTCGGCATGCCTACAGATTTTTAAAGATCAATTTATTTATTGGCGAGTGGATATTTTTCCTGAAATTTGGCGCTTGTGGACCGCGCATTGGGTACATGTGGGATGGATTCATTTTGCACTCAATATGCTGGCTTTTATGTGTTTGCCTTTTATTTTTCCACGGGCCCGTGTTTGGCATTTTGTGGCCTTATTGCTGATTTTACCGCCGTTGATTAGTCTCAGTTTTTATTATTTTCTAGCGGATATTGAAGCTTATGCAGGGCTGTCAGGTGTGCTGCATGGAATGTTCACTGCCATAGCCATTGTCCATTTGCTATACCGTAAAGAACGGATGTTTGCGAGTTTGGTGTTGTTTCTTATTTTAGGCAAATTGATTTGGGAAAACACCTTTGGCGAGAGTGCTACGGCTGAACTGATCGGGAGTCCAGTTTTGGTCGAAGCACATTTGTTGGGCGTGATCTGGGGAATTGTGATTGCAGCTTTGTATTTAATCGGGGTGAATCTATTTGATGAATAGAGGATTGACCTAAATTCTAAAAAGAAAATCCAGATTGTCATATTCAAAAATATAAATTTGATGCAAAGATAAACAAAACAAAAATCTAAAGGCATAGAGAAAGGACAAGCTCGAGCCGACTAAAACGACTGGTTCTACGGTGTATTGCGCTGGACAGAACGGTAATAAAAATAGGAAACAACATGCAAAATCATGGACAGCGCAGATCAGGACTCGATCTGCTGAAGTATATATGGACCGAGTGGATTTCTACTTTTTTCATTCTGATTTTACTGTTACTTACGCTGTTAATTGGTACAGGTGAAATGATTCATGGCCAATTACTGCGTATGGGTGAGCGCTTATATGGCGATTCAGCCACGGGTATGCAGTATTCTTTTTTAAGGGCAGAGCCTACCAAGCCAGAGTGTAATCGTCAGCCGAATGTGGATGCTTTGGTCAAAACCCAAATGCAAGCCAACGCCGCAGATGAGTTCGCTGACTTCTTTGGTACGGCTTCGGAAGCTGATGTGCGTGTGTCCATTTTGGCAGGTGTACAGCAGTGTGAAGAAAAATATCAGTTTTATGATCAAGCGATGCAACATATGGAGGCACATCCAAGTATCCGTGCCTATCGTAATTTTGAAACCACCTTTTTCGGTATTTTTAAATTCGGAACAGACAATCGTGCCATTCTATTGATTTTTATGGTGGTTTTAGCTGCGATTAGTGCCACTTTAAAAATCCATCATATTGGTTTGCGTGGCCCTGCCACCAAGCTGGATTATCGGGTTTATAGTCTCCTGATGACATTCGGTAATGGTCTATTAGCCTACTCGAGCATTAGCCAATTTAACTCAGTCAAAGACTCGGGTGTGCCGATGAATGGCGAAACCCAGCTGATTTATTGGCTGTGGATGGTTTTATTTGGCGTACTGACATTGATAAGTGTGTGGCAGCTGTTTAGCCCACCGAAAGAGGCTAAAGCTGGTGGACGTCTAGGCTTTGCTTTCCTGAGTGTGCCGCTGTATGCCTACATGGCGGTGATTACGGGTGTGGCATTTATCTTCTTCATGGACTACCCAATGGGGCAAGGGATTTATTTGGGACAGTTGGTTGAGTTCTCCAGTATTTTCCTGAATTTAGCGCTCTTCATCTGGGCGGGGATGTTGCTGAAACAAACCCGTGTTGTGGATCTGTTCTTAAATATTTTGCGTCCATGGAATTTGGCGCCTGAAACACTCACCTGGTTGATTTTAATCGCTGCAGCCTTACCAACGGCATATACGGGTGCATCGGGGATCTTTGTGATTGCAGCAGGGGCGATTATTTATAAAGAAGTCTGGAATGCAGGTGGACGTCGTCAGTTTGCTTTGGCTGCAACGGCAATGTCAGGTTCGCTGGGTGTAGTTTTGCGTCCATGTTTATTGATTGTGGTGGTGGCATCCTTAAACAAAGAAGTCACGACGGACCTGCTTTATCAATATGGTGTTTACACGTTCTTACTGACCTCAACACTTTTTTTAGTGGTTTCACTCTTCTTTGCAGAGAGTAAATTCCGCATCGCGGCACCGAGTTTGGCCGCACCGAAATCAGGGCGTGCTTTCTTAGCAGTTGTGCCTTATATCGTGATTTTTGTCCTCACGTGGATGTTCTATAAATTCTTATTAGACACTGACCTAAATGAATTTACTGCACCCGTGATGATGCCTGTGATTTTATTGATGATCGTGTTGTTTGATAAATTACGTCATCAGCCTGCGCCTTTGCCTGCTGTGGTGCATTGGGATGAGACACTCAGCGCAAATTATAACTCGGGTGGTGAGCCTGCTTTAGCGGGTGCACAAGTTGCCCATGCAGAATACCGTGAAGGGCTACATGGCAATGCTGCAGATGATGGACAGGTGGTGAATCATGGGGTGGTTCAATCTAGTTCCATGGATGTATTACGCCAAGTTGGTTTTTGGAAATCGATGCATATCTCGACCAGTGAAACCGTTGGACATATCGGTGCTTTGGTCATTTTAATGGCACTGTCAGTCAGCGTGGGCGGATTGCTTGAACGTACGGAGGTGATGAGTTTCTTCCCAACTGATATTAACAGTACGTTCTTGGTTATTAGTCTGATTTTGGGGTTGATGGTCTTTGTTGGGATGATTATGGATCCGTTTGGCGCCGTGATCTTGATTTCTGCGACAGTTGCGCCTGTGGCCTATCAATATGGTATTCATCCTGTCCATTTTTGGATGATCACCTTGATTGGCTTTGAGTTGGGCTATGTGACACCACCTGTGGCCCTTAATCATCTTTTAGCAAGACAATCCATTGGTGATGCCGAGGTGAATGAGGCCGATGAGGAAGTGCGTCATTTGTCTTTCTATTATCGTTATGAACGTTGGATTTTACCCTTGATCGTGTTGTTCCCAGCGATGCTGATCATTGCTTATGTTCCATACTTCTTTAAGTTATTTGGCTGGTATCACTAAGTTGTGAACTTGAGTTAGACCATAAAAAAAGCATCTTCGGATGCTTTTTTATGTTTTGGAGTTATTGGAGATACTTCTGAAGAAAATAGCTCTTTTTTAGGATTTACCAACGTAAATTGCCACTGATATCAAAACAAAGTACAACGATATTGCTAAGCGGCCTATCTTAGAAAATCAGCCCTCACTTAGGCTCAATGATAAGACCCAATCGGCAAATAAACTCCTTCTAAAAGATATCCTTGGCATGAGCTAGGGGCTGTGATGTATAGCGACTAGAGACTTTATTGGTGAAGGTAGTTCAAATGAGATGATGAGTTATGTAATGGCTTAGTGCTGATTGAAAGGATGGGTGAAGCAGCTAGGCAAAAAAAGACGTTAGCGTATCAGTCGATAGGCTAACGTCTTTAAAATAACAACCGTATTTTACTGAGCAGCCAATTGGGCTTCTAACAGTTTAATTTGTTCTTCTTTGAGCTTTACCAGTTCATCGGCATCTTTGTGCTGTGCTTGCAAGCTCTTTTCCTGTTCCTTCAACTGGCTTTGAATATCGTCCAGTTTCGCCACTTCTTCTTTAGCAAGTGAGGCATTTTCAGGTACAGGTGCTTTTAAAATATCTTCTTCGACCAATTTAATGGTGTTGTCAGCCATGGAGGTCGAAGCTGCTTTTTCAGCTTCTGGAAGCGCCTTCACGGTCGGTTGAATCAACTCCGCTTGGTGCACCGGTGTTGCAGACTCTTGTGCAGCAAACAACCATTGATAAAGTGCAAAAAACGCAATGATTGCGACTAAACCTGCTGTAATACCCCAGAGTAATTTAGGGTTGTTGTGTTGTACGGACGACATTCGATTCAACCTTTATTCTTTGATTGACGTGGTTTAAATTGAATGACCCCAACCTCGTCAGGGATAGCAGGGATCTGAGGCTCGTCTACATGAGTTGGACGATTCTCAGAATAACCACAGTCGATACATTCAATCCATTCATCGTCATTCGAGGTAAGCATAACAACTCGATCCATCGCCTGACATTTAGGACATTTTGCACCTGCAATGAAACGACGTTTAATAGTCATTAGACTTACCTTCTGAACAATTTAGGCGCCTAGTTTACTCACTTTTTTAGCGGTTCGTCCAACCTTGATGACGAAGTAAAGCATCTATTTTTGGCTCGCGTCCACGGAAATTGATAAATGCATCAAGCGCTGTATCTTTTCCGCCAACTGCTAGAATAAACTGGCGAAATTCTTTTCCAGTGGCAGTATTAAAAATCCCTTCATTTTCGAAACGATCGAAGGCATCACTGGCCAAAACTTCCGCCCATTTATAAGAATAATAACCTGCTGCATAGCCGCCTGCGAAAATATGGCTGAAGCTATGTTGGAATCGGTTATAAGGAGTAGTCTCTAAAACAGCGTATTGTGCACGGATGTCATTTAAGGTGGCTTGGATCTGATCTGCTTTCAAAGCAGGGGCTGCTTTATGAATGCTGAGATCGAACAGGGCAAACTCAATTTGACGTAAACTTTGCATGCCAGATTGGAAGAAACGCGCGTCCAGCAAGGCTTTGAGTAGACTTTCTGGTAAGGTTTCTTGGGTGTCAACATGTGCACTGAGCAGGTCTAAGCTTTCGGTATCCCATGCCCAAAACTCCATGAATTGGCTTGGCAACTCTACAGCATCCCATGCCACGCCGTGTGTCCCCGCAACTGCAATATTGTCAACTTCTGTCAACATATGATGTAAACCATGTCCAAATTCATGGAACAAGGTAATCACTTCATCATGTGTCAGTAGTGCTGCTTGATCTCCCACAGGTGGCGTAAAGTTACACACCATATAGCAAATCGGTTTTTGTAGGCCTTGCGTTGTTTGGGTGCGAGAGCGGAAACCACTCATCCATGCACCACCACGTTTGCCCTGACGCGCATAGAGGTCAAAGTAGAATCCACCGACCACTGCGCCTTGATCTTCGAGTTCAAAATAGCGTGCATCTGAGTGCCAAACTGGGGCTTCACGCTCCACAATTTGAATTCCATAAAGACGGTTCACAATGCTAAATAAGCCCTGCAAAATCTTAGGTGCAGGGAAGTAGGGCTTGAGTGCTTCTTGAGATAAATTGAACTGTTGGACTTTCAATTTTTCCGAATAATACGTGCTGTCCCACGGTTTTAAATCATCAATGCCATCTTCAGCGGCAATGGCTTTCAGCTCCGCCACTTCTTTGAGCGCAGGGGCACGTGAATGTTCAGCCAAATCACGTAAGAACTGATCTACGGTGGCTACATTTGGCGCCATTTTGCTGGCCAATGAAAGCTCGGCATAATTATTGAAACCTAACAGTGCAGCCATTTCCTGACGTAGGCTTAAGATTTCTTCCATCACCGCGGTGTTATCAAACTCAGCATGTTCAGACTGATCTGATGCACGTGTGGTATAGGCACGATACAGCTCTTCACGTAAAGGACGGTTTTCCGCGTAGGTCATAATCGCCAAATATGACGGGAAGTCTAAAGTGGCAACGGGTTGATCCAGTTCGCGCTGCTGACCATATTGTTTTAATAGCTCTACACTGCTTTGGGGTAATCCTGCCAGTTCGTGGTCCGCTAAAGGTTTGAAATAGGCTTGTGTAGCATCAAGAACATGGTTGGAAAAGTCGGACGATAGTTGTGATAAGCGTGCCGAGATTTCTGCATAACGTTTTTTGGCTTCACCTTCTAAAGCCACCCCAGACAGTTTGAAGTCGCGCAGTGCAAGTTTAATCGCACTTTGTTGGGCTTCAGGCAGGTGATCAAATTGTGCAGCATCATGAATGTGTTGATAGGTTTGATACAGCGCTGTGTGTTGACCTAACTCGGTATAGTATTCACTTAAGCTTGGTAATAGTGACTGGTATACCTCACGAGTTTCAGCATTGTTCATCACCGCATTGAGGTGGGACAGTACGCCCCATGCTTCACTCATATTATTTTCTAAATGATCGACTTGTTCTAAGACCGCAAGCTGTGCCTGAATGGATTCAGGGACTTCGCTCAGGTCTTTTAAAAAACTTTGACCCTGTTGAATGGCTTGTTCGATCTGTTGTTGGAGTTGTACTAAGGTGATTTGATCAAACTGTGGAACAGGCAAGGTTACTTTTTCTAATGTCATGCGTTTAAGCCAAATTAAAAGTTCAGTTATCACTAGATGTAAGGGTGATGCACTGGGAAATCAAGTTTTAATTGGTTTTGATGTTTTGCGCCGCTTGAAATTCAGCCCATGAAGGGTAGTGCTGATCAATGCGTGAGGGCTGATAAAGCACTTTGGCAAAGTTACGGGTCATACATTCAGTTGCTAAGATTTCACCGCTTTTATATTTTTCTTTGCGGTGTCGCCAAATTTCGTTTTGTCGGTAGTAGTCCGTCCCGATTTTTAGGAAGGCATGCTGTTGTTCAAACACGTGATAGACATAGCCTAAATCGACTGAGCAACGCAGTTCACCTTCTAGGCATTTCTCACTAAACCACAGCCGAATTTGAAAGCTATGCGGGGTGGGGTTGTAAAATTGATAATCAATATAGTTATAAAAAATTGCAGCGCCACTACCAAATGGAAGTACACGACCATGATCTGGAAAAGGGTCAAAGGAGTGCTGTGAACGCTGTACCACTTGCAATGGGCTATGCAAGACAAGCCAGTGAATGAGATTGGCAATTTGGCAAATACCGCCGCCAATACCACCGCGTGCTTGACCAAAGCTGAGTTCCATTCCCTCAACATAGCCTTTTTGAGTTGTTGGTTGTCCTACCAACTGACAAAAAGAAAAAGTCTGTTGTGGGTGGATTAAAATCCCAGAAATACACGGACTGGCAATTTTGAGATTGATGACTTTATTGTGTTGCCAGTGCTGATCGATGTCGCCTAATTTACGAAACAGAACGGACTGATGCTTTTTGACGCGAAAAGCCAAAGGAGCGTTAGAAAATGAATGTGCGTAGTCTTTCCCATCTGTTTTCCATTGCCAATAGCGCATCATACGTCGGCTACGCGTGGCCATGAAGTAAAGCAAGGGATGATATTGGCTGATGGGTTTGCTTAAAAATAAACGCAAAAAATTCATGTTGGCCCTATGAAAAAAGGTGCTAGGACACATTAAGCCCTAGCACCTTTTTCATCATTTACTCAGTTTTCGCTTTTGCGTTTGATTTTTTCTTTTTAAGTTTAGCCTTTTTCTTCACTTTATCTTTAACCTTTGTTTCAGACTTTGATGAAGATTTTTTACCAGGCTTTTTGCTGTAGGAGCTAGGTTGGGATTTATCTTTTTTGCGTCGTATGGGCTGGTCTCCGCTGTTACTGGGAGAGGCGTTTGTCGACTCGCTGAAGACTTCTTCTTTACTTTCGCTTCGTGCTGTTTTGGCTTTACCAACACGGGGTGCTCGACTACGTATGGGCCGACCACCATGTGAGAGTTGCTGCAATAATTCAAAATCAATTTTGCGATCTTCTAAATTCACTGCTGCAACTTTGATTTTCACTTCATCGCCCAAGCTAAAGCTTTGACCGCGTGCCTGCCCAATCAAGCTCTGACTTGGTTGGTCATAGACAAAGTAGTCATCGCCTAGTTGGCTGACATGGATCATGCCGTCAACATATAAGTCTTTGAGCGTGACAAATAGACCAAATTCCGCTACGGCAGAAATGGTGCCGACAAACTCTTCACCTAAATGTTGCTGCATATAATGACATTTCAACCATGTGGTGACAGAGCGAGACGCTTCATCTGCACGACGCTCAGTCGCTGAGAAATGTTGACCAGCATCATCCAAAGCAGCCCCTGAAAGAGGTGCAGGTTTATGTTTTAACTTGGCTTTAATCGCACGGTGTAACAACAAGTCTGGGTAGCGACGAATTGGGGAAGTGAAGTGCGTATAGGCTTCATATGCCAAACCAAAGTGACCTGCGTTATTCGCACCATAGTAGGCTTGCATCATTGAACGTAACAGCACGGCATGGATACTTGGAGCATCAATACGATCTTTGGTTGCATCAATCACGGCTTGGTAGTCTTTCTGAGTCGGCTGTTCTGGGAACGGTAGACCGAGCAGTTTGACAAAATCGCGTACTTTTTGAATACGTGAAAACTCAGGTGGTTCATGAATACGGTATAACATTGGCACATCATGTTGTAGCGCATATTCAGCCGCTGCCACGTTTGCCAATAACATACATTCTTCAATCAGTTTATGCGCATCATTACGCGTACGCGGTAAAATTTCCTTAATGCCGCCCAGTTCATCAAAGGTCATGTAGGTTTCAACGGTTTCAAATTCCATAGCATGACGTTCTGCACGTAAACCTTTGAGGACTTGATAAAGTTGGAACAGGGTGTTTAAGGATTTGCGTACATCACGGTCTTCTGGGATGGCACTGCTGTCACCTTCAAAGTATTGAGCAACGTTGGTATAGGTTAAACGTGCTTTTGAGTGCATCACAGATGGGTAGAACTCAAACTTGGTGACGCGACCGGCACGTGACAGGTTTAAATCACAGACCATACACAGACGGTCTACATGTGGATTGAGTGAGCATAAGCCATTCGAAAGAGCTTCAGGCAACATCGGTAAAACAAAGTGCGGGAAATACACTGATGTACCCCGTTCTTGGGCTTCATCATCCAGTGGTTTGCCTGAACGGACATAGTGACTGACATCTGCAATGGCCACCACCACACGGTAACCGCCGCCTGGACGTTTTTCTGCATAGACTGCATCATCAAAGTCGCGTGCATCTTCACCATCAATAGTGACTAAGGCTAAATCTCGTAGGTCAATACGACCTTCACGGTCCTGCGCTGAAGGCTCTTTAAAGCTTTCTGCTTCTTTAATCACTTCTTCTGGGAATTCATACGGCAAACCAAACTCTAAAATGGTTTGGGGAATAATAATTTCAGTATCGGCCTTGTCTGCCATCGATTGCACAATATGACCTGTCGCCAACTCATCTTTGGTTGGGTAGTCATCAATTGCAACACGAACCGAATCGCCCACTTTGACTTGTGCGTGTTCGATTAACTCTTTTTCTAAAGTAATCGGTTGGTGCGCATTGGGATTTGCTGGTTGAATAAAGTATTCACCGTCATGTATCGATACTTTACCAATGATTTGCTTCACACGGTGTTGCACCACTTCGGTAATAAAGCCCCAAGCTTTACCTTTGCGGTCTACTGAGGTTTGACGCACTTTAACACGGTCACCATTAAACACTTGGCGCAGTTCGCGTTCAGGTAGAAGTAAGTCTTCATGCCCTGCAATATTCGCCGTGCCAAAGCCTTTACTGTTGATGTAAACCGTTGCTTCATGTTCAGGTTGCTCTTCGGCAATTTGAAACTTGAAGCCATCTTTCATCAGTTGACCATCACGAACCATCGCAATCAGACGATGGCTGAGCGCTTCAATGCTTTTTTGGTCTGCAATTTCAAAAATTTCGACCAAGTCCGCATGCGATAAAGCCGTCTTTTTTTCTTCGATGGTTTCTAAAATGAGCGTGCGGCTCGGAATAGGGTTGTCATAACGTTCAGCTTCAGCTTTTGCTTCAGGATCGACCCAATTTTTCATAATGTCTTTGGCTGTATGTCAGTAGATAGGATTAGCATAAGTCATGCGAAGACAGACTGCACGCAAATGATTGCAATATTGTGTTTTATGTCGGCAATTTAGAATATCTGCTGTTTTATTCAACATGCAGATGTAGAGAAAAGAATAAATTCGGCTGAATCCGCTCTAAATTGTTTAAAAAGTATTTAATTGAACAGAAATATGCAAAAAATTGAGTGTCTGTGCTTGCAGTGCTAGCATGAAGTTTGTATTATGGCCGCACGTTACGGTGAGATGGGTGAGTGGCTGAAACCACATCCCTGCTAAGGATGCGTACGGGTAACTGTACCGAGGGTTCGAATCCCTCTCTCACCGCCAACTTTACTTATGTCGCGCTCATAGCTCAGCTGGATAGAGCACTTGGCTACGAACTAAGGGGTCGGGAGTTCGAATCTCTCTGAGCGCACCAATAAGTAAATTGTATGTAACGTATCGCCTGAATTGGCACACAAGTAATGCGCTCATAGCTCAGCTGGATAGAGCACTTGGCTACGAACTAAGGGGTCGGGAGTTCGAATCTCTCTGAGCGCACCAACTTGAACAATCAACCGCACATGTTGCGGTTTTTTTGTGTCTGATCGTTTTATATTTGAAAAATATTAATTTTTCAAGAATGTAATTAATGTGATTGCAATTAAATAGCAATAACACATACAGATTGCGATAATAATAGTTTTATTGATCTTTTTTTGCATTTTAATATTTTGAGGAATACTATCGGAAATCTGAAAAGATGCCACGGATCCGAAGAATAAATAACTTATAAATATGAGTATGAGTGAAATCCATAAACTATTTTTTTTATTAGAAATAGAATTTTGATCATCTGGAGGTGTAGTTAAATAATTAAATGTTTGTTGGCGATTATTTTGATCTATGAAAACGATGTCTTTTAAATGTAGTGAAGTATATCGCCCTGTCTGTTTATGTATTTGAGCGTAAAAAAGTACACTTTCAACTTTTATTTCAGATGAATAAGCTAATTTACAGATATTTTTTAGTTTGTTAGTGCAAAGTTGAGAATAAAATACGTCACCATCCTGGCTTATATATAGGCTTTTACGATTATCTCGAAATTTTGACACGGTAAAAAAATAGTTTGAAGTCATATGCCTTTCAAATACGTGCCATTCGTTTGAGTGTAAGCTTTCAATATATCGAACTTGATTTTTTATTGTTTTAATAGAATAGCCAATGACGATGAGCAGGATAAGTACAGATGCTATTGCTGGTCCAATTTTACTCATGTTTAAAGTTGATTGATCTACTTGATTTGGCATTTGTATCTTAAATTAATTTTATGTAATTCTTCTATTTGATTATAAAGAATCTCATACTAGTTGTGGTTGCTGTTTGTGAATTTGCACTAATTTTTAATGTATTGAGTGAATGTTGTAATTATTTATATATTTTTTAGCGACTTAATCTGATTTATGTACGATTAATAAACATTTGATGGTTTGTTGCTACAAAATGACTTATCAAAATGAAATAAACCATATACAATGCATCCGATCAAGACGTCGCGCTCATAGCTCAGCTGGATAGAGCACTTGGCTACGAACTAAGGGGTCGGGAGTTCGAATCTCTCTGAGCGCACCAACTTGATCAATATTGAAAAAACCGCACATGTTGCGGTTTTTTTGTGCCTGCACTTTCTATTCAGTAGAAATCCATAGTATGGATGGATTTTTTGCCGTAGTTATTCAGTTGTTTCTTGCATCTCAGTTTTATAATGCGGTTCTGATATCGGTATGGCCTCGGCTTAAGTGGATAGCCAGCTAATCAACATCGATCTGCTAAAGTCCTAAAAAAATGACCGATTGTGTTGTAGTATTGAGCACAATATTTTTAGCTATTTGATATGACCCTATGTCAGAGAACAAGCCTGCATTATCGACACGTTATTTCCTCACTTTAGAAGAGTCCCAAGATGGTTTTGCCTTAGCGACCTTTGGTAAAAAGCAAATGACGCGTTTTATCACGCCGTTGATTAGTGTCGGGATTATTGTGTGGGGCTTTATGCTCGGCTTTTCAGGTGTCGGTCGCTACTATGTGGCGTTGGGCATATTCTTCCTAGTTTTACAAATTCTCATGCGTTATTGGTTTCTGCCGATGATGTTTAAGCGCCAATTTGTGAAATATCAGTTTGGTAAAAGTGAGCAAGGCATCGACTTATACCAAGATTATGCGGAAATTTATGCCAATGGTCGCAAGCAAGTGGTCCATTATAATGAAGTGCAAAAGTTTGCCAGTGGCAAGTTGACCTATATGCTTGAGCTGAAAAACCGTACTGTGGTGATTGTACCTAAGCGTGCGTTGGCCGATAGTGCGGATCAAGCAAAATTTGAAAATACTTTCAAAAAATAAGCATTTTGTTCCATAACACCATCAAAAAATCAGAGGAAGATCATGAGTACACGTCCATCTAAAATTGTCTGTGTCGGTCGTAGTTATGCAGACCATGCCAAAGAATTAGGCAATGCGATTCCTGATCGTCCGGTTTTATTTATCAAACCACCGAGCAGTTTGCTCAGTTTAGATGCGGGCATCTCTTGGAATCCTGCATGGGGCAGCTGCCATTATGAATGTGAACTGGTTTTACGCATTGACCAACGCCTAAGCAAAGCAACAGATCCAGCTCAAGCCCTGCAAGCGGTAGGGGCTGTAACTTTAGGTTTGGACTTAACCTTACGTGACTTACAAGATGACTTGAAAACCAAAGGCCAGCCTTGGGAACGTGCCAAAGCCTTTGATGGTTCGTGTGTACTGGCAGACTGGGTTGCTGTTTCCGATGTGGTACAGGACTGGGATGATGTGCACTACAGTTTTCATGTCAATGATGAGCTGCGCCAAGCGGGCAACACTGCACACTTAATTTTTGACATTGGCACCTTGCTGGCCGACATTAGCCAAGTCTTCACTTTGGAAGCAGGCGATGTGGTCATGACAGGGACACCTGCTGGGGTCGCTGCATTACAGGCGGGTGAGCAGTTGAAAATGACCCTAAAAGGTAAAAACCAAGACTATTCTTGGAATACCTTTGTTAAAGCTTAATTTACAGGCTTTCAAACCCCATCATTCAAAAAGATCACTTCGGGGATCTTTTTTTTTAGTGTTATTGGTGGCTATGGTACAGTTTACGGAACTGATCGGGGGTATATACCATCCAGCGTTTAAACATATTAATAAAGGCCGATGCATTGGCATAGCCCAAATCCAGCGCGATACTTTCGACCTTTTTTCCTTTTGTCAGCATACTCATAGCTTTCATGACTTTTAAGCGCTGTCGCCATTCATTCAAGGACATGCCAAGTTCTTTTTGACTATAACGTGCCAGTGTGCGTTCAGTCATATTGTGCTGTACTACCAGTTGTTGCAAAGAACTGTTGTCCGCAGGATGTAGATGTAAAAAATCTAAAATACTTTTCAGGGTCGGGTGTTCAGAGTGCGGTAAATAGCTACTGACCAATTCTGCATGGTGTAATTGGTCAAGCAAGACATAGAGTAAGCGTATATGTTCAGGTGCATCATCTGGCAAGCTATGTTGTCTCAAATGCTTAAATAGTGCCGAGACCAAAGGTGAGCTGAGCATAATACCGGCTTGTTGAGGCAGATGAGTGCATAAGCTTTCATGGATATACAAGGTGCCATGTGAAACATCGGTACGATTTAAGCTGCTATGGGCTACATTGGGTGGAAGCCAAATGCCATAAGGTGGCGGGGTAAGGTAGTCAATCTGGTTGATATTCACCTCCATCACGCCATTAAAGGCATATACAAATTCGCCCCATGCATGTCCATGCACAGGATAAACCGACTGCGCGGGGTCTTCGCGAAAGCTGATCCATAATAATTTATCAATATGATCATTGGTCGGTAATTGTTTGAGTTGCGCGCTCTTTTTTTGTTGTCGTTGGGGCATGGCTGAAATTGCCTGAATAAGAAGATCTCTTGTCTGTTTTAAATTATATGTTTTATTTCAGACAAATCTATAGTGAGCTTTGATCTTTTTCAGTGGAGCAGGTCGTGAGTAGTCGTCAAGCGCTGGACAGTAAAGCTTCAGGGATTATGTTTGGGCTGTGTATTTTGTGGGGATTACAACAAGTGGTGTTAAAGCTTGCTGCCCCCGATATTTCTGCAGTGATGCAAATTGCGCTTCGCTCAGGTTTATCTGCGTTGATGGTTTACCCCATGATCAAGTTGGCAAAGGGCACATCTTTGTGGGGGCGAGACTACTTACCCGCAGGAATTTTAGTTGGGCTTTTATTTGCAGCAGAATTTTTTCTGGTCGCGCAAGCTTTACGTTTTACCTCAGCGGCGCATACCGTGGTTTTGCTTTATACCGCGCCTATTTTTGTAGCATTGGGTTTGCACTGGAAGCTGCCTTCAGAACGTTTATCACTTATCCAGTGGTTGGGCATTGCATGTGCATTTTTCGGGATCGTGATTGCATTTTTATTTCGCCCTGCAGCTTCGCAAGCAGCCGCAAGTTCTGCACTTTGGGGCGATGCTTTAGCACTCTTGGCAGGGGTATTGTGGGCAGCCACAACTATTGCAGTTCGGTTGACTAAACTAGCAGAAGCACCTGCGACCCAAACTTTGTTTTATCAGCTCTTTATCGCTTTCTTAGTGTTATTGCCTGTGGCTTTTTTCATGGGACAAGCGACGATTCACTGGTCTGTATTATCCGTTACAAGTTTGCTTTTCCATACCATTGTCGTGTCATTTGCCAGTTATCTGATTTGGTTTTGGCTGTTGAAAAAATATTTGGCATCCCAGTTGGGAGTCTTTTCTTTTTTGACCCCAATCTTTGGGATGTGTTTTGGTGTGGTATTACTCAATGAGCAGCTGGAACTCAACTTTTTGGTGGGAACATGCTTTGTGTTGATGGGGGTAATGGTGGTGAGTTTGCATCATAAAATTAAGCAGTATGTACAGGCATTTAAAATGGCTTTGCAGTAAATACTGAGTTGGCTTGAATCTGCCTTAAATTCAGGGTGAAGGTTGAACTTAAATTGATTTGAGTGAGCTGATAAAAAAAACGTGTCTTGGACACGTTTTTTTTATAGAAGGCTTAAGATTTATCATCAAAAATTGTAGACAGCGGAATAGCGAGTTTAGCCGCCAAGTAATCATCCGATTCTACTACCGCTGGGCCAATTTTTTGCATCCAGACATCATCAGGATGGACATTACCCAAATCTTTACGCTTTGGTAAAGGGTAAGGAAGTTTGCTGTAAAAACTCCAAAAATCGACTTGAGATAAATTACGTACCAGCACATATTGGTTGTCATCGGTACGTTTGACTAAGTTTTGCTGTTCAAGCATAAACACGTAACTCGGCCAACGTCCCAACTCATCCCGCCCTAATACATCTAAAGCTTCATCATCAGAGACACTGAGTCCTTGCTGTTGCTTTTTATAAAACAGCTCCAGCAAATCCAACAGCATAATGACAGGGTGTCGTTTTTGCTCTTTATGGGAGGTAAATGCGGTCAGTGCATAACTAATTTCGACCCCAATCAGGACAATATTCCACGACAGAAAAATCCATAACAGGAAAATGGGAATCGCAGCAAAGGCACCATAAACGACTTCATAACTGGTGAAGTTCGACATAACGAAGCCGAATAAGTTTTTTAGGAGTTCAAACACGACGGCACTAAATAAACCTGCAATCAAAGCTGATTTAATTGGGACATTGCGGTTTGGAATGGTCCAATTCAGAATAAAAAAGCCGACGACGGTTAAGCAGAATGAAATCAGCCACAGGACAAATGCACCATCAAGCTCATAGCCTGCAAAATTATTGCTCAGAACATTGAGGGAAGCCATTGTCGATGAAATGACAAAGGCACTACCGAGTAGAATCGGGCCTAAAGAAATAATGGTCCAATAGCGCATAAAGCCAATAATGCCGCCGCGAGTTTCACGAACACGCCAAATTCGGTTAAAGACCGTTTCAATACTGGTTAGCATCATGACGGTGGTGACGAATAAAAATAAGATCCCGATAATGGTTAAATTACTGGATTTATCGGTAAACGCATTTAAGGCCTTGTCAAAAGCAATCGTGGTTTTCGGTAAAAAATTACTATAGATCAGTTGTTGTAATTGCTGCCGTGCTGGTTCAAGCGCTTTAATTGAGGAAATGATCACCAAAAAAACGGTTAGCATCGGAACGACGGCAAACAGGGTGGTATAGGTTAGTGAACCCGCTTGTTCACGACATCGATCAGCCTCAAAGCGTCGCAGTACAAATAAAACGAACTGAAACCAAGTTTTCTCATAGAAAGGAAGTTTTCTTAAGTACTGTTCTAACATAGGCAAAGTATCTCTTTTGTTTTCTTCATCTTTTCTACATTTTTCACCCTAAGCTTAACCAAAAAATAGGAAAAATACCGTATAGTTTTATTTTTTCTGTCGCCGAACTCTATTCATGCAAACCTATGTTTTAGTTTTATATTACAGCAAATACGGCAGTACCCGTGAAATGGCGCATCTGATTGCAAATGGAATTGAAGCCAGTGGTGTTGCAGTTAAAATTCGAACGGTGCCAAATATTGCGGCTGTGGTGAAGGAAGCAGAGCCGAGTATTCCTGCAGAAGGCGATATTTATTGTAGTTTAGCGGATTTGGAAAACTGTGCAGGTTTGGCACTAGGCTCACCAACTCGCTTTGGTAACATGGCCTCTGAAATGAAATATTTCCTCGACCAGACCACCAGTCTTTGGCTCAATGGAGCTTTGCATGGCAAGCCAGCTTGTGTGTTTACCTCATCAGGTTCGATGCATGGCGGCCAAGAAAGTACTTTATTGACCATGCTGCCACCATTGTTTCATCATGGCATGATGATTCTAGGGTTGAACAATGCCATTCCTGCATTGTCAAATACGAAAACAGGTGGAACACCGTATGGCGCTAGCCATGTCAGCGGGCCTCGACATGATCAGCGCTTAAGCCAAGATGAAAAAGTGCTGTGCGAAGCTCAAGGTAAGCGTCTTGGGGAAGTTGTGAAGAAACTACAAGCCTAGAACATTGAGACATGAAAAAAGCCCATCCATGATGGGCTTTTTATTATTGGGCTGGCGTCAGATGCTACTCTTTGAATTTTGTACCGCACTTGAGACATTTATAGTCAAGAAATACATTTTTATCGACAATCACACCCGCTTTTTTACCAAAATGATGTCCTAAAAAACCACCTGTCACACCAATACTGACCGCACCGACAAAAGTGCCAATGGTACCACCCATAATCACCCCAAGAGGTCCAGCCGCTGCACCGATCGCCGCACCAATAGAGGCTCCAGATGCTGCACCACCGACGGTACCAGCAGTTGCACCTGCCGAACTGAGCAATACGCCCCCAATTTTAGTCAGTTGTTGCTCGTGATTGCGTTTTTCAACATCACTAGAGCCACATTTTGGGCAGAGAGTTGTATTTTCCATAGTCTATTGGCCTATTGGGATACCAGTGATTGAAGCTGGCAGCCGTTTTACGGTGTGGATAACACGTTGCGCAGAACAACCGTGTTTTGCGCTTGAATTTGAAAGATCTAAACAACTGAATCTAGAGTAAATCTTAGTTGAACTTGCAGCAATAATATTTATTAAACTTGTAATTTTCTTGAGTAGTTTATGCTGTGTTTTTAAATATGGTTTAGTTGGCAAAGTGAATTCGGTTTCTTCCTGCTTGCTTGGCACAGTACAAGGCTTTATCTGCACGTTTAAAGACATCCTCTGCATCTGCGTCATGTTTGCCGACTTCAGCAACCCCTATACTGACCGTAAAGCACAGCACTTCTTGCTCATAATGTACTTCCATCGCCTCAATTGTTGAACAGATGCGTTTAAAGACCCGCATGGTTTCATCACCCAAGCAAGCGGGTAAAATAATCGCAAATTCCTCACCCCCAATACGGGCTAAAAAGTCTTCGTCACGCAGTACGCTGCGGATTTTTTTGGTCATCTTTTTCAGCACATGGTCACCTGCGGTATGCCCATAACAGTCATTCAGCTGTTTAAAGTGATCAATATCTAAGATGCCTATCGTAAAGGGCACGCGAGTATGGCTGAAGTGCTGCATGGTTTGATTACTTTCTTGCACAAATACTCGACGGTTAAAGGTTCCTGTGAGTTCATCTGTAGATGCTAAGACAGCCATTTCTTGCACTTGTAAATGCAGTTTAATGTTTAAAGCTAACCATGTGGCGAGGCTCTGTAAAAGAATCGCTTGTTGTAGGGTGTAGTGATATTTACGTTGATCTGCCACATTTAAGGTGCCAATACACACGCCATTGTGAATCATGGGCGCATCCATACAGGTGCCCATGCCATGCTCTGAAAGCATTTTACAATCCAGCTCATCCGACTGAGAGAGGTCATCGCAAATGATCAGTTGAGACTGGGCAAAAACTCGTCCGACAAAAGTCTGCCCAATCGGAATTTTAAAATTCATGGGAATCGCATGATTGCCTGAGATCGAATACAGCTTGAGATATTCTTCAGTATCTTGCAGGGTAATACTGGCTCGATCTGCCTCAAACACGTGAGAAATCCAGTAAGCAATGGTATCTAGAACAGCTTGCAAGGAGTCTGCTTTACTCAAGTCGTGAATGAAGTCTACGGGGAGTTGAATGGAATGCGCGCCATCAAAGCCAGATAATTGGCTTGGGGTAAATGATCGTTCAGTTAATTGATTCTTGTTTATCATTCAATTCGGTATCTCTATAAAATAGTATCCAATTTAGTCTTTGTTTGTTTTGCTCTTAGAAAGTGGACATTACCTTTTAGATTTGATCATGCTATATAAATCGCATTTCTCCAACTTCAATGTGTAATTAAATTGAAAAAAAACGATATTTTTTTACTTTAAATTAAAAATAACCTACAGCGCAAATGTGGCATTTACATGTGGATGACCCGCGGGTCATCTGAGTGACAAAAAAAGAGCACCTGAAGTGCTCTTTTTTGCAGTTAAACGCCGTGATTAGTCACGAACAAATTCAACAGTACCATTTGCCAATGACTTTACGCGTGCCAAAGATTCAACGCGGTAGCCTTTTTCAAGCAAAATGTCACGACCAGGTTGGAATGATTTTTCAATCACAATACCCACACCAACAACTTCTGCTTTCGCTTGGTGAATTAAGTCAATCAGACCCAATGCCGCTTGACCATTGGCCAAGAAGTCATCAATCACGAGGGCTTTGTCTGCTGAGCTGATGTGCTTATTTGAAATTGCAATCGTGCTTTCGGTTTGTTTGGTAAACGAAAAGACTTTTGAGCGGTAAAGGTCATCTTTTAAGGTTAAAGATTGGTATTTACGCGCAAAAATAACGGGCACGCCCAGTTCTAAACCTGCCATGATTGCAGGTGCGATACCTGATGCTTCAATCGTGATGATTTTAGTGATGCCTGCATCTTTAAAACGAGCAGCAAATTCTTTACCGATTAATTGCATCATAACCGGATCAATTTGGTGGTTTAAGAAAGCATCAACTTTCAGAACTTCATCAGATAGAACGATACCTTCGCTTAAGATTTTCTGTTCTAGTGCGTACACGGGAGAATCCTCTAGGGGCAGGTGCTTTTTCAAGCAAAAGCGTATTTTAGGAAGCACCTGAAAAAATGCAAGTAAAATTCGTCAAAATGACTAATTGCTTGCACCTTTATAACCCGTTAATAGCAATCCATAGGATGTTTTCTTATCCACATGGCTGACTTTGACTGGAAGGTAGTCCAATTTAGGTGCTAACCAGAAAATGGTTTCGCGGCCAGGTTTGTCATGTTTCATGACCACTTTAATGGTGTCAAAGGTCCCATAATCGGTTTTGATTGACTCAGAACCTTGCTTCACAAATTTACGTGCTTCGACTTCTTTGGCATCGGCCAAATAATAAGTCGATTTTAAACCACCATTTTTGATGTCTTCACGAAGTTGTAATTCAGCATTCAGTTCATCCAGTACGCCAGCTTTCCAAGCGAAAGAACGCGTTTCTTTGTCTTTCTTGGTATTGATGGTTTTTGCCGCTGGATTGAAGTTAATACTCATGGTGTTGTTATGCACCAAAATTTTACTACTACGGCTAAAGCTGCTGGACTGAATTTGTTTACCATTAAAACTAAAGCGACTACTTTCGGTTGCAGAGGCGATACCACCAGCTTTGGCTGCAAAGACATAGTTCCAGTTGTTGCCCGATTTCGATAACGTACGCGTCGCTGAGCCCATGTTTTTGCCATTATAGTTAAATTGATAACTGGCCTGGAATGGACTCATGGCAAAGGTTTGACTTGAGAAACCGACAAAGAGCAAGGTGCTGACACCTGTTGCCATTGCGACTGTTTTCAACATTGATTTAGCCATAAGAAAAAGTTTCCTATTCAGTTGTAGGCACAAATTTTTTGCATAGAAATATTATGCACGTTGATTATGAAGAAAAAATTCGAAACATAGGGCAAACTGTAGTTTTATGTTTCTTTTACCCACCTTAAGTCACATTTTAGTCGCAGCATCCCGAGTTATTTTTGTCGAATTGGCGAGACCGTGCTTTCGTCTAGATTGGGTTCAATCAAGTCATCGATAGAGGTTTGCGAAAACTTATTGAACAATGCCGTTAAGTTGACATTACCGATCACCACCAATTCTGCTTCACGCAATACGGCATGATTGACATGGACTTTACCTAAGGTATCGATAATAGAACGATTTTTTCCTAACCAGCGATTCAGATCCAAATGCAGTAGATCATCTTTGACTTTAATCACATTTAGTTTTTCTAAAATCATGCCTAAGGGGTCTTGGTTCAGGACTTTTTGATAAAAGAATAGGGCACAGCGCACACCCATTTTATGAAATACCGTTGGGTATTCAGCATCCAGCACACTGGTGTCACTGATTTGCTCAAATACGATCAACTGCGTTTTTTTATTTAACTCCATTTGTGCCAGTTTCAAATCTACCGAAAGCGTGAGTTTGAGCCCGTTATAGTCGAGCGTGGCATATAAGCGTAACCAATCATCATGTAAGTCGGCATGCAGGTCTTTCAACATTCTCACGTTGTCGGTCACAAAACGCTGAAAAGTGGCATTTAAAAAGACTTGAGACATTGGAAACTCGCGCTCATCCTCAATAAATCCTTCCGCCTTTTGATAAACTTGGCGTAAACGATTTGAAATGTTGGAAATAAGCGTTTGCATAAGAGGCGTCCTAGCTAATCAACGTGTTTGAGCGATCAGATCTCTGGTCGAAATGTTTGAAAAATACTGCTCATGAACCTTGCAGTTTAGCAAAATTAATTGCACCATTTTCATGATTTTACGAAACAGTGAATCTAAAGGGCACAAGGTCTCATTCTACGCAATAAAATGAAGACTGTGTCTATTTTATACTGCGCGTATGCGCTTTGGGGAACAAGACAAATTGTCGGTTTGGTGTGATGCTTAGAAAAATAAATGTAATGCCTTTGGCTCATGATTGGTGGAAAGACCCAATTTTTACAGCGACCGTCGTACTGGCGGTATTTTTGCATCTCGTGATTTTGACTTTGCAATTTGCGATGCCTCAAGAAAATGATGCGGCAGTGAAAGAAATTGCCGTTACTTTGCGTCCTTCAGATAAAAAAATTGAAAATGCAGATTTTTTAGCGCAGGCCGATCAACAAGGTTCAGGGACCTTTCGTGAGTCACATCGCATGTCGAGTGACATGCCCGCACCGATGCTTGAGCAAAGTACAGGGGAACAGCAGCGCGAGACTTTAGAGCAGATCCAACAAAAACGTGAGCTGAATTTTGAAGAAAAACTGTTGATGACGACTTTAAGCTGGCAAAAACAAGCTGAGGATAATCAGCGCAAAAAAGCCATGGACGAAATGAACAGTCAGTTTCAAGCCAAAGCAGCAATGGTGGCCAGCCTTGAAGCGCAATATTTACAACGCCAACAAAACTTTAGCCGTCAGCAAAAAATTAAAACAGTCGATGGTATTCAAGCCAAGCAAGATATTTCGGCTGCCTATCTTGAAAAGTTCCGTCAGAAAGTCGAGTTTTATGGCAACCGTTACTACCCAGAAGCAGCTAAACAGCAGCGGCTGGCGGGTGAAGTGCGTTTAATGGTGATTCTAAATGCATCAGGAGGTATCCGCGCCATTCGCCTGATTGATAGTTCAGGCCATGAGATGCTCGATGAGGCTGCAAAAGCCTCGGTACGTAAAGCTGCACCATTTGGTGGATTTGATGCCAAAATGAAGGATATTTCTGAGTTACGCATTGTGCGTACATGGCGTTTTGATCCAGCAGAGGCAGAGTTTGAAGTGCACTGAGCTGTGCACTTTTTTACGTAAAATTATTATAATTAATTTAAATTTAATAAAATTTTAAAAAACAACATGTTATTTATTTGTTTTGGTTTTTAATTATTTTAAACAATAAAAAACAACAAATTAGGTTTACTTCTTAAAACTTGAATTGATAATAAAAATAATTATCATTTGCGGTGTATTTTTTGTTAAATATTTTTAAGCATTGAGACATCTTTCTTTATAGCGAAGCGATGGGGTGAGAGCGTGCATGCCTTTAAATATTCGATCCCTGTTATAAGGACATAGTTTTATGTACAACTCTCCAACGTTAAATCGCTTCAAAGTTAGCCCACTGATGTTGGCTATGGCGGCAGCAACGGTATTTCTCCCGACGTTGGTATCTGCAGCAGCAATAGACAATGAAAGCACCCAGCTTGAAACCATCACTGTTCAGGCTGAGGAAGAGAATCCAGCCGTAACAGAAGGAACAAAGAGTTATACGGCTAAGAGTGCAAGTACTTCGACCAAATTAAATTTGTCGCTTCGTGAAACACCGCAGTCGGTTAAAGTTTTAACCCGCGAGTATTTAGATGATGCAAATATTAATTCTTTCCAAGATATGTTGAACAGCGTGACAGGAGTCACTACCAATCGCTGGGATGAACGTCAATATCCGACAGCACGTGGGTTTGATGTGGATTACTATTTATTTGATGGTGTTCCGAGTTCGTCTGAATTGGACATTGCAAGTGATCCAGACCTGAGTATGTATGATCGTGTGGAATTGGTGAAAGGCGCTAATGGGCTAATGACAGGTGCGGGTAATCCCTCGATTGCGATTAACATGGTGCGTAAACATGCCAATGCAAAAGAGTTAACGGGGACATTAAGCAGCTCTTATGGTTCGTGGAATGCATGGAATAGCATGGCAGATATTTCTGCACCTTTAAATGCGGATGGTACTGTGCGTGGGCGAGTTGTTGTTAAACATGAAAGCACAGACTCTTTCGCAGATTTGTACGAAAAAGAAAATAATTTATTTTATGGCGTGCTTGATGCAGATCTGACCGATAGCACATATGTGTCAGTTGGTGCAAGTTATCAGGAACTTGATCGTTCAGGCATTAAATGGGGGGGGGTACCTGCATTTTATAATGATGGTTCGCTAACAGATTTTGATCGTGATTTAACGGTAACCAGTGATTGGACCTATTGGAATACCAATACAACTACAGCATTTGCCCAGTTTAAGCAGAAGTTATTTAATGATATTACGTTGAATGTTAATTATGATTACCGCGAAATTGATGCAGAGACAGCATTATTATATCTGTGGTCCGAATCTGTAGATAAAGCAACCAATAGCAGTGGCGGGTTATATCCATACACAGATACTTCAAAGACTACGCAAAATAATGCAGATGTTTATATTTCTGCACCTTTCACTTTGGGTGGCCTACAGCAAGAGGTTGTTGCTGGATTTATGTATAACCAAAGTGAGCTGACTGACCGTTATTATGGATCACCAACTTTAGATAATGGAACGATTGATTTTAATAATTTTACGCCATCAAAAATTATTGGATCCATTAATAATAATGTCGCAAATCCATCTAATAAAACCACGCAAACAGGGGCTTATCTAGCAGGTAAGTTCACTTTGTTAGAGCCTTTAAAGTTAGTAACAGGTGTACGTGTATCTAACTGGGAGTATGAAAGTGAGGATGGCAATGGCAATCGTAAATATAATAATAAAGTGACGCCATACGCAGGATTGATTTACGACTTCTTAGAAGATTACTCATGGTATGCAAGTTATACCGAGATTTTTAAACCAGAAAATAAGCAAGACGCGAATCAGCAATATCTTGACCCACGTGAAGGTAAAAGCTATGAAACGGGCTTGAAGGGAGAGTTTTTTGACAAACAACTTAATGCATCAATGTCGGTATTTTTAACCCAGCAAGATAATGTGGCTGAGAAAATTGGATCAATTAAGATTGGCGATGAATTCAAAGATGTCTATAGCAGTACAGATAGTGTAGAGAGTAAAGGGTTTGAAATAGAACTAGATGGTAAAATTACCAATAACTGGGACATGAGTTTTGGTGTCGCTCATTTTAATGCCGAAGATGCGAATGGCAAAAAAGTACAAACGACTGCTGCGAGAACTTCAGCCAATCTATTTACCAAATATACACTCGATAAATGGAGTTTAGGTGGTGGCTTAAACTATAAGAGCGAGGCATATAAAGATGAGGCTGCGGGGCGCATTACGCAAGATGCCTATGTGTTGGCGAACTTGATGGCAGCTTATCAAGTTGATCAAAATATTAAACTTCAACTGAATGTGAACAATTTGTTTGATGAGAAATATTACGAAGGCTTAGGTAAAAATAGTATGGTATATGGTGCACCACGTAATGCAACGCTAACTTTCCGCTATCAATTCTAAAAATCTTGAGAAATACAGAAACAGCTTATTAATAGCCGTTTTTTATTAAAATGTGGATAAGTCTCGGCTTATTCACATGCTATCTTGACTTGAGTAAGCATGTTCTCATTTTCAGACTTAAATGGCCGTATATTGGTTTTAAGTTGTTATGCTATTTGGGTTCGCTCAGTTTATTGGGTTGCGCGGACATAGGCCCCGTCTTGACGCCCACCGATCCAAGTCACAGTTAAATGAGACTCTTCCACATCTAGGCGGCTAGGAAAGATTTCTAAATGCTTGCTATATTTCGGCAGTGCCTTTAAACCAATGCAGTTGCCATTTTTCCACCATGTCCCCTCAGCATATTGATCTAAAGAGCCGACAGCTAAGTACCATTTAAATTTACCGTTGGTCTCTAGTAAAAGCTCGGAACCGACCTCCATAACACCCTGCAAATAATAATGTCCAGCCCACGCCTGAGCAGTGTCTTGAAACTTCACTTCTTGACAGGATGTTTGATTTTTATCATTGCTCTTGGCATAAAGTGGTGTAGTGCAAGATAGGGTGATAATGCAGAGTAGTTTTGAAATTGGTGTATGCATTTTTATAATCTCTTCATCTATTTTTTCATCTTGTATTATTTTTAGCATAAATAAACCCGACACATCGAGATGAATCGGGTGAGTTGTTTCAGATCTAATAGCTATTGTTCTAAATAAGGATTTTCAAAACCGAGTTTAGCCAAAATTTCAATTTCGATACCTTCCATTTCTTCAGCATCTGCTTCTGACGTTTCATGGTCATAGCCCATGAGGTGCAAAGTGCCATGTACCAACATATGAGTGAAATGCGTCAGTGGCGCTTTGTTTTGTTCTTTCGCTTCCAACAGCACCACAGGAATGCAAATGACCAAATCACCAATAGGAAATGAGTCAAGAATTTGCGCCATTTCATCGGGTAAGTCGCTCGGGAAAGACAACACATTGGTTGATTTATCTTTGCCGCGATATTCCAAATTCAATTTATGACTTTCGTCATGGTCGACACAAGCAATGCCAATTTCACAGTTAGTCTGTGTGCCAATATGACGTAAAACAGTTTCTACAACTTTTTTGATATAGCCACGTTTCAAGACCAACTCAGGTGCTTGAAAGTCCTGTTGTAGAGAAAGACTCAGTTTCAAAATAGATCCTTAAATAATGATATCTGCGGGCATTTTAAAATGCCCGCAGACTTTAACTTAATGCTGAGCATCGGCAGCGGCATCATTTTCAGCCACTAAGGCCTCTTGACGCGCTTTGCGTTCAGCACGCGCTTCAGCAGTTAAGCGATGTTGTTCTGCATCCCATCCCTCATAAGCTTCAACAATTTTTTGCACTAATTGGTGACGTACTACATCACGAGAGTGGAAGCGGGTAATGTGAATTTCTTTGATTTTGTCGATGATGCGTAAAGCATGCGCCAGACCAGATTGCTGACCACGCGGTAAGTCGACCTGTGTGATATCGCCTGTAATCACTGCGCGCGAACCAAAGCCTAAGCGTGTGAGGAACATTTTCATTTGTTCAGGCGTTGTGTTTTGTGCTTCGTCTAAAATCACGAAAGAGTGGTTTAAAGTTCGACCACGCATATAAGCCAGTGGTGCCACTTCAATCACTTGACGTTCAATCAGTTTGGCCACTTTTTCAAAGCCAAGCATTTCATACAAGGCGTCGTAGAGTGGACGCAAATAGGGATCAATTTTCTGGCTTAAATCACCCGGTAGGAAACCAAGTTTTTCACCTGCTTCAACGGCAGGGCGAACTAATAAAATTCGTTGAATTTCATTGCGTTCTAGCATATCGACTGCGGCTGCAACTGCGAGATAGGTTTTACCTGTACCCGCAGGTCCAATACCAAAAGAAATATCGCTTTGTAGAATACGCTGCACATAACGCTTTTGGTTGGCACCACGTGGATTGATACGACCTTTACGGGTTTGGAGCCACACTTCATCTAAACCAGTGTGCTCTTGCCCGTCGAGGTCTTCTTGCAATTCACGGTCAGTCTGACTGCCTTGAATCATGAGGTGTAAGGTGTCGGCACTGATTTGTGCCGTATTTTCCGCTTCTTCATGCAGGCGATGGAGCAGACCTTCGGCTCTCTCAACTGCATCCATTTCACCATCGACATAAAATGCATCACCTCGATGGGAAATAGTGACATCTAAACGCTGTTCGATTTGTTTCAAATGACCGTTATAAGCACCGAGCATGCTCTTTAAACGTTCTATTGAAACCCCAGGAAAAGTTACTGTACGTCGAATCGCTGCAGTCAAGAGAATTCCTTTAAGTAGTCAGAATCTATTCCCTTACATTACGCCACGTCAGGCTCAAGATTCAAGAGTTCACCATAAACAAAATTCAAAGTTTTAATCTCTGTCACTTCGATTTCAGCGAAACGTCCGACCCATGCTGCATCACCAATAAAACTCACATAACGAGTGTTATCCGCCGTACCAATCAGTAAGTTTGGATCTTTATCCGAAACTTTCTCGACCAAAACGCGTTGAATGGTGCCGAGCATGGCATCGGTCTTGTCAATACTGGAGCGTTTGATCCATTTTTGAACTTTACTGAGACGCTCTTTTTTCACCTCTTCAGAGGTGGTGTCTTCAAGATCAGACGCAGGTGTACCTGGACGTTTTGAATAAACAAAACTGTAGGAATGGTCGAAGTCCATATCTTTGATGAATTGATAGGTTTCTTCAAAGTGTGCATCGGTTTCGCCCGGGAATCCAATGATGAAGTCACTGGATAAATGCATATCTGGACGGACTTTGCGTAATTTGGCAATTTTGTCGATATACACATCAATGGTGTGGTTACGTTTCATGGCTTGCAGAACATCGTTTGAGCCGCTTTGTACAGGTAAATGTAAATGCGATACCATTTGTGGGAGGTCACGGTAACATTCAATCAAGTCATCATTAAATTCAAGCGGATGTGAGGTGGTGTAGCGTAAACGTCCAATCCCCGGAATTTCTGCTACCAGACGCAATAAGTCTGCAAAAGTACAAATATCGCCTTCGAATGTTTCACCGCGGTAACCATTGACGTTTTGACCGAGCAAAGAAATCTCACGGACGCCTTTTTCGGCTAAGGTCGCAATTTCAGCTAAAACATCATCCAGCGGGCGAGAAACTTCTTCACCACGGGTGTAGGGCACCACACAGAATGAACAATATTTTGAACAACCTTCCATAATTGAAACAAAAGCCTTGTAACCTTCTACACGTGGTTCAGGTAAAAAGTCGAATTTTTCAATATCAGGGAAAGAAATATCCACCAATTTGATTTTTTCTTTCTTGGGTTTTTCGATTTGATCAAAGTGCTGATCCAGCATTTGCGGCAAACGGTGCAAGGTTTGCGGGCCAAAAATCATGTCAACATAGTTGGCACGTTTTTGAATGTTGTCACCTTCTTGAGAGGCCACACAACCACCGACACCAATGATCAGGTCTGGATTTTTGTCTTTCAGCTTGCGCCAGCGACCCAATTCAGAGAACACTTTTTCTTGGGCTTTTTCACGAATCGAGCAGGTATTCATGAGTAGAATATCAGCTTCTTTCGGATCTTGGGTCAGCACATAACCGTGCGAGTCGCCAAGTAAGTCTGCCATACGGTGACTGTCATACTCATTCATCTGACACCCTTGCGTTTCGATATACAGTTTTTTAACTGATCCATCGATGGCTGGGGTGTGCTGTGGCTGGGTAACAGTGTTTTCTGAGGCAGCTTGGGCACTATTTGGAATGAAGGTTTGAACCGTCATGTAGGCTCCTAAGGGGGATAAATCTAGGTTTTTGTGTCTGATCGGTATCTGTGGCGGCGAAAGCAGAGCTTGGCTGGCGACAAAAAAGGACGATCAAACACCATGTGAAATCTACGAAAGGCGCATATTTTAGCAGGAAATCTGAATAAACTTATAGCTTTAAATCTGAAGCTAAAAAGATTGATTTGTGAAGTGAAAATGCAGGAAAATTAATATTGTCTAATCATAAGGTTACATAAGAGAACAATAGAGTCTGTTATGAGTTATTAAACTAATGAAAATGATGAGACGAGACTAGGCAATCCAAAGATGACTGAAGGCAAACCCATGTTAAAACGATTACAGAATAAATATTATCAAGTGTTTGCGTTGGGTGTGGCTGCCTTGGGTCTATCTGCAGCGACACATGCCGCAGATGAACAGTTTAACGATGCCTTGCGTGCAGCAAATGCTGGCAATGTTGGTTTATTACAACAATATCAAAGCAGTATGCAGGGTGATGTGCTGGGCTATTATCCTGAATATTGGGTACTTAACAGTAATTTGGCGTTGCAACCTGCGGCGAACATTGTCAATTTTACACAGCGCTATCCGCAATCTGCCATGGCTGAGAAGTTAGCAGCAGATTACATCGAAGAAAAAGTCAAAATGGCCGACTTTGCTTCCGCGCAGCCAGTATTGGCCTATGTGTCCAATGCAGATCGCGCAGAAAGCTGTGCTATAGCACAAGTCCGTGCCAAGTCTGGCGACCCTTTGGTTTTTGCTGAATATAAAGATGTTTGGCTCACGACCAATTCACAGCCTGAGTCTTGTACGGGGCTAGGGCGCATGATGTTGTCTAGTCCATTGATGACGGAACAAGACAAACAACAACGTTTATGGGCGCAGCTACGTGCAGGGCAGTCAGGTCAAGCGATTGCAACTGCACAAACCATTGGCATGAATCTGTCTTTGGCCCAGCTGAATAGCATTCAAGCCGATCCGCTGAACTATCTCTGGTCCGCACCGAAAGCGTCGGCGGCAGATCAAGCGTATTTAATTTATGCCATTGGGCGCTTAGCCGACAGTGATCTAAATACTGCACTGGCGTCGGTAAAGCGTGCTGCTGAGGGGACACCTGAGTCGGTGCAAAAAGCGTTGTACCGAGCCGTGGGGTATATCGGTGGTACAACCGTCATGAAAAATAATTTTAATGTCGAAGTGTTGCAAGCTTTCGATCGGAGCTATGGTTTAGCACTGAGTGAAGAAGAAGCTGAAATTTATGCACGCCAAGCCATTCGCTTCGGCGCATGGGAGAGTGTCATTCGTGCCATTGATGGCATGAGTGTGACGCAGAAACAAGAAGATCGCTGGCAATATTGGTTAGCCCGTGCTTCAGAACAACGTGGTGATGCAAAATCAAAAGCACTGGCGCGCGAGATCTTCAAAAAATTGTCAGTAGGTGACGATTATCATAACTTATTGGCAAAAGATCGTATTGGTCAGCGTTATCAAACGATTCCAGCAAATACCCAACCGAGCAATACGGATGCACAGCGTTTGAGTCAAGATATTCACTTTAGCCGCGCTTTCGCACTGCGCAACGTCAATGCGCCAGACAATTATGTCAACCGTGAGTGGAACTGGGCAGTTCGACAAGCTTATTTAAAACAAGATGATGGCTTAATTTTGGCTGCTGCCAAACGTGCAACAGAAATGGGATGGTATGACCGAGCGATCTATGCAGCCGATCGAACCGTCAAGCAGCATAACTACAGTTATCGTTATGCCATGCCGCATCAAAGCTATGTGGTCAGCCATAGTCGCAATGCAGGCATAGATCCTGCATGGGCGTATGGGTTAATGCGCCAAGAAAGCCGATTTGTTACCCATGCTCGCTCGCATGTCGGGGCAGGTGGTTTGATGCAAATCATGCCGGATACGGCAAAACTGGTCGCTAGACAAATGGGTGAAACCTATAATCCTGCTGCACTGAGTGATATGAATACCAATGTTCGTTATGGCACATTTTACTTGTCCATGATTCAAAGCCAATTAAGCAACAGTCCTGTACTTGCCACAGCAGGTTATAACGCAGGGCCAAATCGTGCGCGCCGTTGGCAGCCTGAAAATCAGCCGATTTCGGCGGATCAATACACAGAAAGTATTCCTCTGACTGAAACTCGCGATTACGTCAAGCATGTCATGAGTAATGCGACACATTATGGTGTTCTGCTTGGACAGGGACCACAGTCGATCACCCAGCGCATGCAAAATATTCCTTTTAGAAGTCAATAATACAGGCATAGACATTTTATGGTTTTGATGTCGTTCCAATCAGTCTTAACGCAAAAGCTTCTGCTGTTGATCAGCAGCGGCATTGCTATGGGATTTTTTGCGACATCAGCCCATGCAACACCAACCGTGTTTGGATATGTGATGGAAGTTCAAATGACACCCGCCGTGTGTTTGTTCGATAGCCAAGGCTCAAAGAAACGGAAATGTTTGGAAGGCTATTCACTCAATATCACAGGTTTGTACCCTGAAACCACGACACGAGAGTGTCAGACCAACTCCTCAGCAGTGCTGTCACCACTTCAGGCCAAAGTGGTGGCGAGAGTCATGCCCGATGAACATGCGCGTCGCCAGTTGTGGGCAGAGATTGGGGGGTGTGTGCCGATGAGTGCCAGTCAATATTTTCGTAACGTGATTAATTATGCAGAACGTTTAAAAATTCCCGCAGATTTGACTTCATCTGAAAATAAAACTGCGCAACTTAATACCTTACGAGGGCAGTTTCAGCGTTTGAACCCCGGACTGCCTGCAAGCGGGTTACGTTTTAGCTGCCGTACTCACCGTCAAACCAATATTTTGACCGAAGTCAAGGTTTGTTATAAACCCAATGGTCAGTACAAAGGCTGTGCAGAGAATATACAAGAAAACTGCCCAAATTCTTTTGCGATCAAGGGTTCTTACTAATCTCTTTCCCTAAATTAATTTATATTTCCTATCATACTTTTGTTGGAATTCATTCTCTTTTACATGCATCTGCCAAAGTATTGGAGTACAATCTTTGCCGTTTATGATTATTAAGATTAGATAGAACAGCTATTTAATCATATAACGTTCCTCAAATGGAGATAAGTACATGAAGCAACCTGTTCGCGTTGCCGTTACTGGCGCTGCTGGTCAAATCGGTTATAGCCTATTATTCCGTATCGCTAGTGGCGAAATGTTAGGTAAAGACCAACCAGTTATTCTGCAATTGTTAGAAGTTCCTTTTGAGAAAGCTCAAGCTGCGCTTAAAGGCGTAATGATGGAATTAGACGACTGTGCTTTCCCATTATTGGCTGGCATGATCGGTACTGATGATCCAAAAGTTGCATTTAAAGATGCTGACTACGCGTTATTGGTTGGTTCACGTCCACGTGGTCCTGGTATGGAACGTGCTGACTTATTGAAAGTGAACGGTGAAATCTTCATCGGTCAAGGTCAAGCACTAAACGAAGTTGCTAGCCGTGACGTTAAAGTGCTTGTTGTAGGTAACCCTGCAAATACAAATGCTTACATCGCAATGAAATCTGCTCCAGATCTTCCAGCGAAAAACTTCACAGCAATGTTACGTCTTGACCACAACCGTGCGTTGACTCAAATTGCTCAAAAAGCGGGTGTTGCTGTAGCAGACATCAAAAACATGACTGTTTGGGGTAACCACTCTCCAACGATGTATGCTGACTACCGTTTTGCAACTGTAAACGGCGAAAGCTTAAAAGACAAAATCAACGATGCTGACTGGAACGCGAATGTATTCCTTCCAACTGTTGGTAAACGTGGTGCTGCGATTATCGAAGCGCGTGGTTTGTCTTCAGCTGCTTCAGCTGCGAACGCTGCTATCGACCATATGCGCGATTGGGCTCTTGGCACAAATGGCGAATGGGTAACGATGGGTATTCCTTCTGACGGTTCTTATGGTATTCCTGAAGGCGTAATGTATGGCGTTCCTGTAACTTGCGAAAATGGCGAATACACACGTGTTGAAGGCCTAGAAATCGATGCGTTCAGCCGTGAGCGTATGGACAAAACTCTTCAAGAACTTGAAGAAGAGCGCGCAGCAATTGCTGACATGCTTAAATAATTAAAAACCGATCTGTTCAAGATCTGTTTTGAAAAAGCACTCCATTTGGGGTGCTTTTTTATATGGGGTATTTATTGAACAAAAAATAACATGCTGTGATGTAGATACAACTGAGCATAGATGGCCAACGGTTTATTCTAAAAGGGCATGATCAGGGCTTGAGGAGAACAATGATGTTTGACCAACAACCGACTTTAGAACTTTTATTTGAACAATTGGGGCTTGATGCGAGTGCAGAAGCAATCGATCAGTTTATTGAAACACACCAACTGACTTCAGACGTTCCATTGCATAAAGCATCCTTTTGGTCAAAAGCACAGCATGACTTCATTATCAGTAATTGGAAAAAAGATGATGAATGGGCAATGGTGGTTGACCTGTTAAATGAACAATTGCATACAGAACATACGCTTTCAGGTTCGTGTCATTTATAATCACAAATTGAAACAACAAACCTAGTTTTATGACTAGGTTTTTTTAGAAAATACATATAAGTTAATTCAATAATAATTGACAATAGTATTGATAAGGAGGCCGAGATGCTCAGTCAACATAAACCATCCTTAGAGCTTTTATTTTCGCAACTGGGACTCGCCAATAGTGCGGCTGCCATCGAGTTGTATATTCGTACGCACCAACTTCCTGCTCATCAATCTTTACACGATGCACCGTTTTGGAATTCCTCACAACGTGCGCTATTAATCAGTCATTTGGTTCAAGATGATGATTGGGCGATTATGGTTGATGAACTCAATCAACAGCTACACCTCGATGCTTATAAACTTCAAACTGCCTAAATTAATTTTATGTCGCCGCCATTTGAATACTGGAATTGACCCATAAAAAAACGCCTGATTTCAGGCGTTTTTTTATTTGTAGATTTTAGTGCAATTTACTTTGCATCAGCTTGATAAACCAATCTTCTTGATGAAGGTCAATAAAAGCGGCATGTTCACGCAGTAAAACGAAATCAAACTCGGTGCTTTTCGCATATTTACCAAGCCAGTGTCGCGCCAATGCCGACTCTTTTCGACTGACCGAAGCATAGGCCAAAAACAGGTAAATATCGCCCTGACCATAGCTGGTCAGCGGTTTTAAAATTTGCTGTGTAATCAAAGCAAAGCGATCTTCTTTGGTGATTTCAAAGTACAGCATATAAGCCTTTGCAAGGTGCAAAGACAAATTGAGGTACAAAGACAGAGGCATTTCCTCAAACTCAATTCGGCCTTGCTCAAGTAATACCACCGCTTCTTGTAAAAAGTGGACTTGCTCTTGGCGCAGTTGGCTCAGTGTGACTAACTGTAAGCGCAAATCAGCACGCTCAAGGGCTAATTCAGGGCTATTGCCTTGTAGGTAGAGTTGATCTGTTTCACCAATACGCTGAATAATTTGTTGACTGCTTGCACGCATCGGTTACATCCTCATCAATTGATGTTCAGTATATGAGGATACTTTTTACAATTTAAAGTCTTTTTGCTTGAATCACAGGATTGTACTGTCACTCCGTAACCATCCAGTAATCGATAAACGTTGATGTTTAGCTTCTAAGACCTCATGCAGTAAGTCACTTTGAAACAATGCAATACGATTCGGTTGGGGTTGTAGCACATGCCAAATATCATTTTTATCTTGCAGATGAAGTTCACCGCCCCAATCGTCTTGCCAGTCTTCGTGTAAATAATAAACCGTAGAAATCATGCGGCCATTTTTGCCTTGAGGATTATCACGGTGCAGGGCATAAAACTCGCCAGCGTTATAGCAAGCAAAATGTGCTTCGACGTCTCGAATACCAAGATAAAAGGCACGATTTAGTTCCTGGCCCAAACTATAAAGGGCTTGAACATGATGATTGGAAATAACGAGCTCGGGATTGAGCCATAAAATGTGATCACTACGGATCTTGCTGATGACACCGTTTTGAATAGCGGCTTCACGAAAGCGGTTTAAGTTCGAAGTACATTCTTCAATGAGTTGATGTACATAGTCATTAGAATAGGCGTCATCAATGATGGCAAAACCATGTTGATCTAAATCATCTAGGATTTGATCAACATTCCAATACTTTGGGAGAAGAACTGCTTCCATTACATTATTAACCTAAAAAAGACAAAGAAAAGCCACGGTTATTCTAGTGTATGAAAGCAATCTGAACGAAACTATTTTTCATGCTAAAATACTCATTGATTTTAGGAATGATAGAAACATGAATTACCGTCACCACTTCCATGCAGGTAACTTTGCAGATGTCATGAAGCATGTCCTTTTGCTTCAGATTTTGACTCGCCTCAATCAAAAAGATAAACCGTATCGTTATATTGATACGCATGGCGGTGCTGGTAAATATGATTTATCAACTTCAGAAGCACAAAAGTCGGGTGAGTTTTTAAATGGTATTCACCGTTTAGTAAAACTTGATGACTCGATTAAACGTAATGCACCTGAGGGTGTTCAGCAGTATTTAAAAATTGTTGAAAAAATGCGTGAAGGTTCAGGTAAAGGCGCTTATCCAGGTTCGCCGTGGTTTGCATTGGAAGGCATACGCGAAATCGATAAAGCCACCATTTTTGAAATGCAGCGTGATGTATTCCAACAGTTGTATTACAACGTTCGTGATAAACGCGCAGGCTTACATGAGCGCGATGCATATGAAGGGCTATTTGGTGTTATTCC
Source organism: Acinetobacter johnsonii ANC 3681 (assembly GCF_000368805.1). Taxonomy (NCBI): domain Bacteria; kingdom Pseudomonadati; phylum Pseudomonadota; class Gammaproteobacteria; order Moraxellales; family Moraxellaceae; genus Acinetobacter; species Acinetobacter johnsonii. The sequence continues at coordinate 2,545 of NZ_KB849703.1, read as the reverse complement.
ACCCAAAGAAAAACGCGGATTGGTGATGATTGATCCACCTTACGAAGTGGAGCGTAAAGATTTCCCTCAATTGGTTGATCTCATAGCGACTGCATATAAAAAATGGCCAACGGGTGTGTTTGCAATTTGGTATCCAATCAAAGACCGCGCCATGATTGACCGTTTTGAAAAGAAAATGATTAAAACCGGTATTCGTCGTCAGTTGATCTGTGAAGTATGTGTTTGGCCAGATGATACTCCAGTGGGCTTAAACGGTTGTGGTCTATTGGTGATTAACCCACCTTGGAAGTTTTCTGAAGATGCAGATGAAGCGCTACAATGGTTATTCCCACATTTGCGTATGAGTGAAAATGGTGGTCATGCTGCTGTTCGTTGGTTAGTTGGCGAATAAAGATAGACTATAAGAGAAAAGGCTACATTAGGATCGACAGAGAATGACAAATATAAATAAACCTGAAAGTGAATCTTCACCCCGCAGTACGCCTACTTTTGATGGGATTACTTTCGAGGTGGAAGAAGAAGAGCACACACAGGAAGGTCAAAAAGTAAAACGTCGAGGTATTTATTTGTGGCCGAACCTGATTACAACGGCAGCGTTGTTGTCAGGCTTTTATTCCATCATTGCCAGTATGAATGGCAACTTCCAGCAAGCGATTTATGCCATTTTCTTGGCAGCGTTATTGGATGGCTTGGACGGTCGCGTTGCACGAGCCATTGGTGCGCAGAGTGCTTTTGGTGAACAGTATGATTCTTTATCTGATCTATTGGCGTTCGGTGTTGCACCCGCTATTTTGATGTATAGCTGGAGTTTGGATTCGCTCGGTCGCATAGGTTTGGCGTGTTGTTTTGTCTACACTGCCTGTGCTGCGTTCCGTCTAGCTCGTTTTAATGTGCAAATTGGTGTGGTCGATAAGCGTTACTTTATTGGTGTAGCTAGTCCACTTGCTGCGATTATTATTATTTCATTGGTTTGGGTCGGACTCGATTTCCCCGAAATTTTTGATATTCGTGAGCGGGGTATTCAAGCCATCAGTGCAGCAGTAATTGTGTCTGTGGGGCTCCTCATGATTTCGAATATTAAATATTATTCATTTAAAACGGTAGATCGTAAACGAGTACCATTTTTTGTCCTTCCTATCGCGGTCTTTATTTTTGCTGCAATAACTTACAATATTCCTGTCGGTATTTTGGTCATTTCCTTGATTTATGCATTATCTGGCTTTATTACTACGTTTTTAGCACGACGTCAGCACAGCCCATCATGAGTTAATGATATGTAGAAGGAGTATGATATGTGGTTGTTTCAAGATTTTCTCGATCAGTCTAAACAACTTAATCAGGCTCCTTCACGGTCACTCCCTGCTTATCATCCGCCCAATAAAAAATATAAAATTATTCATCAAGCTTTAACCATTCCCAATCTTCCTGCACCACTGCATTATTTAAATTTTTTGAGCATGATTGGTCAGCCCAATACGCCTATGTTTCGCAATAATAGTGCAATCAGAACTACACCTTTAGATACTGCTACGGTATTGGCCAGCAGTAGCCCACATATGGCTGGGCAACTGAACCGCTATTCAATTTCTGCGGAATGTTCATTTCAAGAAAAAACATTTAAATTTGCCAACAAAGAACAACTCATGGGAGCGTTCCCAAAGTTTCAAATTCAAAGAAAAGACACAGAATTGAGTTTTGAGATTGAAATTACAACAACGCCGCTGATTTCACATTTCACCAAATTGCGTTTTGGTCTTGCTGAGCATTGGTCTGTATTGTGTCGATGTCAGGGAGAAGTTAAATATAAAGAACAGTGCTTTGACATTGACCAGTTGGGAGCTTTTGAATACGCGCGCAGTATCGACTTTAGTTATTTACCCTTAGCGTTTTTCACATATCAAGTCATTAATCTAGTAGATCAGCGTCAGTTATTGTTAGAACAAATTCGAGATTCGTTTAATCGAATTGTACAGTCACGTATCTATATACGTGATTTACAAAAACAACAAACCCATATGTTTGATCGGATGGTGCGCTTTCAAGTTCATCGTGTTTATCCTGCTGTGAAAACTCCCAATGGGCAAAAAATGTATTTACCGCGAGAGTTTGAATGGCATTATCAAGATGAGCAGGGACATCACATTCATCTTTACGCTCAAAGTCGTGGTGATTTTAAATTTGGTTTGGCTGCGGGTTATGTAGGTAGCTTTAAATATCAACTCAAAATGGATAATTATGAGGAACAGGGCGAAAGTGGTTATTGTGAATATGTGGATTGTCGTGCATTAAAGTGGCAAGAAAAAAAATCACAAGAAAAAAATCGAAATGAAATTGGAGAAATTGTTCCCTTTTCACTCAAGAAATAAGAAAAAAACATCATTTTGCTGAATAAGTAAACAAGTGGAGGTTTTTTTATAAATAATTGAGGGGAAGGGGGTTGTGTTGGATGTGAAATGCTGTAGAATGCACATCCATCGGCGGTGATGTTGATTAAAACTTGTTGAGAAACAAGGATTTAGCCCAAGCGGTAGAATCTGGAAGTCTT
>NZ_KB849702.1:0-54525 GCF_000368805.1 Acinetobacter johnsonii ANC 3681 | reverse complement strand
TATCTAGCTTTATAACTAAATCAAGTTGTTTGCAGTGATTTGAACCACAACACCAACTGTTTGGGTGTTGTATAGTCAAGCCTCACGAGCAATTAGTATTGGTCAGCTTCACATATCACTATGCTTCCACATCCAACCTATCAACGTCGTAGTCTTCAACGGCTCTTTAGAGGACATAAAGTCCTAGGGAAATCTTATCTTGAGGTAGGCTTCCCGCTTAGATGCTTTCAGCGGTTATCCCTTCCGAACATAGCTACCCGGCGATGCGACTGGCGTCACAACCGGTACACCAGAGGTTCGTCCACTCTGGTCCTCTCGTACTAGGAGCAGATCCTCTCAAATTTCCAACGCCCACGGTAGATAGGGACCGAACTGTCTCACGACGTTCTAAACCCAGCTCGCGTACCTCTTTAAATGGCGAACAGCCATACCCTTGGGACCTGCTTCAGCCCCAGGATGAGATGAGCCGACATCGAGGTGCCAAACACCGCCGTCGATATGAACTCTTGGGCGGTATCAGCCTGTTATCCCCAGAGTACCTTTTATCCGTTGAGCGATGGCCCTTCCATACAGAACCACCGGATCACTAAGACCTACTTTCGTACCTGCTCGACTTGTGGGTCTCGCAGTTAAGCGCGCTTTTGCCTTTATACTCTACGCGTGATTTCCGACCACGCTGAGCGCACCTTCGTACTCCTCCGTTACTCTTTAGGAGGAGACCGCCCCAGTCAAACTACCCACCAGACATGGTCCTCGTCCCGGATAACGGGACAGAGTTAGAACCTCAATATTACCAGGGTGGTATTTCAAGATTGGCTCCACCGAAACTAGCGTCTCGGTTTCAAAGCCTCCCACCTATCCTACACAAGTAAGATCAAAGTTCAATGTCAAGCTGCAGTAAAGGTTCACGGGGTCTTTCCGTCTAGCCGCGGGTACACCGCATCTTCACGGCGAATTCGATTTCACTGAGTCTCTGCTGGAGACAGCGCCCCCATCATTATGCCATTCGTGCAGGTCGGAACTTACCCGACAAGGAATTTCGCTACCTTAGGACCGTTATAGTTACGGCCGCCGTTTACTGGGGCTTCGATCAAGAGCTTCGCTTACGCTAACCCCATCAATTAACCTTCCAGCACCGGGCAGGCATCACACCCTATACGTCCACTTTCGTGTTTGCAGAGTGCTATGTTTTTAATAAACAGTTGCAGGGGCCTGGTTTCTGTGGCTGCCAATAGCTCAAGGAGTAAATCCTATCACCGTCGGCAGCGTACCTTCTCCCGAAGTTACGGTACCATTTTGCCTAGTTCCTTCAGCAGAGTTCTCTCAAGCGCTTTGGTCTACTCGACCTGACCACCTGTGTCGGTTTCGGGTACGATTCCTATGTAACTGAAGCTTAGAGACTTTTCCTGGAAGCATGGTATCAGCCACTTCACTGTACAAGTACAGCTTGCTATCAGTTCTCAGCATAGAGTACCCCGGATTTGCCTAAGATACATGCCTACAACCTTCCACCTGGACAACCAACGCCAGGCTGACTTAACCTTCTCCGTCCTCTCATCGCATTACATAGAAGTATTGGAATATTAACCAATTTCCCATCGACTACGCCTCTCGGCCTCGCCTTAGGGGTCGACTCACCCAGCCCCGATTAACGTTGGACTGGAACCCTTGGTCTTTCAGCGTGCGAGTTTTTCACTCGCATTGTCGTTACTCACGTCAGCATTCGCACTTCTGATACCTCCAGCATACTTCTCAATACACCTTCATCGGCTTACAGAACGCTCCCCTACCACTTGCAATAAATTGCAAATCCGCAGCTTCGGCATATAGTTTTAGCCCCGTTACATCTTCCGCGCAGGCCGACTCGACTAGTGAGCTATTACGCTTTCTTTAAAGGGTGGCTGCTTCTAAGCCAACCTCCTAGCTGTCTATGCCTTCCCACATCGTTTCCCACTTAACTATAATTTTGGGGCCTTAGCTGGCGGTCTGGATTGTTTTCCTCTTGACTACGGACGTTAGCACCCGCAGTCTGTCTCCCGGATAGTACTCATTGGTATTCGGAGTTTGCATCGGTTTGGTAAGTCGGGATGACCCCCTAGCCGAAACAGTGCTCTACCCCCAATGGTATTCGTCCGAGGCGCTACCTAAATAGCTTTCGGGGAGAACCAGCTATCACCGAGTTTGATTAGCCTTTCACCCCTATCCACAAGTCATCCCCTGGCTTTTCAACGACAGTGGGTTCGGTCCTCCAGTTAGTGTTACCCAACCTTCAACCTGCTCATGGATAGATCACCCGGTTTCGGGTCTACACCCAGCAACTAAACGCCCTATTAAGACTCGATTTCTCTACGGCTCCCCTATGCGGTTAACCTTGCTACTGAATGTAAGTCGCTGACCCATTATACAAAAGGTACGCAGTCACCGAACAAGTCGGCTCCCACTGCTTGTATGCATGCGGTTTCAGGATCTATTTCACTCCCCTCACAGGGGTTCTTTTCGCCTTTCCCTCACGGTACTGGTTCACTATCGGTCAGTCAGGAGTATTTAGCCTTGGAGGATGGTCCCCCCATATTCAGACAAGGTTTCACGTGCCCCGCCCTACTCGACATCATCATATAAGCCCTTTCGTGTACAGGACTATCACCCACTATGGTTGCACTTCCCAGAGCATTCCACTAGAACTTATATGACTTAATGGGCTTTTCCCCGTTCGCTCGCCGCTACTGAGGGAATCTCAATTGATTTCTTTTCCTAAGGGTACTGAGATGTTTCACTTCCCCTCGTTCGCCTCGTATGACTATGTATTCATCATACGATACCTGCCTTATGACAGGTGGGTTTCCCCATTCAGAAATCTCCGGATCACAGGATATTTGCCGCCTCCCCGGAGCTTATCGCAGGCTATTACGTCTTTCATCGCCTCTGACTGCCAAGGCATCCACCACATGCACTTAATTACTTGACTATACAACCCCAAACAGTCGATCGTTCCTACAAGTGAGAACGTTCAACATTACAGTTTGAAGTACTGTGCACTTAAGCACCGTACAGCTTCAATTCAATTCACATACCAAAACGCTTGATTCAGTTAATTTCGCTAGTAACTCATTTCATTCAACGTTAACAATTGCTTGTTAAGTTAACTAAAACGAGTATGAACAAATTATTTCAACTCAAATATATTCTGTTAATGATTTTTCCAGCCTTCGTCAGGTCAGGAAACTGTGATAAATCACAGAAGTTAATAAGTTATCTACTTACTAATTTCTGTAATCCAACCTATCTGCGCGAAGCATAGCTTCTTGCTTAAATTTCAAGGAAAAGCATGCTTTTCTTGTCTTGAAATTTGGTGGAGACTAGGAGAGTCGAACTCCTGACCTCCTGCGTGCAAAGCAGGCGCTCTACCAACTAAGCTAAGTCCCCAGCTTATCAATAAGTCAATGTCTCTGCTTTTCTGTATTCAGCATTTAATAATGCTTGTTAGTCAGATTTGGTGGGTCTGACAAGACTTGAACTTGTGACCCCACGCTTATCAAGCGTGTGCTCTAACCAACTGAGCTACAGACCCTCAGATACATCGTCATGAAGAACAACTTGTTGTGGATTCTTACCAATCGTCAATCTTTCGTTAAGGAGGTGATCCAGCCGCAGGTTCCCCTACGGCTACCTTGTTACGACTTCACCCCAGTCATCGGCCACACCGTGGTAAGCGTCCTCCTTGCGGTTAGACTACCTACTTCTGGTGCAACAAATTCCCATGGTGTGACGGGCGGTGTGTACAAGGCCCGGGAACGTATTCACCGCGGCATTCTGATCCGCGATTACTAGCGATTCCGACTTCATGGAGTCGAGTTGCAGACTCCAATCCGGACTACGATCGGCTTTTTGAGATTAGCATCCTATCGCTAGGTAGCAACCCTTTGTACCGACCATTGTAGCACGTGTGTAGCCCTGGTCGTAAGGGCCATGATGACTTGACGTCGTCCCCGCCTTCCTCCAGTTTGTCACTGGCAGTATCCTTAAAGTTCCCGGCTTAACCCGCTGGCAAATAAGGAAAAGGGTTGCGCTCGTTGCGGGACTTAACCCAACATCTCACGACACGAGCTGACGACAGCCATGCAGCACCTGTATGTAAGTTCCCGAAGGCACCAATCCATCTCTGGAAAGTTCTTACTATGTCAAGACCAGGTAAGGTTCTTCGCGTTGCATCGAATTAAACCACATGCTCCACCGCTTGTGCGGGCCCCCGTCAATTCATTTGAGTTTTAGTCTTGCGACCGTACTCCCCAGGCGGTCTACTTATCGCGTTAGCTGCGCCACTAAAGCCTCAAAGGCCCCAACGGCTAGTAGACATCGTTTACGGCATGGACTACCAGGGTATCTAATCCTGTTTGCTCCCCATGCTTTCGTACCTCAGCGTCAGTATTAGGCCAGATGGCTGCCTTCGCCATCGGTATTCCTCCAGATCTCTACGCATTTCACCGCTACACCTGGAATTCTACCATCCTCTCCCATACTCTAGCTTCCCAGTATCGAATGCAATTCCTAAGTTAAGCTCAGGGATTTCACATCCGACTTAAAAAGCCGCCTACGCACGCTTTACGCCCAGTAAATCCGATTAACGCTCGCACCCTCTGTATTACCGCGGCTGCTGGCACAGAGTTAGCCGGTGCTTATTCTGCGAGTAACGTCCACTATCCAAGAGTATTAATCTCGGTAGCCTCCTCCTCGCTTAAAGTGCTTTACAACCAAAAGGCCTTCTTCACACACGCGGCATGGCTGGATCAGGCTTTCGCCCATTGTCCAATATTCCCCACTGCTGCCTCCCGTAGGAGTCTGGGCCGTGTCTCAGTCCCAGTGTGGCGGATCATCCTCTCAGACCCGCTACAGATCGTCGCCTTGGTAGGCCTTTACCCCACCAACTAGCTAATCTGACTTAGGCTCATCTATTAGCGCAAGGTCCGAAGATCCCCTGCTTTCCCCCGTAGGGCGTATGCGGTATTAGCATTCCTTTCGGAATGTTGTCCCCCACTAATAGGCAGATTCCTAAGCATTACTCACCCGTCCGCCGCTAGGAAATGTAGCAAGCTACATCTCCCCGCTCGACTTGCATGTGTTAAGCCTGCCGCCAGCGTTCAATCTGAGCCATGATCAAACTCTTCAGTTAAAAATCATTAGTAGCTTATGGCTACAAATCTTGGCTCATCAATTTTCTGACAAATATTTCTCAAATAAACTTCGAGTAATTTTTACCTTCAATCAATGAAATATTTTCGATCGATCAATCAGTAAAAATCCACACAAGTTGTTCTTCATAATCTCTTAATGATCTTTCTAACACCTCGTCAGTGCTAGAAGCTGGACTCAATATACTTAACAACTCAGCACTTCGTGCTTCGTTCGTTTCCGTCTATCTCGTCGGTATGGGGTGCATTCTAGAGGATTTCTAAAGCTTTGCAACCCCCAAATTCACTTATTTGAAACGGGCGTTGGTTTTTTCTACAAAATTTAAGAAAAACCGTATTTTTCATCTATTTTTTGATCATATTTATCATTTTTTCTCTTATTTCTTTCAATATGAGCCTTTCATTTCCAATCTTTAAAAGTCTTTTAAGCTTAAAATTTAAGCCTTAACATTTATTTTTTCTTTAGGATGAGTCTTATCAATCTTCTAATAACGTTTTCAGACTTAAAATCACTCTGTATTTCTTTCATCTCTGTATTTTTGATAAATCATCTTTCTAAAGACGTAGTTCTTTTATATTTAATACGCGCCTAAGCTGAAAAACTGCCACATCGCTATAAAAGCACCTAATATTTAGTAAGAATGGAATGCTTAGTCTGTTTTTATTTCATTCGCGTAATAGCAAAGCCCTCTTCTATCTATACCATGGTCAAGATAATTCAAGACAGAGCTGAAATAACAGCCACGATAAAGCTTGATGATACGAAGCATCTGGATATAAGTAGAAAACGCAGTGCTATATACCTGTAAAGCTGATGACCAGCTTTATTTAAGAGCCTGTTGCACCTAACTTTTATGACAGCTTGTTATTTGTCTGCGAGAAAATGATTTTAAAAACTAAATTTTTGCTAATAAAAAAGGAAGAGATCTCTCCCAAAACCTCTTCCTCGGAGTTAGATCGTTATCTGATCCATAGATGTCATTATTATAGTTATCTTAAAAAAAGTCCCTTGGGGAAGAGACTTGAAAACTGTGGAGAGTTATTCTTATTGACCCTTCTAGCGATGTTTAAAACATCGACTAGACGTTAAAATCTTATACACACTCATTTTAAATTGCAATATTTTTGGAAAAAATTAAGTATTGTTTTTATAAGGTTTTTTTTGAATTTGCTTATTTGATTTTTTTATAAAGATTAAAAAGCAAAAAGCAGACCGAAGCCTGCTTTTATATCAATAACTTAAAGTATATATGTGTACTGACTTAGTCTGTAAAAGTGACTTTCGCAATGGCTTTTTTACCCGACTGGATAATTAAAGTGACATTTTCTTTAACAGAGAAACTCATATCGACCACGTTCCAATCGACTTTGACCGCACCACGAGCCACGGCATCTTTTGCTGCTGCTGCATTTGGGTTTAAGCCCGCTACGCGAAGAATCGTTGCAATAAACAACTCGCCACCAAATTCAGCGCGTGAAATCGTCACTTCAGGTGTCCCTTCGGGTAGTTCACCCACAGTAATCAGATTACCCGCACCTTTATGTGCATTTTCTGCAGCTTCTGCACCGTGGAAACGTTCTACCAACTCAAGGGCTAGAATTTTCTTCACTTCTTGTGGATTACGCCCTTCAGCAATTTCGTTTAGCAGGACTTTAATGTCTTCAACGGATTTAAAGCTGAGTAAATCGAAATAGCGTTCAATTAAAGCATCTGGCATCGAAAGAACTTTTTGATACATCGCCCCTGGTGCATCAAATACCCCAATATAGTTACCCAAAGACTTAGACATTTTGTTAACACCGTCTAAACCTTCAAGGATTGGCACTGTAATGCAGACTTGCGCTTCTTGGTCATAACGACCCTGAAGTGTACGCCCCATCAATAAGTTAAAGGTTTGGTCTGTGCCACCTAACTCAACATCCGCCTCAAGGGCAATCGAGTCATAACCTTGAACCAATGGATATAAAAACTCATGAATTGCGATTGGTTGATGGTTGTTATAACGCTTGGTGAAGTCATCACGCTCAAGCATACGAGCAACCGTTTGCTGTGAGGCCAACTGAATTAAATCAGCCGCTGTTTTGGTTGCAAACCATTCTGAGTTAAAACGCACTTTGGTTTTATTTGGATCAAGAATTTTAAACACCTGTTCTTGATACGTTTTTGCATTTTCAAGCACTTGCTCACGCGACAATGGTGGGCGTGTTGCACTTTTTCCAGTCGGGTCACCGATCATCGCGGTATAGTCCCCAATCAAGAAGGTCACGTCATGACCCAAGTCTTGGAAAGTTTTCAGTTTATTAATTAAAACCGTATGCCCCAAGTGCAAGTCAGGCGCAGTCGGGTCAAAGCCCGCTTTAATTTTTAAAGGACGATTTTCTTTTAATTTCTTCAGAAGATCTTCTTCAGAAATAATTTCATGCGTGCCTCGTTGAATGAGAGCAAGTTGTTCTTCAGCCGGCAGGAAATTTGACATCACAAAACCCAAACACATCAGTTATTCAATTTGTGCGATATACTAACACTTTTTCAGCACATTGCAGGCTTTAGAATAATCATGACAGCGATCTATATTGGGGTAATGACCGGCACCAGCATGGATGGTGTTGATATTGTTGCTGCTTCTTTTGATCCATTGCAGCTTCACGCCACCCTCACTCTTTCTTTCGACCCAGATTTACGCGATGAACTGATGGCACTCACTTTGCCCGGTGACAACGAAATCGACCGTATGGGCAAGGCAGATGTGGCTTTAGCAAAGATGATTGGCGAAGGCATCAATCAGCTGATTGAACAAAGTCATTTAGATCGTAGTCAAATCAAAGCGATTGGCTCACATGGACAAACTATTCGCCACCGCCCAGAGCATGGCTTTACCCTGCAAATTGGTGACCCAAACATCATCACTGAAATCACCCAAATTCCTGTGATTTCAGATTTTCGACGTCGTGATATGGCCGCAGGTGGACAAGGTGCCCCGCTGGTTCCTGCGTTTCACCAAGATATGTTCCAACATGAAAGCATTCATCGCGTCATCTTAAACCTAGGTGGCATCGCCAATGTCAGCATGTTGCCCGCAGGCCAACCTGATCAGGTCTACGGTTTTGATACAGGCCCAGCCAACATTTTAATGGATGCTTGGTGTGAACGCTTTACTGGACAGCCCTATGATGAAAATGGCAATTGGGCAGCTTACGGCCATCCGATTCGCAGCCTGCTCGATCGGCTCCAAGCACATGAGTATTTTTCCAAAGAACCACCGAAAAGTACTGGTCGTGAAGACTTCAACCTCGAATGGTTAGATGAACAAATTGCCGACTGGCGCAATGACCTTGAATATGACGAGCTTGAAGACAGTCCTGAAAATGTTCAAGCCACCTTAATGAAGCTCACCACACGCGCCATTAAAAAAGCCATCTATCGCTCCGATATGGATACCGGTGAAGTCTACGTCTGCGGCGGTGGTGCGTATAACTCGCATCTTTTAGAACAATTACGCTGGCGCTTACGTAAACACAATTGGTCTGTACAAACCACCTCCGCGATTGGCTTAGCTCCAACGTGGGTAGAAGCGACCGCCTTTGCTTGGTTGGCTATGCGCTTTATCCATCAACTCAGCGGCAACTTACCGACAGTGACAGGCGCACAGGGCGACCGTATTCTAGGGACAATTACCGCAGTTTAAACATCACAGTGCTTCTGAACTTTTAGTCGTAACCAGTGCAAATCAAAAAAGCCAGTCAGGTGAATAACCGACTGGCTTTTTCTTTAATTTATATCAACGATTTTTTTTGCTGTTAATGTTAACGCATCATCAACTTGGCATTTTCCTGACGAAAGGCTTTTAAAATTTGCTGTCCCGCTCGCCCCGTCGGACTTAAGCCTAAACGAATTTGCTCCTGACGAATCGCTTGACGAGTTTTATCACCAATCAAACCATCCACCGCGCCAATATCATAGCCACGATTCAGTAAAAACTGCTGAATTTCACGACGTTCAGAACGTGAGGTGCCTGCATCATCGGTTGGCCAAGTTGTACTAAACCCGCCTTGCCCTTGTAAGCGGTCTGACAAATGCGCAATCGCTAATGCATAACTTTCTGCAGCGTTATAACTATAGATTGCATCAAAGTTTTTAAACACTAAAAATAGTGGACCATTTTCGCCAGCGGGCGCCATCAGCCCCGCTTGCGAACTAGAGGATAAATTGCCTTGAATTAACGCTGAGCCATCTGCGCGTACCACACCATTTTGCATCCAGTAAGATAAGGACTTCTTATTACGACGACTTTCGCCACTCAGAGAGATCGCTTGCGGATTTTTTACTTCAAATCCCCAAGGTTGCCCTGTTTGCCAGCCGCGTTTTTTGAGGAAATTGGCTGTTGATGCCAAAGCATCTGTGGTACTCGACACCAAATCACGGCGTCCATCACCATCAAAATCGACCGCCAGCTCTTCATACGTCGATGGCATAAACTGGGTATGACCAAACGCACCCGCCCACGAACCTTTCAGTTGCGACTCAGTTAAATCGCCACGCTGTAAAATACGCATCGCGGCAAAAAACTCACCACGGAAATAGCTTTGGCGACGCCCCTCACAACTCAATGTGCCTAGCGCTTGTAATAACGGATATTTACCTGAAATATCACCAAAATTACTTTCAACACCCCACACGGCAACCACAGTCTCCGCAGGCACACCATACGCGGCCGCAACACGATTTAACACTTCCCGATGCTGCGCCAATTTTTGCTGACCCACCGCAACACGCTCATCATCCACCAATCCTGACAAATAATCCCAAATAGGCGTGGAAAATTCAGGTTGGTAATTTAATTTTTCAATCACAGAATAATCAGGCGCTAAATTTTGCGTGTAGCGATCATAAGTGGACGCAGACACACCATTCGCCATCGCTTGGCTTTTTAAATTGGCAATACAGCTTTGAAATGAATTCTGAGGACTATAATCGGAAGTTGCGACATTTGAACTGCCTGTAACTTTTTGACCATTAATAATGAGCTCAGCATTCGCCTGAGTCGCCGCTAAAAAAAATGAACCTAAAAGAAAAGCAAAACGGTGCATAAAATCCCTAATGATTCTTTATCTCTAAATTATGCTTTTTACCTTAACACTTTCGATTTCACTTTTCTGAATCAAAACGTAAATGAATATTCATTCTGGTTTAAATTCAAAACCACCTTTTAAATTTAAAACCACTTATCCACAGCACCCACATCTCAACTTTTGAATTCAAAAGCAATCCCTGACTCAACAAGTACTTTAAATTCAATCATCTTGTTTTAAATTCATTTATCCACAAGTTTTATTTAACATTAATAATCAACAATATAAAGAAAATAAACCATCACAACTAAAGCTCAATATTTTTAAATTCAAAACTTTAAATTCATCTCGCAGACTTTAAATTTATTGTTTTGAATTTAAATTCAAACAACATCAAAACATTTAAATTCATTTTAAATTTAAAACTCACTTTTGAATTCAAAATTTTACTTCTATTTTTTAAATTCAAAATAGACTTAAAAAGATATCCACACACCCAAGTTGATAGAGATCTCTGCTATTTCAGCATTTTTTAGGTGAACATCAGTGTCACATTCAATTGTGGGCTCTGTTTTAAACGTGCTTCTCCACACAAAACTCGCTTTATTTTTGCTTTCAGTTTATTTTTCTATGCGCTAATTTTATTTAAACGGATAAAAAACACGCAATTTATTTTAATTTTGATCCGATTAACGGTCACTTTTTTCAAAGAGGCGCAATCATGCCTGAATGAGTCCAAATAAAAAAGCGACCACTCTTGTGATCGCTTTTTTTAACAACAACTGAAGCTTTAGATGGTCATATCTTCGCTCAGTGCCAATGGATTCGGTAAAATTTTCGCCAACTGACGACATAGCGTCGTGAGTTGAGCGGTATCATTCGGCATTAAAGTCAGGTGACCAATCTTACGACCTTCACGTTCTTCCTTATTATAAAGATGTAGATGTACACCTTCTAAGGCCAAGACTTGTTCAGACTGTGGATACTGACCAATAATATTGATCATGACCGTAGGGCGAACTACTTCTGTTGAACCCAAGGGTAAGCCTGCGACTGCACGAATATGGTTTTCAAACTGAGAGCATACTGCGCCTTCAATCGACCAGTGTCCTGAGTTATGCACACGTGGCGCCATTTCATTGGCATACAAACCTTTGTCTGTGACAAACAGTTCTAAGGTCAACACGCCAACATAATTCAAATGATTCAATAGGCGAGTGATATAGTCTTGTGCAACGGGTTGTAAGTCCGCACTATTCGGTGCAGGGACAATCGAATGCGACAAAATACCATGATGATGATGGTTTTCAGCCAATGGCCAGGTTTTCACATCGCCATTTTGACCACGTACCGCAATGATCGAAACTTCACGCGAGAAGGTCACAAAGCTTTCTGCAATTAAACTTCCAGCAGGGCCTAATTCAGCCCATGCTTGTTCAATTTGTTGTTCAGAACGCAATACAAACTGACCTTTGCCATCATAGCCACCTGTGGCTGTCTTCAGCACAATCGGTAAACCCAGCTCAGCAACTGCAGCGCTTAAACTTTCTAGAGAATCTACCGCTTTATAAGGCGCAACAGGAATCTCAAGCTCATCAAATAACGCTTTTTCAGACAAGCGATGCTGTGCAATGGCTAAAGCCTGACGCGGCGGATGCATATCTTTTTGCTTGGTCAAAACATCAACATCGGACAAAGGCGTATTTTCAAACTCAAGGCTGAAGACATCGGCACTAGCAATAAAGTCTTGTAAACCATTTTCAGTTTTGCTTGAAATGACAGTTCCTAAAGCCGCTGAAGGGCTGTCTGTACTCACATCAAAGAACGTACATTGAATATTCAGTGGCAAAGCCGCTTGCGCCATCATGCGACCCAGCTGCCCACCACCAAAAATACCGATGGTTTTATTCATGAGGAATGCCCCGTATTAAGCTTGGCCTGGAATATTGTTGCTTGCGACTTTGTCGGTTTGTGCAGCACGGAAATCGGCTACATTTTTCGCAATTTCAGGACGTGTCAGACCTAAAATTTGTGCTGCCATAATCGCGGCATTGGTTGCGCCTGCTGGACCAATCGCTAAGGTACCCACTGCAATACCTGCTGGCATTTGTACAATCGATAACAGTGAATCGACACCGTTTAAAATCGAAGACTTCACTGGCACACCAAATACAGGCAAATCAGTTTTCGCCGCACACATTCCCGGTAAATGCGCCGCACCGCCTGCACCCGCAATAATCACTTGAATACCACGGTCACGTGCTTGCTCTGCATATTCAAAAAGACGATCTGGCGTACGGTGCGCAGACACAACTTCCGCTTCAAATGGGACACCAAGTTGCTTAAGCATATTGGCAGTGTGTTCGAGAGTGGCCCAATCTGATTGAGAACCCATGATAATTCCAACGAGAGGAGTGTCTTGTGAAGCGGCCGCATTCATTGCAATGTTTCCAGAGATAGTTAAGAGAGATAAATCTCGACTAGCGCCAAGCTTTAATAAGAGCCCCGTATTATAGACTGATTTTTCAGCTCTCCAAAATTTAACCGTGCAACTAAATGCAGATTTTTCTTGTTTTCTTATCTCTTAGCAGAAAACTTAAATAAAAAGAGGACTGTAGCCTCATTTTTTGATTTATTGGCTGCGAAAAACAAAATACACACAACCAAATAAACACAGTCCGGCCCACAAATAATCGAGCTTAAAAGGCTGTTTAAATAAGAAAAGCATAAACGGTACAAAAACCAAGAGCGTCACCACTTCTTGAGTAATTTTCATTTCGCCCATTGACCAGCCTTGCTGTGACAGCATACGGGTCGCAGGAATCATAAAACTGTATTCCACCAAAGCGATGAACCAGCTAAATAAAATGGCTTGCCAAAGCGGCACACCCGGTAAAAATTTTAAATGTCCATACCATGCAAGTGTCATAAAACAGTTGGCAATAATCAATAAAATAAAGGGCAGGGACATGAAGCAAGATCGCCGAATTTAGGAGCATTTTATTCTACTTTTTTTGCGAGGAAATTCAGCAAATATTGCACTTTTTAGCCGACTTTTTTACAAAATAAAAGCGTTGTTCAAGCCGCAGAATAATTAAACGATTAGATACAAGAATCACTATCTTTTCGCTAAGCGCCTTGCTATGGTTGCTTTCACATCGAATTAATCACGACAACAGCACCAACAATACGTGATGTGTCTATAAAAGCAGTGGAGTGAGGCGGAATGCATCTGCATATTTTGGGTATTTGTGGCACCTTTATGGGGTCTTTAGCGCTTTTAGCACGTGATCTTGGCCATACAGTGACGGGTTCGGATCTAAACGTTTATCCTCCCATGTCCACCCAGCTCGAAAATGCAGGCATTACCTTAATGCAAGGTTATGACCGCAGTCATTTACAACCGCATCCTGATTTAGTCATCGTCGGCAATGCGATGAAACGCGGGATTGATGCCGTTGAATACATGCTCAATGAAGGCTTGCCGTATATTTCAGGCCCACAATTTTTGGCCGATCATGTGCTCCAAGGCAAACACGTACTTGGCGTAGCAGGAACCCATGGTAAAACCACCACCACCACCATGTTGGCTTGGGTGTTGGATCAGGCGGGTTTAGAGCCAGGTTTCCTGATTGGCGGTGTACCTTTAGGTTTCTCTGAAAGTGCGCGTTTAGGTGGTGGTAAATATTTCTGTGTCGAAGCCGATGAATATGATTCTGCCTTTTTCGACAAACGTTCGAAGTTCGTGCATTACCACCCAAAAACAGCCATTTTAAATAACCTTGAATTTGACCATGCCGATATTTTTGATGATCTAGCAGCGATTCAAAAACAATTCCATCACTTGGTTCGTACCATTCCAAGTGAGGGTTGTATCATTGCTCCAATTACTGAAACCAATATTGATGAAGTTTTAGAGCAGGGCTGTTGGACACCTGTGGTGCGTACCTCTTTAGAGGCCCACGACAAGTCTGAATTGTATGCCGAACAACTCAGTGCTGATGGTTCACACTTTAAAGTACTCCAACACGGCGTGGTGAAAGGCATCGTGCAATGGAACATGACAGGGCAGCACAGCGTGGCCAATGCTTTGGCAACTATCGCTGCGGCTGAACATGTCGGCGTAAGCATTGAAACAGCGTGCGAAGCACTGTCTAACTTTGGCGGCGTGAAGCGCCGTATGGAGCTTTTAGGTACAGTACGTGGCGTTGAAGTGTATGATGACTTTGCTCATCACCCAACCGCAATTGATACGACGCTAGAAGGTGCACGTAAGCGTCTAGGCGAACGTAAGTTGTGGGCAATTATTGAACCTCGTTCAAATACCATGCGCATGGGAAGCCATAAAGATGGACTCGCACACTCTGCACGTTTGGCCGATGAAGTGATTTGGTATCAACCAGAAGGTTTAGACTGGGACTTACAACCTGTCATTGCGGCTGCGCCCAACAAGGCTGTGGTTGCACGTACGTTGAATGACATTATCCATACCATTGTCAGTGAAGCAGGCGAGGGCGATGCAGTTGTGATCATGTCCAATGGTGGCTTTGGTGGTTTACACCAAAAATTGATTAGCGCCTTGAACGCAGAATAATTTGTTCTCACTTAGACGAAAAAACCCGCATATGGCGGGTTTTTTTACAAGCATACCCAATTAAAGACCAGACATCGTACCCGTATATTCAAAGTCTTTTAGTTTTGACCAACCTTGAACCGTGTCTCCCAAGCGTTTGCTGAAATACATGATCGAAACCCACTGTTCTTGGCCATCATCATAGGTGCTATAAGCAGTGATATGGTCAGTTTTAATCATAAACAGATCTCTGATTTTACAAGCATTGCTCGGTGCTGAATGAAAATACACTCTGGTTGGAGCAATCACTTTCATGCCCCAACGTGGAATGATCTGGACTTCTTTTTGTTCTGCCTTTTCCTCAAGTTTTACACAATCTTCAGCATGCAATAAAGGGGCAACTGAACAGAATAGGGCAATAGATAAAAGCGTCTTCATATACTTTAATTTCACCATCATTCAGCGCTGCAAAACACAAAATAGAACTGTAATGGCAGCTATATCGATCTCATTTTAGCTTAACCTTTAGAATTGCGATGAATGTTGTGAACAATTAAGCCGCAACATCCTCAAAACTTTTCTCACGGCGAAACATCACATCGACATAAGAACAGGTCGGGATAATTTTCAGGTTTTTCTCACGTGAAAAATCAACCAGAGTATCCAACAGCAAACGCGCCACACCTTGACCCCGCAGTGAATCATCGACCCAAGTATGGTTGGCATCAATGGTTGTCTCGTCCCGCCAAATATAGCTAATTTCAGCAATGCGCTGACCGTCTGCATTATTTAAAAAAAACTCACCTTTTTGATCGCGATCTACATGTTGAAATTGCATAGCACACTCGTTGAATGGATTGATTTATCGTTCTCTATCTTAGTGGAATAAAACATCATGAATAGATGGATCTTTGTCGAATACCGATTTGGAAAAAGGGCACAAGGGTAAAATTTTCACGCCCTTATCACGGGCAAAGTTAACCAAAATATCCAATAACTGACGCCCCACATGTTGCCCACGGAGCAACTCACTGACCCAAGTGTGATCAATGATAAATTTATCGTCCCCAGCCCAACTATAGGTCATTTCCGCCACACGCTCGTTTTCTTGTTCAACAAAAACTTCGCCTTTACTACCTGTTTCTTGATGTTGAATTTTCATTATTATTCCTCTAGCTGATTATGCTGCTTTTTTAGCTTGCCACAAATTGAAGCAAAATTTTGTCTCATTTATATTTCATCTACAATTTTCTTTAATATTTGCTCAAACCATAAAAATATGCGATGCTTAGCTCACTTTTGGATCAAATCCAAAACCAAATTTATGTTGAACAAGGGGAGTAGCCTCCTCCAAACGTGAAAAATCAATGCCATGCATAACTTTCACGTGTCAGATTATCGTCATTACACTTTGCAAAAAGTCGGTATCTGAGCATTTTAGCGCACAAAATACATACGCTAAAATGTAGGCAAGACCTTGATCATGTTGTCACAGATGTTTTATTTCATCTGGCAGCAGGTCAAGGTTTTTTTGTGGCCGATTGCTGGATGTGGAGGATTTCATGGAATCTATCGGCAATTTATGGCTATACCTTGCTTTTTTCGGCATTGTTACCGTGATGCTACTGATCGACTTTTTAGGCTTTAAACAAAAAGAAGGTCAAGAAGTTAAAATCAAAACAGCCGCTTTATGGAGTATTGCGTGGGTTTCCGTCGCATCACTCTTTGGTGCAGGTCTCTGGCTGTATTTACAACAAACTGCAGGTGTCACTGTGGCCAATACCAAGGTCATGGAGTATTTTGCAGGTTATTTACTTGAAAAATCTTTAGCCGTCGACAACGTCTTTGTCTGGCTGATGATCTTTGCTGCTTTTGCCATCCCACCTGCATTACAACGCCAATTACTGCTTTACGGTGTCTTGGGCGCGATTATTCTACGTACCATCTTTATTTTTATTGGTGCGTGGTTCGTGCAAGAGTTCTCATGGATTCTGTATATCTTCGGTGCGTTCTTGGTGTATACGGGCTTCAAATTCTTCAAAGGGCAAAACGAAGAAGAAACCAATATCGAAGATATGGCGATCTTAAAATGGTTGCGTAAACATATGCGGATTACCCCGCAAATGCATGGCAATAAGTTCTTTGTCCGTCAAAACGGGATGTTGTGGGCAACGCCGCTGTTCTTGGTGTTAATTTTAGTTGAAGCATCGGATGTAATTTTCGCGGTGGATTCCATTCCTGCAATTTTCGCGGTGACCTCTGATCCATTTATTGTGTTGACTGCAAACTTAATGGCGATTTTGGGTCTACGTGCGATGTTTTTCTTGTTGTCTGGTGCAGCAACCAAGATGCATTATCTCCCGTATGGTTTAGGTATTATCTTGGTGTTTATCGGCTTTAAGATGCTCATGCTGGATGTGTTCCATATGCCAATTTGGATTTCACTGGGCTTTATTGTGTTGGTGCTGACCATTACTGCGATCTTGTCGATTCGATACAGTAAGAAACATCATCAAACCACCCTCTAATGTTTTAAAAAGCCTTCCTCTGTGAAGGCTTTTTTTATGACCAAATTTTAGTATGCACAAGACTTAATCCTATGATTTCCTGTGCAAATGTACTGTACTTTATGCAAACAGCTCCCTATGATAAGCGGGCTTAAAACCCTTGGTTTTACCTGTAAAAATAAAAGAACCCGAAGGTTGCTCATCCATGCGTACCAAAAAATTAACTCTTGTTGTGGTGCCAGTTTTACTCACGGCATGTAGCGGTTCCAAAACCCTACAACAGGATGTTTACAATAACCAATACAACTGCTACCAAGACTGGCATTTTGAACTGTGCGAACCTGCTAACGAAAATAGTGAATCGAGCTATAGTGGCTCTACTGGGGTTTATATAGGCCCACAATATTATAAGAACAACCGTAAAGTCCGTTACATGGGCCAAGTCTTGAAAGCTCGCGGACGTCATTCGACGGGTACACCTAGAATCTCGACTCACGTTTTTAGCCATGCCAAATCCCAACCCATTCGCGGAGGCTTCGGCCGTGGCGGGGGCTCATTCGGAGGTTAATACATGAAACGAGTTCTACTCCCTAAGCGAGCAAACTGGCAACAGGCGCATCAAGAGATTGGTTTTGACTACTACAACTTGCCGTCGCGGGATGGTTCAATGTATTGGTCAGAAGGGGTGGCTTATGAGTTTAGTCTCAAGCAAATTGAACAGCTAGAAGATGCCTCGAACGAATTACACCAGATGTGCCTTGAAGTGGCAGGGGATATGATTCAACGCGGTCATTATCCCGAATATTTTCAACTCCCCCCAGCAGCGATTCCTCTGATTGAGCACTCATGGAAAAACCAAGCGCCAATGCTGTATGGCCGTTTCGATTTTGCCTATGATGGTCAAGCCATCAAAATGCTGGAATACAATGCCGATACGCCAACGGGTTTACTCGAAGCCTCTGTTGCACAGTGGCATTGGATTGAACAAGTCAAAAATATTGCAAACCGTGATCAGTTCAACAGCATTCATGAAAATCTGATTGAGCGCTGGAAACAGCTCTATCCTGCGCGTAGCCGTGTCCATTTCGCAGCCTGTCAAGAAGCAGGGCGTGAAGATTGGGGCAATTTAGAATACCTCATGGATACCGCTTTTCAGGCAGGCTTAAATGTCAGCGAACTGTCGATGGAAAACATCGGTTGGAATGGCACAGCCTTTGTCGATTTGCATCAGCAAGAGATTCAGCATTTATTTAAGCTGTATCCGTGGGAATGGATTTGGGAAGAAAATTTTGCGCAGTTTCTCAAACCTGAAACCGAATGGATTGAACCATGTTGGAAAATGCTGCTCTCCAATAAAGCCCTATTGATCGAGCTATGGAAACGCTTTCCGAATCATCCATTGTTGTTAGAAACCCATGCTTATGATGCGCACGCCCACTATGCAGGGAAATGGGTGCGTAAGCCAATCTTAGCGCGCGAAGGCGCAAATATTCATATCTTACAAAACAATATCGATTGCGGCGCAGCCTCAGGTAGTTTTTACTTCGATGACTACGACAAATATGGTTATGTCATGCAGCGCTGGGTAAAAACTCCGTTGCATGAAGGCATGCTGCCCACCTTGGGACTTTGGATGGTTGGGGATGAATGTGCGGGGATGTCACTGCGTGAAGATGTGTTTGATGTGATTGGCAATGATGCACATTTTGCTGCGCATTATTTTGTGGAATAAAGTGGCTCTCTAAATCACATATTTAAAATAGATGTCCAAAGATTAGATTAATGCGGGTCTGTTCAGGCGTTTTAGTAGGAGCACCATCACTTTTAGATTATTTGTGGCGGAGTCTTATCTTTTTTAAGTTCGATACTGGGAGCTCAATTATTCTTTTGTTTCGCCAAATGAGAAGCGAAGCTTCGTAAGGACAGCATTTGTCCTCCGCAAAACCTGTTCACTTTCTATAATTAAAAAATTTGTGTTGCAAAAACAATCTATTCCAAACACTACGCAGGTTGCGGATGACGCTTCCGTGTATCAAATAAAGTTTAAATTGAAAAAGAAAATGCTTGTCAAATCTAAAACTGACAAGCATACATTCGAAGACAATATTTTTTTCAAGCTTAAATGGTATGCGCTTTAACCCGCTTCATATAAGACACCAAACGCGTAAAAAATAAGATTTGCAGGAAGATGGTAAACAGCGAAATAGTCCATTCATACCAATCATCAAACGCTGTACCTTCTAGATTAAAAGCAAAATAAAGCCCCAATAACACTGCGCCAAATACAAAACCAGCTACAGTGGTTTGTACCAAAATGGGAAAAGACAACGCTGTGATTCGACCTAAGAAATGCTCACCCTCATCGCCGCCATTGGCTTTATAAGCACTTTGAATCCCGATAAACATAATCAATAAAGTCAGAAGTCCCTCAACTCCAATCACACGGACATCACCATAGGGTGAATACATGCCGTAGTAATACACCACTGAAACCAATAAGGCGGTGACTAAGTAATAATTTTTATAATGCTTTTTATCGAGGGTATTGCTAGATAATTCATGTGCTAATGCTTTGGTATTCCAAAAATACATGCCGGTCATTGTCTCTTATTTTATCAATGCCGACACTGTACTGACTCAGCATTTAAAGATAAAGACTTTCTCAACAAAATTTTGCGAATAGATTGAATCATTTAAGCTCAAAGCTTGTGCTTATGGATTGCATAAAAAAATCATGATCTTATCGATGGCATGGATACATGTTTGGCCTTAAAACAGTTCAATTTTTAAGAAAATACTACTCCGGTCTTCCATTTAAAATCTTGCGTTCACAACACACACAAAAACTTCAGTAAATAGCCGTGAAAAAAATCCAGTTTACGGTACAATCAATCGAAAAAAAGTCAAAACGCAGGTTTAAAATGTCTTCTGTAGTTGCAACGACGGCGGTTCGCGGTCGCTTCCTAGATATTCAGAATACGGTTGCCCAAGCGCGTGAAATTCACGACCAAGTGCGTTACGTAGAAGATGGTTTACTGATTAGCCAAAATGGCAAAATCCAATGGTTTGGATCTTGGCAGGAGGGACAACAGCACCTTCCTGTTGGCGTCGAGGTTCAGCACTATCCTGAACAATTGATTGTGCCCGGTTTTATCGACACCCACATTCATTTTCCACAAACAGAAATGGTGGGGGCCTATGGTGAACAGCTACTCGAATGGCTCAATACCTATACCTTCCCAACTGAATTACAATTTTCCGATAAAGCTTATGCCGATCAGATTGCCCAATTCTTTGTGCAAGAACTGCTGAAAAATGGCACCACCACAGCCTTAGTCTTCTGTACTGTGCATACCGAATCAGTCGATGCTTTATTTGAAGCAGCAGGGCAGCACCAGATGCGTCTGATCGCAGGTAAAGTCATGATGGACCGTCATGCACCTGAAGGTCTGTGCGACACGCCTGACAGTGCTTATGCAGACTCTAAAGCACTGATTGAGAAATGGCATGGCAAGGGCCGTAATCTGTATGCGATTACGCCACGTTTTGCCCCAACCTCAACACCAGAGCAATTGGCTAAGGCAGGGCAGCTCAAAGCTGAATACCCAGATGTGTATGTGCATACGCATTTAAGTGAAAATAAAAATGAAATTGCTTGGGTAAAAGACTTATTCCCTGAGCAGCAAGGTTATCTCGATGTCTATCATCACTTTGGCTTAACCGGTTCGCATTCGGTCTTTGCCCACTGCGTGCATTTAGAAGATGCGGAGTGGGACTGCATGCATCAGACTGACTCGGCCATTGCTTTCTGTCCGACCTCCAACCTATTTTTAGGCAGCGGTTTATTTCCATTGAACAAGACTTGGGAAAAGCAGGTAAAAGTTGGGCTTGGTACAGACATTGGTGCAGGGACCTCTTTTAACCAACTGCAAACTCTGAATGAAGCCTATAAAGTGCAGCAGCTTCAGGGCGATAAACTGTCCGCATTTGAGTCGCTCTACCACGCTACGCTTGGCGGTGCCAAAGCACTGAGCTTGGATGATAAACTCGGTAACTTTAATTTGGGCAAAGAAGCCGACTTTGTGGTGCTCGATCTCAAAGCAACTGCGCTGCAAGCATTACGTCAGCAACGTACAAAAGGGATTGAAGATGCGTTATTTGCCCTGATGACCATGGGTGATGACCGTAATATTCATGCGACTTATATTTTTGGTCAGAAAGCCTATGTGCAAGACCAATCAGCAAATAGCGAAAATTTAAGCAGCTAATCGAGTTTTGAAACAACTTTGATTTTCGCCTCTAAACCAAGCTGCATCCTGCCCGCAATGAAATGATTACATTTTCAGCGGGCAAAAGGGGGTGCATCTCGTTTAGAGATATATTAAAATTAATGCATATATAGAGGTGTTGCAGGTCAACGCCTTTTTTATTTTTGATTTTTTTTAATTTTTAGGTATCTACCCATGACCGTTCAAATGAGCGTAATGATTTCTACTGAAGAGATTCAAGCGAAAGTAAAAGAGCTTGGTGCACAAATCGATGCGCATTATGCAAACAGTGATAAGGAACTCGTACTGATTGGTTTATTACGTGGTTCAGTCATTTTCATGGCAGACTTATGTCGTACCATTTCAAAACCACATGAACTCGATTTCATGACGGTTTCGAGCTACGGTGGCGGTACGGTATCTTCACGTGATGTAAAAATTTTAAAAGATTTAGACGGCGAAATTCGCGGTAAAGATGTCTTGGTGATTGAAGATATCATCGACTCAGGCAACACCTTGAGCAAAGTATTAGAAATATTAGAAACACGCTCTCCAAACTCAATTGAGCTATGCACCTTAGTTAGCAAGCCTTCACGCCGTGAAATTGAACTTGATGTGAAGTTTTTGGGCTTTAATGTCGAAGATCGATTCATTGTGGGTTATGGCCTAGACTATGACCAAAAGTACCGTCATTTGCCATTTATTGGTGAAATTGGTCTTTAAGATCAATCGAAAAAAGAGTGGCCGAAGGCCACTTTTTTTATTTTTATCGTGAGCTAAGTACATAAAACATACAGTTTTTAGCAGATTCGCTCTACCGCACAGTCGCATTATGCCTGATGATATTTTTGCACATGATGTAAAAACAAAGACATGATAAAAAAGGAGCTGGCTCATGTGGTCACTTATCGTTGCAATCGTGATTGGTTTTATTGCAGGTCTCATCGCACGTGCTATCCATCCTGGCGATGACAAAGCAGGATTTATTGTCACCACTTTACTGGGGATTGCAGGTTCTCTCGTAGCCACTTATGGTGGTCGTTTACTCGGTCTCTATAGTGAAGGCTCTGCCGCAGGCTTTATTGCTTCAGTTATTGGGGCCATCGTTATTTTATTCATCTACAACATGGTCACCAAAAAAACCTAAACTCATTCATTAAAAAAAGCACCGTTTCAGGTGCTTTTTATCTGTATCTTTGAACTCTTATAAGCCCAATTCACGCCACATATTTTCAATAGTGGTTGAAGGCACAGTGCCATTCACTTTAAAGCCATTTGAGAAAATAACCACAGGCGTCCCTTGTAAACCTAGACTACGACCAAGTTCAATGTTGCGCTCAATTGGATTGGCACACGGTTTTTTCGATGTCGGCTGAATCCCTTTCGCAATCAAATTTTTCCATGCGAGGGCAGGGTCTGCTTCACAAAACACTTGTTTCGACGGTGCAATCGATTGCGCCTTAATAGCATAAATAAATGTGTAGATGGTCACATCATTTAGTTTATTCAGTTCAGCCTCTAACTGCTTACAGTAAGGACAGTTTGGGTCTGAAAAAACCGCCAATTGACGTTTTCCGTTACCTTTAACGCTTTTAATGGCGTCTTTTAGCGGCAACTTGTTCCAATCGAGCGAGTTCTGTTGCACATATAAGGCAGCACTTAAATTTTTCTGATCTATTAAGCGTACCATCGAACCTGCAATCACATGCTCAGCCGCTTCACCTAAATACACAATTTCGCCATCTAAAGATCCGCTATAAATGCCCGACATTTCTGTTTTTTGAATATTTTGAACATTAATATTTGGATAATTCTTTTTTAAGTTGGCTTGAACACTTTCTACACTAGCCATACTCATGCTTGCAATTGCACTTGTAAGTAGTGCCAAACCCAGTTTTTTTATCATCACTTTTGCTCTTTCAATCGGAGAACCACGGCGCTAGTGTAGAGCGTATTATTCAAGCATTGAATCATTTTTTCCATGGCTTTACCTAAACCCAACACGCCTTGCTTATGAACTGGTCAAAGTTTCACGTGGAACAGTTAGAGCCGTGCTATTAATTTCCACCGAAATATGAACAATTTCCTCATGAATCGAGAGCATTGCCCGCACGTGATCCGCACTTAAGTCCGATGTCGTTTCTAAAGCCAAAATGCAGGAAAACTTACCTTTGCCTACTTTCCACACATGTAAATCGGTCAGGGTTGTATGCGGTAGTTCTGCCACCACCTCGCGAATTTCATCCACCACATGGTGGTCCATTTCAGCATCTAACAAGGTTTTGCCCGTTTCTTGCATTAAGCTCAATGCCCATTTGGCCACCAGAATTGACCCCACGATCCCAAGGGCCGCATCAAGAAAATCCCAGCCCAAATATTTACCAAGAATCAATGCGATAATGGCAAAAATAGACGTCACGGCATCCGCTACTACATGCATAAATGCAGCTTTCTGATTTAAATCATGATGATGTTTAGGATGGGTAGGTATTTCTAATGCATGATCATGAGCGTGATGGTGATGGTGATGGTGATGGTCGCCATCATGCAGCAACCATGCACAGATTAAGTTGACCAATAAGCCTAAAATCGCAATTGGAATCGCTTCGTTATAATGAATTTGTACTGGCGAGAACAGGCGCTGAATCGAGTGAAAAGCCATAAAACCCGCCACCACCATCAGTAAAATAGCACTGCTGTAGCCTGCAAGAATTTCAATTTTCCATGTGCCGAAACTAAAACGATGATCATGGGCATAATGCCGTGCAGCACGATAGGCAAAATAAGCCAAACCCAGTGCCAACATATGCGAACTCATATGCCAACCATCCGCCAGCAAAGCCATTGATTGGAAAATCCATCCACCAATCACTTCTAATAACATCATGACTGCCGTTAAAATGGTCGCGATTAATATCCGTTTTTGAGCCAGTGGATTACCTTCATCAAAATGATGCGTATGCTGACGTGATGGGGTATTTTGCATTTAAAATCTTTCACCAATATACTCCCCCTTAGTATATTTATTTTTGGAGCAATGTGTTGAGTCATTTGCATGAAGATAAAAAAATTTTAAACCGTGTGAAACGCTTACAAGGACAGGTCAACGCCGTTGAACTCTCGATCACACATCCCGATGCCAGTTGTATCGACGTTTTACAACAAGTCGCTGCTATTAAAGGCGCGGTCAATGGGCTGATGAATGAACTGGTTGAAGCACACTTACGCCATCATGTATTAGCACAAGCTGAACAGGTCAATGAAGAGGAGTTGGCTGAGTTCTTAAAACTGCTGAAACGCTATGGCTAAGTTTTATTGCGTTCTTTTTCAAGTTTTTAGTTGACCATTTTTTTCCACAAACCGATACACTGTTGCACTCTATCCTTTTTCTCTTGGGCATCAAAATATTCTTGTTTTGACCGAGAGAGCCGCATGGCATTTGCATGACAACAACCACTTCTTGGCGTCCGTTTTGTATGGTCAGCCTCGCCTTAATGATGGGAACGATGGGGACTGCCTTAGCCAGTCCACTTTACCCGCTGTATCAAGCCTTATGGCATCTGGTGCCGAGTCAGATCACCTATATTTTTGTGGCTTATATGTTTGGTTGTCTCGCTACTTTACTGTTTCTCGGCCGGACCAGTAATAGCATCGGCTATTTACGAACCTTACAAGTAGGGTTGGTGTTTATTAGCATCGGGTTGATTATTTCCGCTTATGCTTCTGATGCTCTCATTTTATCTTTGGGGCGTTTTATTATTGGTATTGCATCTGGTTTGATGACCACTTCTGCCTTACTGGGACTGATGTATACCGTGCCCAAAAGCCATCAACAGATTGCACCACAACTCAGTTCGATTATTACCGCAGTAGGCTTTGGCTTAGGCCCGCTGATTGGTGGCCTGATAGCTCAATTTTCAGAATATCCGTTGGTCAGTCCTTATCTACCCGTTATTCTCGGCGCTGTACTGTGTTTCTTTGGTTTATTTTGGGTTCAATCTCCCACGTTTACCGCACAGCCCTTTAGTATTGCCCCAAAGCTACTCCGACCTGAAGGGCAATATCATCAGTTGTTTTTCATTGTTGGATTTACCGCATTTAGTGCCTTTGCCGCATTTAGCTTATTTGCATCCTTATCCCCATCATTTGTGCGGGATATTTTGCCGTGGCACGGCCCCCTCATTAGCGGTTCAGCCATTACCAGTATTTTAATTGTCTCTGCCGTGGTGCAGTATTTTGCCAGAAGTATTCCTGCTTATAAGTGCCTTAACTATGGCTTAATCACCTTGATTGCAAGCTTAGGCATTTTGGCGCTGTGTATGCTATTTCAACTGAGTGCATTTTTCTTTATCAGTGATTTTCTCGTTGGTGTCGGACATGGCCTGACCTTGATTGGTTCCTTTGGTCTCATTCATGCCATGACCACCTTAGAGAACCGTGCTGCAGTGATGTCAACTTATCTTTTTATTGGTTATTTGGGTACGATTGTGCCCATTGTAGCTGTGGGTTATTTAGCAGATCACTTTGGATTAAGTTTCGGAGTCATTAGCTTTTGCATTACCATCGCTTTATTGTGTTTTTATCTGTGGTTTGCGCATAAGCGCAGTATACGTCTGGCTTAAAGATCAAAAGCCCTGATCAAAGGGCTTTTTTATCAATAGCAGTGTTACTTTCCAATACAGAACGATCCAAAAATTTTCCCAAGCAAATCATCCGCACTAAAGTCCCCTGTAATTTCACCAAGGGCATTTTGCGCCAAACGTAGCGACTCTGCGACCAACTCACCTGCGTTATACACCACTAATTGTTCACGCGCTTCAGCAAGGTAAAGCTGAGTGCGTTTCATTGCGTCTAAATGGCGTGTACGTGCAATAAAGGTATCTTCTTCAGGCTGGAAGCCTGCATGCGCTGTAATCGCTTCTATGAGCGATTGAACGCCAGTTTCTTGCTTTGCCGAAACCATAATATGACGGAAGCCGTTAAAGTCTTCGATATGCGATGTCGTTTCCATCAAATCACACTTATTGCCTATCAGCATTAAACGTTTCGGTTCAATATGCTCAGCAAAATATTCTTGTGCCAATTTGAGTGGGTCTTCGCCTTGGCTTAAGTCATAAACCAAAAGTAACAGATCAGCTTGCTCAATTTCTTTAATGGCACGACGAATCCCTTCTTTTTCTACAATATCGCCGGTTTCACGTAAACCCGCGGTATCGGTTAAGGTAATGGGTAAGCCATTCAGGGTAATTTTTTCATGTAAGACATCCCGCGTCGTACCTGCAATATCCGTCACAATGGCGCGTTCAATGCCCGCTAATGCATTGAGCAGTGATGACTTGCCCGCATTCGGTTTTCCTGCAATTACCACTTGTAAACCTTCACGCAGCAACTGTCCTTGACGAGCCGATTGTTGCACTTGGTTCACAGCAGACGTAACGCCATCTAAAAGATTTAAAATTTTCCCGTCCGCGAGAAAATCAATTTCTTCTTCAGGAAAATCAATCGCAGCTTCCACATGCAAACGTAGATGAATCAATTGCTCCAACACGCTATTTACTTTAGTTGAAAATGCACCTTGTAATGAACGTACCGCAGAACGTGCAGCGGCTTGAGACGTCGCATCAATCAAGTCAGCGATTGCTTCAGCCTGTACCAAATCCAGTTTGCCATTTTCAAAAGCACGCATGGAAAACTCACCGGCTTTTGCTGCAATCGCACCGAGCTCCAACAAACGCGCCAGTAAAGCATTTTGAATGACAGGGCCACCATGACCTTGCAACTCAACCACATCTTCACCAGTAAACGAGTTCGGGTTCGGAAAACAAATCGCTAAGCCCTCATCCATCACTTCGCCAGATGCATCATAAAACTGGCGAAAACCTGCAAAACGCGCTTTCGGTAAATCTTTTTGGGTCAAGGCCTGTGCAATCTCATAAGACTTGGGACCAGATAGGCGAATGACCCCCACACCACCACGCCCAGGTGGTGTTGCAATGGCAGCAATCGTGGTTCGGTTGTACATAACATTCACCTAAAAAATCTTAAAAGTCACACAATGAAAAATCCGCCTAAGATTACCATCTTAAGCGGATTTATTCAGCTTTTCGCGAAAAGTTGCCTCGATTAACTCGACGCACTTTCCTTATTCAAACGGTCTTTTTCAACAGATTTGTTGATTAAGGTCTGCTGAATAATCGTGATACTGTTGTTGACAATCCAGTACAACACGAGACCCGCAGGGAAGAACAACATAAAGACTGTGAAAACAATCGGCATGATTTTGAAAACTTTCGCTTGCATTGGATCAGCCGGTTGTGGATTTAAAGACTGCTGAATGAACATCGTTGCGCCCATTAACAGCGGTAAAATAAACCACGGATCCATCGCTGACAAATCTTGAATCCAAAGTAACCATGGCGCATGACGAAGCTCAACAGACTCCATCAACACCCAGTACAACGCAAGGAAGATTGGCATTTGTAATAACAATGGCAAACAACCAGCAAGCGGATTGACTTGTTCACGTTTATACAGTGCCATCATTTCTTGAGAGAAGCGCATGCGGTCTTCACCGAACTCTTCTTTCATACGCTGCATTTCAGGTGCAATGACACGCATTTTCGCCATTGAGCGATAGCTCTTAGACGACAATGGCCAAAGAATCAGTTTCACCAAGACCGTTAACAAAATAATTGCCCAGCCCCAGTTACCCACTAAACCGTGGAAGAACTCAAGACCCAAGAACAATAATTTCGCAATTGGCCATAACCAACCATAATCAACAGTTTGGTTTAACCCTGTTGCAAGCTCTTTTAACTCAGATTGAACTTTAGGACCTGAATAGAAGGTCGCGTCAATCTCAGCCACTGTACCAGCAGGTACAGTAATCGTCGGCGAAGTAAAACCAATGATATTCATATCATCCGTTGACTTACGCGACTCTAATTTCGCAACATAAGGTTGACCATTGGCTTGCGTCAATTTTAAGTCACCTGGAATCCAAGCACTCACAAAGTAGTGCTGAACCATAGCAACCCAGCCGCCTTTTGCTTCAACATTCAATTTTTCTTCATTGAAGTTAGCAAATTTAAGCTTGTTATAATGTTCTTCAGGCGAACCCCAAGCACCA
This sequence comes from Acinetobacter johnsonii ANC 3681, assembly GCF_000368805.1. NCBI lineage: Bacteria > Pseudomonadati > Pseudomonadota > Gammaproteobacteria > Moraxellales > Moraxellaceae > Acinetobacter > Acinetobacter johnsonii. The sequence continues at coordinate 25,792 of NZ_KB849702.1, read as the reverse complement.
CCTAAGAAAGTGCCCAGCGTGAAAATACCTTGATCCGATTTGCCTGGATCATCAGAGTTGTCACGTTTGAGTTGACCAAACATTTGACCCTGCCAGTTTTGACCACTGCGGTTCACCACTTTATGGTTCACAACAACAGGATATTCACCTTGCTTAAAGGTAAAGGTTTTAATGATTTCCACACCATCCGCTGTTTTCAGTACCATCGGTACAGTTAACACTTTGATGCTTTTTCCATCTTCAGTTTGAACCGCTTTGGCATCATTCAATGTATAAGCAGATTTTTCAATCTCATACATTGGACGACCGCTACGGTTACTGTCTGGACCATTAAGACCAATTAAACCAGACTGCGCCACATAAGTACGTTTTGCATCACTTTCAAGCATGACAAATGCTTCGTTACTGTCTTTGCTCTTGTCATGGTTTAACAATTCAATACGAACAATATCACCACCTTTAGGATTAATCCAAAGATGATAAAGGTCAGTTTGTACTGAAATAAGCTGTTGATTTACAGATGCTTTTGCTTCTGTAGCTGGTTGCTGAGTCGCGATATTTGCTTGTGGCATATCAGACGCTGCTGAAGCCGTTTGAGCATTTGGCAAATCTGCAGATACTTCATGTGAAACTGCTGCAGCCTGTTGTGGCTGTGGCTGAGTCTCAGCATGTCCATAATCTTTTTGCCAAGCCAAAATGAGCAAATAAGCGACAACAAACATGGCCCCGAGAATGGCAAACCTGGCCCATTGTTGCATATCGATTACCCCAAGTGGTTAGAGTGATTTTGGTTCAAGAAACAATCACGAAAGGGTACAGCAACCAGATGCTTTTGAGAATCTATTTGCTGAAAAGAGATAAAACGAATCCTTTTGTTTGGAACAGGGTCATACCCTGATCCACCCCAAGGATGACAACGGCAAATACGTTTAGTAGCCAACCACACACCACGCACAGCACCATGTGTATGGACTGCTTCCAATGAATATTGAGAACATGTAGGGATATAACGACAACGCGGTCCAAGTAAAGGACTAATCGCAATTTGATAAAATCGAATTAACCAATGCAGTAACCGGACCATTGGCCATCTCTACTTTTGCAGGGAGGGAGCTATTTTTTGATGCTTTTTGGCAAGACGTTGTAATTTTTGCCAAGCAAATTGTAATTGCTGGTGCAACTCTGCATTTGGCACTGCTTCTATCCCCATTTTAGGCATAACCACAATATCTAAAGTTAATTGCTGTTGATGCAAGCGAAAACTTTCGCGAGCCAAACGTTTTACTCTATTTCTTTCGTGTGCACGACGCACTTTCTTTTTAGCAACAACAATACCCAAACGACTTTGAGGTTGTTCGGTCAGTTTTGCTAGAAATAAGAAATGGGGCTGATGCACTTTAAAAAGCGCACCATCGAAGACACTTTTATAATCGGCAGCACAGCGAATACGAACCTCTGTGCTGAAGCCATAAAGTGTAGTCATAACACCCAAAATCGCTTAAGCGTTAACTATTGATTAAACAGTTAAGCTGTGACGACCTTTTGCACGACGACGAGCTAATACTTGGCGACCAGCTTTAGTAGCCATACGAGCACGGAAACCATGAACGCGCTTACGCTTTAATTCAGATGGTTGGAATGTACGTTTCATATCGAAACTCCAAAAATGATCATTCAATGAAGGTTCGCGAGTTTAGTGTTCATTGCTTGAGCTGTCAATGAAAAACCGATTTTCTTGTGAAATTAAGCCTTTTTATTTGTAACAGCAGTTTGAGCTTGCTCTTTTCTCGATAACGTTTAAACAACTGCACTTTTTCCTTATACACAACCTAGATTATTGTTTATTAAAGTGATATAAGTTACCAACAAGATTACCCACATAATTATCCACAAGTTTTTAAATTCACTCACCTGCCTGGTTTTAAATTTAAATTCATTTTGGATCTTCAGTTATCCCCAGAAAACAGGTCCCTTATAAATAAATTCAAATTTATAAATTTAAATTTATTACTATTAGGGCAGTGTTTTTCTGTGGAAATGACACTTTTTTAATTATAAAACAATAAAATATGGTGTGGATAAGATTGTTTTTATAAAATTAATAGTTTGTGGATAACTTTATGCTATATTCTATCCACAGTTTGCGGATAAACTTATCCACACCAGTATTTGAATTTAAATTTATTTTCATAAGCAGGCTTTTTGAGCAATATCTGCAGAATTTTCCATGACAGATGTGGATAACTTGGTTAGAATGGCGACCCGCTTCGGTGGGTACATAGTGTTTTTATTAATTATCGATGGAATGAATAGGGGTTTCACATGCTTTGGACGGACTGCTTAACTCGCTTGCGACAAGAGCTCTCTGGGAATGTCTTTACAATGTGGATACGCCCTTTAGTTGCAGAAGAGTTAAATGACACACTACGTCTTTATGCTCCGAATCCCTATTGGACACGTTACATTCAAGAACATCACCTCGAGTTGATTACAATTTTAGTGGAGCAGCTCTCTGAAGGGCGTGTACGTAAAGTTGAAATTTTAGTCGATTCACGCCCGGGTGCAATTTTATCTGCGAGTGAGCAACCTGCAACGACGACTGCGGCTTTAGAGTCTGCTCCAGCACCTGTTGTACGTCCGAAAAAAGAAAAAGAAGAAGGGAATTCTAAAAACAGCCGTAAACGCCAGTTAAATCCTTTATTTTCCTTTTCACTTTTTGTGGAAGGTCGTTCAAACCAAATGGCTGCTGAAACGTGTCGTAAGGTTTTAACCCAGTTAGGTGCTTCTCAGCACAATCCCTTATTTTTATATGGCCCCACTGGTTTAGGTAAAACACACTTAATGCAAGCGGTGGGTAATGCCTTGTTACAAGCCAAACCGAATGCACGTGTCATGTATATGACGGCAGAAAGCTTTGTTCAAGACTTCGTTAGTTCTTTACAACAAGGCAAAGTGGAAGAATTTAAGAAAAATTGCCGATCTTTAGATTTATTGTTGGTCGATGATATTCATTTACTGGCGGGTAAAGAGGCAAGTTTAGTTGAGTTTTTCTATACTTTTAACGCACTTTTAGATGAATCTAAGCAAATTATTCTGACCTCTGATCGTTATCCAAAAGAATTAACAGAATTGGACCCACGTTTGGTTTCACGGTTTTCTTGGGGCTTGTCGGTTGGGGTTGAGCCACCAGATATTGAAACCCGTATTGAAATTTTGCTGAAAAAAGCAGAAAGCAATGATGTGGAATTACCGCGAAACTGTGCGTTATTTATTGCACAACAAGTGGTTGCAAATGTACGTGAATTGGAAGGGGCGCTGAATAAAGTGGTGGCTATTTCACGCTTTAAGGGCACAGCCATTGATTTGGATGTTGTACGTGAGTCTTTAAAAGACGTCTTAGCCATTCGAGCACGAACCATCAGTACTGAAAATATTCAACGTGTGGTGAGTGAGTACTTTAGAATCCCTCTCAAAGAGTTGGTTGGGCCTAAACGTACCCGTATTTATGCTCGTCCGCGCCAATTGGCAATGGGCTTGGCACGTGAGTTAACCGGCGACAGTTTCCCTGAAATTGGTATGGCCTTTGGCGGTCGTGATCACAGTACCGTCATGCATGCTTGTGAAAAAGTTTTAAGTCTGCGCGATGAAGATCCGATCTTCAATGAGGACTATAAAAACTTGCAACGCTTACTGCAAAGTTAAGCGAAATTGCTCAAATTCTATTCTTGCAATGCGGCATGTTCTGCCGCATAGTACACTGCTAAAAACACATTTATTTATTATTTTATCTTCAGTTTTTCGAGGAATGTATCGTGCGTTTAAAAATCGCGAAAGAAAGCTTACTTAATGTTCTATCACATGTCGTAGGAGCGGTTGAACGTCGCCATACTTTAAATATTCTCTCAAATGTTAAAGTGCAAGTGAGCCAAGCGTCGTTGACGATTACAGGTTCAGACTTAGAAGTTGAATTGGTTGCAAGTACCACACTTGCGGAAGGGGCGTGTTTACAAGCGGGTGAAACTACTGTTCCTGCACGTAAGCTGATGGATATTTGCAAATCTTTACCGACTGCTGCACTGATAGACTTACAAATTACTGAAGATCAACGTTGTATTTTAAAGTCTGGTAATAGCCGTTTTGTGTTGGGGACTTTACCGGCTGAAGATTACCCGTTATTGACCACAGAGAACACGCAAGGCACGCAAGTTGCGGTGACACAGCGTGAATTAAAGCGTCTATTTGAAAAAACTGCATTTGCTATGGCGGTGCAGGATGTACGTTTTTATCTCACGGGAACCTTACTTGAAATTGATAATAATCAACTGCGTGCAGTGACCACAGATGGCCACCGTTTAGCTCTGTGTGAAACTGTTGCTAGCTCAAATGCTACTCAACTGATTCAAGCGATTGTTCCACGTAAAGCAGTGGGTGAACTACAACGTTTATTGAGCATTGAAGATGAACAATTGGCGTTGTTGATTGGTCGTGAACTATTGAATGTGACAATTTCTATTGCCAGCCGTGACAAAGAACAAGGGGATACCACTGTTCGTTTCACCACGAAACTGATTGACGGTAAGTTCCCTGATTATCGCCGTGTGATTCCACGTGGGGGTGATAAAAATGTGTTAATTGCACATGATGTTTTTAAGCAATCTTTACAACGTGTTTCGATTTTAAGTAATGAAAAACTACGTGGTGTGTTCTTAAACTTTGCCGCAGACACTTTGCAGCTACGTGCCAATAACCCAGAGCAAGATGAAGCTGTAGAAGATTTGGCAATTCAATATAATAATGCGCCAATGGAAATGTCTTTTAATGCCCAATACATATTGGAAGTCTTAGGTGCATTGGATGGCGATGATGTGTCAATGACGATGACCGAAGCAAATCAATCGGTTCTAGTGCAAGATCCAGCCCACCAAGATCAGACCTATGTGGTCATGCCAATGCGTGTTTAAGCCCTAGGTTCAGGCATGCAAATCACGCGTTTAAACATCGAACGTGTTCGAAATCTTAGAACGGTTGCTCTCCATGGATTGCAACCGTTTAATGTTTTTTATGGACAAAATGGTTCAGGTAAAACCTCAATTTTAGAAGCCATTCACCTGTTGGCGACAGGGCGTTCCTTTCGTACCCATATTCCGAAAAACTACATTCAAACCGACACCCAAGATGCGATTGTTTTTGCCCAATCCAGTTCTGAAAAAATTGGGATGCAAAAGCTGTTGTCTGGTGAACAGCTCATCAAGGTCAATGGCGACAACATTGCCACTCAAGGTCAGTTGGCTAAAATCCTTCCTTTGCAACTGATTGATCCGCAAAGTACCGATATTATTGATCATGGTGCCAAGCCTAGACGGCAACTATTAGATTGGCTGATGTTCCACGTGGAACCTGATTTTTATCATGCATGGCAATATTATTCACGGGCATTAAAACAGCGTAATAGTTTACTGAAAACACGACGGAATCTAAGTCTGGCAGATTTGGAGCCGTGGAACAAAATGCTTGGTGATTATGGGGAAATGCTGCATTCGCAGCGCGTCAGCATTATGGAGCAGTGGAAGGGCTTTTTTGAGCAAGATTTAAAACACTTGCTGCCTGATATCGAGGTTCAGTTAGAATATAGCCCTGGCTTTCATACCGAGTTAGGGTTACTGAATGACCTGCAAAGTCATCATCAAAAAGACCTTGAACGGCGCTATACCGAGTATGGTCCACACAAGGCAGATTTGCGTTTAAAAACAAGCCTTGGCGATGCCGATGTCGTACTGTCACGTGGACAAAAAAAGCAGTTAATCATAGCCTTAAAACTGTCACAGATTGCAATGCTACATGCTTGTAATAAGGAAACTGTGGTATTATTAGATGATCTGACAGCAGAATTAGATTTAACAGCACAACAACGTTTAATTGAGCGATTGAGCCAACTGGGTAGTCAAGTTTTTATTACCACTTTAGAGTATGAATCAGTCAAAAATCACTTACATGATTTATCTATTTCTTATCAATTATTCTGTGTTGAAAACGGTCAAGTTCAAGTTGTCGCACAATGATTTTAGATTTTACCCATCACGGGATAGACCTATTTTTCGCTAGGGAGAAACCATGAGTTCAGAAGATCAACAAGCTGCTTCTCAAACGGAACAAACCACAGAAAAAGCTTATGATTCCTCTAGTATCAAAGTATTACGTGGATTGGACGCAGTACGTAAACGTCCGGGTATGTATATTGGTGATACGGATGATGGTTCAGGCTTACACCATATGGTGTTTGAGGTGGTGGATAATGCGATCGATGAGGCGCTTGCAGGTCACTGTGATGAAATTTTGGTGACGATTCACGAAGATGAATCTGTAAGTGTATCGGACAATGGGCGCGGTATTCCGACCGATATTCACCCTGAAGAAGGGGTTTCTGCCGCAGAAGTGATTTTAACCATTCTGCACGCAGGTGGTAAGTTTGATGACAATAGCTACAAGGTTTCAGGTGGTCTACATGGTGTAGGTGTATCGGTTGTAAATGCCTTGTCGCGTAAGCTGGAACTGACGATTCATCGTGCAGGTCATATTCATCAACAAGAATATAAACATGGTGATCCAGTTTACCCACTGACTGTTGTGGGGGATACGGATACGACAGGAACAACTGTCCGTTTTTGGCCAAGTGCTGAAACTTTTAGCCAAACCATTTTCAATGTTGATATTTTGGCACGTCGTTTACGTGAATTGTCGTTCTTAAACGCGGGCGTGCGCATTGTTTTGCGTGACGAGCGTATTCATGCAGAACATGTGTTTGACTACGAAGGCGGTCTGTCTGAGTTTGTGAAATATATTAACCAAGGCAAAACCCATCTGAACGACATTTTCCATTTCACCGTACAGGCTGAAAATGGCATTGGTGTTGAAGTGGCGTTGCAGTGGAATGATACCTATCAAGAAAACGTACGTTGCTTTACCAATAACATCCCACAAAAAGATGGTGGAACGCATTTAGCGGGTTTCCGTGCGGCATTAACGCGTGGTCTAAACAGCTACATGGAAAATGAAAACTTACTCAAAAAAGAGAAAGTAGCGGTTTCTGGTGATGATGCACGTGAAGGTTTAACTGCGATTGTTTCAGTGAAAGTGCCTGATCCAAAATTCTCTTCTCAGACCAAAGAAAAGTTGGTTTCAAGTGAAGTGAAACCTGCGGTTGAGCAGGCAATGAATAAATCATTCTCTGAATATTTGCTTGAAAACCCGCAAGCTGCAAAATCGATTGCAGGAAAAATCATTGATGCGGCTCGTGCCCGTGATGCGGCACGTAAAGCACGTGAAATGACGCGTCGCAAAAGTGCGTTAGATATCGCAGGCTTACCAGGTAAGTTGGCCGATTGCCAAGAAAAAGATCCAGCATTATCTGAATTGTATCTGGTCGAGGGTGACTCTGCGGGTGGTTCAGCTAAACAAGGTCGTAACCGTAAGATGCAAGCGATTTTACCGTTGAAAGGTAAAATCCTAAACGTGGAACGTGCACGTTTTGACAAGATGATTTCATCTCAAGAAGTCGGCACGCTAATCACGGCATTGGGTTGTGGTATTGGTCGTGAAGAGTACAATCCGGACAAGTTGCGTTATCACAAAATCATCATCATGACCGATGCTGACGTAGATGGTTCGCACATTCGTACCCTATTGTTGACCTTCTTCTTCCGTCAAATGCCTGAACTGGTGGAGCGTGGTTATATCTATATTGCTCAGCCACCGCTGTATAAGCTGAAAAAAGGCAAGCAAGAGCAGTATCTGAAAGATAATGATGCGCTTGAAACCTATTTAATTTCAAATGCGATTGATGAGCTTGAATTGCACATCAGCGATGCAGCGCCTGCAATCCGTGGTGAAGCTTTAGCGAATGTGATTGCAGACTATCAAACGTCTCAGAAGAGCTTACAGCGTTTAACTGTACGTTATCCTGCCAGTGTCTTAGATGCGTTGATTTCGGTTGAAGGCTTTAAGCTTGATCAAAACCATGACCGAGCTTATGTTGAGCAGTGGGCTGAACAAGTGTGCAGTGCTGTGGCAGAGATTCAACCGAGCTTGCGTCCTGAGTTAAGCTTAGAAACGTTTGAAAAAGAACTGGCGGATGGTCAAAAGATCGAGACTTACTTGCCTCGTATCACCATCTATGTACACAATCTGCCGCACAGCTATTTATTAGATGCAGGCTTATTGGGTTCTGGTGAATATGCACGTTTGTTGAAGAACTCAAAGAGTTGGTTCACGTTGTTGGAAGACGGTGCTTACCTGCAAAAAGGTGATCGCAAGATTGCAGTCACTAACTTCCATCAGGTATGGCAGCATATTTTGTCTGATTCACGTCGTGGCATGATGATTCAGCGCTATAAAGGCTTGGGTGAGATGAATGCGGACCAGCTTTGGGAAACCACTATGGATCCTGAAAACCGCAACATGTTGCAAGTTACCATTCAGGATGCGATTGAAGCCGATCGTATGTTCTCTTGTTTGATGGGTGACGATGTGGAACCACGTCGTGCATTCATTGAAGAAAATGCATTGAATGCGGATATTGATGCCTAAGCGCTTTACAAAATAAGCCATAAAAGCACCCTGCGGGGTGCTTTTTTTTACAGCATTTTTTATGCTTTTGAATAAAATATAAGCAATGTACACTGTTATTAAACTGACTTATAGCGATGTCATGATGTGAGTATTAAGTCTTTTGCACAGTGCAAAATGTGAGGTCATTATGATGGATAATCAACTAGAACAAGTACGCGACATTTGGGTGAATGCATTTTTTACGGGCAATTATGAAGTTTTAGCTCAATATGAAGATGAGCATTTTAAGGTGGTCTATGAACAAGCTGATCGTGTAGAGAGTAACTATACCCGCTATGAAAAGATCGCGCATGCTGTGAAAAATGGCGTTTGGAAACCTCAAAAACCCGACGTCGAATTTGAAGAATTTGAGTTTGATCGTGACCAAACACGCTGTCAGGTCTTGATCGGTTTGGTTGAAAATCGCCAACAAATCCAAGAAACATGGGTCTTCGATCAGGGATGGAAAATACAAGAATTACGTTTTTTAAAGGCGCAAAGAGCCGTATTAAATTAAGGAAAAAGAGCGCAAAAAAGAGGATGGATTTGCCTAAAACAACTGAATAAATAAACAACATTAGCCTGTGGATAAATAAAAATAGCACTTTATATCAGTTGCTAAAATACGTATAATTTTATCCACAGTTATTTTAAGTGCGGTCTTTAAATTTAAAACCATGCCTTATTTTTAAATTTAAATCGGATCTTTTAAATTTATTCCCTCTTTTTAAATTCAAAACTTGTTGTCTTGAAAGGTGCATGTCTGCACATGATGGAGATTCACTGTCTGTTGTGAAGGCTATATTTGGCTTTAAGTTGTGAAATTCACGGAAATAGGGCTGTATATAGTTGAATATTCAATTAATTAAGCTAAATTAAACAATCTTATTTTTTGCTTTTTAAGAATATCTAAACAATAAAAATCAATCAATTTATCGCTTTATTTATTAAGCAATAATTTTAATTTCAATCACTTATTATTTCTTAAAATGCTCAGACTATTTGGGTGCATTTCCTATTGAATTACATGCATAGACCGAAAAGGCAGGTTTTGGGAGATCGATTGGTGTTGCAGCAAAGTAAATCAATCAAAATGGTTAAGACATAAAAATGCCCGCCATGCATAAACAGAGCGGGCAGGGTATATGAGGAAAGATTATTCGTTTTCGAATGAGCTTTCGAGTTCTTCAAGTTCCATCATCAGCTCTAGCATTTGTTCTTCTGCTTCACTGACTTGGTTTTTAAGTTCGGTTTGCTCATTCATCAGTTTCATGAGCTCATCTTTGCGTGCAGCGTCATATAGGCCAGCATCACCGAGTAAACTTTCGATGTCGAGTAAACGTGGCTGGTGTTTTGCCAGCAGGCTTTCACATTTTTCGATGTTTTTACGAATCGGGCGCGTTTGTTCACGGCGTTGTGCGGCTAATTTACGCTGCGCTTCTTTATCAACCTTTGAAACCATAGTTTTTTGAGTACTGACTTTAGACACGATCGGCGCTACGATTCCGCCTTGTTTAATCATTTCTAGGCGCGCTTGGCGTAACCAGTTGGCATAATCGTGAAGATCGCCTTCAAATTCGGTGGATTTTCCAGCATGGACTAAAATGAGGTCATCACACACGCTGGCAATCAGTTGGCGTTCGTGTGAAACCAAGACCACAGCACCTTCATAGTCTTGTAAAGCCATGGTCAGCGCATGGCGCATATCTAAGTCTAAATGGTTGGTCGGTTCATCTAGAATTAAGACATTGGGACGTAACCATACGATTAAAGCCAATGCCAAACGTGCACGTTCACCACCTGAGAAGCTCTCGCAAGGGGTATCCATCCGTTCGCCACTAAAGCCAAAACTGCCTAAAAAGGCACGTAAGGTCGCTTCACTGATTTTTTTATCTGCAATCCTTGCCAATTGCAGCATTGGGCTGGCCGACTCATCCAGTGAATCCATTTGATGCTGTGCAAAATAGCCAATATTCAGCAGTTCTGAGGCTTTGCGTTGTCCTGCCAATAAAGGTAAATCACCAACCAAAGATTTGATTAAAGTCGATTTACCTGCACCATTCATCCCCAATAAGCCAATTCGGCTCGTCGGGGTGATTTGTATGTTGATATTGGTGGCAATCAGTTTGTCGCCATAACCAATATCAGCCTGTTCTAAAGTCAGCAATGGTGAACTCATTTTGGTGGGTTCACGGAAGCTAAAGGTAAATGGGGTATCGACATGCGCGGGGGCAAGCAGCTGCATCCGTTCCAATTGTTTAATTCGGCTTTGTGCCTGACGTGCTTTAGTGGCTTGGGCTTTAAAACGGTCAATATATTTTTGAATATGTGCCCGTGTTTCGAGCTGCTTTTCATAGGCTTGTTGTTGTTGTGCTAAGCGTTCTGCACGAGTGGTTTCAAAGGTGGAATAGTTGCCGCTATAGAGGGTGAGTTCTTGATTTTCGATATGCAAAATACGGTTGGTAATGGCATCTAAGAAGTCGCGGTCATGCGAAATTAAAATCAGGGTGCCCGTATAGGCATTTAACCAATCTTCTAACCATAAAATAGCATCGAGATCTAAGTGGTTGGTCGGTTCATCCAGTAATAATAGATCCGAACGGCTCATCAAAGTACGCGCTAAGTTTAAACGCATTCGCCATCCACCAGAGAAACTCGAAACCAAGAGTTGGTTTTGATGTTCCATAAAACCCAGACCCGCCATAAGCTGAGCGGCTTTAGCGGGCGCGGAATAACCGTTAATTTCGTCGAATCGGCCATGTAAATCAGCCAGTTCAGTGTCAGTTAACTGTTCAGGATGGTTGAGCTGTTGTTGAATGTTCCAATATTCTTCATCACCGGTCAGGACGAAATCAATTGCAGCCATATCTAAGGCTTTCACTTCCTGTGCCATGTGTGCCACTGTCCATACGGCAGGGCGGCTCAGGGTGCCATCATCAGGACCTATCGAGCCTAAAAGCGCAGCAAACAGGGTTGATTTTCCAGCACCGTTGACACCGGTGAGACCAACTTTCCAACCCGGATGGATTTGCATGGAGGCTTTTTGAAATAACACTCGTCCACCACGGCGCAATGAAACTTGATCAAGCTGAATCATGGAACTATCAAATATCAGAAAAAGGTGCGCCTATTCTAATGGATGCGTCAGCAAAAGACTAAACATTCAAAATTTATCTGAACTGAAATCTCTCAGCGTTTCTTTATAAGGGAAGGATGAAACCATTTGACCTTTGGTCGGAAAGCTAAAAGTTGACCTTTTTTGACCTATATTGAGGAATAGCACACAGATATATTTCCCCAGTAAAACAAAAAATATGAAGGGATAATAATGAAAAGAAAAGGATTTTTTATTTTATCGACGCTAGCACTGTGCGGCTTCTCAAGTATGGTGCAGGCGAAGCAGCAGGTGTGTGTCTTCGACCTATTGGGTAAAGCAGGGGAATCTTATAAATTCTTAGAAGAATGGGCTTTGGTCAGTAAAAAATGGGGTGCACAGGTACAGTTGATTTCGTTTCAGGACGAAGACTTAGCCGATAAAGCTTTTCAAAATGATAAATGCGATGCGGTGTATATGACCTCAATGCGCGCGCGTACCTATAACAAGTTTGCAGGTTCGATTGATGCCTTAGGCGGAGTGCCAAGCAATAAAATTGCACAAAAGGCGGTGGAATATGTGTTGGATCCTAGAAATACCAAGCGTATGACCACCACATTACAAGGTGAAAACTATGAAGTGGCAGGTATCGGCTTGATTGGTTCAGCCTATATTTTTGTAAAAGACCGAAGTCTAAATACCATCGAAAAAGCACAAGGTAAAAAATTTGCCATCCTGCATTATGACCGGGCCCAACGGGTGATGGTAGAGCGAGTGGGCGCTGTACCTGTGATGTCGGATATTTCCAACTTTATAAAAAAGTTTAATACAGGCGAAGTCGATGTAGTTGCTGCACCTGCATATGCCTATAAACCCTTAGAAATTGAAAAAGGTCTAGGCTCTAAAGGGGCTATGCTTAACTTTCCCGTGGTTAATGTCACTGCAGATTTAATTGTCAGACCCGAGCGTTTTCCTGCTCAATTTGGCGCGCAATCACGGCAATGGTTTTTGCAAAAAATTCCGCAATCCTTTGCTATGGTGCAGCGACTTGAAGCTGCCATTCCCAGTAAAATCAAAATGCAGCTCAGCAAAGAAGACAAAGAAAAATATCAGCGCTTGCTACGGGAAGGGCGCATTGATTTAACCAAACAAGGGATCTATGACCCAGGCATGATGCGCGTGCTGAAAAAAGCCCGCTGTACGGTTGAACGCACCAATTTTGAATGTTCATTGGGCGGTGAATAAGGCGAAAATCTGTATTTCTTTGTAATATTAAGCATCATTCATGTAAAACAGATGATGCAGATTTTTTATTTTAATATGATGAATTTAAAATGCTTTTACTAATCTTGTGAAAATAAAAATGAGAGAAAAGAAAAAAATTTGCCCAATTGACAGTGATTTTTGAGTAAATGCTCTATTTTTTTAATTTTAACTTGCTTAATATTTTGCATGTGTATGGACACCTGTCAAACAACAAAACGAACAAGGACACAAGAATGAAAAAATTAACCCTCGCACTCGCTGCTTTTTCTGCTTTTGGTGTGGCGTCAACAGCACAAGCGGCCAAAGTGGACATCTGTGTATTTGACTTGCTTGGCAAATCTGGTGAGTCGTATCAAATGGCGCAAGAATGGGCTTTGGCAGCAAAAAGCTGGGGAGCTGAAATTAATTTGATCCCTCGTCAAGATGAAGCCGTTGCTGACAATGACTTTAAAGCAGGTAAGTGTGATGGCGTGTTTATGACCGCTATGCGTGCACGCCAGTACAATAAATTTGTCGGTTCTATTGATGCATTGGGCGGCGCTCCAAGCAATGCTATTGCACAACGTGCGATTACTTTTGCATTGGATCAGCGTAATGCGACCAAAATGGTGAGCAATCTTGGGGGGAAAAAATATGAAGTGGCAGGGATTGCACCTTTAGGTTCAGCTTTTATTTTTGTGCGCGATAAAAGTATTAATTCCATTGAAAAAGCGGCAGGTAAAAAGTTTGCAGTCTTGGGCTATGACGATGCCCAAAAAATCATGGTACAACGCGTCGGTGCGCAAGCAGTGATTTCCGATGTGTCTAACTTTGTGGCGAAGTTTAATAATGGTCAAGTTGATATGGTCGGGGCACCGGCTTATGCTTATAAACCTTTAGAAATTTATAAAGGTTTAGGCACGAACGGCGCAATGTTTAACTTCCCTGTACTACAAGTGACAGCTGACTTTGTGATTCGCCCAGATCAATTTCCCGCAGGCTTTGGACAAAAATCGCGAGATTGGTTTGTGAAAAACCTACCGAAAAGCATCGCGATGATTGGTCGTTTAGAAGCAGGCATTCCTGCAAAATACAAAATGAATCTCAGTGCAGAAGATAAAACCAAATATCAAAAAATGCTGCGCGATGGCCGGATGGATATGACCAAACGAGGTATTTATGATCCAGCAATGATGTCGGTCTTGAAAAAAGCCCGTTGCTCGGTGGATAAAGCCAACTTTGAATGCTCACTGGGCGGTGAGTAATTTGCCGAGTGTAATCAAAGAAAGCTCAGTTTAAATTGAGCTTTCTTTTTTGCTTTTAACCGACCGATTTAAATGGATTTGACGCAGCTAATTTGTATAGCGCGTAAGAAATGAGTGGTTTTGAACCAATTGAAGTGTCAGTCGGGGCATTAAAAATAACAAAGAGTACAAGTGAATGGCTCATCACAACAAACAACAATAAGTCTAAAGGAAGATGTATGAAACAGTGGATGAAAAGCCTCAGTGTCGGGACATTAGTCATTTCTGCAACAGCGATGGTACAGGCCAAACAAGTGGTTTGTGTATTCGACTTGGTCGGTAAAAATGGTGATGTGTATAGCCTGATGAAAGATTATCAGTTGGCGGCTAAAAACTGGGGCGCGGATATTGAACTGCGGGTCGGACAAAACGAAGCCGTGATTGCTGAAGATTTTAAAGCAGGAAAATGCGATGCCATTAGTGTTACAGGCATGCGCGGGCGTCAATTTAATTCGTTTACAGGCTCACTCGACGCAATTGGTGCGATTCCCGATCTCAATTTAGCGGTTAAAGTGATGCAAGGCTTGGCCAGCCCAACTTTTGCTAAACATATGGTCAATGGCAAGTATGAAGTGGCAGGTGTGATTCCTGTGGGGGATGCCTTTTTATTGGTGAATGACCGTAGCATCAATACCGTAGCGAAAGCCGCAGGCAAGAAAATTGCGGTTTTAGACTATGACCAAGCGCAAAAAGTCATGGTTCAACAAATTGGTGCGCAAGCTGTGAGTGCCGATGTCACGAACTTTGGTGCAAAGTTTAATAACGGTCAAGTCGATATTATTGGTGCGCCTGCTGCGGTTTTTAAACCCTTAGAGTTACATAAAGGCTTGGGGACGAAAGGGGCGATTGTAAATTATCCGATTTTACAGGTCACAGGCAATATCATCATTCGTCCGGATAAATTCCCTGCGGGCTATGGACAAAAATCACGGGAATGGGTCAAAGGCCAGCTGCCGCGTGCATTTGGTATTTTGGGTAAAATGAAAGCTGAAATTCCGCAAAAATATTGGATGCAGGTGCCCGCTGCAGATCAACCGGGTTATCAAAAGATGATGCGGGAAGCACGAATTGATCTTACCAACCGCGGTATTTACGATAAGCGAATGATGAAACTGTTATGGCAATTCCGTTGTAAGCAAGCGGCGAAAAACTTTGAATGTGGACTACAGGATGAAAATTACAAACAATCTTGAGAAAATTAGTCTGATTTGACTTTAAATATTCAAATAGGGACCATATATTGAGTATGCTATACTCGAAATATGGTCTTTTTGATTTGAAAGACAGCTGAACCGAACTGAGGAATCTAAGATGAATGCCCAAGCACTTGAACTAAGCGACAATGCCGCAAATAAAGTACGTCAATTACGTGACAGTGAAGGGAATCAAGATTTAATGCTTCGTGTGTATGTTACGGGCGGTGGTTGTTCAGGTTTTTCTTATGGTTTTAACTTTGCTGAAAACCAAAATGAAGACGACGCAGAATTTATCAATGGTGATGTGAAAATGTTGGTTGACTCATTGAGTTATCAATATTTGGTCGGTTCAGTGGTGGATTATATTGAAGGTTTAGAAGGTTCACGTTTCATCGTGCAAAACCCAAATGCAACAACGACCTGTGGTTGTGGTTCATCTTTCTCGATCTAAACCTGATCTGATTAAAAAAGCCCTCATGATGAGGGCTTTTTTATGTGCAATCATTCGTTTTCAATCGAGTTTAATCGCATCGAGTAGGTCAAAAATAATCGTGGTGACATCTTGGCTTAAGTCACGGTTATTAAAAACTTCATAGGCGGTAATGGTGACATCGGTGTCACTCGGTAACAGTTTCTGTTCTTCTTCAATCAAATCATTGATCGGTAAAAGCGTCTGTTTCACTTCCAGATGTAAAACATCCTTAAACTCTAAATTTTCATCTTCAAGTTCTAACAGTTGCTCGTTGAAATAGGGCAATAGAATAGAATGGAGATAAGGTTGAATCTCAACAATATCAAAGATTTCGATATCACGAGTTTCTTCAATCGTACTGATGTGGTCATTTACTTCGATTAAGATATGGTAGTAACTCACATTCGTCTCCAAAGCTTCTAGTGGATATTCAATTATTTACAATAACACGAACCCGAGTCAAGATGTGCTGTGATTGTATTTCATACACCCATTAAAATTAGGGGATTATTTTTAGTAATCCATCACTTCAACGGGCATTAAATAACGCAATATCAGCACTTTGTAAACGAAAATTCTGCATATTTTGCTCTTCTAGCATTGGGTACATCAGGGCTTTCGGATCATTATGATGTTTCATTCCGAGGGCATGGCCAAATTCATGCGCTAAAGTCAGACGTAAGTCTTCTTTGGACTCAAACTCATAAATATGAATTTCACGCCCATTGAACAGTCCTTTATCAAATAGACGGGGTTGAAAGCGCTGGTTGAACTGGTCGATGGCCAGATTATGGCCTTGATCCAAACGGTTCAGTTCATCTACCTTTTGATTGTAGGCATTCACTTGCAGGTTAAAGCTGGCAATTTGTTGGTCTAAAACGTGTTGCTGTTGACGCAGCTGCACCAAACTCTGTTGTACGGCCGCTTGCTGCGAAGCAGGGACTCCGCCGTGCTGGTTATACTGACGGATCATGGCATTATAGTTTTGGCTAAGGTCTTGTAGACTCTGTTTTTGCACATCTAAAGCCCCTGAGTGACGTGTCAGATTTTGTTGCATGGCTTTGAGTTCAGTATTTTTTTGACTCAGTCCTTGTTCATTTTGTGTCAGTTTAGACAGTTGATCGCGGCGTTGTACCGACTCATCTTGACGTTGGTCATAAATGAGTCGAATACTGAGCCGAGCATTGGGGTCATAGACAAAGTAGTCTTGGCCCAAACCCTGTTTCCAAATGTCCGTGGCTTGCTGGCTAATCTGCTTTAACTCATGTTCACTAAGAGCAAAACGTGGATCGACTTCCGCAATACGATAGCGAATACGTTGATCGAAAGGATGGGTGAGTCGATCCAGCAGGGGATTGAGGCGCAGCTGAGGCTGTTGCATATTTTGATACAGAATCAAACCTAAAAAGCCCAGCAAAGCAAACAAGAGACTTTGACGCATATTTCATTCATATATCTTTATTTTTAGCTACTTTAGCGTAAAAAATACCTTTGCAACATAAAAAATACGTCTTCTCTATGGGCTTAAATTATTCCCAGTGCTGTCAGACTTTGTTTGACCAGTTGCTCACGCACGCTGGCTGAAATTCCTGTTTTCATATGCATATTCAAAGCAAAATACACTTTTTCACCTGTTGCTGTTTCGACCCAGCCTGTCCACCAGCCCACTTGCGGTTCTAGGTCCATGCCCCAACCAGATTTGGCGTAGAGTTTATAATTCGGTTTTTGTTCAATCAGCAGCATGTCTTGTACGGTATGTTGCACATCTGGCTTAAAAGCGAGTTGCGTATTGGCCAGCTTCTCTACAAAAAGGACTTCTTGAACAGGCGTAATTTGCAGTGGACCGACTAACCAAAAATTATCGACAACGGTGCCAATCTGTTGATTGCCATATCCAATGCGCTGTACTTCTTTTTGCATTAGATCTAGGCCAATGCGCCGTGCTAGCTCCTGATAAACAGGAACGGCAGATGCTTGCATGGCTTGCCCTAAAGTCATGTCTTTTTCCCAAGCAGGGAAGCTGTTCTTTTGACCATCCCATTTAAACACCTCGGTGCTGGTTGCTTTACCATGTTCTAGTCCGATTAAGGCATTCAGCATTTTAAAGGTAGAGGCGGGTACATAGGGTGTCTGAGCACGGCTCAAGTCATTGCCGTAGCTGTGTAAGCCATGCTTATCCTTTATGACAATCACCCCCGTGGTTTGGAGTTGATCGAAGGCCTGTTGGATCTGCTGCTGCGCACTTTGTTGCTCATGGTTTTTAGCTGTTTCTATGGAGGGGCTTCTTATTATGGTACATGCAGAACCGAAGGTAGTAATGAGGACGATGAGGCCCAACTGTAAAGTTTTCATGGGTAGCTAAGATCTAAATTTTTTATCAGCCTAAGGTAAAAGTGGAATGTGAAACAACAATATTTAGGTAATAAAAAACCGCGCTTTCGCGCGGTTTTTTATTAAAGAGACAAATTATTTTTTGTCATCTTTTACTTCAGTGAACTCAGCATCTACAACGCCATCGTCCGTTTTCTGTTGTTGACCAGCGTCACCGCCGAATGCATTCGGGTCGAAACCTTCAGCACCGCCTTGACCTTGCGCAGCTTCATACGCACGTTGTGTGATTGGCATGATGATGTTTTGAAGTGCTTCAGTTTTCGCTTTGATGTCTTCTACATCATTTTCTTTGGTCGAGGTTTCAAGCTCAGCGACTGCAGTTTCAACAGCAGTTTTTTCATCGCTTGTTACTTGCTCGCCTAGATCTTTCACTGCTTTTTGAGCAGAAGATACTAAAGCATCCGCTTCGTTACGTGCTTTAGCAAGTTCTTCGAACTTACGGTCTTCTTCAGCATTTGCTTCAGCATCTTTGATCATTGCTTCGATTTCAGCATCAGACAAACCTGAGTTTGCTTTAATCTGGATGGATTGCTCTTTACCAGTGCTCTTATCTTTAGCCGATACTTTTAAGATACCGTCAGCGTTAATGTCGAACGATACTTCAATTTGTGGCACACCACGTGGAGCAGGTGGAATGTCGCCCAATTGGAAGTTACCTAACAATTTGTTTTGCTGTGCCATTTTACGTTCACCTTGGAACACAGAAATGTCTACAGCAGGTTGGTTGTCCGCAGCAGTTGAGAACACTTGAGATTTCTTCGCAGGAATCGTGGTGTTTTTCTCAATAATTGCTGTTAACACGCCACCCATGGTTTCGATACCAAGTGTCAACGGAGTAACGTCAAGAAGAAGTACGTCAGTTTTGTCACCAGACAATACCGCACCTTGAATTGCAGCACCCATTGCTACCGCTTCGTCAGGGTTCACGTCTTTACGTGGTTCACGACCGAAGAATTCTTGTACTTTTTGTTGTACAAGTGGCATACGAGACTGACCACCCACCAAGATCACATCAGAAATCTCAGACGTTGAAAGACCTGCATCTTTAAGTGCAATACGGCAAGGTTCGATTGTACGTTCAACTAAATCAGCCACTAAACCTTCAAGTTTTGCACGTGTTACGTTGATCACTAAGTGTTTAGGACCAGTTGCGTCCGCCGTGATGTACGGTAGGTTAATTTCAGTTGCATTTGATGAAGAAAGCTCAATTTTTGCTTTTTCAGCTGCTTCTTTCAAACGTTGTAATGCAAGTGGATCTTGTTTCAAGTTGAAGTTTTGTTCTTTCTTGAACTCTTCAACCAAGAACTCGATTAAAGCATTATCGAAGTCTTCACCACCAAGGAAGGTATCACCGTTAGTCGACAATACTTCAATTTGTTGGTCGCCATCAAGGTCTGCGATTTCAATGATAGATACGTCAAAAGTACCACCACCTAAGTCGTAAACTGCAATTTTACGGTCGCCTTCTTTTTTGTCCATACCGAACGCAAGTGCAGCAGCCGTTGGTTCGTTGATGATACGTTTAACTTCTAAACCTGCGATTTTACCCGCATCTTTAGTTGCTTGACGCTGTGCATCGTTAAAGTAAGCAGGAACCGTAATCACGGCTTCAGTTACTGTTTCACCTAAGTAATCTTCTGCAGTTTTCTTCATCTTTTTCAAGATTTCAGCAGAGATTTGTTGTGGTGCAAGTTTCTTGTCGTTTACATCAACCCAAGCATCGCCATTGTCTGCTTTGATGATTTTGTAAGGGACAAGACCGATGTCCTTTTGAACCGCTTGGTCTTGATACTTACGACCGATCAAACGTTTGATCGCAAATAATGTGTTTTTAGGGTTAGTCACTGCTTGCCGTTTTGCAGACTGACCCACCAAGATTTCGCCATCTTTATACGCAATAATCGATGGTGTTGTACGTGCACCTTCAGCGTTATCGATCACTTTAACTTTGTCGCCTTCAAGTACAGCGACGCAAGAGTTTGTTGTACCTAAGTCAATACCAATGATTTTAGCCATTTGGATGATTCCTCAAAAATTTTTGCAATGTTTTTGCTTGTTATTCGATATGAGAGCCGTTCAATTTTTTTCAAGTGATAATCAAGAAAAAATTTTACAAACTCTCGAATTTATAGGGCTTATGCGCCAACCATGACCATTGCTGGACGAAGCAAACGACCATTTAAGGTATAACCTTTTTGCAATACCGTTCCGATCTCGTTGGCTTTTGCATTTGGATCAATCCCGACTGCTTGATGCAAGTCCGCATTGAAACCACTTGCTGTATCAACTGCGACCACACCAAATTTTTCCAGTGCAGTCAGTAACGATTTCAACGTCAGTTCCACACCTTCAAACATTGGTGTTTTTTCTTCACCCGATGCGCTAAGGGCACGTTCTAAATTATCCACTGAGTCAAGTAACTCTTTTGCGAATTTTTCGAGAACGGTGTCTTTATGCTTATCGGATTCACGTTGAATACGCTCTACACTTTTTTGTGCTTCGTATACAGCATTTGCAGTGCGTGCTTTTTCAAGTTTTAAGCTTTCTTCAAGATTGGTAATTTGAGCTTGTAAATCCTCAACTGAAACTTCAGCTTGCTCCGTTTCAGCTTGAGTTTGCGCTGTTTGTGAATCCGCTTGCTCTTGCCCTAGATCTTGAGCTTCTTGATTGTGCTCAGTCGCCATTGATTTACTCCGTTTAAATGGGTTCTTAAACATGTACAGTCCTTCAGGCATCAGTGTTAACTGGGTTAATCTGAACTGCCATGCGTTATTGAATTCAGGATTACTACAAAAGGTCGGGGCAACAGCCAAAAATTCAAGCGGCTTCAGTGATTAATTCATGTATTTTTGGTAAAAAATTGCTGAAATCAGGCTTTCTTGGCGCTTATTCTGTCCGAAGGTCCATTTCCAATCCTGCTAGAGTTTTTTTATGTTGAAAAAGTCTAATCGTTACATTGAATTATTTTAATCAAATTTATCTGTTTTACTAATTTTTCGATTGTCTACATAATGAATTTATCAGCGGTGATCATACTTTGTGGAGAGAGCAAAGTATGGTGACTGCGACCTATTTGGATAGCTTGGGGAAACCCTCCTAATTTAGAGATTTAGGTTTTTGAATAGTACGTCTCCCAAAAGTACTTTATTCAGTGCAAAGGTATAATGCTGTCAGGATGATTCGAGCTTTGCGCTCAAAATTCGATTTTTAAGGCTGTGGTTTCTTTATTTTTGTATGCTTTTTCGAGCTTAATCCGCCTTGGGTTAAGCTTTTTTTTTGCTTAAAATTTAAAAATAACATTATTTAATCGTGTATCAGCATATAAGAGTTCTGCAATGCTGAAGAGTTGATGGGCTAAGCATAGAGTTCCTATTTATGCTGCTCACCGAAGAGAGAAACAATGAAGAATCAGCACATTAACTTGAGCTGTTGTGGAGATGTAGTGCTAAGGCGGCATTTGTGCCCAATTAATAAAAAATTGCACAAGTTGTACTCGAAACTGTAAAAACTACAACTCAGCACGTGTGTAAAAGTTTTCGGATTTGACAAAGATAGGCAAGGCAAAGTTTGGCTTTGCTATTTTGTATGACGTAAAAGGAAATGAAAGAATGTTAAATAAGAAAACTGCATTATTGTCTCTAGCGCTCTTAGGTTCAGCATTTGCGATTGTGGGCTGTAGCTCAAATGAAACCAGTACTGCACCTGAGTCCGCTCAAGTGACCACTGCACCAGATGCAACAGCAACCGTTGAGGGAAGTGCTGGAGTAGAGGTTCAAGCGGATCCTGCTGCTCAGATTGAACCCATCCAATCTACACCTGCGACAACACAACAATAAAGCTTAAAAGAGAACTTCTCTTAAACTCGCTTTGTTAAAGACCTTCACAGGATGCCGTGAAGGTCTTTTTTTAGAGGGTAAATTATTAAGGCTACTCAGCCGTGTTATTTCGTCAGTCTGATGTGCGATGACGATTTTATCGTTCTTGACGTGAGTTATCCCAACCTTTGTTTTGATCGCGGCGTTGATCATCAGTACGTTGCTTACGATCGTTATTGGATTGTTTGCGTCGATCTTCAGTACGTTGACGCTCAGCATCATAACGTTTACGTTCTTGATTTAATCGCTCTTGATCACGCTTTTTCTGTTGCCAGTCTTGATGACGTTGATTAGCGATCCGTTTGCGCTCAGCTTCAATACGTTGCCGTTCTTGTTCGCGGTTTTGGCGTTCCCATTCAGCATGTCTTTGGCGGTTTCGGTCTGTTTCGCGACGTTCGCGTTCAATGCGGTTTTGTCGTTGTTGGTATTCCCAACGTTGGCGGTCTCGTTCACGTTCATAGCGATCATGCTGGTCGTAGCGTCGATCATCATAATCATAGCGGTGGTCGTAGCGTCCGTCATAGTAGCCATCCTCAGGAAAAGCCACACAACCAACAAACAAGGTGCTGATGAGCGAGAGGAATATTATTTTTTTAGTCATGGCAGGTCTCCTTCATAAAACGGAGTAGCAAAACACTCCTAAATCGGCATAAAAATTGTCAATGACAAGCTCTTAAAAGAAGATTAGCGTATAGGGCGTATTGCTATGTATCTTGATGTGAAGACTTATATAAGAGAATGGTCACGTAAGTGCTGATCATGTAGAGAATATGAAGAACGATAAAAGGATATTATTGACATGGGCGTGTTGAATCAAACTTTACAACAATGGGTGGAACAAGGCCAAGGCAGTGCGGCACGAGTAATTGATCGCTTACCGACAGTAGCACAAGAAGGCTTGGTTAAAGCGCTGGGTTATCCTCACCAGTTTGAACAACTGGACCCCTTTATCAAATGCTTAATGGCAGCTCAATATAAGCAAGGAAAATCGGGCTTTATTTTTGAAGACTACCACCGTTCGCGTAAATTGTTTGATCATCAAATTCAAATGTTGACCGCCAAACCCAGCACGGTAAAACAAGTGGAAGATTTACGTCTACCTCTACAAAGTGGAACTGTATTTGCGCGGCATTATCATCCTGCACCGAGTAAGAAACTTCCGATGCTGGTGTTTTATCATGGCGGCGGCTTTGTGGTCGGCAGTCTCGACAGTCATGATGAAGTCTGTCGCTTACTTGCGATCCATGCCAAAGTGCAGGTGCTCAGTATTGATTATCCTTTGGCGCCAGAAGTTGGCCCGAATGTCTTGATTCAATCTTGTGAAGATGCTTTGGCTTGGGTCTATCAAAACCGTCGTCAGTTCAAAATTTTGAAAAACCGAATTGCGGTGGCAGGCGATAGTGCAGGTGGCAATATCAGTGCCGTAGTGGCGCAGCGAACTGCTGCAAAAGCTTATGCGCCAAGTGCACAACTGTTAATTTATCCTGTAGTCGATTTCAAAAGTCGCCATCCATCGTTCTTTGCTTATAAAGATGGACTGACCTTAACTGGGCAAGATGTTGATAGGGTGACATCGTTGTATGCTGAACAACATCAGGTAGCTCTGGATGATCCTATTGTTTCGCCAACTTATGGCGTATTAAAAAGTGTCGCACCCGCTTTTGTCATCACCGCAGGTCATGATTTATTGCATGATGAAGGTGAAATTTATGCCATTAAATTAAAGCAGCAGGGCAATAAGGTTTATTATCAGAATTATCTAGATCAACCTCATGGGTTTGTGAACTTCACCATCATTTCTCGTCGAGCAAAAAAAATCACCATAGAAATGGCAAAGAACTTTAGAAAATTTTGGGATAAGAATGCCAAATAACAAAGCATGAATTTTCAAAAGAATGTTTCACGTGGAACATTCCTTTTTTATTTAGAGCGGATATTGGCTTCTGGAAAAACGAGCTGAAAGCTCGGGACATAAAAACTTTGTAGAGCTTTGGCTTGGCTAAAGTCTGGAAAGAGGGTGGTATGGTTTTGCCATTCAAATTTTTTCAGTTTCATTAGCTTTGCGCGAAACTGTGGAGAAAACTCATAACGTTGACCTTGCCACGCTTGCTGTATTTTGAGCATGGAACGTGGAATGTGATGACTATTAATATAAAACGGACTTGCTTTTTTACATTGGGTGAGTGTTAAACACAAGGTTTGGTCTTGAGTGCTGAGTTGACATTGTGTTGTTTCGTGCTGCGTATGCCAGTCAAACTGAGCGAACTCTTTCGGAATGCCCCAAAGTTGTTGACCATGTTCAACTGAAATCTGTGTAGATACATAAATTTTAGGAATCGAGCTTAACCGCCGTTTGCTCAGTAAAGGGTGGTCGAGTAAAAGCAGTTCATCATAAGGTCCAACAGGGGATTGATGATAACGCACCAACATGACTTGAACCACACGACCAATCGGGGAAGGAGCGATACGAAATGCTTTATGTTGTCGGATAAATTGCGGACTGATCCAATAATTCAAAATAAAGGCTTCACCTTGTAAATGCCAAGGTGGAAATTGACTCAATTGAGACAGGGCTAAAGCTTCATTCATCGTTATTCTCGTTTTCTTAGAAGAAGTAGTGTTTTATTTATACTGAACGATTAATATACCGAAATCTAATAACATCTGAATGCTGTGAGTAACGAAATGTTAAAGAAGAGTTTAGTTGCAGTGGCGGCTACATGTATGAGTATGGCGGTCATGGCAAATAACACGATTGTTGAAATGAAAACATCAATGGGTAACATCGAAATTGAACTGTTTAATGATAAAGCACCCATCTCAGCAAAAAACTTTGAAGACTATACGAAAGCTAAGTTTTATAACGGCACGATCTTTCATCGTGTCATTCCGGGTTTCATGGTGCAAGGAGGGGGTGTGACTGCTGACCTTGTAGAAAAGCCAACCCGACCAGCCATTCAAAATGAATCAAGCAATGGTTTATCGAATAAACGTGGCACTTTGGCGATGGCACGAACCAACCTACCGCATTCTGCAACCAGTCAGTTCTTTATTAATGTGGTGGATAATAACTTTTTAGATAGAAGTACCAATAACGCAGGTTATGCGGTTTTTGGTCAGGTCACTAAAGGTATGGATGTGGTGGATAAGATTACTAAAGTACCGACAGGACGCGCAGGACCACATCAAGATGTACCGAAACAACCCGTTAAAATTCTCAGTGTGAATATTAAAGCAGCAGCAGTGCAAAAGTAATGAAAAAAGAGAGCAGAAATATTAAATCTATATTTCTGCTTTAAAATTATTGGGTTAGGTGTGTGGTTGTGTGTTTTTGAACCTTTTTAGTGCATAAAAATACAACACCCGATAAAACAACCAGTTAAAAGCACTTGCAAAGCTTTAGAAATCCTCTAGAATGCACCCCATACCGACGAGATAGACGGAAACGAACGAAGCACGAAGTGCTGAGTTGTTAAG
The DNA here is from genome assembly GCF_000368805.1 of Acinetobacter johnsonii ANC 3681. Lineage (NCBI taxonomy): Bacteria > Pseudomonadati > Pseudomonadota > Gammaproteobacteria > Moraxellales > Moraxellaceae > Acinetobacter > Acinetobacter johnsonii. Next base: position 134 of record NZ_KB849702.1, on the reverse strand, counting down.
TATATTGAGTCCAGCTTCTAGCACTGACGAGGTGTTAGAAAGATCATTAAGAGATTATGAAGAACAACTTGTGTGGATTTTTACTGATTGATCGATCGAAAATATTTCATTGATTGAAGGTAAAAATTACTCGA